>NZ_JBXWOT010000002.1:0-413241 GCF_059611025.1 Ruegeria sp. CDSB114
CGCTGACGGCCCAGTTCGGACGTGATCGAGCCGAACAGCTCTGGGTCGCGCGCTGAGAGAGACTGGGTGAAAAAACCTTGAGTGCGTTGCGGGGCGTTCACTTTGAAACCTCCTAAAAGGGTTAGCCGGTCCAGCCAAGGCCAGCGGAAATAGCGTTCATGGATTGCAGCAGGGGAACAGGAACCGATCCTGCCTGAGGCTCGGATCGAGCTTGTCGCAGCAATTCGACCTGCAGCGCGTGAATGCGGGCCAGTTCAGCCCGTTTGCGATCAAACCGTTCGCACAGGCGAGGGAAACGGTGTCCGATAGTTTGTCCTCCCGTCAGAAATTGCACTGCACTGCAGGCGCTATCGTATTCTGCTTTGATTGACTGAAAGACGATTTGTCGGGTGTTCTCATCGTGCACTAGTTCGCCGTATTGTGCGGCGATGCCCATATCCGCCTGATAGAGCGATTTCTCCATTTCATCGACGGCAAGGCGGAACAGCCGGGAGTGCTGAAACATATCCTGCAGCACTTCATCACCGCGCGCGCCACGAAATTTGCGGAAGCTGGCCATTGCGGCCCCGAAACCATACCAGCCCGTGATCAGGTGGCGGTTCTGCGACCAGGCAAAGACCCATGGAATGGCGCGCAGATCATCCAGACTGGCCGCGCCAAAGCGACGTGCCGGACGAGATCCTATTTTCAGGCGGGCTAATTCCTCGACCGGGCTGGCCTGCTGGAAATAGTCCAGAAAGCCTGGCATCTTCAAAAGCGAGACATAGGCTGTCTGTGACAGTTCCGACAGAGCATCCAACGCGTCGTCGAACTCGGGCCGGGCCAGGGTTTCGCCGGGATTGGCGGTATGACGCAACGTGCTTGAGAGGAGCAGTTCCAGATGGGCCGCGGCTGTTCCGCGGTTGGCGTATCTGGTCGAAACAACTTCGCCCTGTTCAGTTACGCGCAAGCGCCCGGCAATTGTTCCGCTGGGTTGCGCAGCAATCGCCCGCCCAGTGGGAGCGCCGCCCCGACTGACTGAGCCTCCGCGTCCATGGAAAAACGTGACCTTGAAACCTTGCGAAGCCAGTGCCGTCACGATGCGACGTTGGGCGCGCTCCAGCTCCCATGTTGAGCAGAAATACCCGCCATCCTTGCCGCTGTCCGAATACCCCAGCATCACTTCGATTTCATTTCCATCGGTTTTGAGGCTGCGGCGGGCAAGCGGTACTGCCAAAACGTCCAGCAGGATCGCAGGGGCATTGCGAAGATCTGCAATCGTTTCGAATAATGGCACCACCGAGATATCCAATGTCTCGGACCCGAAACCGGAATAGCGGGCCAGCAGGTACACACCGAGAATATCATCGGCAGACCGGGTCATGGACAGGATAAATGGCCCAATTGCCTTGGGGTCCGGCCCCGAGCGAACACTATGAACAAGCGCTAAAAGCGCCAGCATTTCCTGCGCCTGATCGCTCAGCGCCTCGCGGTTTTGATAGGGCAGGTTTTGATCTGCCAGCTCTGATCGCAGACGGGCAGACCAGTCGGGCGTGCCATATTCCGGAGCATGTCCGGATTGTGACCAAAGTTCCGTCAGAACGTCATTCGTGACGGTTGAATTCTGACGAATATCCAGGGTTGTGGTTCGGAACCCGAAAACCGCAGCGGCGCGGCACAGCGGACGGATATGCCTCTGTGCCAGGACGTCGGCGTTGACCGCGCACAAAGCCGCATCAAGTGCCCCAAGATCGCTTACGAATTGTGAGATGTGATCGTAGCCGCCATCGGTCAGCCGATAGCGAATGGCATTGAGAGCCTGCCGGAACGGTTCGTTTCGATTGCGATCGTCGTCCGGAGTCCGGTCGATAATTTCTTGTACACGTGCACGGTTTGGCTCAGGAAGCGGCAATATGAGCGCGCTGATGCTCAACCGGCTTGCAGCTTGATCGATGGCCTGACGATAAAGATCCTGAACCGTTTCACGGCCGCGTTGCAGGGCCAGTGCGGTCATCTCGGTTGTGACATTCGGATTGCCATCCCGGTCGCCGCCAATCCAGCTGTGAAAGCGAATGTTGGGTGTTTTGGCTAGAGTCTGACCCAACACATGCAGGCAGGCCTGATCGAACCGATCCATGACCTGCGGGACGGCGTCAAAGATTGCATCCCGGAAGAATTGCAACCCCCATTCGATCTCGTCGCGCAGGCTTGGGCGCGACAGGCGAAGTTCGCCTGTCAGCCACAAAAGATCAATCTCGCCTTCCAGACCATTCAGCAATTCGGTGCGTTCGGTCGGGGTCCATCGTTGCACTTCAAGACTGACAAGATTGCGGTAGATCCGCCGGTGAATTTCCAAAACGGTGACCCGTTTGGCCTCGGTCGGGTGCGCGGTTAGGGTGGGACCGGCGCATAGGTCAGCCGTCAGTTTTTTTGTCTGGCTGTCCGTTAATTGCAGTTCAGACAACACCTCAGCAAACCCGCCTTCGACCGCTTCCGCGCCGCTTAGGGTCTCGGTAAGGCGCCGGTCCCGGACATGGGCGTTTTCATCAATGATGCGTAACAGTTGGAACCAGATCGATAGGGCTTGCAGATACGGCGTTGCCTCGAGCCCTGTAGGGATGGGTTGCAACGGCATGGCCTCGGCCCATGTCGCCACATGCGGCGCCCGCTTCGACAGAATATTCCGCCACAACGCCCGCAGTTCCGAGCGCAATTCCTCGGCATAGCCCGAAGGGTCCGGGGTGGACGGAATATTGCGGGCCAGCGCTTGCATCAGATCACCTGGTCCCGCGGGGTGCGACCTGCGAAGAAGTCGGCCAGATTGTCGAGTACGCGAAAACCCATGGCCTCGCGCGATTCTTTTGTGGCGCTACCCAGATGGGGTAGCATCACCAGGTTGTCGCATTGCAACAGATCCGGGCTAATGCGAGGTTCGCCATCGAACACGTCCAAAGCAGCCCCACCGATCGTGTCGAACATCAGCGACTGCACAAGTGCGTGCTCATCCACGACCTCACCGCGCGCAGTGTTGATGAGGAAGGCGTTGGGCTTCATCAGATCCATTCTGCGCCCGTTGATCAGGTGCCGGTTTGCGGCCCCACCCGGGCAGTGCAGTGAGACGAAATCGCAGTGCGGCAGCAGATCGTCCACGGTATCGACCTGAGTTGCGTTGAACTGTTTCAATACCTCGGGCGAGACCGTGCTGCGGTTCTGGACAAGAATATTCATGCCGAACCCATGGTGCGCGCGACGGGCCATTTCCTGACCGATGCGGCCAAAACCGATGATGCCCAGAGTCTTGCCGCTGACCTTGGTGCCGACCAGATGGGTCGGACGCCAGCCGGTCCAGCCGCCCGCGCGCAGCTCACGTTCGCCTTGGCCGGCGCGGCGGGCTACCATCAGCAGCAATGTCATGGCCAGATCAGCCGTGCATTCGGACAAGACATCAGGCGTATTGGTTACAGTCATACCAAGGCTGCGCGCAGCGGGTTCACAGATATGGCTGTAACCAACTCCATAATTGGCGAGGATTTTGGTTTGCGCCGCAGATACGTCCAGCGCCTCGGCGCTGAGCGTGTCGGTGACCGTGGGCAGAACCGCGTCATAGCGTTTCAACGCATCACGGATCTCGGCCGGGGACAATGGTTTGTCCCCGATGTTGAGTACGGTGTTATAGTTTTCGGCCAGTTGCGCCTCGACGGCGGCGGGCCAGCGACGGGTGACAAGGACCGAAGGTTTGACCATCACGCAGCCTCTCCCATGACGCGGGCGATGGTCTCGCCAATTACCGCAGGGTTTTCAGCAACAGTCACACCCGCCGCCGATAGGATTTCGACCTTTTCCGAGGCGCTTTCGCCAAATGCCGAGATGATAGCCCCGGCATGACCCATGGTCCTGCCTTTAGGTGCGGTCAGACCGGCGACATAGGCCACGACGGGTTTGGTGACGTGGTCTCGGATATACTCGGCCGCCTCGGCTTCCTGAGGGCCGCCGATTTCGCCGATCATGGCGATGACCTCGGTGTCCGCATCCTGTTCGAACCGCTCAAGGATATCGCGGAAGGACGAGCCGTTGATCGGGTCGCCTCCGATACCGACGCTGGTTGAGACGCCAATGCCACGCTCCTTCAGCTGCGCCGCGGCTTCATAGCCCAGCGTGCCCGAACGACCGATGATGCCGACATTGCCCGGCAGGTAGATATGGCCCGGCATAATCCCCAGCAGCGCCTTGCCAGGGCTGATAGTTCCAGCACAGTTCGGGCCGGTCAGCACCATGCGATTGTCCTTGGGATAGCGATACATATAGCGTTTGACGCGGATCATGTCCTGCGCCGGGATGCCGTCGGTTATGCAAACGCAATAACGGATACCGGCATCTGCGGCCTCCATGATCGAATCCGCCGCAAACGGGGGCGGCACGAAGACAAGGCTGGCCTCTGCGCCGGTGGCCGTGACCGCCTGTTTGACAGTGTCGAAGACAGGCACGCCTTCTACGATTTCGCCGCCCTTGCCAGGGACGACACCGCCAACAACATTGGTGCCGTATTCCAACATATCCTTGGTGTGAAAGCGCGCCATACGTCCAGTGATGCCCTGAACAATAACGCGGGTGTCGCGGTCCAGAAGAATGCTCATTACACAGCCCTCATCTTGGTGTTTTGGGTCAAATCGTTTTGCCACGCACCAACGGCGCGTTCGGCAGCTTCCATCAATGTTGTTGCACGAATAATCGGCAGGCCGGACTTGGCGAGTATTTTCTGACCTTCTTCAACATTCGTCCCGGCAAGGCGCACGATGACTGGGATGTCGATATCCAGTTCCTTCAGAGCCTGCACGACGCCTTCGGCAACCCAGTCGCAGCGGTTGATGCCGGCGAAAATGTTGACCAGAACCGCTTGGACGTTCTTGTCGGACAGTACCAATCGGAAAGCTTTGGCAACACGTTCTGGTGACGCGCCGCCTCCGATATCGAGGAAGTTTGCAGGCTCTCCCCCGGCCAGCTTGATCGTGTCCATCGTCGCCATGGCCAGACCGGCACCATTCACGATGCAGCCGATATTGCCGTCCAGCCCGACATAAGACAGGCCACGATCCGCCGCGCGGCTTTCACGGGGGTCTTCCTGGCTTTTGTCGCGAAGCTCCGCGACCTGCGGGTGGCGGAACAAGGCGTTGTCGTCAAAGCTCATCTTGGCGTCCAGCGCCAACACGCGATCGTCGCCGGTGATGACGAGCGGATTGATTTCAACCATAGTCGCGTCCAGCTTGTTGAAAGCGGCGTAACACCCTTGGAGGGTGCGGACCATGTTTTGGATCAGACGGGGCTCCAGTCCCAGATTGAAGGCAATCTCGCGCGCCTGAAACTCCTGCAGACCTACCGCAGGTTCGACGATGGAGCGGACAATGCTTTCAGGGCGTTTTGCGGAAATATCCTCGATCTCCATTCCGCCCTCGGACGAGGCGACGATCATCACGCGTTGGCTTGAGCGGTCGAGCACAAAACCCAGATAGATTTCCCGATCGATCGGAACGGCAGATTCGACGTAGACGCGATAGATGCCTTTGCCATCGGGTCCGGTCTGATGCGTCACCAGCTTGCGGCCAAACATCTCGTCACAGGCTGCGTATATTTCGCTTTCCGAATTGCACAGCTTTACGCCCCCAGCTTTGCCGCGGCCACCTGCGTGAACCTGAGCCTTTACAATCCACTTGTCGCCGCCCAGCTCACGTGCACGATAGGCAGCTTGCTCGGGGCTGTAGGCCAAGGCCCCCGAAGGGACTTCGACGCCGAAATTCGAAAGAAGTTCTTTCGCCTGATATTCGTGGATATCCATCTGCATTTCCTCCCGTTTATGCAGCGATAGATGTGCCGTAGCGGCTTTCCAGAAGCGCTTCGATCGCTTCGAGATTCACCGAACCACCCATCTCGCGGATTGCTTCGGCAAACAAATGCACGATGCTGCCGATCGACTGATGATTCAGTTGGTTCAGGATGCCGATGCGGACCTGAACAGGGGCGCTGAGGGTTGGCCAGATGCCAAAGCCGCGGGCCCGGCAATTCTGCACCAGCTCCATTTCGCGGCCTGCAAGTTCAGCGGGCAGGTTCAGCACCACAAGGCTGGACATGTCCGAGGTGACCTCGCAGCCCATCGCAATTACGGCATCGCGCAGCACGGCCTCGTGCGTTTTGTAGGCATGCGCGCGCTTCGCTAGCCCCTCCTGCAGGGTCAGGCGTAATGATTCATGAAAGGCCGCGACGGCATAGCCCGAATGTGTTCGGTGATATGTGCCTTTTTCGACATCCTGGCCATCGACGATGCCCCAGTGGCGGGCCTCGAAAATGGGATTGTGAACATAGCTGTAAGCACCCGTTGCTTTCAGGCTGTCGATATATGCGTCGGTAAAGCTGACGGGAGCATAGGTCAGCGGCAAGCAGCACAGGCCCTTTTGCGGACAAGAGGCCCAGCCCGCGATGCCCGGATAATCATCAACCCGGAAATCTTCGACACCCAAAGACGAAACGGCGTCGATCAGACCCATTGCACCATGGCGCTCGCAGGCATCCGAGAAGCCGCGCAAATCATTGATGCGTCCTGATCCCGTTTCCCAATGCGCCATAAACGCCCATTTGGGCTTGTGTTCAGCCAGTGCGGCTTCGACCAAGTCACCGGTCACCGACTGACCATGCGGCACGTCGATGATCGTGACACTGGCGGCCTGCGGGTCCAAGGGGTTGGCAGCATGTTCGTCCGGTGTCGCTGCCTTGATCCGAAGGGTCAATGTATCGATGCCCGAAAAGGTCCCGTTGTTGAACGCAACAACCTTGTCACCGGGCATGACAGCCGAGAACATGGTGTCCAAAGCGCTCCAACCAGTGCCCGCGACCGCAAAGGTGTATATGTTCGTGGTGCCCCAGATTTCGCGCAGCATGTGCTTGCATTCGATCATGCCGCGCAAAACGTCGCCCTGCATGTGATCCGCAACTCCGGCGCTGGAAAAGGCTTGTAGAACGCGCGCGTCTGTATTGCCCGGCCCGGGGCCTGCGGCCAGCGTCTCGGGGATTTCGAGCGTTGGATAAATCTGGAAAGTCATTGCGATCCTCCTTGATCGTTGGGGTGGTCAACCACGCCCAGACATCTCGTTGTGGATCAGGAAAGCCTTGCTTGCGTCATCGCGCAACGTAACTTACTACTGCTTTAGGACTTCTAATAGGATGGGAAAAAACCTACCCGTATTGGCAAGGATACCGAAGTATACCAAGTTTTGCCCTATACGAATGGGTAGTTTATTGAGGATTTGGATGTAAAATCAATGACAGAGCCTTCACAACAACCGATTGACGTCATGCTTGCCGACAACAATCCGCTGGTCTTATCGGCCATGTCAGAGATTTTTGAACGTGATCCGCGATTCTCTTTGGTTGCCACATCGGCGACTGCTGAAGGGTTCCTGGGCGCGGTCATGAGAGTTCCGGTCCAGGTGTGTGTGATCTCCTGGAGCTTGCCGGTTCTTGGCGCGGCCAAATTGATCGAGGTTTTGCGAGAACAGGAAGGCGCGCCCCGTTTTGTCATTTACGGCGATGATGTCGGAGATGTTCCGCGCCTTGCAATGCAGGCAGGAGCTGCGGGGTTCTCATCCCGGTCAGGTGAAGTTGAAGCGTTGCTGGAAACCTGCGCGGACGTGGCTGCTGGCAAGATGGTGTTTCCGTTCATCGATGTCCGCCAGATGCAACAGAATCCGATCCACAGCCTGTCGCGGAAAGAGCGCGCGATTCTGGAAGCTCTAGCCAAGGGCATGTCCAACCGCGAGTTGTCCAAAGAGCTTCAGATATCGACCAATACCGTGAAATTTCACCTGTCAAACATTTACGAAAAACTATCGGTTAAAAATAGGACGCAGGCCATCGCGTATTACTATTCGTCTAATGCGGCCTCGCATTAGATAGATTTGCCCAAATGCTCCAATGGTGTGGTCATTCTGTTGGTCGCGTGATCGGCCTTTCTTAGGAACCCGTGGGGAATTGGGTGGCGGTTTCGTAAAAGCTCTGATCGACGGCGACGGTCGCAATGCAAACCCGAACCTGTTCTTCGATAGCTCTGCGCGCGAAAGAGGTCACGGCTGTGTCCGACGCGAAGGCATCGTAGATTACAGTTGGTTGAGCTTCGATACTATATCGAGTTGGAACCAGAAACACGTCAATCTCACCATAAAAATGCTGCTTTTTTCGCCATATAGCGGGCCGTCCCATCTGATTTCGTCTTTGGCGACGGCGTCTTTGATCGCGGTCAGGTCTTGCTCCAGAGGGCCGGTCCGGCCAGGATCATTTCGACATCAACCCAGAGAGAGTGCAGAGATCCGGCTGTTTCAAAAACATCGTACAGCCCTTTCTCGCGGGACAGGTTGCTTAGAAGCCCGACCCGCAAATGGTCAGGAGACGGCAGGCTGGTCTGTGTTTGGGGGCGAAAACCGCGTTTTCGGCGACGTGCCATTTTTGATTGCTTCGGTAAGCGTGTGGGCGCCAAACAAGGTCAGAATGGTCGGAACATAGGCCATAATGGCGTCTGTTTCACGATGAGCACCCAACATGGTCAGCTCGGTGCAGTAAGGTGCTGATCCAGTTTCTTCAGGCCAGAAGTAAGGAGCCAAGTTCAGGATGGATGATTTGGCTTTAGCCATATGGTTCCCCAACTTCCGTGCCTGCTTCTGGGCCGTTCTATGGGGTTCACAAGCTCGCTTAAAAGTTGCAATGGCTCTGGGCCCGCTAGGCCAGATTTTGTCCTTCACGGGCGTGATGACTGAACAACAGCTTGTTTGATTGGACATCGGACAGAAAATCCGCCGTGCGTCCAGACAGCGCGCGATAAAAGGACAGAAGACCGGGTTCGATTTCTTTGGCAATGTCGATGCAGTTTTGGCGCAGCTCATCGGTGCGCTCCAGCGGTTCACGCGCACGTATGGCCGACAAAAGTTGAGCATGCGCATCGCGTAAGTTCTGGAATGCCTCGCTGTCGAGCATGTCCTGATCGCCAATCAGTATGTAAACGGGCTCCAGGTTCTTTTTTCCTTTCAGGTCCACAAACCCAGCTTCCAACATCGCCAACTCTTGTTTGCCTAGAATGTAAACTGAATTCGAAACCAGGATGTCATAGTCGACATGTCGGCAGCTTTGTTCGATCCTGGCGGCGACGTTCACCACATCTCCGATCACAGTATAATTGAACCGCCGCCTCGACCCGATATTGCCCACACAGGCCTGTCCTGTCGCGCAGCCAGTGGCCAGCGCAATGGGTGGACGTTCGCGCATGATTTCGGACCTATTGAACTGTGCCAATGCACCGCGCATCATCAAGGCTGCCCGTGCAGCGCGACAGGGATGATTTTCGACCGGAAGCGGAGCGTTCCAGAACGCCATGACTGCGTCGCCGATGAATTTGTCGATTGTGCCTCGCTCGTGCAAAATCTGATCTCCGACCTGTGAAAACAGCTCATTCAGAATGGCGACGAGCTCCGTGGCCGAAACCGACTCGGATAACGGGGTAAATCCACGGATGTCGGCGAACATGACGGTGATCTCTTGTGTTTCTCCACCAAGGACCAACTGATGGTCCGAGCCTTCCATTTCATCCAAAATTTCAGGAGCGACATAGTGAGAAAAAATCTTTCGGATCGCTCTTTTCTCTCGCTCGGTCGAAATGAATAGATATCCGGCCAACAGCCCGAAATTCGCCATCCCACCAGCAAGTGGGAAGGTTGCGTCAAATAATACGAGTTGATTTTGAAAGGCCATCCAGCTGATCAGCACAACTACGGCTGCAGAAACGCCACCCGCAATGAAGGATGCGACCGCACCAAAGCTGGACATGACGGCGACGACCACTAACCCCAGTAAGACGAATGAGACCAACTCAAGCGCAGCGGTCACATCGGATCGGCTGAGCATTTCGCCCGTTAGGACCTGTTCAAGTAACTGCGCGTGGATCGAGACGCCGGGCACGGATTCTCCGAGCGAGGTCTGGTGCATATCAAACAGACCCGCCGCAGAGGTGCCAACAAGAATAATCTGGTTTTCGATCCGGGACCGCAGCGCAGGATCATCCGGATTCGTCATAACGTCATTGGCAGAAACATACAGTTCAGGCCGGTCTCGCCTGTACCGAATCCAGACTTCGCCGTTCTGAGTTGTTGGCAATCGAAAATCGCCCAGTTCAAGCGCCAGCATGACACCGGATTCATCGGGCGCGCCCTCGGCGAAAATGACTGTTTCCCCGATGGCCACCCTAAGGGCCTCAATTCCCAGGCTTGGCAGGGCGCCATCCGGTCCCCCCCAAAGTACCGGGACGCGGCGGACCACACCGGTCCCACCAAGTGGTGAGACATTCACGCCCCCAATACCTGTTGCATCTGAATAAAGTGGCGGAGCAGGAGGGGTCCAATGCGGAACCTGGACGAGCCCTGAGGTCGGAGACTCACCGATCTCGATGATCCCCGCCTTGGATATGACGGGCTGACTATCATCGGCCACACGGGCCGCTACACCCAGAACAACCGGCCATTTGGCGATTTCGGCTCCGAAAAAAACGTCGTTGTCCAGGTTTTGGGCGTCTTCATCTACCGAGAGCACCTCGGCCAACGCAGGGTCTTCCAATAATCGAGCAGGCGAATAGCGGTCGGGTTCGACAAACAGCATGTCAAAAGCGATGACCGCAGCGCCATTTTGGCCGAGGTTTTCAACCATCTGAGCCATGAGATTGCGCGGCCACGGCCATTGCCCCCAGTTGGCTAGTGACTGTTCGTCTATGTCGACAACACGGATTGGCAGGTCGGGGGTGTAATCGCGTGGGGCCATGCGCTGAAGGATGTCGAAATATATCAGCCGAGTCATGCGCACGGGAAACGGATCTATGACCCTGACAAAGCATCCAAACAGGATCAGGCACAAACCCACAAGGCGAAAACCCCTGCGGCGAGTGCTCCGTTCTTTCGACTTAACCGTCACGGTTGCCTCCGAAGACAGTGGTCGCTTTCACTGCCCGACATTACCGATTACCCATATCAGCCGATGCTCAGTTAACAGGTCTATTCGGTTTCGTATCCGGCGCTGCACCGCCTTCTATACTGGGCGCCTCAACGGGTGCAGATGCTACCGAAGCCTTCACCGCTTGCCGCTGCGGGGGCGCTGGGCGGGGCTCGGGAGCGTCGGATTTTTCGATGGGCTGCACGGGTGCTGATTCTCCGGCGCAGCCTTCGATATTCACGCGCAGCGGACTGAGAAGCCGTTCCTGAGACTGAATGAACGGAAATCCATTTTTCACTGCTTCGTCGTACTGTGCCTGATCGGCCGGGCGGCCCACCTTGCCTTTTTGACTGGTGGCAAACAGGCTGCATTGACGTCCAGTTGATCTGCAGCCGCCTTTCAGGCCGCACATCTGCACGGTGCCTTCCAGCACCAGCATCGAGCTTTGGGTGCCAGGCACAACCCACATGTCGAATATGGTCCCACGCACAGCCATTGTCGCAGTGGGGGTCTGGATGGAATAGGCACGTTTTCTGCTGTTGCCCGAGATGAAACGAAAGCTTCCACCCAAGGCCTGAACGGCAAAATTCTTGGCCTTCTTCTTGTTTCGCAACATGGTCACATCCAGCGCCATCTTTGCATTAGGCCCTATCGCGATCTTCGTTTCGTCAACAAAGATCAGCTGAACTACCCCTCTGCTGTCTGTGGATATGGAATCACCCGAGGCAACTTCCATGCCTTCAAGCAGTGGCCGGGAATTCCCGGCTCGGGTAATTTCTGCGCCTTGCTTGACGCTTACGACAGTACCAATGTTGGCCAGGATCTGCGACGGCAGTATCAAAACACAACAGGAAACACACAACACTCTTAACCAGACCAAACTAATTATCCCTTCCCCAAGGTTATTCCAGAGCGCAATGCGCCCGCTGCCCGGTCTGTGCCTCGTGGAATTTATTTCTTTGTATTATTTGTAAAAAATCTAAGCAAATATGCCTTAATGCCTATGTGTTTGGCAAGTTTTCTATGAAGCTGGAGAAAATTCCCACCTAATTGGGCTGACCCGGAGCTTCGGAAACTCTCTGTTCGTACATTGCCGGTGTCTCGGACAGGGCTCTTTTCAAATCAGTGTTTCGTTGGGCCGTCGCTCGCTTTCCCAGCCGATGTCTCTTGGGTCTGATCGCCTTATGGAAGGCCCGGCAGACACGCATTGCGGGTGACGTTTCGCGGCTGCCTTTGATCAAGCCCGAAAGCCATAGACATCATGGATTTGACTTTTTGAAGATTTTTTCACGAGGTCCCTTGTATTTCTTGGCGCTTATCGAATACACCGGCCAGCGGAGACGTGGCCGAGTGGTCGAAGGCGCTCCCCTGCTAAGGGAGTAGGCCCGGAAGGGTCTCGAGGGTTCGAATCCCTTCGTCTCCGCCACCAAATCTTCGTATGATGTTTTTTGTGATGGCTTACACGTTTTGAAGGCTTTACCCGCCACATCCGCCAAGAAATAACGTGATCGGAAGGTCGGGTGTTCCGTTTCCAGCACTCAATGACCCGGCCCTTCGAAATCCTCGCGGGACGCGGTAGGTTCGAAGCTTGCTCTCGTGATCGACCATTGGTGCCTGGATTGTTGGCAAATCCGCTTATACCACCGAAACCGGTACCGTTGGTGTTGCAAGAGCCGGCACTACCGGGGTGTTTCTGAATTCGGATGACTGTTCGGTATGAGGCTGCTGGCGCTCGAAAGGTTGACCACCGGTAAAGTTGATTCAGCGGACAGGTCCTATTTGCCGATTTGACTGCCTTGGAACAGACTGCGGATTATCCGCTCAGCTCCAAACTGGCCAATGGAAAACTCTGCAGAATTCTACCGGTCCATTCCTTTGGGGCGGCGCAAAGGGCTGTGGACAGACCGTCAGCTAAGGCTGCATTGGGTGCGGAAATGGAAACAGTGTGGTTGCTTGGGCTTGGGCCGAATGGGTTCAGGATATGGCCGTGGTCGCCAGGCAAGAGCGTGCCTGCAACCGATGATGTGGCTACTGAGCGTTCTCGTAAAGTGATCTTCTTGAGGACTGTATTATTGTGACCCGCAAGGCCGACCCGCCAGTCTTGCCCGTCACCTCGCTGACCCATTGCCGCGATTTCTCCCATGTTAACCAGAACATCGCGTAAGCCAAAAGACCGTAACAGCGCCGCAATGCGATCGGTGATTGCGCCTTGTGCGATACCGTTCAATGTCAAGGCTGAGACACCGGGCTCCGGCAGCTGGATCGCATCAGCGTCATATCGGACTCGGTGCCAGCCGACAGTTTCTTGGGCGGCAGTCAATTCAGATGCGCTGGCGCGCGCGGCCATCGCCCTCCAGACGGGTTGTATTGTGGGGTCAAAAGCCCCGTCTGATGCACTGTGAAGGGTCGAACACAGGCTCAGTACATTCAACAGTTCGGGGGCTGGTTGCTGCAGCAATCCGCTTCGGTTCAGCTCTGAAATCTGTGATCGCGATCGGTACAGACTAAAGATATCTTCCAGCCGGTTCAGTTCAGCCTCGATTGATGACAGCAGGGGCGCCGCCTCTGCCTCAGAAAGGCCAACAAGGTCAAGGCTGGCCCTAGCCCCCAGCGCGATGCCACGCCAATGCGCGACTGGTGCGCCAGATGCGACCGCCGGTAGCGCGGCGCATGCCGCAGACATGATCAGAAAACGACGTCGGGACAAACGGCTCATGCTGGTGTCTCCAGTTTCAGGTCCAGATCGACGGGGCCAAGCACTTCGGCGTCGGGTATGTCAGTCAGGGGCAAAGCGGACCCTCCGTACAGGATGATGAAGCTGTCCGCATCGGTCGGGTCTGCAAAGGGCACGACCTCGCGCGCGCCCATGCCGCCGGCGACATTGGCCCCGACGACGAAAGTCGCACCTTCGGCATTGATCCAGTTGGAT
Source organism: Ruegeria sp. CDSB114 (assembly GCF_059611025.1). Classification (NCBI taxonomy): domain Bacteria; kingdom Pseudomonadati; phylum Pseudomonadota; class Alphaproteobacteria; order Rhodobacterales; family Roseobacteraceae; genus Ruegeria; species Ruegeria sp. CDSB114. The sequence continues at coordinate 13,919 of NZ_JBXWOT010000002.1, forward strand.
TGACCTGGTTGATGCCAGCTTGGGGCGGTTCCCATATCGCTGACATAGATTGCAACAATGGCTGCCTCGCGTTCGGGGCTTTTGAGATAGGCAACCATGTCGCGAACCTGCGCAAAAAACAGTGGTGTGGGATAGCCGTCGAGGTGAATCTGTCCTTTTGGACCACCATGTTCAGCAATATTCATCTGGCAAAAAAAGCTGAGTGCGTCTGGCGTCAGATCGACCGGGTCAGGCGCGGCAATCTGTTCTTCCCTACAGGCAGTCAGGGCGAGTAGAGCAATCAGGAAAAGACGCTTCATGGCTCGACCCTTCGGAACGCGAGCCGGGCAAGTGCAAGGCCTAGCAGGGGCCAGATCAGCAAAGACAACGGGGCGGCCCAGACAGGCAGAGCCTGCGCAGCGCCGGTCATGCCGGATGCCATCGCGACGCCCTCGGTCGCGGCGATATTCCACAGACGGAAAGCGTCGGCCGGGTTGGCCACCATCACCCATGGAAAGACGGATTGAGTGAAGGTGCCGCCCTTGTCCATGACGACGGCCCCCAACAGGCCCAGATCATAGAGGACGACAAAAACCAGCCAGAGCCCGGCCGACAGACCTGCTGCCGCCGTGGCCCCCTTTGCCAGGGCGGACAGCAAGTATCCCAATGCCAGAAACACGGCGCCCAGCACGATCGAAGTGAGGATAAGACGGACCAGAGCCAACAGGCTTTCTGGACCGGCACCACCGAACCATGCTGCCACCGCGCCAGCCGTGCCAAAACCGATGGTCATCGCAAAGGCAAGCGCCGACAAATGGGCGGTGAATTTTCCCAACAGGATTTCTCCGCGCCCGGCGGGATAGGACAAGAGCAGCGATAAGCTGCCCCGATCCACATCGCCTGCGATGGCGTCAAAGGCAATCATCAGTGCCAGTAGGGGGGCAAGATAGACCGACAGCGTCGTCATCGAGGCAACCGAGACAGTCAGCATATCAACGCCAAGCGTGCCTGTGGGTGCACTGCCTGCAAAGGTAAGTGCCAGCGCGAATAACACCATGATCAGTGTCGCCATCAGCAGCCAGCGGTTGCGGCGCAAGATCAACATTTCAGTGCGGGTGATGGCGAGGAAGCGGGTCATGGCCTCTTCTCCTGTGCATAGTAGCGATAGAGATCTTCCAGCTTGGGAGGTGTCATTTCCACATCTGCCACCGCATCGCCCAATCCGGCGATCCGGCGCAGGGCCTCCATCTTGTCGTCGACGGTGCAGAGCAACTCAACGGACGCGCCATTGATCCGGCTGCCGCCCAGTTTGGCGGCCAAGGCGTCAGGGTTAGAGCTGGCGCGCACCTTCAGGCGGATTGGCAGACCCGCCAGCGCCGAAAGGTTGTTTAACGTGTCATCGGCCACCATCCGGCCCCCGCGCATGATTGCGATCCGGTCTGTGCGGGCCTCGACCTCAGTCAGGGCATGCGATGCGATCAGGACGGCGGTGCCTTTTGCGGCCAGTTCGTCGATGATGGCGTACAGATCCTGCCGAGAAATCGGGTCCAGTCCGCTTGTCGGCTCGTCCAGCAATGCCACTTTCGGCTGGCCCAGCAGCACTTGCGCCAATCCCAGACGTTGCCGCATCCCCTTGGAGTAGGTCCCGATCCGTCGGTCCAGTGCGTCGCTGAGGCCGACGCGATCCAGCAAACCGGGCACATCGGCCTTGGACCCCGAGAGCTGCGCGAAAAGAGTCAGCTGTTCCCGGCCCGTAAGCGCCGGGTGGAAGGACACCGCCTCGGGCAAGTACGCCGTATCCCGCCGCGCCTGTGCGCTGCCGGGTGTGGCGTCTCCGATTCGAATGGCTCCGCCCTCAATCGGGATCAGGCCAAGGATGGATTTGATCAGGGTCGATTTGCCGGCGCCGTTATGGCCCAGTAGCGCCACGCGCTGACCAGGGGCAAGAGACAGGGTGATGTCGTCAAGAACGCGGGTTTTGCCTCGGTCCTTACAGACGTTGTTTATCGTCAGGGCCTTATCCGTCATGAGGCACCTTTTTCATAGCTGAGGGTTCAGGGGCTTGCATCAGTGGGTTGCTGTCCATCACACCCCCCGGCAACAGCGCCGGGAAGGCTGATTGCGACCAGCGCACCAGTTGCACGGCAGGCGAGCCGAGCAGCAGTTTGGCTGCGGGTTGGGTCCACAGCACATGGTCCATCGAGTCGTTGGGGCGATAGGGGGCGTCGGCAATGCCGTTGCCATCCACATCATAAGCGGCGAAATCGGACCAGTAATTGCCGCGCCCGTCTTCTGACCACTCGACCCATTTGGTCGAGACGTATTTCACCTGTGTCCGGTTGCCGATGAACGCGTTGCCAACGATATGGTTGCGTTCGCTGCCAGCGGTAAAGTGGATGCCGATGCCGCACCCTTCGAACCAGTTATCGGTGAATTTGTTCTTGTTCGAGTTATACAGGAAGGTGCATTTTTCCTTGGCACCTATCACCACATTGCCGGTGATCTGACTCTTGTTCGCGTAGTTCAGCATCACGCCATGTTCGCGGTCGCCGATCGAGACATTGTTGGCCACCCGCACATTGGTGGTGAACATCACCGCATAGCCCAGATCATTGCCGATCGAGACGTTATCGCTGACCACCGAGTCGTCGGCATACATGTAGTGCACCGCGAACCGCAGGTCGCGGAACAGGTTTCCAGTAAAGGTGTTCTTCTTGGACGAGTTCACAAAGATCCCATCGCGCCCGTACCGGATATCATTGTCTTCGACCCGCGCACCCGGTGCGTTCCAGACATAGACGCCGTTGCCGCGGTCATTCATCCGCTTGTCCTGACGCCCTTCGATCCGGTTGCCGCGCACGACACTGTCCTTGGCGCCGTGGATGTCGATGCCATAGAGATTGCCCAGCAACACATTGCCTTCGATCACCGGCGCATGGGCCGTTTTGACCAGCTGAATGCCACTGTCGATCCCATCATGGCTCGAGCCCGAACCAATCACGGTCAGACCGCGCACGGTCACGCCCGGTCCGGTCACGGTGATGACGCTGCCGACGCCTTGTCCGTCAATGGTGGCCTGCCCCAGCCCATCAATTGTGACGGGCCGGTCCAGAACCAGTGTTTCCGAATAAACGCCGGGGCTCAGGCGAAGGGTGTCTCCATCCGCCGCCTGCGCCAGTGTTTCATTGATGGCCCCCGCCCGGTTGGGCACATCCCAATCCGCCGCCCAAAGGGGCGAGCCGAGCAGGAGCGGTATGAGCAGGGGCCAACGCATGGGTTATGCTCCCTGCGGCTCGACCAGCATCCGGCCGCGCATTTCCATGTGCAGCGCGTGGCAGAACCACTGGCAATAGAACCAGTGCACGCCCGGACGGTCAGCGGTGAAGGTGACCGAAGCGGTCGCCATCGGCGCAACTTCCATCGCGATGCCGTAGTTGCCAAGACAGAAGCCGTGGGTCACATCGTCCACGTCATCCAGGTTGGTGATGTAGACTGTTACCTCATCACCCTGTTTGACGGTGAACTTCTCAAGGCTGAAGGTTGGGGCCTGCGAGGTCATATAGACCCGCACCTTGTTGCCGTCCCGGATCGGTTCCTCGGCACCATCTTCCAGATCGATGCCATCGGCCTCAGCCTGTTTGCGGGCGTCCTCCCAGGTGATGTCGTTACGGTCCCAGACGTTGACCGGGTTGACGATGTCAGCGCGCACCATGATCGAGTCATGCGGCTCGGCAAAGGTCGGTCCGTCGTGAACCACCTTCATCTCGTTGGTTGAGATATCGATCAGCTGCTCGTTTTCAGGCTTAAGTGGACCCGTGTTCAAGAACCTGTCTTTCGAGAACTTGTTCATCGAAATCAGCCATTTGCCATCAGCCTCCTTGGTTTCACCCATGGTGGTCGAGTTATGGCCCGGCTGATAATGCACATCGACCTTCGAGATGATCGGGTCAACATCGGCGCCGCCGTAAGCCTCGATTGCCTTGTCGAGGTTCCACTTCACGATCTGACTGTCCAGGAATAGCGTGGTGAACGCGTTGCCCTGGCCGTCATAAGCAGTGTGAAGCGGGCCAAGACCCAGCTGCGGCTCACCCACGATGCAGGACCGTGGATCGGCATCACTTTCGAACAGGGCGTCCAGTTTGGTGACATCCATGATCGATACGGTCGGCGACAGTTTACCGTTGATGCAGACATGCTTGCCGTCAGGCGCAGTGTTGATGCCGTGCGGTGAGTTCGGGATCGGGATGTAACGGGTGTATTTCTTGTTCTGACCCTTACGGCCGTCCAGAACCTTGACGCCTTTCAGCTCCTGATAGTCACCTGCTTCGATACCTGCTTCGATTTCGGCGAGGTTGAAGACAACAACATGGTCCATCTCGTTCTCGGTCATCTCGGCCAGGTTCATACCCATTTCCGAGTTGTACGAGGTCGAATAGGCGTACTTACCCTGATAGTCGCAGTCGGTGTTGTCGAGGTTACCCGACACGATCACCTGCCATGCCACTTCCATGGTGTCGCCGTCCAGCGCGGTGAAGATGTTCACGTATTGCGACGGATCGTCCAGCACAGTGCCGTCATTGACCAATGGAGTTTCATCTTCGCCATTGGCAAAGACATAACCAGTGCGCGGGAATTTCTGCGGACGCAGACCATGAATCGCCTTGGCGTTCGGGATTTCGGTGATCTTGTCGCATTTCATCACGTCGCAGCGTACGCGAGCAACGCGCGTGTTGGCCTTGTCGTTCATGAACAGGTAACGGCCATCGTAGGTGCCGTCGGTGAACGACATATGCGGGTGGTGCAGGTCACCGTTATCGTAGGTTTTCATGCCGCGCTTGGCGAGGAATTCCTTGGTTTCCGGCAGCAGGCCATCGGTCATGATCTTCAGCGATTCATTGGTCTGACCCCAACCGGTGGCCGAACAGCGGTTGAACACCGGCACCCGCATCAGCTCGCGCATGGACGGGAAGCCCAGAATGCGCAGCTCACCGGTCTGACCCGAGGACCAGAAACCGTAGTATTCGTCCAACTCACCAGGTTCGAGATTGGCGTTGGCCGCGGCGCTGGCCTGTTTTGCGGTCATCAGGGTTGATCCCAGACCGGTTCCGGCCAGCACGGCGCCAGTGGCGGTCGCCCCCAGCATACCGCGGCGTGTGACGGTTAGTTTGTTGTCATGTTCCGACATGATCGTTCCTCCTTTTAGGAAACGGTTTTCGGTTTGGCGTTTGGATGGTCCGCCGGTGGTTGTCCGAGTGGGGTCTTGAGATCGACCGACCCTGTCTTGGCCCGCCGTTTCAGTTGGCGGATAACGACGGGACATTTGTCCTCGGACTGGTAGAGCACCTGACAATGCAGGCAGGTGACGCACTCGTTCGGATTGATCTCACCTGTGGGGTGGATCGCCTGAACGGGGCATTCATTGGCACAGGTCTGACAGGGGGTGCCGCAGTCCTTGTAACGGCGTAGCCAGTCGAACATGCGCATGCGGGCCGGGATCGCCAGTGCTCCGCCCAACGGGCAGAGATAGCGGCAGTAGAACCGCTCAACGAACAGGCCGATCCCCAACAGGGCCAGCGCAAAAACCACAAACGGCCAGTCGCGCATGAATTTCAGAATGATCGCGGTCTTGAAAGGCTCGATCTCGGCATACTTCTCGGCCAGCGGGATGGAGACAAAGCTGAGGCCGAAGAGACCCAAGAAGATCATGTATTTCGCGGGCCACAGCCGTTCATTCAGGCCCCAGGGCAGGGTCCATTGCGGCACGCGAAAAGCCCGCGCGATCTTGTTGGTCAGTTCTTGCAGCGCACCAAACGGGCACAGCCAGCCGCAATAGGCACCGCGTCCCCAGAACAACAGGGCGGCTGCCACGGCGAACCATTGGATGAACACCAGCGGGTCCAGTAGGAAGGCATCCCATGAGAAACCCGTGCGCAAACTGCCCGCCAGTGCCATCAGGTTCACCACGCTCAACTGGGCATTCGCGTACCAGCCGATGAAGAACAGGGTCATTGTCAGATAGCCGATGCGGAACCAGTAAAAGACCCGCGCGTTCATCGTGGCATGGAACTGGAAAAAGAAGGTCGCCGTCAGTATCAGCAGCATGACGCCCAGACCGGCAATCTCGACTGTGCGATCCTTCCAGATACGTTTCCAAAGAGCGGCTTTGGCGGCCGCTTCACCTGTGGCGTCATCCACAACGGTGGGGGCTACGACTGGCAACAGGTACTGCTCAGGCAGTTTGTAGCCCAAATCGAAGGTCAGGAACGTCTTTTCAACCGCACCGACGGCGCGTTGCACCAACAGTTGCAGGCGGAACGGTTCGGCCGGATCAAACTCTGCCTCAGCGGGGATTTTGAAGATATCCAGCTCGGTGAAACTGGGCGCATCGGCGGCCGCAACTCTGCCCAGACGCTCTTGCTGTTTATCAAAGAAGCGTACCGAATTATCACCTTGAATCAGCTGAATACGGTCGAAAATTCCGCCACGTACATAGCCTGACCCCTTGAAGCTATAGGCGCCACGACCCAGCACCAGGATGGCTTGCTCGCCCTCGCCCAGCCACTCGGTCAGGTTTTGATACTCGGCCTCGCCCAGCAGCGACTTGCCGATCGACGGGACTGAAACCAACGCTAGATGCATATCGATGAAGGTGTCGTCGGGCGCGCCCCGTTCACGGCGCCTGATGGCGCGCTGGTCGCCGGTGGCCTCGAACGCAGCGTTGACCTGACCGACATCCAGTGTCAGGCGTCGGACCGAGCCGTCACCCGAAAGCGTTGTCCAGTCATAAGTGGCGTCTTGTGCCATATCGACTTCGCGCTTCGGCCCGTCGGCCTGCAGCGGTGACAAGCCACCCAGCCCCAGCGCCCGCGCTACCTTGATGCCGCCACGCACGAGACTGTCGTCGATCACCATGATTGTGACAGTCGCGCCCGAGATAATGTCGAGGTCATGGCCCTCACCGCCTGTTTCAGCCTCAACCCTAAGGTCCAGGCCGGCATAGCCTTCGGTCAGTTCGACCATACGCGCGTTCGGAATCCCGATCAGTACGATGGGTTCCGAATGCTTGACCAGCTTAACGCCAGTAAGCACCGCATCATTGTCGATCGCTGCAACGACGTGAATGGGTTTGCCGGAATAGCCTGTGGTGCCCACGAAATCCGAGGTCAGAAAGGCCCAGGCAATCGTTTTGCCCCCTTTCAGGATCGGCGCAACCGGAATGTCTTTTCTGATCGGGCCAAATGCCTCGGCGCCGGGGATCAGGTCCGCGGGCTCAAGTTCTGGCAGAAAGCTGGCAAGGCTGTCGGCATGTGCGCTGATCGCCATCAGGCAGGACAGAAAAAAGGCCAGCAGGAAATGGATTGCGCGACTTACGACCACGACGCACCTCCGATGATTGGGGTGGACGCCATGGACGCGCGCGGGGCGCGTTCGGTTTTAAATTCTGGTGCAGGGGGAGGACCCCGGGTTTCTGGCCACAGCCGGTCAGAGCCATTTAGCTCGAAGGACCTGTTGTTTTGGCAAGATAAGAATTGAACCCTTCCTCGTTGCGTCACTTCCAGCGGCATGGGCAGAGGTGCGGCACCGGTCACGGCGCACAGCGCGCAATCGGCGCATTTGGGGCAAGGTGCGGTCGGGTCTGCATCGCCTTTTTCAAGATCAACCTCGACCCAGACCGCGCCGCCCTCCGAGCAGATCTCAACCCACATGCTTTGCCCGGGACTCGCCAGCGCCGGGCTAAGCAGCTGCAAAAGCAGAAGGATTATACCTGCCACCGCACAAGCTGCGCGGGACGCGCAAACAGCTGAAATGTGCAAAGGATTATGGGCGGGCATGGAGAATCCAACTCGGTGATCTTTCCCAAGTCCTAAGAGATTCCCGAAAGCAGATACTTGACTTCGGTTAGGCCTTTGGAGAATCCGACCTAGCCGTCTGCTTCGTCCATCAAACTGCGTACCCAGCGCCCTGCAAACCAGCAGGCAGGTACACCCAATGGGATTGACCACAGGATGGCTGTGACAGGCTCAATCACTCCGAATCCGGCGCTGTTGGCGATCAGGCCAGCCAGAAAAAGGTTTATGGCCACGGTCAGCGCAGACGCTGGATACAGCAACATGGCCAGTTTCCACACCGGCCATTTGCCCTCAGTGGCTGGTTCCTTCCGAGAAGGTGATTTTGTTCCAGACATTGTACTTTCCCGAAGGTTTGCGCATCGGCAGACGGCGGACCTCTTCCAGTGTTTTTGCATCATAGATGATCACCGCGCCGTCATCTTCCCAGATCGAAACCAACGCATGGCTTCCGTCCTTGGTGAATTCCACATGGGCCACGGTTTTGCCCGGCGCTGGGCGCAGGGTCCGCACGATCTCAAGGGTTTGCTTGTCGATCACATGCATCACATCCTTGTTGGGCCCAAAGAAAACATCGGCCCAGACATATGGCGAGTTTTCATGGCTGCGCATGAAAAACCCCGGCCCTTCGGTCTTGATCCGCTTGACCGTTTCCCATGTCTCCATGTCGATCACCGAGACGGTGCCATCAGTCAGGTGCGGCGTTGCCATCACAGTTGTATCGCCGCGCCGCCAGGTAATCCCGGAACCCAGATGCGGCATGCCGGGCAGATCCAGGTCAGCCACTTTTTGGCCAATGACCAGATCAATCACCTGACCGCCGTTCCCGTCGCGAGATGCGCCCATGACGTATTCATAAGTCTGGTCGAAAAAGAAATCGTCCAGATAGTCGGGCGTAGTGATCTTGCGTACTGGGAAAGGGTTAGGGTTCTTGAACTGCCCTTCGATACGAAAATCGTGTCCCAGCCCGGATTGGGGTGGATTGGCGCCATAGAAGACCTCCCAAATCTCTGGCACATCCTTCAAGGCCAGCACAAAGCTTTCCCGTGGCGGAGCTTGATAAACGGCCGAAACGCGGCTGGGATTACCTTTCCTGCTTTTAATCTCGATGACTTTTGCCACCGAAAGATCCCGGGTGGACAAAAGGGTTAGGCTGTTGGGTAGGTAATTCGCCACCGCCAGCCATTTGCCATCGCCTGACATGGCAATGTTGCGGCTGTTTAGTCCCGCCCGCACGCGACCCACCTGTTGCAACGCCCAGATGTCATATTTCTGGACCCAGCCATCGCGGGACATGATGAACACGTAACGTCCATCGGGGCTGAACTTTGGGCCGCCATGAACGGCAAAAGGAGTTTCAAATCTGTCCAAAACCTCAAATGTGTCACCGTCCAGAACGCTGACATGGTGGTCTCCGGTTTCCACCACCAACGTGATGTTCATCGGATCACTGGACCAGACGGGCGCATCAATCTCGACATAGTCTGCGTCCAGCGTACGGCTGGCCATGATGTCCGCCTCGGCCCAGTCCGGGGCGGTCTCGAGCGGGGATTTCAGCCAACCTGCCAACTCCTCGATCTGCAGGGCGTTCAGATTATGCGCAAAGGCTGGCATCTGGGTGGCGGTGCGCCCTTCGGCGATCACGGCGGCGACCCGCGGGCCGCGCATGCGTTTTAGCGTTTCGGGTATCAAGGCCGGACCAACACCGCCCAGCCGGGTGTCACCGTGGCAGGACGCACAATGTTCGGCATAGTCGGACTGGGCGTCGGCCCATGCGGCGCTGGTCAGCAGAAGCGCGCACAGTGTTCCAAGCGTCCGAGCCCTAAAAGAACTGATGCGCCGGATCATGGCTTTTCCCCCGGAAAGGTGTGACCTGCAGGCGTTTGCCCACTTTTTCCACGCCAATTTCATCGTTTGACAGGTAACAGGCCGGGTCCTCGGCCCAGGGATCGCCCGTCAGTTGCAGGGCCCGGATGCGCGTGTTGCCACCGCAAACATCCCTGAGCTGACAAACTCCACAGCGCCCTTTCAGCGGACGTGGGCGAGTGCGCAGCATGGCCAGCATCTTGTCGTCCCCGGTCCACAACTCGGAAAACGGCGTCGTTTTCACATTCCCGACCGTGTAATCTGACCAGTAGGTGTCGGGATGGACCCGACCAAGATTGTCGATATTGGCCACCCCCAACCCGCTGGAGTTCCCGCCCCAGGCCGCCAAATGCGCACGTATATGCGAGGTCTTTTCGGCATCAAAATGCGTCCTGACCCAGTTCAGAAAATATCCGGCGTCGGCATCGTTATTGCCGGTGACGATATCCAGCGGGCGCCCGCCCGAGGCAGCCTCCCACGCACGGTCCAATAACAGATCCAGACCTTTGCGCGTGCGCAGATGCTCGGCATCCTCGCCCCTGTTCTTGTCGCCGCGACCGGCGTAGACCAGATGAGACAGGTAGAATTTGTCGACCCCCTCATCATCACATAGCTGCAGGAGATCGGGCAGATGGTGCTGTGTGCCCTCGGTCAAACAGAATCGCAAACCAACCTTGATGCCGCGTTTCTTGCACTCGCGTACGCCGCGCAGGGCATCTGAAAAGGCGCCCTCGACACCTCGGAACCAGTCGTTTGTGGCCCCGATCCCGTCAAGTGATATGCCGACATAGTTAAAGCCGACATCAGCGATCATATCGGCGGTTTCATCGTAAATCCGCGTGCCATTCGTCGACAGCGCCAGCATCGGCACCAATTTGCGCGCCCGGTTGGCGATATCAAAGAAATCGAACCGATCCAGCGGTTCCCCCCCCGAGAGGATCAGGGCCGGGACGCGAAATTGGCCGAGATCCTCAAGGGTTACCATGGCTTGCTCGTGGCTGAGCTCACCCGGGAACGCGACATCCGCCGAAACAGTATAGCAATGGCGGCATTTCAGGTTGCAGCGCCGGGTCAGATTCCAGATGACCACCGGCTTAACCGGGCCGGGGCGGCGCTTGCGCACGGGGGTCGGGGTGACCAGTTGCTGCATGTATTCAGTCAGGCGGAACATGGCGTTTGGCCTTTCGGTTTCAGGCGCAGCCCGGTCTTTTTCAGGATGCGCGTTGAATACAGGATGTCCTTGCCCCGGCAGGCACTGCCCAGAATACCGGCAATCTCGGCCCGTTTTTCTTCGACTTCACCCCTGTCTTTGCCATGGACCATGGCGAACAGGTTGTAAGGCCAGTCGGGCAGGGCACGTGGACGTTCATAGCAATGGGTGACAAAAGGCAGACCGCCAATATGTGCCCCCAAATCAGCGATTTGACTGTCATCGACGTCCCAGACTGTCATGCCGTTCGAAGTCATGCCCAGTTTGTAGTGGTTCGGGGCTGCGGCGATACGACGTATAACGCCGCGCGCCTTAAGTTCTGCGAGGCGATACAGCAGCGCTTGTTCGTCCATCCCAAGGCTTTCAGCGACCCGAGCGTAGGGCGAAGGCACCAGGGGCAATCCGCCCTGCAGAACCTCGATAATCAGTCTGTCTTTTGCGTCGATCATGCCGCCACCCGGAAGCCGATGAAAAATTCCTGCAACTTGGGAAATCTGAGAACTTCGATCCCCGTCTCTTGTTCGATCGCATCGGCGCAGGCCTCAATCCCTTGGGGCGTTTCGGTGGCCAACACGAACCACATGTTCAGCCGGTGCGTACGTTCATAATTATGGGCAACTTCGGGATGCGCATTGACTTTGGTCAGGACGGATTCAAATGCCTCTGTCGGTATGGCCATGGCACATAGGCAAAAAGCCCCGCCCATCGCGGCCGCGTCAAAGAACGGGCCAAAGCGCGTGATGACCCGTTCATCCTTCATCCGTGATAGGCGAACCAACAGATCCTGTTCCGAAATCCCCAGTTCTTGGGCCACCATCGCATAGGGTTGTGAGGTCAGAGGTAAGTCGTCCTGCATTCGGTTCAGGATTGCCCGATCAGTTTCGTCCAGGGTCATGCCGCTGTCTCCTTGGGTTGGATCAGCGCGCCGGTCTGTTTGAAACAGCGCGTCGAAAACAACACCTTGTGCTGCGCGCCAAACAGCTCAGGCAATGCCGCAGCCCCGGCCAGGACGTTTCGCGCTTCGCTGCGCGAGCGGGCGTGGATCATGGAATACAGGCGGTAAGGCCAGATGTTTTCAACTGGTCGACGCTCATAACACAGTGTCACGCCAGGGTATTTTGCCAGCGCAGGTCCGGCACGATCGACCTGATCAGTTGGCATATCCCAGACCACCATCGCATTGGCCGACCAGCCCAGTGCCCGGTGTCTTACGATCACGCCAAGTCGCGAGACGATTCCAGCCTCATGTAAGATCCGGATCCGCGTCATGGCGTCCTCTGGTTTACGGTCCAAAGAGGCGGCCAGTGCTGCGTAAGGTTCGCAAACCAGCGGTAAGCCGGAACTAAGCGCCTGCATCAATGAGCGATCACCCTTTTGCAGAACGGAACAGTCCACCTTGCGCGGTGCCGGTACGTTGCGTTGCTTGCCTGTCATTCGAAAGCCCAAATCAACATTGAACGGCCGAACCAGACGCAAGTCCAAAACCTGCAAACCGGTTTGCAGACCAATCCGGGCCAGAGTGGCGTCCACATGCGCGCGATCAGGGCCGGTCGCTACAAACCAGAGGTTCCATTTGTCCTCACGTTGATAATTGTGGTTCACACCGGGCTCTGCGTCGATCAGGGCGGCAATGTCCTCCAGATGCTCCTCGGGTGCGGCCACCGCGGCCAGAGTGCTGGCCGTCACCGCGCCCGGAGTGATCGTGGCCCCGACCCGGGTGATCCGGCCGGTCGAACGCATTCGCGCCAGACGGTTCAGCACTTCAGCTTCGTCCAGCCCCAGCGCCTTGGCCACTGGCTGAAACGGGCGGTCGACAATCGGAAATTCGCGCTGAAAATCGTCCAGCAGGCGACGGTCGATCGGGTCAGTGATATGTTGCATGGGTTACAACCCTGTTCTGTGCGCGCGGGCGGTGAAAAAGATACCCGAGGGGCTGTCCGCCGCGATCTCGCGCAGCTTTTCAAAGCTATGCGTGTCGTAGACCACGACCTTGTTGGCGTCGCGGACACTGATCCAGACCTCATGCCCGCGTGCCGTGAACTCCATATGCAGGACGGCAGGGCCCGGAGAGAATTCGTGGATGACCTGTTTGCTGACGCTGTCGATGACCTGAATTGTATCGTTCAATGGATGGGCAAAATTCACCCAGACCTGTCGCCCATCCGGGCGCGCCATGGCAAAGACCGGCTGACCATGGGTTTGGGTGCGGCCTGTTTCTGTCAAGGTTTCGGCGTCAATCCAAAGAACCTCATGGTGGCCGACCGCGGGCAGGACAAATTCGCGATCCGTCAGTGCCCAGCCCTCAAGATGAGGCATCTTGTATACCGGCATCTCTTCCTGTCCGCGCCCATAGCCCGGAAGCACGCGGATCGGTTTTGGATTGTCTGCCCATAGGTCCAGCGCGGTCAGCCCGTCCTCGCCAAACAGACCGGTGATATAAGTGCGACCATTGGCGGTGATCAGCGCGTCATAGGGGTTCTTACCCATATCGGTGATCTTGGTGATCTCGGGCGCGCCATTTGCGAAATCAGCAATCCAGGTCTCGCCCGTGTCCCACATGGAAAACACGAACCGACGGCCCGGCGCATCGACAAGACCTATGGTTTTGCTGTCGGTGGGAATGTCGGCAACCAGTTCCAGCGTATCCGCGTCGAACACGCGTACGCCACCCGGCTCATAGTTCGACACCGCAACCAGTTGGCCGTCATCCGAAATCGCGCCGCCAATGGCATTGCCAGCCTGCACGACCCGATTTGCAATCTGACGGGTCACTATATCAACCTTGGTCAGCCCGCCATCGCGGCCAAAAACATAGGCAAAGCGTTCGTCGGGTGAATAGACCAGGGAGGCGTGGGACAGATCGCCCAACCCTTCGATCCGTGCCAATGCGGCCCGGTCCGACTGGTCCACCAATAAGACCGACCCTTTTGCCCGTTCGATCACAAGGCCCAGATCTCCGGTGGCGGTGGGGTCTGCATTGGCAGGTGTCATCATCATTAGGGCAACGATGCCAAGGGCAAGTTGTTTCATTTTGCCTCCTGTTCCAGCAGGTATCGGGCGATCCATTCGGCCTCTTCTTCGCTGATCAGGGGGCGCCAGGGGGGCATAGCCGTGTCGGGGATGCCGTCTAGTATGACCCCCGTCAGGACGTCCGCCTCGTAATGTTCCAGAGTTTCCGGTCGCAGATCAGGACCAAGCCCACCTTTCAGGGACAATCCGTGACACGAGCCGCAATCCTGGTGGACCAACCGTTTCAGGGCGGTTGGGTCGATGGCGTCAGCGGCCAGAGCGGAAGTGGCAACCAGAACGACGGCTGTCAGAACAGTATGCGCGGCCCAGCCCGGCTGCTTGCGGTCCATATGCGCCAGGCTACCCATGCGCCCGCTCCAAAATCTCGGTCAGGGCCTGATTGGCATAAAGCGAAACGACCTTTCCGATAATGAATAAGGTAGGGGCCTTCAGATCCGCCTTGCGCACATCCGCGGCAATCTGGTCCAGTCGGGATACAAGGCGGCGTTCAGAGGCACTGGTGGCCTGCCCAACAGCCAGGACCGGGGTGGATCCGGGTAGGTTCTCGGTCATCAAGCCGATGGCGATCTGGCCGATATTGGCCACGCCCATATAGACGACCAGCGTCGTATCCGGGTCCGCCAGTCGTTTCCAATCCAGATCAAGAACTTTGTCGGACTGCCTGTGCCCGGTGACATATTGAACCGAGGTCGCCAGTCCGCGATGGGTCAGGGGCACGCCGGTCGAACAGGATGCGCCTTGTGCCGCCGTGATGCCCGGTGCGTATTCGACCGTAACACCGTGTGCCATCAGAAAAGCGGCCTCTTCCGAGCCGCGACCAAAGATCATCGGATCCCCGCCTTTCAGCCGGGCCACAACGTGACCTGCGCGTGCGTGTTCCAGCAGGATTTCGTTGATGCGATCCTGAGGAACAGTGTGGCACTTGGGGGCCTTGCCGACGGCGATCAGCCGCGCGCCTTCGGTGTGCATGGCCAGAATTTCATCCGAAACAAGGCGGTCATAGACCACCACGTCCGCCTCCTGCAGCATACGCAGGGCGCGCATGGTGATCAGTTCGGGATCACCAGGGCCGGCACCAATCAGAAAAACCTTACCGCTCATGTGCAAACTCGCTTGTTCGGAATGTCTTCGGAACCCGGTGTTTTGGTCGTTTCCATGCGCGAATATGGGACGTTGCTGGGGGAACCGGGCGTGTCATGGAAACAAGTTGGCGCACAGGTAAACCGACCTCCTTGACTTAAGTTAAGGAGCACGGGAATTGCGCCCGCGCATCTTTCAGCCTGCCGCTTATCAGGGCTCTACGGTGACCATTCCGAACATGTTCTGTGTCTCCCAATGTGGTCCGCACAGGTAATCCTGGGCGCCGGGAACAAGAAATGTCAGATCAACAAATTCCTCGGGGAACAGGCGGTCACTCTCGGCTTTGCTGCCATCTTTCAGCAGGACGCTATGGCTGGTGCGTTTGTCTACGTTCACCCAACGCACTGTGGTCCCCGCTTTGACCGTCAGTTGGGCTGGGCAGAAATTGTATTTGTACATCAGCACAACCTCTGCATCTTCCACATCTGAAGACGGCTGACCGAACAGATCCACGTAGCGGGTTTCTGCCTCGGCGCAGATCTCAGCTGTGTCTTCGTCTGCGGCCACTGCAGGTGACGCCAAAGCCAGAAATGCAGGAAGAAGTAGGCGGATCTTCATCGTCCAAGTCTCCATACCTAATACTTTGGGGCCGGTTTACCCGGCCCCATCAGTCATTGCCCGACCACGTTGATATCAGCACTGTCGTCGTCCAGCGCGAAGCTTGTGTTCAGCGTTACGTGGTGAAATCGTGCCGCGGCAAAGTCATCGTGGATTGCAAAGCCGACCGTATAGGTCTTGCCCGGTTCCAATGGCACATCACCCGGTGCGCCCGAGTTTAAGGGCCGCGAGAACGTGACGGTCCAAATACCACCCGACAAGTTGGCCGAGGCGGCGATTTCGCCATCATTGACTATGCGCTGTTCCAGAAGATAGCCGTTGCTGGCGCTGCCATCGGCATAGACGCGCATCAGATCCAGATAGGTGCCGTCATCCAGATATTGCGCGATCTGCGCTTCGGCCTGCAATTTGTCCCAGCCACCCAGAGCTTTCCCACGCCGGCCTTTGACTTCGACCTCGGTGCGGCTTTCGCTGATATATTTGGTCACAGTGTCCTGAGCGGCCAGGCGGCCTGCAACATCGCCATTGGCGACAATCGCATCTGCACCCGGATCAAACGGCATATAGGTGTTGTCCGCGTGGCACGAGGCCCAGCAGCCCACCTGATCCCCCATTTCGATCCCGGTTCCGGTGATCATCATGGCGACCTTGATCTGGTTGTCCGGGTCCATCTTCCCGCCATCCACAAATGGTGCTGGATTGTGACCTGCATCCGGCCATTGCAGGCGGATATAGAGGTTTTCGGCATCATGGGCCGCCTGAACAGTTGCGTCGATCACACCACGTTTTCCAGGGATCGGGGTTGGTTCTAGCTCGCCGCCTGCGACGATCTTGTTTCCAATCATGTCCAATTCCTTGGCATGACAAGTCGAACATTGGTCGCCACCTTTTGTCAGTGGCCGGGCGCCGCCGTGGAACTTGCCATTCTGAACCCATTCAAACGAAGCCTGACCGGGATAAAACAGCTTCAGATCCGCGCTTGTGATGCTGGTCCAGTCGATATCGCCTCCGATATCGCTGCCACCGCCTGCCGGGGCTGTAGATTCTTCACCGCTTGATTTGGCGCGTTCTTCGGCGACTGCAGCGTCCACAGCGGCTGCGATCTGGGCTTGCACCGCCTCTTGTTGTGCTGTCTTGGCCGATTTTTCGGCTTCGGCCTCAGCCGCCTCCTTGGCTTCTACACGGTCGAGACTGGCCAGGTATTCTGGCGGAATTGCACGGATGAAATCAGGATTCGGGGCTTCAATCTGTTCCAGATATTCATCTGTGGCCCTGTCGCGGATGTTCGAATGCGCAATCCCTTTGTGGCAGTCGATACAGGTCTGGCCTGTCTCCATTGCGTTCAAATGTTGCTGGCGCGCGCGGGGGCGCTGGAACTCGGGCATCATCGATTCAAAGTCGTGGCAGTTGCGGCACTCGCGCGAATCAGTGGCCTTCATCCTTTCCCATTCATTCATCGCCAGATGGATACGCTTAGCTTCGAACTTCTCGGGTGTACTGATCGAGCCAACCACCTTGCCATACAGTTCTTTGGACGCCTTGATCTTGCGGATCATCTTGTGGGTCCAGTCCTTGGGTACGTGACAGTCGGAACAGACCGCCCCGACCCCCGATCGGTTCACATCGTGGATGGTCCCGGTGTATTCTTCATAGACGAAATCGCGCATCTCATGGCACGAGATACAGAACTCTTTGGTGTTGGTGGCTTCCATGGCGGTGTTGAACCCACCCCAAAAGACGATCCCGGCGGCAAAGGCAGCGGCAATACCGGCCACAGGCATTCCCCACAGGAAATACCGACGCCAGATCGGTGGTTTCTTATCTGGATCGGAGGTCATGTCCGGGCTCCGTTTTGGCTGTGTTGACTGGCGCGGCGTGTCAGGCCTGCGCATTCGGCTGATGGATGAAACAAGGACAGGGCGGGCGAGGGGCCCGCCCTGCTCCGAGTTGATCGAAACCCGTCAGGTGACGTGGTTCGACCGGTTGTAGACGTTGAACTTGCCGGTCGGGGCGTACAGCCCTTCGATGCGACCGATCTCTTCCAATGTCTTGGCGTCAAAGATCACGATCTGACCGTTGGGTTCTTTTGAATCCGACAGGTTCCACTTGGACACCCAGACCTCGGTTCCATCCGCGTTGAATTCAAAGTGAACAGCGGCGCTGCCTTCGTCTTCGGTGATCTGGATGGTTTTCACGATCTCGCCGGTCTCTTTCGAGATGACCTGCACAGATTGCTGCACTTCCGGTTCCGGGTGTTTGGTCTGGTCAGCCCAAATATAGTCCGATTCCGGATGCGTACGGACGAACAGGCCCGGGCCGTCTGTTTCCACTTCGTAGCAGATCTTCCAGGCGTCATCGGGTCGGTTTTCGGGGTCGTTGCCCCAGACCGTCACGGTGCCAACCCCGAGGTGGGTTGTGCCAGCTACCGGCCCGCAATTCGGGTCAATCCAGTTTGCGCCCGGACCGGGATGCGGCAACGCGGCCGTGTCGATCATCGCCTCAAGCTTGTGGGTCTCGGTATCTACAACCACCATCTTGTTCGATGCGTTTGCAGCGATCTGGAAATACCGGCCAGTCGGATCGAAGAACCCGTCATGCAGGAATTTGGCGCTGTCGATCTTGTCGATCCGCAGATTGTCTAGATCAGTATAATCTACTTGCCACAGTTGCCCCAGCTCTTTGACGGCAACGATCCAGGTCGGCTCATTTGGAGTTGTGTAGATAGCGGCCACGCGAGCCTCTTCCACATAGTCCCCGTCCACGTTCACGCCGCGGGTCGATACAACCTTGACCGGCTCCATCGTTTGGGCGTCAACGATTGCAAAGTGCGGCGGCCAATAGCCCCCACCGATGACGTATTTGCCATCGCCGGAAACAGCAACGTCGCGGGCGTCATAGGCAATCTTTACCTCAGACACCAACATCTTGTCCGGCGTCTGCCAGAGGTCGATCTTGGTCATCTTGCCGTCGCGGCCCATGGTGTACCAGAAGCGACCGGGCTGTTCCGGCTCTTCCAGAGAATGGTGTTCGGATGCTTTCAGAACGTGCACCGCATAGCCGGTCGGAATATGTGTCAGCACCTCTTTGGTGTCGCCATCGATAACAGCGACTTTGCCGACGTCGCGCTCGATAACAACAAAGAAGTTTTCCCAGTTGCGGCCATGCATCGGCTCAGTTGGGTAGTCCTCTTCTTCAACATATATCTTGCGGGTCGCCATCATCTGGTCCAGCGACATTTCAGGTGGTTTGGGCGGCTCCATCATGATGTAAGTCGCCATGTCTTTGATTTCCTGCTCGGACATGATGTCCGAGAAGTTGTTCATCCCGCCTTCGGTGCCCCAGGCGATGATCTTCTCAAGCCGCTCTTGCCCAAGCGCAAGTGTACCGCCTTCGGTCACGGCGCCGTCAGCTGCGGTTTTCTTCCAATGCGGTTCAAGGTTCTTGCCAGTGGCGCCTTTACGCAAGACACCGTGGCACCCCGCGCATTGTTCAAAGTAAAGTTGTTTGGACGCTTCAAACGCTTCTTCGTTCAAAGTTGGCTCTTCGGCGAAAGCTGGTGCAGCGACACTGCCCAGCAACATCGCCAAACCGACCCCGAAGACGCGGCCCGTTTTGGTATAGCTGATTCCAAGTGACATGATCACTCTCCATTTGCTGGTGAGGCGGTCCAAGCGTGGGGCATCGCGCAAGGGTGCTCCTTGACGAAAGTCAACACCAGTCGCGCAATTCAGGTGGCGGGCAGGGAAAAACGTCAATTTTCCGGCTGGGAAAATCTGTATCTTTGGCACACTTTTTCGCCGGTTTGATTTTTGTTAAGTCGCGCAGCCGGGCGGCTTGCTAGGGCTTGGAAAACACCAAGGAGAGCAGCCATGCCCGCAATCATCACCCGCGTGTTTGGTGAAGGGTTTCGTGTATTCTTTCTGTCCGCCGGCCTCTATGGCCTCTTTGTCGGAGTGGTTTGGGGGCTGTGGCTGACGGTGCCATATGCAGTGCCGGATTATGGCATGGCCCCGCCCATGTGGCACGCGCATGAGATGATCTTCGGCTATGCAACAGCCGCGCTGGGCGGGTTCTTTCTGACCGCAGTGCCAAATTGGACCGGCGCACCAGATGCGCGTGCGCAGTTCATAACGTTGGCCGCCGGATTGTGGTTGGCTGGTCGGATGGCGATGTGGTTTTCGGGGATGCTGCCTGCGGCGCTTGTGGCGGTGGTCGACCTGGCCTTTGTACCGATTCTGGCGGCCAAGATTGCAACCCAGCTCATCCGGAGGCCGAAACCTCAGAACATGCTCTTTCTGCTGTTGCTCAGCTTTATCTGGATTGCTGATCTGTTCACGCATCTTGAATGGACGGGGATAACAGATGACACATTGCATACCGGGCTGCGCGCGGGGTTGCTGGCGCTCTGCGCGATGATTGCCATTCTTGGCGGACGGATCACCCCGGCCTTTACCCGAAACGCCATGAGACGCGCGGGCGTTCCCGAGGCGAACTGGCCAATATCTGTGCCAATTCTGGACAAATCAGCGATGGCGGTTGCCCTGACCCTGCCACCAATCGTTCTGGTGCTGGGGTCAGGTGCTGTGGCTGGATCGATGGCGCTGGTTCTAGGGGTGGCGCAGGTTTCGCGCATGGCCCGCTGGCGCGCGGGCTGGGCTGCGCGGGAGCCGATCCTATTGGCACTGTATCTTGGGCTTGCAATGCTGGCGCTGGGACTGATCCTCTGGGGGCTGTCAGTGCTGGGTTTCGGAAACGAGATCGCAGCCCTACACATCCTGGGCATCGGATGCGTCGGCGGCATGACCCTAGCGGTCATGAGCCGCGCCGCGCTTGGCCACAGTGGTCGCGCGCTGGTGGCACCCGGCCCAATGGCGGTGGCCTATGGTCTGATGGCGGTGGCGGCCCTGTCGCGGTGGATTGGGGCAGATCTGAATGCAGGTTACATGGTTGCGATGCTGCTGTCGGACGGGTTGTGGGTCAGCGCCTTTGCGCTTTTCCTGATCGCGATGTGGCCCGCGCTGACGGGTCCCAAGGTGCAACGGTCAGCGTGATTTCATTTCCTTTTGCAAGTCTTGACTTTCGTTAAGGATATACCGTGCTCATCCCGTCATTTTAGCCAGACTAGCTAATCTGCGCAAAGGAGAGCGCAATGCGAGAAGTCATGACCAAGAGCATGGCACGCAATATATTCTATGGCGGGTCACTGTTCTTTATCCTCATCTTTCTGGCTCTGTCGGCCCATTCTCACTGGTATATCGTGAACTCTGAGAACGCAGCAAAGCTCGATGAAAGTGTGATCAGGGGCAAGCACGTCTGGGAAAAACACGCCTGCATCAACTGTCATACCATCCTTGGCGAAGGTGCATACTTTGCACCAGAGGTTGGCAATGTGATGACACGTTGGGGCGTGCTGGACGACCCGGAATCGGCCTTTGAAGCCCTCAAAGGCTGGATGGAGGCGCAGCCGACAGACATTCCCGGTCGTCGTCAGATGCCCAATTTCAACCTCAGCGACGAAGACATCCGTGATCTGACCAACTTTTTGATCTGGACGGACAATATCGACGCTCAGGACTGGCCGCCCAACGAGGCGGGCTGAGAAGGGAACGGAGCAATGAAATACGAATCCCAAAAAATCGCCTATGCCTACTTTGCGGTGGCAATGGCCCTGTTCGCGATACAGGTTCTAGGCGGCCTTCTGGCCGGCTTTATCTATGTATCACCCAATTTCCTGAGCGAGCTTTTGCCGTTCAACATCGTGCGGATGCTGCACACCAACTCGCTGATCGTGTGGCTGATCCTCGGGTTCTTTGGTGCGGCCTATTTTCTGATCCCGGAAGAGGCCGAGCGTGAGATCCATTCGCCCATGCTGGCCTATCTGCAGCTGATCATTCTGGTGGTCGGTACACTGGGCGTGGTCTTGACCTATACGTTCAACCTGTTTGAAGGCAACTGGCTGCTGGGCAAAGAAGGGCGCGAGTTCCTAGAGCAACCCAAATGGGTCAAGGCCGGCATCGTCGTGGCCGCACTGATCTTCCTGTACAACGTGTCGATGACCGTTCTGAAAGGCAAGAAGACCGCGATCACCAACATCTTGTTGCTGGGTCTTTGGGGTCTGGCGCTGCTGTTCCTGTTTGCCTTTTACAACCCGGGCAACCTGTCCTTGGATAAGCAATACTGGTGGTATGTTGTCCACCTGTGGGTCGAAGGTGTCTGGGAACTGATCATGGCCTCGATCCTGGCCTATCTGATGCTGAAGCTGACCGGGGTAGACCGTGAGGTTGTCGAGAAATGGCTCTATGTCATTGTCGCCGCCGCGTTGTTTTCGGGTATCCTTGGTACAGGTCACCATTACTATTGGATAGGCACACCAGGGTACTGGCAGTGGATCGGCTCGATCTTCTCAAGCCTCGAAGTGATCCCCTTCTTTGCGATGATGGCCTTTGCCTTTGTGATGGTCTGGAAGGGCCGTCGAGACCACCCGAACAAAGCGGCGCTGCTGTGGTCGCTGGGCTGTGCCACATTGGCCTTCTTCGGTGCCGGTGTCTGGGGCTTCCTGCACACGCTGCATGGGGTGAACTACTATACCCACGGTACGCAGATCACTGCGGCTCACGGTCACCTAGCTTTCTATGGAGCGTATGTCTGCCTCAACCTGGCAATCTTCAGCTATGCAATGCCGATCCTGAAGAACCGTGATCCTTATAATCAGGTTCTGAACATGGGCAGCTTCTGGCTGATGTCCAGCGGTATGGTTTTCATGACCTTTGTGCTGACCTTTGCTGGAACAGTGCAGACGCACATGCAGCGGGTGGTCGGAGACTACTTCATGGATGTGCAGGATCAGGTCGCGATCTTCTATTGGATGCGCCTTGGCTCTGGCATCGTCGTGGTCTTGGGTGCGCTGCTGTTCATCTACTCGATCTGGGTTCCCCGGAAAGAGATCATTGAAGCCGGCGCGGCCGAAACCCCAGCGGAGTGATGGATATGGATGGCTCCATGAAACTGAGAACGGGGGCGGCTGACGCCCCCTTCTACCTGCCACAGGGTGATGAATGTGACGTGTTCGCTGCTGCCTATACCAACAACCTGCCGGTCCTGCTGAAAGGCCCGACAGGTTGCGGCAAGACCCGGTTTGTGGCGCATATGGCCGCCAGTCTTGGCCGCCCGCTTTACACAGTGGCCTGTCACGATGACCTTGCCGCTGCGGACCTGATCGGGCGCTACCTGCTGAAAGGCGGGGAAACGATCTGGGTCGATGGGCCCCTGACCCGCGCGGTGCGCGAAGGCGCGATCTGCTATCTGGATGAAGTGGTCGAGGCGCGCAAGGACGTGACCGTCGTGCTGCACCCGCTGACTGACGACAGGCGCATCCTGCCGATCGACCGCACCGGTGAGGAGCTTGTGGCCGCGCCCGGTTTCATGCTGGTCGCCTCATATAACCCGGGATATCAGAATATCCTGAAAACCTTGAAACCCTCGACCCGGCAGCGGTTCATCTCACTGGAGTTCGACTTTCCGTCGCCCGAGATGGAGGCAAAGGTCGTCGCTAAGGAAAGCGGGCTGGCGCTGGAACGCTGCAAGCCGCTGATCCGCTTGGCAGGTAAACTGCGCGGGCTCAGGGGGCAGGATCTTGAAGAGGGCGTTTCCACCCGTCTGGTCGTCTATGCCGCCACGCTGATCGCGCAGGGCATGTCCACCGACCGCGCGATCCTTGCCGCCATGATCGAACCTCTGACAGATGACGAGGACATCAAACGCGGGCTCCTCGATCTTGTCACGGCTGTCTTTGGGTGAGGCCGGCCGATGGTCAGGATCGATTTTGAGCCATGGGAACCCGAAGAAACGATCGGGAAACTGTGGCACTCCCTTGCCAGCCGTCTCGATGCACCCCAGGTGCATGTTGGAGCCGCGGTCGACCTTTCTGAGGTCGCGGGGCGGCTGGCAGTCCTTTTTCGCGGGCTTGGGGGCAGCCCGGGCGTTGAATTGCGCCCGGTCTCGCCCGAGGTTTCACACCATCGCCTAAGCTGGCGCCGTCGGTTGGGTACCGAAGTTGAACTGATGCCGCGCGCTTCGTTCGATGGCGAAGTGCTGCGCCTCCCGGACCGTCTGGCGGTGTTTCCCGCGCGCGAGGCGAACGGAGCGCTGTATGTTTGGCTGGCCGCCGCAGCGGCCCATGCGGGAACCCGGATCGTCGAAGGTGATCCGTTGCGCGCCGATCTGCACGCGCTGAGCGCTGCACAAACCATGGTTAATGCAACCTTGGACAACGCCCCCGGCTTGCGACCGCTTTACACCGAGCTTTGCAAAGGTGTTCTGCATGAACGCAACAAATCCGGCCTCCCGCCTGTGGAAACAGCGGTTGAAGAACTGATCCGCCATCGGCTGGGCGACCCCGCGCCTTTATCCCCGAAGGCCAGGCAATTCATGTCATTTGACGATGACCTGACTGCCCCACGCGGATATCAATCTTTCCGCCCTGTCCCTCTGTGGCCGGAATTACGCGCTGTTGGTTTTTCAGAGCATAACGATGTCGAAAACCCCGATACCGAAGGCCCGCCCGAGGAATCGGGTGAGAAAACCCACCGTGCCCGGCGGCGCAAATCCGACCAGGCTGAACGCAGTGACAGTTTCATCCTTCATAAATTCGAAGCGATCCTCAGCTGGGCCGAGTTTCTGAACATCAACCGTCGCATTGATGACGATGATCCCGACAATGCCAAAAAGGCCGCCGATGATCAGGATGAGATCGGTTTGGGCCAGATTTCCAAGGCGCCGCCGACCAAGCTGAAATTGCATCTGGACCTGGCACCCGAGGATGTGAATCGCGAACGTCTGTCGGGCCGTATTCTCTATCCGGAATGGGACGTGCGCACCGGGCAATACCTGCCCGATCACGTCAACGTTCTAACTTCGGACGCCGATATTCGTGAGGATGCCGCCGAGTTTGGAAAAGACCCCGCCACCGCCCGCCGTATCCGCGCCGTCAAACGCCAGTTCGAAGCGCTGCGCCCGGGCCGCGTGATGACCCGAGGCCATCTGGACGGCGATCAACTGGACATAGAAGCCGCCGTTCGGGCGCAGGTTGACCGCTGTGCAAACGGTGAAGGTACCGAACGCATCTGGCAACAATCCCGCCCCGAGGCACGCGATCTGGCGGTATCCATCCTGCTGGATGTCAGCCGCTCGACCGAAAGTGCCGTGACTGGCCGCGCCGTGATCGACATCGAACGCGAGGCGCTGGCAGCGCTGGCCTGGGGCCTGAACGCCTGTGGTGACGATTTCGCCATTCACGCCTTCAGTTCACTGAAACGACAGCGGGTCTATGTGCAACGCTGCAAACGGTTTGATGAGGTGATGGGCAGCCAGGTTGAACAGCGCATCGCATCGTTACGCCCGGGGCACTATACAAGGCTGGGTGCCGCGATCCGCCATTGCTCGGCCGATCTGGCCACCCAAACGCGTAAGCGCCGGTTGTTACTGGTGATCACCGATGGCAAACCCAATGATCTTGACCACTACGAAGGCCGCCACGGAATCGAAGACACCCACATGGCCGTGCGCGAGGCGCGCCGAGCCGGGCAATCGGTCTTTGGCGTCACCATCGACAAGACAGGTAAAAGCTGGTTCCCGCGGATGTTCGGGCAGGGCGGCTTTGCCGTCATCCCGGACCCGCATCGCCTGACTATGGCGCTGCCGCAAATCTACCGCCAACTGGTCGGCGCATGAGCGACGCGTCCCTTATCGACGAGTTGCCCGGCGAATTACTGATGTGGGTTCTGATCATTTCGGAACTGCTGGTCTTTGGTGCGGGCCTGATCGCTTTCATGGGCGTGCGCCTGACCGATCCGGCGGGCTTTGCCGAGGCGCAATCGCATCTGCACCGCACCGGAGCCGCGCTGAACACTGCGGTTCTGGTCACCTCTGGCTATCTGGCCGCGCAAGCCTTGCATTGGCGGCAGATTGCGCGTCGGACTGCTGCCCGCCTGGCGTTAATCGCAGCTGCCGCGCTGGGCGTTGTATTCCTGATTATCAAAGGTGTGGAATACGCGGACAAGGCTGCACAAGGAATTACCTACGAGACCCATCCGTTCTTCCTATTCTACTATCTGCTCACCGGCTTCCACGCGGCACATGTGTTGGCTGGGGTTGTTATCCTGCTGCTGGTCGCCTGGAGGGACAATCCCCGCAACATCGAGGCCGGCGCCCAGTTTTGGCACATGGTCGATCTCGTCTGGATCATGCTGTTCCCCGGGATCTACCTGTTGGGATGACGGACATGACCCAATCCTCATCGGATCCAAAAAGCTCCCGCTGGATGCTTCCAAACCCGCTCACCCGCGCATGGCTCAGCCTGTTGGTTCTGAGCACCGCTTCGGCCCTGCTGACGATACTCCCCCTGTCCTCACCGGTGTTGAGCGCAGGCATTTTGATCCTGGCCCTGACCAAAGCCCGCATTATCCTTGCACGATATCTGGACCTGACGCACAGCCCGGCCTGGCTGAGCGGTTTCACCATGGTACTAACCGGATTTGCGATGGTGATCTTCGGCCTCTCACTGTTTTGACATGAAAAAAGCCGCCCCCGTGGGGCGGCAGTTCTCCAAGCGCAGGGACGCCTCAGTTATTGTGCGGCCATCGGCATTCGCGCGATCTGACACCGTTGCCACAGGGCCGATAAGGCACCGACCAGATGGTCGATATCTTCGTTCGTATGAACCGGAGAGGGGGTAATTCTCAGGCGTTCGGTGCCTTTGGGAACGGTCGGATAGTTGATCGGCTGAATATAGATCCCGAATTCTTCCAGCAGCGTATCCGAGATGAATTTGCATTTCACCGGGTCACCTACCATCACCGGGATGATGTGGCTGGGATTGGGCAAATGCGGGATGCCTTCGGCGTCCAGTTTGGCGCGCACCTGCGCAACGCGGGTTTTCTGCAGATCGCGCTCGGTATTGGATTGCTTGAGGTGTCGGATCGAGGCGGCAGCGCCTGCTGCTATTGCGGGTGGGAGGGCGGTGGTAAATATGAACCCGCTGGCAAAGCTGCGGACAAAGTCACACAAGGCAGCGGATGCCGCGATGTAACCGCCAACCACGCCGAAGGCCTTTCCCAGCGTCCCTTCTATGACGGTCAGACGATCCATCAACCCTTCGCGTTCGGCGATGCCACCACCGCGCGAGCCATAAAGGCCAACGGCGTGGACCTCGTCCAGATAGGTCATCGCACCATATCTATCTGCCAGGTCGCAAATCTCTTTGATCGGAGCGATATCCCCATCCATCGAATAGACAGATTCGAAGGCGATCATCTTGGGCGCATCTGGATCGGCTGCGGCCAGCTTTGCCTCGAGGTCCGCCAGATCATTGTGCTTCCAGATCACTTTTTGTGCCCGCGAATGGCGGATGCCTTCAATCATGGAGGCATGGTTCAAAGCGTCCGAGAATACGATCAGACCTGGGATCTTCGCAGCCAGCGTCCCAAGTGCCGCCCAGTTCGACACATAGCCCGAGGTGAACAGAAGGGCGGCTTCTTTCCCGTGGAGGTCGGCCAGTTCCTGTTCCAGCAAAACGTGGTCATGTGTCGTGCCCGAGATATTGCGTGTGCCCCCTGCGCCCGCGCCG
This sequence comes from Ruegeria sp. CDSB114, assembly GCF_059611025.1. Classification (NCBI taxonomy): domain Bacteria; kingdom Pseudomonadati; phylum Pseudomonadota; class Alphaproteobacteria; order Rhodobacterales; family Roseobacteraceae; genus Ruegeria; species Ruegeria sp. CDSB114. The sequence goes on from NZ_JBXWOT010000002.1 coordinate 41,172, forward strand.
CAACGGTCGAGTGCATCGTGCATTGCCCCGACTACGTCAGGATGCTGGCCCATTCCCAGATAGTCGTTGGAACACCAAATTCGTACGTCGCGCTGTAAAGCGCCGTCCGTCTGGCGTGCATTCGGGAACGCGCCACAGCGGCGCTGTAGATCAATGAAGATGCGGTAGTTGCCTTCGTCGCGCAGATGCTCAAGGCTTTCGCTGAAAAAACGCTCGTAGTCCATCTCGAACACTCCTGGGAATACTGGCTTTCCAGCAAGACTATGTGCCGGACCCGCTACGCAACATGACAAATGTCAAGCCGCAGAAAGGAAAGGCTGGCTTGGAAGCCGAAGGTTTGGCATAGCCTTAAGAGGACGGACGTACTGATCGGGTACGCAACTAGAAAAGAGGGGAAAGCTTCGTGGCGCATGAGGCACTAAAAGCGATCGCCAAGCAGTCACTATTGCTCAAGAGCTTTCCCGAGCATCATATCGACACGCTGTTAAGCCACGCGATCTGGCGGAAATATGATCGCGGAGAGACGATTTTTCTACAGGAAGAAAAAGCCCAGGCCATTCATGTGGTTCTGTCGGGCTGGGTAAAGCTGTTTCGCATGTCCCCTACCGGTGCCGAAGCAGTTGTCAGCGTTTTCACCCGCGGCGAAAGCTTTGGCGAAGCGGTCGCCTTGCGTAACGTTCCCTATCCGGTTTCAGCCGAGGCAGTTTCGGCCTGTGAGATCATGCACATTCCAAGTCCGGTCCTTTTGTCCCTTATGCGAGAGGACCCGGAAATTGGGGTGTCAATTCTGGCAGCTACCTTTACCCATCTGCATTCTCTGGTCGCCCAGCTTGAGCAGCTTAAGGCCCAGACCGGCGCACAGCGGGTGGCAGAATTTCTTCTGACTCTCTGCGAAGCCGAGATGGGGGACTGCATTGTCGAGCTGCCCTATGACAAGATGTTGATTGCCGGGCGCCTGGGCATGAAGCCCGAAAGCCTGAGCCGCGCCTTTTCCCGGCTAAAGCCGTTTGGCGTTAAAATTGACCGGACACATGCCCTGCTCTCGGACATTCAAGTACTGCGAGACTATGCAGAAAGTGACCCCTCCGAAAAGTGACCGAATTTATTGGCCGGTGCTTTGCCGGGTGCGCCAAAGAGCCCCGAGAACGTGCTTCTTTATTCAGGCTAGGACATGCGCATCGATCCCGTGAACACGATTCCCTGTTTCCGGATAAGGGCCTTGTGCAACGTCAGGTAATCCAGAACTTCAAAATAAGCTGGTTTTGGTGCTTGCTGGGTCCACGCAGCTGAGGTGATATGCCGTCAAGTTCCAGTCGGCATCTTCCGTCTGTACTTAGGGTCGAAATCGAATGGGAAACTCTAACCTTTAGGGGCTTCTACGATGTCAAAAATCCGTTCAACGACTATCTATTCGGAACCGGCATTCTGACAGCGCTGATTACCGCTTTCCTGTCGATAGTCACTTCTATTGCGACTTCGACGGACGAAGTTGGTACCTAAATCTATGTCCACATGCGGGATGTTTTGCTTACGGTTCTAGCGTTGACCGAAGCTGAGCGGCTGCCTGAAACCAACACATTTATCCAGCATAGTTTTGGCGGATCCTGTAGCACACGATGATAAGCATGTGAGCACCGGATACGAACAGCATGGTGCAAAGGCTTATATGCAGGGACCCGTGTTTACCACCGGGTCAGTGCATCTTCGTCTTCGTCCTTGGCCGAAACCCACTCCGCACCAGCGGTGGTGATTTCTTTCTTCCAGAAGGGGGCGCGGGATTTTAGGTAGTCCATCAGATATTCGGCCGCCTCGAATGCATCCTTGCGATGCGGTGCGGCAGTGGCCACCATCATGATCCGATCCCCCGGAGCGAGCCTGCCATGCCGATGGATCACCAGCACATTGCCCAGCGACCAGCGGTCCATTGCTTCTTGCGCAATCTGGGTCAAGGCCCGTTCCGTCATGCCCGGATAATGCTCAATCTCCATCACGTCCAAATCGCCCGTGGCCAGATCACGCACAACACCGGTAAAGGTCACGATTGCGCCATTTGCAGCATCGCCCGCCGCAAAGTCATTTGCCTCGGTACCTAGGTCAAACGGGTCTTCCTGCACCACGATGCGCATGACCTCAGCCACCTGTCATTGGTGGGAAAAAGGCAACCTCACGAACGCCCGCCAACGGGGCGTCAAAATCCGACAATTCCTGATCCAGTGCAACACGTAAGGCCGACAGATCCGCAAAGGCCGCTGCATAGCGATCCTCGCGCGCGCTAAGTTCTGCGACCAGATCGGATACGGTGGCGGCCTCGGTTTCAACCCGTTCTTTCGGCAGGCCAATCCGTTCGCGGACCCATGCGAAATACAGCACATCCATCCCTTAGTTCTCCTTCAGGTGTGGCATGGCTTTACGTAGGTAGTCATAGCCGGTGATCAATGTCAGCGCTGCTGCGATCCACAGCAGCCACAGGCCGATCCGACTGGACCAGAACATCCCTTCAAGATGCCAGCGCAGGCCGTTCAGGTCGTCTTCCTGCCCGGTCAGAATCTGGTCGATCAGCGTTGGGTCCATGCCGAAGCTGGCCATCACAAAGTAATGCTCGAAGATGCCCTGTGAAAACAAGACGGCTATCGCCACCATCTGGGCCGTGGTTTTCCATTTGGCAAGTTTGGTAACTTTCAGCGTCCCAGCCGTATCACCCAGATATTCGCGCAGGCCTGACACAAAGACCTCTCGGAACAGGATCACAGTGGCAGGCAGGACCAGCCACGGCGTCCAGTGTTCGGCCGAATACCCGACCAAGATCATCAGCGCGATCACCACCATCGCCTTATCGGCAATCGGGTCCAGCATGGCGCCAATTTTTGTTTCCTGCTTCCACGCTCGTGCCAGATAGCCATCGAACCAGTCGGTTAAGGCGGCTGTCAGAAACAGGATCAACGCGAACCAGTCGGCATAGGGCCGGGTGAAATACAAGAACATCACGGCCAGCCCCGGGGCTGCCAGCAGACGCAGGACGGTCAGAATATTGGGCAGGTTCCACTTCATGCAGCGGACCCTACATCGCTAAAATCCAACAGAAAAGATAGACAGTCAAAAAACCGTACTTGTCCCATGAACTTGGTCAAAGCGCCGCAGGCAGGGCGTGGTGCGTCCATGCCCCTTGGAGTTTGTTCTTTTTGCGGTCAGGTTCACCGCACGTATCCGGGACAGAAGGCACATCATGACAGATCATATACAAACCGATGCCCGGTCAAATCTGACCGGCAGCCTGTGGATGATCGCCGCAATGGCGGGGTTTGCGCTGGAAGACGCGCTGTTGAAAGCGGCTTCGGGTGCCGTACCGATCTGGCAGGTGATGGTTCTGTTCGGGGTGGGTGGGGCGCTGGTCTTTGCGGCGGTTGCACTGGCGCGCGGCACGCAACTGTTTCAGCCGGATGTCCTGTCGCGCCCGATGAAAGTGCGCGTGCTCTTCGAGGTATTCGGACGGTTATTCTATGTCTTAGCCATTGTGCTGACGCCTTTGTCCTCAGCTACTGTGATTTTGCAGGCCACTCCGTTGGTCGTGGTCGCTGGCGCTGCGCTGATCTTTGGCGAAACAGTTGGCTGGCGACGGTGGAGCGCGATTCTGATCGGTCTGATTGGCGTTGTAGTCATCCTGCAACCGACCGGAGACAGCTTTTCGGCGCTGTCCATTCTGGCGGTGCTGGGCATGTTGGGCTTTGCCGGTCGCGATCTGGCCAGCCGCGCAGCCCCGGCGACACTGGGGACCGAGGTTTTGGGCTTTTACGGCTTCCTCAGCATCATCGTTGCCGGTTTGGCCTATCGCCTGTGGGAGGACGTGCCAATCGTCCCGCTCGATCTGTACAACGGTCTGTTTCTGACCGGTGCGGTGCTTATGGGTGTGATGGCCTATGCCTCGCTTATGAAGGCGATGCGGATCGGAGAGGTCTCGGCCGTGACGCCGTTCCGCTATACGCGTCTGCTGTTCGGTATCGGTCTGGGCGTGTTCCTGTTCGGCGAGCAACTAGACCAGACCATGTGGATCGGCAGCGCGTTGATTGTGGCCTCGGGGCTGTACATCCTGTGGCGCGGGCGGCGGGCCTAGCCCTTGTCGTGGAAGAAATCATAGACCTTTTGCGCCAAGCCGGCCGAAATCCCCTCGACCGCTTTCAGATCGGCCAGGTTGGCCCGGCCAACTGCCTTGGCGCTGCCGAAATGAGCCAACAGGGCACGTTTGCGCGCGGCCCCCACGCCGGGGATTTCATCCAGCGGTGTGGCCCCCACGGCCTTGGCACGCTTGGCTCGATGGGTGCCGATGGCAAACCGGTGGGCCTCGTCTCTTAGGCGCTGAATGAAATAGAGCACCGGGTCGTTGCGTTTCAGCGCAAAGGGCCTTTGGCCAGTGCGGTGAAATTCTTCCTTACCATGGTCGCGGTCAACGCCTTTGGCGACACCTATCATGGGGATCTCCTCAACCCCGTGCTGCGCCATAATCTCATGGACGGCACTCACTTGCCCGGCGCCACCGTCAATCAGCAGCAGATCGGGCCACATTCCCTTGTCACGGTCGGGATCTTCTTTTTGCAGGCGGGTAAAGCGGCGGGTCAGCACCTCTTTCATCATGCCAAAGTCGTCACCGGGGGTCAGGTCATCTCCACGAATGTTGAACTTGCGATAGGCATTTTTCATGAAACCTTCGGGGCCGGCCACGATCATGCCGCCCACGGCATTTGTTCCTTGAATATGGGAGTTGTCGTAGACTTCGATCCGGTTTGGCGGGGCATCCAGATCAAATGCCTCGGCGATCCCGCGCAATAGTTTGGCCTGGGTGGCACTTTCCGACATCCGCCGGGCCAGGGATTCACGCGCGTTGCGTATGGCCCCTGCGACAAGTTCTTGTTTCTCACCACGCTGGGGCACAAGGATTTCTACCTTGCGACCGGCTTTTTCGGTCAGCGCCTCTTGCATCAGATCGGCGTTTTCAATGGCATCTGACAGGATCAACTGACGGGGTGGTTCCTTGTTGTCGTAGAACTGACCCAGAAACGCCTCCATCACCTCGGCGGCTGACACATCTGCCCCGACGCGGGGATAGAAGTCCTTGTTGCCCCAGTTCTGGTTGGCGCGGATGAAGAACACCTGAACGCAAGCCTGCCCACTGTCCATATACAGGCCGATCACATCCGCCTCGGCCACACCGCGCGGGTTAATGCCTTGCGAGGTCTGCACCTGCGTCAGCGCCCGGATGCGATCGCGTAGGCCAGCGGCGCGTTCAAACTCCATCGCCTCAGACGCGGCCATCATCTGTTCGGCCAGCTCCTCTTGCACTTTGGTCGACCGGCCTGACAGGAATCGTTCCGCATCCTTGACGCTTTCACGGTAATCCTGATCCGAGATCAACCCGACACAAGGCCCAGAACACCGCTTGATCTGATAGAGCAGGCAGGGACGGGTGCGGCTTTCGAACATCGAGTCAGAACAGTTGCGCAGCAGGAAGGCCTTTTGCAGCTGGTTCAGGGTTCGGTTCACGGCACCCGCGCTGGCGAAGGGGCCGAAATACGCACCCTTTTCCTTTTTTGCTCCCCGATGCTTTTTGATCTGTGGAAAGACATGGTCCTTTGCCACCAGAATATTGGGAAAGCTTTTGTCGTCGCGCAGCAGCACGTTGTATTTCGGTTTGAGCTGCTTGATCAGGTTCTGTTCAAGCAGCAGCGCCTCGGTCTCGGTCCGGGTCGTCAGGAACATCATCGAGGCCGTGGCCGCAATCATCCGCTCGATCCGGCCAGAGTGTCCCGGTCTTGTATAGTTCGACACCCGTGCCTTCAGATTGCGCGCCTTGCCGACGTAAAGAACCCGGCTGTCCGCATCCAGCATCCTGTACACGCCAGGTGAACTGTCGAGCGTTTTCGCATATCGCTGGATGCAGGCGTATCCTGTCGACTGGGCCGTCGAATGGGCGTCATTCTGAGAGCTGTTGGTGTCGTCTTGAGAGGTCATGGCCAAAATATGTGATTCTTTGACCATGGCTGCAATCTTGAGCGCTTCAGATCAAGGGAAAACAAATCCACGTATTCTGTGGATAACTGTGCAGATAACTTTTGTGGGGCTTGAATTTTCCCTTGTTTCATTAAGGATTCCTTGATTTGCTTAAAAAATAGGCACATATGTAATCTATTGAATTTAAACAGTAAAAATTTCTACACATGGCAAGTGTATGAAAAAAAAGACATTTTTGTAACGGATTGATAACAGAAATGAGAGCGGTGCAAAACTTCCGGCACCAAACGTTATTCCACGCCCAGAACATCCGGTGTCTGCCATCCCAAATGCTGTCCGCCATCCACGCAGAGGATCTGGCCGGTGACCGCATGAGCATCCAGGAAATACCCAAGTGCAGCGGTGATGTCAGAGGGGTTTGACCCACGTTCCAGAATGGTGTTGGCGCGCTGTGCTTTGAAGTGATCTTCGGATTGCCTGTGACCCTGCATCGTCGGTCCCGGTCCGATGGCATTGACGCGGATCGCCGGGGTTAGCGCCTGAGCTGCAGTACGGGTCAACGCCCATAGCCCCATTTTGGCGACGGTGTAGGACATGAATTCGGGCGTCAGTTTGCGGACTCGCATGTCGACCATATTTACAATCAGGCCCGTTGCCAGCGGCTCTCCTGCATTATCGGTTTCAGGTTCCAGACCCTGTTCAGCCATCGCCTGAGTCAAAACGAATGGCGCCCGCAGGTTGCTGTTCATGTGGCGGTCCCAGCTTTGCCGGGTGGCCGTGTGGATGTTGTCGTATTCAAATATCGAAGCGTTGTTGACCAGGCAGGTAATGGGTCCGCCCAGTGCCTCGGATGCGCGTGGCAGCAGGGCAGCCACGCTTGCTTCTTCTAACAGGTCGGCCTGCAAAGCTACCGCACTGCGGCCCAGGGCCCTGATTTCAGCGACAACCTTAGATGCCTCTTGTCCAGAGGAGGCGTAATGGACCGCCACGTCGTAGCCACGCCCGGCCAGATAAAGGGCCATTGCCCTACCAAGGCGAATTCCGGCACCGGTAACTAGGGCTCGGGTCATGCGGCCTCTCTTTGTGTCACACCAACAAGGAAATAACGTAAACCGCGTAAAGGCTTGTCAACAGAATTCCCCATCCGCGGGTGATATCCCGTTTGAAAAATACAAAGGGGACCAAAAGGAGTGATGCGCCCAGCATGACCCAAAGATCAAATCGCAGGAATTCTGGATCAACAGGAATGCGCCCAAACAGGGTTGCAATGCCGACGATGGCCAACAGATTGAACATGTTGGACCCGATAACATTGCCCAATGCGACATCGGCTTGTCGGCGCAGTGCAGCCATAACCGTGGTCGCCAGTTCCGGCAGGGAAGTTCCCACCGCTATAAGTGTCAGTCCGATTACAGTCTCGCTGACGCCGTAAGTGCGGGCAATGATTGTAGCGTTGTCGACCAGAAGATGTGCGCCCATCGGCAGGCCTATCAGTCCGAGCACCAGGTAGACTGAAATCTTCCAATAAGGCATGTCTGGATCGGCTTCTTCCAGGCCATCAAAATCGTCATCCTCGGCGCAAGCTTTGCCGCAGGCCTTGCGATGGGCATGGGCTTCTCGGAAGGCGGTCCATAGAACAAAGCTGAGAGCAGCCAGCAAAATCGCGCCGCTGAACAGGTTGAACACGCCGCAGAAGGCAAGGCCGATGAACAGAACGGTTGCCAGCAACATGAACACATAGTTCTTGCGGCTGTCACATTCGCTGGTGTGCAGCGTGGCAAGCAGCGCAGGCAGGCCCAGCACCAGCAGGATATTGGCCGTGTTCGACCCCACAACGTTACCCAGGGCGATGCCCGGTGCGTTTTCCTTAATTGCACTGATTGCAATCAGAAGTTCTGGCGCCGAGGTGCCGAATGCCACGATCGTCAAACTAACGATCAACGCCGGTACTCCAATCCGCAGGCTGAGGTTCACGGCACCGCGTACCAGCGCATCCCCCGCCAGCAACAGGATCAACAAACCGAGACCGGATAACAGCCATGCCGTCATGCGCGGCCTCCTTTTTCGCAGGCACAGGGACCTTTACCGATCCTGAACCGATGACAGCGCGGGCATCTTGCGGATTGCAGTTTTTTCTGCCCCGGGAACCGCAGTTTGCCGAACATTGCCAGGACGCCCATGGCAATCAAAAAGAGGGTCACGATCTTGATAATCACGCTACAAACCGAAACGTGCGTATGCGGCACGCTCCTCAAGTCCGGCAACCGCGTCCTGTGCCAAGGAGGCGCCGAACCGTGACCAGAATGGCTTGCGCAGCCCGTAACGGCGGAATTTTACTTTATCGCCAAACCGGTCCTGCATTTTGGGTTTGAGATGAGCGATGCCGTCGATCAGGCCAAGTTCATGCGCGCGGCGTGCCAGCCAGACTTCGCCAGTGAACAGATCAGCACCCGTTTCAAGCTTTGCCCCGCGTCGTGCTTTGACATGAGCAGTGAAGTTTTCGTGAATATCGCGTAGCAGGCCTTCAAGCCTTGCGACATCTTCGGGTTTTTCCGGGGCAAAGGGATCCAACATGGATTTCGAATGACCCGCCGTGTGCACTCGCCGTTCGAAACCCTGCCTCTCAAGGAAAAGATGTGCGCCGAACCCCGAAGAGATCACGCCAATCGAACCCAGTACCGAACTGTCATCGGCGTAAATCTCATCAGCTGCCGCTGCCAACCAATAGCCACCCGAAGCTGCCACATCCTCGACAAATGCGAAGACGGGAACATCCAGTTCTTTCGACAGACGCTGAATGCGCGCACCGATCAATGAACTTTGGACCGGGGATCCGCCGGGCGAGTTGACCTCAAGCGCGACGGCGGCAGGTTTGCCTTTGCGAAATGCTTTTTCGAGAACCGGTGCCAGAGTTGTGTCAGACATCGACCCGCGCCCGGACATGCCGATTGCACCCGACAAGCGCACGACCGAAACGGTTGGCTGTTTTTTGAGAAACGGCAGGCTGACCTTCATGGGTGCCGATGTAGAGTGCGCCCACGCGGTAAACAAGGGAGCGGCTGACCGTTATCGGTCGCGTGAACGTATTTACTGAAGGTGATGGGCAAAAATGCAACGCCGTCCATGGCCTAACTCCGGATGCGCCAGCCAGTTTTGAAGATCCATCCGATGATGCCCAGACACACGCCGGTAAACGCCAGTATGGCCAAAAGGCTGAACATGATCGGCACATCGGCCAGGCCGTAAAACGACCAGCGAAAGCCCGAGATCAGATAGACGACCGGGTTGAACAGGGTGATGGTCTGCCACAGCGGGGGCAGCATCGAAATCGAATAAAAGGTACCGCCCAGAAAGATCAGCGGTGTCACCACGAGTTGCGGAACCAAAGACATCTGCTCGAAATTGCTGGCCCAGATGCCGATGATGAAGCCCAGCAAGGAAAAGCTGAGGCAGGTCAGGACTAGAAATGTCGCCATGGCAAGCGGGTGTTCAATACGCAAATCCACAAAGAATGCAGAGGTCACAAGGATCACGACACCCACAAACAGCGACTTTGTCGCCGCCGCTCCGACATAGCCGATGACGATCTCGATGAAATTCACCGGCGCCGAAAGAAGCTCATATATCGTTCCCAGAAACTTTGGGAAATAGATCCCGAAAGAGGCGTTTGAGATCGACAGCGTCACAACAGATAACATGACCAGCCCCGGAACGATGAACGCGCCATAGGATACGCCTTCGACCTCTTGTATCCGGCTGCCAATCGCCGTGCCAAAGACAACGAAATACAGCGATGTCGACAGGACCGGAGATATGAAGCTTTGCGCAAGGGTGCGGAAGAACCGGGCCATTTCGAACCGGTAGATTGCAGTAATGGCGGACCAGTTCATGTGGCTTCTCCCGACACCATATTGACAAAGATCTCTTCAAGGCTGGACTGACGCGTTTGTACATCGCGTAAAATCAGTCCGGCCTCGGCCACATCGTTCAACAGGGTGGTGATGCCAGTGCGGTCGGCATTTGTGTCGTAGGTATAAACCAGCGCGTCACCCTTGCCATTCAGTTTGAGATTGTGTGCGGCCAGACTGTCGGGGACGGTTTGAATGGGCTGGGTCAGCATGACTTCGATCTGCTTCTTTCCCATCTGCGCCATCAAAGTGTCCTTGTCCTGAACCAGTAGCAGTTCACCCTTGTCGATGACACCGACACGGTCGGCAATGGCCTCGGCCTCTTCGATATAGTGGGTGGTTAGAATGATGGTGACACCGGCCTGCTTCAACTCGGCCACGATTTCCCACATGTCTTTGCGCAGTTCGACATCAACACCTGCGGTCGGCTCGTCCAGAAACAGAACACGTGGCTCGTGTGCCAGCGCTTTTGCGATCAGAACCCGACGTTTCATACCGCCCGATAGTTCTTTGATTGCGTTTTTGCGTTTTTCCCACAAAGACAATTTTCGCAGAATTTCTTCGATACGTGCGTTGTTCTGCCCAAGCCCGAACAGCCCGCGCGACAATCGCACAGTGTTCCAGACCTTTTCAAAGGGTTCGAGCGCGATTTCCTGCGGAACCAAACCGATCATCCGGCGGGCTGCGCGAAAATCAGTCTGGATATCGTGGCCGCCGACGGTCACGTTTCCTGAGGTTGGCGTCGTTATTCCACACACCGTCGAAATCAGCGTGGTCTTGCCTGCACCGTTGGGACCCAGAAGAGCCAGGATTTCTCCCTGCTCGATGTCCAGAGACACGCCCTTTAGCGCCTCAAAACCTCCGGCATAGGACTTTCGCAAATCCCTGATGGACAGAATTGTTGTCATGCGCCTCCCCCGTTCTGGCGGCGACACTACCCTGCGAGTTAGCCACAGAACAGGCCCAATTCACACATTTTGCTCAGCTTTCCAATTGGCCTTTCCAGTCCGGGCTTGCATTTCCTGGCTGGCCCCGAAACCCTGCGCGGGCAGGAGGACTGGTATGTTAAGTGGAATTCGGATCATCGAAATCGAGGGCTTGGGCCCCGGTCCCTTTGCCGCCATGCTGTTGGCCGATCTTGGTGCAGATGTGATCACCATCCACCGCAAGGGTCAGGCCGCGACTCCGGGCATGCCCGAACAGTCAATTCTGGATCGGGGTAAGCGCTCGATCAGCCTGAACCTCAAAGACCCGGCCGATCTGGATGTGGCCCGGCGCCTGATCGCCACGGCTGATGCACTGATCGAAGGGTTTCGACCCGGTGTGATGGAAAAGCTGGGCCTTGGCCCTGATATCTGTCGCGATCTGAACCCAAAGCTGATTTATGGCCGTATGACGGGTTGGGGACAGAACAGCTCCTTGTCCAAGAATGCCGGGCACGATCTGAACTACATCGCCCTGTCCGGGGCGCTCTGGTACGCGTCGCAACCGGACCAACCGCCGCAAACCCCGGCCACTTTGGTGGGTGATATCGGTGGCGGTGCCATGTATCTGGTCGCGGGCATTCTGGCCGGATTGCTGAATGCGGCACGCACAGGAAAGGGCTCGGTCGTGGACGCCGCCATCTATGATGGCTCGGCCCATATGATGAACCTGCTGATGAGCCTGCGCCAAACCGGAAACCTGTCAGATACTCGCGGACACAGCCTTCTGGACGGTCCCCATTGGAGCCGAACCTATGCCTGCTCTGATGGTGGATTTGTGGCGGTGCAGTGCCTGGAGCCGAAATTCTATGCCGAGTTCCTGCAGATATTGGACCTGTCTGGCGATCCCGAATTTCGGCAGCAATATGATGCTTCCACCTGGTCCGCGCTGACCCGGCGACTGGCTGAAATCTTTGCTGGCAAACCACGTGATCATTGGGCGGCGCTGTTTGCAGCAAGTGACGCCTGTGTTGCACCGGTGCTCAACCCGTCCGAGGCGCAGAACCATGCCATGAACACTGCACGCCAGACCTGGCTTGCCCCCGACGGTATGCTACAGGCCGCCGCCGCGCCGCGGTTTTCCGAGCGGGAGTGGAAGCTCAGACCCAGCCCGCGCCGCGGAGATCATACACAAGACATACTGGCCGAGCTGGACGCCCGACCCAAAGCCTAGCGGTTGCGCACTGCGTCGATCATACGCTGAACATTGTCGGGATCGGCATCGGGCGTGATGCCATGACCCAGATTGAAGATATGCGGCCCTTTGGAGAATGCATCGACAATCCGCCGGGTCTCGTCCACCAGCGCTTGACCGCCGGTCACCATATGCGACGACGCCAGATTGCCCTGTACGCAACCATCCACCTGGACATGCTCGGCGCCCCATTCCGGCGAGACCGAATTGTCCAGCGCGACGCAATCAACCCCCGTGGTTTTGGCGAACCCGATATAGCCATCTCCGGCCTCTCGCGGGAATCCGATCACCGGGATGCCGGGGTGACGTTCCTTGATGGCCTGGGTGATTACGCGGCACGGCTCGACCGCATATTTGCGGAACGCCTCACCCTTCAGCGATCCGGCCCAGCTGTCGAATATCTTGACTACCTCGGCGCCGGCCTCGATCTGGGCTGAAAGATATTCGATCGTGGCCAGCGTGATCCGGTCCAGCAGCGCTTCGAACAGCGCAGTATTCCCCTCGCGCAGCGCATGGGCGGGGCCTTGATCCGGGGTGCCGCGTCCGGCGATCATGTAGGTCGCCACTGTCCACGGCGCGCCAGCAAAACCGATCAAGGTTGTCTCGGACGGCAACTCCTGTGACAGGATGCGCACAGTCTCATAGACTGGCGAGAGTGTTTCGTGGATATCCTCGACCGATTTCAGCGCATCAAACTCGGATTGCTGCGTGATAGTCGACAAACGTGGGCCTTCACCGGTGACAAACCAAAGGTCCGCACCCAGCGCCTGTGGTACCAGCAGGATATCCGCAAACAGGATAGCTGCATCGAACCCATAGCGACGGATCGGCTGCAATGTGACCTCGGCCGCAAGCTCGGGATTGTAGCACAGCGACAGGAAATCCCCGGCCTGCGCGCGCGTTGCACGATATTCTGGCAGATACCGCCCGGCCTGGCGCATCATCCAGATCGGAGGCACATCCTGCACCTGTCCTGCCAATGCCCGCAGCAGTTTCTTTGTTTCGGCCATCTGTGCCCCCAATCGTCTGGTTTGTGGCAACGGGTCTTCCTTCGGCGGCAATTTGTCAAGCTCTGCCCCCATTGTCAGGGCAATGTGACGCGACTAAAGCTGTGTCCATGACATTGACCCTGCCTTCACCCGCCTCACCGCTGAAAATCGGCACCCGTGGTTCGCCCCTGGCGCTGGCGCAAGCCTATGAAACCCGGCAGCGGTTAGGCACAGCCTTTGATCTGCCCGAAGATGCATTCGAAATCGTGGTGATCAAGACCACCGGCGACAATCGCGCGATGATCGACGCGGACCGCCCGCTGAAAGAGATCGGCAACAAAGGCCTGTTCACCAAGGAAATCGAAGAAGCGATGCTGCGAGGTGATATCGACATCGCTGTGCATTCGACCAAGGACATGCCGGTCGAACAGCCCGCGGGTCTTGTGTTGGACACGTTCCTGCCGCGCGAAGATGTGCGCGACGCTTTTATTTCGCCCAGCCTGAACTCTATTCATGACCTGCCCAATGGCGCGGTGGTTGGCACCTCGTCTTTGCGCCGCCGGGCTCAGCTGTTGAACCGGCGCCCTGACCTGAATGTGGTCGAGTTCCGAGGCAACGTGCAAACGCGCCTGAAGAAACTGACCGATGGCGTAGCGGATTGCACGTTTCTGGCGATGGCAGGTATCCGGCGCCTGAATATGGACGACGTTCCCGCAACTGCTATCTCGCCCGAGGATATGCTGCCCGCTATTGCACAAGGTACAATCGGTATCGAACGCCGCAGTGACGATCCCCGTGCTGCAGGGATGTTGGAGGCAATTCATCATAGCGAAACCGGGTATCGACTTTTGGCCGAGCGCGCCTTGCTGGCCGCGCTTGACGGGTCCTGCGAGACTCCGATTGCCGGGCTGGCTGATATCAGCGGTGGCATTCTGCGCCTGCGCGGAGAAGTCCTGCGCCCGGACGGGTCTGATTCTATCGCTGAAGACGCCACTGGCGTGATTGGTGATGGTGCAGAAATGGCGCGCGCAATGGCCGAAAAACTACTGACAAAGGCCGGCCCCGGGTTCTTTGATTGGAAGAATTGAAGAAAAATTTATTTAATGTGAACTAGTTCACTGTCGCGCTTTCAAAGATCAGGCATTAAGGATGCACACCGATTGAGAAATCGGGTTGGTCTCGAAGAAGTCGAAAGTTTTTGTTAGTCTGTCCATTTTTAAGTGGTATTCGAGGGGGCGAGACCAAACCCCGACATTCAGTCAGTAAGGGCCGCTGTCTCATTAAGACGGCGGCCCGTTTACTTTTGGGTGTCTTAAATCGCCGCGACGTCTTGAACCGCTTGCACAATCGCAGCCCGCTGGTGAAGCGATGTCAGTACATATAATTGCCTGGCTTCAAGACTGGATGCGCGGGGCAGTGGAATGATCCTCGTGCCAAGGGGCTAGAAAATCCGTCGCATTTTCTTATCCGGCGTAAAGTGCAAGCGTTGATAGTACCTGTAAGAGGCGTAGAGTGTTTCAGCGCACCGCTTCATTGTGACGATTACCGGAGACCAAAATGGCCGAGACTTTCGACGAAGATCTGTTCCTCAGAGGGCTGGAGCAACGCAAAAGCACCCTGGGCGCGGAATATGTTGAGAAAAACCTGGCTGCCGCCGACGATTTTACCCGGCCGTTTCAAGAGGCAATGACCGCTTGGTGCTGGGGTTTCGGCTGGGGCGACGATGTGATTGACGCCAAGACCCGGTCAATGATGAACCTGTCCATGATCGGCGCGCTGGGCAAGATGCACGAATGGGAACTCCACTGTCGCGGCGCCATCAGCAACGGCGTCAGCAAAGAAGAAATCCGGGCCATTATTCACGTGATCGGCATCTATTGTGGCGTGCCGCAGGCGCTGGAATGCTTTCGTGTCGCGCGCAAGGTTCTGGACGAGGCAGAGACAACCTCTGAGACATGATCATGAATTGAGCTGTGCCCAAGCTTCATCAAGCTGAGGGGATTTTCGGGCCCGGTTTGGCAGGTGTCTGAAACACACAACGGCGCCCTGTATTTGCGGGTGTCGCAAGTTGCCGATTCCTCTAGTTCTCTTAGTCCGCGTTGTTGATCCGGCCGCGTAATTCTTCGGCCTCCTGCCGCGCGGCGCGCAACCCGTCCATGGCAGCGCCCAGTTCCGCCTCGGTCTGGGTGAGCTGATTGGTTAGCTCGGCCTCGCGCTGTTGCAGATAGGTGATGGCCTGATCGCGGGTTTCTTCGGCCTCATGCAATTCCTGGCTCATGCGATCCAGATCGGCGACGTCGCTTTGGCGAACACGAGACAGACGATGGGCCAGCCAGTTGGCGAACCACCCCATGCAGAAGGCTGCGAACAGGATGATGGCGGTGGCAATGATGAATTCTATTCTGTTCAACTTACTGATCCTCTGCGCCGGTATCTGCGGCGTCTTCTGGCGTCTCTGTCTCGGCCTCCAGCGCCTCAAGCCCGGTCTCGGAATTGGCAATGGGCTCGGGCCGGATCAGGCGGAATTCAATGCGACGGTTTTCTTCTCGGCCAGCCTCGGTATCGTTGTCTGCGATCGGTTCCGTTTCGCCATATCCCACGGCCGAGTAGCTTGACGTTGGGATGCGGCGTCCGCGCAACTCATTCAGGATCGACTGAGCCCGCGCCTGGCTGAGTTGCTGGTTCATCTCTTCGCGGCCCTGACTATCTGTATGGCCCTGAATTTCAATCCGGATGGGGCCGCATTCGCGCAGAATCTCGGCGATGTGATTGACGGTATCGCGTGAATCCGCGGCAACCGTTGCCGATCCCGGTTCGAATGCGATTTTGCTGCTGGCCTGAACCTCAGCAAGCTGGTCTTCGCACAGCTCTGGGTCGGGCAGGCTGTCTGCGGGTTTCGGCGGGTCCTGATAAGTTATCGAAAGAGTGAAACCTTTGGCATCCCCAAGCTTTTCCGACAGCAATCCGGCGATACGGGCTTTGGCGTCCGGGTCGTAGCTGACCCCGCTGAGAGAAACGTCGTCAGGGGTAACAGTCAGAGCGCCGTTATGCAGCAGAGACAACGCTTCCAGCCCCGCCAGAACACGCACCGGCCAGTCTGCGGGTAAGTCGGAGGCGATGCGGGTGGCGGTATAAACCTGTTCCGATCCAAATGCCGCGCGGGCAAAACTGTCGGCCATGTCGCGCGATGTCTCATTGCTCAGACGACCGCGCATTTGGACCAGCCCTTCGGGGCTGCGCGTGGTCGAGAACTCGGGGGGGCCGGTGGAGTCGTCGGTTTCGGGTTCGGGCAGGACGGCGTGCAAGGCGAAAACCTCGGGCAGCGCATTTTCCAGCTCGCCCACCACACGGTCAAAGACCCCAGCCTCTGTTCCCTGCGCCGCCACCAGCGTGATATCCGCATCCGAAATCGTGACCGAACCCTGACCAATCTTGGACAGGGCACGAATGCTGAGCGTTGCCGCTTCGGGCCAACGGGGTGAGGGCACGCCCAAACCGATTGTACAGTTAAACGGGCCAGCAAGGCCTGCTTCTTTGGCAGCAGCGACGATGGCATCCCGCGCTTTTTCATTCTGGGCCGAGCAGGCATCGAACTGGCCGCCGTTGGCATCAATCAGGTAGCGCAGTGTAAAGGGGGTGATTACGGGGCGCGGAGCCGAGATCGACAACCCGATTCGCAAACTGGGAGGTGCTGCGCGGGTCAGGCTCTGTTCCAGTCGTTCTTTTTCCCGCAGGCTATCTGCAATGGCGGTGATTTTCACCAAACCGGGGCTGGCCGATATTTTGGCGCGCGGCAGGCGGGTCAACGCTTCGAGCGCATAGTTCAACGCGTCGTCCCAGCCTTCGGGTATAGGGTAATCCGCAGTTTCCATCAGATCCGAAACGGTGTCGCCGTCCATCCGGCGCAACCTTTCGATCAGCTCGCTGCGGTCTTGGCTTGCGGGTATCAGACCAATAATCGAAATACCGCTGTCGTTTCGCAAAATTTCAGCGGAAAAGCGCGGTGCTGCCAGTTGCCGGGTGGGGGCGACCTGCATGTCGTCAATAACGCGTGAGGTATCAACCTCGGTCCCGGCTGCGGTCAGCGCATTGAATCGCGTTGCTTCGTCAATGGCTGTGCCGGTCAGGACAACGCGCAGGCCATCGGATTCGACTTCGGCCCAGTCATGCCCTTTTAGGTCAAGCGCACGCCGCACGGCGAGTTCCGACGCTTCTTCGACTTTGGTTACCGCATATCCTGCGGCCACAAGCGAAAGGCTGGCCGAAACGAGGAATATCAGGGAGGCAGCTAGGAAATAGGGCAGGCGCATGTGCGGGCAGACGACTCCTGAAGTTATTGAGCAGGACTCTTACAGAGGCCCGCGCCGAGGTGCAATCAGAGCAGCACAGCAATGCAAAGGAAGATCAGCGGAATAAGGCCGGTGTCACGATTGGCGCGGAAAAGTTGCAGTAATTTGGCGTTGTCTTCAGTGTCCAGCCCACGCAGTTGCCACGTCATGTGCCATCCCATCGCCCAAGGTCCGGCAAGTGCCACGAACATGGCTGTAATCGGCTCCTGCCCTGTCATGGCGTCGATAATGGCCAGCGCCATTAGGGATACAGTGGCGACCAGGAAATACTTTAACCAATGCGCAGTATTTGTCCCGAACAGGCGGGCGGTGGATTTGATACCGATCAGCTCGTCATCCTCGGCGTCCTGATGCGCATAGATCGTGTCGTAGAACAGCGTCCAGGCGATGCCGGCCAGGTACAGAGTGATAGCCGGGCCGCCGACCGTTCCAGTATGCGCGGCCCAGGTCAGCAGGATGCCCCAGTTGAAGGCCAGTCCCAGAAATACCTGTGGCCACCAGGTGAACCTTTTGGCGAAGGGGTAGACAGCGACGGGCAACAGGGACAGCACGCCCATGGCGATGGCGGCCTGGTTGAAGCTCAGCAGAACCAACAGTGCCAGCAGGCATTGCAGCACCATCCAGATCGCGGCCTGCCGAACACTGACCTGCCCAGAAGGGATCGGGCGCGACCGGGTCCGTTCCACTTTTGCATCAAAGTCGCGGTCCGAAATGTCATTCCATGTGCAGCCCGCGCCGCGCATCAAAAAGGCACCGATGGCACAACCGATGGCGATCCAGAGGTCCTCCCACCGCGGGGTGCCGTCGCTGAGGATGGCCAGCGTCAGTCCCCACCAGCAGGGGATCAGCAGCAGCCATGTGCCGATAGGCCGATCAGCCCGGCTCAGCCGCAGGTAAGGGCGCGAGAATTCCGGCGCATAGGTGTCGACCCAGTTGCCGCTGACCGCATCAGCGACCTGACCGTCTGGTGTTGGCGCATTGCCTTGCATATGTAAGGTCTCATGAGTGCAAAGATCAGACTGTATGTAGAGCACCCTTTGGGTCCGGGGCAATCGGTAGAATTGACGCGCGAGCAGGCACATTACCTGTTCGGTGTCATGCGCCTGGCTGTAGGGGGGCAGGTTGCCTTGTTTAACGGACAGGACGGAGAATGGCAGGCCGAAGTGGCCGAAGCGGGAAAGCGTGGCGGTGTACTGACCTGTGTCGAACAGACCAAACCGCTGCAACGGCCACCCGACCTGTGGTTCCTGTTCGCCCCGATCAAAAAGGCACGCACCGATTTCATCGTTGAAAAGGCGGCGGAAATGGGTGCGGCGCGGATCATGCCGGTGCAGACAGAATTCACCAATTCCGAACGTATCCGCCAGGACCGCTTGCAAGCCCACGCGGTCGAGGCCGCCGAGCAATGCGGAGGTACCTTTGTGCCCGAGGTCGCCGATCTGCAGCGGCTGGACCGAGTTCTGGATAGCTGGCCCGAGGGGCGTCAACTGATGTTCTGTAACGAGGCCGAGGTCGGCTCGGCCCTGCGCCTGGCGGCGCATGAAAAGGGGTTGCCATGGGCGATCCTTATCGGACCCGAGGGCGGCTTTTCCCAACGTGAACGCGCCCGGCTGACCGCCTTACCCTATGCCCATGTCGTCAGTCTTGGCCCGCGTATCCTGCGCGCGGATACAGCAGCCGTTGCGGCTCTGACCATGTGGCAGCAGGCGCTGGGGGACTGGTCATGATTTGGCATCTCGCGCAGGAGGCGGATGTACCGAAGATCGACCAGTTTCTAATGCGCCACATTCAGACGTCGATGTTCCCCTTGGCCAATCTGCGTGATTTTGGATTGCGGGGCACGGACCGACGTGCCGTTAATATCTGGGTGTTGGGCGACGATCCCCGTGCGGCGTTCTCCATCACGAATGAGGGCATGGTTTTACCGCAATGTCCCGATTGCACAGATGAAGAACTGGCCGCTGCGATTGATCTGATCCGGGGGCGTGCCTTGTTTGGAATGGCGGCTGAGGCAACACAGGCCCGCCGGATCATGCGTCTTGCGGGGTGGGAGGATCGGCCGGCAACGCTGAACAGCGATGAACCGGGTTTCACGCTGGATTTGGAACAGCTTGCTATTCCGGATGCTACAAGCGCAAAATTGGTGCCTTTGGGTGCGTTTGATCGTGAAATCGTCGAAAGGTGGCGGTCTGACTACCTGATCGAAGCAATGGAATTCAATTCGTCACGAGCGCAAAAACAGGCTGGCTTGGATTGCGACGCCTATACCGCACGTGATTCTCATCGTGTGTTGCTGGTCGACGATTGGCCTGTCGCCATGACTGGTTTTAACGCGCGCTTGCACGAAGTTGTGCAGATTGGTGGGGTCTTTACACCTCGTGAAATGCGCGGCCGTGGATATGCGCGTCTGGCCGTCGCGCTGCATCTGGAGGAGGCGCGCCGTACGGGTGCGAAACGCGCGGTTTTGTTTGCGGCTTCCGATTCCGCTGCGCGTGCTTATATCGGTATCGGTTTTCAATCCGCGGGGCAGTACTCGCTCATCCTGTTCATAAACCCAGAGGATACCGCATGAGTTTCATCCGACCCGAAGCGAAACTGGCCCTGTGGCGCTGGCGCGAAGTGCTGGTTGCCGGTGTCATTCTGTTGGTTGGCCTCAGCTGGATCAGCGGCCCGGGTGGGTTGCTGGGCTGGTTGGGCTGGGTTTTGGTGGCGGTGTCGCTTGCATTGGCCGTTATCGGGGTTCAGCGCGCCAGGTTTCGCACCGGCGTTGGTGGCCCCGGAGTTGTGACCATCGACGAAGGCCAGATATCCTATTTTGGCCCGCTGGACGGTGGCATGGTCGCGACGCGGGAAATCGAACGGTTGGCGTTGGACCCATCCTCGAATCCGGCGCATTGGGTGTTGGAGCAGCCTGGCCAGCCGACACTTCACATTCCTGTGAATGCCGAAGGGGCCGAAGCGCTGTTTGACGTGTTCTCGGCGCTGCCGGGGTTGAAAACAGAACATATGTTGTCGGAATTGAACGGTGGGGCCGTCCATCCCGTAGTAATTTGGGAGCGTCAGCCGATGCGCCCTGCGCATATGCGGTTGCATTGACACCGCCGTCGTTTGCGACCACGACTGACCAACAAGACAGACACATCAGGATCGGAGCACGGTTCATGTCCATCCCCCAGTCCGGCGGCGGACCGATCGAACGCCACGAGCAACTTGCCGAATATCTGGAATCGGGCTGCAAGCCCAAAGCCGATTGGCGCATCGGAACCGAACATGAAAAGTTCGGCTATTGTAAAGACTCACTGAAACCGCTGCCATTCGAAGGCACGCGGTCGATTGTGGCGGTGATTGAAGGGCTGCGCGACCGGCACGGCTGGGCCGAGGTGCGCGAAGCGGGCCACCTGATCGGTCTGGAAAAAGACGGCGCCAATGTCAGCCTTGAACCGGGCGGCGCACTAGAGCTGTCGGGCGCGCCGTTGGAGACGATCCACGAGACCTGCGACGAGGTGAACACCCACCTGCGCGAGGTTAAGGATATCGCGGATGAAATCGGCGTGGGCTTTATCGGTCTGGGCGCGGCTCCGATCTGGACCCATGAGCAGATGCCTCTGATGCCCAAAGGCCGTTATCGGCTGATGAACGATTACATGGAAAAAGTAGGCTCCATGGGCCGCGCCATGATGCGGCGCACTTGCACGGTTCAGGTCAATATCGACTTTGGGTCCGAGGCCGACATGGTGCAGAAACTGCGCGTGGCGCTGGCTTTGCAGCCTGTGGCGACGGCGCTGTTTGCCAATTCACCCTTCTTCGAAGGACAGGTCAACGGCCAGAAAAGCTGGCGCAGCCATATCTGGCGGCATCTGGACGATGCACGCACCGGTATGTTGCCCTTTGTGTTCGAAGAAGGCTTTGGGTTCGAGCGCTACGTGCAATACGCGTTGGATGTGCCGATGTACTTTGTCTATCGCGATGGCCAGTATATCAACGCGCTGGGCATGTCCTTCCGCGATTTCCTGCAGGGCAAACTGCCCGCGCTGCCGGGTGAAACACCTACTCTGTCCGATTGGGCCGATCACCTGACCACCGCCTTCCCCGAGGCGCGGATCAAGAAATTCATGGAGATGCGCGGCGCGGATGGTGGCCCGTGGCGGCGTCTGTGTGCGCTGCCTGCCTTCTGGGTTGGCCTGACCTATGATCAGGGCGCGCTGGATGCGGCCTGGGATCTGGTCAAGGGCTGGGATGCCGAAACGCGCGAGGAACTGCGCGTTCAGGCGGCCGTCAATGGCCTGCAGGCGCAGGTTGGCGACATCAACATGCATGATCTTGCCCGCGAAGTGGTTGCGATCTCGGAAAGTGGTCTCAAGGCCCGGGCCTATCCCGGCGCAGGTGGTCTGGTTCCCGATGAGACACATTTCCTGAACGCGCTGAAGGAGAGTCTCGATACCGGCAAGGTTCCGGCGGATGAGTTGCTGGAACACTACAATGGCGACTGGAACGGCGATCTGACTCGAATTTATCCCGAATACAGCTATTGACCCACCGCGTCCCGCTTGCATTCGCGGGGCGGGGCCGATAGCAGGTTGGCGACCAAATTCAGAGGGCGTCATGGACGATCTTAAGGCAAAATATCTGGGGCAGATCGCCGAGGCGGGCGATGAGAACGCGCTTGAGGCGATCCGCGTCGCCGCCGTGGGCAAAAAGGGCGAGGTCGCGCTGAAGATGCGCGAGCTGGGCAAGATGACCCCCGAGGAACGTCAGGTCGCAGGCCCCGCGCTGAACGCCCTGAAGGATGAGATCAACTCGGCGCTGGCCGCCAAGAAAGCCGGTCTTGCCGATGCCGCGCTGGACGAACGTCTACGGACCGAATGGCTGGACGTTACCCTGCCGACCCGCGCGCGCCGCCAAGGCTCGATCCACCCGGTCAGTCAGGCGACCGAGGAGCTGACCGCGATCTTTGCCGAACTGGGTTTCTCGGTGGCTGAAGGGCCGCGGATCGAGACCGATTGGCACAATTTCGACGCGCTGAACATCCCCGGCCACCACCCCGCGCGGGCCGAGATGGACACGTTTTATATGCACCGTGCCGAGGGCGACGAGCGCCCGCCGCATGTGCTGCGCACCCATACTTCGCCGGTCCAGATCCGCTCGATGGAGCTGCAGGGTGCGCCGATCCGCATCATTTGTCCGGGCGGCGTTTATCGCGCTGATTATGATCAGACCCACACGCCGATGTTCCATCAGGTCGAAGGTCTTGCCATCGACAAGGACATCTCGATGGCGAACCTGAAATGGGTTCTGGAAGAGTTCGTGAAGGCGTTCTTCGAAGTCGACGATGTCGAACTTCGTTTCCGCGCCTCGCACTTCCCCTTTACCGAACCGTCGGCAGAGGTCGATATCCGCTGTTCCTGGGATAACGGCCAGCTGAAGATCGGCGAGGGCGACGACTGGATGGAGATCCTTGGCTCCGGCATGGTTCACCCCAAGGTGATCGCCGCCGGTGGCATTGATCCCGAGGTCTATCAGGGCTTTGCCTTTGGTATCGGCATCGACCGTCTGGCGATGTTGAAATACGGCATTCCGGATTTGCGGGCGTTCTTTGATAGCGATCTTCGGTGGTTGCGGCACTACGGGTTTGCAGCGCTGGATATGCCGAACCTGCATGGTGGTTTGTCTCGGTGATTGAAACAGGCTCGGCAGGTTTTGTCATCGACCAAGCCGTCGCGTTTTTTGGCATAGCTGTTGCCGCGGTTTCCTATCTGCTCAAGCAATGGTGGGAAGAGGCAAAACGTATCTCCTTGCGTAGAGAAGACGTGTATCTTCGCTTTGGTGAAAAAATAGGGCGATTAGAGGCTGCACTCACCCTGGGAGATGACGAGCAAATTCAGGCTTCATTCTCAGATTTATCGTCGATGGTTCTTGAGTTTCAGATATTCGCTTCCGCCATAGTAAACAAAAGTGCAGGCCTCTATATGGGTAACGCGGCGGCTTTGATTGCCGGAGCGGCCAGCGCACCGGACGGTGAGCCGATCTCCATCGCCGCACTTTCCGAAAGCCGGACAAGACTCATAGAAGTCATGCACCATGATGTGACTTGGCTAGGTAAACCGCGACCATTTAAGCGCCGGAAAGTGCGAGAAGACTAAAACGGTCGGGAGATCTCGTTTGAAAATCCGGCGCGGAGCAAAGGCCGATAGGCCGCCGCGCTATCGCCAGACCGCCCACACGGGCTGGCGATTTGTCTCCGTCAGTGCAGCGCTCGAACAGCGCACGGATTTGGCCAGCATAAACTTCCCTCCACAGCCCAAGGATCGCCACCCCGCGGTCTGGCGATAGCGCGGCTTGTTTCAGCCTCCCACGGGGTTGTGACGTGACTTCGTGCACGGGGCGGGTAGGCTCCGAGTTATGTTTCGGATTCTGACCTGCCTGTTTCTTCTTCTCCCGCTCCAAGCTGCAGCAAATGGTTGCCATGGCGACGCGGCCTGCCCGCTCGGTGACCGCTCATACCATGTGCTGGAACCGGACGGCTGGGACGGCGAAAGCCCTCTGCCGGTATTGCTGCACTTCCACGGCTGGGCGCGGCAGGGGGATGTGGTGGTCAACCACGAAAGGATCGCAGGGGCCACCAAACTGCGCGGCGTGCTGCTGGTGGCCCCGAACGGGCGCGGCAAAAGCTGGGATTTCTGGACGTCCGACACTGATGACGTCCCCTTTGCGGATCGGGTGCTAGAGGATGTCGCGGCGCGCTATCCCATCGACCCGGATCGCATCTATGTCTCGGGCTATTCCTATGGCGGCGCGATGGCGTGGCGCTATGTCTGTCAGTCCGGCGATGACGTTGCGGCCCTGCTGGCTGTCGCTGGCAGCATTCGCCAGACCGAGGACTGCCCGCAGGCCCCGCGTCAGGTGCGCCATGTGCATGGGCTGGACGACACGGTGATGGATTTCCCCGTGGGTCCGGGCGGGGACACGACCTATCCGGTGGCGTTGTGGAAAGCGAAGTTCGACTGCAACGGTGCAACCCCGCGTGGCGATTGGAGCGTGAAGCCTTTCCTGACCCTCAGCCGTGTGGAATGGACCGATTGCGCGCAGGGGCAGGTTACGTTGGACACGCATCCGGGCGGGCATTTCATCCCGCATGGCTGGATCGGCTGGCAGTTGGATGAGCTGGCCGGACGAGCGCCGGTCTATCCCTGACCCGTTTGACAGCCCTTTGCATCCTAGGTCATCTGCGCAGGCCATCTGACCAAGGAGCCTTGCCCGATGAAACCCCTGCTGGTGACCGCCGCGATCCTGACCGCAACCTCTGCCCTGGCGCGCGACGCCTATCCGCCT
This sequence comes from Ruegeria sp. CDSB114, assembly GCF_059611025.1. NCBI lineage: Bacteria > Pseudomonadati > Pseudomonadota > Alphaproteobacteria > Rhodobacterales > Roseobacteraceae > Ruegeria > Ruegeria sp. CDSB114. Next base: position 65,925 of record NZ_JBXWOT010000002.1, read on the forward strand.
GTTGATGTTTTGGTGCAAACGGACAAGTCCGTGATCGGAGAGCCACTGGAATACCCGGACGGCACACCGCAGATCACCATGGCCATCATTACCATGCAGCCGGGTCAGGTGACCGGTAGTCACCGACATAATGCTCCGCTGGTGGCCTATGTGCTGGAAGGGGAAATCACTGTCGATTACGGCGCGGCGGGGACAAAGACCTACAAAACCGGCGATGCCTTTGTCGAAGCGTTCCGATCCCCACACGTGGGGGCGAATACGGGCGAAGACATCGCGCGGATTTTGGCGGTGTTTGCCGGATCGGATAGCGTCGTCAACACAGTTGCCGAACAGTAGGTGGTCATGTGGCACACGGCCTCTTTCCCCTTGTCTGAATATCCGTTACACGCGGGCTGACCCAAGATTATGCGGAATACGACCGATGAAATTCACCCTTTCCTGGCTCAAGGATCACCTGGACACTGACGCGTCGGTCGATGAGATCGCCGAAACGCTGACCGATCTGGGGCTCGAAGTCGAAGAGATCGTCAATCCGGCGGACCGACTGGCGGGCTTTATGCTGGGAAAAGTGACCCATGCCGAACAGCACCCTGATGCCGACAAGCTGCGGGTCTGTACGGTTGCGACGGATGAGGGTGATCTGCAGATCATCTGCGGCGCGCCCAATGCGCGCGAAGGTATCACTGTCGTGGTCTGCAAACCGGGCATGTATATTCCGGGCCTGGACATCACCATCAGCGTCGGCAAGATCCGCGGTGTCGAAAGCTTTGGCATGATGGCCTCGGAGCGCGAGCTGGAGCTGTCGGAAGAGCATGACGGCATCATCGAGTTGCCCTCGGGTGAGGTCGGCGATCAGTTCGTTGACTGGCTGGCCGAGAATGATCCCGCAAAGGTCGATCCGATGATCGAGATTGCGATCACCCCGAACCGCCCCGATGCGTTGGGCGTCGCCGGGATCGCGCGCGATCTGGCGGCACGCGGGGTCGGCACGCTGAAAGAGCGCGACTATGTGCCGGTGCCGGGCGATTTCGTCAGCCCGATCAAGGTGACGATTGATGATGACACGCTGGACGGAGCACCGCATTTCACCGGGCGTCTGATCAAGGGTGTCAAGAACGGCCCCAGCCCGCAGTGGCTGCAGGATCAGTTGAAGGCGATCGGCCTGCGTCCGATCTCGGCCTTGGTGGATATCACCAACTATATGACCTTCGACCAGAACCGTCCGCTGCATGTCTTTGATGCGGACAAGGTTCAGGGCAACCTGCGCGTACATAGGGCCAAGGGTGGCGAAAAGCTGATGGCGTTGGACGAAAAGGAATACACGCTGCAACCGGGCATGATGGTGATTTCGGACGACAACGGCCCGGAATCCATTGCAGGGATCATGGGCGGCGAAGAAACCGGCTGTACCGAGGATACCGTGAACGTCTTCCTCGAAAGCGCGTTCTGGGATCATGTGCAAATTGCACTGACAGGCCGGGCGTTGAAAATCAACTCGGATGCGCGGTACCGATTCGAGCGCGGCGTCGACCCGGAATACACGCTGGAAGGATTGGAACATGCAACGCAGATGATCCTGGATATCTGCGGTGGCGAGGTCTCTAAAGTGGTTGAGGCAGGCAAAGCACCAAACCATGCGCGGTCCTACAAGTTGGACTCGGCCCGGGTGCAATCGCTGGTCGGGATGGTCATTCCCGAAAGCGAGCAGCGCCAGACCCTGACCCGTCTGGGTTTCCGCCTTGAAGGCGAGATGGCCCATGTCCCCAGCTGGCGCCCCGATGTCATGGGCGAGGCTGATCTGGTGGAAGAGGTCGCACGAATTGCCTCCCTGACCAAGCTTCAGGGCAAGCCGCTGCCGAGGGTCACTGATGGCATTCCGAAACCGGTTATGACAGCCACTCAGCGCCGCCAGTCGATGGCGCGCCGCACCTGTGCCGCATTGGGTTATAACGAATGCGTCAGCTATACATTCATTGATCAGACATCCGCAGCGCTGTTTGGCGGTGGCGACGAAGCGACGCAGTTGGAAAACCCGATTTCGTCCGAGATGAGCCATATGCGCCCCGATCTGCTGCCGGGGCTGTTGCAAGCGGCGGCCCGCAATCAGGCGCGCGGCTATGCGGATGTGGCGCTGTTTGAAGTTGGCCCAGTTTTTCACGACGGCGAGCCAGGCGATCAGAAAATCCAGATTACCGGCCTGCTGGTCGGTCGCGACGGCCCCAAGGATGTGCATAGCGCCACACGCCCGGCGGATGTGTTCGACGCCAAGGCAGATGCCGAGGCCGTTTTGGCCGCCATCGGCGCACCCGCCAAGGTTCAGATCCTACGCGAGGGCGACGCCTGGTGGCATCCGGGTCGGCACGGCAAAATTTGTCTGGGTCCGAAAAAGGTACTGGGCGTTTTCGGCGAGTTGCATCCGCGTGTGTTGCAGGCGATGGACATCAAGGGCCCGGTGGTGGCTTTCACTATCTGGCCGGATGAGGTGCCTCTTCCGCGTAAATCCGGGGCGACCCGCGCGGCGCTGGAGCTGCGCGATCTGCAGGCGGTCGAGCGTGACTTTGCCTTTGTCGTCGATGAAGGCGTCGAGGCACTGACGCTGGTGAATGCCGCTGCCGGTGCCGACAAGGCGCTGATCGAGGATGTGCGCGTCTTTGATGAGTTTATTGGCGGCAGCCTGGGTGAGGGCAAGAAATCTCTGGCCATCACCGTTCGGCTGCAGCCAACAGATGCGACGCTGAAGGAAAAAGATATCGAAGCGGTGGCTGAAAAGATCATCGCCAAGGTTTCCAAGGCAACGGGCGGCGTTCTGCGCGGCTAACGCGACCGTAATCCAAATGCAAAGCGCGCCAATCGGCGCGCTTTTCTCGTTTCTCAGACGCCAGTGTTGCCGTGCTGCAACGTCCCTGCGTCCTGAAAATCCAGGGGTTGAGTGGAATCACCCCCTGGCCGTAAGTCCAGCCCCCTAATGCAATCACAATCCGGAGTCGGCCCAATGCCAGATCCCAGCCTCGCAAAAGCAATGCCCAAACCCTGATTGCCCGCCAACTGACCGGCGGGCCTGTTTCCCGTTGGAGAGTTGTCATGAAACGCCAAGACATCTCGATGATCCGGCAGATTCTGCCGGAAGAGATGCCATTCTACTATTATACCGACCGGCAAAGCCCCTGGTTGCTGTGCCAGTCGATGGAGGCCGAAATGTCGGTTTCGGATCTAAAGCAATCGGGGCTGTCCCGTTTGCTGGCGCGTCCTTTGCTGAAACCCATGATCGCGCGGTGCGGTGGGGTTTTGCGGAGGCACGATGTGCTGGCCGTGGCCCATGCGGATCGCGCCGTGCGTCTGAAGGGGCTAAGCCCTGCGGCGTTCCATGGTTTAGAAGCGGTCTATCAGTCCGAATGGCTGGATTTCTGCCTGAGCTTTGAGCGCTGGTCTGGTGAACAAACCACGCGCAAGGCGCATAACATTGTGGTGCAGTTGGGCTTCCCGACCGAGCACGCCGAGCTGTTGTGGAAATTCGAACAGCGCGCGGCGGTGGGTGCGTTCCAAAGCTGTTGGCACCCGGTACGCACGCATGGCCGTCCGACTCTGGCCTGGTGCCGCTTGGATATAGATTTAACAAGTGGCTATTGTCTGATTGAAGAAATTCAGTCCGACTGGTTGCGCTTTGTCGGCCATGCCCGGCGTCGACTGCAATGCCGGGCGCCCCGGTCGCGTGAGTTGCGTTTGACGCGTGAATACGAGCAGGCGCTGCAGCAGAAATACGCGAAAATATGGGCCGAGGTCATGATGTTGGCAGTGTTGGTGCTGCTGCGCGACGAATTCGCCATTCGCGAAGTCTGGATGCACCAGCCAGAACCGGGCGCGCAGCTGAAAGGGATCTCCTGGGGACGGTTGCCGCCGCGGTCGATCTATACCCGTTTGCCCCGCAGTTTCGGGTTCGAGCCAACATCCGAGATGCCGGGGTTTCTGGGAAGCAAGCAGCGCAGCGCGGCCCGTAGGGCAGTTCCCAACGGGCAGCCGGTGTTTTGGAGGCTGGCTTTCTGAGCCCCCCTTGGGTCAGGTCCATTTTGTCTTTAGGGTCGCCAATAAAATCAAAGGAGAAATCAATGGGCCTGAACGTCTACCTGTCCGGAGAGATACACACCGACTGGCGCGAGCAGATCATTGACGGGGCGAAAGGGTTGGACATTTCGTTCAACAGTCCTGTCACGATTCACGAAGCCAGCGACGATTGCGGCGTTGCAATTTTGGGGTCCGAGCCAAACAAGTATTGGCATGACCACAAGGGTGCGATGGTCAATGCGATCCGAACCCGCAAGGGCATTTCAGACGCGGATGTCGTGGTCGTCCGCTTTGGCGATCAATACAAGCAATGGAACGCAGCCTTTGACGCGGGATATGCGGCGGCTTTGGGCAAGTCGATCATCGTAGTGCACGGGCCAGATCATCAGCACGCGTTGAAAGAGGTTGATGCAGCCGCCCTGGCTGTTGCTGAACATCCCTCGCAGGTGGTGGATGTGCTGCGGTATGTTCTGACGGGTAAGCTTCCAAGCTAAATGGATGGGGTGAGGTATTGCCTCACCCCACACGTGTTAACCTGGGGAAGGAATCTGCAGCCCGCGCTGAACGGCGGGACGCGCAAGAAACCGATCAAGATAAGGTTGGAGATTTGCGTACTCATCCCAGCCAACAATGTCTCGGGCACCATAAAAATCCAACCCGCGCAGCCAGGGGACGATTGCAATGTCGGCGATCGAGTAGTCCCCGGAGATCCATTCCTGACCATCAAGTTGATTGTTCACGACATTCAACAGCCGCTTTGCCTCGTTGAGATAACGCTCACGTGGGCGCGGATCTTCGATCTCTTTCCCGGCGAATTTGTGGAAAAAGCCAAGTTGCCCAAGCATGGGACCAATTCCACCCATCTGGAACATGAGCCATTGGGTAATGCGATGTCTGTCGCTTTGTGTCTGGCCCATGAATTTCCCTGACTTCTCGGCCAGATACAACAGGATCGCACCGCTTTCAAACAGGCCCAGGGGATGTCCATCAGGACCGTTCGGGTCAATGATTGCAGGGATTTTGTTGTTTGGGTTCAGCGACAGGAACTCGGAGCTTTTGACATCCGCATCCGCAAGCGTGACCAGATGCGCCTCGTAGGGCAGGCCGGTTTCCTCAAGCATGATCGAGGCCTTGACGCCATTAGGCGTCGGATAAGAATAGAGCTGAATGACCGAAGGGTTTTTGGCGGGCCATTTGTCTGTAATGGAATAAGACGCAAAATGTGTCATGGGGTCTCCTGAATAAGCCGATTGGGGAAAAATAGTCACGATTTCCCATAAAAACATACATTTTATAGTGCAATTAGCGCACAGTTGCCGTGCGTTTAGGCGCATAAAAATGACAACAGGGAAAGAGGGAAGTTATGTTCCAGGAGTTCAAGACATTCATTGCCAAAGGCAATGTCATGGATATGGCGGTGGGTATCATCATTGGAGCCGCATTTACCGCAATTGTTACGTCGCTTGTTGGCGATCTGATCAATCCATTGATTGGCCTGGTCACGGGTGGGGTTGATTTCACCAACAACTACTCCGTTCTGGCCGGTGATGTCGCCGAAGGGGCGAGCCTGGAAGCGGCGCGGGAAACCGGTGCTTCTGTTTTTGCATATGGTGCGTTCATCATGGCGATCATCAACTTTCTGATCATCGCCTGGGTGGTTTTCATGCTGGTCAAAATGGTGAACCGTGTGAAAGAGGCGGCAGAAGAGGAAGCACCGGCGGAAGAAGAAGCGCCAGCCGGGCCAAGCGAGCTGGACATCCTGATGGAAATCCGCGACGCACTGAAAAAGTGACTCCTGCAGTTACGGCAGAAGAGGACCCCACCAGATAGGTGGGATTCAATTAACGATCTGAAAGCAGAAGGAAACCCGAATTGGAGCAGACGATGGAAATGGCAAATCAAGCCATGGATATGGCAAACGGCTATGTGCCAATCTTGATGAGTGCGGGCAAGGCTCTGATTGTTCTGATATTGGGCTGGATTGCGGCAGGTATGATCGCTGGGGTTGTTCGCCGCCGTATCAACAAAACGCCCCATATTGATCCGACGCTGGGCAATTTTGCCGCCAGCATGATCAAATGGGCCATTCTGGCCATGGTAATTGTGGCTGTTCTGGGCATCTTCGGGATCGAAGCAACCAGTATCGTTGCCATTTTGGGCGCTGCTTCGCTGGCCATAGGCCTGGCGCTGCAGGGTACACTTAGTGATCTGGCGGCAGGCGTGATGTTGGTTGTCTTCCGGCCGTATAAGCTTGGCCAATATGTCGACATCGGCGGAACAGCCGGAACTGTCAAAGATCTGAATCTGTTCACGACCGAACTCGTGACCCCCGACAATGTGCAGATCATTGTACCCAATGGCCAGGCTTGGGGGTCAGTTATCACCAACTACTCGGCACACGAGACGCGTCGTGTAGATTTGGTGTTTGGTATCGACTATGGCGATAGCGCGGATGAGGCGATGAAAATCATTTTGGACCTCGCAATGGCTGACGGGCGCATCCACGGCGATCCCGAGCCCTGGGTGCGGGTCACAAATCTGGGGGACAGCTCGGTCGATCTGACGGCGCGCTTGTGGTGTGCCGCTGTCGATTATTGGGATGTCAAATTTGAAATGACCAAAGCAGTCAAAGAAGCGTTTGATGCAAAAGGCGTTTCGATTCCATACCCGCATTCGGTCGAGATCCAGAAACAGGGATGATGCTCCCGCCCGTCGCTCGGGCATTAAAATACCCTCCTCCGGTTGGGCCCGGCGCCGCGCTAATCGCGCGGCGTCGTTGTTTTTGGTGCCCCGTTCAACGCTGTGAACAGGTTACGCCGCTTCGAAGAGGCGGCGCTATGCCCAACGCTGCAAACGCCCTCGGGAGAGGGCGCTTCAGGGGCTGGAGGGTTTCGTCAGGATTTGATGACAACGTTGGGGGATACCACGTCAATCCCAAGCGCTTTGCCAACCGCATAATAGGTGAGTTGGCCGGCGTGAACGTTCAAGCCAGCCAGCAGGTGCGGATCATCCTGACAGGCCTGTTTCCATCCTTTATCCGCCAGTGCCAGCATGAACGGCATTGTGGCGTTGCCCAGTGCTATTGTTGACGTTCTTGCAACCGCGCCGGGCATGTTGGCCACGCAGTAATGCATGACGCCGTCAACTTCATAGATCGGGTCCGCATGGGTTGTGGCCTTTGAGGTTTCAAAACAGCCGCCCTGGTCGATGGCAACATCCACAAGAACCGCGCCGGGTTTCATGGTGGACAGCTGCGCGCGCGTCACCAGTTTCGGCGCTGCAGCACCCGGAATCAGCACAGCGCCAATCACCATGTCGGCTGTCTGGATCAGCTCCGCGGTCGCACCTGCAGTTGAATACTGGTTCTTGAACTGACCGCCGAACACGTCGTCCAGATAACGCAGCCGGGGCAGGGACCGGTCCAGTACCGTCACATCCGCGCCCATACCTGCGGCGATCTTGGCGGCATGGGTGCCGACGACGCCCCCACCGATAACCACAACTTTTGCTGGACCAACGCCGGGGACGCCACCCATCAGCACTCCGCGGCCGCCATTGGCCTTTTGCAGCGTCCAGGATCCGACCTGCGGTGCCAGACGGCCCGCAACCTCGGACATGGGTGCAAGCAGGGGCAGACCTCCATTTGCATCGGTCACTGTCTCATAGGCGATAGCCGTACAGCCCGATTCCAGCAGGTCATGGGTCTGATCCGGATCCGGGGCCAGATGCAGGTAGGTGAACAAAAGCTGCCCTTCACGCAGCATCTTGCGTTCGCCCGCCTGGGGTTCTTTGACTTTGACAATCATCTCTGCGGTGGCAAAAACTTCTTCTGCACTGTCCACGATGCGGGCACCTGCGGCGACGTAATCATCGTTATCAAACCCGGCGCCAATGCCAGCTCCGTTTTCGATTATCACGTCATGGCCACGAGACACCGCCTCTTGTGCGGCGTTGGGCGTCATGCCGACACGGAATTCCTGCGGCTTGATTTCTTTGGGGCAACCGATTTTCATTAGGTCTCTCCGTTCCTAAACTGCCTAAATACTGGGCGGTTTCGGGTGCAATTTCTGTGAAACTCTGCCCGCATTCCGGCTTTTCTTCGGGAAAATCTTCGCTACAATGGGTAAAACCCGCAAAGGAATTGCGTGGATGAGCCTTGATACGACAGATAGAAAGATTCTGGCTGCCTTGCAGCGGAATGGTCGAATGTCGAATGCCGAATTGTCCGAGCAGGTGAATTTGTCGCCTTCGGCCTGCCACAGGCGGGTACAGAGGCTTGAGGCCGACGGCTATATCCGCAACTACGTTGCCTTGTTGGACGCGCGCAAGATGAATGTGCCAACAACGGTGTTTGTCGAGATCACCTTGCAGGGCCAGGCCGAGGAAGTACTGGAGGCCTTCGAAAAAGCTGTTGCGCGGATCCCGGATGTTTTGGAATGCCACCTGATGGCAGGAACTGCGGACTACATACTGAAGGTCGTTGCCGAAAACACCGAGGATTTCGCCCGCATCCATCGCCAATATCTGTCTCGACTTCCAGGCGTGGCGCAGATGCAAAGCTCATTCGCGCTTCGGACTGTGTTCAAGACGACGGCGTTGCCGGTTTAACCTAGGCTGGGCCGGGATAGGTGAAAATCACCAGATGCGCCGCGTTAAAGGCGAAATGCATCAGAACCGGAACCCAAAGACGTCCTGTCGCGTAATATCCCAGGCCACATGCCGCGCCAAGAAGGGCTGCAAAGAAAACCAATGCAGGTCCACCTGCAAAATGTGCAAGCCCGAAAAGCAGGCTGGCCGCAGCAATCCCTGCAGCAGCCCCCATGCGTTTGGAAAGTGCTGATTGCAGATAGCCACGGAAAAAGGCCTCTTCCGTGAGGCAGGTCAGAAACAGGTTGGAAAGTGCAAAGATCATCCACCAATGGGGAAGGGTGAACTCTGGCCGGATGGCACCAACTGAGAGGCCCAGTAGAAACAGGGCCGGCAATGCGACCAGCCCGACCGCCAGCGGCGATTTGCGTATATACGCCAACCCATCATTCATGCGTGGCCAGGCCAGAAGGACGGCGAACAGGATCAGAGGCTTGTCCAGGTTCAGGTACATCGTGAAATCGGTGCTGCCCGGTCCAGCTTGAACCCGGTCCAGTACCAGAAGGTTATGAAAGCCCGGAACCAGATGTGCACCCATGGCCAAGCACCACAGGATCAAGGCGATATGTCCAACAAAGGAAAACGCACCGTTCAAACCGCGTAGCATCAACGCTCCGGCAAGACCTGCTGACGCAATAGCTGCGGCAAAGGGCGTGACCAGACCCAAGGTCAGAGCAATCAGGCCAAAACAGGTCAGCAGAACGAACCCCAAAGACCATTTCCCCGAAACAGCGCATATCTGTGCGGCGATCAGGATAAACCAGGGCCAAACAACCGGCAGAACAGATATGAAATGCGCCACGGCCCCTCTCTGAAATGACCTGTGCTTTGATGCCCTCAGAACACTCGGGCTGGCAAGTCGTGTTAACAGGCTTCATACAAACTGAAGTAGGGGTGGCTCTGGCGATTGAATGATCCAGCCGAGCGGAAATGCCAAGTTTCCGAATTCCTGGGGCAGTGATCTTGCTGACCCCGGCAGATAAGCTTAGAAAAAGGCTTTCATCTACCTCTGTGATGACATCAGGCGGTTACACGCGCCTGATAGGGTCCTGACCCGTTAATTGATAAGGAGCAGACCTTGACCGACGAATTTAACCATGCACCAAAAGACTGGCTCGAAGCCGAGTTGGAAGACGCGCTGGACGAAGATTTTGAGATCGAATTCAGCGAGCCCATGCTGTCGGTGGAAGTGCGGAAGATCTACAAGGATCAGCATCCCGACATGCTGGATCGCAAGGTCTATTTCCGTAACTTGCTGCGACTTCAGGCTGAACTGATCAAGGTGCAGGACTGGGTGCAACATACCGGTGCCAAGGTCTGTATCCTGTTTGAAGGCCGGGACAGTGCTGGCAAGGGTGGGGTGATTAAGCGGATTACGCAGCGTCTGAATCCGCGTGTTGCCCGGGTGGTTGCTCTGCCGGCGCCCAGCCGTCGTGAGCAGAGCCAGTGGTATTTCCAGCGTTACGTCCCGCATCTGCCCGCCGCCGGTGAGATCGTTCTGTTCGATCGGTCCTGGTATAACCGTGCCGGGGTCGAAAGGGTGATGGGGTTTGCCAGCAAAGATCAGGTTGATCAGTTCTTTCAGGACGTTCCCGAATTCGAACGGATGTTGGTTCGATCCGGGATCATCTTGCTGAAATACTGGTTCTCGATCACGGATGAGGAACAGCAGCTGCGATTCCTTATGCGGATTCACGATCCTATGAAACAGTGGAAACTGTCCCCCATGGATCTGGAATCCCGTATCCGCTGGGAGGCCTATACCAAAGCCAAAGAGGACATGCTGTTCCGTACCAACATCCGCGAGGCGCCCTGGTACATCGTCGAAGGCAACGACAAAAAGCGTGAGCGCCTGAACTGTATTGAGCATCTTCTGACCAAGATCCCCTATACGGATGTACCGCAGGAAAAAGTCGACCTCCCGGATCGCAAGTATAATCCGGAATACGAACGGCGTGTTTTGCTGGACGAGCTGTACGTGCCCAAGATTTACTGATCACGATAAACGCCCCCGGATTCCGGGGGCGTGGCTTTAGTTTTCGCTTGTCCGGCCTTCAGAACACAAAGTCGTCTCTGGCCAGGTCTGATAACAAGGTATCTTCTAGTGTCAGGGTGTGGCCGTTACCGGCATCGATGATGACGTCATTTCCGGATTGCGAAATGTGGTTCTTCATCAGATCGTTATACCCAACGATAGACTTGGCCTGCCGGAGGTTGACGATATCCTCGTCAGTGAAATCCGTTACAGTATCCGCGCCCTTGGTGAAGTAGAATTGATCCACTCCGGTGCCACCGGTCATGACATCTGCGCCATTGCCGCCAATCAGTTTGTCGTTGCCCGCGCCGCCGACAAGAATGTCGTTGCCCCCTCCGCCTTTAAGCACATCTTTTCCGCCGCCACCGTCCAGCTGGTCAATGCCATAGCCGCCTTTCAGAAGGTCTTTGCCATCCCCCCCATTCAGGTCGTCATTATCAGCACCGCCAACCAGAGTGTCATTTCCGCCTTCGCCGTTCAGGGTGTCGTCGCCGGAGCGGCCAAGCAGCTTATCTCGGCCGCCGCCGCCAACCAGGATATCATCACCGCCGCGCCCATCCAAAAGGCCAGCCTGTCCGGATTTCAAAACGAACCAGTCATCCGCAGCAGTGCCGATCTTGCCAGCCCTGACGTCCAACTGCCCCGAGGGCGGTGGAGGTGTGGAACCACCGGAACCGCCCGAACTGCTGGTATCAAGCTGCAAAGGCGCAGAGGTCCGTGCAAAGTTCTGGGTCACCATGATGGCGTTCCAGCCGTCATAGTTTCCGACCTCAATCCCAATTCCGATAACGGTCACGTTGGCGTCCAGAATATTCGCGCGATGGCCGGAACTGTTCATCAGGCTGTTGTGCAGATCCTGAACGTCATCCGACAGCCCCGGCGCACCGCGGACACTCTGCCATGCGATGTTTTCAGTCGCACGCCAGCTTCCGGAGAATTCGAAGCCCGCATCTTCCATTCTGTCCGATGGTCGCGAACCTCCGGCGCCGGTATGGCTGAACTTATCGACGTTCAGCATCCACTCGCTGTGATCTTCCGCCGCTGCGTTCAGCCGAAGCTCAAGCTTGACCGGTTGTAAGCCCGCCTTTGCCCGCTCTGCATTGATCAATGCGAGCATCTGCCGTTCTAGATCGCTGGCCGTTGACATGATTCTGCCTCCAATAGATTGCGTTATTTTGGCGGGACATTAGTGGCGAGAACTTGGCGGCGAGAAGACACAATCGTGCCGCTCGCGGTTGGTGGGCAGATCGCCACCGGAAGTTGAATCTGAGTTCGCGGTTTATCGCGCATTGACGCTGGGTTGCGTCAGCCAGTCGCGAAAAAGCGCGCAACGTCACCCTGAAAACGACAAACCCCCGGGCGATGCCTCGGGGGTCGTCAAATAGTGTCATCCAAAACTGGACGAGGAAGGTGCTTAGAGCAAACCTTCGCGCTGTGCTTTCTTACGTGCCAGTTTACGGGCACGGCGGATCGCTTCAGCTTTCTCGCGCGCTTTTTTCTCGGACGGTTTCTCGAAATGTTGCTTAAGCTTCATTTCGCGGAACACGCCTTCGCGCTGCAGCTTTTTCTTCAGGGCACGAAGCGCCTGATCGACGTTATTGTCGCGAACACTAACCTGCATGTGGTTGTCACCACCTTTCTAGATAGAGTTGCAAGGAAATTGCAGGAATTGGCCGTATAGCAAAGCGCCTCTATCTTGTCTAGTACTGGTCCTGATAACCGGAGAACCGCCATGACAACCACCTATGAAGACGCCAAGCAGCAGCTTTTGGATGCGATGCTGACACATGTTCCCTTCGATGGCTGGTCGGAAACCAGCTTTCGCGCGGCGATTGAAGAATGTGGAATGGATGACGTTCTGGTGCGGGCGATTTGTCCGCGTGGTGCCGTTGACCTGGCGTTGGCATTTCATGCGCGCGGGGACGCTGTGATGGCAGATCGCCTTAAAACTGAGGATTTGGGCGATATCAAATTCCGTGACCGGATCGCCGCTGCCGTCCGGTTCCGGCTGCAGGCCGTGCCGGATAAGGAACTCGTGCGCCGGGGTATGACCATGTTTTCGCTGCCAAGCCACGCGGCTGATGGCGCAAGGGCAGTATGGCAAACCTGTGATCTGATCTGGGACACGTTGGGAGATACGTCGGACGACGTGAACTGGTACACCAAGCGGGCGACATTGTCGGGGGTCTATTCCTCGACCCTGTTGTTCTGGTTGGGGGACGATTCGCCCGGGAACCAGAAAACGTGGGAGTTTCTGGACCGTCGTATCGACAATGTTATGCAGTTCGAAAAGCTTAAGGGGCAGGTGAGGGACAATCCTCTGTTCAGACCGTTTCTTGCTGTTCCGAATTGGCTGGCCGGGCAGGTGAAGGCTCCGACTAAAACCCACGGCACGCTTCCCGGATTCCTGACACCGCGCAAGTAGTCCTCTTGCTACTGGGCCTTGACGTTTCAGCCTGCTAGGCATTGGCCAAAGGAGATCTACCCATGACTCAGATGATGCGCGCCGTTGAAATCACCGAACCCGGCGGTCCGGATGTTCTGCAACTGACAGAACGCCCGATGCCCCAAGCTTTGGCCGGTCAAGTGATCCTCAAAGTCGCCTATGCGGGGGTGAACCGCCCGGATGCTCTGCAGCGCGCCGGTGCCTATAATCCACCTCCGGGTGCCAGTGATCTGCCGGGTCTTGAGGCCGCGGGTGAGGTCGTGGCCGTCGGGGCGGGGGTGGACGACCTATCCGTTGGCGATCAGGTCTGTGCCTTGCTGCCGGGCGGTGGCTATGCCGAATATGTGGCCACACCTGCGGCGCATTGTTTGCCGGTGCCAGCGGGGATGGGCCTGAAAGAAGCCGCCTGCCTGCCCGAGACCTTCTTTACCGTCTGGTCCAACGTCTTTATGCGCGGCAGCCTGAAGGCCGGTGAGCGGTTTCTGGTGCATGGTGGTTCCAGTGGTATCGGCACAACGGCGATTCAGCTGGCGAACGCCTTTGGAGCGCGGGTTTTTACGACTGCAGGCTCGGCTGAAAAATGTGAGGCCTGTGAAAAGCTGGGTGCCGAACAGGCGATCAACTACCGTGACGCGGATTTCGTAGCCGCGATGCGGGCCGAGGGCGGGGCGAACCTGATACTGGACATGGTGGGCGGCGACTATATCCCACGCAACGTTAAGGCGCTGGCCGAGGATGGACGGCTGGTGCAGATAGCCTTCCTTCAGGGGCCCGTGGTCGAGCTGAATTTTGCGCTTATGATGGTCAAACGCCTGACCTTGACTGGCAGTACTCTGCGCCCGCAAAGCGATCTGGCCAAGGCAAAAATCGCTTCGGATCTGCACGAAGCGGTCTGGCCATTGCTCGAGGCGGGAAAAGTTGCCCCTGTTATGGATAGTGAGTTTGATCTGGCTGATGCGGCGGCGGCCCATGCCTGCATGGAAAGCTCTGGCCATATTGGCAAGATTGTTCTGAAAGTTGCGGGATAAAGCTGTGTTTCAGGCCACAGCGCGCCGATAGAGATGCCAGGTGGCGTGGCCCAGTACCGGCATCACGACGATCAGGCCCAGCAACATCGGGATCGCTCCGATGACCAGCAGCGCGGCAACGATGAATCCCCAGCTCAGGATGACGCCCGGATTGTGACGCAACACCCGCACGGATGTCACCACGGCGACCGGAACGCCCACTTTGCGGTCCAGCAGCAGCGGAAAGCTGACGACGCTGATTGCCAGGGCGACGAGGGCACACAGAAACCCAACAGCGTTCCCGAACAAGATCATGGTCCATCCAGCGGCGGTGGTGAACACTTGGGTTAGAAAGGCACCCAGCGACGCGGGCAGGTCAGGGCCGAGTGTCTGAACATAGATGCTCTGCGCGACCATCAGCCAAACCAGAAACAGCATGACCATGTAAAACGCCAAAGCCAGAATTGCACCTAGGGAAGGGGACCGGAACACGCCAAACGCATCCAGCCATCCAGCCTCGCCACCTTGTTCTCGTTTGCGGCTGATTTCGTACAGGCCAAGGGCGGCCACCGGACCCACAAGCGCAAAACCACCAACCAGCGGTGCCAGCAGTGGAACCATGTTTGTGTTCAGCCCAATTCCGAACATCAGAAAACCTGCGATCGGATAGATGAGCACCACGAATATCGCATCGGCCCTTGTATCCAGAAAATCGCTGTATCCTGCCCTCAGGCAGGCCCAAAGATCATCCATCGTCAGCGTACGAACCACTGGCAGGTGTCGTGTATCCGCGCTGCCGATATGGCTGATATTTTCAGCTAGGTGATCCCCGGTTGCACCTATGTTCCGTGCCGCCCAGGTGATCGGATTGCCAATCGTTTTGTCCATTGCCGTCCCCTCCTGCATTGCGATGTTGCGCAGCGGGGTCAATCCGGCGACTTGTTGCTTTTGGCCGGACCAGCCAGCAACGCCTTGGGCATAGTATAGCACAAATTTTCGCGTTTGGGTTGCGCCTCGCGTAATCGTGTCGATTGCCCTGCGTCACAGGCATGTTAGCTTGGCCTGAGGCTAGAGGAGGACAACATGCAGAAAACGGCACGAACCGTCGTCATCCATGAACACGGCGGCCCCGTGGTTCTGAAGATCGAAGATCGCCCACTTGGTGAACCCGGCCCCGGTGAGGTTCGTATTCGTCATCATGCCTGCGGGCTGAATTTCATTGATGTATATCAGCGCACTGGGCTGTATCCGCTGGATATGCCTCAGGCTTTGGGCATGGAGGCCGCTGGCGTGATCGAAGCCGTCGGGGAAGGTGTAACGCATCTGGAACCCGGGCAGCGCGCGGCCTATGCTGCCTCTCCGCCCGGTGCCTATTGCGAGGCACGGGTCATGCCCGCCGCACAGGTGTGCCCGCTTCCGGATGGAATTTCTTTTGATGCGGCGGCGGCGATGATGCTCAAGGGGATGACAGTCGAATATCTGTTTCATCGAACCACACCGCTGAAACGCGGGGATACCGTGTTGTTTCATGCAGCTGCCGGGGGTGTTGGCTTGATTGCCTGTCAATGGGCCAAATCCGAGGGGATCGCGTTGATCGGTACTGCCGGAACCGATGAAAAATGCAGTTTGGCGCAGTTCAATGGTGCCGCGCATTGCATCAATTACCGGACCGAGAACTTTGCCGAGCGCGTCGCGCAGATCACCAAGGGCAAAGGCGTAGACGCGGTGATGGATTCCATCGGGTCGGACACGTTTGACGGATCGCTCGACAGCCTGAAACCGCTTGGCATGATGATCTCGTTCGGCAATGCCTCTGGCCCGGTGCCTCTGATCGACATTGGCATTCTGGCCAAGAAAGGATCGCTCAAGATAACGCGGCCAACGCTCTTCACACATATTTCGGACCACGCGGTCTGTCAGGCCATGGCGCGGCGCCTGTTCAACAAGGTCGAAGGCGGCGAGGTCAAAATCCACATTGATCAGAGGTTCCCGCTGGATCAGGTGGCCGAGGCCCATCGCGCACTTGAGGCGCGCCAAACCACAGGCAGCACAGTTCTTGAACTGTAAATGAAAGGAACCCGGCGTTTGTGCCGGGTTCCGTCACTGTTTCCTTAGAACCGGTAGGTTGCACGGGCCTGGATTGTGGTCGCGTCCACATCAATTCCGGTCGAATCGAAATCGTTGAATTCGTGATACAGGATTTCGCCTCCAACGCTGACATTGGGGGCGACAATCTGTTCATACCCAGCGCCGATGAACCAACCATCGTCACTGCCAAGATTGTCCGTGCTCGCCTCGGCATAGCCCCCGATACCATATAGCAGCCCCACCGGAGTCACTTTGTATCCGGCGCGTGCTTTCAGGCGCCAAACGTCTTCGACCTCGACGCCGGGGGTCAGTTCAATGCTGGTCCAGTCATAGTCAAAGCCGCCACCGACAACCCAATCCCCCAGATCATAATCATATCCCAACACGATACCGCCAATCGCGCCATCACCGTCGACGCCCGAAACATTGGTGTCGATATCGGCATAGCCGACCTGAAGGCCGCCGTAAAAGCCCGTCCAGTTGCCCGAGGATTGCGCCGAGGCGCCTCCGGCCGCAATAGAGGCGATAAAGGCCGCAATAAAAAATCTACCTGTCATTCTGTTAACCTTTCTTTCGAATTGGTCTTCAGCAAACCTGTGCTGCTCATTTGTACGTGGTATTGCCAGGGCCCGGTCTGACGACCGGATCGCTGTTTTTTGGCTGTTTCCGTACCTGATCTCTGTGCCGCCGCTTCGGGGCACTGGCCCACGTTTTTTGGGCTCGTTCCTGCTTGAACAACTAGGGTGAAAAATGGCGGTTTCAAATGGTAATCGGCGGCAGGGTGAACTGCCGCCGATCCGGTGTTTTTCTTGGGCGGATTATTGCGCCTGCAATTCCGAAGGGCTCTTGTCGGCGATATCTTTCCAGTTGGTGTCGGCGCGCTCGTTAAAGCCGGGGATGTCGCCTTCCCAACGTTCCTGAATATCTGCGGACAGATTCAGGTACAGCTTGTTGTCGACGATTCTCCAGTAGTTCGGGTCGCCGTCAAACTTGAAGCCCATCGCGGTGCCGAATGCGCAATAGCCACCATATGCGGGCAGGTAGGCTTCGGGGTTTTCTTCAAACGCGACTTTGTTTTCTTCCGAGGCGAAGCGGTACAAGGCTTCGTTGTGCAGCGCAGTGATGCGGTAATCGCCCTTGGTGGCTTCGCCAGCGGTGAAGTAAGCGACCGGGTCATAGCCCTGCAGCGCCAGACCGGTCGAACTTGCATTCAGTTCGACGCCTGCAGCCAGGGTCGAGCTTGCGATGGCAACAGACAGCGCGACGCCGCCGATAAGGGATTTGATCTTGTTCATTGTTTTCACCTTTCGTGAATCGGACTGCCGGGGGATTCCGTAATTGAGTCTGGGCAACCCTGATTGTTTTGTTCCGTGCGGTCGGTAATTGGCCGCCACGACCCCGAAGTGGGCAGCGTATTGATCACGTTCAAAACAACTAAAGGTGATTGTGTGCTGGCAAACGGATCCTGTGCGTTTCCGCTCAGGATCCTTGGGTGCGCGTATCAGCAAGGATTAGGGTTCAACCCGGAACCGGCGGGGTTCCAGCCAGCCGATGACCGGCTTGCGACTTGCGGCATATCCCGCAACCGAACGTTCCAGCCGATCCGCAAGAACGGGCAACCGGCTGACAGGAACCTTCGGGAACAGATGATGCTCGCGGTGGTAGAACATCAGATAAGCCAGCCGCGCCAGCACCCCGCGCTGACTGCGCGCGGCAACGCCACTGTCATGCGTGCCCTGATGGGTTATCCAGACCGCAAACAGGGCGGCAAGGCATTGGGCTGTGCTCATCGCAGCCACGTGCAGCAGCAAGGTTTGCGATCCGCTCAGCACAGCAGCGGCGATCACGGCAAGCACCAGCCCCCAGTCGATCAGGATGCGGCGACGGGCCTTGACGTTGGCGACCCGCCAGGCCGCACGGTTGATGTCGAAGGGAAACCGGGGTCCGTATACCAAGACCTGCGCCAGGGTCATGTGCCCGCAATTCCCCTCGCAATCGCCCGGACCCATGGCGTGTTTGTGATGCAGCAGGTGGCATTGGCAGAAAGCGTGATTAGAACCCAACATAAGCGCGCTGAGCACATGCATCACCAAGGAATCCTGCCGCCGCGACAGCCCGAGATTGCCATGGATCGCTTCGTGGTTCAGGCGCAGGGCGCACAGAAAGAACAGAAAGCTGGCCATAGCACCAAGTGGCCAGAGGGCAGTGCTGTAGAGCGTCAGAGACAGCAGCAGCCAAGGCAGCGGTAGCATCAGTTCCTTGATCTTGTCCCAGCGGTTCAGGGGAACCAGGTCGGCCCATTGGATGCCTTTCGGGGCGCGTTCGGGCGGGCGTTTGGGCTGGATCATGTCATGCTCCTTCTTACATCATATTCTGAGATTTCTGTATTGAGAGAAATTTGAGGGTAAAATTTTTAGGGCGACTTGTCCCCTTGTCCCTTGGGCAGCAGCCGGGCGATGCGTCCGCCAAGTTTGACGATTGCCAGTTGAACGCGGCGAGGTAGACGGTTCACATCGACATACCAGTCGTCGAACATCTGCATGGTTTCTAGCGTCTCATCAATCCGCTGGCGCACTTTGGGCGAGGTGCCGTCATTCTGAGCCTCTTGGGCAACGATACGCAGCGCGGCCAGAGTGGGCGCATATTCACGTTCGCGGCGGCCTTCAACCACAGCTTTGGTCAGGTCAAACATGTCCCGGATCGAATGAAATTGATCGCGCCGGTCACCCAGGTTTCGGCTGGCTTTGATCAGCTTCCAGCCTTGCAGTTCCTTCAGCCCGGTCGAGACGTTCGAGCGGGCCAGCCCGAGCGTTTCACAGATCTCATCTGCAGTCATCGGTTCGGGCGAGATGTGCAATAGCGCGTGGATTTGCGCGACCGAGCGGTTCACACCCCACTTGGTACCCATTTCCCCCCAATGGAGGATAAAGTCGCGCATGGATTCAGTAAGGTGCATGATTGCATCCAGTAATTTCTGTAATGACAGAAATTACAGATAGAAATGATTCGATCAAGAACCAATTAACTCAGGCGGATATCAGGTCTTGGACCCGATCCTGGGTTCGGTGCCAGCTTTGATGCGCGAGATATTGGCGGCATGGCGCCAGTACACAAGCAATGTCAGGACGATTCCCAGAATAAACGTCGACCCGTCACTCAAAACCATGACCCAGGTTGTAGACAGGGACGCTGCTGCAAGGGCCCCAAGCGACGAAATCCGCCAGATGGCAGCGGCCACCAGCCAAGTTATGCAGCAGGCAATGCCCACGCCCCAGTCAAGCGCTAGCCAGAGGCCCAGAAAGGTCGCGACACCCTTGCCACCTTTGAAGCCCAACCAGACTGGAAAACAGTGGCCCAGAAACGCGGCCAATGCGGCGACCTGTACGGCGTCTTCCCCGGCCATGGCACGGGCGAGCAAGACGGCAGCGGCCCCTTTCCCGGCGTCAAAGATCAGAGTCAGCGCGGCGGCGGCCTTGTTGCCGGTGCGAAGTACATTGGTCGCCCCAATATTGCCCGACCCGATATCGCGCAGATTTCCCAGTCCCATCACCTTGGCGATGATCATGCCAAAGGGGATCGACCCCATCAGGTATCCAATCGCGGCCCAGAGGATCAGCTGGGTCATCGTACTGTCGATCAGGGGCATCAGGGTCTCCGGTATACTTCTTGGCCTGCCACAAAGGTTGCGGTGACCTTACCTTGCATCCTCTGGCCGTCAAATGGCGTATTCTGCGATTTGGATCTAAGCGTGAACCGGTCCAGCACAAAGGGCACATCCGGGTCGAACAGAACCAGGTCGGCCGGCGCGCCCTCAGACAGGCGACCGCTGTCCAGACCCAGTCGTTTAGCTGGGTTCAGAGCCATCGCGCGGAACAGAGTCGGCAAGTCCAGTTGATCAGAATGGTACAGGCGCAAAGCCGCAGGCAGCAACGTCTCCAGCGCCACCGCGCCCGAGGCCGCCTCTTCAAACGGGAGGCGTTTGCTTTCTTCGTCCTGTGGCGTGTGCATGGAACTGATCGTGTCGATCAGACCTGCCCGCACCGCTTCGATGACAGCCCGCCGGTCATCTTCCGACCGCAGCGGAGGTTTGACCTTGAAGAAGGTGCGATAGTCGGCCACGTCCAGCTCGTTCAGCGTCAGATGGTGGATCGAGGTTCCAGCAGTGATGTCCAGCCCGTTCCGCTTGGCCCGTTCCAGCGCGGGCAGGGCGCGGGCGGTGGTAATCTGATCGGCGTGATAGGCCGCACCGGTCATTTCCAGCAACGCAATGTCGCGGTCCAGCCCCATACGCTCGGCCATTGGGGAAACGGCGGGCAATCCGCGCAAGGCGGCGAATTTGCCGCTGGTGGCGGCGGCGCCAGCGCTCAGCCCCGGTTCCTGAGGGTGGGCGATCACCAGCGCACCGCAGGATTTCGCATAGGTCAGCGCGCGCGTGAACACTTTGGTATCTGCAATGACATGATCACAGTCGGTAAAGGCGACGGCACCGGCATCCAGCAGAAATCCGATCTCGGTCATCTCGCGCCCTTCGCGCCCTTTGGTCAGGGCCGCCATGGGCAGCACATTGACCGGGGCATCCGCCTGTGCGCGCCGGGTCGCAAATTCCAGCGTTTCCGGCGTGTCCACGGCAGGTAAGGTATCGGGGCGCGTCACGATCGTGGTCACACCCCCCGCCGCCGCTGCCAGTCCTGCGGATTTATAGCTTTCCTTGTGCCGCTCGCCCGGCTCGCAAACCTTGACGCCGAGATCGACGATGCCCGGTGCCAGGCAATGCCCGCCGCAGTCGATGACCTGCGCGTCAATTGACGGGGCCGCACCTTCGCCGTTGGCCACGATACGGCCATCAGCCACATGCACCCATCCCAGTGCGTCTGCGCCAGTTTCGGGGTCGATCAGGCGGGCGTTGGTGAAGATCAGATTGCTCATGCCATGGCCCTTTCAATAGCGGTTTTGGTAGCGGCAGGATCTGCCTGATACTTGATCAGGTGCTTGTCCCCGCCTTTTGTGACGATTTGAACAAAGCTACCCATGGTTTTGACAGCCTCGATCTGGTTCAGCGCCACTTTGCGCGGGCCAGGACCGGTCAGAGTAGTGTCGGTCATTTCCCATGCGGCCGCCAGCTCTTCTGAGGCCAGATACCACGCACGAATGCCGATTGCAGCAAGGCCCGCTGGCGCGCCGGTCCAGACATAGGGATTACCGATCAGCCAAAGGATGACCATGGCCCCTGCCATAGCCGCGGCTGCCATCCACGTGTTGGTGCGGATATAGGCCCCTTTGTCGGGCGGGAAAGTCACAGGATCAGCCATAGGGCACCTCCGATAACCAGAAGGATCAACAGCGCCAGAACCGCAGAGCCCATGCGACGCGGTTTGTCATTTTGCGGTGCGGATTGCGACGCCGAATACGGTTTCGCGCTTTCCGTCTCAATCCGGCCACCTGCCCAGCTTGTTGCTTCTTCAGTATAGAGCCCGATCAGGCGCAGCCTGCGGTCGGGGCGCAAAGCGGCTGTACGACCGCGAAATGCGGCGCTGCGGACTACCAGAACCCAGCCGTCAATCGCATCCAGCGCTGTGCGGTCCAGCTGATCTGCGGACACGTCGCAGCCCTCGGTCAGATAGCCATAGAGGCCAAGGTCTTCGAGGTCCGAGACCGGAAAGACGTCGACCTGCTCGGGATCCAGCCCCGCTACCCCTAGAATCTGATCGGCGGCTCCGGGTTCGCGCAGAAACTTGGCCTCTTCCGGGCGCATGTCGAGTGCGAACAGGCGGATAACGCCGTGTTCATGGGATGCGACGGCCAGATCGCTCATGCGGCCTCGCGCAGATTGCGGGCCAGCAGTTCCATCGCAGCCATGCGGACGGCGACACCCATCTCAACCTGCTCCTGAATGACCGAGCGGTTGATATCATCGGCTAGCGTTCCGTCAATCTCGACCCCGCGGTTCATTGGGCCGGGATGCATTACAATGGCATTGGGTTTGGCCTGCGCCAGTTTGGCGGCATCCAGCCCGTAGCGATGATAGTATTCACGTTCCGAGGGGATGAACCCGCCATCCATCCGCTCTCTCTGAAGGCGCAGCATCATCACGACATCGACGTCTTGAAGGCCTTCATTCATATCGTCATAGATCTCGGCTCCAAACTCGGCAAATTGGCTGGGGACCAGCGTTGGCGGGCCGATCAGGCGAATGCGGTTTTCCATCTTGCCGAGAAGGATCAAGTTCGACCGCGCCACGCGGGAATGGGCGACGTCGCCGCAGATCGCGATGTTCAACCGGTGCAGGCGACCCTTGGCGCGGCGAATGGTCAACGCATCCAGCAGCGCCTGTGTCGGGTGCTCATGCCGCCCGTCGCCTGCGTTCAGTACGGCGCAATTCACCTTCTGCGCCAACAGATCAACCGCGCCGGAATGCGGGTGCCGCACCACCAGAAGGTCGGGATGCATTGCGTTCAGCGTCATCGCCGTGTCGATCAGCGTCTCACCCTTTTTGATCGAGCTGGCCTGCATTGCCATATTCATCACATCCGCACCCAGCCGCTTGCCGGCCAGTTCGAAACTGGCCTGAGTACGGGTCGAGTTCTCAAAGAACATGTTGATTTGCGTCAGCCCGGCCAGCACATCTGAGTGCTTGTTCGGTTGCCGGTTCATCTCGACATAGGTCTCGGCCAGATCAAGAATGGCGGTAATATCGGATTGGGACAGGTGCTCGATGCCAAGAAGGTGACGATGGGCGAAACGCATGGGCGGACTCCTGTCTGACAATCGGCCCGCTTATAGAAAGCCGCGCCGCGCAAGGCAACCTTGGGATCAAGGCGTTAGGGCAGTTTCTCGCACCCGCCTTCGGGCAAGCACAGTTCGCCGGGTTTGCACCATTTGCCATAGCCGCAGTCGATCGCCTTAACCGGCACACATCCTTGATGGTTCGAACATTTGAATCCGGGGCGGCATTGTGATCCGGTTTTCTCGCACAAGAACCAACCGGGCTGCGCGCATCCTCCGCCTGGCAGGCAGGATGATCCGGCCGCACAGGTCAAGCCGTCGTCACAGGTGATGGGGCTGCCGCTGGTGGCTGAATCCGGGTCGAATTCGGGGGTGTTTCGCTGGCATTCCCCGCGCGCGTTGCAAAAGCTGTCGCCGGGGCAGTCCAGACGCGTGGTGCATGCGTTGGCCCCTTTGGGTGCGCAGCGCAACCCGCCTGCCACGCAGCGCTCGAACGGCCCGCAGCTGCGGCCGCCGCCGCAATAGGTGCCGCCCAGCGGGATGCAATGATTGTCGAAACTGCATCTTTGCCCACCGGAACAGCACCGACTGCCACAGGCGAACTGCCCCGCGCGGCACTGGTCGTTACGGTCAAACAGCTGCGCCGAAACAGGCCCGCTGGCCATGGCCAACAGCGCCCAAATTGAGAGGATTCGAAACAGGATCAGCATGATTGCCCCAATGGTCGGTGCGACCGAGCGCGCAATCAAGGCCAATTCGCTTTCCCTCGGTCAAAAGGAGGTTAGATTGAGGTCTATGGAATCGGCTTTGGATTATCACACAGCGCGGGCTCTGCTGGATTGGCAGATTGAACTCGGCGCGACGGATGCGATCGGGGATGCCCCGGTGGACCGCTATGCGTTGCCCGACACTGCGCCCAAATCCAAAAAGCCCACAGCGGTACAAACGGCGCCGGAAAAGCCCAAGCCGGTCGATGCGTTGGCGATTGCCGATTCAGTCGCCAAGACTGCTGGATCGCTGGACCAGTTGCGCGCTGCGATGGATGCGTTTGATCATTGCGATTTGAAACGTGGTGCGCGCCAGTTGGTGTTTGCCGACGGGACGCCGGGTGCTCGGGTGATGATTATAGGCGAGGCTCCGGGCCGGGATGAAGATCGCGAGGGCAAGCCCTTTGTTGGTCGGGCCGGGCAGTTGCTGGACAGGATGTTGTCCGCGATTGAGCTGAACCGTGCCGAAAACGTCTATATCACCAATGTTCTGCCCTGGCGGCCCCCGCAGAACCGGGATCCCAAGCCCGAAGAGATCGGCATGATGAAGCCGTTTCTGGAGCGCCACGTCGCATTGGCCAAGCCCGAGGTTCTGGTCGTGATGGGCAATATCAGCTGTCAGGCGGTGCTGGGCAAACGCGGTATAACTCGGTTGCGCGGCCAGTGGGATCAGGCTTGGGGGCTGCCGGTCATCCCGATGTTTCACCCTGCTTACTTGCTGCGGCAACCGCCAATGAAACGGCAGGCCTGGGCAGATCTGTTGGAGTTGAAGGCCCGGCTGGAGGGCAAGTGATGCGCATCCTGGCCTTTTCCGACCTGCATATGGCGCGCAGTCGGGCGGTAGAATTGGTTGCCGCCAGCGCCGAGGCGGATCTGGTGATCGGTGCTGGTGATTTCTGCAATATGCGGCAAGGGCTGGATCAGGCGATGGAGATGCTTGCGGGCATTTCGGCCCCTCTGGTCCTAACCCCCGGCAATGCCGAAAGCGTCCAAGAGCTGACAGCGGCTGTGCCCGAAGGTGTCCACGTGCTGCACGGTACCGGGATGACTGTGGACGGGGTGCGCCTGTTTGGTCTGGGATATGGTGTGCCCGTGACGCCTTTTGGCGGTTGGTCCTGCGATCTGACCGAGGCCGAGGCCGCCGAGTTGCTGGATCGGTGCGACGCTGCCGATATTCTGATTACGCATTCTCCGCCCAAAGGGCATGGCGATGTCACGTCGATGGGCGGCGCCGTCGGTTCGGTCGCGGTGCGCGACGCGATCGAGCGGGTGCAGCCGCAGCTTTCTCTGCATGGCCATATCCATGACAGCTGGGGGTATCGCGGGGCAATCGGGCGCACCCAGGTGGCCAATCTGGGGCCCAGACCAAATTGGTTTGAGCTGCATTGATGATCGAAACTGTAACCCTTCTGGCGTTTATCCCGGCTGCGCTCGCTCTGAACCTTACCCCGGGCGCTGATATGATGTTCTGCTTTGGGCAGGGCCTGCGCAAAGGTGCTAGACCCGCGCTTGCAGCCAGCGCGGGTATTTCTGCGGGCTCGATGGTGCATGTGCTGCTGGCAGGGCTTGGGTTTGGCGCGGCGGTATCGACGCTGCCCTGGCTGTTTGATGTGATCCGTTGGTTGGGGGTGGCCTATCTGCTGTATCTGGCCTGGCGTTCGATCAAAAACGGTGCTGCGCCGACCGAGGCACCGGCACATAGCGGGAAACTTGCGTTTCGTGATGGGCTGCTGGTCAATCTCACCAATCCAAAGGTCATCCTGTTCGTGCTGGCCTTCATCCCGCAATTTGTGGACCCGGCCTTGGGGCCAATCTTGCCGCAGTTCCTGACCCTTGGCCTTATCATCGCGCTGGGCGGCTTTGTGGTGAACGGGATGGTCGGCATGTTTGCCGGTGGCACGGGCCGAGTCTTGGTCTCGAACCCGCGTGCGTCGCGTTTCATGGGCTGGGTGACCGGAGGGATTTTTACGGCGCTCGCCATTCGGCTTGCGATTATGGAAAGGGCCTGACGTCATATGTCACGCATCGACGAAAGCAAAGAATTCATTCCAGTTCGGATCGCCGTCCTCACTGTCTCGGATACGCGGACGCTGCCCGAGGACAGATCGGGACAGACTTTGGTGGATCGGATTCAGGCGGCGGGCCATTTGGTCGCGGACCGCAAGATCCTTCCGGATGAGCGCGCCCAGATTGCAGAACAGCTGCGCGTGTGGATCGCAGATCCTGAAATAGATGCCGTCATCTCGACCGGGGGTACCGGCCTGACAGGGCGCGACGTTACAGTCGAGGCGCATCGGGATGTCTACGAGAAGGAAATCGACGCATTCGGCACGGTTTTTACAATCCTGTCGATGCAAAAGATCGGCACCTCTGCCGTCCAGTCGCGCGCCACAGGTGGCGTCGCCGGGGGCACCTATCTGTTTGCATTGCCCGGCAGCCCCGGTGCCTGCAAGGATGCCTGGGATGGAATATTGCTAAAACAGTTCGATTATCGTCACCGGCCCTGCAATTTCGTGGAAATTATGCCCAGATTGGACGAACATCTGCGACGGAAGTAAGCTGGTTACACGTTCAAATGTGTATTACCGCTTTGTGGCTTGGCATTTTTCGGGGCAAAGCTACCTTCTGAAATGCCAGCCTGATGCGAACGGGGTGATAGTAAATGCGCTTTCTGAGGCAGAGCCTTGCCGGAGTTTTCCTGACGTCCTTGACGTTGGCACTCTTGTTTGTGGCGGTTCAGATGATCGCGGGTGCAGTGCAGGATGTTCTGACGCGCGAGGATGCCGCTCCGCAGGCGCGGGAGCGCATTTTTGCGGTTACTGTCCGGAATGCCGAAGTGGAAACCGTAACGCCTTATCTTGAAGCATTTGGCGAGGTGCAAAGCCGCCGCCGCCTGGAACTGCGTGCAGCGCTTGGTGGCCGTGTGATAACCTTGTCCGAAGATTTCGAAGATGGCGGTGCCGTCACTGCAGGAGAGGTTCTGGTCGAGCTTGATCCGGCGGATGCACAATCGGCGCTGGATCGCGCCAAGTCGGACCTGCTGGATGCTCAGTTTGAGGAACGCGATGCCGAACGGTCGCTGCTGCTGGCGCAGGATGAGCTGAACTCGGCCGAGGCGCAGGCCGAATTGCGGGGCCGTGCCCTGCAGCGTCAAAAAGACTTGAAAAGCCGGGGAGTGGGCGCGGCGGCATCCGTGGAAGAGGCGGAACTGGCCGAGGCATCGGCACAGCAATCTGTTTTGGCCCGGAGGATCGCGCTGGCACAGGCGGAATCGCGCGTCGATCAGGCGACGACGTTGCTGTCGCGTGCCCGTATCGCACTGGCCGCCGCCGAACGTGATTTGGAAGACATGACCATCCATGCCCGGTTCGGGGGCACATTGACCGACGTAACTTTGGTCGAGGGTCGCCTGGTCTCGGCCAACGAAAAACTAGCCGAATTGGTTGATCCTAAAGCACTTGAGGTGGCCTTTCGCGTCTCGACCGCGCAATTCGTCCGCCTGCTGGATGCTGAAGGGGATCTGATCAACTCCCCGGTCACTGTATCGCTAGAGGTTACAGGAGCAGATCTTGCGGCGCAGGGCCGCATAAGCCGCGATAGCGGCTCGGCCGGAGAAGGGCAAACCGGTCGCCTGCTTTATGCCTTGCTCGAGGATACTTCGGGATTCAAGCCCGGTGATTTCGTGACAGTCTCGGTTCAGGAACAGCCGCTTGAGAACGTGGTGCGCCTGCCGTCTTCGGTTCTGGATTCAGCAGGGACGGTTCTGATTCTGGGCAAGGATGACCGGCTTGAGGTTCTACCAGTGCAGTTGATCCGCCGTCAGGGTGATGAGGTGCTGCTGCGCGGGCGGGGGTTGGAAAGTCGCGAGGTTGTCATTGGTCGAACGCCTCTGCTTGGGGCCGGTGTCCGGGTCAGGCCGCTGCGGGATGAGGCCAACGCAGGGGGCCAGACGGATATGGTCGAGCTGTCCGAGGAACAGCGTGCCCAGCTGGTGGCGCAGGTCGAAGCCAGTGATGCATTGCCTCAAGATGTCAAAGCCCGCGTGCTGGGCCAACTGGGCGAAGCCAAGGTTCCCGCGTCGTTGGTGCGCAGCATCGAAAACCGAGCCGGAGGTTAGGCGCGATGATGCGCGAAATTCCCGGCGCGGCTGGGGGGATACTCAGCTATTTCACGCGCCACAGGACGGTCGCCAACCTGCTGCTGCTAGTTATGCTGGTGCTGGGCGCGGCGGCCATCCCGAATATGCGGGCGCAGTTCTTTCCCGATGTGATCCTTGAACGGGTGGATGTCAGCGTTAGCTGGGATGGAGCTGGCCCTGAAGATGTTGATAATGGCATCGTTCAGTTGTTGGAGCCGGCCCTTCTGGCCGTTGAAGGCGTGTCCAGCACCTCTTCGACTTCGCGCGAGGGCACAGCCCAGATCCGGATGGAGTTCGAGCCGAACTGGGATATGTCTCGCGCGGTCGAAGAGGTCAGAACAGCGGTCGACAGTGTCACCAACCTGCCAGACGACGCTGATGAGCCGACCATCCGACGCGGCGCCTGGCGCGATCGCGTCACGGATGTTGTCGTCACTGGCCCTGTCGATCCTGAACAGCTGGCCAAGTTCACCGATGAGCTGATCAACCGTTTGTTCGCTGTTGGCGTGACCCGCACCACGATCCGGGGCCTCGCCGCGCCGCGCGTTGTAGTCGAGGTGCCCACAGCACAGCTGATCGCCAACGACATCACCCTATCCGAGATCGCCTTAGCCATCGCTGCCGAGGTCAACGCCAATCCGGCAGGGGATGTAACAGGGGCCAATGCGCGCATTCGCACCGGCACCGAAAAGCGCAGCCCGGAAGAGATCGAAGGGATTACGCTGCGCAATTTCACCGATGGCTCAAAGCTGTTGATAGGTGATGTGGCGCAGATCCGGATCGAGGGGGTTACCCGAAACCGCAGCTATTTTGTTGGCAAGAACCCGGCAATGTCCGTCCGTGTGGACCGGTCAAATCTGGGCGACGCGATAGAAATTCAACACACGGTCGAAGATGTCGTCTCGCAGATGCAAGCCAGCCTGCCCGAGGGCGTAAAGGCCGAGCTGATCCGGACACGGGCGCAAGCGATCACCGACCGGCTGGATATTCTGGTCGATAACGGGCTGGTTGGGCTGGGTCTTGTGGTCTGCCTTCTGTTTCTGTTTCTGAATGCGCGGATTGCCTTTTGGGTTGCCGCGGGTATCCCGGTGGCAATGTCGGCGGCGATTGCGTTCATGTATATTGGTGGCCTGTCGATCAACATGGTGTCGTTGTTCGGCTTGATTATCACTCTGGGTATCGTCGTGGATGACGCCATCGTTGTGGGTGAACATGCCGATTTTCGCGCGCGACGGCTGGGTGAGCCACCAATGGTGGCCGCCGAACGCGCCGCACGTCGCATGGCGATGCCGGTCTTTGCTGCGACGCTGACCACGGTTATTGCCTTTTTTGGCCTGACTGCGATTGGTGGACGTTTCGGAGAGTTAATCCGCGATATCCCCTTCACGGTGATAGCGGTATTGATCGCCTCGCTGATCGAATGCTTTCTGATCCTGCCCAACCATATGGCCCACGCGATTGCGCACTCTGC
Source organism: Ruegeria sp. CDSB114 (assembly GCF_059611025.1). Taxonomy (NCBI): domain Bacteria; kingdom Pseudomonadati; phylum Pseudomonadota; class Alphaproteobacteria; order Rhodobacterales; family Roseobacteraceae; genus Ruegeria; species Ruegeria sp. CDSB114. The sequence goes on from NZ_JBXWOT010000002.1 coordinate 95,306, forward strand.
CAAGGAACATTGGTATGATCTGCCGAACCGTGTGGTTAACAAGGGGTTTCGCTGGGTGCGCGATACGCTGTTCCGACCGCTGATCGCCTGGGTAATCTGGGCACGCTATGTGGTGGTGTCGGCGATGATCGTCATTCTGGCCAGCCAGATTTCCCTGTTCATCCGCGGGGACGTGAACTGGCGGTTCTTCAATGCGCCCGAGCGTGGATCAGTTACAGGCAATTTCATCATGGCCGAGGGCGCAGGCCGCGCGGATACCTTGGCCATGATGCACCAACTACAGGCCTCGGTAGAGGCGCTTGGCCAACGCTATGAAGAGCGGCACGGGCGCAACCCCATTGATTACGTGCTGGCCGAGATTGGGGGATCCGCGGGCCGTGCACTTTCGGCAGCGGATGGCAAGGACACGGATTTGCTGGGCGGGATTTCGATCGAGTTGATAGATGCCGACCTGCGCCCCTATTCGAGCTTCGAGTTTGTCGGAGAGTTGCAGGAAATGGCGCCAAGCCATCCCAAACTTGAGCTGCTCAGCTTCAGGGGCTGGCGGTCTGGTCCGGGAGGAGATGCGATTGACGTGCAGCTCTACGGCGCCGATGTGAACACGCTTAAAACGGCTTCCGAGGACTTGCAGGTCGCGCTTTCGAAATACCCTGAGGTTTCAGCGCTGGAAGACAATCTGGCCTATGACAAGGAAGAATACATTTTGGATCTGACCGCGCAGGGACAGGCGCTGGGCTTTCGGATCGAAACATTGGGCCGGGTGCTGCGTGACCGTCTAAACGGGATCGAGGCCGCGACCTTCCCGGATGGCCCGCGCAGTGCCGAGATCCGGGTTGAATTGCCTGAAGGGGAATTGACCGCCGATTTCCTGGAGCGCACACTGATGCGCACGCCCGATGGGGTCTATGTCCCGTTGGCCGATATCGTTTCGGTTCAGCGCAAATCCGGATTCTCGACCGTGCGGCGGGAAAACGGACTGCGGGTGATTTCGGTCTATGGCGATATCTCCGAGGACGATCCAACGCGCGCGGCCGAGATCGCCCGTGCGATGAGCGAGGAAATTCTGCCCAATATCGCAGCCACACGTCAGGTCGAGTGGACCATGGCAGGTCTGAGCGAGCAGGAAGAAGAGTTTCTGTCCGAAGCCCGTACCGGTCTGATCCTGTGCCTGACAGGCATCTATCTGGTGCTCGCCTGGGTCTTTGCCAGTTGGACCCGACCATTGGTAGTGATGGCGATCATTCCGTTTGGTTTGGTCGGAACCATTTGGGGTCATTATATCTGGGAGGTTCCGCTCAGCATGTTCACGGTTGTTGGCCTGCTGGGGATGACCGGGATCATCATCAACGACTCGATTGTTCTGGTGACGACGATTGACGAGTATCAGCAGACTCGTGGGCTGGTGCCGTCCATCATCGAGGGGACATCGGACAGATTGCGGCCAGTAATGCTGACGACGCTGACCACGGTTCTGGGCCTGACCCCACTGTTGTACGAAGGATCGCAGCAGGCACAGTTCCTCAAACCGACCGTGATCACGCTGGTCTATGGGTTGGCGTTTGGGATGGTGCTGGTATTGCTGCTCGTTCCTGCCCTGCTGGGGATCCTGAACGATCTGTCGCGGCCAATGACGGCCATGCGTCGCGCAATTCGGGCGCCGGATCGTGTGGTGCAGGGGGCGCTTGTTGTCACCGGGTTTGCCTTGATGCTCTGGTTTGCGTTGACGATGATCTGGCCTGCGGTGACCGGGTCTCCACCGGGCCTTGTTTCGGGGCTTTATGCCGGGCCAGAGGGCCCCTCAATCCTGCGGATGGGGTTAGGAGCTTTTACTGCCGGCGCCACGGTGATTCTGGTGGTGAGCATTGTTTTGTCGGGCCTGTTGTACGCCCGTCTCAAAGGACGCACTGCCTAGCCCTGACGCAGGGCGGTTTCCAACAGGTTTGAGACCCGGTCGCTCATGGGCAGTGCGCCTTGCCGGATCAACTCCAGTGGAAACCAGCGCGCATCCATCGCGTCGTCCCCCGCAACCGGCTGCCCGGTCTGATAGCGGCAGGCCACGCCGACCAACAGGTAATGAGACAGAACCGCGCCCTGAGCGTCGCGGCGCAACAGGTCCAGATTGTCCAGATACCGCAATGGCTCGGCAATGACCGAGGTTTCTTCGCGCAGTTCCCGCTGTGCTGCCTGCAGGACGGTTTCACCCCATTCCACATGGCCGCCGGGAAAGCCCCACAGCCCCTTATCGGGTTGTTTGCTGCGCTGAACCAGAAGGACGTGCCCGTCATGAATGACGACCGCAAGCGCACCGATTTTCGGAGTTTGCATCATGGGATCAGCCAGCGCTGCACCCCAGAATGTCCACCGCGTGATTGGCCCCCAGAACAGTGATCCGGATCTTTGAGCGATCCAGCGCAAACGGACCGCCCGAGGCGTTGATCACCTCGGATGTGGCGACCAGAGTACCGCCCTGCCGTTTGGCGTCGGTTTGCGAGGCCCACAGCTCGGGGTTGCCGGGCTCGATCACGGCAACCTCGCGGCCACCGGCGGAAGGCATGGTGACGCGCGCCTCGATCTGCATTCCGTCAGACGTCGGGGTCAGGTGGCACCGCGCGTTGGCGACCCGGGCTTCTTTGGCGGAATAGGGACGCTTGGCCAGTGCCGCCGCGATCGTCGGGTTGCGCTCTGCTTCGGCGTTCAGGGTATGATCGAAGCCCAAACGTTCCGGGATGCAGACGTCTTTGCAGACCCCCAGATCCACCGTGCCTTTCAGCCGCACGGGTTTGGCCGGGTTCTTCGGCAAAATTTCGACAGGGAGGACCATTTGATTTTGGTATCCAATCGACTGCAGGCCATTCTGATCAAAGACATCCGGCGCGGGCCATGTGATCGACACGCTGCCGACATTGGTTGATCTATTCCAGTCGAACTGTGGCGGAATACCTGCATCGCCCGGCGCCCGCCAATAGGTCTTCCAGCCGTCCTGCAGGGTCACCCGCAGCGCCCCAAGATAGGCTCCATTTGCTGTGCGCCCGCCATCCAGGATATCCAATTCGGCGACTGAGCCGACCACTTGTGCAGATGCCGGTCCAATCGCGCCAACGGTCACGGCAAGGGCGGCTGCCAGAAATGTCTTGTGAATGTTCATACCCTATAAATGCGTGGTCTCGAGGCGAATTCCAAGTCACGTTCGGGTCACTCGAATGAAATCTAGCGAAATCGCCGCTCGTCCCTTGCCAATACCGGGACTGCGGGGGCATTGTTGATGGGAGCTCAGCAAGAGATGTCGTCTTATGGATCTGACCGGTAAACTGTTGATTGCGATGCCTGGGATGGGCGATCCGCGTTTCGATCATTCGGTTGTCTATGTTTGCAGCCATGGCGACGATGGCGCGATGGGTTTGATCATCAACAAACCTTCGGATTTACGCATAAAGACGCTGCTGGGTCAGTTGAACATCGCTTGCCGTATCCCGATCGTGGGTGAGCGTCTGGTGCATTTCGGCGGCCCGGTCGAGATGTCGCGCGGATTCGTCCTGCACAGCGCCGATTATGACGCGAACCTCCATTCCCTGCAGATTTCGGACGATTTCAGCATGACAGCAACGTTGGACGTGCTTGAAGACCTGGCCTCGGGGCAAGGGCCGCTGAACTCTATGCTGACGCTAGGGTATTCAGGCTGGGGACCCGGGCAGCTTGAGGATGAGATCGCGATGAACGGATGGCTCACAACCGAGGCGGATTCGAAGCTGGTGTTCGATGTTCCCGATGATCAGAAATGGGAGGCGGCGCTGGCAACGCTGGGCGTCGATCCTCTGACTTTGTCGGCCAGCGCAGGGCGCGCCTAATCAACTGTCACGTGGCGCTGCGGCCCGGCGCAACCGGTCGTTGATAGCGGCACCCAATCCGTGGTCCGGAATAGGGGACACGGCAATCGGGCGTCCGGTGCTGTTGAGCTTGTGCAAAGCCGCAAACAGATTGGCCGCCGCCTCGGTCAGGTTGCCATCAGCGGACAGGTTCAGGTCGCATTCGACCGGCCCAAATCCCAAGAGAATCTCGTCACCATATGTAGTCTGCGCGTGCAACCGGACCGCCACGTCCGGCGCGTAATGCGACAGCATCTGTCCGGGTGCTGTTAGCGTGTCGCCGGATTGGTGTAGATGCAATGCCGAGCCGAGAGCTGCCTCGATCTGGTCCAAAGCCACCCCGCCGGGGCGTAGCAGAGCAGGTTCTCCAGCGAGGCCGACAATGGTGGATTCCAGCCCGACACCACAGGGACCATCATCCAGAATGGCAGCGATGCGCCCGTCCAGACCGGCGCGGACATGCGCGGCTGTTGTCGGGCTGATCTGTCCCGAAGGGTTGGCCGAGGGCGCAGCGACCGGCCCGTCGAACATCTCGAGAATAGCCCGGGCCGAAGGATGCGCAGGCACCCGAACCGCCAATGTATCCAGCCCGGCAGTGACAAGCGACGATACACCGTGCCCTTCCCGCAGCGGCAGAACCAGAGTCAGCGGGCCGGGCCAGAACGCATGTGCCAAAGCCTCGGCCTGATCTGACCATTCAACAAACCTGCGCGCGGACTCTACCGATGCGACATGCGCAATCAGAGGGTTGAAACTGGGCCGGCCCTTGGCGGCATAGATGCTGGCGACAGCCTCTCCGTTGCGAGCATCCCCACCCAGCCCATAGACCGTTTCAGTCGGGAAAGCGACCAGCTGTCCCTGCCTCAAAAGATCCGCAGCCTGAGCAATTCCCGCCTGGTCGGCTGACAGTTCGAGTGTACCGTTAGAGATCATTGTGAGTGACGCCGCGTTTTGATTGCTTGTAGCATAAGGATGGGTACGTAATCGTTCAAACCCAGATGAATAACGGCGAGTCAGCGGATTTCCAACCCCGGCGTCGCGGACCGTTCAAGACAGCCCCGAGGTAATATTATGCCCTATCGCGCACCAGTTGCAGATTACGAATTTCTGTTCCGCCATGCGGTTGATTTTGATCGTATCGCAGCAACCGACAAGTTCGCGGAAGCAAGCGAAGACGTCGTCAGCGCCATCCTGACCGAGGCTGGAAAACTCTGCGAAGAAGTCATGGCGCCGCTTCAGCGGAACGGAGACCTAGAGCCCGCGCGTCTGGAAAACGGCGTGTTGCGTACCTCGCCAGGATTTAGCGACGGTTGGAACGCTATTGCCGAGGGGGGCTGGATCGGCATGAGCGCTGATCCCGAATATGGCGGTATGGGGCTGCCGATGACCTTGACCACTGCCGTCAACGAGATGATGTCTGCGGCCTGCCTGTCACTGCAACTGGCGCCGCTGATGACGCAGGGCCAGATCGAAGCACTGGAGCACCACGCAAGTGATGAGCTGAAGAACCTATACCTGCCCAAAATGATCGCTGGTGAATGGTCGGGCACGATGAACCTGACCGAGCCTCAGGCCGGATCGGATGTGGGTGCGCTGACGTCGAAGGCAGAATCGAATGGAGATGGCACCTATTCGGTGTCTGGTCAGAAGATCTTCATTTCCTGGGGTGACAACGATTTTGCTGAAAACGTGTGCCATCTGGTGTTGGCACGCCTGCCCGATGCTGTTCCCGGAACCAAGGGAATATCGCTGTTTCTGGTGCCCAAATACCTGCCGGACGAGAATGGCAATCCGGGTGTGGCAAATGACCTGAAAGTGGTTTCGCTCGAGCACAAGATGGGTCTGCATGGTTCGCCAACTTGCGTGATGCAGTATGATGGCGCCAAAGGTTGGCTTGTGGGTAAGGAACATGGCGGAATGGCTGCGATGTTCACCATGATGAACAACGCGCGACTGGGCGTCGGCGGACAGGGTATCGGTGCCGCCGAAGGCGCCTATCAGCAGGCCCTAGAATATGCGCTTGAGCGGAAGCAAGGCAAGACACCTTCGGGCACAATCCTCGATCACGCCGATGTACGCCGGATGCTGATGAGTATGCGTGCGGATACTTTTGCTGCGCGTGCGATCATGCTTGCAAACGCAGCCGCGATCGATATGGCCAATGCAACAGGCGACGCGGACTGGGTTTCGCGCGCGGCCTTGTTGACGCCGATAAACAAGGCCTTCGGTACCGAAACCGGTATGCGGGTTTCGGAAGAAGGCGTGCAGGTCCATGGCGGTATGGGCTTTATCGAGGAGACCGGCGCGGCACAGTTCTATCGCGACGTCCGTGTGACCGCGATTTACGAGGGCACCAACGGCATTCAGGCCATGGACCTTGTCGCACGCAAGATGATGGATGGCGGCGAAGCGGCGTCCCGTTTGCTGGACGAAATCGAGGATCACGCCGAACGTGCGCGTGGGTCGATGCCGGAACTGGCGGGTCCTGTCTGGGAGGCCACGGAAAGCCTGCGTGAAACGACCGAGTGGCTGATATCGCAGTCCGACATGAACACGCGATTTGCTGGCGCCGTGCCCTATCTGAAGGCATTCGCCCGCGTTCTGGGCGGTCACTATCACCTCAAGGCGGCCCTGGCCGAGCCAAACGGCACCCGTTTCAAGCTGGCACGCTTTTATATCAATGCGCTGTTACCTGAGTTTTCGGGGCTTTTGGTTCAGGCGCAGAACGGTGCAGATGACGTCTTTGCTCTCAGCGCCGAGGAAATGGTAGCTGCCTGATGGACGGTGATACACATTTGACGATCCGCTATCCTTGGCCCGAGGCTCCGGCCCTGGGCGAGGCCGTTGAAATTGCCGAAGGCGTACTTTGGATGCGGTTGCCGCTGCCTATGGCGCTGGATCACGTCAATATCTATGCGCTGGATGATGGCGACGGATGGACGGTGATCGACACTGGCATGTCCTCGAACAAGACGCGCCGTATTTGGGCGGACCTGATGGCGGGACCGCTGGGAGGCAAACCCGTGACGCGCGTGGTGGTGACCCATCACCATCCCGATCACGTTGGCAATGCTGGTTGGTTTCAATCTGAACACGGGGCCGAGCTGGTCACGTCGCGTACTGCATGGCTGTTTGCACGGATGCTGACGCTGGATGTGCAGGAAAACTGGCCGCAGGAAACGCTGGATTACTACCGAAGCGCCGGGATGGATGCCGATTTCCTTGCCAAAAGGATGACAGAACGGCCCTTCAATTTCTGCGACACGGTCTATCCGATGCCGCTGGGCTTTACCCGGATCAAACAGGGCAGCGTCATTCGTATGGGCGGGCGCGACTGGGATGTTCATATGGGCAATGGCCACGCTCCCGAACATGCAACTTTTTGGAGCCGTGACGATAATCTGGTGATCACGGGCGACCAGGTTCTCAGCTCGATCAGCCCCAATCTGGGCGTCTATGTTACCGAGCCCATGGCGGATCCCGTGGCGGAGTGGATGGAAGCCTGCGAGCGCCTGCAAGACCTGGCGCGCCCGGATCATATGGCGCTGGGCGGGCACAAACTGCCCTTTACCGGCCTGCCGGTCAGGATGAGGCAGTTGATCGACAACCACCACAGCGCGCTGGACCGTCTGCAGAATTATCTGGACCAGCCCAAAACCGCTGCTGAGTGCTTTGTGCCCTTGTTCAAACGCCAGATCGGTGAAGGAGAGTATGGGCTTGCTCTGGTCGAAGCAGTTGCACATCTGAACCATCTCTACCACATTGGTGCTGTTACCCGAACGCGGCGCGCGGACGGGGCGTGGGAGTTTCAGCGCAAAGGGTAGAAGGTATGGACAAGATCGAAACCTCAGCCGAGGCAGCGGAATCAGCAGCATTGCCCCGATGTTACGAGGTGCATGCCAACCCGGATGCGAAATCCGGCACCAAGGACCTGCCCGGCCAGTTGCAAAAGCCCGTAGCCACCAAAAGCTCGGCGCAATGGGCCTATGAACGGTTGATCCTGTATATCCAGAATTTCGAGAATACGCTGGATGCGGATCATGAGGTCGCCATGGGATTTACTGGCGGTGATGCCGGGGTAATGCGGATCGAAGGGATGGGCTATTTCGACCCTGATATCATCACTTTTTACGGTGCAGATGGGTCCGGGGCGCGAACCCAGCTCGTGCAGCATGTCAGCCAGTTGAATGTGATGCTGCGAGCGCTGCCCAAATCGGTCGAGGATAAGCCCGCCAATCGCATCGGATTCCGGCTGGCGGCTGATCTCGAAGAAAACTGATAGCCTGACTTGCAATTCACGTCTGCGCAGCCTTGAATGAATCAATCATTTGGGGGGCGCAACGTGGCCACTTTCTCTGCCGTTACAAAAGCATACAAGGGCGCTTGGGCACGCCGCCGGGTCTTTGTGCCGATCTATGTCGCCGTGCGCCTGTTGCTGATTGCGCTGATTGCGCCGGGCGTGGCGATTGCGGTGAACCTAGCAGTTTCGCTCTCCAGCCAGACCGCCCTGACGGATCAGGATATTGCCGCGTTCATCCTGTCTCCGCTGGGGTTTGCGGTCGCAATCGCAATGCTCAGCCTGTTCCTGCTGGCCGAGGTCTTTGTCTTCTCGGTCATGGCCGGGTCGCTGAGGATGGGCGAAAGCGATCCGTGGCGCGCGGGGAGCGCGGCGATCAAGTTGATCCTGTCGCGCCTGCCTGCGCTGTTTGGATTTGCTGCACGCCTGGTTCTGCGGATCATCCTGTTGATCCTGCCTTTCGCCGCTGTCGCTGCTCTGATCGCCTGGTGGACGCTGACCGAGTATGACATCAACTATTACCTGACCTTCCATCCGCCGTCTTTCTGGATCGCCGTTGCGCTGATCGGAGTTGTGGTGCTGGTCATGGCATGGGTGCTGATCCGCAAGCTGTCCGCATGGGCGCTGGGACTGCATCTGGTTCTGTTCGAAAACCTGCCACCGGCTGGTGCTTTCCAGGTCAGCGCGGATCGGATGGAGGGCAAGCGCGGGCGGCTCAAGATCGCACTGGTGTTTTGGCTGGGGCTGAGGGCAGTTCTTGCCGCGCTGATCGCTTGGGGCGCGGGATCATTATTCGCGTTGGTGCCCCTGCAGGGGGCAGAGCATCTGCGGCTGGCGCTAGTCTACAGCCTTCTGGTCGCCGGGCTCTGGTCGTTGGCTGGGCTGGTTTTGGCAGCCACCGCGCTGGGAGCACTGGCGGTTTTGCTGGACGGTTTTTTCGAGATCCGGACCTCTGAACCACCACATCCCGCGCCAGGCAATTTGCGCATTGGTCTGCTGAGTGCTGTTGGCATTGCGGCGGTGGCGGTATTGGTCGGGCTCTGGTTTGGTCAATCCCTGCTGGAACGCGTTCAGGCCCCTGACAGGGCCGAGGTGATCGGCCACCGTGGTGCCGCTGCTTTGCGGCCGGAAAACACCATGGCCTCGGTTCTGAAGGCGATTGAGGACGGGGCGGACTGGGTTGAAATCGACGTGCAGGAAACGGCGGATGATGAGATAATCGTCGCCCATGATAGCGATTTCATGAAGCTGGCCGGGGTGAACCTGAAGGTCTGGGATGCCACGATGGAAGACGTGGCCGAGATCGATATCGGCAGTTGGTATGGCCCGGAATACGCAGATGAACGCACGCCAACACTGCGCGACGTACTGGCTGCGGCCAAAGACAGGGCCAAGGTGATCATCGAGTTGAAATATTACGGTCATGACGTCGATCTGGAAAACCGCGTGGTAGCCTTGGTCGAGGAATTCGGCATGCAGGATGACATCGCTACCATGTCGCTGAAATACCCCGCCGTGCAAAAGATGAAGGCACTGCGCCCTGAATGGCGCGCGGGGGTTTTGGCGGCAACCGCTGTGGGCGATCTGTCGGGTCTCGAAGGGGATTTTGTGGCTGTCAACGCCGCCATGGCCACGCCGGGGCTGGTACGTTCGGTGCAGGCCGCGGGCAAGGATATCTATGTCTGGACGGTGAATGACCCGTTGCAAATGTCGGCCATGGCCTCGATGGGGGTGGATGGGCTGATCACGGACCGACCGGCAATGGCCAAAGAAGTCTTGCGTATCCGCGCTGAAATGGGGCCGGCTGAACGTCTGATGCTGTGGCTGGCAACGGTGCTCGGCATGGCCGTTGATACCGATGCGATGCGCGATGAAAGCCCGTAATCTGGCCGTTTCTCTGGCGCTGATCGCGGCGCCAGTCGGCGCGCAGGACTTTATGCGCAGTCTTGAGATGCCCGCCCATCGCGCGCTGATCGCACAGCGGAGCGCTGCGGAATTGACACCGTTTGAAACGGATGGCTGCTCGGGCGGGTTGTCAGCCAGCTGGCGCTTTGTGGCCGACACATTTCCCAGCTTTCAAGCCCTGTTCGAGGCGCATCCCCCATGGGAGAGTTGCTGTGTCAGCCATGATCGGGCCTATCACCACGCGGGCGGAGGCCTGCGCCCCGAAGACAGTTATGACGCGCGCCTGTCAGCCGATGACAGCCTGAGAGCCTGCGTGCGGCAACACGGGGATGAGAACGCCGAAATTTACGCCGAACGCTATGACATGACTTCGGATCAGATACGATCCGCCCATGCCATAACCGCCGAGGCCATGTATGGCGCGGTGCGATTGGGCGGGGCGCCCTGTTCGGGCCTGCCCTGGCGGTGGGGGTTCGGATATCGCGGGTGTTCGGTCTTTGATTCCGTGTCACCTGCGCCCGAATGACGTGGTGACAGGCCCGGGATTTTCGATTATCCAACGTATCAAACACGCGAATTAGGATTCTGAAAATCATGGCTGAACATAAGCACGGCGAAATGGACATCACCGTTCAAACCAAAACCTTCAACGGTTTCGTAAAAGCGACCACATGGTGCGTGGTGGCGATTGCTTTCCTTTGCCTGTTTCTGGCGGTTTTCGCCGCTTAATCCCGGGCGAGGCTGACCGCCGTGATCAGATTTGTGATTGCCTGCCTGCTGGCAGCAACAGTGGCTGGCTGTGCCGGTTCGCAGCGTCCGCAGGCCGATCAGACCGAAGTTGTGGCCCGTTCCTATCGTGATCCGGGACCATCAACACTGACGCTCTATACCATGATCAGCACCCGGACCGGTTCGGGGGCGCATACCTCGCTGATGATAAGCGGCAGCGAGAGGGTGATCTTTGACCCCGCCGGATCGTTTCGCGCCGATGTAGTGCCGATCCGAAACGATGTTCTGTATGGCATCACGCCGAATGTCGAACGCGCTTATCGCAGCAGCCACGCGCGCGAAACGCATTATGCGCGTATCCAGACGATTCAGGTGACACCACAGCAGGCCGAAATTGCCCTGCAACTGGCCAAGCAGTTGGGCCCTGTATCCGAAGCGTTTTGCGCCAACTCAACCTCGCAGCTATTGCAGCAGGTGCCGGGTTTCGGGCAGATCAATACGACCTTCTACCCGGTCAAGCTGTCCGATCAGTTCGGTGAACTCCCCGGCGTCGTGACCACCGAATACCGCGAGAATGACGATGCTGACCTGCAGGCCGGTTTGGCCTCGAACAATGCGCGCCTGAACCAGTTGGAAGCGGCTTCAACCCAATAGGTACAGCAAGCCATAGAGCGTGCCCGCCCCGGCAAAGATGGCAATGACCACGTTTTTTGTGATGACACCAACCGCCAAAGCAACCGCTGCGGCGGCCATGCGCGGCACGTCGGGCTGACCATCCGTTGCGGTTGGCCAGACCACCAGCGGCGCAATCAGGGCCGGAACGATGGCTACGGCGGTATAGCGCAGGTGGCGTAACAACCAGGGTGGCATCGGGCGGTCTCCGACGATGCCGATAAAGGTAAAGCGTAGGGCAAAGCTGCCGATCGCCAAGCCAACGATAATGCTCCACATGGTCACCGGATCAATCTGTGTCATGACCTATTCCGCTCTAACATCAATTCGGCCTGCGCCCCTGCGATCATCCCGGCGGTCCCGGCGATCAGCAGGCCCAGGTTGAAAGGCACGCCTACGGTCAACAGAGCAACGGTTATGGCGACTAAGGCGGCGATGACATGGGCAAGCGTCCTCATCATCGGCCCGATCATTGCCAGGAATGTGATCGGAAGTGCAAAATCCAGCGCCCAGCTTTCTGGAATCTGTGCGCCCAAAACTGCGCCCAGATAAGTTGCCAGAATCCAAAGCGGCGTGATCGGCGTGACCGAGCCAAAGAAATAGGCCATGCGCTGCGGCACGGTCATATCGGGCTCTTTTTCGAACTGTACAATGGAGCAGGCATAGGACTGATCGACCGTCAGATAAGCGGCGCAGGCCCGCTGCCACAGGGGGCCCGCCCCAAGATAAGGTGTCAGTGAGGCCGAATACATTGCCACGCGTAGGTTAACCGCCAGGGCCGATGCCAGAACGATCAGGCTGGGTGTGTTATCCTGCAAAAGCTGCAGGGCGGTGAACTGGGCCGCCCCGGCAAAGACCGCCGCCGAAAAGGCGATTGTCTGAACAATATCCAGCCCAGCCTCGGTCGCAAATACGCCGAAAAGGGTGCCGAACGGAATTGCCACAAAGATAAACGGCGCTCCATCACGAAAACCCTTCCAGAAGTATGACTTGGATGTGGTGTAAGCCATGGCAAATTCCTATGGTATCGCCAACAGCAGTAGCGATCTTGGGAAAGGGTTGCAATTGGCCACGAAACCGGATGCCACCGACTACATCATCGCCCCTGATCCTGGCGCGGTCCGCTTGACCCGTGCGGTCGAAGGCATCGACCAGAATGGCGCGGTCAGCCGGATCTCGGTTGTCGAAGAACGCCCCCTGACAATTTTCCTCAACGCGCAGGAAATCGTGACTGCAATGACAATCGGCGATTACCCTGAATATCTGGCGCTGGGGTTCCTGCGCAATCAGGGGATGCTGTTGGCCGATGATGACATTACCGGCGTGGATTACGATGACGATCTGGAAACCGTGGTGGTGCGCACCGCGCGCGAAACCTCATATGAGGATAAGCTGAAGAAAAAGACCCGGACCAGCGGTTGTGCGGTAGGCACTGTGTTTGGTGACATGATGGAGGGGCTGGAGGGCGTGCGCCTGCCGCAGGTTCAGGTCCGCACATCGTGGCTGTATGATCTTGCGGCCAAGATCAACCGAACCCCTTCATTGTATCTTGAGGCTGGTGCAATTCACGGCACGGTCCTGTGTCGGGAAAACCGGCCGTTGGTCTATATGGAGGACGTGGGCCGCCACAACGCGGTCGACAAGATTGCAGGCTGGATGCTGTCCGAAAGTGTAGGGGCCGAAGATAAGATCCTCTACACCACAGGTCGTTTGACCTCGGAAATGGTGATCAAGACCGCGATGATGGGCATCCCGGTGCTGGCGTCACGGTCAGGCTTCACCGCCTGGGGTGTCGAAATCGCGCGTGAGGTTGGCCTGACCCTGATCGGCCGCATGCGGGGGCAGCGGTTCGTGTGTCTTGCGGGCGAGGACCGGTTGGTGCGCGACGTCGACCCGTCGACAGTGGCGGTCGAAGATAAAAAGCATAGACGGAAGAGTGCGGAATGATTTTGGAAGTCTTTGGTTTATCTATTTTATTCGTCGCGACATTGGGCTTGCTGCCAATGATGGTCTATGTGTTCTGGCTCCTTGAGCGGTCGAAACGCGCGATCATTGAGGGTATGGCGCAATTGGACGTCAACCTGCGTAACCGTCTGGGGTGGGCGCCAGAGGAATACATCAGCATTTGGAACATCGCTGCCCCCTTTCGGCTTGGTTGGCAGGCATGGGGGGAGTTGTCTCAAAAACAAGCACTCGTGCTTCAGCGGGTTTTGATGCACGGTCTGCCAGAGTTTGCCGGGATACCAGATGAGGTCAGAAAGGCGGTGCGCACGTATCGGTGCTGTTTTGGTCTTATCTTTGCTGTTGGGGCCGTCTTAGTGTTTTTGCCAGCCCACTATAGCCTGAGTTACAAGGCGGCCGAATTGACGGGGTGGCCTGCAATTATTTGGTTTACAGCATTCGGATTGGCCGTCTGTCCATTGCTTTTCCTGCCCACCCAGAAATTCAGGAAATGGCCCGCGCTTGAGGAGATCAAATGACCCGCCCTCTCGGCATCATCCTCGCAGGAGGCCTTGCCACTCGGATGGGTGGTGGCGACAAAGGCTTGCTGACAGTCGGTGGGCAGAGCCTGCTGTCTCATGTCATTGACCGGTTTGGCCCGCAGGTGGTCGGTCTGGCGCTGAATGCCAATGGTGATCCCGAACGGTTCGCCGAACTGAACCTACCTGTTCTGCCCGACACGATTGAAGGTTTCGCCGGGCCTCTGGCGGGTGTGCTGGCGGGGCTCGATTGGGCAGCAGAACAGGGCGCCGACAGTATCGTCACCGCCGCTGCCGACACGCCGTTTTTTCCGCGCGATCTTGTGGCGCGCCTAACGGATGCTGCTCAAGGGCAAACCCATCCGCTGGTGCTGGCGACTACGCCTCGAACCGGGAATGAAGCACTGAAATCCGGCGGCGGCAAACTGGTCGACCGGCATCCGACATTTGGCCTCTGGCCTGTCGCGTTGCGAGATGATTTGCGAGATGCCTTGAATGACGGGCTGCGCAAGGTTGTGCTGTGGACAGATAAACATGATGGGCGTGAGGCGTTGTTTCCGGCGGAGCCGTTTGATCCCTTCTTCAATGTCAACACGCCCGACGATCTGGCGCGGGCGCAAAAGCTGCTGGAGCAGGCATGAAGGTCTATGGCGTCACCGGCTGGAAAAACGCGGGCAAGACCGGCCTGATGGAGCGTTTGGTGGCCGAGATCACCGCGCGCGGCTTTTCGGTTTCGACCGTCAAACATGCCCATCACGCCGCCGATGTCGACCAGCCCGGCACGGACAGTTTCCGCCATCGAGAAGCCGGTGCGTCCGAGGTGCTGTTGGCGTCCGGCAAGCGCATTGCAATGATGCAGGAACTGCGCGGCGCACCCGAGCCGCCTCTCTCTGATCTGCTGGCACGCTTGGCTCCGGTTGATCTTGTGCTGATCGAGGGGTTCAAACGCGAAGCCCACCCCAAGGTCGAGGCGTATCGGGTGGCCGCTGGAAATCCGTTGATTGCGGCCGAGAACGAAACTGTGCGCGCGGTTGCCAGTGACACAGAGCTGAACTTCGACCGTCCGGTTTTTGATCTGGACGACACCGCAGCCATCGCAGGGTTCATTCTGCAAGAGGTAGGATTATGAGCAAACCGGACATTGCCCCACCGCCCTTGCGCAACGATTGTTTTGCCTTGCCTGCGGGCGTGAGCTGGACGCCGGTTGACGAAGCGTTGGCCCTGCTGCGCGACCGCCTTTCGGTCGTGATGGGGGCTGAAACCGTTCCGTTGGCACAAGCCGCAGGTCGGATTTTGGCCGCCGATGTATATGCCCAACGTTCGAACCCGCCGCAGGCAAATACGGCGGTAGATGGCTATGGCTTTGCCGGTCCGGTTCCGGATGGGCCTCAGGTGATGCCGCTGCAAGACGGGCGTGCTGCGGCTGGTGTTCCCTTTGATGGTCAGCTTGCGCCCGGCCACGCCATACGGATTCTGACTGGTGCGGCCCTGCCCGATGGGGTGGACACCGTTATTCTGGAAGAGGACGTGACAGTTCAGGACGGGCATATCGCCTTTCGCGGCCCCCTGAAACAGGGTGCCAATACCCGCAATGCGGGCGAAGATGTGGTTGGAGGTGATCTGGCTTTGCCCGCTGGACGCCGGTTGACACCTGCCGATCTGGCCCTTCTCTCCGCGACGGGTGCTGGTGATCTGCTGGTTCGCAAAGCTCTGCGGGTGGCCGTCCTGTCAACGGGGGATGAGCTAGTCGAGGCCGGTGAGGTTGCTGAGCCAGGGCAAATCTACGATGCCAATCGCCCAATGTTGCTGGCTCTGATCCAGCGGATGGGATTCCAGCCACTGGATATGGGCCGCGTTGCCGATGATCGTGAAACCCTGCGCGAGCGGCTGAACGAAGCTGCGAAAGAGGCGGATGTTGTTCTGACTAGCGGCGGCGCGTCGGCAGGGGACGAAGACCATGTCTCCGCGCTGTTGCGGCAGGCCGGAGCGATGCAGGAATGGCGTATTGCCCTGAAACCGGGGCGACCTCTGGCTTTGGGGATTTGGGACGGAGTGCCGGTTTTCGGACTGCCCGGCAATCCAGTAGCGGCATTGGTCTGCACCCTAATCTTTGCCCGCCCGGCGCTGGGCCTGATGGCTGGCGAGGGCTGGCGGGACCCGCAGGGGTTCGATCTGCCAGCCGCCTTTGATAAGCGCAAGAAGCCCGGGCGGCGGGAATATCTGCGGGCCCGTATCCGAGACGGAAAAGCCGAAGTTTTCAACTCGGAAGGGTCCGGGCGGATCAGCGGGCTAAGCTGGGCCGAAGGGCTGGTCGAGATCGAAGACGGCGCGCGCCACATCCAACCGGGTGATCTTGTTCGGTTCATCCCCTATGGAAGTTTCGGAATCTAGTCGAAGGTTCCGGCCACGCGCCCCAGCAACATGAAGGCCCGAGCGGTTCTTGTATCCCCCAAAGCGGTCAACTCTGCATCGCTGGCACGGGGTTCAAACTCGATGATCATGTGATCGAACCGGCGCAGAAAGTGATGGGCGGCGTCCCGGAAAATGGGATCCTGCTTCATCCGGGCCGAAGTCAGCGCCAGCGAGGAGCGGTCGCGAATGCCGCCCAAGGCCGCGACAGCCCGTCCGCGCCCACCATGCGCAAATTGCCGCCAGATCTCGGGGCGGGCCATGTCAGGGCGCAGGTCATCCATATAGATGCCCTCTTGGCTAAGCAGAGTCAGCACGTCCTGAGAGGCCTGTACAAGCTTGGCTGTCTTGCGGTCCTTGAGCGCCAGCCGTAGGGCATCAAAGCCTTCGGTATCTTCCTGTGTTTCCGGAAAATTCAGCGCACGGATAAAGATGTCGGTGCCAAGCGGGGGCACGATATCCCCAGCTTGTGTACCCAGTTCCAGCGAAGTCTGATCGCCGTTCCCCACGGCTGTCGGTTGCTGTGCGGGTTCCCTGCGCTTGGTTGAAAACGTGGCCAGCGCGCTTTCGGCTTTCTTGGCCGTTTCCGCGATCTGATCCAGCTTTTTGGATACGGCTGGCTCATAGGTGCTGGAAGATCGCTGTTGCTGAGCGATATATGCGTTTCGGATGGCGTCAATCGAGGTTTGTAGTCGCGCGCTTTCCTCGCGCATGATCCGGCTGGCGCGCATGGCCATTGCCGCGACCCAGATCATCGCCACCGGCATAAAGACCGCCAGCAAGGTCACGACAAAGCCTCCGCCGTCGACCTCGTCGGGCAGCACCAGAAAAACAACCGAGACGATCAGCCAGATCATGCTGAGGGCGACGGCTGCAATTTCGATCTCGGTTATCGAAGGCTTGGTTGGCCTATCATATATGCCCAGTGAGGTTGGCCGATTGGCTTCCTGCTCTGGCGTGGGCTCGGACATTGGGAACGCTCCGGAACTCAGGCGTAGGTGATACTCAGGACTTCATAAGAACGTACGCCGCCAGGTGTGCGTACCTCGACACTGTCGCCTTCGTCCTTTCCAATCAGGGCGCGGGCAATAGGGGATTTGATGTTCAGTAGGCCGGCTTCGATATTGGCCTCATATTCCCCTACAATCTGCCAGGTCTTTTCCTCGTCAGTGTCTTCGTCAACAAGCGTGACCTTGGCGCCAAATTTGATAGCACCGGACAGTTTGGCAGGGTCGATCACATCGGTCAGTGAAAGGATGCCTTCCAACTCTTTGATGCGGCCTTCGATAAAACCCTGCTTTTCCCGGGCCGAATGATATTCGGCGTTTTCTTTCAGGTCACCCAGTTCCCTGGCCGAGGCGATGGCTTCGATAATAGCTGGCCGCTCGACGGATTTTAGGTTCTTGAGTTCGGCCTGAAGCGCAGCATTGCCCGCAGGCGTCATGGGAATTTTTTCCATATTCTTGTCGTCCACGCTGAAATTGTAACGCCCCGCCGCATGGAACCAGCGTCGGGGCGATTTGATGGGTTGGCAAATACCTGACCCAAATGATGCGTGAAATGCAAGAGGTCAAAGAAGACAGCAAGCTGGATTTGCGACTTAACGCCGTTGGATTGGGCGCCGTGGGCACCTGTTACGCTGTCCAAACAGCTGACCGCGCTGCCATTTCCAGGTGGTTGAGGCCATCCAGAGTGTTTCAAGCATATTGCACCACCTCAAACTCGATGCCGTTCTCATCATCGAAATAGAACCGCCTGCCGGGCTCGTAATCTGCATGCGACTTGGGGGTGAAACCTGCTTTGACCACCTTGTCTTCGGTTGCGTCGATGTCTTCGACCAGAACGCCGACATGATTCAACCCCCCGATGATATCATAGCTGCTTTCACCCGAGAGTTTGGGATCGCTGGGTGCATAAAGCGCCAAGTAGGTATGTGCGCTACCGACATGCACGGTATAGCCACCCGCGATTGCAGGGCCTTCCCAGCGGGTTTTCCAACCGAAGACGTCCTGCATCCATTTGGCTGAAGCCTGCGGGTCGCGGACGGTGAAATTGGTGTGTTCAAGTGTCGCCATCATGGGATCTCCTATTCAATTTGAGGCTTGTCCCGACTCACCGTAATTTCTAAACCTAACTTTAGGTCAAGGAACTTTTTGAGGGCGAGATGGCGATTTCAGAGGGGCTGGCAATAGGCGCTTTGGCCCAGCGCACCGGGCTGGCGGTTTCAGCGATCCGATATTACGAGGCGCAGGGTCTGATTGCCCCCTGGCGCAATGCGGGTGGGCAGCGGCGATATCAGCGCGCCGACATAAGACGGTTGAGTTTTGTGATGATAGCGCAGCAATTCGGACTAACCCTGCCCGAAATCCGAGAAGTCCTGTCCGGCTTGCCCGGAAATCGTACACCAACGCCGCAGGATTGGAAAAACATCAGCAAGGATCTGCGGTCGCATCTGGATCAGCGAATCGATACGTTGATGCGCCTGCGTGACAATCTGGACGGATGCATTGGCTGTGGGTGCCTTAGTTTGCCCAAATGTGCTCTTTACAATCCTGATGACCGTGCCAAATCCAAGGGAAGTGGCCCCAGATACCTGATGGGTGACACTCCGGACACGTGATCTGCCGCATAGCGGCATAGTTACGCCGTGTTTCGATTGACCTGTGGCTTTCCCAGCATGTAATCAGCCGTGAAACAAAATTGCGCCGACCGTGCGTTAGATGCGCCAATTCGGAAAGTTAGCGAAGGAGCCCGCAATGGCCGAGATTGAACGCGAAGCGATGGAATATGACGTGGTGATCGTGGGCGCTGGCCCCGCAGGACTGTCGGCGGCCATCCGTCTGAAACAGCTGGATGCCGATCTGAACGTCGTCGTTCTGGAAAAGGGCTCAGAGGTGGGTGCGCATATCTTGTCAGGTGCGGTGCTGGACCCGTGCGGCCTGGATGCGCTGATACCGGACTGGAAGGAAAAAGGTGCGCCGCTGAACACGCCGGTTACCGAAGATAACTTCTATATGCTGGGTGAGGCCGGAAAAATCCGCATTCCGAACTTCCCGATGCCGCCGCTGATGAACAACCACGGCAACTATATCGTGTCGATGGGCAATGTCTGCCGCTGGATGGCTGAACAGGCCGAAGAGCTGGGCGTGGAAATCTTCCCCGGCATGGCCTGTTCCGAGCTGGTCTATGGCGACAATGGCGAAGTCAAAGGCGTTGTTGCCGGTGTCTTCGGCCTTGAGGCCGATGGCTCCTACGGCCCGAACACCGAGCCGGGCATGGAGCTGCACGGCAAATATGTCTTCTTGTCCGAAGGTGTGCGCGGGTCGCTGTCCAAGGAAGTGATCGCGAAATACGATCTGCAAGCCGGAAAAGAAGTCCAGAAATACGGCGTCGGCATGAAAGAGATCTGGGAGATCGACCCGGCCAAGCACAAGGAAGGCACCGTCACCCATACGATGGGCTGGCCCCTGGGCAGCAACGCGGGCGGCGGGTCTTTCATCTATCACCTGGAAAACAATCAGGTCTATGTCGGGTTTGTGGTTCACCTGAATTACAAGAACCCGCATCTGTACCCCTATATGGAATTCCAGCGCTTTAAGCATCATCCGATGGTGGCCGAGCTGCTGAAAGGCGGCAAGCGCGTGGCTTATGGCGCTCGTGCGATTACTGAGGGTGGATATCAATCGATGCCCAAGCTGGTCGCGCCAGGCGTGGCGCTGCTGGGCTGTTCGGCGGGCATGGTCAATGTGCCGCGCATCAAGGGCAACCACAACGCGATGCTGTCCGGCAAAGCTGCGGCCGAGGCGGCATTTGATGCCATCAAAGCCGAGCGTTCGGGCGATGAATTGACTGTCTATGAAGCAGATGTTCGCGAAGGTGCCATCGGAAAAGACCTCAAGAAAGTGCGCAATGTCAAACCGATGTGGTCAAAGTGGGGTCTGATGCCCTCGCTGGCGCTGGGCGGTTTGGACATGTGGACAAACACTCTGGGCTTTTCGCTGTTTGGCACTCTGGGCCACGGCAAGAACGACGCGGAATCGACTGAAGAAGCCAGTAAACATAAACCGATCGACTATCCAAAGCCGGATGGCACGCTGTCCTTCGACCGCCTGACCAACGTCTCGTTCGCGATGACGAACCACGAGGAAAGTCAGCCTTGCCATCTAAAACTCTCGGACCCGGCGATTCCGGTCAGTGTCAATCTGCCCGAATTCGACGAACCGGCGCAGCGCTATTGCCCGGCGGGGGTGTATGAGATGGTTGAGGATGAAAATGGTCCGCGATTCGTGATCAACTTTCAGAACTGCGTTCACTGCAAGACCTGCGACATCAAAGATCCCAGCCAGAATATCACCTGGACCACGCCGCAGGGAGGGGATGGTCCGAACTATCCCAATATGTAAGCGAAAAATGGGCAATGGCGGCGTCGTGAAGGCTCTGCCATTGCCTCTTTCTGGTCAAAGCCCTAGCTTATTGCGCAACCGACAATCGCAAGGCAGGAATTTGGTGACTTTTCTCATTCGTCGCACAGCGCTGGCTGTGCTGTTTACCACGTCATTCGCCATTCCGGCTTATGCCGACACTGGGTTCGGTGCGTATCTTGCCGGGCGTCAGGCGATTTTTCAGGACGACTATACGGCGGCTGAGAAATATTTTGCGCAAGCATTGCGCGCAGATCCTCAAAACGACCGGTTGCTGGAGAATGTCGTCGTTGCGCGCTTGTCGCTGGGTGAGGTTAAGCGCGCTTTGCCGATTGCCCAAACCATCGAAGAGTTAGGCCTGCCCAACCAGCCCGCGAAAATGGCGATTGCCGCTAATCTGGTGGCTGAAGGCAAGCTGGATGAACTGCTTGCCCGCGACCCCGAAACGCAAGGCGTCGGGCCGCTGGTTGACGGGTTAATATTGGGCTGGGCCCATATGGGCCAGGGTGCGATGACCAGCGCGCTGGAGCAGTTTGACCAAGTTGCAGCGCAGGAAGGTCTGCGCGAGTTCGCGCTTTACCACAAAGCTTTGGCACTGGCCTCGGTCGGAGACTTTGAAGGTGCCGAGGCAGTCTTTGCGGCCGATAATGGTGTTGTGGCGCGATTTACCCGCCGCGCAGCGCTGGCACGGACCGAGGTTCTGTCGCAGCTGGACCGCAATGAGGATGCGCTGCAGTTTCTGGATGACGTGTTCGAGTCGGGCTCTGATCCCTCGATTGAAGGGTACGAATCGCGTCTGAGCGCTGGCGAAACGCTGCCCTTTACTCATGTCCGCACATCGCAGGACGGTATCGCAGAAGTGTTCTTTTCCGTGGGAGCCGCGCTCAGCAGTGAGGCGGCTGAGAATTACGTCCTGCTTTATGCGCAGGTCGCAGCCTTTCTGCGCCCGGATCACGTGGACGCAATCTTGTTGAGTGCCGAACTTTTGGACGAGTTGGAGCAATACGATCTTGCCGTCGAAGCCTATCGCAAAGTGCCCGCGAGCAGCAGTGACTATCACGCTGCTGAACTGGGCCGGGCCGAGGTGCTTGTCACGGCAGGCAAAACCGATGCGGCGGAAGAAGTCTTGCAGACCCTTGCGACGCAGAGACCGGATCTGCCAAGTGTTCACGTGGCGCTGGCTGATTTGCAAAGACGTGAAGAAAACTATGCTGCGGCTGTCGAAACCTATAGCACAGCGATTGAATTGATTGATGCTGATGGTGGCGGCAACTGGTTCCTGCACTACGCCCGTGGTATCTCGTACGAGCGACTAAAGCAGTGGGACAATGCTGAGGCCGATTTTCGCCGTGCGCTAGAACTTAACCCCGACCAACCGCAGGTCCTGAATTATCTGGGTTATTCGCTTGTAGAACGGCGCGAAAATCTGGACGAAGCGCTTGGCATGATCGAACGCGCCGTTGCCGCACGCCCTGGTAGCGGCTATATCGTTGACAGCTTGGGATGGGTTCTGTTTCGACTGGGCCGCTATGAAGAGGCGGTCGAGCATATGGAGCGTGCCGTCGAGCTGATGCCGGTAGACCCAGTGGTGAATGATCACCTGGGTGACGTTTACTGGGCTGTGGGCCGCGCACGCGAAGCCGAGTTCCAGTGGAAGCGGGCATTGTCTTTCATTGACCTCGAAGACGCCGATGGTGAGGCCGACCCCGAGCGTATTCGCCGCAAGATCGAGGTCGGGCTAGACGAGGTTCTGATCGAAGAAGGTGCCGCGCCGCTGAAGGTCGCCAATGAAGGCTAAGGCTTTCGCGCCCGCCAAGATCAACCTTACCTTGCACGTCACCGGCCAGCGCGTGGACGGCTATCACCTGTTGGATTCGCTCGTGGTGTTTGCCGATCTGGGCGATACGCTGCATTTCACCGCAGGTGAGGCGCTGTCGATCTCTGTCACCGGCGAACATGCGGCGGGTGTGCCAAGCGATAGTCGCAATCTGGTGTGGAAAGCCGCCGAGGCTGCAGGCTGGACTGGGCATATTGACCTGAACAAAGTGCTGCCGCATGGGGGCGGGATCGGTGGCGGTTCTTCCGATGCCGCCGCAACTTTGCGGATGATAGAAGATGAGGGTGGAGCTATTCCGCCGGGAACTGCGCTGCGCCTAGGGGCGGATGTTCCTGTTTGCACGTCGGCCAGTCCCAACCGTATGCGCGGCATCGGAGAACGTTTGGACCCAGTCACGCTCCCGCATCTACCGGCCTTGTTGGTCAACCCGGGCGTAGAGGTTCCAACGCCTGCGATATTCGCGGCTTTGGAATGCAGGGAAAACCCGCCCATGGCAGAGGATATCCCGGTATTTGAGGGGCCTCAGGATTGTGCCGAATGGCTGGGGAAACAGCGAAACGACCTGGAAGGTCCAACCACATCGCTGGCCCCCGAAGTCGCGCAGGTGCTGGACGCGCTGAGCGATACAAAAGCGGCGCTGTTGGCGCGCATGTCAGGGTCAGGATCGACCTGTTTCGCGCTGTATCCGACCATGAAAGCTGCCCATTTCGCCGCCTATGAGATCGGCGCAGCCCACCCCGACTGGTGGTGCCGTGCGGTTCAGCTTAACTAAGGCGCGCGACAACGAAGTCTGCCAAATCGCTCAGCAGGGTGCGGACCTCATGGTCGGGCAGGATGCCTAGCGACGCCTTAGCCTTGTTGGCCCAGCCAAGCGCATCTTTTCGCGTCGCCGCAAGCGTGCCGTATTTACCCATGAGACCAAGAGCGGTTTCGAGGTCACCGCTCTCTTGACGGCCCCGGCCTATGGTGCGCTGCCAGAAGGCTCGTTCTTCGGGGGTGGCCTGCGCCACCGCCTTGATCACAGGCAGCGTCAGCTTACGCTCGCGGAAGTCGTCGCCGACATTCTTGCCGGTCGCTTTGCTGTCACCCTGATAATCCAGCAGGTCATCAGCGATCTGGAAGGCAATCCCCAGCGCATCGCCATAATCGAAGAGCGCCTTGACCTGGGCCTCTGACGCTTGGGCGATGACCCCGCCCACCTCGGTTGCGGCTGAGAACAAGGCTGCGGTCTTGCCGCGCACAACCTGAAGATAGATGGCCTCATCCGTGCCCAGATCGGTTGCAGCAGTCATCTGTAGCACTTCGCCCTCGGCGATTGTGGCAGACGCATTGGCAAGGATGTCCAGAACCCTAAGAGACCCGGTCTCGACCATTAGCTGGAAGCTGCGTGAGAACAGGTAATCCCCAACCAGAACGCTGGATTTGTTGTCCCAAAGCAGATTCGCTGTTGGCCGTCCGCGCCTTTGTGCGCTTTCGTCGACAACATCGTCATGCAACAGGGTCGCGGTGTGGATGAACTCAACCGTTGCCGCCAGACGCAAATGATGGTCCCCGGCATAGTCGAACAGCCGCGCCGCGGCCAGTGTCAGCATCGGACGCAGGCGCTTGCCACCCGCTTCGACCAAATGTGCGGTGACTTCGGGAATGCGGGGCGCGTGTTCTGAGGCCATGCGCGTGCGTATCAGGTCATTGACCGCGTCCATTTCACCCGAAAGAATCTCGGCCAGCCGCTCATGCGGTTTTGAGACTGTGCTGATGTTCATCACACTCCTGATACAAGGCTCGACTTCCGCCTCACCTTGCCCTTACATCCATCCCCATGAAAGAACTTTTGCGCAGCACTGATCCGACGATCCTGGCCTTTGCATCCGCCCTACTTCAGGGCGAGGATATAGACTGCTTTCAGATGGACGTAAATATGAGCATCCTAGAAGGCGGCATTGGTATTTTCCCCCGGCGCCTTATGGTGCGGACCGATGATTTGACCCGCGCGGAACGGGTGATGCGCGACAATGAGATCCCGCTGGGCCGATGACGCAATTCACTGACCCAGAGCTAAGTTTGAACGACTTTCTGAATGGGCGCGTTCGGCTTTGGCAGCCCTTGTCCGGCTATCGCGCCGGGGTCGATCCTGTGTTGCTGGCGGCAGCGGTACCGGCCAAGGCTGGGCAATCCGTGCTTGAGCTGGGATGCGGCGCTGGTGCCGCCATCTTGTGCCTGATGGCGCGCGTGCCGGGATTGAACGCCACGGGTGTTGAGCTGCAATCGCCCTATGCCGATCTGGCCACCCGCAACGCGGATCAGAATGCGCAGGCGCTGACAGTGGTGCAGGCCGATCTGAGCAAACTGCCCGCTGAACTGAAACAACAGCAGTTCGATCATGTGATTGCGAATCCGCCCTATTACTTGGCCGGTGCCCACAGCCCTGCGGCGGACTCGGGTCGCGGAATTGCCTTGGGCGAGGATACACCGTTGCGCGATTGGTTCGATTGTGCGGCAAAGCGCCTTGCACCGCGGGGCTATCTGCACATGATCCAAAAGGCCGATCGGTTGCCAGACATGCTGTCAGCCTGTGCGGGGCGGCTTGGCTCAGTCGAGGTTCTGCCTCTGGCCGCGCGGGCTGGTCGGAAGGCTGAATTGATGATCCTTAGGGCCAGAAAAGGCGGTCGGGCAGCGTTCCAACTGCATGCCCCGCTGATTTTGCACAAGGGTGTGCGCCACGAAAAAGACGGCGAAAGCTATACCTCTCAGATATCGTCCGTTTTGCGCGACGGTGCTGCGCTGAACGGGTTTTCGGATCAATAGGCGCCAACCAGCCGAATTTGTCAGATTTATTATAGAATCTGTGCGTCTGCAGCGTGACAGGCTGGAAACGATGTGCTCAACTTCCTACGTTATTCAGAGACACCAATGAAGGAGTATCGCCATGAGCGTGAGCGCACATCTGACGGAACTGAAGAAGAAGCACGAAACTCTCGGTCTCGAAGTAGAACAAGCCCAGCGCGCGCCAGGCATCGACGATCTCCATATCGCTCAACTCAAGAAACAGAAGCTAAGGCTTAAGGAAGAGATAGAGCGACTTTCCAGTTAACTTTTAAGGCTGGCGCGCGCGGCTATGGCCGCGCCGCCGGTGACCAGGATGGCTGCGATTGCCAGACCC
This sequence comes from Ruegeria sp. CDSB114, assembly GCF_059611025.1. Taxonomy (NCBI): domain Bacteria; kingdom Pseudomonadati; phylum Pseudomonadota; class Alphaproteobacteria; order Rhodobacterales; family Roseobacteraceae; genus Ruegeria; species Ruegeria sp. CDSB114. The sequence continues at coordinate 121,079 of NZ_JBXWOT010000002.1, forward strand.
CAGGATGGGGCTGCGATCCCGGCAACCACCAAAACGACGGTAGACAACAGGGGCGCTGCATAAGAGGCGGTGCCAAGAATCTGAATGTCGCCTTGTTTGACCCCGATATCCCAGACATAGAACGCCAGACCGACAGGCCCCAGCCCAAGTGCCGCGATCGAGGCCCAGCCAAAGGCCGTGTCCGGCCAAACGGTTTCTTCGATGGCTAGATGCAGACCACCCGAGGCGATGGCGGTAAAGATGCAGAACACAGCGACAGAGCTTGTGGGGGTATCCCCAAGACGACGGGACATAACGGAATAGCCCGACCAGGTCAGAGCACACAGCAGCGCCAGCCCGTAACCGGGTAGGTGGCTGGCCTGAAATCCTGCGCCACCACCCCCGGCGATGATCACAGCGGCCCCAGCAAAGCCCAGGCAGGCTCCGATCAGGTGCCCTGCACGCAGATGCTCGCCCGGTAGCAAACCTGAGAACAGCACAATCAACAGGGGCCAGAGATAGGCAATCAGCCCGGCCTCGGCTGCAGGGGCCATGCGCAGGGCCGAGAAGTAGAGTGCGTGATAGCCAAACAACCCGATGGTGCCAAACAGATAGGTGGTCCAACGCACGGACCGCAACTGCCCCAGCCCGCCATTGGCCCAGGCCCAGACCAGCCCCAGCGTACCCCCGATCGAGAAGCAGATCGTATTCAGCAACAGCGCAGGAACCGGTGCTGAACCGACGGTGAACAGGGCTAGAAGGGACCAAAGCAAAACAGCGACAAAACCGATTGCTGTCGCGGTCATTTTACTCATTCAACGGTCACCTCTTTGACAGGGATAATTTTGAACTCACCCCAGATATTTGAGGTTCTTTCGATCTCTGCCAAATACCAGTCCCGAAAGGCAGCAATCTGCGCAAGGTTTTCCCGACCGGGCAGGCAAACAAACGAAAATCGGGCATCGGTTTCGATCGCAATCTTGAACGGGGTTACAAGCCTGCCCTCAAGCACATCTTTGATGAGCAGCGGTCGTCGACCAAGGAGAACACCGATCCCGGCGCAGGCCGCATCGATCGAATGCTCTACATTCGAAAATTGCATGCCATGTGGCTCAAACCCATTGATTCCGACAGCTTTGAACCAAGCGGGCCAATCACAAGGTGGTTGAAGAAAACTGTCATATTCATTGATAACCAGCGGGGCATCGACAAGGCTCTCAGGAGTGGGAAACTGCTCGGCAAGGGCGGGGGTCATTGCAGGGGTCAACCATTCCTTGCGAGCATGAACAGCATAAAGATCACCATATTCCCCATAACCGAAACGGATCGCGACGTCGGCTTCATTACGGTGCAGATCAACCATCTGGAGCGATGTTGAGATGCGCAGATTAATCTCAGGATAAGCCTTGGCGAAATCATAGAGTCTCGGGGCAAGCCATTTCGCTGTCAGGGCCGGCCCCGCCGCAACGGTAAGCGTGGTTTCATCCTGAAGTCTGCGTGTCGCACTCCATGCAGCTAGCAAAGTGCTAAACCCTTCGGCGGCTCCTGGTGCGAGCTTTCGCCCAGCTTCGGTTAGCTCCACCGCTCGATTAAGGCGGTGAAACAGGGGGCGACCCAGATGTTCCTCAAGAGATTTGATCTGAAACGACAGCGCCGCGGGTGTTACATGCAGCTCTGCTGCGGCCTTGGCGAAAGACATGTGCCGGGCGGCTGCATCAAAGGCGCGCAAAGCGGTCAATGGGGGCAGGTAATCGCTCATAGTATAGAAATTCTTAACTGACCCTTCAAAACAGCTCGTTTGTAGCTTTTTCAGGTAGGGATCATATTGGCTGCAAGTCAAGTAAAACTGTTTTGAGTTGAGAGGCTGCCATGATTGAGATGACAACAAATCCAGCTGCACAATCGGCGATTCTGCGCGCGCATGAGGCGCGGGGCAAAGCGGTTCTGAATGTGTTGAAGTGGATTTTCGGTTCCCGCTGATCGCAGCGCGCGCGGTCTTACGGGATAAAAGAAGGGCCGGTTCTGCTTAGAACCGGCCCGCTTGCATTTTGACAGCCAACTTAGGCGAAGAACTGAGCACCATTGGCCGAGATGGTCGATCCGTTGATGAATTGCGAGTCTTCAGAGGCCAAGAAAGCAACGCAGCGTGCGATCTCTTCCGGTTCGCCCAGTCGGCCCGCTGGAATCTGGCTGATGATGGAATCACGAACCTTCTCGGGGACAGCCATGACCATTTCGGTTGCGATATAGCCGGGGCAGATAGCGTTGGCGGTGATGCCCGCGCGCGCGCCTTCCTGCGCCAGCGACTTCACGATTCCCAGGTCACCCGCCTTGGTTGCGGCATAGTTCACCTGAGCGAACTGACCCTTTTGACCGTTGATCGAGCTGATGACGATGACACGGCCAAACTTGCGCTCACGCATGCCGGGCCAAACCGGGTGAACGGTGTTGAATACGCCGGTTAGGTTGGTGTCGATCACCTGATGCCACTGCTCGGGTGTCATTTTGTGGAATGGGGCGTCCTTGGTGATGCCGGCATTGGCAACAACGATGTCGATCGGGCCAATCTCGGCTTCGACCTTTTCGATGCCCGCTTTGGATTCGTCATAATCCGCAACGTTCCATTTGTAGGTGGCGATTCCGGTCTCGTCGGTGAAATTCGCGGCGGCTTCGTCGTTCCCCGCGTAGGTGGCTGCAACATTGTACCCTTCGGCCTTAAGCGCCTTGGAAATTGCTGCGCCAATGCCGCGGGAACCGCCGGTGACGAGTGCTGTTCGTGCCATTTAGGAATCCTCCAATTTAAGTCGTCTTGGTAATGCTGTTACTATTCCGAACCAAACAGCGCAACAATATTGCGCAGGCAAGTTGCCGCAGCGCTGAGGTTTTTGGTTTCGCCTCAGGGTAGTGTGAGGCCACGATCTTTACCCAATGCACGGCAATAGTCGATCCAGTCATTATTTTCGTTCAGCAGAGCCAATTTGCCAAAGCGATCCTGCCATGTCTCGGACAATCGAACCTGCGCGGACTGGATGTGTTTGTAGGGGTTCTTAATGCCTTCCTTTGCGGCCTGATCACGAGCTTCCACAACGAATAACGCCGCGCTGGCAAGCGCGGCGTCTGTGGTTGTTTGGTTGTTGTTCCGGCGTGCTCTCAGCTCGGCCAGCTCTGTAAAGATGACGCTGCACTCCGTCAGGCTGGTCGAAAGCGGTTGACGGTTCTGTGCGTCTGCGGCCCCTGCAAAGCAAATCACAAGGGCCGAAATAAGAGTGGGCCGAGAAGGCATTGTTAGATCAGTCGCGCTCGACACATAGGGCAACGCCCATGCCGCCACCGATGCACAGAGTCGCCAGACCTTTTTTCGCGTCCCGCCGCTTCATTTCGAACAACAGAGTGTTCAGAACGCGGCAGCCCGAAGCGCCGATCGGGTGACCGATGGCAATGGCGCCGCCATTGACGTTCACGATGGACGGGTCCCAGCCCATGTCTTTGTTCACGGCACAAGCTTGTGCGGCAAAGGCTTCGTTGGCTTCGATCAGATCCAGATCGTCAACCGACCAGCCCGCCTTTTCCAGCGCCTTGCGCGAGGCATAGATCGGGCCGACGCCCATAATCGACGGGTCCAGACCAGCGGTAGCATAAGATGCAATCCGCGCCAGAGGTTCAATCCCGCGCTTTTCGGCATTTGCCGCCGACATCAGCAGGGTCGCAGCCGCGCCGTCGTTCAGGCCCGAGGCATTGGCGGCGGTGACCGATCCGTCCTTAGCAAAAGCCGGGCGCAGTTTGGCCATGGCTTCCATGGTTGCGCCGTGGCGGATGTATTCGTCTTTGTCCATCACGATGTCACCCTTGCGGGTCTTGATGGTAAAGGGGGTGATCTCATCGGCGAATTTGCCTGCCTTCTGCGCAGCTTCGGCCTTGTTCTGGCTTGCGACGGCGAATTCATCCTGCATATCGCGGCTGATCTGCCACTTTTCAGCAACGTTTTCGGCGGTTTGACCCATGTGATACCCGTTGAACGCATCCCACAGTCCATCGCGGATCATTGTGTCGATATACTTCATGTCGCCCATCTTTTGGCCGGCGCGCAGAGCGGCGGCATGGGGCGACAGGGTCATGTTCTCTTGCCCGCCAGCAGCGACGATATCAGCATCGCCCAGTTGGATATGCTGTGCGCCCAGTGCCACGGCGCGCAGGCCGGATCCGCAGACCTGGTTGATGCCCCAGGCCGCGCTTTCCTGCGGCAGACCGGCGTTGATATGCGCCTGACGCGCCGGGTTCTGACCCTGGGCTGCGGTCAGAACCTGACCCAAAATTGTCTCGCTGACTTCGCCTTTTTCGATTCCGGCGCGTTCGACTACGGCTTCAAGAACGGCTGTGCCCAAATCATGGGCTGCGGTGTTCGCAAACGAACCACCAAAGCTGCCGACGCCTGTACGTGCGGCGGATGCGATAACTACATTGGTCATTATGATCAGTCCTTTACCGACATGGTCCGGCGGAATGTCTGACGGCGCAGGTCGAGAGGTTCCCCCCGCAACAAGAGCGCCCCGTAATCCCCCGCTCAAGTATCACTGCAATAGCGCAATGCTGCATTTGCAGCAACGGGCAGCTTGTCTCAGGACCCAAGGTCCCTGGTTTTTTGGGGTTAACCCGCCGATTTCTGTTCGTTTTCCGTTTTCCAGGGCGCAGAAACCGTAGGTGCGCCGAACAGAAATCCTTGCAGACAATCGACACCATTGGCCACCAAAAACTCAGCATCCGCTTTGGTTTCGACCGATTCGGCCGTGACCAGAATCTCAAATTCCCTTGCAACTGCGATCAGGGCACGAACCAGCGCCTGATTATCCGGGTTTTCACTGATGCCGCGGATGAACTGGCCATCAATCTTGGCGGCATCAAAAAGAAACTCGCGGAAATGGCGGAAGCAGAAATTGCTGGCACCAAAATCATCCAGCGCAAATGCAACGCCACGTGGTTGCAACCGGTCCATGAAATCGACCACGAGTTCCGGCACGGTCATGGCCGAACTTTCGGATATTTCAAGGATCAGCCTTTCACCGATACTGGCATCTTTTTTCATGAACCGGTCAAGAACACGCGACCAACGTCCATATCCGATCGACCGTGCGGACATATTGATCGACATGCGGATGTCCGGGGTGCGCGCCAATGTGCGCAGGCCCATTTCAAGCGCGATGCAGTCCAATTCGCGGCCAATCGGGGTGTTTTCAAGCTGAGGCATAAATTCGCGTGCCGGGATGACACGACCGGTTTCATCCAGCACCCGGATGAAGCCTTCGTAGAAGGCGATACCATGTGGCGCGTTAGCCTGCATGACCGGTTGAAAGGCCAGTTTGCACTGTTTGTGTTTGACAGCATCCGTAGCCATCTGGATCGTTGAGTTGTCGCGCGACAACACAGCCGCGTTTAACGGGCTGTCTGATCCTTCGGGTAAATCTGCCAGTTTCCTGTCCCGCATGATCGAAATCGCTTCCCTACCGTCGTCGGTCAGGATCCAATTTCAGGGCAAAGATGTGAATCTGCGGTTAATGGAAATGAAAATGTCAGCGGGCTGCGTCCAGAACACGTCCCAGAGATCTAGCGGCACCAATAACTGCGCCCGTAAATCCCAGCACCATCATGGCCAGTCCAAACGCGATCAGCGTTGCGGTCCCGGCGGCCAGCGCTGTCAGCATTGCGAGAAGCAGGCCTATCAGTCCTAAAACTGTGGAAAATGTTGTCCAACGGGTCATGATAATCTCCGGTCACTCGTAATGCACATCGTTTGGATATGTGCAGGCTGAGCTAATTTTCAAGAAAATCAGCACGTGACCGGCGGATTCAAGCTTGTTTTGCTTCGGATTTGTGCGTTTCGGTCTCAAAATGCTCAAATCCGGGCGTCCCTCGATCCCTGGGGTTGCGCGAGATATGCTTGGCTTTGATCTGCTCCGAGCTATCCCGGCTGCCGTCATGGCTGTAACCGGGTGGGGCAAAGCAATAGGCCAACCGCTGGCGCAAAGTTAGCCCCGATTGCGTGGCATCCTGCCAGATTCCGACCCATTCGTGAAAGGCGACGCGCAACGGGTTGAAGGTTCCGATATTGTGAACCAACCCATAGTCGACTTTGTCATCGATCTGCTCTGGCACAAAGGTGCCGAACATCTTGTCCCAGATGATGAACACGCCGGCATAGTTGCAATCCAGATAGCGCGCGTTGCGGCCATGATGGGCGCGGTGGTGGCTGGGGGTGTTCATAACCGCCTCGAACCAGCGGGGCATCTTGCCGATGGCCTCGGTGTGAATCCAGAACTGATAGATCAGGTTCAGACCGCCGACAAACAGAACCATTGCCGGATGAAACCCCAGCAGGATCAGCGGCGCGCGCACGACCATCATGAAGGTGAATGTATAAGTCCAGGTCTGACGCAACGCCGTGGTCAGGTTGTAATGCTGAGAGCTATGATGGTTCACATGGCTGGCCCAGACCCAACGGATGCGATGCCCGAACCGATGCACCCAATAGTAACGCAAATCGTCCAGCAAAAAGCACAGGATAATCACCGGGATCGAGGTGCCCAGGTTCAGCGGAGTAATCTGCCACAACCACATAAAGAACCCGTAGGCGATGAAACCGAGCAGAAACCCCGAGGCAATATTGCCCGCGCCCATGATCAGCGAGGTGACCGCATCCCGCGTTTCATAGCGCCCGCCCCGGCCTTTGAAAGCGATCCAGACGAACTCGGCCAGAATTGCGGCGATAAAGAACGGGACTGCCCATTGCACGGCATCGGGAAAGGAAATCTGGTCGGTCATGCGGGCTCCATCAGGTGTCGCCAGTGGGCGCGTTCGATGTCATCGAGGTGGATGCGGGTTGAGGGGGTTCCGAAATCATGAAACTGAACTTCGAATCCGTCCGGATGCTCGATCCAGTCATAATCCTGCAGGTGGCGGGCCACGGTATCCGCGCCGAACGACCACAAAAGGCCCGAACCGGTTGTGGTTCGGATCAGCGCGGAACGTTGGTCATGCGCTACGGTTACATCTGCGATCACGTCATCTGGGAAATGGCGCGACCATTGCGCGCGCGCCAGATCAGGCGTCAGGGCGAACTGCCGCGAACGGCCCGTCAGATGCAGCAGAATAGTAATTCCGCCGATCCCCCCAACGACCAGAACCAACAATATCTCCAGCGGCATGACATCCTCCTGACCGACAAACTGCAAAGCAGATGCGCGGCTGTCAAAGGTGGCGTCGCGTAAGCTGGAATTGGACCTGTGGCACCGGTTGGGAATCACGGCGCCCTTGTAAAGAGGTCAGTTGGTAATCGTATAGGTCCCCCCGGAATCACCCTTGCCCTTGTTGCGGGTAAAGGTCACCTGGTTCCCTTCTATCGTTACTTTCTGGCAATCCTGCGGGATCTGATTTCCGCCAACAACAAGCGTTCGGCACCAAAAACGTTTGTTCCAGATCCACGCGCCCGAGAATTTGACCTTGTCGCTGGTTTGCCCGGAAATCTTCCCGTCGAGTGAAATAAGCACCCAGGTGCCGCCATCCACCAGTTTCTTACCGGTGACAGCATTCAGAAAATCTTGTTCTTTCTTGATGTCTTTGGCCTCGGCAACCAATGCCGAGCCCAAAACCAGACAGACAGCAATGGCCAGAGTGAATACGTTCTTCATAAAGAAAGCCTCCTCGCTACAACGACGGGGAGGCTATCATAAATTCAGGACTTCAGGAAAACGACCTTAGCTTTCTTCCGCGACCAGTGCCGCAATAATCGCCTTGGCACTGTCTGAATTCCACTCGGCATCCCCGATCAGGCGGGCGACTTCATTGCCATCGGGGTCAAGAATGACCGTGATTGGCAGGGCAATGACACCGAACTCACGTGCCACAGCCGAGCCTGGATCTTGATGGCGCGGCAGGTTCTCGATGTTGTTTTCCTCGAAAAACTTCTTGATCCCCGCGGGTGAGTTGCGCCCGGTGGCCAATGTCAGGACTTCGAATTTGTCACCCCCGAATTCCGCCTGCAACTCGGCGATCTGAGGCATTTCCTTGCGGCACGGTGCGCACCATGTGGCCCAAAAGTTCAGCAGAACGTATTTGCCCTGATAGTCGGCAAGCGTTGCGGTGCCACCGTCATCTTCCAACTGAAATTCGACCAAGGTGTGCGGTTTGGGCTCTTTGTGCAGGATCAACCGCTTCAGGGTGCCTTCGCGCAGCGGACCCAGAGTTTCCGCATCTGTGGCCAAAGCCGCGTTTGCACCTAGCGCAAGGGCCATATAAAGGGGGATCAGACGAAATAGGCGCATATCAACTCCGGGTTTTCTTACATGACCGATCAATCTTCGAACCAGATGTGGGGCGGCCGCTTTGCCGCCGGTCCAGACGCGATCATGGAGGCAATCAATGTCTCGATCGGGTTCGATCAGCGGATGGCAGCCCAGGACATTGCAGGCTCGCGCGCCCATGCCGCCATGTTGGCTGCCACAGGCGTTATAACTGATAGTGATGCTGAAGCTATTCGGGAAGGGCTGCTCACCGTATTGTCAGAAATTCAGAGCGGGGCGTTCCAGTTCTCGACCGCGCTGGAAGACATCCACATGAATGTCGAGGCACGGCTGAAAGAGGTCATTGGCGAACCTGCAGGCCGTTTGCACACAGGCCGGTCGCGCAATGACCAGGTGGCGACCGATTTCAAACTTTGGGTCCGCGATCAGTTTGATGCGGCTGAATCCGGCCTGCTGGCCCTGATCCGCGCGCTTTTGGCGCAGGCTGAGGCTGGCGCTGATTGGGTTATGCCCGGCTTTACGCATCTGCAAACCGCCCAGCCTGTGACCTGGGGTCATCACATGATGGCTTATGTCGAAATGTTCGGGCGTGATCTGTCCCGCGTCCGCGATGCCCGCGCGCGGATGAACGAATCCCCACTGGGGGCTGCCGCGCTGGCTGGAACCTCGTTCCCTATTGATCGGGTCATGACCGCCGAGGCGCTGGGCTTTGACCGTCCCGCTGCCAATTCGCTGGACGCCGTCAGTGACCGCGATTTTGCGCTGGAATTTCTGTCAACTGCTTCGATCTGTGCAATGCACCTGTCGCGCTTTGCCGAAGAACTGGTGATCTGGTCTTCTGCCCAGTTCCGCTTTGTCACCCTGTCTGACCGTTTTTCGACAGGCTCGTCTATCATGCCGCAAAAGAAGAACCCGGATGCGGCAGAACTGATCCGAGCCAAGGTTGGGCGCATCTATGGCGCCAATACCGCGCTGATGATGGTGATGAAGGGTCTGCCACTGGCCTATTCCAAGGACATGCAGGAAGACAAGGAACAGGTCTTTGACGCCGCCGATAACTGGATGCTGGCGCTGGCTGCAATGGAAGGCATGGTCAAGGACATGACCGCCAACCGCGATAGTCTGGCGGCTGCTGCGGGGTCGGGTTTTTCAACCGCGACCGATCTGGCCGACTGGCTGGTGCGCGTTCTGGGCCTGCCGTTCCGCGATGCCCATCACGTCACCGGATCGCTGGTTGCGATGGCCGAGAGCAAGGGCTGCGATCTGCCGGACCTGACGCTTGCGGATATCCAAACAGTGCATGCGGAGATCACCGATGACGTCTTTTCTGTCCTTACGGTGCAAAATTCGGTAAACTCGCGCCAGTCTTACGGCGGCACGGCACCGGATCAGGTGCGGGCTCAGGTCAAGCGATGGAAGGCGTTGGTGTAATGCGAATTCTGACTGCGGCTCTGTTGATGCTGGCAGGGGTAACCTTGGCCGGATGCGGTGCGGATGGCGAACCGATCCAACCAACGATGAGCGCCAATATCGGCGTCGGCACCAGCGGCGCCTATGTCGGGGGCGGCGTTGGCCTGCAACGCGGCCCCCTGAGCGTTTTTCTCGGGCGGTAGTGTTTCCCGAGTTGCAGTTTCAGCACTCAGTTCCCATTTCAGACCGATCAATGGCGCTCGGCCGTAAACCTTGGAAAAAGAAATGAATATGAAGATTTTAGGCCTGTTCTTTGGCCTCGCCATTCTTGCGGCTTGCGACCCATCCTATAAACCGCGACCCGATCCCGAACCCCAATCCGGCGGATCTGGAATTTCGATATCCGGTTATGGGCGGGTCGGCGTTTCGCATATTGAATGACGCGACACCCCTGTTTGCGTAGAATCCATTGATCCGCCGGGGCATTTTGGTCTAAGCGCGTCTTTATGGATCACTTTCTTTACCGCGACGGCGCGCTTTACGCCGAGGATGTCCCGATCTCCGAAATCGCAACTGCGGTTGGGACACCCTTTTACGTCTATTCGACGGCGACGCTGCTGCGTCATTTCCAGCTGTTCGATGAGGCGTTGGACGGGACCGACCACCTCGTATGTTATGCGATGAAGGCCGCCAGCAATCAGGCGATCCTGAAGACGCTGGCCGAGGCAGGCGCGGGGATGGACGTTGTTTCGGGTGGGGAATACTTGCGGGCCAAAGCTGCCGGAGTGCCCGGCGATAAGATCGTGTTTTCGGGCGTTGGCAAAACAGCCGAAGAAATTCGCACCGCTCTGACCGGTGGCATTCGTCAGTTCAACGTGGAATCCGAACCCGAGATGGAGGTGATCAACGCCGTAGCGCTTGATTTGGGCGTCGTTGCTCCGATCACCGTTAGGGTAAATCCGGATGTGGACGCCAAGACCCATGCCAAAATCGCCACCGGAAAATCCGAGAATAAATTCGGCATTCCGATCGCCCGTGCGTCAGAAGTCTATGCCCACGCTGCCAGCCTGCCCGGGCTGGAGGTCATTGGCATCGACGTCCATATCGGCTCGCAACTGACCGAGCTGGAGCCTTTTGCATTGGCCTATCAAAAGGTTGCTGAGCTGACTGAGACGCTGCGCAATGAGGGTCACAATATTCGCCGCCTTGATCTGGGTGGGGGGTTGGGCATTCCTTATGCGCGTTCGAACGACGCGCCGCCGCTGCCTTTGGAATACGGTGCGCTGATCAAAGACACTCTGGGTCATCTGGGATGCGAAATCGAAATAGAGCCGGGCCGCCTGATTGCCGGTAATGCTGGTTTGATGGTCAGCAAAGTGATTTATGTGAAATCCGGCGAGGGCCGGGATTTCCTGATCCTCGACGGTGCCATGAACGACCTGATCCGCCCGGCCATGTACGAAGCCTATCACGATATCGTACCGGTGATCGAACCCGTGCCGGGCACGGAACAGCAACCCTATGATATCGTCGGTCCGGTTTGCGAAAGCGGCGATACATTTGCCAAGCAACGGCAGATGCCGCCACTGGGTGCCGGTGATCTGGTCGCCTTTCGCAGCGCAGGGGCCTATGGCGCGGTCATGTCCAGCGAATACAACACACGGCCCCTGATACCCGAAGTTCTGGTGCACGGAGATCAATTTGCCGTAATTCGTGAACGTCCGAGCTTTGACGAAATCATAAACCGCGATACCATACCCGAGTGGCTCTGACGCAATAGACGCGCGGGCCGGTGAACGGAGGCCCGACTTGACCGCAAGAGAAACCTTGCCGATCCCCAGATTGTCTTTGCTGCTAACGCAGGTGGGGATGCTAAGCGAGCAGGTTTGGCGGTCTTTCTGGCCGTTTTTCTCAATTTCCATGGCGCTGTTGGCTGCGCTGATGCTCGGACTGCAGGACCATGTCGGGGTGGAAACCGTTTGGGTCGCGGGGTCGGCGGCGTTGTTTGGGCTGTTGGTTGCACTGATCCACGGCGCGCGGCGGTTCCGTATCCCGACACGAAACGAAGCGTTGATCCGGATGGATGAGACCCTGCCAGGGCGTCCTATCCAGGCTCTGATGGATGAACAGGCCATCGGCGCGATGGATGCTGATTCTGTGGCCCTGTGGCGGGCTCATCAGGCGCGTATGGCGGAACGTGCCGCACAGGCTGCGCCGGTAAAGCCCGATCTCCGACTGGCCGACCGCGACCCCTATGCTCTGCGGTTCATAGCTTTGCTGGCGCTGGTGATTGCCGTGCTTTTCGGCTCATTTTGGCGCATAGGATCCGTGACAGAGATGACACCGGGTGCAGCTGTTGCCGGGCAGGGACCAAGTTGGGAAGGCTGGGTCGAGCCGCCACGCTATACCGGCTTGCCAACGCTCTATCTGGCGGATCAATCCGACCCGACACTTTCGGTCCCGCAAGGCAGCCGCATCACATTGCGATTCTACGGCGAGGTCGGTGCGCACAGCTTGACCGAAACCTCGACACCGCTGGGCACGGAAGCGGTCACCGACCCTGAACAGGAATTTGTCGTCGAACGTTCGGGCCGAATGACGATAGACGGGCCTTCCGGACGCGATTGGGCGTTGGAAGTGATCGCAGATACGTCTCCACAGATCACCGTGTCGGACGTTGCCAAATCCGAAGCAGGCGGCCAGATGAAACTGCCCTTTGCGGCCAAAGATGATTACGGTGTGATAGCAGGCTCTGCCCTGATCGAACTGGATCTGGATGCAATTGATCGCCGCTATGGTCTGATGGCGATTCCAGAACCGCGTGAGGTGATCGAGGTTGAGTTACCGATGCCCATTACAGGCGACCGGGCCGATTTCACCGAGAATCTGATCGAGGATTTCTCACAACATCCCTGGGCGCATCTGCCAGTAAAGATCACTTTGATGGCGCGTGATGCTGCCGATCAGCAAGGGCAGTCTGAACCCTATACAACAGCACTTCCGGCGCGTCGGTTCTTTGATCCGCTGGCGGCTGCGATCGTTGAACAGCGGCGCGATCTGCTGTGGTCACGGGACAACGCGAAACGGGTATCTCAGATTCTGCGGGCGGTATCGTATCTGCCCGAGGACCTGTTCCGCTCGGATACGGCCTATTTACGCCTGCGGGTGACACTTCGGCGGCTTGAGACATTTACCGAATACGGGTTGAAGCCGACGCAGCAGGAAGAAATCGCGGCCTCACTATGGAAGCTGGCCGTATTGATCGAGGACGGTACGCTTGCCGACGCTCTTGAGCGGATGCGCCGGGCGCAGGAGCGCCTGACGGAGGCGATGCAGAACGGGGCAAGCGACGAAGAGATCGCTGAGCTGATGCAAGAGCTGCGCGAGGCCACCCAGGACTATCTGCAACAGTTACAGCGGTTGGCAGAGCAGAACGGCGAAGAAGGTCAGCAGGGGCAAGACGGTGAATCCTTGCAAATGACGCAGGATGATCTGCAACGGATGATGGATCGAATTCAGGATCTGATGGAGCAGGGCCGTATGGCCGAGGCGCAGCAGGCGCTGGAGGAATTCCAGCAGATGATGGAGAACATGCGCGTCACGCAAGGTCAGGGTCAAGGTCAGCAATCCGAAGGCCAACAGGCGATGGAGGGTTTGGCAGAGACATTGCGCGATCAACAGGGGCTGAGCGATCAGGCTTTCCGCGATCTGCAAGAGCAGTTCAATCCCGGTGCGCAGACTGGTGAAAACCAGGGCAATCAGGGCCGCAATGGCGGTCAGGGCCGTGGTCAGAGCCACGAAGGCCAGGGCGGACAGGGGCAGGGTTCGGACCAGGCTGATGAAGGTCAGCAGGGTCAGGGTTCGCTGGCCGATCGTCAACAGGCCCTGCGCGATGAGCTGGGCCGCCAGCAACAAAACCTGCCCGGTGCCGGTACTCCGGAAGGCGAAGCCGCCCGTGATGCGCTTGGGCGCGCTGGCCGCGCCATGGATGAGGCTGAGCAGGCTCTGCGGAATGACGAGCTGGCCGATGCTATCGACAACCAGTCCGAAGCGATGGATGCGCTGCGGGAAGGGATGCGCTCGTTAGGTGAGGCCTTGGCCCAGAACCAGCAGAATCAACCAGGTCAAGGCAGCCAGGAAGGCGACATGCAGGCCAACAACCGCGATCCACTGGGCCGCAACCCTGGGGCAAACGGGTCGATGTCAACCGATGAGAGCCTGCTGCAGGGTGAGGACGTTTATCGCCGTGCGCGCGAGTTGCTGGACGAAATTCGCCGCCGGACCGGTGAATCCGAACGCCCCGAGATTGAATTGGAATATCTCAAGCGCCTGCTTGAACGGTTCTGATCAGTTCTGAGAAGCGCCAGCCTGGGTATCCAGCCAAAGCCGGGCTTGATCCACCAAAGACACATAAGGTTTGAGAACTGCATCCGCCTGAGGAACAGCCTCACTGATTTGCGGAGCATTGCCGTAGATCAGGAACAGGATCACACCAAGTATCAAGATCAGAGCGAACCCACGCAGAAAGCCGCCGGATTTGGGGGGCGCAGGCGCTGATGCCTCAGGCGCATCTGCAGAGGCGTCGCCGCGGAATCCGGAATTGATCGTTTCGACATCGGGCAGGGCGTCACCTTGCCCGGAATCTTTAGCGGTTTCTGTAGCTGTCAGTTCCTTGACCGCCTGTTCGGGGTCTGGTTCCGGCTCGGAAGGTGGATCAAGGGCAAGATCAGGCTGGCTTTCAAGATTGCTGCCTTCCTGGGCCCGCAATTCGGCTTCGCGTGCGGCTTCTTCCTTCAGAATATCGGCGACCGAAGGATCCACATTGCTGACCGGCGCACCATCCTTTGGTAGGGCTTCGGGCTCGGGCTCGGTCTGGTCGGCGGTTTCTGACTCCGCCGGTGGAACAGCCTTATCCTCGGCAGACGTTTCATCTGAAGGTTGCTCAACGGCTGGATCCGCCGGATGTTTGGCCTGGAACCACGTTTTCTCGCAATTCGAACACTGAACATCGCGGCCTTCCTCTGGAATGACCTCGTCTGGCACCTCGTATTGGGCACTGCAGTTGGGACAAGTAAGACGCATGCTGCCTCCGGGCCGGGGGTTGGCCTGATAATAGTTTTTTTAAGAATGATATTCCGTTAGAACCAAACAGCAAAGCGCGTTTTCGGTTTCGCGGGCCAAGTGTCACCATTTGGACCCGGTACGGGCATTGAAACCTGAACCGCGCTGGGGCAAGAAGAGCGGCACAAAAATTGGGGGCCCCCGTGATCGAGCTGGACCATGTCAGCTACACCTATGGTGGAGGTGAATTGCTGAGCGACGTATCGCTTAAGCTTCAACCGGGGTCGTTTCATTTCCTGACCGGGCCGTCCGGTGCTGGCAAAACAACCCTGTTAAAGCTCTGCTATGGCGCATTGCTGCCCACATCGGGAAGGCTGAGCGTGTTCGATCAGGATATCGCCCGCCTTAACCGCGATCAGATGGCCCTGATGCGCCGCCGGATAGGTGTGGTGCATCAGGATTGCCGGTTTCTGGATCACATGACTTTGGCCGAGAATGTCGCTTTGCCGTTGATGGTATCCGGTAAGGCAGAAATTGCCGAGCAAACAGATCTGTCAGATCTGTTAAACTGGGTCGGGCTGGGTGCGCGTCTTGAGGCGCTGCCACCAGAGCTGTCAGGCGGTGAACGCCAGCGTGCGGCGCTGGCCCGTGCGGTGATGCTGTCGCCGGATGTCGTGCTGGCCGATGAGCCGACGGGCAATGTGGATTGGGAAATGTCTCAGCGCCTTTTGCGCCTGCTGGTCGAGTTGAACAAGATGGGTAAGACAGTCTTGATTGCGACCCATGATCTTAGCCTGATCCGTGCGGCGAAAAGCCAGGTGCAGGCGCGTGTTTTGCGCATCTCGCAGCGCCAAATTCAACTGGCGGGGGCGGATCTATGAACATGGAAACCTTCCGCAACCTGTTGAAGCGCGACGGTCGCGCCGACCGGGTTGTTCCGCCCACTGGCTATACTGCACATCTCACACTGTTCGTGTCCGGTGCGATGGGCTTTCTTGCGGTGTTCGCGCTGGCTCTGTCATTGGCGTCGGGGCGAGTTGCAGACCGCTGGGCAAGCGAACTTGCCGGCGCTGCCACGGTGCGGATCAATGCCCCGGCCGACCAGATGGCCGCCCAGACTGAAACCGCGCTGACGGTGTTGTCGCAAACACCCGGTGTCGCCTCTGCCCGGGCGTTGACCATCGAGGATCAGATTGCGCTGTTGTCGCCCTGGTTTGGCCCGGATTTGCCACTGGACACGCTGCCCGTGCCGCAGCTGATCGAAATTGTCGAAGGTGAGCCAGGTCTGGATGCAGCAGGATTGCGCCTGCGTCTTGGGGCCGAGGTGCCCGGAGCCGTTCTGGACGACCACTCGCGCTGGCGCGAACCTTTGGTTGATGCGGCCCGCTCGCTCCGGAGGCTTGGCTGGGTCTCAATCCTTCTGATTGGTGGGGCGACCGCCGCCATGATCACATTGGCGGCCAATGCGTCGCTGGCAGCCAACGCGCAGATTATCGAGGTGCTGCGTCTTGTCGGGGCCCGGGATCGATTTATTGCCAATGCGTTTGTTCGCCGCTTCACCTACCGCGCATTTTTTGGCGCGATGGTTGGTGTGCTGTTCGGAATGACAGGTGTGTTGTTGCTGCCCGAGGCATCGTCGGACGAGGGCGGCTTTCTGACGGGCCTGGGCTTTCAGGGGGCAGGGTGGCTGTTGCCAGCCCTCATCCCGGTACTGGGTGCTGCGGTGGCCTTTCTAGCCACATGGACTGCGGCAAACCGCAAATTGAAGGAGCTTTCGTAATGGCCACTCCAATTCAATGGATCCGCTCACTGGTCTTCATGATCGTGATCTACATGTGGATGCTGGTCCTTGGCCTCGTGTTTGCTCCTTACGCCATGTTTGCAAAGCGCGGAGCGCTGCATGCATGCAAGACCTATGCGCGCACAACCATGTGGCTGGCGCGTTGGATGGTTGGTATTCGATGCGAAATTCGCGGGACTGTGCCAGTGGACGAGGTGGTCATCGGGGCCAAACACCAGTCTTTCCTCGATATCATCATGATCTTTAGCGCGATTCCTCATGGCAAGTTCATTATGAAGCGCGAATTGCTGTGGACGCCAATCATTGGGCTTTACGCAAGCCGCCTAGGGTGCATCCCGGTCAATCGCGGCAAGAAGGGCGCCGCTGTGGCCAAGATGGTCCAGGATGTGGCGAAGGAATTTACAGAATCTGGCCAGTTGGTGATCTATCCGCAGGGCACCCGTGTCGCGCCAGGCGTTCACAAACCGTATAAGGTTGGAACTGCCGTCCTGTACGAAGGCTTGGGAATCCCTTGCGTACCTGTTGCAACAAATGCCGGAGTGTTCTGGCCCCGCAGCGGCGTGATGCGCAAACCCGGCCTTGCGATCGTCGACTTCCTTGATCCGATAGAACCCGGCGTCGAACGTGCGCGCTTTCTGGACCGATTGGAAGATGTGATCGAGACGCGCTCGAACGCTTTGATGACAGAAGTGGGGTTTGATCCTGATGCAGTTCATTGACGATATCGAAACGCTCGAGGGACATTACGGCGCACCGGGCGCCCCATCATTGCGTAAAGTAGCGCACCGGTTGACGCCTCTGTACCGGCAATGGGTTATGGCTTCGCGGCTATGCGTACTCAGTACGGTTGGGCCCGAAGGGGTCGATGGCAGCCCACGTGGCGATGATGGTTCGGTGGTTCTGGAACTGGATCCAAAGACATTGGCGATGCCCGACTGGCGCGGAAACAACCGGCTGGACAGCTTGCGCAATATCGTGCGCGATCCGCGTGTGTCCTTGATGTTCATGGTCCCAGGGTCGAACAATGTTGTGCGCGTCAACGGGTCGGCCCGACTGACAGCGGACCAAGACCTTCGAACTCGGTTCGAAAAACAAGGCAGGCTTCCGGCCACCGTGATCGTCATCGACATTACCGAGGTCTACACACAGTGCGCCCGTGCGCTGATGCGTGCGCGGACTTGGAGCAGCGGGGACGAAGCCGCCATATTGCCGACAATGGGTGAAATCCTGGCCGAAGCGTCAGACGGCGAGGAAGGTGGCACGCAATATGATGAGGCCTGGGGGCAACGCGCCGCAAAAACGATGTGGTAGCCTATTTACTTATCAAGGTTTGGTCAAAGAATCGTCACACGGGTAGGTAAGTAGAGAACCGTGAGGCAAATACAGGTTACAGGAGCCGTCAATGGAGCAGCTTAGTTCAGTTTGGGATTCTTTCCTGAACCACGCCCGCTATGTGTTTACGTCTCCTTTGGATCCCACGAACCGGATTTTCTATGTCTATGTTGGCAGTTCTCTGCTGATTGCCTTCGCCATCTATGCCGTGAAGCGCAGAAATGCGTCACATGTAGACGGAGAGAGCAGCTTTCTGGGGTTTCTGTTTCCCCGCAAGGTCTGGGACCACCCTTCGGCATGGCTCGATATCCGCTATTTCTTTTTCCACAAACTGATCGGGCATTTCCTGATATTGGGTCTGCTGGCCGGATCAGCCGCCTTGTCCTATCAATGGGCAAGCGGTGGGCTTGACCCCAATAACTCACCCCGGGCAGAGCCCTTGGTTGGCTGGTTGGGGGCTTTGGCTACCTTCACCTACATGCTCATTCTATTCCTGATTATGGATTTCATCGGCTACGCAGCCCATTACCTGCAGCACAAGGTCCCGCTGTTGTGGCAATTTCACAAAGTTCATCACAGCGCCGAGGTGATGCACCCGTTGTCGAATTTTCGCGAACATCCGATAGACAATATCCTCTACAATGCTGCGATTGGGTTTGGTGCCGGCGCAGTAACCGGGTTTGCGTTTCGACTGTTAGGGTACCAGCCGAACATGCCGGCATTGCTGGGCGTGCCGGTGCTGATGTTCTTGTTCAATGTCGGAGGCTATAATCTGCGACATTCCCATATCTGGTTGCGTTGGCCGGGTGTGTGGTCGAAAGTTTTTCCCTCGCCTGCGCATCACCACGTGCATCACAGTTGCCACCCGGACCATCTGGACAAAAACTTCGCCTTCATGTTTCCGTTCTGGGATGTGTTGTTCGGCACCTACATCATGCCCGAGGATAACAGGGACGTGAAATTCGGCGTGACCGAGAAGGACAAGGGTCACGAGATGGACACCTGCATGAAGCTCTATTTCCTGCCGTTCAGAGATGCGTGGCGTATTCTGAACAAGAAACGGCGGCCATCGTCTTACCAAGCGCCCGATGCAAATGCCGCCAGTCGCCATTCGGTCAAATAGCGAGCATCTGAGGTGGTTGCCGGCCTGACGTGATCCGCTGATCGCCTGTGCCCGGCAACGCCTTGGCGGTGGTTTCGGCTGGGCATAGTGACGCAAACGCCCTCAAGCCGCGGCGGCTCCGATCTTGGCGATCTTGCTGACCCAGCGGTCCACGTGGCCCGGTTTGGGATAACTTGCCCCGGCAAAATAGGTGAACCGGGTCGGCTTGAAGCCAACAAATCCCAATATCTGATCGCGTACCTGGCGGATCAGGGCCTGGCGATAGATCAGGCGCATGAACCAACCCGGCGTATCTGATGTCAGAATGACGCGCGCGGTGCGTCCGCTCAGCATCGGGGCGGGCAATCCAATCTTGGTGGTGTTTCGCGTGTCAAAGGTGCGTCCGGGGATGAACATCCGGTCGATCAGACCTTTGAGCTTTGCGGGCAATCCGCCCCACCACATTGGCGTGGTCAAGACCAGGTGCTCGCTCCATTCGAAATCTTGCAATACCTGCTCAAGAACCGGTTCTAGCGGTTTGAAATCGTGATAGTTGCCCTGACCAAAATCAAAGTCGAACTGCATCTCGCTTAGATGGACCAGACGCACGTCATGTCCCTTGCCTCGGGCGGCGTCGGCATAAGTTTCGGCAAAGGTCCGCGACAGGCTGCTATCGGCGGGGTGTCCGTCGAGGACGAGTATTTTCTTCGGTTGCATGGGGCTCTCCTGAAAATGACCGTGGTCACTTATAGAATCGGAAAGTGACCGCGGTCAATAAAAATTTGACCATGGTCAAAAAACATGCGAGCTAACCATATGCAAAAACCACCCCAGAAACGAACTCTCAAAACTCGGGCCCGGCTTTTGGCGGCTGCCGAGGCGCTCATTGAAAACAGCGGATACGAGGCGCTGAGGGTAGAAGAGGTCGTCCAGAGCGCTGGCGTCGCCAAAGGGACGTTCTTCGCGCATTTTCGCGACAAGGATGCCTTGATGGAGCTTCTGATCGCAGATCGGCTGAATGCCTGCCTCGATCAGGCCGAGGCTGGGACCGCGCCCAAATCGGTGAATGATATCATGACCGCCCTGCAGCCGGTTCACAGCTTCATGACATCCGAACGGTATGTCTTTGACTTGTTGATAAGATATTCGGGGGCGACGGCTATCGCCGATATCGGACCGATCGCATTTTGCTTTGAGCGCTACTTTCGTGTGGTGATGATGTGGCTTGACGCTGCGGATGTCCGACAGGACATTCCGACCGAGCTGTTGGCCGAAGGTGTTCAGGCCTTTGCCATTCAGGCCATGTCCCTGAAGTTCTGCGCCTTGCACGCCTCGACCGGTTTTACCGACCGGTTGAGGGTCTATCTGGATGCATGGTTGACCCCGGCGACCTAGTCACCGGGGTCCTTTTGTTAGCTGTGAATTGGCCCGTCACCGCAGGCCAGGGCCGCCTCACGCACCGCTTCGGAATATGTCGGATGCGCGTGACAGGTCAGCGCCAGATCTTCGGCCGAGGCGCCGAATTCCATCGCCACGCAGACCTCGTGAATCAAATCACCCGCAGCCGGGCCAATGATATGCGCGCCCAGAATGCGGTCGGTTTCCTTGTCTGCCAGAATCTTGACGAAACCATCCGAGGCAAAGTTCGCCTTGGCGCGGCCATTGCCCATGAACATGAACTTTCCGACCTTATAGGCACGGCCCTGTTCCATGAGCGTCGCCTCGGTCTCGCCGACATTGGCGACCTCGGGCCAGGTGTAGATCACGCCCGGAATGACGCCATAGTTCACATGCCCATGCTTGCCCGCAACCTGTTCGGCGGCGGCCATGCCCTCGTCTTCGGCCTTATGCGCTAGCATCGGGCCTTCAGTCACGTCGCCGATGGCATAGACGCCCGGCACGTTAGTCTGCCAATCGGCGCCTACCTTGATCTGACCGCGGGGTGTCATTTCAACACCCAAAGCGTCCAGCCCCAAACCATCCGAGAACGGTTTGCGCCCAGTAGCGACAAGGACGGTATCGGCGTCAATCACATGCTCGCTGTCATCCTTCAGCAGCTTATAGGTCACCTTGGCCTTGGTCTTGGTGGCTTCGGTCTTTTGCACCGCAGCACCCATGACAAAACTCAGGCCCTGTTTCTTAAGGATACGCTGGAAGGTTTTCTGAACCTCAGGGTCCATCCCCGGGGTGATTTCCTTGAGGAATTCGATCACCGTGACTTCGGAACCCAGACGGCTGTAGACCGAGCCCAGTTCCAGCCCGATCACGCCTGCGCCGATGACAACCATCTTCTTCGGAATCTTGCCCAGCGCCAGCGCGCCGGTTGAGGTCACGACGACCTTTTCATCCACCTCAACACCAGGCAGCGCGGAAGGCTCGGACCCGGACGCGATGATGATGTTCTTGGCCTCGTGAACCTCATCACCGACCTTGACCTGACCGGCAGCAGGGATCGAGCCCCAGCCTTTCAGCCAATCGATCTTGTTCTTCTTGAACAGAAACTCGATGCCCTTGGTGTTGCCGTCGATGACCTCATCCTTATAGGCCTGCATCTGCTTCCAGTCGACCGACGGGCTTTTGCCCTTGAGGCCCATCTTGGCAAAGTTATGTTCGGCCTCGTGCAGCTGATGGCTGGCATGCAGCAGGGCCTTCGACGGGATGCAGCCCACGTTCAGGCAGGTGCCGCCCAGCGTCTCGCGCCCTTCGACCACGGCGGTTTTCAACCCCAGCTGCGCGCAGCGGATGGCGCAGACATAGCCGCCGGGGCCTGCTCCGATTACGATGACGTCATAGTTTGCCATTTGTCCGGTCCTTGTATTTGGTGGGGTCGGATACGCTTGTCTGCGCAATGCACCCCCATTGAATAATCTATGCGGCAGCTCGAATCAAAACACAGCTGCCAACAGCATTGCAGTGGTCGCCAGCAGCCCGATCATCCAGATCACCGTACGCCATGGTGTCCAGCCAAATGCATAGGCCGGAACATAGGAAGCGCGTGCGATCAGGTAGACCCAACTACAGGCGGCAGTAAAAGCGCTGGATTGCCCCGAGGCCGTAATGACCAAAGATGCGATAGCGAACAAAACCAACCCTTCGGAATGGTTGCTAAGCGCCCGGTGCAGTCGTCCCATTGCAGCAGGTTTGTCAAACGGAGTATCACGTGGCCCCAACGCGTGCAGCACATCGACCTTGCCGTGGCCAGAGATCAAATAGGCGACAAATTGAGCGACCCAAAGAAGGGCTGCCAGCGACAAGACGGTCAATTCCGTGGTCATTCAGCTTGTTTCCTCGCACTAGGAACGGATGCGATAAATCGGTTTAAACTGGCGTCAGAAGCTTCACCTGAATATGCGCGATCCCGCCGCGTTCGTGATGCATGGCCAATTCCTCGGAATCAAAGAAACTCAGGGCCTTTTCAAGATCAACCACCTCAAACATTGCAACCGCATGATCACGCTGATCGGGGTCTTTCCAGATGTGGAGGTCGCGGATACCCGCGGCCTCTCGCATTGGCTTGTCTTCGCGAAACACTTTCAGCCAGACATCAAAATCAGCAACGTCAGCCTGCCAGAGTACATGAGTTGCCATGGTCATAGATCCATCAGCAGGCGGCGTGGGTCTTCCAGTGCCTCTTTCACGCGCACTAGGAAGGTCACAGCACCTTTGCCGTCCACGATCCGGTGGTCATAGGACAGAGCCAGATACATCATCGGGCGGATCTTGACCTCACCGTTGATGGCCATCGGACGGTCCTGAATCTTGTGCATACCAAGAATACCCGACTGCGGCGGGTTCAGAATCGGCGAGGACATCAGCGAGCCATAGACGCCGCCGTTCGAGATGGTGAAGGTGCCGCCCTGCATCTCTTCCATGCTCAGCTTGCCGTCACGGGCGCGCCTGCCCTTTTCGGCGATGGCCTTTTCGATCGCGGCAAATGACATCGAATCTGCATCACGGATGACCGGAACAACAAGACCGGTCGGCGTGCCTGCGGCGACACCCATATGCACAAAGTTCTTATAGACAATGTCGGTGCCATCAATCTCGGCATTCACTTCGGGCACTTCTTTCAGTGCATGACAGCAGGCCTTGGTGAAGAAGGACATAAAGCCCAGACGGACGCCGTGCTTCTTCTCGAACTGGTCTTTGTACTGGTTGCGCAGGGCCATCACCTCGGTCATGTCCACCTCATTATAGGTGGTCAGCATGGCGGCGGTGTTCTGGCTGTCTTTCAGGCGTTTGGCGATGGTCTGGCGCAGGCGTGTCATGCGCACACGTTCCTCGCGGCTGGCATCCTGTGCGGCAACGGGTGCGCGTGGTGCCTGGGTCGCAGGTGCGGGTGCCGCAACAGCGGGCGCTGGGGCCGCGACTGCCTTGGCCACATCTTCCTTCATGATACGTCCGTCGCGTCCGGTTCCCGTGACCTGATCGGCGGACAGGCCAGCCTGGGCCATGGCTTTCTCAGCCGAAGGCGCGTTGGCTATGTCTTTGCCACCACCATCGCTGCTGCCCGCTGCAGGTGCTGCCGCTGCCGGAGTGGCTACTGCCCCTGCTGCTGAACCCGAGATCACCGCCAGCTTGGCTGCGGCATCTACAGTTGCGCCTTCAGGGGCAACGATTTCTGCCAGAACACCCGCCACAGGGGCGGGAACCTCAACCGAGACCTTGTCGGTCTCCAGCTCACACAGCATCTCGTCCTGAGCGACGCTGTCGCCGACCTGTTTGAACCAGGTCGAGACCGTCGCTTCGGTCACGGATTCGCCCAGCGTGGGCACCATCACATCAACGCTGCCGCCCGAGGCTGCCGGAGCGGCAGCAGGCGCAGGTGCGGCGGCTGGGGCCGGGGCGGCACCTTCTCCGGCGACGATTGTTGCCAACAGGGCATTGACGCCTACGGTTTCGCCTTCGGCGGTGACAACCTCACCCATCACACCAGCGGCGGGCGAGGGGACCTCGACCGTGACCTTGTCGGTTTCAAGCTCGCACAGCATTTCATCGACCGCGACTGCATCACCGGGTTTCTTGAACCAGGTGGCGACGGTGGCTTCGGTAACGGATTCGCCCAGCGTGGGAACACGAACTTCAATGGACATCATTACTTTCCTTCAATGCTCAGCGCTTCGTTCACCAGCGCTTCTTGTTGGGCTTTATGTTGGCTGGCCAGACCTGTCGCAGGTGAGGCCGAGGTGGCGCGGCCGACATAGACCGGGCGGGTATGTTTGGCGCCGATCCGGGTCAGGACCCATTCGATATTGGGTTCGATAAAAGACCATGCACCCTGGTTCTTGGGCTCTTCCTGACACCAGATGATTTCGGCTCCCTTGAACCGTTCCAGTTCATTGATCAGCGAATGCGCGGGGAACGGATAGTACTGTTCGATCCGCATCAGATAGACATCGTCGATGCCGCGCGCGTCACGCTCTTCCAGCAGGTCGAAATAGACCTTGCCGGAACACATCACGACCCGCTTGATTTTGTCATCCTCGACCAGGGTTGTGTCCGAGTTACCCTTTTGCGCGTCGTCCCACAGCACCCGGTGGAAGCTGGAGCCGGTGGTGAAATCCTCGGCCGTGCTGATCGCCAGCTTGTGGCGCAGCAGCGATTTCGGTGTCACCAGGATCAGAGGCTTGCGGAAGGTTCTGTGCAGCTGACGGCGCAGGATGTGGAAGTAGTTCGCAGGCGTCGTGCAGTTGGCTACGATCCAGTTGTCCTGACCACACATCTGCAGAAAGCGTTCCAGACGCGAGGACGAGTGTTCAGGCCCTTGCCCTTCGAACCCGTGCGGCAGCAGGGTCACCAGACCGGACATGCGCAGCCATTTGCTTTCGCCCGAGCTGATGAACTGATCGAACATGATCTGCGCACCGTTGGCGAAATCGCCGAATTGCGCCTCCCACAGGGTTAGAGCGTTGGGTTCAGCCAGGGAAAAGCCGTATTCAAAGCCCAGAACCGCGTATTCCGACAGCATCGAGTCGATCACCTCATATTGTGATTGACCAGCCCGGATGTTGTTCAGTGGATAGTACCGCTCTTCAGTTTCCTGATTGATAAAGCCGGAATGGCGCTGGCTGAACGTACCGCGCGTCGCGTCCTGTCCCGACAGGCGAACTGGATAGCCTTCGGTCAGCAATGATCCAAAGGCAAGCGCCTCACCCGTGGCCCAGTCAAAGCCTTTGCCGGTTTCGAACATTTGCTTTTTGTGGTCCAGCAGGCGGCCGACAGTTTTATGGAGTGCAAATCCCTCGGGGGCCCGGGTTAGCGATGCGCCAACCTCGGCCAGGGTTTCTGGTGCAATCGCAGTATCGCCGCGAACATATTCGTCTTTGTTCTTATCCAGATGCGCCCAACGCCCGTCCAGCCAGTCGGCCTTGTTGGGCTTATAGTCTTTGCCGGCTTCGAACTCATCATTCAGATGGGCCTGGAAGGCGGCTTTCATATCTTCGATCTCGCCTTCGGGGATCAACCCGTCCTTGACCAGCCGCTCCGTGTACAGTGACAGCGTGGTCTTATGGGTCTTGATCTTCTTGTACATGATCGGGTTGGTGAACATGGGCTCGTCGCCCTCGTTATGCCCGAACCGGCGATAGCAGAATATATCCAGAACAACGTCCTTGTGGAACTTCTGGCGAAACTCGGTCGCAACCTTGGCTGCGTGTACCACCGCCTCGGGGTCGTCGCCATTCACGTGGAAGATCGGGGCTTCAACCATCAGTGCGATATCCGTGGGATAAGGGCTGGAGCGCGAGAAATGCGGTGCAGTGGTAAAGCCGATCTGGTTGTTCACCACGATATGCATGGTGCCGCCGGTCCTGTGACCGCGCAGGCCGGACAGGCCGAATCCTTCGGCAACGACACCCTGACCGGCAAAGGCCGCATCGCCATGCAGTAGAATGGCCATGACTCTGGTCCGGTCGGTGTCGTTCAACTGATCTTGCTTGGCGCGGACCTTGCCCAGAACAACAGGGTTCACCGCCTCAAGGTGGCTTGGGTTAGCGGTCAATGACAGGTGTACGCTGTTGCCGTCAAATTCGCGGTCGCTTGAGGCGCCCAGGTGGTATTTTACATCGCCCGAGCCATCCACGTCCTCAGGCTTGAAGCTGCCCCCCTGGAATTCGTTAAAGATGGCGCGGTATGGCTTGGCCATTACATTCGCTAGAATGTTCAGACGTCCGCGGTGTGGCATGCCGATGACAATATCGCTTAGGCCTAGGGCCCCGCCGCGTTTGATGATCTGTTCCATCGCGGGGATCAGTGCTTCGCCGCCGTCCAGACCAAAGCGCTTGGTGCCCATGTATTTCACGTGCAGGAACTTTTCGAACCCTTCGGCCTCGACCATCTTGTTCAGGATGGCCTTGCGGCCCTCTTTGGTGAACGCGATTTCCTTGCCATAGCCTTCGATCCGTTCCTTCAGCCAGGCAGCCTCTTCCGGGTTCGAAATATGCATGTATTGCAGCGCGAAGGTGCCGCAATAGGTGCGTTTCACGATCTCGACGATCTGGCGCATACTGGCCATCTGCAGGCCCAGCACGTTGTCGATAAAGATCGGGCGATCCATATCGGCATCGGTAAACCCATAAGTCTTGGGGTCCAATTCCGGATGCGTGCTGGCAGCCCGCATGCCCAAGGGGTCCAGATCGGCGGCCAGATGACCCCGAATACGATAGGCCCGGATCAGCATCAGCGCCCGCAGACTGTCCAGAACTGCGCGCTTAATCTGGTCTTCGCTGACGGCAACACCTTTGTCGGCGGCTTTTTCCTTGATCTTCTTGCCCGCCGCCTTGGCGTCGATCTCGGCCCATTCGCCAGTCAACGCACCGGTCAGATCATCCGTCGGCATCGGCGGCCAGTCGGACCGCGCCCACGAAGGCCCCTCGGCCTCGCGCTGGACATCAGGCGAGGCGTCGCCCATGGCCTTGAAGAACTCGGCCCAGGCGGCATCCACCGCGCCGGGGTTCTTGGAATACTGGGCGTAGAGCTGCTCCAGATATTCGGCATTATGCCCCTGCATAAAGCTTGAGGCGTGGAAGGCAGAGTTGGGCGAATGTTCGGTCATTGTAGGACCTCAAATGCGATTTCGGGTTTGGTATGGTTTAGTCTTGCGGATCTTCGGGGTAGTTTCCGGCCTCGAATACCCAGGTCATTCTTCGTCGAA
Source organism: Ruegeria sp. CDSB114 (assembly GCF_059611025.1). Lineage (NCBI taxonomy): Bacteria > Pseudomonadati > Pseudomonadota > Alphaproteobacteria > Rhodobacterales > Roseobacteraceae > Ruegeria > Ruegeria sp. CDSB114. The sequence goes on from NZ_JBXWOT010000002.1 coordinate 148,207, forward strand.
CGATATCTATCGTATCTGCGTCGAAATAATCGGGCACCGGAATGCCTTTTCGTCGTTCGGCCATCGACTTCTCGTGCGGCAATTCAAAGCTGTCTTCCGGCAGCCCAAAGGAGCGATAAATCTCGTTCAGGTCTGACTGAAGACATTCCATACGGACTAACCTGTCCACAATCAGCTTGTTGTCAATCGAGACTATGCCCCAGTCATTGCTCCAGGCCTTTGACTGAATGAACTCTTTGAACTGAGCAATTTCAGTCTGCTGGTCTTCCGAGGGCAATCCTTGCTGATGTTTCCGAAAGTGGTAATCGGATACAGCGCGATCGAAAGGATTTCGTACATTGGCGATTTTCGTATAGGTATCAAAGGTCTTTGCCCCAAGATTGGCCTTAACCTCTTTCGCAGGCATGTGGTTGCGCCATGCGTATTTGCGCCAGAACTGCCATTTTGGTCGGGCCAAATTTGCAGTTTTCCCACGTGCGCCGACAATACCGTATTTCGACACACAGGTTTGTCCACTTTCAAGCCGAGGAAGTCCGGGTTCTTCGCACAAGGGCTGAAGCGCCTTCTCGGTTGATGTTCCCGCTGTCTTTGTCGTCTTGAGGTAGACAAACTTATGCTCATGGCAAACCAAAACCATGTCAGATGGCCCCTCTGGCCGCCGGAACCACTTTTAGAGAGTTTCTGCTCAGCAGGTTCATAGGGTGACCTCTGAAGGGTTAGGGCCGTATTGATTGGTGCCGGGTTGGCTGGGGCGGGCCAGCAACCACAGAACCAGGATGGGCGACACAAACAGAACGATAAATGTCGGAATGACGATCAGCAGCGTGGCGCGGGTGAACAGGATGTCCAGATTGCCGCCATGCTGGAAATGCGAGGCGAGGCCGATGCCAAAGACCAGTACGGCCCCGGCACCAAAGAACAGCAGGATCGGCAGCAGCGCATACAGCCCGCTGCGCCCGGTATCATGCATCCGCCGCCATGCGACGGCCAGATGCGGGAAGAACACGATTAGACCAACAATACCCTGCACAGGCTGCGAAGACGTGACGGACACGGATCTGGACGTCTCGGTTTCAGTCACAGCGACTTGCGTGAAGAACTGCGCGTCGATGATCCCGGCGATGATGCTCCAGATCATGATGAATAGGAAAAAGAACCAGTATTCGGGCCGAGAGGCGCGCCCCGAGAAGGTGAAAAACTTGGAGAAACAGGTGCGGATGGCGTCGGAGAAGGTCATGGCGCGACCTTACTATCTTCGATTTGAGGATCATTCTGGTCGTGTTTTGGTGCTGATTGACGTGCTAGCCGAACAATCACCCAAATAATGCTGATAACACCGACGAGCCATGCAACCAAAAACATCGCTCCACTTTGTGGCATCATCATGGTTTCCGGCATTTCAATTTCTGCGGGAATTGAACTTTGATCAATTGCCACAGGCTCCGATGTCAAGAAGACAAGAAAAAACGAAAGAGTGATTGCGGGAATCGGCAAAAGCACGTGCCACCCAGGGCTACCTATGTCATGCATTCGACGCCAAGCTGCAGAAAACAGCGGTATTGCCGTTACGAGTTGCAAAGCAAGCCCGATCCATCCGCCGTCATAAGAGTGATGGGTCACAAGATTCTGAGTCTGCTCACCGCTAGAGTTTATCGAAACCTGAAAGCTCTGGGTGATTGTTGGTCCGAAAAGTGCGGAGTTCAGAATTGTCGCCACAACCGATGCAAGCAGCAAAAACAACACAAACTTCCAGAATTCGGGTCGAGAGGCTCTTCCTGAGAAGGTAATGTATTTTGAAAAACAGATGCGTGCCGCTTCAATAATCGTCATAGGATTTCCTTGGGCGCGTCTCAAATTTAAGCAGGGCGGACGTTGGCCGTCCACCCTGGAATCTGAGCGCTACTCTCAGAGAATATGCCCGGGGATTGGACACTTACCCAATCGCTTCCAGCACAGCCTCACCCAGCTGCGCCGGGCTTTCGGCCACGACGATACCGGCGGCGCGCATGGCTTCGATCTTGTCCTCAGCACCGCCTTTGCCGCCGGCGACAATCGCGCCCGCGTGGCCCATGCGGCGGCCCGGAGGGGCCGTGCGGCCTGCGATGAAACCCGCCGTGGGCTTCGAGCGGCCCTTCTTGGCCTCATCCGCCAGGAACTGCGCGGCTTCTTCCTCGGCCGAGCCACCGATCTCACCGATCATGATGATCGATTCGGTTTCGTCATCGGCCAGGAACCATTCCAGCACGTCGATATGCTCGGTCCCTTTGATCGGGTCGCCGCCGATGCCCACACAGGTGGACTGGCCCAGGCCTACGTCTGTTGTCTGTTTCACAGCTTCATAAGTAAGCGTACCCGAGCGGGAAACGACACCCACGCTCCCGCGTTTGTGAATGTGGCCGGGCATGATGCCGATCTTGCAGGCGTCGGGCGTGATCACACCGGGGCAGTTCGGACCGATCAGGCGCGAGCTTGAGCCTTCCAGCGCGCGTTTGACCTTCATCATATCCAGAACCGGGATGCCCTCGGTGATGCAGACGATCACCTCCATCTCGGCATCAATCGCTTCGAGGATCGAGTCCGCCGCGAAGGGCGGCGGCACATAGATCACGCTGGCATTGGCCTCTGTCACATGCTTGGCCTCGTGGACCGAGTTGAACACGGGCAGGTCAAGATGGGTCATCCCGCCTTTGCCGGGGGTCACGCCGCCGACCATCTTGGTGCCATAAGCGATGGCCTGTTCAGAGTGGAATGTGCCCTGCGAGCCGGTAAAGCCCTGACAGATCACTTTGGTATTTTCGTCGATGAGGACTGCCATTTGGCGTTCTCCTTATGTATGCGAATGAGATCGCTGAAATCCGTTTCAAAAGGCAAAGACTGCAATGCCTCTTTGTTGGCCCTAGTCGTAGATGTAAGCCGCAACCTCCTCTCGAGGTACGGGTTTGGATATCAGAACGATATGCCGAAACTGGCCACTTTTTTCTTTGGCTTCGTAGACCATCACGCTGCCGTTTTTGAGCTGATAAGCGTAATTAAACCGACCGCTTGGGAAGCGATCTTTTGGGGCTCCACCCGTGCGTCGGCTTGCTGCGTCTAGGAACAATCCGCCGACTTCTTCACTATTATTGGCGCCCAAGAAAGCGACGGCGCATGCCGCTTTGCCGTCCTCTTGGAACACAGTGGCGGTCATGAATTTTTCACCGGGTGCTATGTAAGCAGTATTTTCGCCTCGCTTAACTGAGCCTGTCAAACCACGTTTTTCTACAACCTTTAGGAACCCGTCGAAGTTGGGTAGCGTCTTCAAACAAGCCTCCGAAAACAATTGAACGGGCTGGTTCGTTTCGGCTTCGCTGAATGAGACGGCGGCGATTTTTTCTGCAGAAGGTGCGCCACAAGCTGTCAGAGTCGCGACACACGCCAATAAGGCTGCTTTGTTAGTAATCTTCACAGCTTAACCCTTAACCGCCTTCACGATCTTCTCGGCACCGTCTTTCAGGTTGTCCGCTGCGATCACGTCCAGGCCAGAGGTGTTGATGATCTCTTTGCCTTTCTCGACATTGGTGCCTTCCAGACGCACGACCAGCGGAACTTGCAGGCCGACCTCTTTCACCGCGGCCACAACGCCCTCAGCAATCACGTCACAGCGCATGATGCCGCCGAAGATGTTGACCAGAATGCCTTTGACCTGCGGGTCCGAGGTGATGATCTTGAACGCTTCGGTCACTTTCTCTTTGGTCGCACCGCCGCCCACGTCGAGGAAGTTGGCAGGTTCGGCCCCATACAGCTTGATGATGTCCATCGTCGCCATCGCCAGACCGGCGCCGTTGACCATGCAGCCGATCTCACCATCCAGTGCGATATAGTTCAGGTCGTATTTGCTGGCTTCCAGTTCCTTGGGGTCTTCCTCGGTCGTGTCGCGCAGTTCTGAAACATCCGGGTGGCGATACATCGCGTTGCCGTCAAAACTGACCTTGGCATCCAGCACCTTGAGGTCGCCGCTGTCGGAGACGATCAGCGGGTTGATCTCCAGCATTTCCATGTCCTTCTCGACGAAGGCGGCATAGAGCTGGCTCATCAGTTTGACGCATTGTTTGACCTGTGCGCCCTGCAGGCCCAGCGAGAATGCGATGCGGCGGCCGTGATAGGCCTGATAACCGGTGGCTGGGTCAACCGAGAAGGACAAGATTTTCTCAGGCGTGGCTGCGGCCACCTCTTCGATATCCATGCCGCCTTCGGTCGAGCAGACGAATGAGATGCGGCTGGTCTGGCGGTCTACCAGCAGGGCCAGGTACAGTTCGCGTTCGATGCCGGATCCGGCCTCGATATAGATGCGGTTGACCTGTTTGCCTGCGGGGCCGGTTTGATGGGTGACCAACGTGCGCCCCAGCATCTTCTTGGCTTCCTCGGCGGCCTCTTCAACCGATTTGGTCAGACGGACGCCGCCTTTTTCCCCGGCATCGGATTCCTTGAAAGACCCCTTGCCACGGCCGCCCGCGTGGATCTGCGCTTTGACGACCCAAAGAGGTCCGTCCAACTCACCGGCTGCGGTTTTAGCTTCCTCGGCGCGCAGGACCGCGCGACCGTCGGAAACCGGGGCGCCATAGCTGCGAAGAAGCGCTTTGGCCTGATATTCGTGAATGTTCATCGAAACTGTCCCGTCTGACTACGATTGACCGATATAGGCGTGTCTAAGGGGTAAGTTTAAAGGCTTTTTTGAAGTTGAGTAGGTTTTTCACGAAGATTTTCATTATTTGTGATCACAGCATTTCAGGGTGTGATCACAAAACTTGAGTCGGTATTGAGCGTTGATTCGTCGGGAAATTCACCCAATAGAATATGACGTTTTCAAGCTAGCGCTAACCTATCCGCGTCTGAGGCGGACGATACCCTTTTTCACAGACATCACCAGTTTGCGCAGTTTGCCCAACAAGCCTTTGTCGACCAGTGGTCGGACTTTTTTCGACGCGCCGGGCGTGAGCTGTGCGTCGGCTTCGATAAGGCTGTTGATATGACGTTCGAGATCGGGCCCTACCAAACCGGCGACAGTTCTAGCGCTGTCCAGCCGCTTGTCATGACGGCTGTGAAATTTGTAGTGATGCAGCAGGCGCGGGGCGCTGTGCAGAAAACCGAACATCTCGGCCTGACGATAATCGAGGAAGTTGTACTCGGGTGGCAGAACTGCCAGTCGCAACGCGCTGGCAAACAGCTTTTCGCGGATCAGCGCCTGATCTGAGGTCAGGTTTTCCGAGATGATAGTCTCTTGTACATCTCGCAGGAAATCCAGCACTGCGTCCGAAGTGCGAATGCCAACCAGCCCACCATTGAGATGGGGAAATGCGTTGGGCAGCGGAGTTTTCCAAATACGTTGCGCATGGGCCGAGTTGCGCAAAGGGTCATGGACCATCGCGATATCAAACTGCTCCAGGACGGTGAAGATATCCGACATATCTGCCAGACAGCGCACATCGGCATCCAAATAGACCGTCTTTTCGAACCGGGACCGCACAAGGCTTTCGAACTTGGGTCGGAACCAGCTTTTGTCCAGCATGTGGATTTGGTCAAACACTTCTGTTCCCGGGATGTTTTCGAGGTCGGTGAACAGATCGACCGGTACATCCGGCATGGCGACCTTTAACGACCGAGCCGCTGCCACCGCTGTTTCGATGTAATCCTTACCGCTTGCGGCAATCACAAATCCCTGGGGCGACATGGCAATCTTCCAAAAAATGACCCGGCCCACCAAAGGTGAGCCGGGCACTGTTTAACGGTATTAGGCGGATCAGGCCAGAGAGCTGTCGATGCCTTTACATGCTTCGATCAAACCCTTCACGGCGTTGACCGAGTTGTCGAAACCGGCTTGCTCTTCTTCGTTGAGCTTGATGTTGACGATACGCTCGATACCGCCTGCGCCGATCACGGTGGGTACGCCGACATACATGCCTTCGACACCCAGCTCTCCGTCGCAATAAGCGGCGCAGGGCAGAACACGTTTCTGGTCTTTCAGATAGGCTTCGGCCATTTCGATTGCCGATGTGGCAGGCGCATAGAAAGCCGAACCTGTTTTCAACAGGCCAACGATTTCAGCCCCGCCGTCTCGGGTACGCTGCACGATTTCGTCCAGTTTCTCTTGTGTGGTCCAGCCCATCTCGACCAGATCGGGAAGCGGGATGCCCGCAACGGTAGAATAACGAACCGAAGGAACCATGGTGTCGCCGTGGCCACCCAGAACAAAGGCAGTGACGTCGCGCATGGACACGTTGAATTCTTCCGACAGGAAATGGGCAAAACGGCCCGAGTCCAGAACGCCCGCCATGCCGCAGACCTTGTTGTGCGGCATGCCCGAGAATTCACGTAGAGCCCAGACCATCGCGTCCAGCGGGTTGGTGATGCAGATGACAAAAGCATCGGGCGCGTTGGCGGCGATGCCTTCACCGACCGACTTCATGACTTTCAGGTTGATGCCCAGCAGGTCATCACGGCTCATGCCTGGCTTGCGTGGGACACCTGCGGTGACGATGCAAACGTCGGCGCCTGCGATGTCCTCATAGGACTGGGTGCCTTTCAGCTTGGCGTCGAACCCTTCGGAAGGGCCGGATTCTGCGATATCCAGCGCCTTGCCTTCCGGAGTGCCTTCGGCGATGTCGAACAGCACGACGTCACCGAGTTCCTTCATTGCTGCGAGGTGGGCGAGCGTGCCGCCGATCTGACCTGCGCCGATCAGCGCGATCTTGGGTCTGGCCATTTGGAAAATCTCCGGTCGGTATTGAAATCGCGGTTTTGCTAGTCCTAAAACCGGCGCTGCGCAAGCCTTCTGCGGCGCGGCATGCCACCGCATACCGTTTGCATGTCTCCTACCGATTGCGCTAAACCGCCTGTGACTCATGCATATTTACGGGACACCGCATGTTCGAGATGGACCTGATGTTTTTTGCCGTGGCGATCCCTGCTGTGATCTTCGCCGGCATCTCGAAGGGTGGGTTCGGCTCGGGGGTGGCGTTTGCCGCATCATCGATTCTGGCACTGATCCTGACACCGGGACAGGCGCTTGCACTGATGTTGCCAATTCTGATGGTAATCGACGTCGCTACGCTGGGCCCCTATTGGAAACGCTGGAGCTGGTCGGATTCACGCCTGCTGATCGTGGGGGCAGTGCCGGGTGTGGCAGTGGGCGCCTGGCTGTATCGCGCCACGAATGACGACCTTCTGCGCCTGCTGATCGGAGGAATTTCAGTGGGGTTCGTGATCTGGCATGTGGCCCAGAGAAAGGGCTGGATCCGCGGCTTTGCCAATCGTCTGCCGCCACTTGCGGGAATTTTTGCGGGGTTGGTCGCCGGGTTCACCAGCTTTGTCAGTCATGCGGGCGGCCCACCCGCCGCCGTCTATCTGATCTCGCAGCGTCTGTCGAAAACCGAGTTTCAGGCGAGCACTGTGCTGGTCTTCTGGGTCATCAATGTCGCTAAATTCATTCCGTATGCCTATCTGGGTCTGTTCACATGGCACACTGCGCTGGCCGACTTGTTGCTGGCTCCATTTGCCGTGCTTGGTGCATGGCTGGGTGTGCGCGCGCATTTCATGATATCCGAACGCCTGTTCTTCGGTATTGCCTACGTTTTGCTGATGCTGACCGGAACAAAGCTGATCTGGGAGGCCCTGAGCTAGACATTGGGCGGCAGTGCTTCGGCCATATCTTCGTAGGACTGGCCCGAAGCCACAAGGCAGGTCATTCCATCTGGTAATGTCACCGTAATAGTCCAGCTTCCGCTTTGATCAGAGGCAAAGACTTCCATCACCGCACCTTGTCGGGCGATGCCAATGCTCTTACGCGTTTCGCCATAAGTCTCGGCCAGTCGAGTTAGGACCTCGTCGCGGGGGGCGCAGCTTTGGGCCTGCACCTGCTGGGCGGCCAAAACCATGATACCCAGCCCCATTGTCATCTTGAACAGCGTCTTGCTCATCGGTGAACCCTTTTGATTGCGATCTGCCAAGACGGTGACCGTTGCAGACCGAAATACGGTTAAAGGAACGCACGTTGCGTCGTTAATGCTGCGGTGCGGCAAGTTTGCGCTTGAACTTTCCTGCAGAAAATGCCCCATTCTGCGCAACATTATTTCAAGAGGCCGAAGCCAATGGACTCCCGTCAGCGACCCTACCGTTCTGTATTGTACATTCCCGGTTCCAAGGACCGCGCGTTGGACAAGGCCCGCAACCTGCCTGTTGATGCGGTTATTTTTGACCTCGAAGATGCGGTCGCGGCGGACGAAAAAAACAACGCGCGCGAAACGCTGGGGGCTGCCTTGGCTGCTGGCGGTTATGGGGCGCGGGTCAAGATCGTACGAATCAATGGCCTAGATACCGAATGGGGCCGGGCCGATGCCCAAGCCGTGCGGGACATGGACGTGGATGTGGTTCTGCTGCCCAAAGTGAATTCTGCCGCAGATGTGGATGCATTGGCCGCAATAACCGGTGATCTGCCGATATGGGCCATGATGGAGACGCCGCGCGGGATGCTGAACGCCGCCGAAATTGCCGCGCATCCGCAGATGGCGGGCTTCGTCATGGGCACCAACGATCTGGCCAAGGAATTGCAGACACGGTTCCGCCGAGACCGCCTGCCGTTGCAGGCGTCGCTGGGCCTGTGCCTGTTAGCCGCAAAAGCCGAGGGGCTGATCATCGTCGATGGCGTCTATAACGCCTTCAAGGACAGCGAAGGCCTGGCGGCCGAATGCGCGCAGGGCCGCGATATGGGCTTTGACGGCAAGACCCTGATCCATCCCGCACAGGTCGATGTCACCAACGACGCCTTCGCCCCATCGGATGAGGAAATCGATCTGGCCCGCCGCCAGATCACCGCCTTTGAAGAGACCGAAGCACAAGGGCAGGGCGTCGCGGTCGTCGATGGCAAGATCGTGGAAAACCTGCACGTTGCAACCGCCCGTGAAATTCTGGCAAAAGCAGAGGCGATTTCAGCTTTGCAAGCGGGGTAAGCCAGCATGGGCTTTGTTCTTCTGATTCTTGGTGTGGCGCTCTGGTGGGCCGCACATCTGTTCAAACGCGTGATGCCGGACCAGCGCGCGGCGATGGGCAAAGGCGGTGCGGGCGCGGTGGCGCTGGCACTGCTGGCGTCAATCCTGTTGATGATCTTCGGTTATCGCATGACCGATTTCATCCCAATCTGGTCGCCGCCGACCTTTCTGATCCACGTCAACAACCTGCTGGTGCTGATCGCTATCTATATGATGAGCCCTGCAGGCCAAAAGGGTCGTCTGCTGAACAAGCTGCGTCACCCGATGCTGGGCGGCATGAAGCTCTGGGCCTTTGCGCATTTGCTGGTCAATGGTGATCTGGCCTCAATCGTCCTGTTCGGCGGCTTGCTGGCCTGGGCGGTGGTCGAAGTGATCGTGATCAACAAATCCGAGCCGGACTGGACACCGGGCGAACCGGGCACTTACGGCAAGGATGCGATGTTCTTTGTCGCGTCGATCGTTCTGCTGGGCATTATCGGCTATATTCACGGGTTGGTCGGCCCGTCGCCGTTTGGTTCATAAAGGTTTGACAACATGGCAACACTCTATCGTCTGCTGACCGAGGAAGACACCGCAGCCTTCTGTCACAAAGTGTCGGACGCGCTGGCAAAAGGGTGGGAGCTGTATGGCGACCCGTCCTATGCCTTTGACACTGCAAACAACGTGATGCGTTGTGCGCAGGCCGTGACCAAAGAGGTTGCGACCGACTATTCCCCTGAAATGAAACTGGGACAGCAATAATGGCAAAGACCAATCCGGGCCGTTTCTTCGAGGATTATTCTGTAGGGCAAGTGCTGCACCACGCGGTGCCTCGCACCGTGACCGATGGCGAACGGGCGTTGTATCATGCGCTCTATCCGGCACGTCATGCTCTGTATTCCTCGGATGAGTTCGCCCGGAATTGTGGCCTGCCGCAAAGCCCGATCGATGATCTAGCGGCGTTTCACGTGGTGTTTGGCAAGACTGTCCCTGATGTATCGCTGAATGCTGTGGCTAATCTGGGCTATGCTGAGGGGCGTTGGCTGAAGCCGGTTTATCCCGGCGATACGCTGCGGTCGGAATCCGAAGTGATTGGGGTCAAGCAGAACTCGAACGGAAAAACCGGTGTGGTGTGGGTGCGAACCCGTGGCCTGAACCAGCGCGATGAGGTGGTTATTGAGTATGTCCGCTGGGTGATGGTGCGCAAATCGAACCCTGACGCGCCCGCCCCGGACACGGTGGTGCCCGAGTTGAAACAGGTGCTGGAGCCACAGGATCTGGTAGTGCCACAAGGGCTGAACTTTTCCTCCTATGAATTTGTTCAGGCCGGTGAGGCGCATCGGTGGGGCGATTACGCGATTGGTGAAAAGATTGATCATGTGGACGGCGTCACCGTGGAAGAAGCCGAGCATATGCTGGCCACGCGGCTTTGGCAGAACACCGCCAAGGTTCATTTCGATCTGACCTTCCGCCCCGAAGGCCGTCTGATCTATGGCGGGCACGTGATCTCGATGGCGCGGACCCTGTCGTTCAACGGATTGGCAAATGCGCAGATGATCGTCGGGTTGAACGGTGGCGCCCATGCCAACCCTTGCTTCTCAGGTGATACGATTAAGGCCTGGTCAGAGGTGCTGGACAAAGCCGAAACCGGCATCCCCGGCGTTGGGGTGGTCCGGTTGCGGCTGGTTGCCACGAAGGGCGGAGAGCCATTCGAGTTGAAAAATGACGATGGCCGATATCTGCCCAACGTTCTGTTGGACCTCGACTACTGGGCTTTGATGCCAGTCTGACCCCACATTCATTTGAACGCAGCCTGCAATATTCGTGCTAGGCTGCGACCATGTCTCTGCTTCGCTCTTTCGTCGCCTGTTTCTTTCTGGCCCCGACCGCCGAGGCGTGTGATCTTGCTTTGGCTCTGGCCGTTGATGTCTCGGGATCGGTGGATTCGAACGAATACCGCATACAAATGGACGGCCTGGCCGCTGGATTGCGTGACCCCATCGTCTCCGAGGCGCTCGTGCGCGGGAATGCGCGGTTGATGCTGGTCCAATGGACCGGAGCCTCTCGTCAGAAGGTGACGATCCCCTGGACACATATGGATAGCTTTGAAGCCATAGATAGTTTCGCCAGACAGGTGGCTGCGGATGCTAGAGTCTGGCGCAATTTTTCGACTGCAATCGGTGAGGCGCTTGAGACCACAATGTCCAGTTTCAGCGAGGTAACCGAATGCAAACGGCACCTGATTGATATCTCGGGTGATGGGGTTTCCAACGAAGGGGTTGAACCGTCCGAGATTCACGATGTGTTGCGTGGGAAAGGTGTCACGGTAAATGCCATCGCCATCGAGGAAAGCGAACCCGACTTGACGGCCTATTTCTTTGAGAACGTCATTGTAGGTGAGGGAGCGTTTGTCGTTTCGGCGGCCGGGTTCGAGGATTATCCGGCCCGCATCCGAAAGAAACTGTTGCGGGAAGTGACCCAGCAAACGGCCGGTCTGAAATAAGTGTGGCAGGGATTCGGAGCTGCAGGCGCTAACATCTGTTTCGTCTTATTTGATTTGTGATCACAAGAATATTTTGTGTGATCACTTTATCGCTTAATCTGTCATTTTGCGCGAATTCTGAGCTTTTTTGCAGCTGCAGCACGTGACAGTGTCGCAAAAACCAGTAAAACCTTCGGAAGCCAACCGAAAAGGAGCCGCCATGAGCGATGTAAATCGGGGCAACCGCCCGCTCTCACCGCATATCCGCATCTACCGCCCACAGATGACGTCTCTGTCGTCGATCATGGTTCGGATGACTGGATTGGCCGTGTTCGCAATCGCAGCACTTGTGGTGTGGTGGCTGTTGGCGGCGGCAACCTCTGAGGCGGCCTTTGCAGGCATAGACGGGTTTCTGCGCAGCTGGTTCGGTGATCTTGTCATGACCGGAGCGGCCTGGGGTTTGTGGTACCACACATTGGGCCGGTTGCGTCATGTCTTTTGGGATTTCGGCTACTGTCTGGATGTCGATCTATCTGAAAAGCTGGGATGGGGCATGTTCGTTGGTGCCACGATCCTGACCATCATCACCGTTCTTGTGGTTTAAGGAGACGTTCGATGCGATACCTGACTGACCGTAAACGCGCCGAGGGTCTGGGAGCGGGCAAATCCGGAACCCAAACACATTGGAACACAATGGTCCGGGCCATGATCCTGACTGTTCTGATTCCTCTCTTCATCTTCACATTTGGTGCGGGTCTGGGCGGAACCTACGAAGAGGTTCTGGCTTATTTCAGTCGCCCCTTCCCGGCGATCGTATGCGCGCTGACACTGATCGTTGCCCTGTTGCAGCTGATGTACGAAGCGCAGGAGGCCATCGAAGACTATATCCATGGTGTCGCCGAAAAAGTGACGCTGGTTGCGATGTGGGCGTTTGGCTACACGCTGATGGTTGCAGGGCTGTTCGCCCTGGTGAAACTCGCCCTGTGATGATGCGCGGTAAGGAATAAGAACAATGACAGCAGCATATGAATACGAAACCCACGAATACGACGTCGTTGTCGTAGGCGCAGGTGGTGCAGGTCTTCGCGCAACGCTGGGTATGGCGGAACAGGGTCTGCGTACGGCATGCGTGACCAAGGTGTTCCCGACCCGCTCGCACACGGTTGCCGCACAGGGCGGCATCGCGGCGTCGCTGTCGAATATGGGTCCTGACCACTGGCAGTGGCATATGTACGACACGGTCAAGGGCTCGGACTGGCTGGGCGACACCGACGCGATGGAATACCTCGCACGTGAGGCACCCAAGGCGGTCTATGAGCTAGAGCATTACGGTGTGCCCTTCAGCCGGACCGAGGAAGGCAAGATTTATCAGCGTCCCTTTGGTGGCCACACCACCGAATTTGGCGAAGGCCCCGCCGTGCAGCGGACCTGTGCCGCCGCTGACCGGACCGGCCACGCGATCCTGCACACGCTCTATGGTCAGTCGTTGAAAAACAATGCTGAGTTCTACATCGAATATTTTGCCATCGATCTGATCATGTCCGACGACGGACAGTGTCAGGGCGTTGTCTGCTGGAAGCTGGACGATGGCACCATGCATGTGTTCAACGCCAAGATGGTGGTGCTGGCGACCGGCGGCTATGGCCGGGCGTATTTCAGCGCCACTTCGGCCCATACCTGTACCGGTGACGGTGGCGGTATGGTGGCCCGCGCGGGTCTGGCGCTGCAGGATATGGAGTTCGTTCAATTTCACCCGACCGGCATCTACGGCTCGGGCTGTCTGATCACCGAAGGTGCGCGGGGTGAGGGCGGGTACCTGACCAATTCCGAAGGCGAACGGTTCATGGAGCGCTATGCGCCTCAGTACAAAGACCTGGCACCGCGCGACTATGTCTCGCGCTCGATGACCATGGAAATCCGCGAAGGACGTGGTGTGGGTGCAGAGGGCGACCACATCCACCTGAACCTCAGCCACTTGCCTGCCGAGGCATTGGCCGAACGTCTGCCCGGTATTTCCGAAAGCGCCAAGATCTTTGCCGGTGTGGACGTGACCAAAGAGCCGATCCCGGTTCTGCCGACCGTGCATTACAACATGGGCGGTATCCCGACCAACTATTGGGGTGAAGTTCTGAACCCCACCGCCGATGATCCAACCGCTGTCGTGCCCGGCCTGATGGCTGTGGGTGAGGCGGGTTGTGCCTCGGTCCATGGGGCGAACCGTTTGGGCTCAAACTCGCTGATCGATCTGGTGGTCTTTGGCCGCGCGGCGGCGATCCGGGCCGGCAAGGTTGTGGATGCCGATAGCGCCAACCCGGTTCTGAACCAGGGGTCGGTCGACAAAGCCTTTGATCGCTTTGACACCGTCCGTAACGCCAGCGGAGCGATCCCGACCGCCGATCTGCGGCTTGAGATGCAAAAGACCATGCAGGCTGACGCGGCCGTATTCCGCACCGCCAAAACCATGGCTGAAGGCGTTGAAAAGATGACGGCGATTGCCGCCAAGATGGACGACCTGAAAGTCACCGACCGCTCGCTGGTCTGGAACAGCGATCTGATGGAAACGCTGGAACTGACCAACCTGATGCCAAGTGCGTTGGCCACCATCGTCGGTGCCGAAGCGCGCAAGGAAAGCCGTGGTGCCCATGCGCATGAGGATTTCAGCGAACGCGACGACAAAAACTGGCGCGTTCACACGGTGTCCCGCGTGGACGGCAACAAGGTCGATCTCAGCTATCGCCCGGTGATCGTCGATCCGCTGAGCACCGAAGCAGAAGGCGGAATCAGCCTGAAGAAAATCGCGCCCAAGGCGCGGACTTTCTGATGTGATTGGGCAGTCCGCGACCAACCACCGGACTGCTCAAGTTCTATGGGTAAGTAATATCTGTACTTAGCCAATCGGCTATGGCGAGATGAATGTTTCAATGTACTCATTCACATCGGCTTCAGAGATTTCCTGACGCTGTGCCAATATGTCGAGAATTTTCAGGCTGACATCTGTGAACCCAAAAACACCTTCGGTTAGAATTGCCAGTCGCTTTAGCATCTGGCTATTCAGCTCTGCAGGATCAGACAAGTCCCTGAGATAGATAATGTCCCCGTCCAGCATTTGTGTCGATTCAAAGTCCGAAAGAGCTCCCGACCATTTCGATATGACCAGCCTGTTCTCGATATGCGCAAAACTATGGGGCAAAAACCCCAATTTTCTGAGAAATGTGTCAACCTCGCCAAAACCTGGCTGATTCTCGTACAATGGAAAAAACGATACTTCGGTCTGTATGGCGGCGACATTTTTCAGCGTGTTTTCCGCCGAGGTAAACACCGAAAGTTCGGCGCCCTGAATATCGATTTTCAGAAAATCCACTGGACCCAAACCTGCGATATCATCCAGCCGCTGGGTTTGCATCTCCATACTGCCAATTTGCCTTGCAGCTTTGCGTAGGCCGCGTAGGTAAAGAAGTGTTTTTTCCCTTATTTTCAGCAAGGATGTCAAACCCGAACCCTTGTAGATATTCAACAAGGCCGGTTTGCCGTCTCCGACTGCAAAGTTGAAATACTCTTCATTTGCACCTTTATTGCGGACGACCTCTTTCATCGTATTTTCCTGAGGTTCGAAACCGACGACATTGCAAAATTTGCTCTTTAGTAGTTCACGGTAAGGGGCGTCATGGCGCATTGGATTGGCGCCAATATCGGCAATGCGTACAAAACTGGTCAAATCCAGAAGATCGTACAAAGCAGAAATGCGGGCGCTGAAAAGATTATCCATTTCTTAGAACCGTAAGCGCTTCGGCCAACTTGCGGCTGATCCGCTCTGGCGCGCGTTCCTGAGCGAATTCGAAGCACGCCCTACGTTTTTCAGCGAGTTCTGAATCGGACATTTCCATCACCTTCATCATCATGCGGATCAGTCCTCGAGGGTTTTGTGCCGGATACAGTAGATCATGACAGGATTCCGGGGTCGTCTGGCGGTGGGGTTCAATGTCCGGGGCGACAACTGGCAAGCCGAAGGTCATGGCAAGCATTGCGGTTCCTGAGGTGAAGGTTTGTGTAGATGGCAAAACATAGGCGTGAGCTTGGGAAAAAACACTCGGAATAGCCTCATCTTCTACGCGTTCGCCTATCACGGTTACGTTTGAAATGGCGTCCAGCCGTCGTACCAATCGCCGACTGGGCCGAAAGACTCGGCCTACCACTGACATATGAAAGTCGAAACCCCTGTTGGTTAGCTTCCGGATGGCGAAATGAAGCCGGTCCAACTCGCGGTTTCCGCGCATCGCGCCAAATGTCAAAAAATGGGTCTGATCGCGTGGTTGCATCAGGCGTGCAAGCGTGATTTCGGCGCTTTCATAAACGCCTAGATAGCTTGGGTGAGGGATCAGGCAAATCTTATTCGGTTCCGCGTCATATTGGGCGATCATATGTTGTCGCGCATTTGGGGTATGGACATGGATCATATCGACCAGCTCTGCCAACTTGCGTCGCGCTGCGTGAAATCCATCGTTGCCCTCACGCGCTGAATGCGCGGTGCGATTGTGAATGGTCCAGATGACGCGACCACCGTTTGATTTATACAGCTCAAGTCCCGACACGGCATCTTGAAACAGAGCGTTGTTCGCGGGATCTTCACCATCCTTGATCGGAAACAGCCTGTCATCCCATTGGATATGCAGGATTCCGTGTTCGGTCTGAAATTCTGGTTTCGCAATCTCTGCAAAGTTCAGCTGTTTCATTGCAGCTAGAGAAAACTCTGGCTCGCATGCGCTGTACATCATGTTTTGATAGGGGTTTTTGGTGCCGTAGGGAATATTCAATACTCGTGTCTGCATACGGCACTCAGCTTTTGCTTTCTCGGGTGCAGACTCCATGCACATAAGCTCAATGTAAAGGTGAAATCACCCATCTTTATTGACTGTTTTCAAGGCTAAATGGTTGGCTTTCGCACTTGCAGCGTGTATCTATACACGGGAATTTAACGAGGTCGGAAATGGTACAACTCACCCTGCCAAAAAATTCTCGGATTACCACCGGAAAGACATGGCCCAAGCCAGAGGGCGCGACGAATGTGCGCAAGTTCCAGATCTATCGCTGGAATCCTGACGACGGTCAAAATCCCCGGGTGGATACCTATTTCGTCGATATGGACAGCTGCGGTCCGATGATTTTGGATGCGCTGATCAAGATCAAGAATGAGGTCGACCCAACCTTGACCTTCCGCCGGTCTTGTCGCGAAGGCATTTGTGGGTCCTGTGCGATGAATATCGACGGGATCAACACGCTGGCCTGTATCTATGGCATGGATGAGATCAAGGGCGATGTGAAAATCTATCCTTTGCCCCATATGCCTGTGGTCAAGGACCTGATTCCGGACCTGACCCATTTCTATGCCCAGCACGCCAGCATCATGCCCTGGCTAGAAACCAAGACCAACCGGCCTGCGAAAGAGTGGAAGCAATCCATTGAAGACCGCAAAAAGCTGGATGGTCTTTATGAATGTGTGATGTGCGCCAGCTGCTCGACCTCGTGCCCAAGTTATTGGTGGAATGGCGACCGCTATCTTGGCCCGGCGGCTCTGCTGCATGCATATCGTTGGATCATTGACAGTCGAGATGAGGCAACGGGTGAGCGCCTGGATGAGTTGGAAGATCCGTTCAAGCTATATCGTTGCCACACGATCATGAACTGCGCCAAAACCTGCCCGAAGGGTCTGAACCCTGCAAAGGCAATCGCCGAGATCAAAAAGATGATGGTCGAACGCACGGTGTGAGGCGGACTTGATCCATGTGCCTGCTGTGTTGCGGCAGGTGCAATTCCCATTTGCAAGAATATGTGGTGTGAACGCCTGCAGCCTGTCCTATGTTTGGTTCAGGGAGGAGTGATTATGTCACAATGGGATCACTCCGATGAGAACCAAAACCAACTCCGCTGATGCCGCCGAAGCCCTGGAATTGCTGGAACAGGCATGGGCCTATTATACGCCAGAAACGGTAATCCCCACTTCAGAGCGGATGCCAGAGCTGTTCGAATACGCAAATGCTGCCTGATCTGCGATTGCAGGGCTTGAAAACAACCGACTGATCAGCAAAGCAGGAGAATGCCTGTTTTTCTTCTGCTTCTTGCTGCCGCCGTATTCGCCTATTTTCTGTGGCGCGCCCGTACTTCGTCACTGACGCGTGAATGCCGCTGGCGCCAGCACCGAAAAGAAGGGCAATGGGTCTGTTCGTTTTGCGGTGCTCAGACCGATGGGGCGGAAAGCCCCAAGCAGTGTTTAAAGGGATCGACCGGTAGATAGCCAATGCGGGACAGGGTCGACCCTGCCCCAACCCGTTTGCTAAGCCTTTGGAAACGCCGCCTGAAGTGCGATCTCAACCATGTCGCCAAAGCTGCTTTCACGTTCGGACGATGGCAGAGCTTCTCCTGTCAGCAAGTGGTCGGAAACGGTCAGCACGGCAAGGGCCCGGCACTTGTGGCGCGCGGCCAGGATGTAAAGTTCGGCGGCCTCCATTTCGACGCCCAGAATGCCGTGACGCACCATCTGTTCGTTCAGATCGGGACGTTCATCGTAGAACACATCCGAGGAATAAATCCCGCCAACATGAGTTGGTGTTCCTTTGTTTGCCGCAGCCTGAAAGGCGGCCTGCAACAGGCTCCAATCTGCGCAAGGTGCAAAGTTGAGCTCTTTCATGATCCCCCGAGACGGCGTGCTGAGCGTGGTCGAAGTCATCGCCAAAATGACATCACGAATGTTCACACTGTCCTGCATCCCGCCACATGACCCTATACGGATCAAAGTTCTGGCGCCAAAATCGCGGATCAATTCATTCACGTAAATTGACAGCGAGGGCATTCCCATACCGCTGCCTTGAATCGTGACCGGATTACCTTTCCAGGTTCCGGTGAAGCCCAACATGCCACGCACGTCATTCACCAGTTTGGCGTCATCCAGAAAAGTTTCTGCAGCCCATTTTGCCCGGTAAGGATCACCGGGTAAAAGAACTGTTTCAGCGATTTCGCCTTTTTCGGCGCCTATATGAATCGTCATTTCGTTATCAATTCCATTCAGATTTCCATATCCGAAATATCCGCTCCGGCTTTCAAAGCTTCGTGTACCCAATGCGGCTTGCGACCGCGTCCCGACCAGGTTTGATCGTGGTTGGATGGATTTCGGTATTTTGCTTTTGTTTTCGGTACCTTAAGAGATTTCGAGGACCCATCAGAAAGTTCGGAAAGGGAAAACCCAAATTCCGCTGCGGCTTTCTGAGCGGCTTTCAAAGCCTCTTTCCTATCACGTCTTTCGGCTGCTTTCAGCGCCACATCTACATTGGCACGCAATTCCAACAGTTCATTGCGCGTCATCTTTTCGAGATTCATTCCCATTTACATTCCCCTGATGTTACCGAATTACAATGTCCCCGAAGAGTCACCGTAGTTCTAAAAGCATCCATTATCTATCCCTTTCGCGAAGGCGATAGATACGGGGAAAATGGGTGGCAAATCGGCGGTTATTCAGCGGCCAGGTTTTGCGGATCAACCAAGGAAACTATGTCGCCCATGATTGCATTCAACTCGAAGTTTTTTGGCGTGTAGATTTTGGCCACACCCATCGCTTTGAGTTTTTCAGCATCGTCATCAGGGATAATGCCACCGACAACAACAGGAACATCGTTCAGGCCCGCCTCGCGCAGACGGTTCAGAACGTCCTGAACCAACGGTATGTGACTGCCGGACAGAATCGACAGGCCGATCACATGGGCTTTGTCCTCGATTGCGGCGGCCACAATTTCCTCGGGTGTCAGACGGATGCCGTCATAGCTGATGTCCATGCCGCAATCGCGGGCGCGGAAGGCGATCTGTTCAGCGCCATTTGAATGGCCGTCCAGACCGGGTTTCCCGACCAGGAATTTCAGGCGACGCCCCAGCTTGTCACTGACCGCGTCAACGGCCGAGCGCAAGTCCTCCAGCCCTTCGGTTTTGTTTGAGACCGAGCCGGAAACGCCGGTCGGGCCGCGATATGTGCCATAGACTTTGCGCATCTCTTCGGCCCATTCGCCGGTGGTGACGCCAGCCTTGGCGGCGACGATTGACGGCTCCATTACATTCGCACCGGATTGTGCGGCCTCGCGCAAAGCGGCCAGCGCTGCTGCAACTGCCGCGCCATCCCGTTCGGTGCGCCATTCGTTCAGGCGGTTGATCTGTTCCTGCTCTACTGCCGGATCAACGACCATGATGCCGCCGTCTTCGGTTTCCAGGGGTGAGGGCTCGCCCTCGGTCCATTTGTTCACGCCGACCACAATGGTCTCGTTGCGCTCGATCCGGTTGAGGCGCTCTGCGTTGGAATCGACCAAACGGGACTTCATGTATTCGATCGAAGCGACAGCACCCCCCATCGAATCCAGGTTCGCCAGTTCGGCCCGCGCGCCCTCTTTCAATTCTTCGACTTTGGCGTCTACGGCCGGGTTGCCGTCGAACAGATCGCCATATTCCAGCAGGTCGGTTTCATAGGCCAGAATCTGTTGCATCCGCATCGACCACTGCTGATCCCACGGGCGGGGCAGGCCAAGGGCCTCGTTCCATGCTGGCAGTTGTACCGCGCGGGCACGGGCCTTTTTCGACAAGGTCACCGCCAGCATTTCGATCAGGATACGGTAGACGTTGTTTTCCGGCTGCTGCTCGGTCAGTCCCAGTGAGTTCACCTGCACACCATAGCGGAAGCGGCGGAATTTCGGGTTTTCAACGTCATAACGTTGTTGCAGGATTTCATCCCAAAGATCCACAAAGGCGCGCATTTTGCACATCTCGGTGACAAAGCGGATGCCGGCATTCACAAAGAACGAAATCCGTCCGCACAATGCTGGGAAATCCTCGGCCGGGACGCGCGGGCGCAACTCGTCAAGAACGGCTATGGCGGTGGCCAGCGCATAGGCCAGTTCCTGTTCGGGCGTCGCGCCAGCCTCTTGCAGGTGATAGGAACACACATTCATCGGGTTCCATTTCGGCACATTGGAATAGCAATACTCGGCCACATCCGCGATCATCTTGAGCGACGGTTTCGGCGGACAGACATAAGTGCCGCGGCTCAGGTATTCCTTGATCAGATCGTTCTGAACCGTGCCCTGCAGTTTCGAGACATCGGCGCCCTGTTCCTCGGCAACCGCTATATAGAGCGCCAGCAACCAAGGAGCCGTGGCGTTTATCGTCATCGACGTGTTCATCTGTTCCAACGGGATCTGGTCGAACAAAACCCGCATGTCGCCCAGATGGCTGATCGGTACACCCACTTTACCAACCTCGCCGCGTGCCAGCGTGTGATCGCTGTCATAGCCGGTTTGCGTCGGCAGATCGAAGGCCACTGACAGACCCGTCTGACCCTTGGCCAGATTCCCGCGATACAGCGCGTTGGACGCTTTGGCGGTGGAATGACCGGCATAGGTTCGGATGAGCCAGGGGCGATCTTTCTGCGTCTGCGTCATAACTGGGCCTCGTATTGCGGGTGGGCAAGAAAATTACGTTCATGGGTTCTAAAGCGCAATTTTCGGGACATGTCAATTCGCTGCGTCGCGGCATTTCCGGTTGTGCCGATTGTGGGATGCAGCGATTGGTGGCAGGGTGCATTTATGACACAGACCGTGGAACTTCCGCTTTGGCTGTTTTTGTTGATCCTGGTATTCGCCGCGGTCACACTGGCCTCGCATTTTCTGTTTCCGTCTGTGCGGTGGTTTTTTCGCCGTCGGTTGGAGCGCGCGGTCAAACGCCTGAACACGCGCCTGCAGCGCCCGATACAGCCGTTCAAGCTGGCCCGACGCCACGATATGATTCAACGTCTGATCTATGATCCTCAGGTAGGGCAGGCCGTGCAGCAGCGCGCACGTGAAGAAGGCATCCCCGAAGCGGTCGCCTTTGAACAGGCCCAGCGGTATGCGCGCGAGATCGTGCCTTCTTTTTCCGCCGTTGCCTATTTCAGTATCGCCATCCGGTTGGCGCGGATTCTGAGCAACGCCTTTTATGATGTACGGCTTAGTTATCAGGATGAAGATGCCCTGAAAGATATTGATCCAAATGCGACAGTTGTTTTTGTGATGAACCACCGCAGCAACATGGATTATGTGCTGGTCACCTATCTGGCGGCCCAGCAATCGGCTTTGTCTTATGCTGTTGGCGAATGGGCGCGTGTTTGGCCGCTCAGTCGGTTGATTCGTGCAATGGGGGCCTATTTTATTCGCCGCAAGTCCGGCAGCGAACTCTATCGTCAGGTATTGGCCTGCTATGTCCGGCATGCCACCGATGCCGGTGTCACACAGGCTATGTTCCCCGAAGGCGGGCTGAGCCTGACGGGGGCTATGGCACGCCCCAAGCTGGGGCTTTTGAAATACATAATCGATGGTGCCAGCGCGGATGGGGCGGATGTGGTGTTTGTTCCCGTTGCGCTAAACTATGACCGGGTTCTTGAAGATACGATCCTGACCAAGGCCGCACTTGGCAATCAAAGGCAATTTCGTGCCCGGATCGGGGTCATAACTGGGTGGATATTGAAACAAATAGGTAGGCGCCTAACCGGTCGCTACCAGCGGTTTGGATTTGCTGGGGTGCGATATGGTCACCCTATCTCATTGAAGGAATTTCGCACCGCCCATGACGATGTGATGACTGATCTCGCGCGCGAACTCATGCAACGGATCAAAGAAGCGATTCCGCAGGCGCCTGTTCCTGCAGCGTGCTGGCTGGTTCGCACCAAAGGAGAAATGCCCGAAGACGAGCTTAAAAGCTTGATCACCGGGTTTTTGCAACGTGACGGAACTTTGGGTGATCAGGATGAGTCTGCGGTTTCAGCTGCCTTGGATCAGCTGGTCGAACGCAGAATTCTGAAACGAGAAGGTGGGAAAATATCTCAATCCGGGCAAAGGGTTGATCTGCTCGATTACTATGCAGCCTCAGCCCCGATTGGCGACGGCTGGCCTGATGCTGCGGCAGCGAAAGAAGTTTCTGCAGGCGCTGGGTCATAAAATTACAAAAATGATGCAAAATCTATTGCATTATTTCCTTCAGGCCAATATCTCATCATCCAACGCAAGCGCTTCTGCATCGCGGCAAACAGGAATGAGAAATAAGGAGGCCAACATGGCTCTGGACACCGACAGCGGTATCGCAACTTACGACGCGCCGGAAAAAGACCTCTATGAAATGGGTGAAATCCCTCCGATGGGGTTTGTGCCTAAGAAAATGTATGCATGGGCAATCCGTAAGGAACGCCACGGGGAACCGGATACTGCGATGGTCCAGGAAGTCGTGGACGTACCAGAGCTGGACAGCCACGAGGTGTTGGTTCTGGTGATGGCGGCGGGCGTTAACTATAACGGCGTCTGGGCATCCCTGGGCAAGCCGATCTCGCCCTTTGACGGCCACAAGGCCCCGTATCATATCGCCGGTTCTGACGCTTCGGGGATCGTATGGGCCGTGGGTTCGAAAGTAACGCGCTGGAAAGTGGGCGACGAGGTTGTCATTCACTGCAACCAGGACGATGGCGACGACGAACATTGTAATGGTGGCGATCCGATGTATTCGGACAGCCAGCGGATCTGGGGTTATGAAACGCCGGATGGGTCTTTTGCACAGTTCACCAATGTTCAAGCCCAGCAGTTGATGCCGCGCCCCAAGCACCTGACCTGGGAAGAAAGCGCTTGCTATACTCTGACGCTGGCGACCGCGTATCGGATGCTGTTCGGGCACGAGCCGCATGATCTGAAGCCGGGCCAGAACGTTCTGGTCTGGGGTGCCTCGGGCGGCCTGGGCTCTTATGCGATCCAGCTGATCAATACCGCAGGCGCCAACGCAATCGGCGTGATCTCGGACGAAAGCAAGCGTGACTTTGTTATGGGGCTGGGCGCCAAGGGCGTGCTGAATCGCAAAGACTTTAACTGCTGGGGTCAGTTGCCCACAGTAAACACACCGGAATATGCGGACTGGTTCAAAGAGGCGCGCAAATTCGGCAAGGCGATCTGGGAAATCACCGGGAAAGGCAAAAATGTCGACATGGTGTTTGAACATCCCGGCGAAAGCACATTTCCGGTGTCGACCTTTGTCGTGAAAAAAGGTGGTATGGTTGTGATCTGCGCCGGTACCACCGGCTATAACCTGACTTTCGACGTTCGCTATATGTGGATGCATCAGAAACGCCTGCAAGGTTCGCATTTTGCGCATCTCAAGCAGGCTGCTGCCGCGAACCAACTGATGGTCGAACGCCGCCTGGATCCCTGCATGTCCGAAGTGTTCGCCTGGGGTGAATTGCCCGACGCGCATATGAAGATGATGCGGAATGAGCATAAACCAGGCAACATGTCGGTTCTGGTTCAGGCGCCGCAGACGGGCTTGCGCACGCTTGAAGAGGTTCTAGACGCAAAAGGCTGAGCCCCCAAAAAAAAGAATATTAGCACCCGCGAATCGCATCGAGCGAGCGCGGGTGTATCTATTTCTAGGCGTTAGGCAATAATTACAGTGAGTTGCGAAATCGTGACCCGCTAGTTTTGGGGAGTAGAAACCAGTGAATAGGCTTAAAAGCATCTCACATGTTATGGTTGTGTTAACCCTTCGTTAACCGTTTCGGAGAGACTTTAGATGGCGCATAATGAGTGGATACTGGACGTTTTGTCGGACCTCAACGCCTTCGCTGTTGAAAACGGTTTGACCGCACTTGCCGAGCAGCTTGATGATACCAAGTTGATCGCAGCGGCCGAGATTGCGTCCATGCAGGATAAGGCACAGGCGCCCGCGAATGGGAACACAACTCGACATGAGTCAGGTCCTAGAGGACTTGGAAAGCACCAACACGCTTGACGAGTTGGGCGATGTAGCCGTTCGATTGCGCGACCGGCTGCAGGTTGAACATCTTATCTATCATTGGGTTGATGGTGCCGGGGATCAATACGGCTATACAACTTACCCGGACGCTTGGGCCGAGCGATACCGTGAGCGGAATTATCACCGCATAGATCCGGTGATCCTGGGGTGTTTCCAACGGTTCCACCCGGTTGACTGGAAATTGCTGGACTGGTCTGGAAAAGTGGCGAAAGCCTTTTTGCAAGATGCCCTTGAACATGGAGTTGGCAATCAGGGTTATTCGATCCCCATCCGGGGGCCGAACGGCCAGTTTGCCTTATTCACAGTGAATCACTCATGTGATGATGAGAAATGGAAGTCCTTCATCGAGGCCCATGGCCGCGAGCTGATTTTGATCGCGCATTACTTTAACCGAAAGGCTCTGGAGTTCGAAACCGACAGGCAGCCGGATACGACCCGGGGCCTGTCGCCTCGTGAGACGGATGCCATGACCTTGCTGGCGCTTGGATACAGCCGGGCACAAGTCGCGCACTCACTGTCAATCTCGGAACATACGCTGCGTGTCTATATTGAAAGTGCGCGTGCCAAGCTTGGGGCGCAGAACACAACCCATGCCATCGCAACAGCACTCAGCCGTGGATTAATAGTGGTTTAACAAGCGCGCGCGCGAAAAACGGGAAATTAACCACGACTTTGTACCCCCTTCGTTCCTGCACAGGACGACAAGGGGAAAAGTCATGTTGCGCTATTTGTTTGCCGACGAACTACATAAGTTTCCGAATTTGGCCCAAGGGATGTTCCGGGATCGAGCGGATCAGTTCAAAACACGGCTGGGCTGGGATGTTCACGTGGACGAAAAAGGAGAAGAGCGGGATCAGTATGATGACCTGAATCCGCTCTATGTCATCTGGGAAGAAGAGGATGGCAGCCATGGGGGGTCGATGCGGGTTTTGCCGACGACAGGACCTGTCATGGTGAATGAGGTGTTTGGGCATCTGACAGGAGGTAAGCCTGTCCACAGCCCGCTGATCTGGGAGGTGACGCGGTTCTGCCTGTCACGAACGGCCAGTGCCCATACTGCCGGTGCCATCATGCTGAGTGGCGGCGAAATCATGGAAGGGTTCGGGCTGACCCATATTGCTGGCGTCTTTGATGCGCGCATGATTCGGATCTACCGTCTGATCGGATCGTCTCCAGTCGTTCTGGGGTCGCAAGGGAAAGGGCGTGATCAGATTTCGGTTGGGCTCTGGCCCTATTCGGCCGAGGATTGCAATCGGGTGGCTGAACGGGCGGGCATCCCACGTGAGCTGTCCAGGATGTGGTTCAAAGCCGCGTTTGGCACTGTCCGGCAACACCGGTTTGCCCTGTCCGCCTGACGGGGTCTGAAAGCCAATTCCATATCTGGCGATAGCTGGCGTGGCCCTGTAGGGTCGCGCCATGTCTATACCCACAGTAACCTTTTCTGACGATCAAGCCGCCGCCTATGACAGCATTTCCGAGATGCTGAAATCTGCTGGTGTGGACTTGGATGATGATGCTCTGCTGAAAATGCCCGGCAATGGCGAATCCGGGGTGATGGCCGTGATCGGCAAGGCGGGTTCAGGGAAAACGCTACTGCTGGCAGAGCTTTACAAAGCATTGGCCGACGCGGGTCTTCAGATTGTTTCCGGTGATTTCGAAAGCCGCAAAGCGCGCGAGAAACGCAGCTTGGCCATTCTTGCGCCAACGAACAAGGCCGCCAGTGTTTTGCGCCTGCGGGGTGTGCCTGCGACCACGATCCACCGCATCCTCTATACGCCGGTATATGACCCGGAATATGAACGCATTGCCGAATGGCTGGCGGGCAACGATGAACGCCCCGAGGTTGAAGGGTTGACTGACGAAGCCCTGGACCGGGCGGCCGCTTTTTATCAGAACAACAAGTCGATCCCCGGCGCGCTGGCCGCTGCGGGCCTTCGTGGGTCCGACTTTATCACCGGCTGGAAGCGTCGGGAGGAGCCGCTGGACATAGGTTTTGTAGATGAGGCCTCGATGCTGGATGACCGGCAGTTCGAAGACCTGAAAGAGATCTTTCCGACCCTGTTGCTTTTTGGCGATCCGGCGCAGCTCGCCCCGGTCAATCAGTCCGGCAGCATGGTATTCGAGACGCTGCCCGAGCCGCGAAAGCAGGTATTGCACAGGGTCCACAGGCAGACGGCAGACAACCCGATCCTGGACCTCGCGCATGCGCTGGCCGACCCTCAGATGGGGTTTGAGGATTTTGAACGGCTTGTCGAACAGACCGCCCGACAGGATGACCGTGTTGTTTGGGGGCAGCGTGTTGAAGTTGACCTAATGGCCCGCAGCCCGGTTCTGGTCTGGCGAAATGCCACCCGAATTCGCTTGATTCAGGCCTTCCGCAATGTTCACGCTGCACCCGACACCGAGCTTCTGGCGGGAGAGCCGCTGATTTGCGATGGAATCGAACTGCCGCTGAAGCACCGCAAGAAAAGACTGGATCTTGAGGCGCGCGGGCTAATCAAGGGTGCTCAGGTCATCTATCTGGGGCCAGGACGAAAACCGGGGTTTTCGCGCCTGCATGTGATGGGGGCCGAGGATCCTCAGGTCAGTGCAGCGTCGATTGTCAAAATCGAAATGCCTGATGAGGAAGAACCGTTTATTCCATTTGCAGCGCGTATGGGGGCAACCTTTTTGCATGGCGCAGCAGTGACCATTCACAAGGCGCAGGGGTCGCAGTGGGACACGGTACAGGTGTTTGCGCCGGATATATATGCGGCTGCCCGGATGGGGCGAACCGAGGCTGGGCAACCTTTGTGGAAACGTCTGGCTTATGTTGCGATCACGCGGGCGCAAGAAAGGTTGATTTGGGTGGTGCGCAACAGGCTGGCCAAGCCCACTTATCCGCTGCGCGTGGATGATTTGCGCGCGGCTCCGGCGGCGGCGCTGACCCTAGAGGCCGAAGAGATATGAAATCCATCATAATCACAGGCGCCAGTTCAGGTATCGGACGGGCAACTGCCGAGCTGTTTTTGGCCGAGGGCTGGGCGGTCGGGCTGCTGGCGCGCAGCGCGGATGTGCTGAACGAATTGGCTGAAAGGCACAAGAATGCGATCCCCTTGGTGACCGATGTTACCGACCCCACCGCTGTTTCGGGTGCTTTCGAGACATTCCAGAATGAGGCGGGACGTCTTGACGTATTATTCAATAATGCCGGAATCTTTGCCCCCGGCGGCACGATAGACGAAATCCAGTTGGAGGATTGGTACCAGAGCGTCAGCGTGAACCTGAACGGGATGTTCCTGAGCGCGCGCGAAGCCTTCCGCATCATGCGGCATCAGGCCCCGCAAGGGGGGAGGATCATCAATAACGGTTCGATCGCCGCGCATGTACCGCGTCCGAATTCGGTCCATTACACCGCTACGAAACACGCGATAACAGGCCTGACACGCAGCCTATCACTGGACGGGCGCGCCTTTGGTATCGCATGTGGTCAAATCGATATTGGCAACGCGCGAACACAGATGGTGCAAAACCTGGTTGAAAACGCCATCGCGGGAGGGCAGCAGCCCGACCCGACGATGGCTGTTGATGATGCCGCACGTTCTGTACTGCACATGGCGTCTTTGCCTGCAGAGGCAAACGTCCAGTTCATGACCGTTATGGCCACTACGATGCCCTATATCGGGCGTGGATAGGGCGTTAGTTCTCGCGCAATAGTCGGAAGGCTGTGGACGCTCCCCAACCCGCCGCGATGGCGATGACCAAAGACATCAGGCCATACCAGACCGGCTGCTGACGGGACATGTTGTAGAGGAACCGTTCCAGCCCGACCTTCCGCACGTCGATTGTGGTCTCGAACTGGGAAACAACTTCTCGGCCGCGGGTCAGGTATATGCGCGCGAAATAGGCGCCTTCGGTCAAATCGGCTGGCATGTCGATTGAGGTTCGGAACAATGTCTGCTCGTCCACCGCAACCGTATTTTCGCGGATAGAATACAGGCCCTCATCCTCACGGATGCGAACGACGGCCTCGGCAAAATTCTGCGCGCCCCGGATATTCATCGCGGCACCCACTGACCGAATGGCCCGTTCAATCGAGATCCTGTACCGCAGGTCTTCTGTATCTGACAGGATTTCTGTAAGCGGAGCGCTGGTGGCAACCGCATAAAAACTGGGCGCAAGGTCGACCAGGACGCTGTCGGTGTTGACCCAGATACCCAGCCTGCGTTCTTTTCGCCGGACCGTCACCGGGCTAGAGGGGCCTGCAACGGCCACGATAACTTGAAGCGGTGGGCCGGAAGGGATCGGTGTTTCACGTTTTACGGCACCGAAAATAAGAATTTCCGAGCCATCGAAGTTCGCCGTGATTGCAACCCGGTCCTGACTTAGACCAAGTACAACCTGCTCTTCCTCGGCCATAGCCGGGGTGACACAAAACGCAAGCAGCAGGATCAACCGTCGGAGCATGATCAGTGCCCTCCTGCGACGCCAAGCGAATACAGCTCGGAGGGTTCCAGAAGCAGATCCAGCGCCAGTTTGCCACAAACCACCAAGACCAGTGCAGCCAGCAATACGCGCAGCTGCTCGGCAGGCATTCGTGCGCCGATCACCGTTCCGATCTGCGCCCCGATCACGCCGCCGACCAGCAACAACACAGCCAGAACAATGTCGACTGTGTAGTTGGTTGTCGCGTGCAGCATCGTGGTGAACGCTGTTACGAAAATAATCTGGAACAGGGAGGTGCCGACAACGACTTTGGTGGGCATTCCCAGCAGGTAAATCATGGCAGGAACCATGATAAAGCCGCCTCCGACACCCATGATCGCAGAAAGGATACCTACGCTAAGCCCGACCAGGACGGGGGGGATGACCGAGATATAGAGGCCCGATGTACGGAACCGCATTTTGAACGGCATCGCGTGAATCCAGCCGCGCTGACGACGTGCAACAGGGGCGGCGGTGCCCTTTTTGGATTTACGCAGCGCGTTCAGGCTTTCGATGAACATCAAGCTGCCGACGACGCCCAGAAAGACCACGTAACACAGGGTTACGAGCAAATCGACTTGTCCGAGGCTTTTGAGATAGTTGAAGATCACCACCCCGAACGCAGCACCGATCAGTCCCCCGACCAGCAATACCGTGCCCATCTTCAGGTCGACCGTCTTTCGGCGGAAATGGGCCAGAACCCCAGAAAAGGACGAGGCGACAATCTGGTTCGCTTCGGTGGCTACGGCAACTGCTGGTGGGATGCCAATGAAAAACAACAGCGGGGTCATCAGAAACCCGCCGCCGACCCCGAACATCCCTGACAGGATGCCGACCATGCCGCCCAACCCAAGCAGCAGAAAGGCGTTTACGGAAACTTCAGCGATAGGAAGGTAAATTTGCATGAGGTACTAGTAATTAGGGCCAGCTGCGTCGCGCAATGTGACACATTCGACTTCTGGAATTTGTGAAAGGGTTCGTATCTGACGCGCAGAATCACGCCCTTGGCGAGGCAGGGTAGAGCAGGGCTGGCGGCTTGGACCAGTCTGAAACTGTGCATCCGCAGAAGGCGTTTTGACAGGGAGTATCCCCTTAGACCAAGCGCAAGACCTAGCATCCGGCACCCCGGCGAGAAACTCTCTCAAATCAGCTGTCACTGGAAACACATCCATGCCCCTTTAGAGCCGTTGCGGCATGTAAAATCAACTCTACATGCCGCCATGCAGCGAACAGGACTGACGTGTGTTTCAAACTGGACCTATTACCGCTCTTTTACATAGGGTTCGCCACCGGCTTTCGGTGGAACGGCCTTGCCGACAAAGCCGGCCAAAATGACGACGGTCAGGATATATGGCAGCGCATCCATGACTTGCACAGGAATCACCACGCCACCTAGGTCAATATTCTGGAACCGCAACGCAACGGCTTGCAACAGTCCGAACAGCAGGCAAGCCCACATCGCGTGCCATGGCCGCCATTTTGCAAAGATCAGCGCCGCCAGCGCGATGAACCCGCGACCGGCAGTCATTTCCTTGACGAATCCAGCTTGCAGGGCCGTGGCCAGATAGGCACCCGCAATGCCGCACAGCACGCCACAGATCGCGACAGCCGCAAATCTCAGCCCAACGACAGAAACCCCGGCCGTATCCACAGCGGCTGGGTTTTCACCCACCGCGCGCAGGCGCAGGCCAAAGCGGGTGCGGTACAAAACCCACCAGGTTGTCGGGACCAGGAGGAATGACACATAGACAAGGATTGAATGGCCGGACAGCAGCTCGGAATAGATTGGCCCAAGGAAAGGGACATCGCTCACGGCATCCGCAAAAGGGAAAGTGATCGGTTCAAAGCGCCCTCCGCCAAACAGCGAGGGGGTACGCCCGCCCTGCTTGAACCAGCTTTGCGCGATCAGGACCGTCAGCCCCGAGGCCAGAAAGTTGATGGCGACGCCCGAAATCAGCTGGTTGCCCCGAAAGGTGATCGAGGCCACCCCATGCAATGCGGACAGAACAAGCGAGGCCGCGATTCCGGCCAGCAATCCCAGCCAGACCGATCCGGTCACGGCGGCGACGGCGGCAGAAAAGAACGCCGCGATCAGCATCTTGCCCTCAAGCCCGATGTCGAAAATACCGGCGCGTTCGGAATACAGACCGGCCAGACATGCCAGCAACAGCGGCGTGGCCAAGCGGACGGTCGAATCGAGGACCTGGATGAGGGTAACGAAAGTATCCATCGCTTAGCCCTCCTTCCGCATGGCAAGGAACAGTTTCTCAAGCGGCATGCGGACCATGTTGTCCAAGGCGCCGGTGAACAGGATCACCAGGGCCTGTATGACTACGATCAGCTCTCGGGGGATAGACGTCCATAGCGCCAGCTCGGCCCCGCCCTGATAGAGGAAACCAAACAGCAGCGCCGCAAGGAACACGCCAAACGGATGGGACCGGCCCATCAGCGCCACGGCGATACCGATAAAGCCAGCGCCCTCGGTCGAGTTCAGAACCAGCCGCTCTGCCTCACCCATCACGTTGTTCGTGGCCATCAGACCAGCCAGCGCGCCCGAGATCAGCATGGCGATGATGGTGATCCGAACCGGAGAAATACCGGCATAGACGGCACCGGTTTCCGAATGCCCATAGGCGCGGATCTCATAACCCAGCCGGGTGCGCCAGATCAGCGCCCAAACGATCACACAGGCCAGGACTGCAACAAAGAATGAGATATTGGCAGGTGCGCCACGGAAGACGACGTTTTCAGCGGTCGAGAACATCGACTGGAACGTCGGCAGGTGTACCGCCTCGGGGAAACGCGCAGTCGCCGGGTCTTGCGAGCCCTGCGGGCGCATGACGTTGACCAGCATATAGTTCAGCAAGGCAGCAGCGATGAAGTTGAACATGATCGTGGTGATCACGATATGGCTGCCGCGTTTGGCCTGCAGATAGGCCGGAATGGCCGCCCAAGCGGCCCCGAACACCATCGATGCGGCACAGGCGGCCAGCAAGGCGATGCTCCAATGCGGCCAGTCGATGTAAAGGCACACCACGGCCACGCCAAGCCCGCCCAGCATCGCCTGACCTTCGCCACCGATGTTGAACAGCCGTGCATGAAAGGCGACCGCCACAGCGAGTCCGGTGAACATGAAATTCGTGGCGTAATACAGCGTATAGCCCCAGCCATAGGTCGATCCCAGCGCGCCGGTGACCATCAGGTTCACCGCTTCGATCGGGTTTTCACCAATGGCGAGGATCACCAGCGCCGACAGGATTGCGGCCAGAAGCAGACTGATCACCGGGATCAGAACGACATCGGCCCATTTGGGCATTTTTTCCATGTTACGCTGCCTCTCCCGCAACACCGGCCATCAACAGGCCAAGTTCTTTTTCATCAGTTTCATGGGGCAGGCGTTCGCCCATGATATGTCCGTCAAACATGACCGCGATTCGATCCGACAGCGAGAATATCTCTTCCAGCTCGACCGAGACCAGCAGGATCGCCTTGCCCTGGTCGCGCAGATCGACGATCTGTTTGTGAATGAATTCGATCGCCCCGATATCCACGCCTCGGGTCGGCTGACCGACCAACAGCAGGTCTGGGTTACGTTCGATTTCACGCGCGACGACGATCTTCTGCTGATTGCCGCCCGAAAAGCTTTTAGCCGACAGCCAGGGGTTCGGCGGGCGCACATCGAATTTTTCGATCTTGGCTTCGGTATCGGCGCGCAGGGCGGCGTTATCCATGAAGAGGCCACGCTTATAGACCGGGTCGCGGTGATAGCCGAAGGCCACGTTCTCCCAGGCGTGGAAATCCATGATCAGGCCTTCGCGCTGGCGGTCTTCGGGCACATGCGCAATGTGCTGCGCGCGCCGCGCCTGGCCATCTGACCCCACCCCGCTGAGCGCAAGCGGCGTGCCGTTCAGTTTGATCTGGCCCTGGCCCGGGCGCATCCCGCCCAGAACCTCTAGCAGTTCGGATTG
The DNA here is from genome assembly GCF_059611025.1 of Ruegeria sp. CDSB114. Taxonomy (NCBI): domain Bacteria; kingdom Pseudomonadati; phylum Pseudomonadota; class Alphaproteobacteria; order Rhodobacterales; family Roseobacteraceae; genus Ruegeria; species Ruegeria sp. CDSB114. Next base: position 180,969 of record NZ_JBXWOT010000002.1, read on the forward strand.
GCCATTGCCGGCGACGCCTGCGATGCCCACGATCTCACCAGCGCGCACGTTCAAGTCGATGCCTTTGACACGCTCGACGCCCGCGCTGTCGAAAACACGCAGGTTTTCAATCTCGAGGATGGGCTTACCGGGCTGCGCCGGAACCTTGTCGACCTGCAGCAGAACCTTGCGGCCCACCATCAGCTCGGCCAGTTCTTCGGGGCTGGTCTCGGCGGTTTTCACGGTGGCCGTCATTTGCCCGCGGCGCATGACCGACACGGTGTCGGTGTTTTCCATGATCTCGCGCAGCTTGTGGGTGATCACGATGATCGTCTTCCCCTCGGCCCGCAGCCGGTCGAGGATGCGGAATAGCTGATCCGCCTCGGAGGGGGTTAGAACACCCGTCGGTTCGTCCAGAATCAGGATCTCGGCCTTGCGATACAGCGCCTTGAGGATCTCGACCCGCTGCTGCATCCCCACACCGATCTCGTCGATCCGTTTGTCGGGATCCACGAACAGCTCGTATTCTTCTTCCAGCTCTTTCAACTCTTTGCGGGCCTTGGTCAGGGACGGGGCCAATAGCCCGCCATCCTCGGCGCCCAGCACGATGTTTTCCAGAACGGTGAAATTCTCGACCAGTTTGAAATGCTGAAACACCATCCCGATGCCCGAGGCGATCGCGGCCTGGCTGTCAGGGATTTCGGTCTTTTGACCGTTGATCCAAATCTCACCTTTGTCGGCTTTGTAAAAGCCGTAGAGAATGCTCATCAGCGTGGATTTGCCCGCACCGTTTTCACCGATGATCCCATGGATCGTACCGGGGGCGACGCTGATGGAAATGTCTTTGTTGGCCTGAACCGGCCCAAAGGATTTGGATATCCCTTTGAGCTCAATGGCGGGGACGGTCATGTCTTGTCCTCAGTTGCCGAAAGGACTGCCCGGTCATCCCGGTGCAGCAAAGTGGAATCGGGCCGGGAGCATCACCCCCGACCCGCGTGATATCAGAACTGCAGTGCGGGGCAGCTGTCGTTCTCGTAATAGCTGACTACCGAAACATTGCCGTCGATGATGTCCTGACGGGCTTTGTCGACTGCTGCTTTCATATCATCCGAAACCAGCGGAGCGTTGTTGTCGTCGATCGCATAGCCAACGCCGTCTTCGGCCAGACCCATGATATATACGCCGGTCTCAACGTTCTCGCCTGCGCTCATCGCCTCATAAACAGCGACGTCCACGCGCTTCAGCATCGAGGTCAGAACTTTGCCCGGGTGCAGGTGGTTCTGGTTGCTGTCGACACCGATTGACAGAATGCCTTCGTCAGCAGCGGTTTGCAGAACACCAACACCGGTGCCGCCAGCGGCGGCATAGACCACGTCGGCACCCTGGCTGATTTGTGCCTTTGTCAGTTCCGAGCCCTTAACCGGGTCGTTCCATGCCGCAGGCGTTGTGCCGGTCATGTTGGCAACCACGTTGATATCGGGGTTCACCGCCTTGGCACCCTGAGCATAGCCGCAGCCAAAGTGACGGATCAGCGGAACATCCATGCCGCCGATGAAGCCAACGGTTCCGGATTCGGACGCCATCGCAGCCATCATACCAACCAGATACGAGCCTTCGTGTTCAGCGAAACCAACCTGACGCAGGTTGGGCGCGTCCAGCCAGGTTACGTCGACAACAACGAATTTCGTGTCCGGATAGTCGGCAACAACCGCGCTGAGCGGGTCAGCCATACCGAAACCCATGGTGATGATCGGGTTCGAGCCTGCTTCGGCAAAGCGGCGCAGGGCCTGTTCGCGTTGCGCTTCGGACTGCATTTCGATCTCGCGGTAGGTGCCGCCCGTTTCTTCCGCCCAGCGTGAGGCGCCGTTATGCGCGGCTTCGTTGAACGATTTGTCGAACTTGCCGCCCAGATCAAAGATCAGTGCCGGTTCGGCCAGTGCGGCACCCGCTGTCAGTGCAACCGCCGCTGCGGCGCCCATCAAGGATTTCATCAGGGTCATTTGTTACTCCCGTTTGTTTTTTTCGGTCGGAGCCAAGATAGCCCCGTTTACCCACTGTTAGCGAGCATAACCGTTGTGATGGCGGGAATTAAGGCCGTTTGCAACCGCCGCGGTCAACAGATTTTTGACCATTTGGTCCAAGAAAATTCGCGGCCTGTCTCAGGTTAAATTGCATTCCATGACGATGGCATCAATTTTCTGATTATTTTCAACCGTATAGTAATTCTTGCGCGTGCCGCACACACGATACCCGCAATGCTTGTAAAGTGTAATCGCGGGCTGGTTGGCGATGGAAACATCCAGAATCGCCCGGATAGCGCCCAGTTTTTTGGCAGCCGTGTGCCATTCGACCATACGTTTCCTAGCCAGTCCCTGACGCTGAACTGTGGGATGGGTGGCAATCGTCAGCAGTTCGGCTTCGTCTGCAATTACCTGGAAAAGGGCAAAGGACTGGGCATCACCTACGATATGGGTAAAGCGATTCTGCAGCAGCTCTGCAAACTCTGTGGCGGTCCAGGGGCGCGATTGTGTGAATGCTGCGGCGTGAGTATTTGCCAGTTCTTCGGGAGTCATCCGTCCAGCAACATCGGCGGTTGGTCCTTGGAGGGCGCCGCATCAGCGGGGCGTATGTAAAGAGGGGCGGGAGCCTCGGCCTTGGTCAGCCTTCTTTGTGCAGCCACTCGGGCAATAGCGCAGACCTGAGCGCTGGGGTTGTCGTTGAACATCAGTGTGCCCAGCGATTTTGCCTGATCAAGCTGGATCAGTGCTGGTTCCATATCAGGCTGCGAAACATAGACCTGATCTCTCGGCGCGCGAATTGCGGGCAACGCCTCGCCGTCCAGGGTGGCAAGCGCGTCAAAGCCCGACACACCGATGGCCGGTATCCCCAGACCTAAGGCCAGACCCCGCGCGGCCGAGACCGAGATGCGGATGCCGGTGAAATTGCCTGGGCCAATTCCAACGCCGATTGCCGACAGGTCGCGCCATGAGCATTGTTCTGATGACAGCACCTCTTCGAGCAGCGGCATCAGACGTTCGGCTTGTCCCCGCGACATGGGCTCGACACAAGACGCCACAATCCGGTCACCGCGCAACAAAGCGGCCGCGCAATGCGCGGCCGATGTGTCAAACGCCAGAATGAGTGGTTCAGACGGCAACAGGGCGCACCTCGGTCACTTCGGGAATGTAGTGACGCAGCAGGTTTTCGATCCCCATCTTCAACGTCAGGGTCGAGGATGGGCAGCCTGCGCAGGCCCCTTGCATGTGCAGGTAGACAACGCCGCGGTCAAAGCCGTGGAACGTGATGTCGCCGCCGTCCTGCGCGACTGCCGGGCGCACACGGCTGTCCAGCAGGTCTTTGATCTGGTTGACCACCTCGGCGTCTTCGCCGCTGTGTTCAGCGTGGCCCGAGGCCGTATTGGCATCCGCTCCCATGATCGGCTGGCCGGATTGATAATGCTCCATCACCGCGCCCAGAATGGCGGGTTTGATGTGGTCCCACTGAACGTCGTCCGCTTTGGTCACGGTCACGAAGTCATTGCCGAAAAATACCCCGGTCACGCCACTCACAGCGAAAATGCGGTTGGCCAGCGGCGACTTTTCCGCAGCCTCAGCCGATGGGAAATCTGCAGTGCCCGCTTCCAGCACGGTCTGGCCGGGCAGGAATTTCAGGGTTGCAGGGTTCGGTGTGGATTCGGTCTGGATGAACATGGCGCGGCTCCGTATCTGTTGTCTCTGATATGCGGGTCCACGAGCTGGAAGTCAAGAATTGGAACGATTCTAAATTTAGGCAGCCAAGCTTATCGCGTCGTCCAACCGATCATCGCCCCAGAACAGCTCATCCCCGCCCAGAAAGCTGGGCGCGCCAAAAATCCCTTTGGCCTGTGCGGTTTTTGTCTGCGCGATAAGCGCTGCTTTGATCGCCGGATTCTGGGTCTGGGAAAGTAAATCAGCGGCAAGCCCGGCTGAGCTGAGGCATCCGGCCAAAACAGCCTCATCCGCGATGTTCTGTCTTTGGGCAAATTCGGCAGAATAGACGGCGCGCACAAAGGCAGCTTTTTGCCCCTGATCTTCAATCGCCAATGTTAACCTAGCCGCTTTCAGGCCGTTCTGCGGAAAAGGATCGGGCCGGACAAATGGCAAGCCGCGCTGGGCGGTCAGGCGTTCCATATCCCGCCACATGTACCGGCCTTTTGCCGGGTACAGATTGAACGGAGAATTATCCCACCCTTGGGCTGCAAAGATCGGCCCCAGCAGAAAAGGCTGCCATTCGACCGACACCCCATGGCGGGCGGCGACCTCTTCGATACGCATCGCGCTGAGATAGGAATAGGTCGAGGCGAATTCGAACCAGAATTGAATGCTGCGCTGCATCGCTCTGGCCTCAGGTGATCGCTTCGAGCTTTTCTTTGCTCAGGTCACCGGGAACAATGGTGATTGGGATTGGCAGGCTGCCTGAGTTCTTGGTCAACTGCGTGACCAATGGGCCAGGCCCCTTCTTGTCAGTGCCCGCGCCCAGAACCAGGACACCGATATCCGTGTCGGATTGCACATGCTCGATGATCTGGGCAACCGGCTCACCCTCGCGGATGGCCAGTTCAGGATCAACGTCCTGCTTGTCGCGCATCCATTTTGCGAAAACCTCAAAATGTGCATGGATACGCTCGCGCGCTTCTTCACGCATGACTGTGGCAACGCCGATCCAATGGTTGAACTCATCCGGAGGGATGACCGACAGGATCGTTACGCCGCCGCCGGTATGGGCCGCGCGCATAGCCGCGAATCGCATCGCATTCAGGCATTCGCGACTGTCATCCAGAACCACTAGGAACTTGCGCATGGGTGTCCTCATTCATTTCCGGGGATCATGCCCGACTAGGTGCGTGCTGGCAACCAGAGCCTAACGCCCACTGGCGGCCCAGTCCCAATACAGGTCGCGTGCACGCCGGGCGATGGGACCGACCTGAAACCGGGTGTCCTCCAGCGCGGTCACCGGGGTGATCTTGCTCATGTTGCCAGTCATGAATACCTCGTCGGCCCCGTAGAAATCCTCGAAACTCAGAACCGCCTCATGCACAGCCACGCCGTCGGCCCGCAGGTTTTTGATATGTCGTGCACGGGTGATGCCAGCAAGGAAGGTGCCGTTGGGGACGGGGGTAAAGACCTCGCCGTCGCGGACCATAAAGATATTGGCGGTTGCGGTTTCGGCTACGTTGCCCAATGCGTCAGCCACCAAAGCATTCGAAAACCCGTTCGCACGTACCTCGTTCAGCATCCGTGCGTTGTTGGGATACAGGCACCCGGCCTTGGCATTCACCACTGCTGATTCCAGTACCGGACGGCGGAATCGGGTCAGTCCCAGCGTGGCCGAGGCGGTCTCAGGCGCCATCGGAATCTCTTCCAGGCAGACAGCAAACCCGGTGCTGTTTTCCTGCGGTACGATCGCTGTCGCATCTCCGTCGATGCCCCAATACATCGGGCGGATATATACGGCCGCGTCGGGCGCATAGGCTTCAAGCCCTTCGCGCACGATCTCAACCATTTGCTCTGTGGTGACGGTGGGGGTCAGCATCAGCGCCTCGGCAGAGCGGTTCACGCGGGCGCAATGGGCGTTCAGGTCCGGGGTCAGCCCGTTGAAGAACCGCGCGCCGTCAAAGACGGATGATCCCAGCCACGCGCCATGATCCGCAGCGCGCATGATCGGTGCATCCCCATCATGCCATTGCCCGTTGAAATAGGTGCGGATGTTCTTGCCGACTGCCATGACGCCCTCCCAAGCTTTGAGGCAAACCTAGGAAGGCGTTAAGGCAACGTCCAGAGGCAATCAGCCCCGTTTCGCACCAACCATGCCGACGATGTCATAGGTCTGCTGCAGGATCGGGGCTGCAATCGCCCGCGCCTTTTCTGCGCCATTGGCCAGAATGCGATCAATCTCGGCCTCTTCACCCATCAGGCGGGCCATTTCGGTCGAGATCGGAGACAGTTTGGCAACCGCCAGATCGGCCAGCATCGGTTTAAACTCGCCAAATTGCTTGCCGCCAACGTCGGCCAGAACCTGATCCGCCGTCTGATCGCTGAGGGCGGCGTAGATATTCACCAGATTGCGGGCCTCGGGGCGGTTGTCCAAGCCATCGACTTCCGAAGGCAGAGCGTCCGGGTCGGTCTTGGCCTTTCGGATTTTCTTGGCGATCGTGTCGGCATCATCGGTCATGTTGATCCGGGTCATGTCGGAGGGGTCGGATTTGGACATCTTTTTTGACCCATCGCGCAAGCTCATGACCCGAGTTGCCGCACCTTTGATGACGGGTTCTGTCAACGGAAAAAAATCGACGCCATAGTCATGATTGAACTTAGTTGCGATGTCTCGGGTTAGTTCCAGGTGTTGCTTTTGATCATCTCCGACGGGAACATGTGTCGCGTGATATACAAGGATATCTGCGGCCATGAGCGCCGGATAGGCGAATAGGCCCAACGATGCATTCTGCGCGTTCTTGCCAGCCTTATCTTTGAACTGTGTCATGCGCTGCATCCAGCCAAGCCGGGCAACGCAGTTAAAAATCCATGCTAGTTGCGCGTGCTCAGGAACCTGGCTTTGGTTAAACAGGATCGATTTTTCGGGATCTAATCCTGATGCGATATACCCCGCGCACAGCTCACGCGTTGCGTGCTGCAACTCTTTGGGGTCCTGCCAAACGGTGATCGCGTGCAAATCGACCATACAGTAGATTGTCTGATAGTCGGACCCTTGCATCCGAACCCAGTTCCGCAATGCGCCCAAATAGTTGCCAAGGTGCAGGTTACCGGATGGCTGTGCACCGGAAAACACGCGCGGCGTGAACTTGGAATCGGTCATCGAAGGGAACTCCCGTCTGGAAAAATCAGCCCCCGTCGCTTACCCATGAGGCAAAGGGACGTCAACAGCCGCGAAAGGCCCGCCCAATGAGCAGTGAGCATTATACACCCGCCGTGAACCCTCTGCCGCCCGTGGTGGTGGCTTTGTGTGTGTTCATCATGGGGGTTGAACTGGCATTTACTCTAGGTACGCGCGGGATCATTGGGGGGCCAACTGCTGTAGGCTGGCGCCTGGACGCTTTGCAGCACTATTCGTTTTCGCCGGATATCTTCGACTGGATGGTGGAAAACGGGCGCTGGCCGTTCGAGCATCTGATCCGCTTTGTCACCTATCCGTTTGTATCCGGTACGTTCACACAGGCCATCTTTGTCTGCGTCTTTGTGCTGGCCATGGGTAAAATGGTGGCCGAGGTTTTTGGCAGCGTTCAGATGCTGGTGATCTTTGTGCTGTCGGGCGTGGGTGGTGCGCTGGCTTATGCACTGTTGCTGGATCCGCGCTTTCCGCTGGTGGGTGGGTTCCCTCCGGTCTATGGGCTGATCGGAGCGTTTACGTGGATATTATGGCGCAAGCTGTTGCTGGTGGGCGCAAACCAATCCCGCGCTTTCAGCCTGATCGCCGTTTTGATGGGCATTCAGTTGTTGTTCGGCCTGCTGTTTGGCGGAACGCTGGACTGGGTGGCTGATCTGGGCGGTTTTGCCACTGGTTTTGCCCTGTCGTTCCTGGTTGCTCCGGGTGGGTGGGCGCGGATCGTCAGGCGTATTCGGCGCGACTGATCAGGATCGACGCAGAGCCTTCCTGAACTCGGAAAGTTTGAATGCACCAATCAGGTGGCCGAGCAGGAAATATGTAACTGCAGCAACGATGATCAAGCCGAGCAGTGCCAGGTAACGCCAGCCTTCCAGGGCAAAGGCCCATCCAAACAGCTCAATAGCGGCATACAGGACAGCTCCCATCCCCAGGGACGCCGCAATGATCCGCCATGCCCGGTTCTTGAACCGGTTGTCAAACTGCGCTTCTTCCCCCATTTTTCGCGCGCCCAAGGCCAGCAGTCCAACCATGGCCCATCCGGCCACCGAGGCGGCAATCGCCGGTGCGAACCATCCCACCAACGGATACAGCCCGAAAGCCAGTGCAGCGTTCACGACCATCGCAAACACTGCATAGTGAAAGGGCGAGCGTGTATCTTCACGCGCGAAATACAAAGGCTGCAACAATTTCTGCAGCATGAACGCGGGCAGGCCGATGCCATAGATCGCCACGGCAAGTGCGGTGGCGGCGGTGTCTTCGGGGGTGAACTGTCCACGCTCGAACAGAACCGAGACCAGCTGGGTAGGGATGAGCACAAAGGCAACGGTCGACGGGATGGTCAACAGCAACGTAAACTCACCTGCGCGAGAAAACGCATCGCGGGCGCCCGACTTGTCCCCAGCGCGCAGGCGGCGAGATAGATCGGGTAACAGGACGATGCCGACGGCGATGCCCACGACGCCCAATGGCAACTGGTACAAGCGATCCGCTGCAAACAACCAGCTGACGGCCTTTTCGGTTTTCGAAGCAACCAGCTGGCCCACCACCAGATTGACCTGTGTAACCCCCATGGCCAAGGCGGCCGGAACCGCAATGCGAACCATGTTGCGCATTTCAGGGCTGAGTTTCGGCAGGCCCGGGCGGATACGGATGCCCGCACGTTCGGTTGCAACCCAGACCAGCGCTAGCTGCGCAACTCCAGCGATGGGGATGACGGCGATCAGCCAACGGATGACCTCTCCGCCTGATATAGCGCCGGCGATCAGTGCTGTGCAGGCAAAGATGTTCAGTAAAATCGGGGCGGCCGCTGCAGCCGCGAAACGGCCGGTTGCGTTCAGCACGCCCGAGAACAGCGCCGCTAGCGACATGAAAAAGATGTAGGGAAAGACCACATATCCATAATCCACGGCAAGGTCGAAGCGGTCGTCACCGTAAAAGCCCTCGGCCGTCAGCCAGACCAGGCCAGGCATGAAAACCATCGCCAGCCCGACCAGCGCCAGCACCGCCACGGCCAGCAGGTTGAACGCGTCCTGTGCAAAGCCTTGCGCGTTTTCCCCGCCTTCGAGCCGTTTGGAAAACATTGGCACAAAGGCTGCGTTAAACGCACCTTCGGCAAAGAAGCGGCGGAACATGTTGGGCAGGCGAAAGGCGGCGACGAATGCATCCATTACTGGCCCGGGCCCGATGTAGGCGGTCAGCAGGATTTCCCGCAGAAAGCCCAGAATACGGCTGGCCAGGGTCCAGAACCCGACAGTGAACAGGCCTGAAAACAGCCGGATCTGTTTCATGAGACCGCGCGCTCGGCGCCTTCGGAGATGGCCTTGCGCAGCTTGGCCTCAAGCCCGCGCTGCTTGCTTTCCGAGTGATATTTCAACCCAAACATATCCTTGACGTAAAAGGTGTCCACCACTTGTTCGCCATAAGTCGCGATCACCGCATTGGCGATATAGACATTGGCGGCAGCAAGCGTTCGTGTCAGATCATAAAGCAGGCCGGGCCTGTCCCGGGTATCGACCTCGATGATCGTGTAGATCTCGGACCCGTCATTGTCGAAGATGATATGGGTCGGCACGTTAAAGGCCCGTTCGCGTTTCTTGATCTTGTCGCGTGATTTAAGGGCATCCCGCGCCACGACCTCGCCTTTAAGGGTCTTGTGGATCATCTGTGTCAGGCGCGGCAAGCGGCTGGCCTCGAACGGGTGGCCATCGGCGTCCTGAATCCAGAACGCATCGGTGACATAGCCGTCTTTGGTGGTGTAACTGCGCGCATCAACCACATTGGCCCCGACCAGCGCCAAAGCGCCTGCGATACGGGCAAAAATGCCGGGGTGATCACCCATGGCAAAGCAGGCCCGCGTCGCATCGCGGTCTTCATCCGGGTGCAGACGGATTTCCATCGCGCCAGCATCACCGCTGCGGTCCAGCTCTTTCAGCATCTCGGCAAATTCTACATGGGTCGAAAGGTTCAGGCCCTGCCAATAGGGGTCATAGTGCCGACCCGTCTCGGTTTTGAGGGCGGCTTTGGTCCATTCCGCCAGCTCGGCCCGCAACGCCTTTTTGGCACCGGCACCGCGATTGGCACGGTTGAGGTCTTCCATCCCGGTCTCAAGCGCGCGCTTGGTTTCTGCATGCAGCGCGCGTAGCAGGGTGGCTTTCCAGTTGTTCCAGGTGTTGGGTCCAACGCCGCGAATGTCGCAGACGGTCAACACGGTCAGTAGGTCCAACCTTTTGACCGTTTTCACGGCCTTGGCGAAGTCGCGCACCGTGCGCGGGTCGGAAATATCGCGTTTCTGCGCCATGTCCGACATCAACAAGTGATACCGCACCAGCCATTCCACGGTTTCTGAATCCGATTTGTTCAGACCCAGCCGAGGTGCAATCTTGCGGGCCATCTGTGCGCCCAAAATCGAATGATCCTCGGGTCGCCCCTTAGCAATGTCATGGATCAGCAGGGCAACATACAGAACCTTGCGATTGACCCCTCCTTCCAGGATTGAAGACGCCAGCGGCAGGGATTCCCCCAACTCTCCGCGTTCAATCTGGGCCAGATTGACGATGCACTGAATGGTGTGCTCATCCACCGTATAGCTGTGGTACATGTTGAACTGCATCATCGCCACGATGTGTTCGAACTCGGGCAGAAAGGCCGACAGCACCCCCAGTTCGTTCATGCGGCGCAGGGCGCGTTCCGGGTTGCCGTGTTTCAGCATCAGGTCGAGAAAGATGCGCCGCGCCTCTTTGTCTTCGCGCATGTCATCGTCGATCAATGTCAGATTGGCGCTGACCAGCCGCATCGCGTCCGGGTGGATCAGCATGCCGGTGCGCAGACCTTCCTCGAACAGGCGCAGAAGGTTCAGCTTGTCCGCCAGAAACTTGTTCGGGTCGGCTACGTCCAGACGTCCATGGACGACTTTGTATCCGGCTTTGATCCTGGGGCGGCGGCGGAAAATACGCTCTAGCAGAGGCGCGCCTTTCATATGCGTCGCCTCGAGTTTGGTCAGGAAGATGCGCGTCAGCTCGCCAACCTTCGTGGCCTCGCGGAAATAGCGCTGCATAAACACTTCGACCGCCCGACGACCGGCCCGGTCTTCGTATCCCATTCGGGAAGCAACCTCGACCTGCATGTCAAAGGTCAGTTGTTCGGTTGCGCGCCCGGTCACCAGATGCAAATGCGAGCGAACGGCCCACAGGAAATCCTCGGCTTCCACAAAAGTGCTGAATTCCTCGGGGGTGAACAGACCCAGCGGTACCAACTCGGCCACGTCCTGAACGCCGTAAATATATTTGGCAATCCAGTAGAGCGATTGCAGGTCGCGCAATCCGCCTTTGCCCTCTTTTACGTTGGGCTCGACCATATACCGCTCGCCCTGTTTCAGATGGCGCGCGTCGCGTTCCTGCAGCTTGGCCTCGATGAACTGGCGCTCAGTGCCATTGAACAGATCGTCTTTCAGGCGCATTTCCAACTCATTTGCCAGATCGGCGTCGCCAGCCAAATAGCGCTGTTCCAACATCGCGGTGCGAATGGTGAAATCCTCGGATCCCAGGCGCAGGCAATCCTTGATGGTGCGCGAAGAATGCCCGACCTTCAGCCGCAGATCCCACAGGATATACAACATGGATTCGATCACACTCTCGGCCCAGGCAGTGATCTTGTAGGGGGTCAGAAACAGCAGATCGACATCCGAGGATGGGGCCATTTCCCCACGCCCATAGCCGCCGACTGCCAGCACGGCCATTTTTTCTCCCTGTGTCGGCGTGGCCAGCGGGTGAAGCTCGCGACTGGCCACTTGCATCGCGGTGCAGACCAGCCCGTCGGTAAGGTAGGTATAGGAATGGGTCAGCCGCCGCGCGTCAAATGGATCGCGGACAAAGGCATCGGCGATTGCCTGACGACCGGATTTCTGGACGTTGCGCAAAATCCGCACGGTTTCGCCGCGCCGTTCGGCGTTATCAGATGTCTTGTCGAAGGCCTCTGACAGCTGTGCCATAACGGATGCGCTGTCAAAGATTTCTTCGGGCTGGCAAATCAGGTCACCCCTTGGGATGAGTGTCAGAGCCAGCCGATCAGAATCCGGCGCCAGAGAAGCTTTGTGGGGCAGGGTCAATCACAACCACCTGTTTGTTCTGGATCGTGGCAATGGCCAGACCACGTTCATTCGTACCGTTGGGTCGCAGACGGAAGATACCGCCAACGCCCTGAAAACCGGCGTTCTGAGTTAGGGCAGATGCGGTCAGAGCGTCGGATTTGCCCTGGCTGACCAAGGCAGCAATCGCGGCTATGCCATCATAGGCTAGGCCACTGATCGGATGTGGTGCCTCGCCATATGTGTTGTTGTACCGCTGACGATAAGCCTGTGCCTTGGATGGGTCCGGCAATGCGAACCAGCCACCCTGAACGCCTGGCAGTTCCAGTGTTTGGGCCGGGATGTCCCAGCGGGTCAGGCCCATATATTGCGTGGTTGCCGGGGAAACGCCTGCTTCTGGTAGAAGCTGGGAATACAGCGGCAACGCCCCTGCTGTGGTCGAAGTCAGAAAGATCGAATCCGCCCCCGAGGACGCTACAGTAGCCTTGATTGTCGGCACCGAGTTGATGACCCCCTGCTGAGAGCGGTCATAGCCGACCGTGCCCGCATTACCCACTCGGCTGTTGCTCAGCGCGGTTGCGATAGCCGATTGTCCAAGCCGCCCTGCGGCATCGTTGCTATGCACGATGACCGTTCCGGTCTTGCCGCGCGAACCGGCATAGTTGATCAACCGGTTGGCGGTGTTTTCAAAAGTGGGGCCAAGCACGAAGACATTGCCGCCTGCGATGCTGGTATTGTTCGAAAACGACAGCAGGTTGACCTTGTTGTTCAGTACCGCAAGACCAGCTGAGTTTGCCGCCTGGGCGTAGACCGGACCGATGATTATCTTTGCGCCGTCTGCCACGGCTTGCTGCGCGACTGTTGCGGCGGTACCCGAATTGCCCCGGGTGTCGTAGACCCGCAAATCAATCTGTACATTCTGCAGATCGGACATCGCCAGGCGGGCTGCGTTTTCAAGGCTGCGCGCCAGTTCAGCGTCCCCGGAATTTCCAGATCCGGCCGGAACCAGCAAAGCAACCGGAACAGGTTGTGAGGTGTTGATCGACGGGCCTCCGCCGATACTGCTGACGTCACACGCCGCCAGAATGGTCGCGGTGGCCAAGACGGCGGCTGCACGCGCCAACTTGCGAACGGGCTTGCAAACGGTAAACATCTAAATGAAAACTCCCTGATCCGGCGGCTTGGGATGCTGCCATTATTTGCGCCGCGATAATAGACGTCACGCTGTGAGGGTCCAGCTTTGAATTTTCAAAAAGTCAAATTGGGCACGGGCCTGTATTTTGTTGCCACTCCGATCGGGGCGGCGCGCGACATTACGCTCAGGGCGCTAGACGTGTTGGCGTCGGCGGACATGATCGCCGCCGAAGACACGCGCAGCCTGCGCCGGTTGATGGAGATTCACGGCGTTCCGCTCGAGGGGCGCCGCATTCTTGCCTATCACGATCACAGCGGTGCAGGCGCCCGCGGCAAAATCCTGGACGCGCTGGCTGAGGGGAAATCGGTGGCCTATGCGTCTGAGGCCGGAATGCCTCTGATTGCGGACCCGGGCTATGATCTGGGGCGGCAAGCGGCCGAGGCGGGGCATATGGTCACCTGCGCGCCGGGGCCCTCCGCCGCGCTGATGGCGCTGACGCTGGCTGGTTTGCCGACGGATGCCTTTTTCTTTGCCGGGTTTTTGCCCAATGCCTCGGGCGCGCGCCGGACGCGGATCGAGACGCTGCGAGATGTGCCTGGGACGTTGGTATTTTATGAATCTCCGAAACGTGTGGCGTCCTGTCTGTCGGATCTGGCCGAGGTTCTAGGGGAAAACAGGCAGGCCGCGATGTGCCGCGAATTAACCAAGAAATTCGAAGAAGTTCGGCGCGGGTCGTTGGCAGAGCTGGCAGAAGAATTGGCGAGTCAGACGGTCAAAGGCGAAATTGTTCTGCTGGTAGACCGTGGGGCTTCGGAAACTGTTAACGATTCAGACATAGAAGAGGCTTTGATACGCGCCCTGGAAACTCATTCAGTACGCGATGCGGCGGATTTGGTGTCGCAGATGTATAAACTGCCGCGTCGACCGATCTATCAGAAGGCGCTGAAACTCGGGAAAGGGTAAGATGACCTCACGCACTGTCCGAAGTTCGGTTTCTTATCATGCGGGTCAGGCGGCGGAACAGCAGGTTGCGGCAGATTACGAGCGGCGGGGATATTCCATAGCACATCGCCGTTGGCGCGGGGCAGGGGGCGAGATTGATCTGATCGTCCGCAACGGTGACGGATTGGTTTTCGTCGAGGTCAAGAAAAGCACAAGCTTTGAGATGGCTGCTGCCCGGATCAAACGGCGCCAGATGGACCGTATCTGTGCCTCGGCCGCCCAATTTCTGGAAGGGGAGCCCAACGGCCAGCTGACAAATGTTCGGTTTGATGCGGCTTTGGTGGATGCATTCGGCGCGGTGCAAATCATCGAAAACGCCTTTGATCAGGTCTGACCCCATTGAACCCCCGGCCTGGCTGGGCCATGTATCTGGCGTGAAACTGAGGGACACGCCATGAAAATTGCCTTTCAGATGGACCCGATCGGGGCCGTGGATATCAATGCCGACAGCTCATTCCGTCTGGCCGAAGAGGCACAGGCGCGCGGGCATACGCTGTTCTTCTACAGCCCTGACAAACTGGCTTATCAGGAGGGCAGGATCACGGCCCGCGGCCACGATATGACGGTGCAGCGCGTGGCTGGAAACCCGGCAGAATTGGGGCCCGAGCGCGAGGTTGATCTGGCCGAGTTCGACGTGGTCTGGCTGCGTCAGGATCCCCCGTTTGACATGCACTATATCACTTCTACCCACCTGCTGGACCGGCTTAAGGGACAGGCGCTGGTGGTAAATGATCCATTCTGGGTTCGGAACTATCCCGAAAAACTCCTGGTGCTGGATTTCCCTGATCTGACGCCACCGACAACCATCGCCCGCGATCTGCAGACGATTAAGGCGTTCAAAGAAAAGCACGGCGATATTATCCTGAAACCGCTTTATGGAAATGGCGGTGCGGGGGTGTTCCGGTTGGATGGCAACGACCGGAACCTGACATCTTTGCACGAGTTGTTCACCGGGTTTTCGCGCGAACCTCTGATCGTTCAGAAATTCCTGCCCGATGTCAGCAATGGCGACAAACGGGTCATTCTGGTGGACGGTCAGGCTGTGGGTGCAATCAACCGTGTTCCCGCCAAAGGTGAAACACGATCCAACATGCATGTGGGGGGACGGCCCGAAAAGGTTGGTCTGACGGATCGCGATCTTGAGATTTGCGCAGCCATTGGACCTTTGTTGAAGGAAAAAGGGCAGGTTTTTGTTGGTATCGATGTAATCGGCGATTACCTGACCGAGATTAACGTGACTTCGCCAACCGGAATTCAGGAATTGGAACGGTTTGATGGCGTGAACATCGCAGAAAAGATTTGGCAGGCCATCGAAGCCAGGCTTTAAGATGCAATATTGGCGCTGATGCGAAAGCTCAGCGCCTCGGCCACATGGGGTCTTCGGACATCTGATGCGCCGTCCAGATCGGCGATGGTGCGCGCGACCCGCAAGATGCGGTGAAAGGCGCGCGCTGACAAACCAAATTTCTCAGCCGCTTTCAACAGCAGCTCTTTTCCTTCGGCATCCGGCGCGGCGATTTCTTCCAGCACATTGCCCTCAACATCCGCATTCTGGCGCGCGGACGTTCCAGTGTATCTTTGCGCTTGAACCGCACGCGCCTGCTCGACACGCGCGGCTACCGTGGCCGAACTGTCCCCGGATGGAGGCAGGTCAAGGTCGGTGAACCCGACCGGAGGCACCTCGATCCTCAGGTCGAACCGATCTATCAGCGGGCCTGAAATGCGCCCCAGATAATCCTCGCCGCAGACCGGCGCACGCGAACAGGCCCGCGCCGGATCTGTCAAGTAGCCGCATTTGCAGGGGTTGGCCGCGGCAACCAGCATAAAGCGGCAGGGATATTTCACATGCGCATTGGCACGCGCAATCATGACCTCTCCGGTTTCGATGGGTTGGCGCAGGGTTTCCAGAACGGTTCGTGGGAATTCGGGAAATTCGTCCATGAACAAAACCCCGTTATGGGCCAATGAGATTTCTCCTGGTTTGGCTCCTTTCCCTCCACCAACAATGGCTGCCATCGATGCCGTATGATGCGGTTCGCGAAACGGTCTGGTGCGGCTGATGCCGCCTTCGTCAAGCAGGCCGCACAGGGATTGGATCATCGAGGTTTCAAGCGCCTCGGCCGGTGTCAGGGGCGGTAAGATCCCCGGCAGGCGCGCGGCCAGCATGGATTTCCCGGACCCCGGCGTGCCGATCATCATCAGGTGGTGCCGCCCTGCGGCGGCAATCTCCAACGCGCGTTTCGCCCGCTCCTGCCCTTTGACATCGCGCAGGTCGCGGGTGCTGGGGGAAAGGTTGACCTCGCCGGGCAGGGCAGCGGGCAAAGGGGCTTGGCCCGAGAAGTGGCGGACAACATCGCCCAAAGATTCAGCGCCGATCACCTGAGTAGCGTCAACCCAAGCCGCCTCGGCGCTGGAGGCCCGAGGGCACAGCAGGGTTCGGTCCTCGGCCGCGGCGGTCATCGCGGCAGGAAGCGCCCCGACAACAGGCACAAGAGACCCGTCCAGTGACAATTCCCCCAGTGAAACGGCCCCTTCAGCCGCGTCCTTGGGAATGATTTCCAGGGCTGACAGCAGAGCCACTGCAATGGGCAGGTCGAAATGGCTGCCTTCTTTGGGCAGGTCAGCGGGGGATAGGTTGATGGTGATACGCTTTGACGGCAGGGCAATGGCCATCGAGCTTAGCGCGCTTCGGACGCGATCGCGGGCCTCTGAAACTGCTTTGTCCGGCAGGCCGACGATGGAAAAGGCAGGCAACCCCGGTGAAACCGCGCATTGCACCTCGACCGGGCGGGCGTCGACACCTTGAAAGGCGACTGTATGAGAACGAGCGACCATGAACGACCTGCTTGGTTAACAGGTCGTTACTGGCACGCCGCCGGTTTAGGAATCGTTAACGGCGCTGACCATCTGAGTGAATTTCGGCCATGCCTCCGGATCGGCGAGGGTTTTGTCGCGGCAGAACCGATTGCAGAATCCCCAGCGCTGACCGTCCAGGTCCAGAAAATCTGTGACGGGCTCTCCGGAATAGGGGCAGGTCTGGTTGACCGAGGGACCGCTCTGGGCGGCCACAGCAGACGATGCCCCGCCGATTGGCCAGGGATCCGATTGAAGGTCCAGCGAATACGGGAAAGGGTCGTACTGGACTGTTAGGCCCATCGCACGCCACTGCCTGACAACCGGATCCGACAGGAGGGTCAGGCAATAGTCCCGGTTGGCGTCCGAAACAGGCAGCCCATAACCGATGATCCGCGCGGCCACGGGCGTGTAAAACACATCCACCAAAGAATATGTACCGAACAAAGGGCCGGTGTTCGTCCCGGACACTTGGCGCGCATGATCCCAAAGGGTTTCGATCCGGCGCAGGTCAGCAAGCGTTTCGGCCGCCGGTTCGAACCCCTTCCAACTATGAAGCAGCTGCATCGCGCATTCCCCGCGCAGGGCTGAAAACCCGGCCACCATCTCGGTGCAAAGCCACCGTGCAGTGGCGCGGGCAGCCGCGTCAGAGGGCCACAATCCGACCTGTGGGTGGCGCTCAGCCAAGGTCTCGGCCATGGCAAGGCTTTCACCAACCACAGTTCCGTCTGGCAGGCGCAAGGCGGGCACCAGACGCGCCGGGAACAGGGGTTTCATATCCTCGGCCATGGTGCCTGAATACAGGCCGATCATGTGGTTTCGATAGGGCAGGTCGAACTTTTCCAGCATCAACCAACCACGCAAGGACCAACTGGAAAACAGGCGGTCTCCGATAAACAAATCATAGGTCATGGGCCTAGGATGGCTCAGGCTATTCAATCCGTAAAACAGAGATTTGTGCGCGGCCTGATCACGGGCAGTGATTGATCCGACCGACCGACCAACGGTCGCCGTGATGAGTAATCTCAGTCACGGAAAGATTGTCGATCCGGTGGCCGAAAGCCTCTTGCGCGTCCACATCCATGGCACGCTGGACCTGTGTCAGGATGACGCCGAAATGGGCAACAATGATCAGGTCCTGGCCGGTGTGATCGCTAATCAACCTGTCAATAACCGCGTTGACGCGGGCTCGGACTTCATTCCAGCTTTCGCCGTTTGGCGGGCGAACTTCACCGGGATTGTCCCAGTAGGCGAAGGTTAGTTCGGGGTCTTCGGCCTCGATTTCCTCGAACCCGCGCAATTCCCAACTGCCAAAATTGATCTCTCGCAGGTCGGGGTGGTGGGGCAGGCGGTGCCGGGTGCCCTGTACCGCCGAAGCCGTGTCAGCGGCACGGCACAGGTCGGATGAGATCAACAACCCGTTGGCCGGCAGGTAGCTTTGTAGCCGACCAATGGCGGCGTGGTCGCTTAGGTCAGCAGGCAGATCGGACCAGCCGACCATGGTTTTGGCATGGGTCGGACCATGCCTGACTAGATGCAGACGCGTCATGGCAGTTGCCCTTTCAACACCACAGGAAGCCCGGCGGTAACCTGAACCACCAGATCAGCCTGCGCGGCGAGCGCGATGTTCAGGCGGCCTTGCGCCTCGCGAAACTGACGAGACAGGGCGTTGCCCGGGACGATCCCGTGGCCGACCTCGTTCGAGACGAAGACGATGGGGGCAGCGCAGTCTTGCAGAGCCGACAGCAGTGCAGCCTGGGCCTGCCGCAGATCATGTTCCGCCAATAGGTGATTGGTCAGCCACATGGTCGCGCAGTCGATCAGACAGACCTGATCCGAGGTCAGCTTGGCCAGGGGCGCGCCAAGGTCCAAGGGGGCCTCGATCGTTTCCCAACCGCTGCCGCGCTGTGAAACATGGCGCTTAACCTTATCGCGCATCTCATCATCAAACACTTGTGATGTGGCCAGATAAACGCGGCTTTTCCCTGATAAAACAACAAGTTGCTCGGCGAATGCCGACTTGCCTGAGGCTGCTCCGCCCAGCACAAAGGTTAAATCCGAACCCACGATCATTACCTTTTAAGTGATCCACCTGGTGTTGTTCTGCGTATCGACCATGGGTCGGCAAGGCAAGCCCGGGCCGCGCCAGCGAAAAAGGGAGATTTCCATGGCACTGGACAGCGCAAACGATTTCTCGATGTCGCGCAGGGCGATGAAGGCCGAGTTACTGGATGCAGAAACCGAGTTGAAGCTGGCCTATGCCTGGCGTGACCAGCGTGATGAAAAGGCGCTGCACCGGTTGATCACGGCCTATATGCGGTTGGCAATTTCGATGGCGGCCAAGTTCAAACGTTATGGCGCGCCGATGAACGATCTGATCCAAGAGGCCGGATTGGGTCTGATGAAGGCCGCTGACAAATTTGACCCGGATCGCGGGGTTCGGTTCTCGACCTATGCCGTCTGGTGGATCAAGGCGAGTATCCAGGACTATGTAATGCGAAACTGGTCAATGGTTCGGACCGGGTCCACCTCTGCCCAGAAATCCCTGTTTTTCAACATGCGTCGCGTCCAGGCCCGGCTTGAACGCGAAGCGGCCACTGATGGAATGGCGCTGGACCGTCACCAGTTGCACCAGATGATAGCAGCCGAGATCGGTGTTCCGTTGCGCGACGTTGAGATGATGCAAGGCCGGCTGGCAGGGTCGGATTTCTCGTTGAACGCTGTGCAATCCACGGATGAAGACGGGCGCGAATGGATCGACGCGTTAGAGGATGACCGGGAACAGGCCGCTGAAACCGTTGAAAACAAGCACGACACCGAACAGTTGCGCGAATGGTTGGTGATGGCGATGCAGGCCCTCAACGACCGAGAGCGCTTCATCGTGCGCGAACGCAAGCTGCGTGAACCGGTGCGCACACTGGAAAGCCTGGGTCAGGAACTGGGCCTGTCGAAAGAGAGGGTGCGTCAGCTTGAAGCCGCGGCTTTTGTAAAAATGCGTAAGAACCTTGAAGCTCAATCGCGCGAGGTGCAACACTTCATCGCATGAAACAGATTGCGATTCTGATGTGTACGCTGATGGTTATGGCTGGGTCCGGTCATGCCGATGACCTGATCCCTGACGATGTTACGGCCGCGATGCGAATGGCAGACGTTGTTTTGTTGGGCGAAACCCATGACAATCCTCGCCATCATCTGGTTCAGGAACAGGCGATTACATTGATCGACCCCTCCGCCGTGGTCTGGGAAATGGTCACCGAGGAAGGCGCACAGCGCCTGGCGCAAAAAGCGGCGTCCGATCCCGAAGAACTGTCACGCATCCTGCGTTGGGCGGAATCCGGCTGGCCCCCTCTCAGCCTGTATTACCCGATCTTTCAGGCCACGGATGCGCCGATCTATGGCGCAATGGTCCCGCGTAAGGCAGCGCGTACAGCGATGGAACGTGGCGCTGCAACTGCGCTGGGCGCTGACGCGGCGCGATTTGGGTTGACCGTTCCTCTGTCAAAGGCGGAACAGGCGGCGCGCGAGGCTGACCAGATGGCGGCGCATTGCGATGCGCTGCCTGAAAGCGCTCTGCCGCAGCTGGTTGCGATCCAAAGGTTGCGCGATGCGGTACTGGCACGGGCCATATTGCGTGCCGTTGACGAAACCGGTGGCCCGGTTGCAGTTATCACCGGAAATGGCCATGCGCGAAAGGACCGCGGTATTCCGACATTCCTGTCGCGTCTGCGTCCGGGTCTTAAAGTGTATGTTCTGGGTCAGTCTGAAGACGGTACGATCCAAGGGGACTATGATGCAGTCATCGACAGCCCGACCGCGGACCGAGAAGACCCCTGCCTGGCCTTTCAACCGCAGAATTAACCGCTGGAACTGTCGGGCGCGCTTGCCTAATGTCGGGGCCGACCGAGACGGGAAGGGCACAACATGCTGGCATCGAAACGGATTCTGCTGATCATTGGTGGCGGTATTGCTGCCTATAAGTCACTGGATCTGATCCGGCGACTGAAGGAACGCGGCGCCGCCGTTACGCCGGTCCTGACCCGCGCAGCAGAAGAATTCGTGACACCTCTGTCTGTTGCCGCGCTGGCCGGCGAGAAGGCCTATCGCGATCTGTTCGATCTGACCGATGAGGCCGAGATGGGGCATATCCAGTTGTCCCGCTCTGCGGATCTTGTCGTGGTCGCTCCGGCGACTGCGGATTTAATGGGCAAAATGGCAGGTGGGTTGGCGAATGATCTGGCCTCGACCCTATTGATGGCGACTGACACACCGGTTCTGTGTGCGCCTGCGATGAATGTCCGTATGTGGGATCACCCGGCGACGCGTCGTAATTTTGAACAGTTGCAGGCGGACGGCATTCGTTTTGTCGGGCCGAACGAAGGCGACATGGCCTGTGGCGAATATGGTCCGGGCCGCATGTCGGAACCGCTTGAGATCGTCGCCGCGATTGAGGCATCGCTGGGCAGCGGACCGCTCAGCGGTAAACGCATTCTTGTGACCTCGGGTCCCACGCACGAGCCGATTGACCCGGTGCGCTATATCGCGAACCGCTCATCCGGGGCGCAGGGCACAGCGATTGCACGTGCTCTGTCTGCGTTGGGTGCAGAGGTTGTGTTTGTGACCGGACCTGCTGAGGTTCCCGCACCCGATGGGGTCGAGGTTGTGCGGGTTGAAACAGCCCAGCAGATGTCAGACGCGGTGGATGCAGCATTGCCTGTCGATGCCGGGGTATTTGCCGCCGCCGTGGCGGATTGGCGGGTGGCCAGCGCGTCGGACCGCAAGCTGAAAAAGACGCGCGACGGTCTTCCGGCGCTGGATTTTGCTGAAAACCCGGACATTCTGAAGCGGGTCGCCAAGCTGGACGATGGACGCCCCGCGCTAGTTGTTGGCTTTGCTGCGGAAACCGACAACGTGATCGAACATGCGACCGCCAAACGCGAGCGCAAAGAGTGCGACTGGATCGTTGCCAATGATGTCAGCCCTGCGACCGGGATCATGGGAGGGGCCGAAAACGCGGTGATCCTGATTTCCGACGATGGGGCCGAGGAATGGCCACGCATGGGCAAAGACGCAGTGGCCGAAAAACTGGCACGCAAGATTTCCGACGCGTTGGCCGGTTAGACAAGAGGATATCCGATGGTAGCAATTCGTGTGATCCGTGAGGACGGGGCCGACCCTTCGGTGCCCTTGCCATCTTATGAAACCACCGGAGCGGCAGGTGCGGATGTGCGTGCAAACTTGCCGGACAAGACGCCGATCACGTTGCTGCCCGGTCAGCGGGCTCTGGTTCCCACCGGACTGCGGATTGAAATCCCAAATGGGTATGAGGTGCAGGTCCGGCCCCGCTCGGGCCTTGCGCTGAAATACGGGATCACGCTGCCCAATACGCCGGGTACGATCGACAGCGACTATCGCGGCCCTCTGGGGGTGATCCTGTTGAACGCTGGGCAGGAGAGCTTTGAAATCACACATGGGGAACGTATCGCCCAACTGGTCGTCGCCCCGGTGGTGCAGGCGTCATTTGAGGCCACGGATACGCTCAGCGATACTGACCGCGGTGCAGGCGGGTTCGGTTCGACCGGGCGCGGCTGATGTTACTTGTCCTGATCATCGCCGCAGCGCTTTGGGGGCTCGGCTATCTGGCTGGCGTGTCACGCAATGCACGGATGATTTCGGTTGGGGTGTTGTTGCTGGGGGTAATCTCGGCACAGCTGGTTTTGCCCCTTGGCAACCCCCTGCGTCAGGCCACGGGTGGTTCTGCTGCGACCTGGTTGATTTTGGTTGGTACGGGGGTTCTGGTTCTGATCTATGGAAGGGGACTGAAAGCGCTGCGAAAACGCGCGGCGCCGGCCTCGAACAAGGAGCCAGCCATGCCCTCAGACAAATTCTCCGAGACCGAGCTTGACCGCTATGCCCGCCATATCGTGTTGCGCGAAATTGGTGGGCCAGGGCAGAAAAAGATGAAGCAGGCCCGCGTGCTTGTGATCGGCGCTGGGGGGCTTGGGGCGCCCGCTTTGCAGTATCTGGCTGCGGCCGGGGTCGGCACGATCGGGGTGATTGATGATGATGAGGTTGAGAACGCCAATCTTCAGCGTCAGGTGATCCACCAGGATGCGGATATCGGTATGCCCAAGGTTTTTTCGGCCCAGCAGGCCATGCTGGCGCAAAACCCGAATGTGGTTGTTCTGCCCTATCACCGCCGACTGACCGAAGAGGTCGCCACCGAGTTATTTTCCGATTTTGACGTCATCCTGGACGGAACTGATAATTTCGACACGCGCTATTTGGCCAATCGCACGGCGGTCGCGTTGGGCAAGCCGCTGATTTCGGGTGCGCTGTCGCAGTGGGAAGGCCAGCTCAGCGTTTTCGACCCGGCCAACGATGCGCCTTGTTATCAGTGCATTTTCCCCGAGGCTCCGGCTCCAGGTCTGGCCCCGTCCTGCGCAGAGGCTGGGGTGATCGGCCCCTTGCCTGGCGTCGTCGGTTCGATGATGGCTGTTGAGGCGATCAAGGTGATCACCGGGGCGGGTCTGGCACTGAGGGGTGAGATGCTGATTTACGACGCTCTCTATGGCGAAAGCCGCAAGATTACACTGCCTCGCCGTGCAGATTGCCCCGTTTGTGGCAAAGGATAACCCCTCTGCTCTGGATCGAACGCGCCGTCGTTCTTAGGTAGGGGACAAAGGAGACTTCAATGACCAACCCGATTCTGTCCGCCTGGACCAGCGCGTTCGAAATTGCACCGTTCGACACGATATCCGACACGGATTTCGCCCCGGCCCTGGACGCGGCCATGCAGGCCCATAACGCTGAGATTGGCGCGATTGCCTCTAACCCGGAGGCCCCGACTTTTGCCAACACGGTCGAAGCGCTGGAAGCTGCAGGGGAGATGATGGACAAGGTTCTGTCGGTATTCTTCACGGTCGCGGGCGCAGACAGCAATCCCTTGCGTGAGGAGTTGCAGCGCGAATTTTCACCCAAGCTGGCCGCGCATTTCTCGGGGATTTCGTCCAACAAGGCGTTGTTTCAGCGGGTTGCCGATCTGTGGGCGCGCAAGGATGAACTGGGCCTGACGGATGAGCAGGCACGCGTTCTGATGCTGTCGCATCGCGGGTTTGTGCGCGCTGGTGCGGCGCTTGAGGGAAACGAAGACACGCGGATGCAAGAGATCAAAGCGCGGCTTGCCTCGCTGGGGACGTCCTTCACCCAGAACCTTCTTGCCGATGAGCGCGATTGGTTCATGGAATTGTCCGAAGATGACCTACAGGGGCTTCCTGGTTTTGTGGTCAATTCTGCCCGGGCAGTGGGTGAGGAAAAGGGTGCAAAAGGACCGGTTGTCACCCTGTCCCGGTCACTGATCGTACCGTTTCTGCAGTTTTCACCGCGCCGGGATTTGCGCCAGAAAGCCTATCGCGCATGGACTGCCCGGGGGGCAAATGGCGGCGAGACTGACAACCGGGAAATTGCCGCCGAAATCCTGCAGTTGCGTCAGGAACGTGCAAAGCTGCTGGGCTATGAAAGTTTTGCCGATTTCAAACTGGAAACCGAAATGGCCCGCACGCCCGACCGCGTCCGTGATCTGCTGATGCAGGTTTGGGAGCCTGCCAAAACGCGTGCCAATGCTGATGCTGAAATCCTGACGCAGATGATGCAGAATGATGGGGTGAATGGGCCTTTGGAGGCGTGGGACTGGCGTTACTACGCCGAGAAACGACGCAAGGCAGAACACGATCTGGATGAGGCTGCGCTGAAACCGTACCTGCAGTTGGATCGCATGATCGAGGCCTCTTTTGCTTGCGCGAACCGTTTGTTCGGGCTGGAATTCAAGCAGTTGGACATACCGCTGTACCATCCGGACTGCCGGGCATGGGAAGTGACACGGAACGGGCAACATATCGCGGTGTTCATTGGGGATTACTTTGCACGCGGCTCCAAACGGTCAGGCGCTTGGTGCAGCGCGATGCGCGGGCAGGCAAAGTTTCCCAAGGTGCAGGCTCCGGTCGTGATCAACGTTTGTAATTTCGCCAAGGGTGATCCGGCGCTGCTGTCTTATGACGACGCTCGGACTTTGTTCCATGAATTCGGCCATGCGTTGCACCAGATGCTGTCGAACGTGACCTATGAAAGCATCTCGGGCACCTCCGTTGCGCGCGACTTTGTCGAGCTGCCCAGCCAGCTATACGAACACTGGCTTGAAGTCCCTGAGGTTCTGGCCGAATTCGCCACCCATGCCGAAACCGGCGCACCGATGCCGCAGGAGATGCTAGAGAAAGTGCTCAAGGCCGCCAATTTCGATCAGGGGTTCCAGACTGTAGAATATGTGGCCTCGGCGCTGGTTGATCTGGCCTTTCATGAGGGCGCTGTGCCCGACGATCCGATGGCGAGACAGGCAGAAGTTCTGGCGGATCTGGGAATGCCCGCGGCAATCGGGATGCGCCATGCCACGCCGCATTTTGCGCATGTGTTTGCCGGTGACGGCTATAGCGCTGGCTATTACAGCTATATGTGGTCCGAGGTCATGGATGCAGACGCCTTTGCCGCGTTCGAAGAGGCGGGGGGCGCCTTTGATTCCGAACGCGCAAAAGCGCTGGAGGAAAATATCCTTTCCACTGGCGGTTCCCGCGAAGCCGAAGACCTGTATCTGGCCTTCCGCGGTCGTTTGCCGGGGGTTGAGGCCCTGCTGAAGGGGCGCGGCCTTATCGCAGCCTAATATCCCAATTCGCGGTCAACGAGGTGCAGGAAAGGCTCGCCCGCCTCACCTCTGCGAATATTTTCACAGATCACCTGCGCCGATGTAACGGGGCGGGTTTCAGAGGCAATGTGAGGCGTCACCGTGACGTTTGGATGCGTCCAATACGGGTGGCTCGCAGGCAGCGGCTCGACCCGGAAAACATCCAGCGTTGCGTGACCGATCTGGCCCGTATCCAGAGCTGCCAGCAAGGCTTGATCGTCGATAAGCGGTCCTCGGCCCGGGTTGATGATATGCGCACCCTTGGGCATCAGGGACAGGGTTTCGGCGTTCAGCGTGTTTTCCGTGGCAGGCGTATCGGGCAGCAATAAAACCGCGATCTCGGCCTGTGTCAGTGCCGCACGCAACCCATCCTCACCGTGAAAGCAGGTGACCCCGGGGATGGCCTTGGCCGAGCGGCTCCAGCCGGTAACGTTGAAATTCAGTGTCGACAGCGCGCGGGCTGCGGCCTCTCCCAATGCGCCAAGGCCCAGGATGCAGACGGTTCTGTCCGAAGCCAGCGGTGGTGGATCTGGGGCCCAAACCCCATCCTGAACCGTGATGTGTCGGTCCATACCCAGATGATAGCGCAGCACGTGACCGACGACCCATTCGGTCATTCCCTGCGTCAACCCGTGGTCCACCATTCGCGCCAGCGGCACGGTCAGAGTGTCATTCTCGACGATGCTTTCGATCCCAGCCCATAGGCTGAGCACGGCCTTGAGGCGGGTGTAAGGTGCAAAATCCCGTAAGCCGCTATTGGGCGCATAGACGACGTAATCCACCTGATCTGGTTCAAACGTGGTGCCTAGCTGAAACGCGACCCCGGCATTAGTCAGGTACTGTGTCATCAAGGGTTGATACACGGGCCATAGTTCGGGGCGTGCCGAGAACAGGATGTTTGCGGTCATAACGGGCCTTTCGGATCAGCGGGGGCGGTGAATATGGGCACTTTGGACGATGCCGAAAGCTGCCATCAAAACCAGCATGGCCGAACCGCCATAGCTGACCATCGGCAGGGGAACTCCTACGACTGGGGCCAAGCCCATGACCATCGACATGTTCACGGCAAAGAATAGGAAGAAGTTCAGTGCGATACCCAGCGTGACCAAAGAGGAAAACCTGTCCTTGGTTGTCAGGGCCGTAACCAGACAAAAGATCAGGATCAGCCCATAGAGAACCAGCAGGGTGATGCCGCCGACAAATCCGAATTCTTCGGCCAGCGTTGTAAAGATGAAATCTGTGTGTTTCTCGGGCAGGAAGTTCAGGCGCGATTGTGTGCCCTGCATGAACCCGCGCCCGTTCCAGCCTCCGGACCCCAGCGCGATCTTGGATTGGGTGATGTGATACCCCGCGCCCAGCGGATCGGTGGAGGGATCAAGGAAGGTGTCGATGCGGCGGAACTGGTAATCCTTGAGCAACTGCCACTCGGTTCCGCGGCTGTTGAAGACCGTGGCGATCAGACCGACACCCGCGGCGATAACCGCAGCGAAATAGGCCCAGTGAACGCCGGCCAGAAACATTAAGCCTCCCCCCGCCGCCAGCAGCAGGATCGAGGTGCCGAGATCCGGCTGGCGCAACACCATGAAGGTGGGGATCAGGATCAGGATGACAGGGATCAGAACCCAAAGGGGGCGTGACGTTTTGTGCGATGGGAGCCAGTCGTAATAGGCCGCAAGCACCATCACCAGTGCTACTTTCATCACCTCTGATGGCTGCAGGCGCATGAACCCCAGGTCGATCCAGCGTTGCGCGCCCATGCCAACTGTTCCGAACAGCTCGACCACCACAAGCAGAGCGATCGAGGCCAGATAAGCCAGAACCGACATGTTTCGCCAGAACCAGATCGGAACCAGTGCCACAATGAACATCGCGGTTAGGCCCAACCCAAAGCGTTCCATCTGGGGTTCGGCCCAAGGGGTCCATGATCCGCCCGCCACCGAGTACAGCATCAGGAACCCTGCGCTGGCCACGCTGATCAGCAGCAGGGTGAGGGGCCAGTTCATATACAGGAACTTGCGGAACCCCGATGGCGTGGATTTGACGGCATATTCAAGATAGCTCATGCGCGGTCCTTCTGGGGCGGACGCGCTTTAGGGCGGCGGTCGCCCTCCAGCTGTTTTTGCTGTTCCTTGATACGCTCACGATCGGCGGCCGGATACGCCTCTAGTGGTGGCGTACCTTTGTACAGCGCCTGCAGCATGATATCCCGTGCAACCGGTGCCGCGGCCTTCGACCCCCCGCCGCCATGTTCCACCACGACGGCTACGGCGTATTTCGGGCTGTCATAGGGGGCAAAGCTGACGAACAGCGCGTGGTCACGGCGTTCCCACGGCAGGTCTTCGTTGCGGATAACGCCAGCCGCACGTTCTGCCTTGGTGATATTGCGGACTTGGCTGGTGCCGGTCTTGCCCGCCATACGGAACTCATCCGAGATGATACGGCTGCGATAAGCCGTGCCGCGCCGGTCGTTCGAGACCGAAAACATTGCCTTGCGGACATATTCCAGATTAGTCCGATTGACCGCGAGCGGTTCCCCCGCGCCCGAGGGTTGTTCAACACCATTGACCGAACGCACAAGGCGTGGCGAGACCGCACGCCCAGTTGCAATCCGGGCTGTCATGACGGCTAGTTGCAGCGGTGAGGCCAGCATAAAGCCCTGACCGATTGAGGCATTGGCAGTGTCACCTACCAGCCATTCTTCGCCGTGGACACGCTCTTTCCAAGCCTGATTGGGGGCAAGCCCTGCAGCCACTGCGGACATCGGGATATCGTGTTTCACGCCCAGCCCAAAGATACGAGCCATGTCGGAGATATTGTCGATACCTGTGCGCAAGGCAACGTCGTAATAATACACATCGCAGCTGCGTTTCAGAGACAGACCAAGATCAACTGTACCATGCCCGCCGCGTTTCCAACAATGGAACCGGCGACTGCCGACCTTCAAGTGGCCGGGGCAGTAAACAGTGTTTCCAGGACCGATGACCCCAGCCTCAAGCGCGGCCATGGCGGTGATCATCTTAAAGGTCGAGCCGGGTGGATAGGTGCCCTGTACTGTCTTGTTGGCCAACGGGCGATAGTTGTCTTGAGTCAGAGCCTGGTAATCGGCAACCGAGATTCCGCGCACAAAAAGGTTGGGATCAAAGCTGGGTGCGGAACTGATGGCGCGGATATCACCGGTCTCACAGTCGATCACCACTGCTGCGGCGCTTTCACCAGCCAAACGGGCCTGAGCGTATTGTTGAAGATCGGCATCGACCGACAGTTGCAAATCGGCCCCGGCCAAACCTTCTTGACGGTCAAGTTCACGCATCACGCGGCCGGTGGCGTTCACTTCGACGCGTTTGGCGCCTGCTTTGCCGCGTAGGCTGATTTCCTGTTTGGCCTCAAGCCCGACCTTGCCGATCTGAAAACGGGGAATGCGCAGAACGGGTTCCGGATCTTCTATCTGACTGAGGTCGTAATCGCTGACTGGTCCGACATAGCCGACGATATGCGCGAAATCCTCATATCTGGGATATTGCCGGGTCATCCCGACCTCGGGTGTGACACCGGGCAGGGCGGGGGCGTTGACGGCAACTTTCGAGATATCTTCCCACGTGACTTGATCGGCCAGAGTGACCGGCAGGAACGGGGCCGATCTGCGCATTTCGGTCATGGCGCGTTCGACCTCATCCTCGGTCAGTGGGATCAGTTCAGAAAGCTTGGAGATGACGGCTTCAACATCGCCCGCATCTTCGCGCACCATGACGATACGGTAGGACGGAGAGTTTTGCCCGATGATCTGCCCGTTGCGATCGTATATTCGACCACGTGTGGGCGGGATCAGGCGGATGTTAATCCGGTTTTCCTCGGCCAACAGGCGGTATTCGTCAGCCTGATCTACCTGCATAAACCGCATCCGGGCGGCCAGACCTCCGATAAAAGCGGCTTGCAGGCCTCCAAGGATCAGCGCACGGCGTGGCAAACGTTTATAGGCGAGGCCCTGTGACTTAGGTTTGCGCTGTTTCATTACCGCCCTCCCGACAGGCCAGGGTCAGAAGGTGCGACACGACGCACACCAAAACCGTTCTGACTGAGCAGAACGATCAATGGGTAGATCCCGATTGTCAGAACCACTTGCACCACGACCATCCCCAATGCCGCTTGTTGCACGGACAGAATAGCAAGAATGACGCGATTCAGGAAAAAAACAGCTGTGATCACGACGGCAACGGTGGTCCATTCGCCCAAAAAGCCCGCGTCGCGCAACCCGGGAGTTGCGGACCGAAGATAGGCAGTACCCAACACAACAAGCGCGGCCAGCAAGCCGGGGGGGCGTTGAAACAGAAGGTCGGCTGCCAGCATGATCAGGGCGACCAGCAGGGTTGGCACATATTCGGGGCGCCGCAGAACCCAGGCAAAGGTCAACGCAATCAGGAAATCCGGAAACGGCCAGCGATCCGGCTGCGTGTCCAGTGGCAGCAGGTGCAGGAACAAGACCAGCAGCGCCAACAGCAGATATAGGCCACGTTTGAGCCACAGATTGGACGCGGCACTATCCATCGCCGGTCTCCGTCGGTGTCAGTGCCGCTTCGGGTTGGCGTGGGCCGACAATTCCTCCGGGGTCCTGAATAAGTGGCGCAGACTGATAGCGTAGCACTCTTAGAAATTTGAGCCGTTCAAAATCTGCAGACAGCCGCACCCGCAGGCGGCCACCCGGATCAGCGGTAATCTGACCGATCAGCAGGCCGCCAGGGAAAACGCCGCCATCCCCCGAGGTCACAACCCTGTCGCCCGGGCGCACCAGTTCGCGGTTCTCCAGAAATTCAACCACAGGCGCGGCGGTGTTGTCCCCGGCAATCAGAGCGGTCTGCCCCGACGGTTGAATCGTGGCAGGTATCGCGCTGGATGCGTCGGTCATCAGGATCACCCGTGCGGTATCTGGACCAACACCCGAGATACGACCGACAACGCCAATCCCGTCCATGGTGGCCCATCCATCCATAATTCCGTCACGTTCGCCCACGTTCAACAGAACCGACTGCCGGAACGGAGAACCGCTATCGGCCATGACGACCCCGGTAATATAGGTCAGGCGCGGATCGAGACGCACATTGTTTAGATCCAGAAGCCGGGCATTTTCCTGCTCAAGTTGCAGTGCGGCCTCTTTCCAGGCGCGCATCAGACGCAACTCGCTGCGCAATTCCTGGTTCTGCTCGCTCAGGCGTTGATAGCTCTGAAAATCCCGTACCAGATTGACCGCAGCGGTAACCGGAACCATCGCCCAATCCATCGAGGGCACCACGTTGTCGACAACCTGCGCCCGAAACCGTTCGACGCGAGGGCTGTCAATGCGCCAGACCAGAAAGATGCCCAGAAGGCACAGAACCACAATCCCCAGCAGCAGACGGCGGAGCGGGGTGGTGTATTCATCGCGCTGTGATCGGTCCTTTGCCACAGGACTCCTTCCCGTGCTGCTCGCGCCCGAATGTACCCTTTAGAGGGTGCGCGCCTTAGCTTTCGTAGTCAATCGCGTGGCGCAGCTGTTTTTCGTATTCCAGTGCCTTGCCGGTGCCCAAAGCCACACAGTTCAGGCTTTCATCAGCAATCGATACGGCCAGACCTGTCTGTTCCCGCAGTGCCAGATCCAAATCGCCCAACAAAGCACCGCCACCGGTCAGCATGACGCCGCGGTCCACGATATCTGCGGCCAGATCAGGCGGCGTAGTTTCAAGTGCGGTCATAACGGCTTCGCAGATTGCCTGAACCGGTTCCGACAGGGCCTCGGCGACCTGCGCTTGGCTGATCTCGATTTCTTTGGGCACGCCATTCAACAGATCGCGGCCACGGATATGCATCGACTGGCCACGTCCGTCATCAGGCATACGGGCGGTTCCGATGGTGGTCTTGATCCGTTCGGCGGTGGATTCACCCACCAACAGGTTCTGCTGGCGGCGCAAGTATGAGATAATCGCCTCATCCATTCGGTCTCCGCCAACGCGGACCGAACGGGCATAGACAATGTCGCCCAGCGACAGAACGGCAACCTCGGTGGTGCCGCCGCCGATATCCACGACCATGTTGCCGGTCGGGTCAGTGATGGGCATTCCTGCACCAATAGCCGCAGCGATGGGTTCGGCGATCAGGCCCGCCCGGCGAGCGCCTGCGGACATAACCGATTGGCGAATGGCCCGTTTTTCAACAGGCGTAGCACCATGGGGGACGCAGACAATGATTTTGGGCTTTGAGAATGTGGAGCGTTTATGCACCTTACGAATAAAGTGCTTGATCATTTCTTCAGCGGTGTCGAAATCCGCAATCACGCCTTCGCGCATGGGGCGGATCGCTTCGATCGAACCAGGGGTTCGGCCCAGCATCAGCTTGGCATCCTCACCGACGGCGAGGACTTTCTTAACCCCATCCTTGACGTGGTAAGCCACAACTGAAGGTTCCGACAGGATCACACCGCGCCCTTTGACATAAACAAGCGTATTTGCTGTTCCAAGGTCGATCGCCATGTCCGCTGAGAACAAGCCGCCCAGATTGCCAAAGATGCCCATGTTGTACTGATCCCGTTCGTCAGAATTTCTACTGCCCGCGACTCGACGGTTCCGGGACGGATGTCTTATAGGGTGCCATCTCGCCCGGTAAAAGGGCTGATTCCGCGTAACTCAGCACCTTTCCGCCTTATTGAGAGGGACTTTAGAAGGCAACATGCTCTCTTATCAACACATTTACCACGCCGGGAATCTGGCTGATGTTCAAAAGCACGCTCTTTTGGCATGGGTACTGGACTATCTGACGCGAAAAGATAAGCCGATAACCTATCTGGAAACCCATTCCGGGCGTGGCCTGTACCAGCTAGACGCAGCAGAAGCCGTGCGCACAGGCGAGGCAGCCGTAGGTATCAAGCGAGCGCAGCGCGAAGGGTGGTTTCCATCTGATCATCCTTTGTCTCTGGCGTTGGCCAAGGTCCATGAACGGCACGGAGAAAACAGCTATGCCGGTTCACCGCTGATCGCGGCCAACCTGCTGAGGGATCAGGACAGTCTGCATTTCGCAGAGCTGCACCCGCAGGAATACGCGGCATTGTCGATGACCATGTCCCCCTTTGGGGCTAAGGAGTACAAACAGGACGGGTATGAGCTGGCGCAGTCTTTGCTGCCACCAACGCCGCGGCGCGGGATGCTGTTGATTGATCCCAGCTATGAGGTGAAGGCGGATTATGACCGGCTACCGGGCGTGATCTCAAAACTGCACCGTAAATGGAATGTGGGCGTCATCGCGCTGTGGTATCCGATCCTGTCCGATCAACGTCAGGCCCCGATGGTTGCCGCGTTGAAGGCGCAGGGTTTTCCCAAGGCGATCCGTCATGAAGTCCGGTTTGCACCTGCGCGGGAAGGTCACCGAATGGTCGGATCAGGGATGTTTCTGCTGAACGCGCCCTTTGGCATCCAAGATGAAATGGACCGTCTGTCAGAGCTGTTCAAAGGGCTGTGACGCCAGTCTGATTTCGGACCACAAGGTTCTCCCGCCTCATCTGCCAGCATCTAAAGATGCCGTCAAACGTGTTGGGCCCGGCAGCGCGCCGCATGCGCGCTGCCGGGCCCAAAGCCGCAAGGGCGTCCGGTGTAGCCGGGCGCCCGCGGGTGCGGGAGCCCTTGGGAGTTTCATCTGGCGGTCAGGTCAGGTCCTTATAGCTGATTTCACGCGTGTCTGCACCTGGCCCGGCCTTTTCACGGCGCATGATCAGGCGGTTCAGTGCGTGGATATAGGCCTTGGCGGATGCCACGACCGTATCGGTATTCGCTGACTGACCGGTGGCGATCATGCCGTCCTCTTCCAGCCGAACCGATACGGTTGCCTGCGCATCAGTACCCTCGGTCACAGCATGGACCTGATACAGTTGCAGGCGGGCGGTGTTGGGATAGATTCGGCGAACGGCTTTGAAGGTGGCATCGACTGGACCGT
The DNA here is from genome assembly GCF_059611025.1 of Ruegeria sp. CDSB114. Lineage (NCBI taxonomy): Bacteria > Pseudomonadati > Pseudomonadota > Alphaproteobacteria > Rhodobacterales > Roseobacteraceae > Ruegeria > Ruegeria sp. CDSB114. The sequence goes on from NZ_JBXWOT010000002.1 coordinate 214,578, forward strand.
CGCCATGTTCGGTCGCGACAATGTCCTTGCCATCCACTTCCAGCTCGACCGTCGATTCCGCCTGACCGCCGGTGCCGCAGGTGACTTTCATCGAAACCAACTGCAGGCGATCGTCGGCCTCATCATCCTGGCTCATCAACGCGATCAGGTCGTCGTCAAAAACCTCTTTCTTGCGGTCGGCCAGATCCTTGAACCGCACGAAGATGTCCTTGAGCTGATTGTCACCGACCTCAAAGCCGAGCGTTTCCAGCTTGTCGCGCAATGCAGCCCGGCCCGAGTGTTTGCCAAGCGGCAAAGAGGTGCCCGACAGGCCGATATCTTCAGGGCGCATGATCTCGAAATTCTCTCGGTTCTTCAGCATGCCGTCCTGATGGATTCCGCTTTCATGCGCAAAGGCATTCTTGCCGACGATGGCTTTGTTGAACTGAACTGGGAAGCCCGCAACCGTCGCAACCCGGCGCGAAATATGCATGATCTTGGTGGTATCAATGCCAGTGTGCCACGGCATGATGTCATTGCGGGTGCGCAGCGCCATCACAACTTCTTCCAGCGCAGTATTGCCCGCACGCTCGCCAAGGCCATTGATGGTGCATTCGATTTGACGCGCACCACCAGCGACAGCCGCCAGAGAGTTCGCCGTCGCCATGCCAAGATCGTTGTGGCAATGGGTGGCAAACACCACCTCATCCGCGCCCGGAACCGTTTCGATCAGGCGCTTGATCAGGTCAGCGGATTCGACAGGTGCCGTGTAACCGACAGTGTCGGGGATGTTGATCGTCGTGGCACCGGCCTTGATCGCGATCTCGATCACACGGCACAGATAATCCCACTCGGTCCGGGTCGCATCCATCGGCGACCACTGTACATTTTCGCACAGGTTGCGGGCGTGGCTGACGGTTTCGTGGATCTTGTCAGCCATCTCGTCCATGGTCAGGTTCGGAATGGCACGGTGCAGTGGAGAAGTGCCGATGAAAGTGTGGATGCGGTTCTTGCCAGCGTGTTTGATCGCCTCCCAGCAGCGGTCGATATCAGCGAAATTCGCACGGGCCAACCCACAGATGCGGCTGTTTTGTGATCGCTCGGCAATCTCGCTGACGGCTTTGAAGTCGCCTTCTGATGCGATCGGGAAACCGGCCTCGATGATGTCGACACCCATCTCGTCCAGCAGTTCCGCGATTTCCAGCTTTTCGGCATGGGTCATGGTCGCGCCGGGGCTCTGCTCGCCGTCGCGCAAAGTGGTGTCAAAGATCAAGACGCGGTCTTGGTCGGTCACATTGGTCATGGGATTCTCTTTCTTCTTCTGTCCTAAAGCCTATGGCGCGCGGGCGTCCTCCTCTGAGCGGGCGCGCCGGGTGGCACGCTCAGAGGCGGATTAGGATCAGTAGGCCACGCAGAGACGCACCGCAGGGGGCGGTGTCGGCAACAAGGATATCTGCGCGGTTGATCATGGGGTTGAGCTTATACAGCGCATGCGGGGAATGAAAAGTAGGAATTTCATGCAGACGTCAAAACCTGCACGAACCGTGACGGTTGATTGCCGAATGAAGACCGCTAGTTGATCCGGAATGGAGAAAGCTCTCATCATAGGTGCCTCGGGTGGTATCGGTGCCGCGCTGCAAAGGCAGTTGACCATGCAATCCGTAGACGTAACCACCTTGTCGCGTTCTGCAGATGGTTTCGACCTCACGAATGTCGAAGCCGTCGGCCCGGCTCTGGAAGCATTGCAATGCCCGTTTGACATGATCTTCATTGCGACGGGTGCTTTGGAAATCAATGGTGCACAGCCGGAGAAGTCCATCAGATCAATTTCAGCGCAGGCAATGATGGACCAGTTTGCCCTGAATGCGGTTGGTCCGGCCCTTGTGCTGTCACACGCTGCGCGGCTGCTACCACGGGGTAGGCGATCTGTCGTGGCGGTGTTGTCCGCCCGCGTCGGATCAATCGGAGATAATCAGCTGGGGGGATGGATCAGCTATCGGGCCTCAAAAGCTGCGGCCAATCAGATTGTGCGCACATCCGCGATTGAGCTGGCCCGCACGCACAAACAGGCGATCTGTGTGGCTCTGCATCCGGGTACAGTGCGTACAGAATTCACGCGCAAATATGTTGGGCGACACCCGACCGTTGAATCGGATGAAGCCGCGCGAAACCTGCTGAGCGTCGCCAGGGCGCTTGTGCCCGCAGACACTGGCGGGTTCTTCGACTGGGCTGGAAAACCTGTGCCGTGGTGAGACCCGCTAACCGTCAGAGGCAGGGCTGGTTGCCGTTGTCGCGCTGTCGTCTGCCGGAGCACTCTCCTGCGGCTCGCTGGTGTTTTCACCCGGCAGAACACCGTTTTCCCAGACGCCGGTTTCTTCTTTGCCGTCTGCATAGCGCATCGTGCCGTCACCGTGGCGTTTGTTGCCCAAAAACCCACCTTCGTACACGTCGCCAGTCGCATAGGTAGCGGTTCCGGTGCCGCTGATCTTCCCCTCGACCCAACCGCCCGTATAGGTGAAGCCGCGCGGTGTGGTTATCGATCCTTGCCCGTGGCGCTGCCCATCTTTGAACTCGCCCTTGTAAGTCGTTCCGTCCGGGAAGCTGGCTTTGCCCTCGCCCTGGCGCGCGCCGTCGACCCAATCGCCTTCATATTTGTACCCGTTTGCAAATGTCAGAACACCGGTGCCGTGGTTCAGACCGTTCTTGAACTGCCCATCGTAGATGGCGCCGTTCGGGTAAGTGGCCTTGCCCTGACCCTCGAAGACTCCGGCGATCCAGTCGCCGTCGTAAATCAGGCCATCAGGATAGGTGTGCATTCCTTTGCCATGGGGCAGGTCTGCACTGAAATCACCGACATAGGTCGAACCGTCAGGATAGGTCAACTCTCCGAGGCCCTCAATCTGGCCGTCTTTCCATTCACCAGTATAGTCGAACCCGTCCGTGCCCAGAAAACGGCCTTTGCCGTGGCGGCGATCATCGTGATAGTCACCTTCGTAGATGGCGCCACTGGCATAGGTTGCCTTGCCCTTGCCTTGTCGGCGCCCATCAAAAAAATCGCCTTCATACAAATCGCCATTGGCTTGCAGTAGACGGCCTTTTCCGGTCATGCGATTTTCGGACCAGTCACCCGTATAACTCATACCTTCCGGCCGCGTCAGGCTACCTGTGCCATGACGCTTGCCGTCTTTGATATCGCCCTCATACACGTTGCCTTTGGCTGAGGTTATCTTGCCTTTGCCCTGCTTGACCCCGTCGACCCAGTCGCCCTCGTACACCTCTCCGGTCGGGTCGGTCAGAGTGCCTTTGCCGTGGTGCCGGGCATTCTTGAACCCACCTTCGTATTTCGCTCCGTTGGCATAGACGGCGACTCCTTGGCCGTTGAACGAGCCATCGGCCCATTCCCCTTCATAGCTGCCACCATCAGCATAGATGATCGTTCCGAACCCTTCGGGTTGACCGTTGGCAAAGGCGCCCTGATAGATCGACCCGTTAGCATAGCGCGCAATACCCTGGCCCTGAATTTCGCCTTCGATCCATTCGCCTTCGTATTCGAAACCATCCGGCAACTGGTAGGTGCCGGTTCCGTGCCGCAGGCCATTTAGGAACGTGCCTTCGTATACGCCGCCCACTTCGTCATCGGCCACGACTACCTGATCGTTCTGCGCGAAGGCGGTCAGCGCTGACAGGGTCAATGCAACTGCGGCGATTGAAGTGCGAAAAACGTTCATGTTTGGTCCTGTCTGCGCGAGCATCGTGCTTTTGCGCAAAACTAGGATACCGACGCAGGCAGGGCAACGGCTTTTGCCTTATTGGTCTTTCACTCGCGGTGCGATCTGGTAAATGGCAATAGGACAGACGAGGGCAAGAGGGCAGTATGGCCGACCGTTTCCGTATCACTCTGGCGCAACTCAATCCCATTGTCGGGGATTTGGAAGGCAATGCGGCCAAGGCTTTTTCTGCGTGGGAGCAGGCGCGCGAGGCCGGTGCCCAACTTGTTGCTTTCCCCGAGATGTTCATCACCGGCTATAATACGCAGGACCTTGTGATCAAGCCCGCGTTCCACAAAGCCGCAATGAAAGCTGTTAAGGCGCTTGCGGAACGTTGCGCCGATGGACCTGCGATTGCGATCGGCGGGCCGTGGTTCGAAGATGACCGGCTGTATAACGCCTATCTCATCCTCAAGAACGGCAGGATCAGCAGTAAAGTGCTGAAACATCACCTGCCGAATGAGACAGTCTTTGACGAAGTGCGCCTGTATGATTCCGGCCCGCTGGGCGGTCCCTATTCGGTTGGCAACTCTCGGATCGGCAGCCCAATCTGCGAAGACAGCTGGCATCCGGATGTTGCCGAGACGCTGGAGGAGACAGGAGCCGAATTTCTGTTGATCCCCAACGGCTCGCCTTATTTCCGAAACAAATATGATGTGCGCCTGAACCATATGGTGGCGCGCGTGGTTGAGACCGGATTGCCGCTGATTTACCTGAACATGGTCGGGGGGCAGGACGATCAGGTCTTTGACGGGGCGACCTTCGGGTTGAATCCAGGCGGAGAACTGGCATTCCGTATGCCTGTGTTCGACGAAGCGATAGCGCATGTGGATCTTGAACGCGGCGACGCAGGTTGGCGCATAATTCCGGAAGAGATTGTGCCGCAGCCAGATGCTTGGGAGCAGGACTATCGCGCGATGGTCCAGTCTCTGCGTGATTACATGGCCAAAACCGGGTTCAAAAAGGTTGTTCTGGGTCTGTCTGGCGGCGTTGATTCAGCCCTTGTCGCGGCAATAGCGGTTGATGCGATTGGCGCTGAAAATGTTCGCTGCGTGATGTTGCCGTCGGAATATACCAGCCAGGATTCTTTGGATGATGCCGAAGCGGTGGCTAAGGCGTTGGGTGTTCACTATGATTTCGTCCCTATCGCACAGGGGCGCGCGGCGATCACGGATACGCTTGCCCCATTGTTTGCCGGGCGAGACGAAGATCTGACCGAAGAAAACATCCAGTCCCGCCTGCGGGGGCTGTTGCTGATGGCCCTGTCGAACAAGTTCGGCGAGATGCTGCTGACCACAGGCAACAAATCCGAAGTCGCCGTTGGATATTCCACGATCTATGGGGATATGAACGGTGGTTATAATCCGATCAAAGACCTGTACAAAACCCGCGTGTTCGAGACCTGTCGCTGGCGCAATGCCAATCATCGCGGCTGGATGAAAGGCCCCGAGGGTGAGGTCATCCGACCCTCGGTCATCGACAAACCTCCTAGTGCCGAGTTGCGCGAAGACCAGAAGGACAGTGACAGCCTGCCGGATTATCCGGTTCTGGACGCCATTCTAGATATATTGGTTGATCAGGATGGGTCGATCGCGGATTGCGTGGCCGCCGGGTTCGAAGAAGCCGTTGCGCGCCGGATCGAACATTTGGTCTATATCAGCGAATACAAACGGTTTCAGTCCGCCCCGGGGACACGTTTGACCAAGCGGGCATTCTGGCTGGATCGCAGGTATCCTATCGTGAATCGTTGGCGCGACAGGACCTGACGCCTTACAGGAATCACCATTTTGACGCGAAAACTGTTTCCATTTTATGGGCAATAACCGCTTGCTTCTGGAACTGTTTTTATTTTTGAGTGCAGTGGCTTAGATTCTCTTGGGCGTTTCCGAGCCCCCCTTGATACCCGGTCTTTTTTTTGCCACATTTTAGCTTGATTGTTGCCCCATGTGGGGCGGATGCGACGCATTGTGGGAAATAGGTGTTAATGAGCTTTCCCTTCGGTCTTTAGCGACGCGTCCGAAATTGGATGTCTGAGTTAACGATTTGGTGCCATTATGTACGATGAATACGATAAACCGCTTCATTCACCGCCAAAATGGCGGTCTATGCAATCCGAAGGTCGGTCTCTGGATGAGGCAAAGGTAGATGCTGCCATTGCCAATTTGTTGAATGAAGAGGTGCCCAAAGAGGAATCCACGACGGTAGGCCCCGGCGCGCAGTTTCTGGAAACAGAAGCCGAGGTGCCGGAAGGCGGTATCGCTACCTCTTTGCGTCAGAAACTGGCTGAATTGTGCGGCGCGGCCTGAAGTTTTCAAAATCCTGAATTAGATGCGCTGGCTTGCCACGTTGGCCGAATGGTCACAGGCCTGAGCAATAGTCATTGAAGCGAAGTTTCTTCTGTTGCGTCTGTCCTGATCCCGCGCCTTCATTGCGGTCCGTGCAATGAATTATGAGCGGTTGATGCCTGGCCCCAAGCCTAATGCTGTTGAACCCGATCTAAAGCTGCCAAAAGCCGTTGATGTTGTTGTCATTGGTGGAGGAATTATTGGGGCTTCAACTGCCCTCGAACTGTCAGAGCGGGGAATGTCTGTCCTTCTGTGCGAAAAGGGACAAATTGCCTCCGAGCAGAGTTCACGGAACTGGGGATGGGTGCGTTTGGGTATGCGCGATCCTCGGGAAATCCCGCTGATGCAGGAATCACAGCGTATCTGGGCGCAGCTCGATCAACGCACCGGGCGCAAGACAGGTTTCACACAGGCCGGTATCCTGTTCGGCGCCTCTGGCAAGCGGGAACAGGGCAATCTTGAACGCTGGCTTCGCCATGTGGAGGGGTTGAATACTGGGGCAAGGATGGTGTCCGGGGCTCTGTTGGCGGAACTTATGCCAGACCATCAGACGGGGTTGGATTGCGCATTGTTTATGCCGCAAGACGGTAGGGCGGAACCGCAATGGGCTGCACCCGCAATCGCCGAAGCTGCGCGTGACCGGGGGGCCCTGTTGATGACCAACTGTGCAGTGCGCTGTCTGGATACAGAGGCGGACCGTGTCGTCGGTGTCTTCACAGAACGCGGTCGCGTGGCCTGCGGCAATGTCGTACTGGCGGGCGGTGCGTGGTCGCGCTTGTTTGCAGGGAATGCCGGAGTTGATTTTCCACAACTGAAGGTGCTGAACACCGTATTCCGAACCTCTCCGGTTTCCGGTCCTGAGGCCGCCTTGTGGTCGGACGATTTTGCAATACGCAAGCGGGACGACGGAGGGTATACGATTGCGTCCGGGCACGAAAACACCGTTGATATCGTGCCGGATAGCCTTCGTCTGGCGTGGCAATTTCTTCCTGCGTTTCGTCAGGAGTGGCGGTCGCTGCGGTTTCGGGTGTCGAAGCGGTGGGCCGAAGAGGCGCGACAAGATCGGAGGTGGTTGCCCACGGATGTGACACCGTTCGAACTTTGCCGCACTCTGGATCCCGAACCATCGCGCCGGGCGTTGCGGCGGGCTTGGAAAAGCGCAATCAGTGGTATTCCCGCGCTAAAGCAGGCTGAAATCGTTCAGAGTTGGGCAGGGATGATTGATGTAACGCCGGATGCGATCCCGATCATCTCGCACGTGGACCACAGGCCGGGCCTGTTCATCTCGACGGGGTTTTCGGGGCATGGTTTCGGGATCGGGCCCGGTGCCGGGCGGCTGATGGCTGATCTGGTCTCGGGCAATGCCCCCTGTGTTAATCCGGCCGATTTCCGCCTGTCCCGCTTTACGGACGGGTCGAAAATTCGGCCGGACCCAGGGTTTTAAACGTTAACCCATCATCTGATAGCTGACCGGGACAAACCGGAACCCATCGCCGCGCGTCTCGACGTAACCGGCTGCGGGGAAGGGCATGTGATATCCGATCATCGGGATTTTGTCTGCTGCCAGCATCCCCAACACATTACGACGAGAAGCGGCGGCTGCGGCTTTGTCCATGTCGAATTTCACCTCCCACTCGGGTTGGGCGAAGGACCAGACATAGTGATTGGCCAGATCGGCCGTCAGCACCAGACGTTGACCGTTGCTTTCCAGATGAAAGACCGTGTGTCCGGGGGTATGCCCATGCGCTGAAACGGCGGTTATTCCGGACAGAACCTCGCCGCCATCGCCGACAAAGGTCATCTTTTCGGCCATTGGGGTCACTTTGGCGGCGACCAGATCGCCGACCCGATTGCCGGAATCCTGCGCGGCCCAAAAGTCATACTCGGATGATGCGGTGACATAGCGCGCATTCGGGAAAGTCGGCGCGTCATTTGTGGTCATGCCGCCAATATGGTCAGGGTGCATATGGGTGATGACGACGACGTCGATTTGATCCGGGCTCACGCCTGCATCTGCCAGTGCCGCCTGAATGCCGCCTTGCCCAAGGCCAGTATCAAACAGCACAAGTTCAGACCCGGTATTGACCAGCGTTGGTGTGAAAAAGAACTGGGCTTTATCGGCAGGAATAAAATTCTGGGCCGATACGTTTGCAAATTCCTCATCCGTGGCACCGCCGCCGAAAATCTCTTTGGCGCCATCGCGCGGCAGGCTGCCATCCAGCAGAGTTGTTACGGTGAAATCGCCCAACTGGAACGATTTCGCGATGGTTGAATTCGCTTTGGTATCGCTTGCTGCAGCCAGGATGGGGGTAGCAGCTGATGCAAAAGGCAATGCTGCCGCCGCGCCCAGTGCGGCCCTACGAGTCAGTGTAACGGTCATTTTGAGATCTCCCTGTGTGTGCCAGCACTTTGAAGATAGGGTATCGCCCGAGGATTGCCACCTGACGTTGGCGTGAACCGGTGCGGTGGCTGGACAATTTGCCCATCCTGTGAGAAGAGCCGCGCCAACAGGAGACTCCTATGACAACCACCCGTTTCGCCCCGTCACCCACCGGTTACATCCATGTGGGCAACCTGCGCACAGCGCTGATGAACTACCTGATTGCCCGCAAGGCTGGCGGCACGTTCATCCTGCGTATCGACGACACAGACCCCGAGCGATCGAAGGAAGAATATGTCGATGCCATCAAGCAGGACCTCGAGTGGCTGGGCCTGCATTGGGACCGGGTCGAACGACAGTCCGAGCGTCTGGACCGCTATGCCGAGGCAGCCGACAAGCTGCGCGAGATGGGCCGGTTCTATGAAGCCTTCGAAACCCCGACCGAGCTGGACCTCAAGCGCAAGAAACAACTGAACATGGGCAAGCCGCCGGTTTATGACCGCGCAGCATTGAACCTTAACGACGCCGAGAAAGACGCGCTGCGGGCAGAACGTGGCAACGGTGTCTGGCGCTTTAGGCTGGATCATGAACGGATCGAGTGGACCGACGGTATTCTAGGCGATATCTCGATTGATGCATCCTCGGTGTCGGATCCAGTACTGATCCGGGGCGACGGTCAGGTTCTGTACACGATTGCGTCGGTGGTCGATGATACCGAAATGGGTGTGACCGATGTGGTGCGTGGCTCGGACCATGTGACCAATACCGCGACGCAGATTCAGATCATCCAAGCGCTGGGTGGTACTTGCCCGCGTTTTGCACATCATTCTCTGCTGACCGGCCCCCAGGGCGAGGCGCTGTCTAAGCGACTGGGCACGCTGGCTCTGCGTGATCTGCGCGAGCAGGGCGTACAGCCGTTAGCATTGCTCAGCTTGATGGCGCGTCTGGGCTCATCCGACCCGGTTGAGTTGCGGACAGAGATGGCCGAGCTGATCGATGGATTTGACATTGGTCGTTTTGGTGCCGCACCGACCAAGTTTGACGTTCAGGACCTGTTTCCGCTGACGGCGAAACACCTGCAGTCTTTGCCTTTGTCCGAGGTTGCGGGTGCTGTGGCAGATGCGGGCGTTCCGGCCGATCTGGCGGAACCGTTCTGGGCCATGGCGCGCGAGAACATCACCACTCTGGCAGACCTCAAGGGCTGGTGGGAGCTGTGCCGTAACGGTGCCGAACCTCTTATTGCCGATGAAGACCGAGAGTTCATCACCGAGGCCGTGGCGTTGTTGCCAGAAGGCCCGTTCGACGGCGAGACCTGGGGGCAGTGGACCAGCGCGGTGAAAGACGCGACAGGCCGCAAGGGCAAGAGTCTGTTCATGCCTTTACGCAAGGCACTGACAGGGATGGAGCGCGGCCCTGAGATGGCCACCCTGTTGCCCCTTCTGCAGGTGATCCGCGCGCGCGGCTGATCTTAGTGCCTTAGATTGTGATAAGGCGTGGTCTGCTGGCGGCGCCATTTTTCTATTAGGTCTCTACGATCTGGGCTGCTATTCGCTTCAGCCGATCATCCACAAAACAAGTCTCATCCGGTTTCAATGCCTGGTGGCGCGGATACCGCGGCTCTGCCCGGTCATTCAGGATCGGGGCGTCCCAGCCATCAGTGGTGGCAAAAAAGCGATCGGCGCCCTCGGACCCGAACGCACGCAAATAGCCCTGCACAACCACATCGATATAGCTCATCAGCAGGGGGTGGCGCCGGCTGGCCGCGGATTGACGGTCATCAGGTACGGCATAAACAGCGATCTCAACCTCGTGTGGCAGAGAATGGGTGACGGCCTTAGTCGCTGGAACGCGGTCGTAGGCCCACTCACGTTGATCCAGCGCGTCCCAGTCATTGCCCGGGACATGGGCAATCATGCCGTCGATTTCAGAAGTGGGATCCGGAATGGCGGTCAGGAAAGCGACCGGGCGCAAATCGGTATGCCGCCAGGCCCGCCGCCATCCCTTCAACCGCGCGGGATGCGGGTCGGGGAAATCGTGGGTCGCGAGGTTCACGAGGCTGCCGTAGCCAAAGAAATAGGGGTCTGCCATGCGGGATCACTTCTGACCGGGAATTGATGTATGTCAAACCGCTTTTTTGCCCAACATGCAATAAGGCAGCATGTTGAACTTAGGGAGGCAAACATGCGGATAACCAAGCGGACAAATATTGCTGTGCGCCTACTGATGTATTGTGCAGCAAATCCAGACAGGTTGGTGACCAAATCCGAGATCGCAAAGACCTGCAATATCTCAGAAAACCACTTGGCGCAGGTGATCAACCAACTCAGCCAGTTAGATTATCTGAGCACTCATCGCGGTCGCAATGGTGGTATGGTACTCGCTAGATCTGCTGATCAGATACGGATCGGTTCGGTTTTTCGACATATCGAGGGCGACTTGCCGATTGCTGAGTGCTTTGCGGATGCCGACAATACATGCCCGCTCACCAACGCCTGCCGGCTGCGCCTTGCGCTGCGGGACGCGGCCGAGGTCTTTTATGCCTCGCTAGACGAAATCACGCTGGATTCGCTGGTGTGTGACAATGCAAATCTGCTGACGATTTTGCAGCCTGTCGCCTGCGTCCGATAAACTCAGTCGCTGGCGCGCAAGATGCGCGCCGGGCGAACGGCAAGGGGTTTCAAGGCAAAGATCAACCCCGCGCCCAGCGTGACGATGATCCCGGCCAATACGATGCCGATGGCAGATGGCCAGATGACGTCAAAGCTGGTGTCGAAAATATATGTCGCAACCGCCCAGCCGCCGAGGATGCCCACCATCAGGGCCACAATTCCAGCGGCAGACCCCAGCAGAACAGCCCGAAGGGCAAAGCTGATCAATATGCGCCGACGGTCGGCGCCGATGGTCTTCAGGACTGCGGCCTCGTACCGCCGGGCTGGTTCACCCGCTGCCGCGGCGCCGATCAGGACCAGAAAGCCGGTTAGCAGCGAAACACCAGCCCCATAAGACGTCGCAGCGGCCAACCCGGCCAGCAGACCCGAGACCCGGTCAATCGCATCGCGGACACGGATTGCGGTGATATTGGGGAATTTACCCGCCAGATCACGAAGGATCGCGGCTTCGGCCTGCTCTTCGGCATAGACGGTGGCAATGAAGCTATGCGGGGCGCCGGCCAGGGCCGACGGGTTCATGGACATGATGAAACCCATCCCGGCGGTCGAGAAATCCACCTCGCGCAGAGAGGTGAGCTCTGCGGTGATGTCGCGCCCCAATATGTTGACGGTCAGTTGGTCACCCAGCTTCAGGCCCATCTCTTCGGCCTCTTCAGCGGCGAAGCTGACCTGAGGCGTTCCGGAATAGTCCTCGGACCACCATTCCCCGGCGGTGACCCGTGCGTTCGAGGGCGGGGCGTCGGAATAGGTGACCCCGCGGTCGCCTTCCAGTACCCAGTGGTCCCCGGCGACCTCAATCGCGGGCTGCCCGTTAATCTGCGTGATGATCCCGCGCAGCATGGGCGCGCTTTGGATCCGGCTTACGGCAGGGTCGTTTTCCAGCCGTTCGGTAAAGCCGGGCATCTGCTCTTTCTGGATATCGACGAAGAAATAAGAAGGGGCGACATCGGGCAGGTTTCCTGAAATCGCGTTTCGCAGGGTGCCGTCGATTTGCCCGACTGCGGCCAGTACCGACAGGCCCAACCCCAGCGACAGGACAACCGATGCGGCCCCTTCGCGCGGATCGGAAATGGCCGACAGGGCCCATCGCAGGGGAGGATTCCCTCGGGCGGGTTTTGTGGTCAGGCGCGCCAGTTTGCGGATCGCCATCGCTGCAATCGAAAGCAGAACCAGCGCTCCGGCCAGCCCGCCGCTGGTCCAAAGGGTCAGGCGGGTCGATCCGCTGAAAAAGGCGGCTGCGCTGATCAGCGCCGCAAGCCCGATGCCTGTGGCCAGAACATATTTTGCACGAGGCAAGAAGCGCGCCGAAGACAGCGCATCGCGAAACAGGGTGGCTGCACGGATTTCTTCAGTACGGGCAAGGGGCCAGAGTGTGAATAAAAAGGCGGTGAGCACGCCGTAAAGCGCGGCTTCAGCCAAAGGCTGCGGATAGAACGAGAACACTGCGGGCACAGGCAGGCGAGTTTCGATCAGCGGCGCAAGCAGCAGAGGCACCGATCCACCCAATATGATGCCCAGAAAAATGCCGATGCCAGAGAGAATACCGATTTGGATCAGATAAGTCTGAAACACGGTCGCCCGATCGGCACCCAAAGTACGCAAGGTAGCAATGGTTTCAGTCTTTTGCGCCAGATAGGCGCGCACCGCTGCAGATACGCCGATGCCGCCAACAGCCAGCCCGGATAGTCCAACCAGAACCAGAAAAGCGCTGAGCCGGGCAACAAATTCTGAAATGCCGGGGGCACCGTTCCGTGCATCGGTCCACCGCATTCCGCTGCCTTCAAGGGCTTCGCTTGCCTGCGCCGAAAGAGCTGTAAGATCAGACCCCGGCGGCAGATCCAGACGGTATTTGGTGGAAAACAGAGTACCCGGTGCCAATAATCCGGAATTCAGCAAGTCCTGTGTGCGGATCAGCGTGCGCGGACCCAATCCAAACCCGTCTGCCGCCCCGTCCGGTTCGTGGATCAGGGCTGCCATCAGGACAAATTCCTGAGTTCCAAGTGAAAACCGATCCCCTACGGATAGCTGAAGCCGGTCGATCAGAGCGGCAGCCATTACGGCACCGGGCGCCCCTTGCTGGCCTGTAAAGGCGTCACGCAGGGGCATCTGGGGCTCTAGTATGGGCTTGCCCAACAATGGATAGGAGTCGTCAACGGATTTGACCTGCGTAAGCGCCCGCTGTGGGTCACTATTCTGCTGCGCGACTGCCATTGACCGAAAATCGACGACTTCGGAGATGGCTAAGGCCGCGTCGTTCATCCATGCACGCTCAGCCTCATCCGCAAAGCGATAGGTGAATTCCAGCTGTGCATCCCCGCCCAGCAGAGCCGCGCCTTCTTGCGTCAGTCCGGTTTGGATGGCGTGGCGGACCGAACCCACAGCGGCAATGGCAGCGACCCCAAGTGCAAGACAAGCCAGAAACACCCGAAAACCGCGCAGACCTCCGCGCAGTTCCCGCCGCGCCAGCCGCCCGGCCATCCGCAGGCTCATTCGGCAGCCTCTTGCCTTGTGTCATCGGCAATCCTTCCATCGCGCAGCCGGACAACACGGTCACATCTGCGCGCAAGGCTGTGGCTATGGGTCACCAGAACCAAAGTAGCACCATGCCTGTCGCGCAGGCCAAGCAGCAGGTCAATGATGGCGGCTCCGTTTGTTTCGTCCAGATTGCCGGTAGGCTCATCCGCCAGCAGGATCTGTGGTCGCGGGGCAGAGGCACGGGCTAGCGCGACGCGCTGCTGCTCTCCACCGGAGAGCTGCGCCGAATAATGGTCGCGTCGATGCGTCAGCCCTACGGACTCCAATTCGGCCTCGGCCCGTTGAAAGGCATCTTTGTGACCGGCCAACTCCAGCGGTGTGGCCACGTTCTCAAGGGCAGTCATCGTGGGGATCAGGTGGAAATTCTGAAATACAACGCCCATGCTGTTGCGTCGGAATCGCGCGAGCTCGTCTTCGTTCATGCGGGTCAGATTTTGCCCGAGTGCGGTTACCTGGCCGCCCGTCGCCTGTTCCAGCCCGCCCATCAGCATCAGTAACGACGATTTGCCTGACCCGGACGGCCCAATCAGACCCAGTGTCTCGCCCTTATGTACGGAAAGCGTGATGTCGTGCAGGATATCTACCTGACCGGCATTGCCATCCAGCGATAAAGCGGCATTTTCAAGCGATAGAACAGTTGCGATCATGGGTTGGTCCGAACCGAGGTAATCAAATGGGATATGGAGCAGTTGAGATGGTGCGCAAGGCTTTGATGCCGGTGCTTATCACGTGTTGCGGCTTTACGGCCACAGCAGAAACCGTAGTGATTGCCGCTCTCGGGGATTCTTTGACTCAAGGGTACGGCCTGCCCGAGCAAGACGGATTTGTTCCGCAGCTGGATCGTTGGTTGAAAGATCACGGGGCGGATGTGCGCCTGATCAATGCGGGTGTATCCGGGGACACCACCGCCGGAGGGGCCGCGCGTGTGGACTGGACACTGACGCCCGACGTGGATGGGATGATCGTCGCATTGGGCGGGAACGATCTGTTGCGAGGGCTTGATCCGGCAGTTGCACGCGCAAATCTTGAGACGATCCTGAAAGCAGCAGATGGCGCTGAGGTCGCCGTGTTGTTAGTCGGGATGCAGGCGCCGGGGAATTACGGCCCAGATTACAAAGCCGCATTTGATGCGATCTACCCCGATCTGGCGGATCGATATCAGACTGGATATGCGCCAAGTTTTTTCACAGGTTTGACTGCGGCAGGAAACCCCGAAGAAGTACGGGAACACATGCAGGCAGATGGCATCCATCCCAACGCCAGTGGTGTGGCCCTCATCGTTGACGACCTTGGACCAAAGGTTTTGGAACTTGTGAAATCAGCAGAAGATTGATCAGACGACCGTCACAACTGTTCCAATTGGCACCCGCTGGTACAGGTCGATGACATGCGTGTTCAGCATGCGTATACATCCGTTCGAGGCCGCACGGCCTATGGTCTGCGGCTGAGTGGTCCCGTGAATTCGGAAATAAGTGTCAACGCCGTTCTGGAACAGATAAAGCGCCCGTGCACCTAACGGATTGCCGTCACCGCCAGGCTGCACATAGTCGTTATCCTTGAAACGAGCATATGTAATTGGCTCACGCTCGATCATTTCATTGGTGGGGCGCCAGGTGGGCCACTCCTTTTTGACGTCTATGGTCGCTGTTCCGGTGAACTCCAGCCCGGCTTTGCCCACCCCGCACCCGTAACGGATTGCCTTGCGAGGTTCTGTTACGAAGTACAGATAGAACGAGCGTGGAACCACCAGAAGCTGGCCTGGCAGGAATTGCTTTTTGATTCGAACAAATTGTGGAGTGGGGTCATATTCGACGGCTTTCTTTGCCGACGCGGCGGTCGAAACAAGGCTTGCTGCTACTGTTGCAGTCAGGAATGTACGGCGTGTCAACATATCAGCTCTCTTCAATACAACAGAAAAATCATGACCATAGTGTCCGGATGATATCCGATCCGGTCAATCGTCGGGGAAGAGTAACTGAATTGTGATGTAATCGCCGGGACACACTTTTACAGGTGGTCGCTCAGGCGCAAATAGAAAAGGGCAGAGGAAAACCCTGCCCTTACAACGGCTTACGCCAGCTGGATGTCGTCGGCGCTTTCACGACCGTCACGACCCGAGCGCAGCTCGTACGTGACTTTCTGGTTGTCGGCCAGACCGGTCAGGCCCGAGCGTTCGACGGCCGAGATGTGAACGAAGATGTCTTTGCCGCCATCTTCGGGTGCAATAAAGCCGTAGCCTTTGGTGGTGTTGAACCATTTTACGGTGCCTGAAGGCATATCCGTGTTCTCCTTATCTGGTGCTGCCCACGGAGTTGCGGCAGCCTGGCGTCGTCGTCTGTATCGATAGACTGAACGCCGTAGAAGGAGACAGTGGGTCGAAATAGAAAAACGGTAGCAATTCGCTATATGGCACTGGGCTCGCGGCGTGGCAAGGGGGGAGGAAACGGCCGTATCGTTTTGGTGGAGGATCAGCAGCTTTCTTAAACTATCGCCTGACAACTGCTAATGGGGAGCGACCACCAAAAAGGGAGTTATTTTTCCGGCGGTACAGCTTCAATTTGACATTTGATCTTCGCAAACTCTTCTAGGTCTGGCTTGATCCCAAGGCTTATTTCTTCATGGAACACTGAGTAGCTTCTATGATCGATCGGCGTAACAAGTACGCGGCTTTCGAGAACTGGTTCAAGGAAGGTTAGGAACATCAACAGTGCGGTGACCTCGGAAACGGAGTATTCACTTCCCGCAGCCTTTTTCTTTATTTCTGAGTTGTTTGTGGGGTCTGCCGCCAAGAAAGTATTTCCATTCAACGCGGCGTTTCTGGCTATGCCAATGTCCAGACTGCAACAAAGCGACTCATAATATGTCAATGAATCGCTGTAGTCTTTCTGGTTCTTCCAGGCGCTGTTCCCAAATGGATCTGTAAAAACCTGAGCGCAGTATCTTTCTAAACTGCTGAAAGATGAGCTGATTGAAAAAAGGTTGAAGGAAGGAGGGCAAAAGTGAAAGCTCCGAGCCTTCAGGTCGGTTTCTACACAGTTGGAATAATAACCACGGTAGTTCAGGGAACGAAAAGCTTTTTCTTTTGTTCTGAAGTCCCTAGCTTGCCTTGCATCCAGATGTTTCTTTACTTCGATCACCCCATACACTGTTTCTACGGGAACGTGGCGTCTCAAGTATCGGTAATTGTCTCTCCGGTCATGAATGACGATGTCACATTCATTGCTTTCTCGCCCCTCGCAATCGACGACTATTTGGTTGGTCGAAACAGAATACCTTGATGGGATAGTTTCTCGAAGAAACGTGGCTAGGGCGTCCTCAATGTACGCCCCTTTCAACCCAGCATGCTTCACTAGGCTGGCTGTCTCCAGCTCAAGTTTGAGTTTTTGTGTTAATAAAACAAACTCTTCTTTGAACGGGTTAAGACCAGTAGTCATTTTCTACCGCGCAAACTTCTTATGCTTCAACCGCTTGGGCTCCAGCGCGTCCGGGCCCAGACGGCGCTTTTTGTCCTCTTCGTAATCCTCGAAGTTACCCTCGAACCACTCCACATGGGCATCACCCTCAAATGCCAGGATATGCGTGCAGATCCGGTCGAGGAAGAAACGGTCGTGGCTGATGACCACGGCGCAGCCGGCGAAATCGACCAGCGCGTCTTCCAGCGCGCGCAGGGTTTCGACGTCCAGATCGTTGGTCGGTTCGTCAAGCAGCAGGACGTTGCCGCCCTCTTTCAGCAGGCGGGCCATGTGGACGCGGTTGCGCTCACCGCCTGACAGCAGAGAGACCTTCTTCTGCTGGTCACCGCCCTTGAAGTTGAAGGAGGAGCAATAGGCGCGGGAATTGACCTGCGCGTCGCCCAGCTGGATGATCTCGGCGCCGCCGGTGATCGCCTCCCATACGGTGTCGTTGTCCTTCAGGTCATCGCGGGACTGGTCGACATAGGACAGTTCAACCGTGTCGCCAAGCGTGATGGTGCCTGCGTCGGGCTGCTCTTGACTAGTAAGCATCTTGAACAGGGTCGATTTACCGGCGCCGTTGGGCCCGATGACGCCGACAATTCCGCCGGGGGGCAGGGTAAAGTCGAGGTTCTCGATCAGTTGCTTATCGCCCATGTGTTTGGACAGGCCTTCGACCTCGATCACCTTACCGCCAAGGCGCTGGCCGTTGGGGATGACGATCTGTGCGCGGGTCAGCTTTTCGCGCTCGGACTGTTCCGCCAGATCGTTATAGGCGTTGATCCGGGCTTTGGATTTGGCCTGACGGGCCTTCTGGCCTTGGCGCATCCAGTCCAACTCGCGCTGCAGAGTCTTTTGCTTAGACTTGTCCTCGCGGGCTTCCTGCTCCAGCCGTTTGGCCTTTTGTTCCAGCCAGGCGGAATAGTTGCCCTCATACGGCAGACCACGACCCCGGTCGAGTTCGAGGATCCAGCCGGTGATACTGTCGAGGAAATACCGGTCGTGAGTGACGATCAGGATGGTGCCCTTGTAGTCTATCAGGTGCTGTTGCAGCCAGGCGATTGTTTCGGCATCCAGGTGGTTGGTCGGCTCGTCGAGCAGCAGCATGTCGGGCGCTTCGAGCAGCAATTTGCACAGCGCGACGCGGCGGTTTTCACCGCCTGAGAGGTTGGCGATATTGGCATCATCCGGCGGGCAGCGCAGGGCCTCCATGCTGACGTCGATCTGGCTGTCGAGATCCCAGAGGTTCTGGCTGTCGATCTCGTCCTGCAGCTTGGCCATCTCATCCGCGGTTTCGTCTGAGTAGTTCATCGCCAATTCGTTATAGCGGTCGAGGATCGCCTTTTTCTCGGCTACGCCCAGCATGACGTTTTCGCGCACGCTGAGGGTTTCGTCCAGTTTCGGCTCTTGCGGCAGATAACCGACCTTGGCACCTTCGGCCGCCCAAGCCTCACCCGTGAAGTCTTTGTCGAGACCGGCCATGATCTTCATCAGCGTCGATTTACCAGCACCGTTGACGCCGACGACACCGATTTTCACGCCGGGCAGGAAGCTCAGGTGGATGTTTTCAAAGCACTTCTTGCCACCGGGATAGGTCTTGGAGACACCCTGCATGTGGTAGACATATTGATAGGCGGCCATGGTGTGTCCTCTGGGTCGGGGAAATTGGGTTGGGCGGTGTGATAGCGAAACGTGGGCGCAGGGGCAATCAGGATCGCATCGCGGGTTTGATTTTGATTGCCTGATACGACGCGCTGTTTTCAAAAGGCGTTGCGTTGAGCTGGCTGGGGTACTAAGCGGTCGCGGAAGATAAATATGAATTGGCAAGCCAGAGTGACGACGCTGGATCGACTTAAAACGGGATTGGCGCTGCTCGCAGCGTTGGGCTTTGTCATTTTGGCAAGTCTGCATCTGACCCGTCCCGTATCTGCAGATTCCGAACCGATTCTGCTTGGCTTTGCCCCCGGTGACATTTGTGGAACCGGTCAACCGAACGGCGATCAAAGCAGGTGCCCGGTTTGCACCTTAGCTGAAAGTGGTGTCACCTTATGTGGCCCTCTCGTGCTTGCGTCCTTGTGCCCTGAGGGTGTGCCGCTTCTTATTCCAGTTCGGGTGGAGTTGGTGCCACGTGGCGCAACAACGGCATATTTTGCGCGTGGACCCCCTTGGATGGTGTGAAGCTTCAATCCGGGTTGACCCCGGACGAAACAGAACGTCAAACAAGGAAATACCTTATGAAACTGGTGAAACTTACATCGGCTGCGATGATCGTGGCTGCAATAGGGACGACTGCGCAAGCGCACGCAACTCTGGAGCAGCAGGAAGCTCAGGTGGGCAGCTTCTACAAGGGGGTGATGCGGGTCGGCCATGGCTGCGAGGGCGAGGCAACGCTAAAGCTGCGCATCGCCATCCCCGAAGGTGTGATTTCGGTCAAGCCGATGCCCAAACCCGGCTGGAAGCTCGAAACCGTCGCGGGTGATTATGCCAACAGCTACGACTACTATGGCACGACCCTGACATCGGGTGTGCAAGAGATTATCTGGACCGGCGAATTGTCGAATGATCATTACGATGAGTTTGTATTCCGGGCCAAGCTGGATGGATCGCTTGCGGCAGAGCAGATGCTGTTTTTCCCGACCATTCAGGAATGTGCCAACGGCAGCCACAATTGGGTGGAAATTCCGGCCGAAGGTCAGGATCCGCATGACTTGGATCATCCCGCGCCGGGCTTGTATCTGCAACCGGAGGGTAAGCATTCGCACTGACCCCGGAATGTTGATCTGATCTTAAGAGCGGCAGGCGTTGGTACTGCCGCTCTTGTATGGCGCGATCGGTGCCTGTAGCTCGGACAGGGATAAAGCGGGAGGACTGGCAATGGCGGATTTGAAGGCCTTGATTTCCGACTGGGCGCAGTCGGGTTGTGTCGAATGGATCGGATTGCGGCCTGCACGAAGAGATGAGTTGCAGTTGGTTGAAACTGCGATGATTTCGGCCGACGGTCTCGATGGCGACCGAAGCCGTGCAGGCAAACGGGCCGTGACGCTGATCCAGCAGGAGCATTTAGCGGCGATTGGGTCTTATCTGGGGCAGGGGCCGGTTGCGCCTGAAATACTGCGGCGCAATTTGGTGGTGTCGGGGATCAATCTGGCGGCCCTAAAAGAGCGCGAGGTTCAGGTGGGGGAGGCTGTTTTGCGGTTCACAGTCATCTGCGCCCCTTGCAGCCGGATGGAGGAGGCGCTGGGCAAGGGGGGCTATTCTGCCGTGCGTGGGCATGGCGGGTGGTGTGCCGAGGTTGTTCGGCCCGGGCGGGTGCGGCTTGGTGATGCGGTACAGCCGATTGATTGACAACGCCCTTCAGTTCTGAACATCAGCAAGGGATGCAACGCAGTGACATTCCATATGTGCGGCCCGGGCAGGTCGTGGGGTTGTTCGGGGGGTCGTTTGATCCTCCGCACCAAGGCCATGTGCATGTCACGCGCGAGGCGATGAAGGCCTTTGGGCTGGACCGGGTTTGGTGGCTGGTGTCTCCGGGCAATCCATTGAAAGAGCGCGGGCCTGCGCCTTTGGCGCGGCGGGTGAAGGCAGCGCAAGCTGTGATGCAGCATCCACGTGTCGAGGTGACGGATATCGAGGCCCAGACCGGCACGCGCGCCACGGCAAATACTGTCGCAGCCCTGAAAAAGCTTTATCCGCAGGTCAGGTTTGTCTGGCTGATGGGCGCGGATAACCTGGCGCAATTCCATAAGTGGCAGGATTGGCAGTCGATTATCGAAACCGTACCGGTTGGCGTTGTTGCCCGTCCCGGAGACCGCATCTCTGCACGTATGTCCCCTGCGGCGCGTCGCTATGCCGACTACCGGATTGACGGGCAGGCGCGGCATTTACTCGGCCGGGCACAGGCCCCGGCGTGGTGTTTTGTGAATGTGCCGATGCTGGATGTCAGTTCGACCCAGTTGCGCATTCAGGGGGTTTGGGGCAACAAGGTGTTGCCTGAATAGCCCCTGTGGGCCCATAATTCGGATCTCAGGTTGTTTGCCTGTGATCTCTGGGATTTTAATTGACCCATGAATGATCGTTATTCGCGACGAGGATTTATTGCAGGGCTGGGTGCGGCCCTGATCCCTGTAGCTGTTGTGGCCGAGGCCCCGCTGACGTCACTGCGGCCTCAGCTTCGTAATGAGCCGATCGTAGGTGTTGAGCGCTTGGTCGATGCCGCGAACCTGCGCGGCGAGGTCGCCTTTGCCGTAGCGGACGCCAATACAGGCGTAGTGCTTGAGACCTATGGTGGCGACCGGAGCCTTCCTCCGGCGAGCGTTGGCAAGGCTCTGACCGCGCTCTATGCGCTGAATGTGCTGGGTGCCGATTACAGGTTTGAGACTGCATTGGTCGCCGAGGGGCCAATAGAAAACGGCATATTGAACGGCGATCTTGTTCTTGTTGGCGGTGGTGATCCATTGCTGGATACGGATGCGCTGGCCACGATGGCGGCAAACTTGCGCGAGGCCGGAATCACCGAGGTTCGCGGCGCGTTCAAAGTTTATGATGGCGCGTTGCCTTACGTGTTCAGCATTGATCCGGGGCAGCCAGATCATTTGGGGTACAGCCCTGCGATCAGCGGCATTTCTCTGAATTTCAATCGCGTGCATTTCGAGTGGAAAAAGCAGGGCGCCAGCTATGACGTGACCATGGATGCCCGAAGCACGCGCTATACCCCTGCAGTGGAAGTGGCGTCCATGAAGGTCGAGGGCCGCAACCTGCCGATCTATACCTACGAACCCAGCGCCCGTCAGGACCGGTGGACTGTTGCCAAAGGCGCGTTAGGTAGCGATGGGGCGCGGTGGCTGCCTGTCCGCAAGCCCGCGCTTTATGCAGGTGACGTTTTCAGAACATTGGCCCGATCCAACGGAATTGTGCTGGGGCGGACGCAGGTCACGCGGCAGATGCCGAATGGAACCCCTTTGGTCATTCATCAAAGCGACCCACTCGAGAGCATCTTGCGGGGCATGCTGAAATACTCGACCAATCTTACTGCCGAGATGGTAGGGCTCGCTGCCTCGAGGGTGCGCGGTACGCGACCGCAGACTTTGGCGGAGTCAGCCGCCGAGATGAACAGATGGGCCACAGAGACCTATGGTGTGACCGGGGTTGCGATGGTCGATCATTCAGGGCTTGGGGGCGATTCACGCGTAGCGCCCGAGGATTTGGTGGTCGCGCTGCTGGCGGCGCAGAAAGCCGGAGACCTCCGGCCTTTGCTGAAGAAATTTACCCTTGCCGACAGTCAGGGGCGGCCGGTCAAGGATCATCCGATCAGAGTGAATGCGAAAACCGGAACCCTGAACTTTGTCTCGGGCCTGGGTGGGTTCATAACCTCACCGGATGGGGCAGAGCTGGCCTTTGCAATATTCACGGCCGACATAGAGCATCGCGCAACGATCCCCCGAGCGTATCGTGAACGGCCCGAAGGCGGGCGGAGCTGGAATAACAGGTCGCGCAAATTGCAGCGCGCACTGATCGAAAGGTGGGGGAAGCTGGCCGGCAGCAGCTGACGTCAGGTCGTGTGCCGTGCCCGCGCGCCGCGCTCGATGGCAGCAGCATGCAAACGGTCGATGTCCAACTCGTAACGGATTTCCTCGAGCAGCCGCAATTCGGATTCTGCCAGCGTACCATCTGCAGCCGCAACATCACATGCAAGCGCATAGGAGGTTTCGTTCAGGCGTTCGGGCAGGTTGTCGCGGATCAGTCCAAACAGGGCATCCAGACCATCTTCTTGTTCAAACAGATCGAAGACGATCTGGGAAACGCGATACATCCGGTCGATGTCATATTCTGCAAAGACAGGCAGCATGTTGACCGCGCCCTCGATCTTGACCAGCTCGGCGGTGCGGATGGTCTCATCTGATGCAGAGATCGCAACCATAATCGCCACGAGGCAATCTTGAGGAGACATCGGGTGTGGCACTTGGTTGGTCATAGGGGTGTCCTGATTGAACTGTTCTGATCCCGCACGATAGGTGGGGCAGGGAATAGGTTCAACGGATTTTGGAGCGATAGATCAAAGAATGGGCAAAGGGCCACGTGTTTTCGTCTGCCGCAGTACAAAATTGCTGCGAGTGTCGCGGACTAACCCCGATTTCAACAGCCTTTGCATGATGAACGCCTCAAGATCTTCGGGTGTTTTCGAATAGACTTTCAGAATGAAGTCATGATCCCCGGTGATTGAGGCGCACTCGACAATCTGAGCCTCGGTCTCAACCAGCCGCAAAAACGAAGTGATGCTGTCTTCCTGATGATCGCGCAGCGCAACATGAACATAGGCTATTGCGTTCAGGCCGACGGATTTGGCGGGCACACGAGCGGTATAGCCCGCCACAACCCCGGCAGCTTCGAGATCGCGAACCCGCCGCCAACATTGCGAGGCAGACAGGCCGGTGCGATCCGCGAGCTCTTGCATAGACAGACGGCCATCGGTCTGAAGCTCTTGCAGGATAGCGATATCCGCGTTTTGAAGCGTTTGCGTCATATCTTTTGGGTTCGTGAAATGTTTAGGTCATATTGTTTGATTCTGAAAAACATTCAAATGAAATTTTTCACGATGGCTGGCTATACTCGTTTCAGGAGGAGCCTTCATGCCAAAGTCGACCAAATACGTCGCCAAGGTGGCCAATGCCAATGGTCACATCACATATACCGACGAAGAGGATGCTGTCTGGGCTGATCTTTATGCCGCTCAGCAAGAGAACGTACAGCGCTATATGGCGCGTGATTATCTTGCGGGGCTGGACCGGCTGGAGCTTCCGAAAACCCGTGTTCCATCATGCGCTGATATTTCTGAGAGGCTTCTGGATATGACAGGCTGGAAAGTGCAGCCTGTACCCGCGCTGATCGGGTTCAAGACTTTCTTTGGCATGTTGGCCGACCGGGTTTTCCCGGCGGCCTCGTTCATCCGGTCCCGCGAGGATTTCGATTACATCGAAGAGCCTGACATCTTTCATGAGATTTTCGGCCATACCCCACTGCTGAGCGATACGCGATTTGCCGCCTTCAGCCACGCTATCGGATTGGCGGGGGTGCAGGCCGGTGAAAAAGACTATGCCTGGCTGATCCGGCTGTATTGGTTCTCGATCGAATTTGGCCTGCGGCGTCAGGATGGGGTGATCAAGGCGCTGGGATCGGGGCTTGCCTCATCCCCGACCGAACTTGTCTACGCGGTGGAAAGCGAAATACCCGACCGCGATCCCTTTGACGTTCTGACGATCCTGCGCACGCCCTACCGGATTGATATGCACCAGATGGGCTATTTCGTGCTGGACGACCCCGAGGAACTGTTTGCTGCCGCCGATCGGGATTTGCTGGCGGATGTGCATAAGGCGCAATCACTGGGCCTGTTGCCGAATAAGTTTCCCGAAAAGGCAACAGCGGCGGAGTAAGCTGGACATGACCACATCAGAACAAACCTGCACCCTATCGGATCGGACCTGTGCCCCTTGTTCCGGCGGCATTCCAGCTTTGAACCGTGATGCGGCAAGCGCGCATCTGGCCCAGTTGACCTCCGATTGGTCGCTGGATGCGGATGCAAAAACTCTCAGCCGTCATTTCAAATTCAAAGGCTTTGCCAAGGCGACCTATCTGGCAAACCTTTGCGCCTGGCTGGCCGATCAGCAAGGGCATCATCCCGACATCAGATTTGGATGGGGATATGTGGATGTTCAGCTGACGACCCACGAAATTGACGGCCTTAGTGAGAATGATTTCATCTGGGCGGCCAAGTTGGATCAGTTAGTCGTCTGAGGCCAGTTTCCAGACAGGAAAAACAGCTTGCTTTATTGACTCATGCTGCACCGGCACAATAGGAGGGGTCGGTCGGCGGCAAACGAAAGCCGACGCTGTTTTCCCGATGGAGCTTAAAGAAAATGTCTGAACTGCGTGAAACCGCGATGTCGTCCAAGGCCTGGCCTTTTGAAGAGGCGCGCCGGTTGCTCAAACGCTATCAGAAAGGGGCTCCGGACAAGGGGTATGTGTTGTTCGAGACGGGCTATGGCCCGTCCGGCTTGCCGCATATCGGGACATTTGGCGAGGTGGCGCGGACCACCATGGTCAAGCGTGCGTTTGAGGCGCTGTCGGATATTCCGACCAAGCTGATCTGTTTCTCGGACGATTTGGACGGTATGCGCAAAGTGCCCGGCAACGTGCCGAATCCCGAAGCGCTTGAAGAGCATTTGCAGCGTCCTCTGACTTCGGTCCCTGATCCGTTCGGCGAATACCCAAGCTTTGGCGAATACAACAACGCAATGTTACGCCGGTTCCTCGACACTTTTGGGTTCGAGTATGATTTCTATTCGGCGCGCGACTTCTATCGCTCGGGTCAGTTTGACGAGATTCTGAAGCGGGCGGTCGACAACTATGATGCCGTAATGGCCATCATGTTGAAAAGCCTGCGAGAAGAGCGGCAGCAGACCTATTCGATCTTCCTGCCGATCCACCCCGAAACAGGTCGGGTTCTGTACGTGCCGATGAAAAAGGTCTGCGCCGAGACCTATACCGTCACCTTTGATGACGACGACGGCAAGGAATGGACGCTGCCGGTCACGGGGGGCAACGTAAAGCTGCAGTGGAAGCCGGATTTCGGTGCGCGCTGGGCCGCGCTGGGCGTCGATTTTGAAATGTACGGCAAGGAACATGCCACCAACGAAAAGATCTATGACGCGATCTGCCGGGCGTTGGGTGGCCGTGCGCCAGAGCATTTCAGCTATGAGCTGTTTTTGGATGAGAACGGTCAGAAGATTTCGAAATCTTCGGGCAATGGCGTCTCGATCGACGAATGGCTGACCTATGCACCGACTGAGAGTCTTGCGTATTTTATGTATCAAAAGCCCAAGACCGCCAAGCGCATGCATTTTGATGTGATCCCCAAGGCCTATGATGAATATCATCAGCAACTGCGGGCCTATCCGGGGCAAGAGTTGAAGGCGCAGTTGAACAATCCGGTGTGGCATATCCACGGTGGAGAGGTTCCTGAATCGACGCTGATGGTGCCCTTTGCGATGTTGCTGAATCTTGCTTCGGTTTCCGGGGCCGAGGACAAAGAGGCGCTGTGGGGGTTCATCCGTCGCTATGCGCCTGAGGCCACGGCTGAGACGCATCCTGATCTGGATCAGGCGGCGGGCTTTGCGGTCCGCTACTTTGACGATTTCGTCAAGCCCACCCGCCAGCACCGGGCGCCGACGGATCAAGAGCGCGAAGCGCTGGAGGCGTTGAAAGCAGAGCTGGCGGCATATGACGGACCGATCGAGGATGAGGCGCTGCAATCGGTGGTCTACTCTGTCGGGCGCGAGCGGTTTGACCCTATGCGGGGCTGGTTCACCGCGCTCTACGAGGTGTTGTTGGGCGCATCCCAGGGGCCGCGATTTGGCGGGTTTATTGCGCTTTACGGCGTGCCGGAAACCATTGCGCTGATCGACAAGGCGCTGGCCGGAGAGCTGGTCTGATTTGACCTGATCGCGTGTGGGGCTATCCTTCGATCAGGAGGTGGCCCCATGCGTCGTTTATTGCTTGCTGTATCTTTGAGTGCCGGACTGGCATCCGGAGCCATTGCCCAAAACGCCGAGATCGAGGCGAATATCGCGGGGCAGATACAGGCGTTCAAGGTGGATGATTTCGCAACCGCCTTTACATTTGCCAGCCCCACTATCCAGCGCCTTTTCGGAACGCCTGAGAATTTCGGGGTGATGGTCCGGCGTGGCTATCCGATGGTCTGGCGGCCTGCGGACGTGCGGTTTCTGGAACTTCGCGAAATTTCAGGGGCGTTGTGGCAGAAGGTGATGATCACGGATGGCGACGGGCAGATTCACATTCTGGACTACGAGATGATCCCTCAGGGACAGGGCTGGAAAATCAACGGCGTGCAGCTTTTGGGAAATTCGGATCCGGCGGCGTAGCGCAACACCACCGTCACGGTGATATGAGCGGCGGTTAATTCCTTTTCGATACTCAGGCTTTTGCGTTCGGGGCCGACCCCGAACACTGGGTTTATGCGCGTGGTGATTGGCCGCTGCGCGAATGGGAAAGGGATTTCTATGAACAAGGCAATCACCGACGGCATCGTGTTCATGCCGCCTGCTTTCGCAAACGGTCTGAACGTATGGTCAAGTGGTGACGGAACACCGGGTTCGCCAACCTATCATGGATCGGGGAATGGTGTATTTGTTCCGGCGGACGCGGATTTTGGCGGATGTCTGGAAATTCTGAAGGTGAACGCAACACAACAGCTGCGCTATATGGGTCAGACACCGCTGCTGCCGGGGTGCTACTTACAGATCAAAGCCCGGATAAAAGCGATTAGCGGCCCCTTGCCCGAGGTTCGTATCGCCGCTTGGGCGGGTGGTGCAGGTGATGTTCAGGTGACGGGCGTGGTCGAGCAAGGCCCGGCAACACTGCTATCTGGCTATGGCACAGTGCACGAAATCACAGCGATTGTGGGCGCGGGGCAACGGACGGGTGTGGATATGCCTTGGGGTGTTTCCGCCCTGTACGGGCATTTCGGGCTGGATATTGAAGGCACCAACGGCGCTTTGGTCCGGATCGACGATATCGAGATTACGGATGTCACCAATGTGTTCCTGCGCGACATGATCTCTCTGGTCGATATCCGTGATTTCGGGGCGGTCGGTGATGGTGTAGCGGATGACACAGCAGCGTTTGTCGCCGCTGATCAGGCGGCGAATGGACGACGTGTCTTTGTCTCGGATGGCACCTACCTGTTGACGGAAAACACGACGATCTCGTCTGAGGTGGAATTTGAGGGCATGGTCACAATGCCCGATGACAAGATGCTCTTGCTGACGAAGAACTTTAACCTGCCGGCCTATATCACGGCCTTCGGCGCCGAGGACCTGGCATTCAAAAAGGCCTTTCAGGCTTTGCTGAACAACTCGGATCATGAATCGCTGGATCTGGGCGGGCGCAAGATTTCGGTGAGTGAGCCGATTGACATGGCAGCGGCGGTTCCGAACAAACAAACAGGGTTTTCGACACGGCGGATCATCCGCAATGGCCAGTTCGATGTTCAAAGCAGTTCGGCCTGGGACACCGAGACATTCACATCTCTGGCAAGCTACAGCCCGTCGGACCCAACGCGTTTGACCAATGTTGCGAATGTGGCCAACATTCCTGTCGGCGCGCTGGTGCTGGGCAGCGGTGTTGGCCGCGAGATCTATGTCCGGTCCAAGGATGAGGGGGCGGGAGAGATCACTTTGAACGCGCCGATCTACAACGCATCCGGGACGCAGACATTTACCTTTTTGTCTTTCAAATATCTGCTTGATTTCAGCGGTTTCAGCACGTTGCGCAAGTTCGGAATGGAAGAGATCGAGTTTCAATGCAATGGCCGCTGTAGCGCAATCCGCCTTGCGCCTTCAGGCAGCACATTTGCCATAACGAACTGTTTTATCAGCCGACCTTTGGATCGCGGTATCACCTCGATCGGTACAGGGTGTCAGGGCATGTTGGTCGATAATTGTCAGTTCCTGTCTTCTGAAGAGTCCTTTGACGTCTCGGATCGCAAGTCGATTGCGTTGAATTCAACGGCCAATGACATCAAGTTGCGCCACAATCGCGCGGTTCGTTTCCTGCATTTTGCAGTGCTGGCAGGGACCAACAACATGGTCCTGGGCAACCATTTTTTCCAGGGAGACAGCATCGCTCAGGGGGTGCGCTCGGCCGGATTGGTCATGATCGGAACTTACAACAGCTCGACCATCGCCGAGAACTATGTCGATAACTGTTTTGTCGAATGGACAAATGAGCGGGATTCAGACCCTGTTTACACCGCTGGCTTCTCATTCAGCGCCATGAGCATTACCGACAATATCTTCTACTCGAACGAGGTCGCTCCCTGGTTCAGCAGCATTGTCATTCGTCCCTATGGCGCCGGGCATTTCCTGAACGGCGTTGTCGTGACGGGGAACAAATTCCGGTCCATCAACGGTGGGATCGACCGGGCCGAACGCGTGGACACGACATTCGCTGATCTGAACAACACAGCCCATTTGAACGTGACGTTTGAAAACAATACGTTCCATGGTGTCACTGCTAAAACCGCAAATCCACTGAGGGTACGGCACGCACAGAACACCGCTGCAACGGCGTGGACGGTGTCTTCTGAGGATCGGTTGCCCTTTGGTGGCAAGGCGCGCAGTTGTGACTCGGTTACCGTTCTGGGACCTTTGAAGACAGCGCTTGGGTCAACCAAATATTCGCACCCCTATGTCCTGCTGGAGCACGGGGTGGATGGATCTGATATCCAATTACGCTGGCCTGAGGGTCTGAAGGGCGAGGTTTCAGCAATCCTGAGGATGGAGCGCTGACGGTGCGGGCGTCTGCCTGAATTAATGTAGGAACGGATTGGACTTAGAATTCGTTCCACAAAGCTAGTCTGATGCCCGTGTTTTTGCGGGCATCATTTCTTTCCACCCCCAGAATCCAGGTAGTAGAACTGTCTTTGGTTCGGATCATGACCGAGGGGCGTGCCTTCCAATATATCGAGTGCCCAGACCTGTAGGCCGTTTCGATTTGGATAAGGGGATTGATCAACCTGTCCGATGAAAGCCCTGTTGTCAGGTCGAGCTTTCGATAGATGTCATCATGTGTTCGGTTTTCGATGGCGGCATCAATCGCGATCCAACCGCTTCCCAAGGCGCTCTGGAATCCTTTGCCGTAAGACAGCGTCACTTTGTACTGTGCCCAGGCCCGTTCTTGTTTGTGATATGCACCGGCACCAAATTCAGCAGCGAACCGACCCCATTGGCCCAAATCCGCTACTGGGACACGGGCAAAGATAAGTGCATGGCCATAGAGGTCTTGGTTTTGTTCGAAATCAAAGCCGACCGTCAGGTTCTTGCTGTATCCCCATTCCGCATAGAGAGAGGTTTTATAGTCGTACCCATCCTCAGGGAGCCGAAAAGCTGTCAGTGAGGCGGCTGTGAATGCTGCATCCTTTTCTCGCAGCCATGCACCTGACCAGGCAGGAGAGGCCATCAGCAACAGATGCAATATCAGGGCAATGCGATACATGCTTGCAGCTTCCGTCAGCATGGTTAACGGAGTGTTAGTGTTTTGTTCATTTTTCGAATTGATAAGAGCGGGCCTAGGCCAAAAGGAAACACAAGACCTTTCAGAATCCTGTGTTAGGTTTGAGACAGACAAGGGAGTTTCAAGATGCCAAAGATTTCCAAAAACGCTACTGTGCAGACCGTAATCACAACATTTGAAATGACGCCTGGCACCTGCCAGGATCTGCTCGAGGCGTTGACGGATGCCTATGCCAGCTTCATCTCAAAGCAACCTGGATTTGTTGCAGCGGGATTGCACGTGAATGACGCCCAGACCCGGATTGCCAACTATTCGCAATGGGAGCGTCGCGAGGATTTTCTGGCCATGCTGCGTACGACAGAAATGCGTGATAGAAACCGTAAAATCAACGAGTTGTGCAAGAGTTTTGAACCCGTCATGTACGATGTTGCGGAAACCTTCAACTGATCCTGACCTGGATCAATGTCACGCGCCTGGTAATCGACCAGTATGCTTGAGCAACCAAGGAGGCGCGTGCCATGTATCACAATATTCTTGTACCAATATCATTCGACGACGCGCGTGATATGCCGTCTGCATTGAAACTGGCGCAACTGTTGGCAGCACCCGAGTCACAGGTCACGTTGCTGCACGTGGTCGAACATATACCGGCCTATGCCAGCGCTTATATGCCGGTCGGGTATCTGGACGAGGCGCGCAAGGCTGTTCAGGCCGAGTTGGATGCGCTGGCGGAAAATATTTCGGGCGCCCGCGGAGTCGTTGTCGAGGGGCATTCCGGTCGGACGATCCTTGACTGGGCCGACGTGAATAAGCCGGATCTGATCATTATCGCGTCTCATCGACCAGGTATGCAGGACCTGCTTTTGGGCTCCACCGCTACCCATGTTGTCCGCCACGCTGCATGCTCAGTGCACGTGGTGCGTTAGGTCTCTGCCAGATGACAAGCGAGCAGCCAAGAATTTGGCGGTCTGTCTTGTTTGCTTGGCCCAGGCTCGTAGAGCGTCCTGCATCGTGACAGAGTTTCACAAATATGTTTGTCCCTTAGGTATCGGCATCCCACGGATACTGGTGTATTGATCGGGAATGCAGCCAGAAAAGACCACTCCCAAGGCGCTGTTCACGGATCCGAAATCGGCCAAACGTGTTCAACGCGCCGAAGCTCTGCGCCGGCGCGCATTGTCACCGGTGCGGATTCTCCTGATGGTTCTCATGTTGCCGCTGACGACAGGCATCATTGCCCTGAGCGTCTGGTTGCGCACTTCCGAATTCGAGCGTGATGAGGCGGTTTTACATCTTGTTGCTCTTGCCGGATGTGGTGCTGCGCTCTCGGTTCTTCCTGGTCCGTTTCTGGAGGGCGAGCCGGGCTATCACCTGCAAAACGATCCCGATCAGGATGGTGTGGCCTGTGGAGTGATTGCCCCGAATGCAGAACAAAGCGCTGCCCCTCAAAAACGCGTTGGCAATGCCAAATTCGTGAGGCCCTGACAGGTGGGTAAGGACTTCGGAACAAAGAGGCTGAGCCGATGACGCGAGCAGAGTTCAACAGTTTCTGCGCGGGCCTGAAGGCCAGCTCTCATGTAGTTCAATGGGGCAATGCAGACGTGTGGAAAGTGGGGGGCAAGGTGTTTGCGATCTGCGGCTGGAACGACGGTCAGGACGCCTTCACCTTCAAAGCCACTGAACTGGCCTTTGAGGTGTTGAGCGACGAACCCGGAATTCGCCCTGCGCCATATTTGGCCTCGCGCGGGATGAAATGGCTGCAGGTCTATGAGGACCGCGGGATGAGCGACACGTCGCTGCGCGAGCATATCGTGACGTCCTATGATCTGGTCGTGGCCAAGCTGACCAAGAAGATGCGGGCGGAACTGGGCGTATAGGAATAGGTAATCCCATCCGCCACCCAGCCCATTTCACCTTTACTCACTTGCGCCAATAGTTGTTCGCCGCCGCCACGGTCTGGTAATTTGTCGCCACGACATGCGACACCATAGTCAGGCTGTCCGCATCGTTTTCGTAGATCGGCCTCAGGCGCTGACGAATCTCGTCATTGGGCTGCGTCTTCTTAACCGCCATCCGTGATAGTTTGATTGCCAGGTCAAATCCCTCCTCGGGTGTCTCGGTGATGAGCGTTGGTAGCCAGGACATGTGTTGCCTCATATATCGTGTACAATAATATCGAGCACGATATAAACTACCTTGTGGGTGTGGGTCAATGAATTATATCGTGCACGATATAACCGAGCGAAGGTGCTGCCGTGACAAATTCTCCGACCCAACCGAAGACCGACGAGATGTTTTGCCATGCGGTCTATACGTCATGGCATGTGATCAACCGCGCTTATAAGAGACACCTCGGCCCGCTAGGGCTGACCTATCCGCAATACATCACCCTGACTCTGCTGTGGCAGAGAGACCGGCGAAATGTCAGTGAGTTGGCCAACGCGTTGTCGATGGAAACCAGCACGCTGACCCCGCTTCTGAAACGCCTTGAGGCCGACGGGCTTGTCGACCGAACCCGTAGCAAAGAGGACGAACGCCAGGTTGTTGTTTCTCTGACCGGGGCGGGATCGGCCTTGCGGTCTGTGGCGCATGAGATCACCGCCTGCATGATCGCCGATACCGGGCTGGACGAACCTGACCTAGACCGCCTTTTGAATACGCTGGAGAAGCTGAAAGCCAGCTTGTCTCAGGCCGGCAATTAGCTCAGGCCGCAAACACGGTGAACGGCGCTTTGGTTGTTCGGGTTCGATCTGGCTGCGGCTGTGGAATCACAATATGTGATTCAGATGTCGCGCCTTCCGCGCTGGGCAGCAACTCTGGCGTGTCAGTGGCCCAAATACAGTGAGGCGTATGGTTGAAAATGGCCACAAATCAAGCGTATCAATGTGAGATTTCGGGCTGCCGTGCTAGGTTGTGTGCGGCGGGGTCGTTCCGACCGCGCCACATGGCGATATCGCCGGACGAGGGAGGAAGATCATGTTCGCACGTATTACTCAATTCAAGATGAAGCCCGGCACGCGTGAGATGGCGACGGCGAAAATGAACGCATTGAAATCAGAAATCATGGGCATGCCCGGCATGCACAGCTTTACCAATGTGATGAACGAGGACGGGTCGGGCTATGTGATCTCGGTTGTTGAAAGCGAGGCGACCTCGAACGCAAACGCACCCAAAGTGGCCGAGCTGTGGGGCCATTTCGCCGAGTTCATGGAAAGCCCGCCAACGCCGGTTGGGTATGATGTGATTGCCCATTGGGATAAGGGGTAAAGTATCGAGCGGGATATTCCCGCCCACCTTTTTTGCAAAAGAACCTGTGCCAGATCCTCGGCCAGCACCACACGGGTGCCGCGCACCCGGTGAATGGCGCTTTGGACCTCATGCGTGGAGGGGAGGTTTTTTGTGTTCGTCATGGCAACCGTTTGGAATCACAATTTGTGATTTCCAACGTGGAGGAGAGGGCGCTGGGCTGGAAGGGTGGAGTATGAGGTGGCGAGTAGGATGAGTGATCCCACCCATCGTGGAGCGCAATCGAAAATGGTGGGTGCGAGCATCCATCCTACGCTTGCTGGGGTTTTCCCATCAAACGTTTAGGTCGCCTAGGAGTGATGGTTGGAAACTCATCCTACGCCTGCCGGACTGTATTGCTTAGAAGCAGAAAATTTGGTAATTTTTGGATTTGTGGAGGAAGAGTATTGGAAGGCCTCAAAAACAAAGAAAATAAACCAGACAAACAAACTATTAGCCGATGGCCATTGGCGGGATTACTCGTTGGCTTACCGCTATTTTTTGCTTTGTTTTCGATATTTGGGTTTGCGCCGGTGTATTGGGAAGATTTGGAATTCCCGAGGTCTTTGCTGAGTTCTTTCCTTGGACCGTTATTGGCCGTAATTGCTTTGTTAGTTACTGTAGCGCTTTGGGCCCTTTTGTTCAGTGCTCATCTAAAACTTTCTAATGTCGAAAGAAAGTTACAGGCAATGAAGGAACAGCTTGAAGTACTTGATAAGTTGAATTTTGGTAAAAAATTCAAACAATAGTGTACAAATGTATTCGCACGATTTCAGACATGTGAACGTTGATGACCTCAATGACCTGCTACGCGACAATAGTAGCCAGCTTGTAGAGATTGCTCAGAGAATAGAAGATAACCGAGTTCTCGTAGATCAGGAAAAAGATAGGCTAAGAGAACTTGCGCCACGAGCTTTCATAGAAACATTTGGAAACATTGCTTCTGCTTTTGCGGCCACATTAAACCCTATTGGATTTCTATTTCTCTTAGTTAGTTTGGGATACTCTTTCAAGGACGCATGTAGTGCTGCCGAAATCTATGCTAGAATTTGCTCACTTTCTGAGGAAGTAGATAGGCTGGAGAATGAAGCTCACATTCGTTTGAACGAAAAGCAGCTGATTGAATTGGAACTTTCAAAGAGATAATTGACTGTATCCAGTCGATCAATTATTTCTGCTTCCTCCGCTTCACATTCCCACCCCGTTGTCCCGGCCTGCCAGCGGTTGACCGTCCGCGTGATTTCACCGCGTCCTCGGATGCTTTCTCGACCGCCCATTGGCGCGCCATAGGGTCGTCGGCGATGGCTAGGTCGACCGCTTCTAGGCGTTTGATCTCATCCCGAATGTTGGCGGCCTCTTCGAATTCCAGGTTCTCGGCGGCTTTGCGCATCTTGTCGCGCAGCCCGTCCAGATGCGCCTCAAGGTTCGCGCCGTGCATCGGTTTGTCGATGGTGGCGGTGACGCGGTTCATGTCGACGTCGCCTTTGTAGAGACCGGCCAGAACGTCCTCGACGTTTTTCTTCACCGTTGCTGGGGTGATGCCGTGTTCCTCGTTATAGGCGATTTGCTTGGCGCGGCGGCGATCGGTTTCGTTCAGCGCGCGCTCCATGGAACCGGTGATCTTGTCGGCATACATGATCACTCGCCCGTCGGCGTTCCGCGCGGCGCGGCCAATGGTCTGGACTAGTGAGGTCTCGGATCGCAGGAAGCCTTCTTTGTCGGCGTCCAGAATGGCGACCAGCCCACATTCAGGGATGTCGAGCCCCTCGCGCAGCAGGTTGATACCGATCAGTACGTCAAACGCGCCCAACCGCAGGTCGCGCAGAATCTCGATGCGTTCCAGTGTGTCGATATCCGAGTGCATGTAACGGACCCTAATGCCCTGTTCGTGCATGTATTCAGTCAGGTCCTCGGCCATGCGTTTGGTCAGAGTGGTGACCAGCGTGCGATAACCGTCGGCGGCGACCTTGCGCACCTCGTCCAGCAGATCGTCGACCTGCATGCCGACAGGGCGGATTTCGACCTCGGGATCCAGCAGGCCGGTGGGGCGGATCACCTGTTCGGTGAAGACGCCGCCGGTCTGTTCGATCTCCCACTTCGCAGGCGTGGCCGAGACGAAGACGGATTGCGGGCGCATGGCGTCCCATTCCTCGAACTTGAGGGGTCGGTTGTCCATGCAGGATGGCAGGCGGAACCCGTGTTCGGCCAGGGTGAATTTGCGCCGATAGTCGCCCCGGTACATGCCGCCGATCTGCGGCACGCTGACATGGGATTCGTCAGCAAACACGATGGCATTGTCGGGGATGAACTCGAATAGGGTTGGCGGCGGCTCACCCGGTGCGCGGCCGGTCAAATAGCGTGAGTAGTTTTCGATCCCGTTGCAGACGCCAGTGGCCTCAAGCATTTCCAGATCGAAGTTGGTGCGCTGTTCCAGCCGTTGGGCTTCCAGCAGCTTGCCCTCGCCGACCAGCTGGTCCAGCCGGATACGTAGTTCCTTTTTAATGCCGATGATCGCTTGGTTCATCGTTGGCTTCGGGGTCACATAGTGCGAGTTCGCATAGACCCGCACCTGTTCCATATTCGCGGCGCGTTCGCCGGTCAGCGGGTCAAACTCGGTGATGGTTTCCAGTTCCTCGCCGAAGAACGAGAATTTCCAAGCGCGATCTTCAAGGTGGGCGGGCCAGATTTCAAGGCTGTCACCCCGCACTCGGAACGAGCCCCGTTGGAATGCCTGATCATTTCGGCGGTATTGCTGGGCGACCAGATCGGCCATGATCTGGCGCTGGTTGTATTCACCGCCGACCTTCAGGTCCTGCGTCATCGCCCCATAGGTTTCGACCGAACCGATACCGTAGATGCACGACACTGAGGCGACGATGATCACGTCATCGCGTTCCAGCAGCGCGCGGGTGGCCGAGTGGCGCATCCGGTCGATCTGTTCGTTGATCTGGGATTCTTTCTCTATATAGGTGTCGCTGCGCGCGACATAGGCCTCGGGTTGGTAGTAGTCGTAGTAAGACACGAAATACTCGACCGAGTTTTCCGGGAAGAAACCTTTGAACTCACCATAGAGCTGCGCCGCCAGTGTCTTGTTGGGCGCAAGGATGATGGCGGGTCGCTGGGTTTCCTCGATCACTTTGGCCATTGTGAAGGTCTTGCCCGTCCCGGTCGCGCCCAGCAGTACCTGTTCTCTTTCGCCGTCGAAGATACCGTTGGTCAGCTCTTTGATCGCGGTGGGCTGGTCGCCTGCCGGTGAGAACTCGGTATGCATGACGAATTCTTTACCGCCTTCCAGTTTCAGGCGGGCGCGGACGTCATCAGCAGTCAGCTGAGTCTTGTCGGAATGGGCGTAAGGCATGGGCAGGCTCCGGGTCAGGCCCCTACATTTGTTCTTATTTTGTCCAACTGCAAGACCTGATCCGGTTCAGAAACTCAGTTTCAGTAATAGGCATACTGTGCATCGGGGATTTGAACCGATTGCACCTCGTCGGCCAGCGCTTTCAGGTTGTCACCCAGGACACGCCCCATCATCGCTTTCAGCACAGTCTGCCCGATAAGCCATCCCAATGGACCAAACTTCATTTGATAATCCATGCTCCAGACTACTCTGGATTGGTTGTTGGCAAGGGGTTCAACGGCGATTGCTGCATGTGCTTGGGTCAGAGGCATTGCAGACATCTCAGACAAGCGGACACGGTAGCCCCGGTTGATTTGCCAATCCGTGACTTCTTCGACCAGAGACGTCCCATTTTCAAAATGGCATCGTCGTTTCGATCCCACCCCATCCGCACCTTGTGTTAGCGCATCTACTGAAGTCACCTGCGGGGCGAAATCGTCGATATGCATGAACCGGCTCAGAATGGCCCAGATATCTTCGGGTCGGGTATCAATGTCGAGGCTGCGTTCGTGGTGGATCATCTTGCTGTCCTTGTTGTGTCGTTTGAATGATTATACCATTCCCCTAATGACAGTTTTCGTCATCAGAACATCCTTGTCCTCCGCGACATTTGCCACCTTGTCCCAGGCCTCGCTCTGACGCATAAACAACCTCAGCCAAGTGAGTACGGAGAGGCGACATGCGCGCACGGATCTACCAGCCTTCGCGGAATGCGATGACATCGGGTACGGCCAAGACCCGGCATTGGGTGTTGGAATATGCCCCAGCATCCACGCGCGAGGTTGATCCATTGATGGGCTGGACGTCTTCCAGTGACACCCAGACCCAGGTGCGTCTGAATTTCGACACCAAGGAAGAGGCGCTGGATTACGCCAAGGACAACGGTATCGACGCACAGGTCAGTGAACCGCATAAACGCAAGCCGAACCTGCGCGCGCGCGGTTATGGCGAGAATTTTGCCACCGATCGGCGCGCACCCTGGACGCACTAAATGATCGACATTCGCGAGACTGACCCAACCTCCGACGCATTGCGCCCGGTGGTCGAGGCGCATGTTGCCCATAGCGAAACCGCCGGGCCAGCCAAGAGCAATCACACGATGGATGCCAGTGCCTTGGCCGGGCCCGGAATGCGGTTCTGGGCTTTGTATGAGGGTAACAAGGTGCTGGGCTGCGGCGCGCTCAAGGCGCTGCCGGATGGGACCGCCGAAGTCAAATCCGTGCATATCCTTGCCGCCGCGCGTGGCCGCGGTCTGGCGCGAGTGATGATGACCCATCTTGCTGATCACGCACGGGTCGAAGGAACCTCGGCGCTGGTTCTTGAGACGGGCGCCGATCATCTGTCCTACTATGACGCCGCGCGCAGGCTGTATGAAGCGCTGGGCTATTCCTATTGCGGCCCGATCTACGGCTATGAGGCCGACCCCAACAGTGCCTTCATGCGATTGGATCTAAAGCCCGCAGAATAGGCCGGTTGTTAGGCACTATCTTCGTTCAGCAATGCCACGACCTGTTGCGTTTCGAGTCTTTGTCGCGTTGCGCCAGGTATCTGGACGAACAGAAAGCGGCCCGTTGGGCAGGTGGATTCGCTTGCAGACTTAAGAGCGCCGCTTGCCAGGGCATCCTCAAGCAAACATAGATGCCCCATCAGAATACCCGCACCTGCCTTCGCTTCCTCCACGGCCAGGCTGTACAGAGAAAACTTCGGCCCGGTCTGCGCATCTTGCAGTTCAATTCCCGTGTTCTGTGACCAGATTGTCCAATCGTCGTTCCAGGTCTGGTCATGCAGAAGGACGGTGTCGCCAAAGTGGTTCATACGTTCGATCAGGCTAGGCGCGCCGACTGGAGAGATAAGATCGGGGCAAATGCAAATCTGCTCGGGCTCAGCATTCGGTTCGCCAATGAATATGGCCAGATCGAACAATTCCCGATCAAGACTGGGTGGGTTTTCCATCGCGGTCACCGAAAAATTGATATGCGGAAACTGCGCCCTGACCCGGCTTAGCCGTTTCGGCAGCCAAAGCTGCGCAACAGATGGCAAGGCGGCGATATGAAAATCGGCGTTGGGTTTGAGGTTGCGGAGGGCACGCGTCGCCTCGGCCAACCCGTCGAAGGCCGCAGAGAATTCAGCCACCAGCGAAGCCCCGGCCTTGGTCAGTTCCACCCCCTGCGCGTTGCGCCGAAACAACGCGGTACCTGCCCAGCCTTCCAGTGTCTTGATGTGCTGCGAAATCGCTCCGGGCGTAACGCTCAATTCCTCAGCGGCGGCGACAAAGCTGTCATGACGTGCGGCAGCTTCAAAGGCGCGCATTGCATTCAGCGGGGGCCCTTTCGGGCGTTTGGGCATGACACTCATTTCAAGCCTTAGTTTTTCTACGCCAAGAAATAGCAAATCTGCTTTGCGCTGTCACGGAATGGCTGCCACCATGCTGCAAAACGGAGGACGTCCAATGACGCTTGCACAACGAGATTGGGTGCCGAGCACCAGTGAAACCCTGATTCAAGACATAGCGGCCACGACGGCGTCCGCAACGTCTGCCGATCTGCTGGCCCGTATCGAGCAGCTGGCCGAGCAGAACCGAGTGATCCATGAGGAAGAGTGCTTTAACCTCAACCCTGCGACCAATGTGATGAACCCGAAAGCCGAAGCGCTATTATCCTCTGGCATCGGG
The DNA here is from genome assembly GCF_059611025.1 of Ruegeria sp. CDSB114. Lineage (NCBI taxonomy): Bacteria > Pseudomonadati > Pseudomonadota > Alphaproteobacteria > Rhodobacterales > Roseobacteraceae > Ruegeria > Ruegeria sp. CDSB114. The sequence continues at coordinate 254,144 of NZ_JBXWOT010000002.1, forward strand.
TCGCGCCCCTCTTTGGGGTATCCCGGCGACAAATACGAAATGGGACTGGAAGCGATCGAGGAAATCGAAGTGATCGCGGCCCAGCTTTGCGCGGATGTGTTCGATGCCAAATTCACCGAGGTTCGTGTGCCTTCTGGTGCGATTGCCAACCTCTATGGCTTTATGGCCACCTGCAAACCGGGCGACACAATCATTGCGCCGCCCGCATCCCTAGGCGGGCATGTGACGCATCATGTCGATGGCTGCGCCGGCTTATACGGCTTGCGCACCATAGAGGCCCCGGTGAATGCCGATGGCTATACCGTTGATCTGGACCAACTGCGGGCGCTGGCACGGGCCGAGCGGCCCAAGTTGATTACGATTGGTGGCAGCCTGAACCTGTTCGAGCATCCCGTGTCCGAAGTGCGGTCCATCGCCGATGAGGTCGGGGCCAAGGTCATGTTCGATGCGGCCCATCAATGCGGCATTATTGCCGGGCGCGCCTGGTCCAACCCGCTGGCCGAGGGCGCGCATTTCATGACGATGAGCACCTATAAAAGCCTTGGTGGCCCTGCAGGTGGGCTGATCGTTTCGAATGATGCAGAAATCGCCAAAACGCTGGACGCTATCGCCTTTCCCGGCATGACGGCCAATTTTGATGCGGCGAAAACTGCCGCGCTTGCGGTCACGATGCTGGACTGGAAAGACTTTGGCGCGGCCTATGCGAAAGAGATGATCGCCATGGCGCAGGCATTGGCTGCGGCTTTGGATGCACAAAATGTGCCTGTGTTCGCTGGGGCCGAGGGCTTTACCAACTCTCACCAGTTCGCTGTGCTGGCCGAGCCATTCGGGGGCGGGCAAGCGGCCTCAAAAACCTTACGCCAAGCTGGGTTCCTTGCCTGCGGCATCGGTCTGCCCGTGGCGGCGGTTGAGGGTGATATGAACGGTCTGCGGATTGGCACGCCCGAGCTTGTTCGTTGGGGGATGACCGCAGGCGATTCGGATCGTCTGGCGGGGTTGATCAAACAAGGTCTGCAAGGCGCGCCGATTGCCTCCGAGGTTTCAGCCTGGAGACGCGCGTTCAATACGCTGTGCTTTGTCCATTAGATCACCGTTTCCAAAAGCAACCGGTGCGCACGGTGTTTGGTGATCGTTCAATCCCGGCCTTCACAAATGAAGGGCCGGGATCTGTTCCGCTTGATCCAAACTTAGTTTCCCAGAATTCCAGGCAGGCGCAGCCCGTGTTCACGGGCGCAATCCTTGGCCAGGTCATAACCAGCATCGGCGTGACGCCACACGCCCGAGGCAGGGTCGTTCCACAAAACGCGCTCCAGGCGTTTGGCAGCATCATCGGTGCCGTCGGCGCAGATCACCACACCCGCATGCTGGGAAAAGCCCATGCCAACGCCGCCGCCATGGTGCAGAGATACCCATGTCGCGCCCGAGGCAGTGTTGACCAGTGCATTTAGCAGAGGCCAGTCCGAGACCGCGTCAGACCCGTCCTTCATCGCTTCGGTCTCGCGATTGGGCGAGGCGACTGACCCGGAATCCAGATGGTCACGACCAATGACCACCGGCGCGCTTAGCTCGCCCGTTCTGACCATCTCGTTAAACGCCAGACCCAGGCGATGTCGGTCACCCAGACCAACCCAGCAAATACGCGCAGGAAGGCCTTGGAATGCGATCCGTTCGCGCGCCATATCCAGCCAGTTGTGCAGATGCGTGTTATCGGGCAGCAGTTCCTTGACCTTTTGATCGGTCTTGTAGATGTCCTCGGGGTCCCCCGACAAGGCCGCCCAGCGGAACGGGCCAATGCCACGGCAGAATAGCGGACGGATATAGGCAGGCACAAAGCCCGGGAAGGCGAAGGCGTCTTCCAGACCTTCCTCAAGCGCCATTTGCCGGATGTTGTTGCCGTAATCGACGGTTGGAACACCATCATTGTGAAAGGCAACCATCGCCGCGACCTGCACCTTCATCGAGGCGCGGGCTGCCTTTTCCACTTCCTTCGGAGCGGTTTCAGCCTTGGATCGCCACTCGGCTACGGTCCAACCTTGAGGCAGGTACCCATTGATCGGGTCATGCGCGCTGGTCTGATCGGTGACGATGTCGGGCTTGACGCCGCGCTTGTGGATCTCGGGGAAGATATCGGCGGCATTGCCGATCAGCGCCACGGATTTGGCTTCGCCCGCTTTGGTCCAACGCTCGATCATATCCAGCGCCTCGTCCAGGCTGTGGGTTTTCTCGTCGACATAGCGCGTGCGCAGTCGGAAATCGGCGGATTTCTCGTCGCACTCCACGGCCAGACAGCAGGCACCCGCCATCACAGCAGCCAGTGGCTGAGCACCGCCCATACCACCCAGACCCCCGGTCAGGATCCAACGGCCTTTCAGACTGCCACCATAGTGCTGGCGTCCTGCTTCCATGAAGGTCTCATAGGTGCCTTGGACGATGCCCTGCGACCCGATGTAAATCCAGGAACCCGCAGTCATCTGGCCATACATCGCCAGACCTTTCTTATCCAACTCGTTGAAGTGATCCCAATTCGCCCAATGCGGCACCAGGTTCGAGTTGGCAATCAGCACGCGCGGTGCGTCCTTGTGGGTTTTGACGATGGCGACGGGCTTTCCCGACTGCACGACCAGGGTTTCGTCCGCTTCCAGATCTTTCAGGCTGTCGACGATCAGGTCGAAATCCTTCCAGGTTCGCGCGGCCCGGCCTATGCCGCCATATACTACCAGCTCGTGCGGGTTTTCTGCCACGTCGGGATGCAGGTTGTTCATCAGCATCCGCAGTGGTGCTTCGGTCAGCCAGCTTTTGGCATTCAGTTCGGTCCCGGTTGGCGGATAGATGTCCCGGCTGTTCTTACGAGGATCGCTCATCGGTCATTCCCTTCAGATTGGATAGAGCCCGACAGGGCAAGGGCATTGAAGTTTTCAATCATGTGTCTCGGCTGCGGTCGCGCGCCATCATGGCAAAGACCGCCATCAGTTAAGGCCCGGCAAAGAGGCGTTCAGCGCGTTCAGCAACGCGCCCGACGCAACTAATTCCTTTGCCGCTTTCAGATCGGGCGCCATATAGCGATCCTCTTGCAGGCTCGAAACATCCTCGCGCAGCCGTGCGATGGCCTGTTGCAGCAACGGGCTTGTCTGGAGGGGCGCACGGAATTCGATGCCACGCGCGGCGCAGAGCAGCTCGACCCCAAGGATGTGGTTGAGATTTTCGACCATGCGGGCCAGCCGCCGCGCACCATGCGCTGCCATCGAGACGTGATCTTCCTGATTGGCGGAGGTGGGTGTTGAATCGGTGACACAAGGGTTGGCCAGATGCTTGTTCTCGCTCATCAAAGCGGCTGTCGTCACCTCTGCAATCATCAGGCCGGAATTCAATCCGGGTTCAGGTGTCAGGAAGGGCGGAAGATCGAAGCTGAGCGTTGGATCGACCATCAGAGCAATACGCCGTTGACTGATCGCGCCAATCTCGGACAATGCCAGCGCAATCATGTCAGCAGCGAACCCAACGGGTTCCGCGTGAAAATTACCACCGGACACGATCATATCCGCTTCGGTCAGCACTAGTGGGTTGTCTGTTGCAGCATTCGCTTCGATCAAAAGGGTCTGTGCGGCCTGTCGCAGGACATCCATCGCCGCACCAGTCACCTGCGGCTGACAGCGGATGCAATAGGGATCCTGAACACGTGTATCATCATCCCGGTGGCTTTCTCGAATTTCGGATTGCGCCAGTATCTCACGCATCGAACCTGCCGCTTCGATCTGGCCACGATGTCCTCGCAGCGCATGGATTTCGGGCTGCAGCGGAGCGGTTGATCCCATGATGGCATCGGTGGACATGGCCGAGATGACCAGCGCATTGCGCACAGCACGCCAGACTTCGAACAGACCGGCAAGCGCATAGGCCGTTGAAAACTGTGTGCCATTGATAAAGGCCAAACCTTCCTTGGGGCCAAGCTCGATCGGGGACAGGCCAGCCTTTGCAAGCGCCTCGGCGCCCGGAAGAATTTCGCCTTTATATTCCGCCTCTCCCTCACCGATCACTACTGCGGTCATATGTGAAAGAGGTGCCAGATCGCCTGACGCGCCAACCGATCCCTGATTTGGAACAACAGGGGTGACGCCTTTTTCCAGCATGTCTTGCATAAGCTTGATCAGTTGCCAGCGGACGCCAGATGCGCCACGGCCAAAACTCAATAGCTTAAGAGACATCATAAGCCGAACCATCCGGCGGGGCATCGCGTTTCCTACGCCGCAGCAATGGCTGAGGATCAGATTTCGCTGCAAAGTGGCGGTGTCTTCAGATTTGATCTTGAGACTGGCCAATTTGCCAAAACCCGTGTTGACGCCATAAACCGGTACATCACCCGCAGCGGCGATAGCGATCCGTTTTGCGGCCGCCTCGACCGCAGGACGACACGTCGGATCAAGTATGACCGAGGCTTCATCCCAATAGATGGTTTCAAGCTGAGGCAGAGTAGCCTGCCCGGGCGCCAGAGTGAGAGTTGTCACGCTTGACCTCCAAAGATGCGTTTGTGAAGCGGGTTGAACCCGATACGATAAGAAAGCTCGGCCGGACGGCCCACATTCCAGACCGCCAGATCGGCCCGCTGACCCGCGGCGATCATACCGCGATCACTCAAACCAAGGGCACGCGCTGCGTTACAGGTTACGCCCGCAAGTGTTTCCTCTGGCGTCATGCGGAACAGGGTGCAGCCCATATTCATGGTCAGAAGAAGAGATGTCAGGGGGGATGATCCCGGATTGCAATCGGTTGCCAGTGCCATTGGGACATCGTGTTTGCGCAGCAGCTCAATCGGAGGCTGACGCGTTTCACGCAGAGTATAGAACGCACCGGGCAGGATTACGCCCGCTGTTCCCGCCTGGGCCATGGTGATCACGCCGTCTTCGTCAAGATACTCGATATGATCCGCAGACAATGCGCCATAGGAGGCGGCAAGCTGCGCCCCGCCCAGATTAGAAAGCTGCTCGGCATGCAGTTTAACCGGAAGGTCAAGCGCAGCGGCGGCGTCAAAGACACGGGCGATCTGTTTGGGCTGAAAGGCGATCCCTTCGCAGAATCCGTCAACCGCATCGACCAGCCCTTCTATATGGGCGGCCCGCAAGGTCGGAATGACGACCTCGTCGATATAGGCGTCATCGCGCCCCTTGTACTCTGGCGGAGTCGCGTGGGCGCCCAGATATGTGGTTTGAACAGAAACCGGGCGACGTTTTCCAATTTCGCGCGCGGCGCGCAGCATGTTCAGCTCTGTCTGTTGTTCTAGCCCATAGCCGGACTTGATTTCGATAGTGGTCATGCCCTCTTGGATCATCGCGTCGACGCGGGGCAATGCACTTTCTATCAGCTCTTCCAGGCTGGCGGCCCGTGTCGCTTGAACGGTTGCGTTAATACCGCCTCCGGCGCGCGCAACCTGTTCATAGCTTGCACCATTCAGGCGCATTTCAAACTCTTGGGCGCGGTCGCCGCCAAATACAACATGGGTGTGGCAGTCGATCAAACCGGGCGTCACAAGGCGTCCGTTCAGATCCTCGGCCTCAAGCTCGGTATATTCATCGGGCAGATCGCGTCTGGGTCCGACCCATTCGATAAACTCACCTGTTATTACGATGATGCCATCCTCGATTAGCCCATAAGGGCCCTGCTGGCTGGCTTGTGTTGCAATTTTTGCGCCACGAAGGGTTGTTTTACCAGTCATGAGAATCTGATCCCAAGTTGCAATGCTTCTGAAATAGGTATACTGATTACTGCATAATGTGTACACAAAATAATGAAAGGCATCGCGCCGAAGCCGCCTTCTTGGAGTCAAATTAGGTGGAGGACTTAGGTGCGGGGCAGAGTTACATGCTTCATTGCAGATGTCTTATGTGTATGTATAAGCCAATTAAGGCCGGTTTTTGAGTTGGGGAGTTTTATGGCAAGACCTCAGGGGAACATGAGCTTTCGGGACATCAAGCAGGTGGTTTTGGATCGAATCCAAACCGGTATCTGGAGCCCGGATTCCATTTTGCCAAGCGAGATGGATTTGGCCGCTGAATTCTCAAGTACACGAACAACGGTCAACCGGGCGTTGAGAGAGCTTGCCGAAGAAGGATACCTGGAAAGAAAACGCAAGGCCGGCACGCGGGTTCTGAATTCTCCCATCAGAAAGGCGCAATTTGCGATCCCTTTGGTGCGTGACGAGATAACGGCCACCGGTGCGGCCTATCGGTACTCTTTGGTGGACCGAGAGGTGCAACCCGCACCGTCCTGGCTGGCATCACGCCTCGACCTGAAAAAAGAGCAGGACGTCTTGCACCTGCGATGTATGCATTATGCCGACAACGTAGCGTTTCAGCTTGAGGTGCGATGGATAGTTGCCGACGTTGTACCTGAAGTGTTGGAGGAAAGCTTCGAACAATCGGGGCCGAATGACTGGTTGGTTAACAGGGTGCCATTCAGCAATCTGGAGCTTAGTTTCATGGCGACCAAGGCTGATGGTGAAATCTCCAAGTTCCTGGACACGCCACCTGGCGACCCGATCTTTACCGCCGAACGCATTACCTGGCTGCGTCGCGCGCCGGTGACATATGCCAAGCTTTACTTTGCACCGGGTTACCGGATGACGACGCATCTCTGATCTGACCGGAGTCCAGCTTTTGGGGCGATAAAAAATATCGGTCTTCGTCGGTCTGCCGAATTATGGGCTGACAGAACATCAAACAAAGGGAACGCGATGGCTGTTCAGAATCTAATGACGTTTAAGGCGGGTTCAACGCCGATTTTGCTGAATGTCCCACATGCCGGAACCTTGCTGCCTCCGGAGGTTGAACGCCGTTTGCGACCCGCCGCGCTGGAGCTGAAGGATACGGATTGGCACATGGACAAGCTGGCGCTGCCTTGTGCCGAATTGGGTGTGGGTGTCATGGCGGCGCAGTATTCGCGCTATGTGGTGGACCTGAACCGTTCAGCTGATGACGCGCCGCTTTATTCCGGTCCGACAACCGGCCTGATATCGCAAATCGATTTTGACGGTCAGCCGCTTTATCTGGAAGGGCAAGAGCCAGATGGGCAGGAGACACAGACGCGCATCCAATCCTATTGGGCACCGTATCATCAGGCGCTCAAGGCTGAGATTCTGCGGATCAGGGCGCAGTTTGGCACCTGCATACTGTTGGATCTGCATTCCATCCGTTCCGAAGTGCCAAGGCTGTTTGATGGGGTGCTGCCGGATTTGAATCTGGGCACAAATAGCGGGGCCAGCACAGCCGCGCGCTTTGAGGCCTGCGCCGAAAGATCGCTGGGGTCCGGCCAATACAGCTTTGTCAAAAACGGCCGCTTTAAGGGAGGCCATATTACCCGGCACTATGGCCAACCCGACCAGAACATTCATGCGCTGCAACTCGAAATTGCACAGTCCACCTATATGATCGAGCACGCCCCTTGGGATCTTGTGTCCCCTAAGGCAGAGGTGCTTGGCACCGCGATCAAGAACCTTGTTACCGCGTTGTTGGATGAAGTTAACACCACCCGTGGATGACCCAAACAGACTCGCCGATACGGCATCCAAGTAAAGGAAAGTGGATGACAACTGGATTTCATTTCAAACAGGCACTGACGGACCAGGGTTGGCTTAGCAATATCTCCGTAACCGTCACGGAATCAGGTGAGTTCGGAGCACTGGTCGCAGACGACAATCCCAACGCCTATCCGGTGATTGAAAGCCCGGTTGTGCCGGGCATGCCCAACCTGCACAGTCATTCCTTTCAATACGCGATGGCTGGGTTATCAGAAGTGCGCCGGAATCCGGTCGACAGCTTCTGGTCCTGGCGCGAAATGATGTATTATTTCGCTCATAACGTATCGCCCGAGGACCTGCAGGCAATCACTGCCAAGCTGTATATGAAATTGCTCAAAGGCGGCTATACCGAGATTGTCGAGTTTCATTATCTGCACAACAAAGAGGATGGAGCGCACTACGCCCAACCTGAGGAGCTGTCTTCTGCTATTGTCTCTGCTGCAGATCGAATGAGCCTCAGCCTGACGCATCTTCCGGTGTTTTATGCACACGCAAATTTCGGCGGGCTGTCTCCGCAAGATGCTCAGAGGCGATTCACCAATGCACGCGATCAATACGCTTTGCTGATCGAAACCCTGAAGCAGCAGCATGAAAAGCTTAACCTCGGAATCGCGCCGCATTCCCTGCGCGCCGTAACCGAGGATGAAATGTCATGGCTTATGGAGCTTCGGCAAGACCAGTTGCCGGGGTGTCCAGTTCACATCCATGTGGCCGAACAGACCAAAGAGGTGGAAGACAGTATCGCCCATAGTGGCAAACGCTCTGTTTCGGCGCTGATGGACCAGGTCCAGATTGACGCCGCGTGGTGCCTGATCCATGCCACCCATCTGGATGACGCCGAGGTTGCGGCCATTGCCGCTTCGGGCGCGACCGTGGGTCTGTGCCCGCTGACGGAATCAAATCTTGGAGACGGGATTTTCCGGGCGGTCGATTTCGTGGCAGCAAATGGCCATTTTGGTATCGGCTCGGACAGCAACATCTGTACCCAGGCAGTTCAGGAGCTGCGCACACTGGAATATAGTCAGCGCCTGCTGCACCGGCAGCGCAATGTTATGTGCTCCAAGGACATGCCCAATGTCGGTGGTTATCTCTGGCAAGCCGCCGCCCAAGGTGGAGCGCGTGCAGCCGGGCGCAATATCGGCCGTATCGCAGAAGGGTGCCGTGCTGATTTTGTAGAATTGTCTTACGATAGGAATGGTCTGATGGCGGCGGTGTCGCCCGAAGCCGTGCTGGATTTCCACATGTTCTCGGGTCAGCAGGCAGAAATCATTGCCGTCTATGTTGCTGGTCAAAAGGTCATTGAAGATGGTCAGCACCCCGATCACGAGTCCATCGACGCCGGATATATTTCCACCATGCGTCGGTTGGCGCAAAAACTATGATGAAGGGTGAATAGAACCAACGGAACTCATTACTGCGCGAGCTTAAGAACCTTGGGGCACTTGGTGCTGGTCAGGCTGAAAACATTGTCCGAGATCGCCAAGGAATTTTCTGTCACCCAGCCCATTGGATTCGAACATTCCAGTTGGTTCGCGCCTTCCGTACCTTGTCACATCAATTGCGCGCGTGATGCTGGCGGATCTGAGCGAAACGGAACTGGATCACCGTACCCCCCAATGACGGGTCTGGGCATGTGTGCGGTGCTATTAACAATTCCGGCCACCGCAATCAGCTGGGATCTGCGGAAGATCTGATCAAACAGGTCTGCCACTGCGCGGCGCAATATCAAATTGCAGTGATGCAGGTGGCGGCATCCCAGTTTGCCGATGTATTCCGTCATCGTGACAGGCTGCATAAGCGGCCTGAATTAGTCTGGTAAGTTCGACTCGGTTAGGGCCTTTTGAGGCATGGCTTCGAGGTGCAGTTCACCCAGCAATCAAGGTACCTGTATAAGCTTGCTCCGGTCAGAGATAATGCTGAAATCAGAGAGGTTTTTTGCCCCAAAACCTCATCTCTCCATCAAGTTGACAAGGCGAGGGATTTGGCTGATACAGCCAGAATATGAGCGGGCCGTTAGCTCAGCTGGATTAGAGCAGGGAACTTCTAATTCTCAGGTCGGGGGTTCGAGTCCTCCACGGCTCGCCAAATGCACAATTCCTAATTGAGTATTCATCCGCCACCCTCAGATTACGACGTTGGCAAAGCTCTCGACTGTGACGATCGGACGTGGTTGTCCCGCCAGGCTTTCTGCATCGGTCAGACGCTGCGCCAATGGGTCGGCGTCGCTAAGGGGGCCAAAGTTCAGCCCGGTTAATTTTTCCAAATCCCGGACGCGGATCTGGAATGTCTTATAGGCACCAAACTCAAATCCACCGACAGATTCCACGCTCCCCTCGTTCGAGAGCATCTGTTGGATGACCTCAACCTGGCTGAGCACATAGGCGGTGGAATGAAGGCGAAGAATGCCTTCGCTGCCATCCTCTTCGGCCAGCATGGTCACAAGCTTGAAGAACTTCAGGGGTACCGGCGATCCGGTATCTTTCAACATCGGCTCGTCACCGGTCAGGATTGGTCCGGTGAACACGCAGGCCTTGAATCCATGTGTGCGCACATTTGTCATGATAAAGTTCTCAAGACCCAACCATTGCGCGTGGCTCCGGTTAAAGGCCCGGTGCTGCGGGGCAGCAGCGGTATAGTGAAAGCTGTCATCATTGGCCTGTTTGGCCTGTGCATCATCGACACCCCAATTTGTCGCCGCACGGCGAACCAGGTGGCCCCGGTCAATATCCGCGTGATCATAATCCTCTTTGCCGAGTTGGACATTTGCTGGGATGCGCAGGTCAGCGAACCACTTGTCGCTACCTCGTTTTTGCGGTCGGGTCTTGGCACCATCGATATTCAGCGCGGCAATGATCGGTGTTTTGAAAGTCGCAGAATAGAGAATGCCGAAATTCTGATAGCGCAATTCGTTGGGGCGTTCCGGGGTCGCATCCGACGGAGTGGCAAGCCCAAACGCATTCGGTACCACCGGCAGAGGGACCTCTGCCACTTGAAGGAAGTCCGGGTTGTACCCGTCGCGCGGTTCAAAATGGTCTGCGTCATGGTTTCCGTCAGGTCGTTCTGGCCGGACGATTTCAGTTCCGGGGATCGAGGTCGGCACCGCCCCGTCCAACAATGCGTTGACCGTGCTGATCCTGACCGCCGAGTTTCCGACGCCGAAGGTACCTGCATAATGCAGACCAACCGCTTTGCCGCTGTCCAACGAGATCACAGGCGAGCCCGAATTGCCGCCCAAAGTCGTGCAGTCATGGCGCAGGATCGTCACGCCGCCGTCTTCGATGAGAAATCCGGGCGAAAAGCGTTTCACGTCATACAGGCCGTTGAAATAGTTGGACATCTGCGTGGGGTCATTGCGCAGGGAATCCTTGGCGGGATACCCGATCACCGCGACGCATTCGCCGTGCTGGGCATCCGTATCGGCGCGCGGGATCGGCGTAGGCGTGAAATTGGCCGTATCTGCGGGCAGGTCGATCTTTCCAAGCGCGATATCTGCGGCCGCATCTTCGGCGATATAGGTGAACTTGCGAATGTCGAAAAGCCGTTCGGGGTCTTGTGCCGCGCCGACCTCTTCCAGGAAATCTATCCGGGCGCCATAGCGGGCATTGCCGGGGGCAAACATGAAGACACCATCGCCCAGGAAACTGCGCCGCGCGACCAGCTTGGCAACATGGCGATTGGTGATGATCAGCAGATGGTCGTCCTTCTTTTCGATCACCCAGCCAGTGCCACCCCAGCTAAAGTCATGATTGATAAACTCGATCCGCCCGACCGAGGCGATATTGTCTTCGGCCTTGCCAATACGAATGTCGATATCCGGCGGAAAGTCGGATGACAGCGATTGTTTGCCTTCAACCTTGCCGCCGCGCACGATCAGGGGAGGGCGTCCGACCGCGCGCACGATGGCTTCAAGTTGCGAGGGCGTAGAGCCAAAGCTTTCCAGCTTATTCATCTGCGCGCCCATCAATTCACGGGCACGATCCGGTGTCAGGCCCATTTCACCAAGAATGCCCGGACTGGTATCCAGAGCCTCACGCGCCTTGTCGATTGTTCCGGCATTTCCAAGGCCTTCCAGCCGGCTGAATGTTTCCTTTTCGAAATCGCTCATGGCATTGGTTCCTCAGCTAATATGAAGTTTTCAAACTCAGTCGATCTGCCTCTAGGGATCGAGGTATTTTGGCCCCCGCCCTGTTTCGGCAAACATGGTCAGTGCCGGATGAAACACCACGGGCGCCCGGCTTTTGGTAAGCCAACCAAGGATTTCCTCTGTTCCTGAACCATGGGTGAGCCCCCGAGCAACTGGTGCAAGGCGGCGTTGCAGGGTTTGAGTGGACTTACCGCGCCCTTCGTTCAAAGGATCCGCCCAGAAGTTTAGAACTCGGTCTGCCAGACCATGACTGCCGAGTTCCAAAAGGTCGACGGTTCGACTTGATGTCAGGTCGCTCCATTTCCGTGTGGAATTCCATTCTGGTGGCGGTGGTGAGGGGAAGGCCCAATAGCCGCCGATGACTTGCTGCCAACGTCTTGCCGCGCGTGCGAGCGTTGGCAAGTCAGGGATCGGGTGGTAAAAACTGTACCCCTCGGCCCAATCAGCGGTAAGGCCCATCGCGCGCAGCAATGACAGCACGTCGGTGGGCCGGTCGGACATCTGGGCCATTGCGTCATCGATCCCCTGCAGGCCCGGGGCAAAGATGTCAGCCGCCTCATACAGGCCGGTGGCAAGGTTGGACAAATCGCTCAGAACACGACCCCGGCCGCTCACCTGAAACTCTTCGACAAGTGCCAGCATCCGGTCGAAATAGGGGTTCAACGGGGCCAGGGCGAGCCCGTAATCATCCGTCGGTAAGTCTGGGTTGGGCATGTCTGGTTCCGAATACTCCAACCCGAATTCCTGACGGATACCCCCCGCGAAGCGCAGTCTTTCATAGGTCAGTTCACGCGGGCCGTGATCCAGATAGGGGGCGATCAGGCCCAGAACCTCATGATCACCCTCAAAGCTCATACCCGTTGCCAGAAGAGCGAATTCAAGCGCTGCTGACTGCATTCCAATTCGAGACGAGCTGTTCACGACGCGAAGAGCTATGTCGCGAAAGTCCTTATCGCGGAGTCGGTTAACGAGCTCTTCGAATTCAAACTCGGCATAAATCTCTAGGAGCATCCGGCCTTCCAGTTCGGGCCTTTGTTGTGCCTCTCTCAGCAAGGTATCTGCTGGCAACAAATTGAATAGGCTTCGCGCCATGGACCAATGACCGCTCTGCCAGTTGTGACACAGGATCAGGATGCCAACTTCGCTTGCCGGATCATAGGCGCCTTTCAATCCTTCGCGTATGATATGTGTTGCCTCGCGGCGCTGGCCCTGCTCCAACATCGCTCGCAGGTCTTTGACTGCGCGACTATCTGGTGCGGCCACATAACCGCGACCTTTGACGATCCGTGCTCGTGCCGTCGCGGCCTTGGACTCAACCTGTACAAGGTTTTCGGGGGGAAGTTCAGAACCGCTGTCCAGCCCAGTGGCGCCGTATTCCCGTTGTTTGGTTTCTTGCACCGGGGCCGAGCGCTGGCCGCGAGCTTGACGGATCAGGTCCTGCGCGTCGATTGGCAGCTCTTTCAACAGCTGTTCGGGGAAGCGTTCAGCCAGTGAGGGATTGATGCTTGGAGGGGCTTCTCCGACGCGCATAAGCTGAAGCGAATGATAAAGGAACAACAGTGGATCGCGGTCAGCGTAATAGTCACAAGCTGCACGGTTTACCTCTGCGGTTTCGACGGGGCTTTGGTTGTAGGTGGGTTCTAGCAGGTCCCGCCGCATGTCGGCCTTATGGGTCAGTTGACCATCAGTGGCGGCGTCCATCAGCCAGGATTGCAGGCCAAGATCCGCGACGATTGTGCCTGCTTCGCTGCTGAGGTCACCCAGCCCAAGCGCCGGTGCAACGATGCCGTTCAGGTTGTCGGCGTTTATCTCGCTTAGAACCAAGCCGTAATTGGCAATGCCACGCAGGTGCACTGGCAGGCGCGATGTGATGGCCCGGTTCACGATGCCCGCGGCAATCGGGTCATTCTCGTCTTCGGTGACTTCGGCCAATCGGCCCTCGGTCTGCACCTCGTCAATCAGCAGCCGCAATTTCAACGGATTGCCCTGACAGCGCAAAATGATCTGATCGCGGAATTCCTCGGGGATTCCGGCCTCATCCAGCGTTTGATTGACCAACTCGTCTTCGATCTGGTCGAGCTTGATGTATTCGCCCCGTCTTGGGTGATCTTCGCCGAAAATCGGCCCGCGACCGGCTGAGATGATCGATACTTCGATCTGTTCCTTTTCGACAAAGCGATCCAAATCGTTCATGAGGTTGTTCACGAAGGTCGCGCCCTGACCATGCAGTACTTCGAGCGTATCCAGCAGGATAACCAGGCGCAGGCGGGCATCAGCCACCGCGTTGGTCATCGCCAGGATCAACTGACGCGGTGTAAGATCCGAGCTTTCGTATATCTCCCGTGTGATCTGTTCGGAATATCGCAGCCGCAATTTGCGGAGTTCGGGGGCCGCTTGGGGTATTGCGGTACCGATCTGACGCGAGATCTCTTCAAAGATTGGACCGGTCTGCAATGAGGGCTGATCGAAATCCAGCCGGATCAGGATGACGTCTTCGCGTTCGCTTGTAATCTGGATGATGCGTTCCAGCAGGTAGGATTTTCCGATCCCGTACTGACCTTCGATATGCAAGGTTTTCAAAGGGGCCGAGCGCATAGGGTGGTCGATCCAGCGTTGAATCTTGTCGATTTCGCTGACACGCCCCACGAATTTTTCGCCCAAGCGCTCTTTTGATCGGCGCTCGCGTCTGAGCAGGTTCAATCGGCTGCGCAGCCTGAACAGGCGGTCATATCCCGGCGCTTTTTGGCCTGCACGCTCTAACGTGACAAGGTGCTGCGACAGGTTTTGTTCATCTGTTTCCGCCTCGATAAGGTGATCCAGAGCGCCCGGTGCGAACCCCTCTTGGCCCGACAGGGCCTGCACGATCTCGGACTGCGTGGTGGCCGAGTCGAACTCTTCCATCTCAGACAATTCGCGATGTCGGGCGGTCAGGCGGAGAATCCATTTGGTCGAGTCGCCCGACTTATCAACATGGCTCAGCTCACGAAGGGATGACATCAGCCGCGCCCGCAGCACGCGGTTGCGGTATTCATCCTCGCTCAGCACCTCGCGCATAAGCTGCCGTGGTTCAAATGCCCCGCGAAGGGCGGCGGCGCGCAGCAGGCGCGAACGGAGTTCTTCCTGCGCCTCGTTCATCCTTCTATCTCCAGAAAGCGTTTGGCCTCTTGGCGAACACGGGTGACAACGGTTTCCAGATGTTCGCCATCGAATTCACCTGTGTTGTCAGGGCTCAACCCGGCCAGAGCAGAGTCCACCATTGCCCGTCGAGCAGCCGGTGTAAGCTCTTTTGCCGGGTCAAGCGAAGTGATCATGCTGTTAATTGTAGCCTCAACATCGCTACGTGTGAATGGTCCCAGCTCTTCCACCAATAGGCCGCTGCGCTGCGCGCCGTCGACAGCGCCGACATTGGCAAAACGCAGGGGCGACAGGCGATAGGTCTCATAGCCTGCGAGGATCAGGCGCAGGTTCTCGGATGTGGGCAAGCATTTGGCGATGTGCTCGAACTGTACCTGGGCACGTGGTGAGAGCCCTTCGGGCGGGTTGTCGAAATAGATCCACCATGTTTGCCCTGCGGTTTTGGCCGCCTGATCCATGTCAGCAATCAGGGTCTCCGCGCGGCTGCCTTCGAATGCAACATCGGTGGTCTGGGCGGCGGTTGTTCCAGCAGCAGCGTCTGGCGAGGCGACGGTCCCATTGGCCCTCTCGGCCAGATCAGCAAGCAAATCGTCCGTATTCAGGGTCGGCCCCAAACGGATGCAACGATGTTGGGGCGCGGCGTTAGGTGCTTCTTGCATCAGCAGATAGGATTCCAGCATGTCATAGCTGAATCCGAGACCGCGAATAGACGTCGTATCCTCGCGCCTGATCCAGATCCCACGCAGTTTGGATTTGGGATGATCCAGCATATGGGCAAGCCCGGTTACGAATTGGTTGCGGCCGATGATGATGGTTCCGTCAATGTCGCGGCTCAGCGACCACATGTCCCGCTGGTTCGAGTTCTTGTTGATCAGATCTTGGAAGTCGGGGTCATCGTGGAACTGCTCGAAAGGGACAAGCCGTTTGGTCGTCTCCCATTTGCCCTGGTGGATGCCCAGAAACCTGAACTGGCTGTCAAAACCTGGGCCACCCGATGACCCGCCTGATGTGTCGATGTCATGAGGGAACCGCTTGGCGCCAGGTTCTCGGTGCACTTTGCCGGGCATGAACCCCTTGGTGACACCTTCGGGGTAGTGGACCAATGTGAACAGGTCCGCGCCCTCAAAATCGGGGGGATCGCCGGTCACATCGACACTGCCATAGGTATGCCCCAGCGGCAGGAATATCCGCAGCAGCGCGATATCCACCTCATCGCCCGGCGGCAGGTTCCCGGCCTTTTCACTGTCGTGATAGGGCCAGAGCTTTACGCATTTTGCCCGGTACCGCTTTTCGTCCGAGGCAAGTATTTCAAGCCGAGGGTCGACCCCGGCGGGCACGGAGTTTAGCGGGTCCAGAACATGGGCTGCAGTCAGCACCAGATTGGGGGCAACAAACGCGCCGGAGCCTTCGAATGTGTTGTTGATCCAGATCTGACAGCGAAAGCTCTCTGCGCGTGGGGCAAAATCGCCCAATGCAGCAAAGTCGAACGAATTATTCGCCGGTGTGCCGATCAGGGTGCCGTCAAACCGAGCGATGTTTTCGGCAAAAATCAGGTTGCGGTCGCGCGGCACAGGGTCCGCGCCGCGCGCGCGCAGAAAATTGAGGAACTGCTTGACCTTCGCAGCGTCGACCAGAATTTCCAGCAAGACATCGGCAAGCGTTTCGCCGATATCTTCGTCTACACTTTCCTCGACGGCCTCGTAATTCACCGGGTCATCAGGGTCGGGAAACAGCGCAGTCAGAGCATGACGCACAATCGGCTCATGCTTTCGGATTGCAATCCGGATATGCGCTGCATTCACCATCCGTGGCTTATCCCATGCCCAAATAGGCGCTGAGGGCCGGTTTGTCCGACAATGCGGTGTCCAAGCCTGGGGTCGGGGCGTCTTCGCCAACCATGGCCTCGGCCCCACCATAGCTTTCGACGATACGCTTCCGGGCCCCGCGACGATAGCTGAGCCAGATGATCTCATTGGCGTAATCGGCCATGTCTGGGGTAATTTCTCCGGCGGCCTCGCTGTCTGTTCCCGCAAGATGCGAGACCAGAATGTTCAATGTCGGGGTTGCATTCGGGTCGGGTGCTGCCGGACTTTCAGCGCCTGTTGGCAGTGGCGCATTCAGGACCGCCTGGGCATTGATGATGCCCGCGCCAAGATCGGTGGCGCCGTTCCAGACGGCTGGCTTGCTCATCCCGTGTTTGGCACAGTGCAACCACATCGCCTGAACGGTGGTCCCAGCATTCTGGGCCTTTTGCAACAGCGCCGCCCGACCGCCGTGATGTGCGACCCACAGCGCTGCAACGCCTCCAGTCATTGAGGTGGCAAGCGTGGTACCCTGGCTGGCGCGGATACCCGAGTTTGGGTCGGTCGCCTTGTTCTTGGCCGCGCCCCACACGTTTTCGCCATAGGCCGAAAAGCTGACCTCGGGGCCACGCCCAGTTTTGCGCCAGGGGCGTCTGTCGGGCTGCAGTGCAGCGACCGCTGTGCAGATTTCCAGTGATGCATAGGCGGCGGGAAAGACCACGTTCGGATAGCAGTTGCCCGCGGCGCAGACGATGACCAATCCGGCCTGTACCGCATTGCGCAACGCCTGTTCCGTCGAAGAGACCCGTACCGGCCCGCCAAGCGCCATCACGATGACATCGGCGTTTTGGCTGACCGCATGAGAGATTGCCGCAGGAATACGCAGCTGGGTCATGTCGATCACCGATTTGATCGCCCGGATCGGCAGAACCTTGGCCGCAGGGGCCGTACCGGTTATTGCCCCGGGCGACGTGGTGTCGCCATTCATATCGGCCCCGCCCCGCGATCCGACGACCGAGGTGACAAGCGTGCCATGACCGGGATGTTTAAGGACGCCGCCTGAAAACCGGTCACGCGCATCCCCGTTCCCTTCGACAAAATTCCACATGCCGTTGGTTTCGATCACGCCCGCCAGTTCGCTATGGTCGGAATAGCCCGTGTCGATCACCGCGACCTTGCTGCCCTGACCCCGGGTGTGCTGCCAGGCCAGCGGTGTCTTGATCCGTTTGTGGTGCCAGCCATAGGGCCGAGAGTTGTCGCGCTTGGTTTCGCAGAAACTGAGAAAGCTTTCCGTACCCACATGTGCAGCCCCGTACAAGCTGTCTGGCAAGACCGGGTTGGCCTCGGCTACGTCCAGCGCCATACGGAGGGCACGGCCAAATGCAAAAACCTCACGCTCTTGGCCTTTTGGATCGATCTCGGGGAATTCAACAAAGAAAAATCGATCCGCATCTGCGTCGAAGACCGCTTGGGTACTGGTGGCAACATCAGGAAGTGCACTACCCACACGTTCTTGAATAGCCGACAAGGATTGGGGTGTATCCGAGACCACTTCAATGACTAGCGGATCGCCGTCGAGCGAGACATCGGACCTTGTTAGGGCGTCATATTCCTGCATGGCAAATATCCTTATACAAAAGCAAAAGATGGTGGGGCGCATGGGCCAACGCCGTAAGCGCAAGCGCGGTCAGCAACAGGGTGAATGCGCTGGCGCGGGGGTCGGGGCGAAGAACGGCGCGCTCCGACAGGATCATCACAGTCAAAAAGATCATGACGGCAAAGTCGTGGGTCCCTAGCATGACAAGCATCATCGGCAAGCAAGAGGTGATGCAATCGCGCGCATAGGTCAGCCCAAAGATCAGCACATCGCGGTCGGCACTTGGACCAAAGGCGGCCAGGACCGGACGGCTGTGGCATTTCCTTAATGCGCTGCGTTTTTGCGGGCTAAACTGCCATGCTGCGGCGCACAGGCAAGCCAACGGCGCAAACACGGTTTGGTGCAGAACCGGCGCCAGAAGAAACGCAGCAAGCGCGCCTGCGACCAGCCAGGCCAACAGATATGGCAGAACAAACAGAAGTGCCGCGCGTGATCTTCGATCTGCGAAGCTGCGCGCGCGGACATGGGCGATCTGCGGAACAAGCGTTGGAAGCATCATCGCCAGAACCATCGCCGGCCAATGCAATGACGGCGCGGGCACCAAAGCAAGCCAAAGCCATGCAAGCGCGGCCACGCCAAGTGTCGTGCGTATTTCGATATTGGCCCGTCCAAACAGGCGAGGGCGATCTATTCCGGTAGCCGACGCCATGGGCGATCAGTCGAAATAAAGGTTTATGCGGCCGATCTCAATGTCTGGCTGCTGTTCTGTTGGGGCGATCTGTTCCAACCCTGGTACTTGGCCAAAGGCCTCGCTGTCATCAAACATCCGTTGAAACCGGATTTGCAACCTGTTGGCGTCGCCTTGGCTCAGCCCAAGTGCAAAGGCCAGCTTTGTGATCTCGTAAGTCACCGCAAGGCCGTTGCCGCCATGTGGGCCGTCCGGGTTGCTTGCCTGTTCAAGGCCAAACGGCGACAAGGTGCCGATAATCGCTGGCGGCAAAGCGTCATCCGGAAGATCCAGCATGACGCGGTAAGATCCGGGCATGCCACGGCCCTTGATCCCCTCAAGATGCAGGTGAACGCGCCGGGTGGTGCCGGGGGCCTCGGCGCCGGAAATCAGCGCGACCGAAGTGTCGAGCTTTACGCCGGCAGTGGTCATTGCACCACGCAACTTGACCGGAGCTTCGCTTGCGCCGGCAAGCTCGGGTTCCTTGCCTGCCATGACGAACTCCTCTGCTGGAATGGCGGGTTCTACTGCGGGTGGAACGCCGTCATATTGAAACCCGTGCAGGACGCTTGTGCTGTCCAGCATTTCTTCGCTGTTGAAGGTGAATTCCGCGCCATCGCCATCATGCATCGAGAATGTCTGGCCAGTGCGCCATAGTGGCGAGGGTGGGGCGACATGGCTCGGGTCGGCGTTGCGCCAGACTTCCCATAGCCGATCAATGTTGCAATGGTGCAGCCAGAAAATCGGATCAAAGGCCGCAGTGGCCGGATTTGCCATAAAACCGCCAGAGCCCCCAATCCAAACGTGTATGTCGTTATGGGGCGTGCTTTCCAATGCGCCATTGTCCCCACCGCCGGGGTGAAACCCGGTTTGCGGGCCACCAAACCCTGATGAGAAACCGGGCGTATCATTGGTGAAATCTTCATGATCCAACGCATCCAGCGACACCACGTCGTCCGGAAATCCGAAATCTCCATTAACCACTACACGTCGGCGGGAAAACAGGAAGTTGCGCGTGCCGTCTGACTTGGTCGGCTCACGGAACGCCACAGGAAGGCGGCGCGCATTCGGGTTTTCTGACAGGGGTTGGGAATAGTCCCAATAAGGCAGCGCCCAATCCTGCGGCCCGCCCAGATCGGCGACGGCTTTGCCGACGACGGCCTCAAATGCGGTGATATATCCGCGGTGCCAGGGCAGGAAGAACCAGCTTTGGTGCTGGCATTGGTTCCAGAATTGTCCGGAACCGGGAATGTTCGGAAAATTCTGCGGCTGCCCATGAACTGCGCCCATGAAAAACCACGATGTCGGGTCTTCCAGATCTCGGTCCCAGAGAGCTTCGACAGCACGCTCATACCAGATCAGAGTTTCGTCGTTGGCTGGCAGGGTCCAAACGTTTTTGCGGATTCTTGTGGCCATAACAATACCTCAAACTGCAAATAAATCTTGGAATCTAATAATGCGCCGAGTGTAACACTTGCGTGGTTTTATGTTAACCAAAATGAATCCAAGCCATAGCAGGGTAGGCCTAGGCAGGTGTTGACAGTGCCAATGTGCGTTTCCCAGATAAGATGAATTTAAGGTGACGCGCGGCCTTTCGCTTGCGTTCTAAGTCAGAGGCGCCAGTTACTGTATATTTGTGAATTGGACGGCCGCAGCTGCAGTGGGCACACATGCCGAGTACCCGAAAACAAGGGTGAATTCGCGTAACTGTGAAATAATTCTTGCAACCGGTTGCAAAGAGAATCATTGTGGTGTCGAAAAAAGGGATTCGGGGGCGCGGGATGCTAAAAGTAGGATTGCTGGGGGCTGGGCGCATTGGGCGTGTTCACGCGCAGGCTATTGCGGCGCATCCTTACAGTGAACTGAGCGCGGTGTCTGATGCACTGCCCGAAGCTTCGGCGCGTTTGGCTGAGGAATTCGGGGCCAGTGCGCGACAGTCACAAGAGATTATTTCCGATCGTTCGATAAATGCAGTGCTGATCGCCACGCCGACGGATACGCATTCCGACCTGATCGAAGCGGCCACCCAAGCCGGGAAAGCGGTATTGTGCGAGAAGCCGGTTGATTTGAGCCTTGAGAGGGCTGTCGCCTGTCAATCCGTTGCAAAAGCCACCGGCCAGCCCGTCATGGTCGGTTTCAATCGTCGATTCGACCCGAATTTTTCTGCTTTGAAGGCTGCATTTGAGGCTGGTGAGGTCGGCAAGGCCGAGTTGTTGTCCATTACATCTTTCGACCCCGCGCCGCCACCGGTGAGCTATGTCAAAGTATCAGGAGGGCTGTTTCGGGACATGATGATTCATGATTTCGACATGGCGAACTTCCTGATGGGTGACCTGCCGGAAGTAATCTCGGCAGTGGGCACATCGGTTGTTGACCCCGAAATCGGTGCCGTGGGCGATGTGGACACGGCAGTCGTGACAATGACTTATGCAGATGGCCGGATCGCTGTGATCAAAAACTCTCGGCGTGCGGCTTATGGGTATGATCAGAGGGTTGAACTGCTGGGATCAGAAGGGATGCTTCAGGCGCAAAATATCCTTGAAAACTCAGTAGTTAAGTCAACTTCGAATGGCGTGACCGGTGCCAAGCCGACTTACTTTTTCCTTGAACGCTACATGTCTGCCTATCGCGCCGAATGGGATGCATTCGTTAGGTCAGTAAATTCTGGATCAGGGGTGCCTGTAACTCTGGACGACGGTGTCGCCGCGCTTGCTATGGCCGAGGCCGCAACCCGTTCTGCGCAGTCCGGACAGTCGATGGTTTTGGCCAAAGTTTTGAAACCGGTTGCAAAATGATCGGATATGCGGAAACTTGGGGCAGCTTCGCCCCGGATCGGGGCGAAGAAGATTCGGTTTAATCGGAAGATTGGGGCCAAGACCCCAACACACTGTTCAAACGGGAGGAGAAACCATATGAATAATTTCTTTAAAGGCGCACTGGCAGCTGGTGCATTGGCGATGGCCACGCCTGCATTCGCGCAGGAGATCGTCGTTGTGTCTCATGGTCAGGCCAATGACGCCTTCTGGAACGTCGTGAAAAACGGCGTTGAGCAAGCGGGCAAGGATGTCGGCGTGAACGTGGAATACCGCGCACCCGAGACCTTTGACATGGTTGCGATGTCACAGCTGATCGACGCCGCCGTGAACCAGGAACCGGACGGGTTGATTGTCTCGATCCCGGATGCCGATGCGCTTGGCCCGTCAATCGAACGTGCTGTTGCTGCCGGAATTCCGGTGATCTCGATCAACTCCGGTTCGGACGTGTCCAAACAGCTGGGCGCATTGCTGCATGTCGGTCAGGACGAGTTTGATGCGGGCAAGGCCGCAGGCGAAAAGCTGGCTTCGATGGGTGGCGCGAATGCGATCTGTGTGAACCACGAAGTCGGAAACGTGGCGCTTGACTTGCGTTGCGCCGGTTTTGCCGAAGGCTTTGGTGGCAGCGTCGAAGTTCTGCCAACCTCGAACGATCCTTCAGAAATCGAAGCGAAGGTCTCGGCCGCTCTGGCCGCGAATGACGCTGTCGACACAGTCATGGCGCTGGGTGCAAGTTCGGCTGGTGAACCCACGGTAGCGGCTGTGAAAGCATCGGGCCGTGATGTGAACGTGGCCTCGTTCGACCTGTCTGCGAACTTCCTGCAGTCCATCGCCGATGGAGATGCGGCATTTGCCATCGACCAGCAGCAGTATCTGCAGGGCTATCTGTCTGTGAACTTCATGGGCCTGCATGCCAAATACGGCCTGATGCCAGGTGGCAACGTGCCATCGGGTCCGAACCTGATCACACAGGACAAGGCAGCCCAGGTTATCGACCTGTCGGCTCAGGGTATCCGCTGATCCGTTTGGGACAGTGAAAAACAGAAACGGCGCCAGGTGCGCCGTTTCAACCGAATTGGGAGGGAAACATGAGTGAGTCAGCGCCCGTCACTACGGACGAACGCGTAAAGAAAGAACCGTTTCTGACCAAGCTGATGAAACGTCCAGAGCTTGGTGCCATGGCCGGAGTGGTCCTGGTGGTCATTTTCTTCGCGCTCACGGCAGACGATTCCATGTTCACGCTGGCTGGAGTTATGAACTTCATGACGCCCGCGGCACAGCTGGGTATTCTGGCTATCGGAGCGGCGCTGCTGATGATCGGGGGTGAGTTTGACCTGTCCATCGGTTCGATGGTTGCCTTCGCGGGCCTGTTCTTTGGCGTCTGCGTGGTGACCTGGCAACTGCCTTTGATCGTTGCGATCCCGATGACATTTGTTTTTGCGGCCTTTGTTGGGGCGATAAACGGCAATATTGTTATCCGCTCGGGCCTGCCTTCTTTCATTGTGACGCTGGCCTTCCTTTTCATTCTGCGCGGCCTGTCTCTGGTCGGTCTCAAAGCAGCCACTGGGGGATCAACCCAGCTGCGCGGTGTGCGTGATGTGGTCGAAAACGACTGGCTGGCCCCGTTCTTCTCGGGCGAAGCTTTCGCCGGCTTGTTTGCCTGGCTGGCTGCAAACGGATTGATCGACACCTTCAAAAACGGGGCGCCGAAAGTACCGGGCATTCCGGTTGAGATTTTGTGGTTCATCGTTCTGGCCCTTGCGGCGACCTATGTTCTGCTGCGGACCCCTGCCGGAAACTGGATTTTCGCGGCCGGTGGCGACAGCAATGCGGCGTCGAACTCAGGCGTGCCGGTGAGCCGCATCAAAGTGTCCTTGTTTATGCTGACCGCCTGCTGCGCTGCGCTGGTTGCCATCATCACCGTAATCGACGCGGGATCAACCGATGCGCGCCGTGGCTTCCAGAAAGAGTTTGAGGCCATCATTGCGGCGGTGATCGGTGGCTGTTTGCTGACCGGGGGCTATGGCTCGGCCATTGGGGCGTTCTTTGGCGCGATCATCTTTGGCATGGTGGTCATCGGACTGACCTATACGGATTTCGATCAGGATTGGTTCCAGGTGTTCCTGGGCGCGATGCTTTTGATCGCGGTTCTGTTCAACAACGCGATTCGCAAACGCGTAACCGGGGAGCGCTGATATGACTGAAGACAGCAAGTTCCATCACGGAGACGCGGTAGAGGATATCGCGCCAATCGTGCAGATGAAAAACATCGAAAAGCACTTTGGCAACATCATCGCCTTGGCAGGCGTCAGTTTTGACGTCAGGCCCGGCGAATGCCACTGCCTGCTGGGCGACAACGGTGCCGGGAAATCAACCTTCATCAAGACCATGTCCGGCGTCCATAAACCCACCAAGGGCGAGATCTTTTTCGAAGGCAAGCCGTTGCAGTTTGACACGCCCCGCGACGCGATGGAGGCGGGCATCGCGACCGTGTTCCAGGATCTGGCGATGATCCCTTTGATGAGCGTGACCCGCAATTTCTTCATGGGCCGCGAACCGACCAAGGGCAAGGGATTGCTCAAACGGTTCGATATCGACGAGGCCAATGAGGTCTGCATGGCCGAGATGCGCAAGATGGGCATCAACCTGCGCGGGCCGGATCAGGCCGTTGGAACCCTGTCAGGGGGCGAGCGTCAGACGGTTGCCATTGCCCGGGCGGTTTACTTCGGGGCCAAGGTTTTGATCCTTGATGAGCCGACCTCGGCCCTTGGGGTACGTCAGACATCGAATGTTCTGGCGACCATCGACAAGGTGCGCAATCAGGGCGTGGGTGTGGTGTTCATCAGCCATAACGTGCGCCATGCGCTGGCCGTAGGTGATCGCTTTACCGTGCTCAATCGCGGCAAGACTCTGGGCACGGCCACACGAGGCGAGATCACACCCGAACAATTGCAGGACCTGATGGCGGGCGGTCAGGAAATGGCCCAGCTCGAAGGCTCTCTGGGCGGAACGGTTTAACCGTTCCCCCGTCTGGGCCACAGGCCCGCTAATTTCGAAATTGCAGGAATGGCCGAGATGGCCTTGTGTTGAAAGGTATCACTATGGGCAACACAGTCCGACTGACCGCAGCGCAAGCTTTGGTGCGCTATCTGGGCGCGCAGATGAACGAAGCGGGTGAACCCTTTATCGCCGGTGTCTGGGCCATCTTTGGCCATGGTAATGTGGCCGGGATGGGCGAAGCACTGCATGGCGTCAAAGACAGCCTGCCCACCTATCGCGGGCATAATGAACAGACCATGGCGCATTGCGCGATTGCCTATGCCAAGCAGATGCGGCGTCGCCGTGCGATGGCCGTGACATCCTCCATCGGGCCAGGGGCCACCAATATGGTCACCGCTGCGGCCTTGGCGCATGTGAACCGCTTGCCGGTTCTGCTGTTGCCGGGCGATGTCTTTGCAACGCGCGGGCCTGATCCCGTCTTGCAGCAGATTGAGGATTTCGGCGATGGCACTGTCAGTGCCAATGACTGTTTTCGCCCTGTCAGCCGGTATTATGACCGGATTTCCCGCCCCGAGCACCTTTTGACCGCCTTGCCACGCGCCTTTCGTACCATGACCGACCCGGCCGATTGCGGACCGGTGACGCTGGCCTTTTGTCAGGATGTACAGGCCGAAGCCTATGATTATCCCGAAAGTTTCTTTGAACCGAGGGTCTGGTATCAGCGCCGCATCCGCCCGGATGAAGCAGAACTGGCCCGTGCCGTGGCTGCGATCAGGTCGGCCAAACGCCCGGTCATCGTCGCCGGAGGTGGCGTGCATTACTCGGGCGCGACGGATGTGCTGCAGAGCTTTGTGGAATCTCACAATATCCCGATCACCGAGACGCAGGCCGGGAAATCGGCTCTGGCCTGGGATCATCCGCTGAACCTTGGCCCGGTCGGCGTAACCGGTGGTGAGCCTGCAAATGCCACTTGCGCCGAGGCCGATCTGGTGCTGGCTGTCGGGACACGGTTGCAGGACTTTACGACCGGGTCCTGGGGGCTGTTCTCTAACCCGGAACGCGAGATGATCTGCCTGAACACCGCCGCCTATGACGCCGAAAAACACGGCGCTATGCCGCTGCAAAGCGATGCGCGTGTTGGGCTAGAGGAACTTGGCGAAGCCTTGCACGGCTACCGGGCCGACCCGGTGGCCGACACGCTGAAGGCGGATTGGTTTGGCAAGGTCGACGCGCTGACCGACGCGCCCGGCGACGGCAATGCGCTGCCCACGGATATGCAGGTGGTGGGCGCGGTTCAACGCGCCTCGGACAATAACACGGTGGTCATGTGCGCCGCAGGCACCATGCCGGGTGAGTTGCACAAGCTGTGGAAAGCGCCGCGCCCCGGTGCCTATCACATGGAATACGGGTTCAGCTGTATGGGCTATGAAATTGCCGGTGCAATGGGGATCAAGATGGCTCAACCCGATCGCGACGTGATCTGCTTTACCGGTGACGGCACCTATATGATGGCGAATTCCGAAATGGCGACGGCGGCGATGATGGGGATCTCTTTCACCGTGGTGATCACCGACAATCGGGGCTTTGGCTGCATCAACCGTCTGCAAATGGGCACCGGCGGGGCCGAGTTTAACAATCTGCTGGATCACGCGGTGCACGAAACACCCTCGGCCATCGACTTTGCGGCTCATGCGGCGGCAATGGGCGCGACCTCGGTCAAGGTGGGGTCAATCGCTGAGCTGGAACAGGCGCTGGCCAAGCGTGGCGAGGTCACAGGCCCTTATGTGGTGGTGATCGACACCGACCCATACCCGTCGACCGAGCATGGTGGCACCTGGTGGGAAGTGGCCGTGCCCGAGGTCAGCATCCGCCCGGCAGTCAATGAAAAGCGCGCGGCCTATGAGGTTGCAATCAAGGAAAGAAACACGAAATGAGCGTGAAGATCGGCATCTCTCCGATTGCATGGCAGAATGATGATCTGCCGGACCTGACCGCGGCTTACACGATGGAACAGGCCCTGAAAGAGGCGCGCGAGATCGGCTATACCGGCGTCGAACGCGGTCAGCGGATGCCCGGCGATACCGAAGGTCTGCGCGCCTATCTCGACACCAATGATATCGCCCTGTGTGGCGGTTGGTGTTCTGGGGCTTCTCTGGTTAACGATTTTGCCGCCGAGCGCGAGGCCGTGCGCGCGCAGGTCGAACAATTCGTAGCGCTCAACAGCCCGTGCATCGTCTATGCCGAATGTTCGAACACTGTGCAGGGGCAGATCGGGGTCGCGGTTAATGACCGGGTGAAACTGTCCCGGGATGAGGTGTTGGCCTATGCCGCCAAAATCACCGAGCTGGCCAAATGGATGGCTGATCAGGGCATGCCGATGGCCTATCACCACCACATGGGCACAATTATCGAAAGCGAAGATGATGTGAACTGGTTGATGGAAGGGTCGGGCCCCGAGGTTGGCTTGTGCTTTGATACCGGCCACTTGCTGTTTGGTGGCGGCAATGTGATGGCGACCCTCAATCGGTGGGGCGACCGGGTGCATCACGTCCATTTCAAGGATATCCGTCCGGCGGTCGTACAGGATGTGCGCGAAAACAACCGCAGCTTCCTGGATGCTGTCGTCGCGGGCGCGTTCACCGTGCCTGGCGATGGTTGCATTGATTTTCAAGCCGTGGCGAATGCGTTGAAATCTATGGGTTATAGCGGCTGGATCGTGGTCGAGGCCGAACAGGACCCCGCCAAGGCCCCACCCCAAGAGTATTCCAAGATGGGCTACGACCACATTGTCGATGTCTGCGCTCAGGCAAGATTGGAGATCACCAACTAACAAACCGCCCCAAGGGGCAACACCAAGGCCATGAAGAAGGAGAAAATCATGGTAAGTCAAAGAATTGGATATGTCGGGTATTTTGACCGGGAATCCTGTGATCTGGACGAATTCAAGGTGTTGACCTCTCGGAAACTGACCTCGGACATGGTTCCGCAGGCCGCGATGATCGAAAAGAACGTCCCCGTCTATGACATGAATGCCCTGCGTCCCGCGCTGGAAGATACAGGGCAACGGCGCGCTTTGATGGCGGAATGGGGCCATGTGCTGAACCAATCCGCCGGGGTGATCGCGCTGAAAGGGGCCTATCAGGATCTGTCGGTGATCGACCGGGCGACCGAGGTTTTTCGGCAGATCATCGACGAGGAACGCCAAAGCGGCGAAGGCGAGGGTGATCATTTTGCCGCCTCGGGTGCGAATGACCGGATCTGGAATGCGCTGCAAAAGCACTGCCTGCGCGATCCGGAAGGTTTCTCAAAATACTTCGGCAACGCTGCTGTTGCCACCGCCTGCGAGGCATGGCTGGGGCCGAACTATCAGGTCACGGCTCAGGTCAATCAGGTCCGCCCCGGCGGCAAGGCACAGCAGGCGCATAGGGACTACCATCTGGGCTTTCAGACCGCTGAAAGCGCTGCCCGGTACCCGGTGCATGCACATCTGCTGACGGCGGCGCTGACCTTGCAGGGGGCAGTGGCACATTGTGACATGCCGGTGGAAAGCGGGCCCACCAAACTGTTGCCGTTTTCACAGCTATATCCAGCCGGATATATTGGCTTTCACGACCCCGCGCACAGGGACCACTTTGAGAAGAGCTATGTTCAGGTGCCGTTGAACAAAGGCGACGCGGTGTTCTTCAACCCCGCACTGTTCCACTCGGCCGGCGAGAACCGCAGCACGGATATCGACCGCATGGCGAACTTGTTGCAGATCTCATCCGCTTTTGGTCGTGCGATGGAGGCCATCGACCGCCGGTCCATGGCGCAGGCCGTGCTGCCGTCACTGGTGGCCCTGAAGCAAAGCGGCGAGCTGACTGGGTCCGAGCTGGACGCGGCCATCGCGGCGACGGCCGAAGGCTATCCGTTTCCGACAAATCTGGACACAGATCCCCCGATTGGTGGTAATGCGCCGGAAAGCCAGGCGGATATCTTGCGGCGTGCGGTCGCCGAAGAATGGACGCCAGAGCAACTGACCTCGGCACTTTCGGCGTTGAAAACCCGACAATCCGCCTGACGTTACGAACCGGGCCGGCGCGCCCAGAAAGGAGGCCCCATGGCCAACCTGCTCAGGAAACCACGCGGCCCCCATGGCAAGGTGCATGACATCACCCCTGCCTCTGCGGGATGGCGCTATGTCGGGTTCGGTCTTTACCACCTACGCGCAGGCGACAGGGCGGCCGAAGAAACCGGTGACAATGAGGTCATCCTGGTCATGGTCGAGGGCAAGGCGCATATCACCGGGGCCGGGCAGGATTGGGGTGTGCTGGGTGACCGCATGGATGTCTTTGAAAAGACGCCGCCGCATTGTCTGTACCTGCCCAACGGCACCGAATGGCAGGCCGTGGCGGAAACCGATTGCGTTGTGGCCGTGTGTTTGGCCCCCGGCAACGGCGGCCATCCGGCGCGTCGGATCGGGCCGGATGGCATCACGCTGACCGAGCGTGGAAAGGGTGTGAATACGCGCTATATCAACAATATCGCTATGGAGGCCGAAGACGTCGCCGACAGCCTGCTGGTGACCGAGGTCTTCACGCCCAACGGCCATTGGTCCTCCTACCCCAGCCACCGCCATGATGAGGATGACTATCCCCGCATTACCTATCTGGAAGAGACCTATTATCACCGTCTGAACCCCTCGAACGGGTTTGGCATCCAACGGGTCTATACCGATGATGGTGATCTGGACGAGGCTATGGCCGTGTCGGATGGTGATGTCGTGCTTGTGCCTCGGGGGCATCATCCCTGTGGCGCACCATATGGGTTTGAAATGTACTACCTGAACGTCATGGCCGGCCCGTTGCGGAAATGGCGCTTTGTAGCCGCCCCCGAAGTAGAATGGATCATGGAGCGCGACGCATGAGCACGAATTTCGCCAATTACCCGGGTCTTGCGGGAAAAACAGTTTTTATCACCGGTGGGGCCGGGGGGATCGGCGCCGAAACGGTTCGCGCCTTCGCCGCCCAGGGGGCCAGGGTCGGGTATGTGGATCTGAACGCAGACGCGGGCCAAGCGCTATTAGCGGAACTGGACGGGCAGCATGCCTTTGCCCAATGCGATCTGCGCGACATTGAGGCACTGCAGACCGCGTTCGAGCGGCTGGTCGCCACGCTGGGCGAGGCGGATGTTCTGGTCAACAACGCTGCCCATGACGAACGCCACGACTGGCGCGAGGTAACGCCGGAGTATTGGGATGACCGAATGGCTACCAATATCCGCCATATGTTCTTTGCCATCCAGTCGGTGGCCCCGGGCATGATCGCTAAGGGCAAGGGGGCCATCGTCAACCTAGGCTCGAATTCCTGGTGGGAATGCGGGGCAGGATTCCCGGCCTATGCCACCGCCAAATCAGCCGTTCACGGCCTGACCCGCACCATGGCACGCGAGTTGGGCGGCCATCGCATCAGGGTGAACACGGTAGTTCCGGGCTGGATCATGACGGAGAGGCAAAAAGTGTTATGGGTGACACCCGAGGCGCTGGCCAAGCAGGTGGATCGTCAATGTCTCCCGGACCCGATTGAGCCGGTCTATGTGGCGCGCATGGTCCTGTTTCTGGCCTCGGACGACGCGGCCATGTGCAGCGCGGGGAATTTCATGGTCGAAGGCGGCTCGATCTGAGGGGATGCCGCTTGGCGATGCGCTCCCAGTCGACTGGGAGCATGACGACCTAGCGCTGCGGCGGGGCGCCAAAGGCACGGATCACGGTGCGGGCAGCGGCCTCAACCGGGTCGTGCGTTTCCTTCAGGATCGTGACGCGGTCAAACCGTTCAGGATCACGATTGACGGCTTCACGCATGGCATTTCCGAATGCCATACGCAGCTCGGTTCCTATGTTGAACTTGCAGATCGAGGTCTCGCGCGCCAGCTTCATACGCTGCTCTACCGGCACACCGGACCCGCCATGAATGACCAAAGGCACTTCGGTCACGGCATCGATTTCGGCGATACGCGCCTCATCCAGGCCACCTTCTTTGTTTTGCTGCAAGTGAACATTGCCAACTGAAATCGCCATCGCGTCGACGCCGCTTTCGCGTGCAAACTTCGCGGCTTCCTCGGGGTCGGTGCCATTTGAGCCTTCGCCACCGGAATACCCCACAAAGCCGATCTCCCCCTCGCATGAAATCCCTGCCGCATGGGCCATTTCGGCAATGGCCGCGGTCTCATCGATGTTTTGCTGCAATGGCTTGCGCGACCCGTCGAACATCAGCGAGGTAAAGCCGCTGTCCAACGCGATTTTGCAGTCCTCGAACGTGTACCCATGGTCCAGGTGGGCGACGACGGGGACAGAGGCGTTTTCGGCCAGATAGCGGAACATCTTGCCCAGAATGGGCAGGGGTGTGTGCTCGCGACAACTGGGACCGGCCTGCAGGATCACGGGAGCGTTCTCAGCTTCGGCAGCGGCCACATAAGCGCGCATGTCTTCCCAGCCCAGGGTCACCAGACCACCGACGGCATAGCCCTGATCATAGGCAGGTTGCAGAACGTCTTTCAGTGTGGCGAGGGTCATTTGAATTTTGCAATCATGTCTTTGATGCCCGGTATGGTTTCGATCTGATAGGCATGGGTGGGCTGGAAATACTGGACCAGCGAGCGTTGGGTCAGGCCGCCGAGGATCGTGAAATAGTACATCTCATACCCCGGCAGGACGCAGCAGGGGTGATAACCCTTGTCGATACAGACGGTCGATCCGTCCATGATATGATAGGCGTCGCCCGGTTCGTTATCCTCGCGCTGCAGCATCTGCAGGCCCGAGCCCCAGTTGGGTTTGAAACGGAAATTATAGGTCTCGTCATGGCGGGTTTCATCCGGCAACCGGTTGGTATCGTGTTTGTGGCTGGGAAACCCCGACCATCCCCCCTGACCCACGGTGAACAACTCACTCACCAGCAGACGGCCCACCTTGTCATGCTGTTTCTGGCCCAGGATGTGCTTGATCTTGCGGTGGGTTTTGGTGTCGTCGCTGCCGTACTGCACCAGATCGTGCTGGCGGACATCGAACGGGTCCAGCACCTTGTCGTATCTGGCGCCCGCGATGAAGACTTCGGTGTGGTCCGAGGCGCAGACGATCTGCACCTTGGCGCCAACGGGTGCATAAACGCCCTCTGGCTCTCCATCCCAGACATCCTCTCCTCGGTTGCCCAGCTTGGCAAATTGCACGCCTTCGACATCCACATCGACCGTACCTGTGGCCGGGACGATGCAGGTCTCATACCCCGGCACTTGATATTCGAACGCCTCGCCCTGTTTCAGTTTGACGATGTTGAAATAGTTCAGGGGCACCATTGGGTCATCGGCATCCACGATGGGTTTGTTCTGGTTCTCATAGGGGGCGATATGCATTGGGATCTCCTATGCCGTGGGGCCGGGATGGGTGGCCAGAAACGTGTCTAGCTGTTCGGTAGTCGGCATAGCGGGCGCACAGCCGGGTTGAGACACGACGATCGAGGCGCAGGCCGATCCGCGCATCACCGCGTCCTTCAGCGAGTACCCCGCTGCAACCGAGGCCAGTAACCCGGCCATGAAACTGTCACCTGCGCCATTCGGCTTGACGGCAGTCACCGGATAGATGCCTGTCTGAAATTCCTGCCCGTCCATCAGCGTGATGGCGCCTTTTTCACCCATTTTATATATCACCACGCGGCCTGGTTTGGCCGCCAGTTCCTGCGCCTTGGCAAACCCTTTGTTTATCCCGCCCGCCATGAAACCGAATTCTTCGTCATTGCCTACGATCAGATCACTGGCGTCACCGGCGCGGGACAGGACCTCGGACGCGACTTCGGGTGAGGGCCAACTGTAAGGGCGATAGTCTATGTCAAATATTACGGGCACACCGGCCTTGCGGGCCGTGTCGATGGCCCGGAATGTTGCGCTGCGCGAAGGCTCGGCCGCAAAGACGGTTCCGGCCGAGATCACAGCCGAGAAGGAGCTGAATTCGACCTGGTCCATATCCTCTTCGGTGACTTGGAAATCGACTGCGCCATTGCGGTAGATGACATTCTGGAAATCTTCTGTCCGGCTTTCGTAGATTGCCAGCGACATGCGGTATTCGCCCCTTACAACCCGTATATTGGACGTATCGACGCCGTAATGCGCCAGCCGGTTCAAGCAGAACCGCGCGACCGCGTCGTCAGATACCGAGGTGATCAGCGACGCTTGACTGCCCAGCTTGACCAGACCCACACATATATTTGCCGATGAACCGCCCAGATCGGCCCGGAACGCGTCGGCATCCTCACTTTTCTCGCCGATGGGATCGGCAAACAGGTCCATGCCCGCACGACCCAAGACGCCAAAGCGGTTTCCTTTGATACCGTCCATCAAAGCGGTCACGTCATTTCCTCCGGCGAAAAGGGTCGGCAAGGTGTGTTGATCCTTGCGTTGAATCGATTCACACGATACTGATTTTGCAACCGGTTGCAAATGATATGTGCGAGGCCGCGGCAGATGCCTGAAATTGGAATTGGAATTGTTGGCGGCGGCTATATGGGCAAGGCCCACTCCGTCGCGATGTCAGCGGTAGGTGCGGTGTTCGACACCGCGCTGCGCCCGCGGCTTGAGGTGATCTGTGCCTCGACATCTGCAAGCGCGGAAGTCTATCGCGCCGCCTACGGGTTCCAGCGCGCCACCGATGACTGGCGCATGCTGGTCGAGGATCCAAAGGTCGAGGCCATTGTGATCGCCTCACCTCAATCGACACACCGTCAAATCGCTGAGGCGGCGTTTGCCCTTGGTAAACCGGTGCTGTGCGAAAAACCCTTGGGGGCGTCCTTGGACGACAGCCGCGCGATGGTGGCGGCAGCCGAGGCCACAGGTGCAATCAACATGGTCGGGTTCAACTATATCCGTACGCCCGCTAGCCAATATGCGCGTCAGCTTATTGCTGAAGGGGAAATCGGTCAGGTCACATGGTTCCGTGGCGAACATACCGAGGATTTCTATGCCGACCCCGAGGCCCCGGCAACCTGGCGCACAACGGGAATGGCCAATGGAACCATCGGCGATCTTGCTCCGCATATGGTGAATGGTGCGTTGGCGCTGATCGGGCCGATCACTCAGGTTATGGCCGATGTGGAGACGGTGCACCGGCATCGCCCCGGCGGCGAAGTTACCAATGATGATCACGCGCAGATGATGTGCCGTTTTGAAAGCGGGGTCATGGGCAACCTCTATTTCAGCCGTGTCGCAACGGGTCGCAAGATGGGCTACGCCTATGAAGTCTCGGGTACCAAAGGTGCGATCCGGTTCGATCAGGAGGACCAGAATGCCTTGTGGCTGTACCGCCGCGAAGGTCCCGAAGCTGCACGCGGTTTTACCAAGATCCTGACAGGCCCTGCGCACCCGGATTACGAACCTTTTTGCCAGGGTCCGGGGCACGGCACAGGTTATCAGGATCAGATCATTATCGAGGCCAAGGATTTCCTGCAGGCCATCCATTCCGGACAGAATACCTGGCCCACCTTCCGCGATGGGCACGAGGTGAACCGCGTTCTGGCGGCTGCATTGGCATCGTCAGACGGGCGGCAATGGACAGATATCAGCGATTTCTGAAAGCTCACCACCCAATTTCCAAAGAGAGACTAAGACCATGACAAAGCTGAAATGGGGCATGATCGGTGGCGGTGAAGGCAGCCAGATTGGCCCCGCGCACCGCCTTGGCGCACAGGCCGATGGGCTGTTTGAGTTCGCTGCCGGAGCGTTGGACCACCGCCCCGACGTGGGACGTGAATATGCACAGCGTCTGGGCGTTGCAACTGATCGCGCCTATGGCGACTGGCAAGAGATGCTAGCCGGTGAAAAAGACCGTAGCGACCGCATCGATCTGGTTACAATCGCGACACCGAACTCGACCCATTTTGAAATTGCCAAGGCCTATCTCGAGGCGGGTTTTAACGTTCTGTGCGAAAAGCCGATGACGATGACCGTGGAAGAAGGCGAAGAGATCGTGCGCATCGCCGAAGCATCGGGCAAGCTATGCGCCGTGAATTATTGCTATTCGGCTTATCCGATGGTGCGCCAGGCACGTGCAATGGTGAGAGTCGGGGATATCGGCAAGGTGCGTCTGGTCGTGACGAATTTCAGCCACGGCCACCACGGGGATGCCACTGACGCCGACAATCCACGCGTGCGCTGGCGGTATGATCCGGCGATGGCCGGTGTCTCGGGGCAGTTCGCGGATTGCGGTATACACGCGCTGCATATGGCCAGCTTCATTTGCGATGATGAGGTCACGTTGCTGTCCGCCGACATGGCCTCGACCATCTCAAGCCGCGTGCTGGAGGATGATGCCATGGTCAACTTCCGCACAGAGTGTGGCACCGTCGGGCGCTTGTGGACTTCGTCCGTTGCGATCGGACGCCAACATGGGTTCGACATTCAGGTCTTTGGTGAAACCGGCGGTCTGCGATGGACCTCGGAACAGCCCAACCAGTTGCTCTATACACCGGTCGGCGGCCGCACACAGATCATTGAAAAGGGCGAAGGTGGCTTGTACGAGGACGCCCAGCGCCTGTCGCGGGTAGCCATCGCACATCCTGAAGGGTTTCCCTTGGCTGTAGCCAACATCTATTGCGATCTGGCCGATGCCATTCGTGGCGAAACCCGCGACGGGTTGCCAGGCGCAGCGGATGGGGTACGGTCTATCGCAGCGGTCCATGCTGCCGTTGCGTCGGGCAATGAAGACGGAGCCTGGAAGGATGCGCGCCCCCCTATGTTCCGCTGACTAGGTGCGGGGGCGCAGCGTGCCCCTTTCGACTACGCGGCAGGGGAAAATGCGGGCCTCGGGATAACGCTCGGGGTCTTTCAGCATCTCTTCCACCAGATCCACAGACGAGGTGATGATTTGCTTGATCGGTTGGTGGATGGTTGTCAGATTTACGCTTTCCCAACGCGACATCTCCATGTCATTCAAGCCGATGATCCCGATATCCTTGCCCGGTTTCAGCCCGTGATCCGACAGGGCGGACAGCGCACCGACGGACAGAATGTCATCGCCGCAGAAATAGCTTTCGGCTGGTTGACCCTTTAGCAGATCCAGCATTTCCGCGCGCCCCGCCTCAAATGAATAGGCCCCAGCGAAAGAGTATGTCACCTCAAGATCGGAGTGCTTTTCCGCCTCTTCCATAAAGCCCTGATATCGATCCATGGCGGAGGTAGCATCTTTTGGCCCGCCCAGATATCCAACGCGCCGATAGCCCCGCGCCTGCAGCTCGCGGGCGGCCATGCGACCACATTCAACATTGTCGATCCCGACGACATGTACCTCTGGTGAGGTCGCAGAGCGCCCAAACGTATGCACAACCGGAACACCGGCATCGTGAAACGCCTTGGCGAAACTAGGCGGCAGGGTCGAAGAGGCCACGATCGCTGCGTCGACCGAATACTGGCGCAGCATCCGAACGGAATTGGCAGGCTCGGTCTCATCCGTCAGATTCACGATCAACGGGCGTAATCCACGTTCTTGCAAGGCACGTGTGAACTGATCGAACACTTCAAGGAAAATCGGGTTGTGAAAGTTGTTCGAGATCAACCCAATCAGTTTTGTCCGCCCCGTGGTCAGGGACGAGGCCAGGGCGTTTGGGCTGTAACCCAGTTCCGCCGCGGCCTTTTCCACCTTGCTTCGGGTTTTTGCCGAAACCGAGGCACCCTCGGTAAAGGTGCGCGACACGGCAGAGCGCGACACCCCGGCCAGAGCTGCGACGTCTTTTAGGGTGACGCTCATGTTTCGTACCTGCAGAAGAAAGGTGGGATGACAGACATTTTCATGTCGTGATACTAAGCCAGTTAGTCTGGCGGCTGCAATCGGTTGCAAATGATTGCTCGTTTGACGCGGGGCCCGGTTTATTGACCCCGAGCAGCTTCTCAACAGTCGATTCTTTCTGACGGGAGATCAGGTAAATCTGCCGCCGCGCACCGTAAATCGGTCCGCGATTTGACACATTTCCGCCCAAAATGATCGAAAATTCGCCCTAAGCGGGAATTTCTTTTCGTTTGTGGGGAGGTTTCGGCACCGCCTCATCGGTAACGATTTAGTTAACGGGGGTGTGTTCCTCGTGTCAGTGCGGGATTTCGCACTTTGGTAAAACAGTCTGGAGTTCAAGTAATGTTGAATGGAATTCGCAAAGTATTTCTGAAGCTGCGCAAAGACGAGCGTGGCGCCACCCTGGTTGAATATGGCATCGCGCTGTTTGTTGCGATTGTCGTCGGCGGGACAATTCTGACCAATTTGGCTGGCACGACCAGCAGCAACTTTAGTGATGCAAACTCGGCAGCCAAGCGGACAACAACCCCTTAAACGGCGGGCCGATTTTTCTAGCATTAAAAATCTGACTTCCCACTCGCAAGCGTGGGGCGTCAGTTTCCTACCAGACCACCTTTGATTTGCATAAGCGGTCGGTTTGGCCATTCAGGCCCAATTAAGTAATTATCCTGAGTTTTCCCGGGAATTGGAGGATACCATGCGTATTAAATCATTTTTGATGACTTTCTTGGGAATAGGTTTGGCGGGTGGCGCAGTCATTCTGGCACAGGATCAGATCCGACGGAATCAGTCAGCGGGTGAACCAACCATAGTTCGTGTTGTGGCCGTGGCCGAAGATATCGCATTCGGAACGCCGATCGAAGGGCACAAGCTGACGACCATTGATTGGCCTACTGCATCTGTGCCTGCAGGTGTTTTTACAAGCTTTGATGATGTCTTGCCTGCCGCCGGCATAGAACCTCGCCGGGCCAAGCGCGCTTTGGCGCAGGGTGAAATTCTTTTGACCTCGAAAGTTTCCGATTTTGGTGAAAAAGTGACAATCGTTCAGACGATTGGCGAGAATAACCGCGCGATGGCGATCAATGTCGACGCGCAGACAGGGGTAGGCGGATTTGTAACGCCTGGCGACTTTGTCGACATTGTTCTGACCCGCGGCACCAATGATACACTGCGTGCAGTGACGATCCTGCAGAATATCCGGGTCATCGGCGTGGACCAAACCGCGGATGAAGAGCTTGACCAACCGGGCATTGCCCGCACGGTTACGATCGAGGTCACCCCGGATGAAGGTCAGAAGTTGGCTCTGGCGCAGAAGGCTGGGCAGCTCAGCCTGTCTCTGCGGTCTCTGCAAACAGAAGAGGATAAGCCGCTGGAAGCGGTTCGCCTCAGCGACATCCTCCTTGAAAAATCACCGCTAGAAGAGGGCACGCCCAGGCCGATTGTGAAAGTTCGCCGTGGGGCAACCGACGTTCAGGAAATTCAGGTCTTTGGGAACACCAGTGCAACAACTGAGCCGGTGAACTGAGGTCAGGTTGGTCTTTCGAGGGAGGTTGATATGACTTCGCTACGCAAAATCAGGGACAAAGAAGACGGCACAATTCTGGTTTTTGTCGGCATGTTCATGGTCGTCATGATCGGAATGGCTGCACTGACTTTTGATCTGGGGCGTATCGCCTCTACCCAAACTGACCTGCAAGCCTATACCGACCACGTGGCGCTTGCCGCCGCAGGTGAGCTGGATGGCAATGCTGACGCCATTACACGTGCAACAGCTGCGGCATCCGGCATGATCGACGACGAACAGTTTTTCGCGGATGGCAGCCAAAGCCTTGGAACTTCTGCGGATTTTTCGCTTCGCTTTCTGACCGGATTGCCTACTCCGGTGGCAGACCCAGACGATAACGACTCGGTTACGCCCTTTGTGACGACAGACCCGGCGCGTGCCGTCTTGGTCGAGGTGACCGCGACACCACGGACTGTTTTCCTGCCTTTTGGCCGATCGCTGGCCAGCTTGCTGGGTGTCGCCGGCCCGTCTGGAGAGGTGAATTCAGTCTCGATCGCTGGGTATTCAGCATACGCCTGTGACGTAACGCCGTTGATGTTCTGCATCCCGTCGGGCTGGACCTCCAGCGCCAATATCGGCGCTTCCATCAAATTGCGTACTGGCGGCAACAACTCGGCCTGGGGGCCGGGGAATTTCGGATTTCTGGATCCAACGGATATCGGGATCAATCCAAACGGGCCATGCGCCGGTCTAACCGGCTCAAAGCTGTATATCTGCCTCATTGCTGCGAATGGGAACCTGACTAAATGCGTGTCTCAGCGCGGTGTCGACACCGAACCCGGTCAGCGTAACGGGATTGGCAGCGCGATCTACAATTCGCGGTTCGATATGTTCCAGGCGACCATGAACCAACTGAAGAACGATCCAGACTATGCGCCGGGTCCAAATGTGATTTCAGGCTGGGACCATTCTGGCGGGGGCTGTGTGAAAAACAACCCGGACCTGTCGACCAATACTATTCCAATGCCGCCGGATGATTGCTTTGACCCGGTGAGTGGTCTTTGTAATGGCAGCCGTTTTGGCAATGGCAACTGGACGTCAGGGCAAGCGGCTTACAATCTTATGAATTATGGAGTTGGACCGGACGGTACGCTGACACCGCATGCGCAGGGCGCACCGACAGGAAACACCCGGTATCAGGTATATCTGGACGAGGTCAGCCGGGCCGGGTCGGGCGATATCGTCACCGGACGGGACGAGACCGGCCGCGCCCAATGTTCAGGCCAACCCAGCACCGATCCCGAGCGGCGTACGTTCATCGCCGCAGCGATTGACTGCACCGCGAACCCGGTTTCCGGGCGGGCCACCGATGTGCCGGTGAAGGAATTCGTAAAAGTATTTCTGTTTCAGCCACTTGAAGAATCCACAGGCTCAGATTTCGACATCTTCGTCGAGGTGGTCAAACAGGTTGGCGGCGGAGTTGGTGGCAGTGCCGTTGATGGCATTTTCCGCGATGTCGTGAGGCTGTACCGATGAAGCCGCTGGGTCGCTTCCTCTCACGCTTTCAGCGCTGCGAGTCTGGCGCGCCGATGGTCGAGTTTGCCATGGTTCTGCCGGTTATCTTGCTGTTCTTTGTTGTGATCATCGAGGGCAGCCGGATCACCTGGATACATCAGGCGACATCTGCCGGCGTACGGGATGCGTCACGTATGATCGCTCGCATCGCACCGCTGGATCTATGCAGCGCGGGCGGCGTCGCAAGCTATGATGCAATGGCCACAGATATTGTCGCCAACCGACTGGGCGGTGGGGCGCATTTGCCGGTCGGAACAACGCTGGTGGATGTAACCCCGACCTGCATATCGCGGTCTGGCAGCTATCGTATTGACCCGACCTCAGTGGTCGAAGTGACCGCGAAAATCCAGATTGATTTTATCCTGGGCAATGTTCTGGGCCTGTTCGGCGGGGCTGTTAGCACGCTTGACACGGTGATTTCGGATCAGAGCCGGGTGTTCGGCGTATGACCCGGTTGTCGCATATCCTGCGGACCTTCCGGCGTCAGGAGCGTGGCGCCGCCCTGGTCGAATTGGGGATGGTCATTCCACTGTTCCTGTTGCTGATGTTCGGCATTGTGGATTATGGCCGGTTGTTCTGGTCGACTACCATGGCGCAGAAGGCGATGCAAAAAGCATCCAGGCTGGCAACTCTTGGGCCTCCGCTTTGCGGTGCGTTGCCGACCGAGCACACGCTGGCAAGCGGCGCTCCTACAAGTACGAAATTTGGGGTGCTCTGCCGCAGTGGCAATGTCTGTGCCGTGCCTGCCCTGCCTGCGCCTTGCCCTTTGAATACCGCGACGGATTACGGCGCACGTGTCTGGAATGATATCCGCATGTTGCTGCCACCGGGAACGACTGCCGCCAACGTACAGATCGGATATTCGCATGACGCGCGCCTTGGATTTTTAGGGGGGCCATATACGCCGGTCGTTACCGCCGAACTTGTTAACGTAAACTTTAACTTCATGATGCCAATCGCCGGTCTGGCCGCTCTTGCCTCGAACGGCACAACACCTGCGTCAAATACCCCCAACAGTATTTCTCTTCCCGCGATGAGCACATCGGTTCCCGCCGAAGATCTGGCGGCCGGGGCGAGTGAGTAAGGAGAAACATAATGAGTGCCAAGCAGATTTCAGTATTGTTGATTTCACCGGACGAGCAGATTTACTCGGCCATAGAAGGCTCGTTACGGGGGCAGGCGAACTGCCGGTTCACCGGTCGTCAGGACACCGTTGCGGGGGTAAACGGCTCTGCGATCTCGCTGACTGCAGAGCATGATGTTGTTCTGTTCGATGTGGATGAGAATTCCGGGGACCTACTGCAAACCGCACGGAAAATCTGTGATGCCCGTATGCCAAATGCGATCATCATTGCGTTGGCCCACGAGGATTTGCCCTTGGAAAAGGCGCGCCAGCTGAAAAAGCTTGGTGTCGATGACGTTCTTCCGAGAAAGTGGATCGACGAGGAAATTGTGCCGCAGGTGGACGCAATCCGGGCCCGCCGTCAGGCGCAGTTGCCGGCCGTGTGGGGCGGTCAGGCAACCCTGGGCAAAGTGATCGCCGTGGCCAAATCCCGTGGTGGGGTTGGATCGTCTATCGTCGCTGCCAATCTGGCCAACGAGCTACAGGCCAAGGAAGGGTTCTTCAAGAAGAAAGCCGCCAATGAGGTCGCGGTTGTCGATTTGGATTTTCAGTTCGG
Source organism: Ruegeria sp. CDSB114 (assembly GCF_059611025.1). Classification (NCBI taxonomy): domain Bacteria; kingdom Pseudomonadati; phylum Pseudomonadota; class Alphaproteobacteria; order Rhodobacterales; family Roseobacteraceae; genus Ruegeria; species Ruegeria sp. CDSB114. The sequence goes on from NZ_JBXWOT010000002.1 coordinate 295,487, forward strand.
ATCTATTGCCGCCCTGATGGATGTTGAGGAAAGTGACGCCATGTGGCGGATGGCGATGGATGAGAGCATTCCCGATGGCGCCTTTCTGGAACAGGCCATGACCAAGTCCCCCTGCGGGGTTGATGTTCTGGCTGCACCGTCGCGCTTTGGTCCTCTCAGTGCCATTAATGAAGAACAGATCTCGGCCATTTTGGACAGCCTCAAGCGCAGCCATGATTATGTGATTATTGATCTGCCGCGAGCTCTGGTCGAGTGGATCACGCCGGTGTTGTCGCAAGCCGACCGGCTGCTTTTGGTAACGGATGTCGCAGTGCCTTCGATCCGGTCAGCGCGGAAATTGATGGATTTCTATCACGCCGAAAACCCGGCCTTGGAAATCCAGCTGGTTGCGAGCCTGGAAAAGAAACCCCTGATCCCGGCCGCGCACCACCGTGCAGCAGCAAAGCTGTTGGAACAGGATTTCGCCCATTGGGTTCCCAAGGATGAGCGAACCGTTCGTGAATGCGTGGACCGGGGCGTACCTCTGCAAGAGGTCTCAAATCGGGCGCCTCTGACACGGGCCATCCGCCGCATCGCGCAGGAAACCACAGTTTCTCTGCCGCCACGCGTGGGCAAACTGTAAATCGAAGTCCGAAGATGTGAAGATCAGTTAAGTAAAAGGTAAAGCAGAATGTTTCGTGAATTTGACAGAACGGGTCGCACTACATCCCAATCCCCAAAAGTTGTGCCGTTGGACACGAAACAGCCGAACGGAAATGTTGCTGATATCGAGGTCAAGAACGCCGAACGCCGTGCCATGGAGCGCGAGCGCGAGATGGACCGTATTGACCTCAAGGCCCGGATGCACAACTCGTTGCTTGATAAGCTGAATCTGGCTGTGATCGACAAGGTCGAAGAAGACACATTGCGGGGCGAAATCGGCAAACACGCAACTGATCTGTTGCGGACCGAGGGCCGGGCCATGCGGTCTGAGGAAATCAAGCTTTTGGTCGAAGAACTGATGCACGAGGTGCTTGGGCTTGGGCCACTGGAGCCTTTGCTGGCCGACCCTTCGATCAACGATATTCTGGTGAACGGTCACAAGCAGATTTTCGTCGAACGTTCAGGTATTCTGGAAAAAACCTCGGCGCGTTTTCGGGATGAACGCCATTTGCTGCGGATCATCGACAAGATTGTCAGCCGTGTTGGCCGTCGTATCGATGAACGCCAGCCTTGGGTGGATGCGCGGCTTGAGGATGGCAGCCGTGTAAACGCGATCATTCGGCCCTGCGCGCTGGACGGGCCGGCCTTGTCGATCCGTAAATTCGCGCGCGTACCGCTGACGATGGAGCGGTTGGTTAAGAACGATGCATTGAATGACAGTGCCGCGGCGTTGTTGCGCGGTCTGGTCGAGGCAAAGATGAATGTCCTGATTTCCGGAGGAACCGGATCAGGTAAAACGACGATGCTGAATGCCTTGTCTTCCTATATCGGCGGCAACGAACGGGTCGTGACCATCGAAGACGCTGCTGAACTGCAACTGCAGCAGGAACATGTTCTCCGCATGGAGACCCGCCCAGCCGGTTTGGACGGGACCGGCGCTGTGGCCCAGCGTGATCTTGTCCGCAATGCGCTGCGGATGCGCCCTGACCGTATTGTGGTCGGCGAGGTGCGCGGATCAGAGGCCTTCGACATGCTGCAGGCGATGAATACTGGCCATGACGGTTCGATGACGACCGTTCATGCCAACAGTCCACGCGATGCGCTGTCTCGGGTCGAGCAGATGGTACAGATGGGCGGGATGGAGCTGCCGCATTCGGCGATCCGGGCCACCATCGCTTCGGCAATCCACTTTGTGCTTCAGTTGAACCGACTGTCAGACGGGACGCGCCGGGTTACTTCGATCTCGGAAGTGACTGGAATGGAAGGCGACATCATCACCATGCAGGACATCTTTGTCTTCAAGCGCGAAGGCAAGGATGAAAACGGCAAGGTTCTGGGCCGGTTCATGCCCACGGGAATTCGACCAAAATCCAGTGATGCACTGGCGGCTGCCGGGGTCGACCTGTCCACCGTCAAGTTCAACTAAGGAGGTCTGGGATGTTCGAGAAAATCAGGTCATATCTGGCCAATTTGAACATCAACAACCTGATCGGCCCGGAAATGGAAGTTGCCGGGTTCGATGTCAGGTTTGTTCTTGCGCTTGCGGTTTTCCTGGGTGCGCTGATTGCTTTTGAAGGGCTGCGTCAGTTTATGCGGCGTGGCGAAAACCGCGAAGAGGCGATCAACCGCCGAATTCAGATGCTGTCCGAGGGGAAGTCGGGTGAGGATGTCCTCAGCCTGTTGAAACCGCAGGAAGCCAAGCCACTGTTGCGGAGTTTCCCGCTGGTGGGGGATTTGCCTCTGGCGTTGAAGGTTTCGGGCCTGAACATGGTTCCCGAAATGTTTCTGGCCGGTTGTGGCGCAGCCTTTCTGATCTCGGCCATTGGTGGGTCTATGGTGGCTGATCCGTTGAAAGTGGTCCCCACCTGCGCCCTTGTTTTCCTGATTGCGCCACTGGTTGCGTTGGGGGTGACGTTGCGCAAGCGCAAGGCGGCGTTGATCAAGCAGTTGCCCGATGCGCTGGACCTGATGTCCCGTGGATTGAAGGTGGGGCACCCACTGAACACAACCTTACAAAGTGTCGCCGAAGAAATGCCTGACCCGATTGGAACCGAGTTTGGGCTGGTCGTTGATCAGGTCTCTTATGGCGAAGAACTGACAACTGCGATCAAAAGCATGGCTGACCGCATCGATGAAGAAGATATCCAATATCTAGCTGTTGCACTGATGATGCAGCACGGCACAGGTGGCGACCTGGCCGGCATCCTGCGCACGCTGGCTCGCGTGATCCGAGCGCGCATGTCATTGCGTCGCAAGGTCAAGGCCATCTCGGCCGAAGGCCGCATGACAGCATATATCCTGTCATCCATTCCCGTTGGCATTGCCGTGTTCATGACCATCATGACGCCCACATATTATGGCGATGTCGCGGACTCTCCGGCCTTTGTGCCAGTCATGAGCGTTATCGCCGTGACCATCGTCCTGAACGCGATTGTGATGTTCAAGCTTGTGAATTTCCGGATTTGAAGAGGCGTATTCGATGGAGTATTTGAGTTCGATTTTTGATAGCGAATTATCAACGCAGATCCTGGTTCTGGGTTGTGTGCTGATAGGTGCGGTCGTAGCGTTTCTTGGTATCTCGTCCTCGCTTAGCGAACGGTCCACAGCCGCAGAGCGCATGGTGTCAAGCCGACCACGTCAGGCTTTGTCACGGGCAGTTCCAGAAAAAGTCGAGGGCGAAGCGCCGACAGGTTTGAGTGCGGCCCTGATACCCAGCGATGCCAGTGTACGTTTCGAAGTTGGGCAGGTGTTGGCGCGTTCCGGATTTCGCAGCAAAAACGCAATCGTGAATTTCTATCTTATCCGTTTGGGGCTGGCGACGTTCCTGCCGCTGGCCTTCCTCTTCCTGATGTCCTGGCAACCGGCAAACAACTTGGGTGCGCGGATCGCGGAATATACGTCCAGCCTGAACGCGTTCGAGATTATCCGGAATGTCGGCGTATTGTGCGGGATCGGGTATCTCATACCGCAGTTATGGATGGGCGCCCGGATCAAAGAGCGCAAGCGTCTGATGGAAAATGCGTTTCCGAACATGCTGGATCTGCTCCAGATCGGTATCGAAGCTGGCCTCGGTTTTGATCAGGCCTTACTGAAAGTGGCGGTCGAAATGCAGCTTGTCGCGCCGGAAATGTCCGAAGAGATGCTGATTGCGCTTTCCGAGATTCAGGCAGGGCGTGACCGAGATACCGCGCTGATGCGTATGGCGCGTCGAACAGGTATCGAGGAAATGAGCTCATTCGTAAGCGTTGTGCTGCAATCGACCCGGTTTGGCGTTCCCCTGGCTGCGGCTTTGAACACCTATGCCGAAGAAATGCGTGAACTGCGCGAGGTGCGGGCACAGGAAAAGGCCAACAAGTTGCCTGTCCAAATGTCGGCGGTTATGGCCAGCTTTATGCTGCCTGCAATCGCCGGGCTGATCCTGGCCCCGATCGTGATCCGTTATATGGATGCGTTTGGCCCCTAAGACGCTGACATGGTCAGAACCAAAGCGCAGTAGCCGAGCAGATTGCTAGGATCACCCCGGATGATCCGATAGCGATTCCAAGAGGAAATTCGCGCGACTGGGCGGTCGACTTGATATGCGGGGAAGTTTGTCGGGCGAGGCGCCGAAACAGCGACATTCCGATCAGCCCCGCTGCCATGCAGCCTGCCAGTATTAGCAGATAGGTCGATACGACTGGGATCGGAATTGCGGCAAATACGATTGGCAGTATCTTGGCGTCGCCGCCGCCCAGCCAACCCGCAGCAAACAGACCGAAACAAATCGCAAAACACGCTGCGGCCACAAGAAGGCGCAGCAGCAGTTGGTTCCAATCCGGAAACGGCGCGGTCATAAGCACGACTGCACCGCCCAGCAGGCAGTACAGGTTAGGGATGCGCATTTGGGTGAAATCCGTCCAGGCGATCATTACGAACAGCGGTGTGAATACCCACAATGTCAGCCAGGACTGCCAGTCCAGTTCAGGCATCAGGCACGTGCCTGGCCAGGTTTCCCAAAAAGGGCCTCGCGCTCTTCTACCGATACCAAGCGCCGGGCCAGCATGTGGAAGGTGTCCAGCGCCGTTTTTGAATAGATATGCTTGAGATGCGTGCGAACTGTCGCTGGTCCGATCTCAAGTTCGGCACCAATGGACTGAGGCGACAGCCCGCGTGAAACAAGAACGCAAACACGCCATTCGGCACGGGTCAGGCCCGTTGGGTTCTCGGTGCTGAGAATAGGTGCTTCACTGTATGATTTTCTGAGTGCGGTGACTGATTGCCGAGACAATGATTCAGTGATCAGTCCGGCTCGGCGGGCCTGATAGGTCTCGGATAGTTGCGGAGCCACTTGTTCAATAGCTTCGCGGTAACCGGGTTCGGAACTCTGCCCGAAATGAAGTTCCAGAAAGTCGATTTCGCCGCCGTTATGGTCCAGGCATATGAACAGAATGTCATCCAGCTTGCGGTGCGACATCCAATCCAACAAAACTGCGGAGATATCACTGGGGTCTGCCCCGTCATCTCGCAGACTAAACACCGAGGCGCGTTTTGGTTTGTTCCGAAACGGGCCGAGGGCGTCGTTGGCGAAAGAATGAAACAACGGTCTTTGGAATTTTGGATTCCGTGTGTCAGCCCGTGCGGCAACACGATGGGCCCCCTTGTTCAGCCACACACGGCTGATGACAGCACAATCGGCGCCAAATGCTTTGACGATACCTTCAAGCGCGGCATCAAGAACGACGCCTGCCTGGCTCCAATGAATGAAATTAATGATGGCTCTGGCATGAAGCGCGTTTGGCAACCACGCAGCGCTCTGAGCATTCCCCCGGACCATAGATAACAACCTGTACTCGAACAAACATAAACGCGCATTTGCAATATAAGAGTGCGCAACCTCCTACCGATTCTTTACATTCCTATAGTTCTATATAGTCGTTTAAAACTCATCTAAAAAATCATTAACCTAATTATGTACGATCAATTCGTCGCCTTTCAGTAAACAAACTGCGCAAAATCCGCGGACTATTTCTTTGACCTATTCGCGGAATACGGGGCGAAGCGTAGTGGTTTATGCCTTTTTTGTAAGGTTATTGCGCTTGTTTGGTCGTCGGTTGGTCGGGCGGTTGCCTGTATTCACCGATGCAGCCGTGGAGGGATTGACCGTTTTTCAATTTGTCACAATTCTTGATTTGCACGATGCTTCGGGTTTGAAAACCCAGGTTCAAACGGCTTGATCTGCAGGGGAAGTCAGCTCATCCCGGTGACCATCTGAGCTGTATCATACGGCCCGGGCTCTCCTTTAGATTTAGCAACAACTTCTTGCTTGCCGAGCAGAGCGGCACTGCCTGTATGGCGATCACCGGCTTGTTTTCAAATAATACCTTTTAATTTCAATTCTTAAGAAGCATAAGTTGTTTGAAAATTTACAAGAATCCGCACCTAGGTGTTCATTTGTTTACATAACATAGCTGCTTTTTGAATAGGTTATTGAGAAATTTTCAGAACCCCCGCCATACTCGCGGTGCGTAAACCTGCGCAATCGTTTGCTGGAAGAGGAGCCAACAGACGTGAAACAGGGAACTGGGAGGAATGAATGACTAATAAATCTGTCACACGCCGCGGCGTGCTGAAGTCTGGTGCTGTTGCCGGTACCGGTCTGGCCCTACCTACGATTTTTACCGCATCGTCGGCTGCTGCATATACTAACGAACCTTCTGGGTCGTCTGTCACATTGGGTTTCAATGTTCCGCAGACCGGGCCTTATGCAGAAGAGGGTAATGATGAACTGCTGGCACAGCAGCTTGCAGTCGAGCATCTGAACGGTGAGGGCGATGGCGGTTGCCTGAACACCTTTACGTCCAAGGCCCTGAAAGGGAACGGGATTCTTGGTAAAAAGGTCGGGTTCGTAACCGGCGACACCCAGACCAAATCGGACGCCGCACGCGCATCGGCCAAGTCGATGATCGAAAAAGACGGTGCGATCATGATCAACGGCGGCTCGTCCTCGGGCGTGGCTGTCGCAGTTCAGGGTCTGTGTCAGGAAGCGGGCGTGATCTTCATGGCTGGCCTGACCCATGCCAACGACACGACCGGTAAGGACAAGAAGGCGAACGGTTTCCGCCATTTCTTCAATGCTTACATGTCGGGCGCTGCTCTGGCGCCGGTTCTTGCTGCCGAAATGGGCAGTGAACGCCGGGCCTATCATCTGACCGCTGACTACAACTGGGGCTGGACTCAGGAAGAGTCGATTGTGGCCTCGACCGAAGCCCTGGGATGGGAAACGGTCAACACGGTCAAAACACCGCTCGCGTCGACGGACTTCTCGTCCTATATCGCGCCGGTTCTGAACTCGGGCGCGGATGTGCTGGTTCTGAACCACTATGGCGGTAACATGGTGAACTCGCTGACCAATGCGATTCAGTTCGGTCTACTCGACAAGGTGGCCAACGGCAAAGACTTTAAGATTGTCGTGCCGCTGTATTCCGAATTGATGGCTGCTGGTGCTGGCGAGAACATCAAGGGCGTGCTGGGTTCGATGAACTGGAACTGGCAGCTGCAAGACGAAGGCACCAAGGCCTTTGTGAAATCCTTTGGTGAGAAATACGGCAAGCCGCCGTCCAATTCGGCTCAGACCTGCTATGCGCAGGTTCTGCTCTATGCGGATGCGTGTGAACGGGCGGGTACCTTCAACCCCTGTGGTGTCGCCGAAGCGCTGGAAGACTTTGAGTTCGACGGTCTGGGCAACGGACCGACATGGTATCGTGGCGCGGATCATCAGTGCTTCAAGGATGTGCTGGTGGTGCGGGGCAACGAGAACCCGACCAACGCCTATGACACGCTGGAGATCGTCGAGATCACCCCACGCGCGCAGGTCGAATACGATCCCGAGCACCCGATGTTTGCCGGTGGCGAACTGGGTAAATGCAATCCGGGCGCGTAACACAAGCGCGAGAATTTTCGACGAAAATTCTCTGACCTAGAAAACGGGCTCTCCCGCCTATGGGGGAGTCCACTGGACAGGCCAAAGGTGGGGACTATGGACGCCATTCTTCTGCAAATTCTGAACGGGTTGGACAAGGGGTCGGCTTATGCGCTGATCGCGCTTGGCCTGACGCTGATTTTCGGAACGCTTGGAGTTGTGAACTTTGCCCATGGGGCGCTGTTCATGATTGGCGCGTTCTGCGCGGTGTCTTTGCAAAAACTCTTTAACTTGAGCTACGTGACCCTTGATGAAAGTCAGAAAGATTTTCTGGGCAACCCGCTGAAGGTTGAAACCCCGTATATTGAGGCCTGGTTCGGCCCCGAGATTGGCGCGTCAATCATAGATTGGTCCGTTCCTCTGGCTGTCCTGTTCGCGATCCCGATCATGTTGTTTGTCGGCTATGTGATGGAGCGCGGGCTGATCAAACATTTTTACAAGCGCCCTCATGCGGATCAGATCCTTGTGACTTTTGGCCTGGCGATCGTGCTGCAGGAGATCATCAAATATTTCTTCGGTGCCAATCCGATCCAGACCCCGCCCCCCGATATGCTGAGTGGGTCTGTTGATCTTGGCATCATGGTTGGATTCGATCCCAACGCCATCATCTATCCGATCTGGCGGCTGGTCTATTTCGGGTTTGCCGTTGGCATTATCGGAGCGGTGTTCTCGTTCCTGCAATTCACAACCTTTGGCATGGTCGTGCGGGCTGGCATGGCAGATCGTGAAACGGTGGGCCTGCTGGGGATAAATATCGACAGGCGGTTTACCATCATGTTCGGGATTGCGGCCGCGGTCGCGGGTCTTGCCGGGGTGATGTACGGGCCGCTCAACCCCCCAAATTATCACATGGGCATGGACTTTCTGGTTCTCAGCTTTGTGGTTGTGGTTGTGGGGGGGATGGGCTCATTGCCGGGCGCGGTTCTGGCCGGGTTCCTGCTGGGCGTGCTCGAAAGCTTTGCGTCGACCACCTGGGCCACGACCACGATCCCCGGCATCAACCAGATCATCATCTACCTTGTCGCCATCATCGTGCTTTTGACCCGTCCACGCGGGTTGATGGGGCGCAAAGGCGTGATGGAGGAATAAGCCATGTTGGGACTGAACAAGAGAGATACCAGCCTGCTGATCATCGTCGCCATGCTGACCCTGTTGGCGCCCTTTATCCTGAACCCGTTCCCCGAAGGCAGCGCCATGGCGCAGTTCAACGCGGGCTATCCCGATTTGATGCAGCGGTTCGTGATCTTTGGGATCTTTGCGATCGGCTTCAACATTCTGTTTGGATTGACCGGATACCTGTCCTTTGGCCATGCGGCCTTTCTTGGGGTGGGGTCGTACTCCGCTGTGTGGATGTTCAAACTGCTCAGCTATAACGTCATTCCGGCCATCGCACTCAGCGTTCTGGTTGCTGGATTGTTTTCGCTGCTGATCGGATTTGTCAGCCTGCGTCGGTCGGGCATCTATTTCTCGATCCTGACGCTGGCTTTTGCACAGATGAGCTTTGCGCTGGCCTATTCGGTGCTTTCGAACCCAAAATTCAACCTGACAAATGGTGAGACCGGCTTGCAGGTCTATGCGGACGATCCGCAGATCCTGCAATCGGCCAGCGCGCCAAACCTACCGCATCTGTTCGGCATTCCCATGCGCGCGACCTATACGTTGGATGTGGGTGCCTGGAGCTTTGACTTTAACGCGGGCTATTACCTGTGTGCGGTGATCATGATGGCGGTGTTCTATCTCTCTATCCGCATCTTCCGCTCGCCCTTTGGCATGATGCTGCGGGCGGTGAAATCCAACCAGCAGCGGATGAATTATACCGGTCTAAATTCGAAACCCTACACTCTGGCAGCCTTTGTGATTTCAGGCATGTATGCCGGTCTGGCGGGGGGGCTGATGGCCGCAATGGACCCGCTGGCCGGGGCCGAACGGATGCAGTGGACTGCCTCGGGCGAGGTGGTACTGATGACAATTCTGGGCGGTACAGGGACCCTGATCGGGCCGGTACTGGGAGCAGGCTTTATCAAGTATTTCGAAAACATCTTCTCGAAGATCAACGACAATGTTCTGCACAGCTGGTTCGCTTTCCTGCCCGATGGGCTTGAGGACGCGGTTGTGTTCCTGATCCATCCGTTCATCGGCAAGGGTTGGCATCTGACGCTGGGTATCCTGTTCATGCTGGTGGTGATCTATCTGCCGGGTGGGCTGGTTGAAGGTGGTCAGCGGCTGATGGGTTGGTTCAAGCGTAAGAAACCAGGCGCCGATGATGCCCCGAAGGGCAAAACCGAGCCAGCGGAATAAGGGGGCACCATGGCAATTCTACGAGTCAAAGACGTCAGCAAACGCTTCGGTGGCCTCAAGGCGCTGTCGGATGTGAACCTCAACGTCGAAGAAAACTCGGTCCACGCGATCATCGGCCCGAACGGTGCGGGCAAGTCAACCTTGCTGAACTGTTTGGTGGGAAAGCTGATGCCGGATACCGGTTCTGTTTTGTTCGACAACAATTCTGTTCTGGGGTTGGAACCCTATCAGATCAACCAGATGGGTATCAGCCGTGTGTTCCAGACGCCCGAGATTTTCGGCGATTTGACTGTGATGGAGAACATGTTGATCCCGATCTTTGCGATGCGGGACGGCGCGTTTCGGATGCACGCCTATGAAACCATCTCCAGTGAAAGGGCGATTGTCGAGCAGGCCGAGGCGATGCTGTTAGAGATGAACATGGCTGACAAACGCGAGATGCACGCGGCATCGCTGTCACGCGGGGACAAGCGACGACTTGAGATCGGCATGTGCCTCAGCCAGAACCCGCGCCTGCTTTTGCTGGACGAACCCACCGCCGGGATGGCCCGGGCAGATACCAACAACACGATCGACCTGCTCAAACAGATCAAGGACGAGCGTGACATTACCATCGCCATCATTGAACATGACATGCATGTGGTGTTCAGCCTGGCCGAGCGCATCACCGTTCTGGCGCAGGGAACACCTCTGGTCGAAGATACGCCAGAAAACATCCGCGGGCATCCCAAGGTTCGCGAAGCTTATCTGGGTGAGGCCGCGTAAGGAAAAGCAATGAACGAGAAACCTGACTTTTCGAAAAACGCCAATATGGCCAGCACCGCCCCTGCGTTTTTGTCCGTATGGGACATGCATTCATACTATGGCGAAAGCTATATCGTGCAGGGCGTCAGCTTTAACGTGCACGAAGGTGAAATTCTGGCCCTGCTGGGCCGGAATGGTGCTGGCAAGACCTCGACGCTCAGATCCATCGCGCGGGTCAGTGACCCCGAGGTGCGTCATGGTGAAATCTGGCTGGATCACAAGCCGCTGCACAAAATGACCAGCTATGAGGCCGCCGCTGCAGGCCTTGGCCTTGTGCCCGAGGATCGTCGTATCATCCCCGGTCTGACGGTCGAAGAGAACCTGCAACTCGCCCAGATCGCTCCACCTGTCGGCTGGTCGCTGGAACGGCTTTATGAGCTGTTCCCAAGGCTGGGTGAGCGCCGCAAGCAAGAAGGCATTACCCTGTCGGGCGGAGAGCAGCAGATGCTGTCGATTGCGCGGGCTTTGGCACGGGACATCAAGGTGTTGCTTCTGGATGAACCCTATGAAGGGCTTGCCCCGGTGATCGTGGATGAGATCGAAAAGACTCTGCTTCACGTCAAACAGCAGGGTATGACCACGATCATTGTCGAGCAGAACGCGGTGCGCGCCCTGGAATTGGCGGACCGTGCGATCATTCTGGATACGGGCAGCATCGTGTTTGATGGAGCCGCCAGCGAGGTGTTAGAGAATCCACAGCTGCGCGAGGAATATCTGGCAATCTGAACATGCGGATTCAGCAATTGTTCTGAACCGTCGGGCGGGGTGTTCATCCCCGCCCTTTTTCGTTGTTCAGCTTTCGATTGGCGGTGTCCTGGGTCCGGGTCACCAACGGAAAATGACAATATTCAACGAATTTTTAGAATTTACGGATAATTTATTATGTAATTTCAACACCCTGTCTAGGGCTACGGGAAACCCCCTATATCTTTGATTGGAGCGATTCGTTAGCTTCAAATCATCCAAGGAGTTTCCAAGGACCTACCACTTTTCCCCCTTGAGGGGCTGGCTACTTACCCCCTCGGCCGGCCCCTCACTAGTTGGGGGACATCAACCCAATTCCCCCAAAAGCTCACTTACAAGCGCAGGCACTTCGTGCCAGTCGGCGAAGTTACGGGTATGATACAGTTCAGAAACCGGGCTTTTCCGATAACCTTCCGTGAATAGCAAAAAGGGCACCTGGGCCCGTTCAGCGGTTTCTGCATCGACCTCACTGTCACCCACGAACAGGCGCGGACCTATAGCGGCCACTGCATTAAAACTTGCCTCAAGATGGGCTGGGTCTGGTTTGCGCGTGGCCAGGCTGTCACCACCCAAGGTGGCATCGAAATGATGGGTCAGGCCCATCGACTTCAGAACATGGTCAGCCGGTGCTTTGGGTTTGTTTGTACAAACACCCAGAACACAACCCATCTGGCGCAGCTGTTCAAGCGCTTCGGCCACGCCAGGGTAAACGACGGTTTTGTCGCTGGAGGCTGCGTTGTAGTGGGTCAGCGTCAGTTCCGATAGCTCGGCATGGCGATCCATAGGCAGGTCGCAATGAAACATCATACGTTCTACCAATTTCGGGAGGCCATTGCCGACGAATTGTTTGATCGTGTCCTGGGGCAGGGGCGGGACACCAGTGTCCCGCAGCATTGCATTCGCAGCGGCGGTGATGTCCGGAAGGCTGTCGACCAGTGTTCCGTCCAAATCGAACATAATTGTAGCGCTCATTGAAATCCTTGCCTCTGAAGCTGCACCGCAAGTCCTAACTGGTGTGTTCAGGCAGTGCAATTCAACCCGGTTGCGAGAGTGGGATATTGAGGCTTGACATACCTGACTAAAATAATCAGATTATATTTTAAGCCGTCAGCAACCCCGGAATCGGGCCAGCCAGATACCCGAAAAGTAAACCGATAAGGCGCATTGCCCGAAACCCTCCGGAGTGATCCTGATGAATGTTCAGAACCCGAATCCCAGCCAGTCTTTTGCCGTATCAATGCTGCCTGCACATAAGGCTGAAGATCTGACCAAAGGGGGCAATCTGGCCCATATCGAGCTGGGCGATCAGCTGTACACCCTGCGCATCACGCGCGCGGGTAAACTGATCCTGACGAAATGAGCGCGCCTGCAGCCCGGGGTGGCGCGACCGTTGGTCGTCTGTCCGACCTAAGCCCTGTCGAGGCCGGTGCGGTCATGTACCTGCGCCTCTGGGGGGACGGAATGCAAACGCGTATGGATGCGGCGCAGGACTTTCAGATCGCCCTGGGCACGGATCAGGGTCGGGCAGCGATGTTGACGCTGGACCGGCTGTGCTCGCTTTGTGCCCATCACGGGCGACGCCCGCTGATCCGGCATGGGTTGGGCTGTGCCTGCCTTGGCGCGGATGAAAACTGTTTCGCCCAGATGATTGCGGCGGCATCAGAAGGCGCGCGCGAAGACGCTATGATGATGGCGTCCCTGATCGTCCGTCCCGATTTTGCCCCCGCATTGGCCGCTTTGTCTGAGGATTTAGGGCTGGCTTTGCGACGCATGACGGTCTCGATCCCGATGCCAACCTCAAGACATCAGAACCCCACTGCCACGCTGCACTAAGCAGCAGGGCAGGTGCAGAACCCCGGCGAATGCGTGCCGGGGTTCCGTGCATTCAGCAGCAGCCACACCCAGCGTGGTGATGGTCATGATCACACGAAGGTGGCGGGCTGAAATCGCCAACCTCAGCCAGTACCTCCCGCAATGCCCATAGGATCATGTCCACATCTTCCGCCTCGATCGTCAGCGGCGGGCGAATTTTCAGGATGTTGTCCTTTGGTCCTTCGCTGCCAATCAGAATGCGGTGGTCGCGCATCCGGTTTTTGACATATTGGCAGATCTCACGGCCTTCAGAGCCATCGGGATTGATCAGTTCGACTCCAACGAACAGGCCCATGCCGCGCACATCACCGACAGATCCGAAATCGGTCTCGATCTGACGCAGGCCTGTCATCAACCTGTCGCCCATCAGGCGGGCATTGTCCTGCAAGCCTTCATCATCGACGATATCCAGAACTTCTTTGCCGATGCGGCAGGACAGGGTCGACCCGCCAAAGGTCGAAAAGAACTCGATCCCGTTGTCAAAGCTGCGGGCGATCTCTTTGGTGGTAACCAGAACGCCCAATGGATGACCGTTGCCAATGGGTTTGCCCATGACCACGATATCCGGCAGCGCGCCTTGATGCTCAAAGCCGAAATAATATTTGCCCAGACGCCCCAGACCTGTCTGCACCTCGTCGGCGATGCAGACACCACCAGCGGCGCGGATTTTCTCATAAACTGCGGGCAGATAGCCTTTGGGTGGTATGATCTGCCCGCCAACTGAAGGGAAGGTCTCGGCAATGAAACCGGCAACGTCCTGACCTTTGTCCTGTAGGGCTGCAATCGCTGGGTCCACTAGATCTGCAAACTTCTGGGCGCGATCGGGGTCGTCGCGCCGGAAAGACCCTCGGTAGTCATCCGCGACCTCAACCAGTTCCACCCAATCCGCCTGACCAACTCCGCCCGGTTTGTTGAACTTATAGGCCGAAATTGCCACCGCGGCGTTGGTATTGCCGTGATACCCATGATCGGGCGTCACGATCCCTTTGGCGCCGGTATGGGCGCGGGCCAGCCGCAGGGCGAGTTCATTGGCTTCGGTGCCGGAATTCACAAAGAAGCAGACCTCGAGGTGATCGGGCAGCTTGGACAGAACCTTATCGGCAAAAGCCGTCTGGGCCGGATGCAGATACCGAGTGTTGGAATTCATCCGCTTGAGCTGATCTGCTCCGACAGCCTGAATGCGCGGGTGGGCGTGGCCCACATGGGGTACATTGTTATACGCATCCAGATAAGGGCGACCCCATTCGTCAAACAGGTGATGCTTCCAACCGCGTACCAGCATGACTGGATCGTCATAGGTCAGGGACAGGTTGCCTCCGAAGTGGTCCTGCCGTCCCTGCAGGATCGCCTGTTTATCGGTCGGCCGATAGAACACCTTGTCATCGGGAAGGTTCAGCAGAGCCGCCGGATTCGGGCAGACGGCGTGCCACAGTTCAAGCTCGTCAGGGTCGCCAACACCCGGCCAGTTGGCCTGCATCCCGTTGGTAGTCAGGGCCAGCTGGAAATGTACATGTGGGGCCCAGCCCCCGTTCTGTGTGACATCCCCAAGCCGTGCAAACGCCGCTCCCTGTGCGACTGGATCGCCCGGGTTCAGCCTGTCGCAGACCTCGGGATCCAAATGTCCGTAGAGTGTATAGAACGGATCGCCTTGGGGTGTTTCGTGATGCAGGATCACCACCCCGCCATAGTCAAGGTGACTGTCGCGGTTCTCGACCGCCTCGACCCGGCCACTGATCGGGGCATTCAGGACAGTGCCGGCAGGCGCGAACACATCCACCGCCAGATGCACGGTGCGTCGGTCCGAAGCTTTCCATGGCCCTTTGCGGAACCCCGGCTCTGCGTAAATCAGGCGGGGTTCATTGTAATATCCCAACCAGAAGTCTGTGATATTTTCCTCGCCAACACGTGCCGCCTCGGCCAGGGGCATGTGGAATGGGTTTCGCGGCCACACGGAGTTTTCGACCGATAGCGAGCCAATGGGCACATCTTTTAGACCCTGTCCAAACATCTCGGCGAATTGACCACGATGCGCGGACAGATAGGCATGGATGCGTTCGGCCCCATCGGTGACCGGCAGACTACAGGCGACGCGCAGGCGCGCTGGCATCAATCCGCCATTGACGCTGTGGTCCTCAAGAAACCGCCAGGCCGGCGCCTGACTGATGGTGACATAAGGATCATCCGGGTTTTCAAGGGCCATCAGGGTCGAGTTCACAACCGACACAGCCAGTCGCATCCGCAAGAGAGGCCAGATCAGATCGACTTCGTCCGCGCGCAGGGGGTTTGCCGCCTGATAGCCGCGCACCAGTGCCGCCAATGCGCGTTCGGGTTGCGGATGATCCAATACGATATAGGCCCCGGCAATCGCCAGATCGCAAACGCGTGGCGCGGCACACATATCGCCAAGGTCAATCAAGCCCGACACCCCCGGGCGCTGGCCAAGCTCTGCTTCGACCAGAACGTTATAGTCATTGGCGTCATTATGAATCGCCTGACTGGGCAAGCCTGCCAACTTGTCTGATATCGCATTGAATTCGGAACATATCTCGGCCAGCACTGCCTGTCGCGCGGGGCTACTAACGGTGTCCAGATGCTGTTCGATCCACCCTGCCCGCGTCAGATTCCATTTGAAATCGCCCCGGGCCAAACCCTCATGCGTGAACCGCTCTAATGCGCGGTCTGTAGCACCCAGAACGCGACCCAGCTTTAGGATCAACTCTTCGGATTTGGGTGCCGATTTCGCATAGCATTGCCCAGGCAGGCATTCCAGCAACCAAACAAGGCGCGGTACCCCCTCGTGATCTTCGATTCGGGGCAGATAGCCCCCCTGCAAATCGGGAAACACTGTAGGAAATGGCAGCCCTGGTGCTTCTGAGGCGATATGTTCTAAGGCTTTGACCTGCAGGTCCACAAGCTCTGCTTCGCATCCGGGGCGCATGACTTTCAGAACATAATCCTGTCCGTTGGTTGCCCGGACCAGAAAATTAAGATCGTATTCGCCGTCCAATCGGGTCAGCCGCGCGTCCAGCCCCCAATTTTGCCGCAAAGCATCAGCCCAAAATGCGATGATGTCGTTCATTTGAAACCCTGTCCCAGTAAACCGGGGTCCTTTTCATCTGGCTAAAAATATCTTCGGGAGTGAATTGGCCCTGCGGGCCAAGAGGGGGGCAGACAGCCCCCTTTTCCCGTTACCCCAATGCGCGCAACCGTTTAATAAGCGAGGACGTATCCCACCGATTCCCGCCCATTTTCTGCACATCCTTATAGAACTGATCAACCAAAGCCGTCACCGGCAGGGATGCCCCTGTTTCATCTGCGGTATCCAAGCAAATTCCCAGATCCTTGCGCATCCAGTCCACCGCGAAACCGTGCTCGAAATGATCGTCCAACATGGTTTCATAGCGGTTCGCCATCTGCCAACTGCCTGCGGCCCCCTGACTGATCACTTCCACAACCGCCCGGCCATCCAGCCCGGCTTTTTCGGCAAAATGCAGCGCCTCGCTGAGGCCCTGAACCAGTCCGGCAATGGCGATCTGGTTGCACATCTTGGTCATCTGACCGGCGCCACTGTCCCCAATGCGGCGGCAGATTTTGGAATAGACCTGCATAATGGGCTCGGCCGCGTCATAGGCAGCCTGATCCCCCCCGCACATGATCGACAGAACGCCGTTTTCGGCACCGGCCTGTCCGCCCGAGATCGGCGCATCTACAAAAGCGATTCCTGCAGTTTTCCCGGCACCATAAAGCTCTCGGGTTACCTTTGCGGAGACGGTCGTATGGTCGACGAAAACCGCGCCGCTGGACATTGCGCCGAAGGCGCCATCGTCGCCGGTGCAGACCATGCGAAGGTCATCATCATTGCCCACACAAGCCATGACAAACTCGGCTCGCTCAGCCGCCTCGCGCGGGGTAGCGGCCATTGAGCCGCCATATTGGGCGACCCAAGCCTCGGCCTTAGCGGTGGTTCGGTTGAAAACCGTGACCTCATGACCTGCAGTCTGCAGGTGGCCGGCCATTGGATATCCCATGACACCCAAACCAAGGAACGCAACTTTTGCCATTTGGTGAACCTCTCTGCTGTCCGGGTCCGGTCAGACGCCGCAAGCCGGATTGTTTGGCAGAGACAAAGCAAAGCTGAAGACAAAGGGCAACCCCGTGTCAGGGTTGTCCGCCCAAATCCTTCAGGATCGGACAATCAGGCCTGTCGTCGCCGGCGCAGGCGTCAATTAAATGACCCAACGTATCGCGCATCGCATTAAGGTCGGCAATCTTCGCTTCGATCTGGACCATATGCGCGCGGGCAACCTTCTTCACATCTGCACTTGCGCGGGATTCATCCTCATACAAGGCCATCAGGGTCCGGCAATCTTCGATCGTAAATCCCAATGCGCGGGCCCGGCCCAAAAAGTTCAGTTTGTGCACATCCTGACTGCGGAACCGGCGATAGCCATTATCATCGCGCAGGGGTTTGATCAGTCCGATATCTTCGTAATAGCGGATGGTCTTGGTAGGGAGACCGGTTTGGTTGGAAACGTCGCCGATATTCATGACGTCACCATTTGTGGAGCCGCCGTATGTGATCCCTCGGGCAGGCTGGCGCGAACCCTGCGAAGACGCAGCGCGTTTGTGACGACAAAGACGCTGGACAAAGCCATGGCTCCGGCCGCCAGAACCGGGGAAAGAAGCGGGCCGCCAAAAGGATACAGCAGCCCGGCGGCGACAGGGATCAGCAAAACATTATATCCAAACGCCCAGCCCAGATTCTGTTGGATATTGCTCATGGTCCGGCGACTGATTTCAACTGCATTGGCAACCGCGCGCAGATCGCCCGACATCAGCACCACATCCGCCGTTTCAATCGCCACATCCGTGCCAGTTCCAATAGCAATGCCGACATCCGCCGCAGCCAATGCCGGGGCGTCGTTGATCCCGTCACCGACAAAGGCCAGCTCTCCGAACTGGTCGCGCAGGGCGTTGATTGTGGCGAGCTTTCCGTCCGGCAGGACCTCGGCTGTGACATGATCGATGCCCAGCTTGTCTGCCAAAGCAAGCGCTGTCAGGGCGTTGTCCCCGGTGACCATCGCCAATGTCAGGCCCATCGTGTGCAGCCTGCGCAATGCCTCGACCGTGCCGGGTTTGACCGGGTCTGAGACCGCAAGAAGTGTTGCGGCCTGACCGTCAATCGCGACGAATACGGGGGTCGCCCCTTCGGCGGCATGCTGGTCGGCCTGTCGGCTCAGCGCTGACAGATCAATTCCGTTCTGCGTCATCAATCTGGGTGAGCCGATCAGCAGATCATGCCCATCGACAGACGCGCGGGCGCCCAGCCCAGTCAGCGATTCAAAGCCGGAGATAGGGGGCAGGTCCGCCGGTCCGGCCCGCGTGATCGCCGTGGCAATCGGATGCTCGGACCGCGCCTCAACCGCAGCGGCCAGCCGCAGAACAGTATCGCGCTCAAACCCGTTCGTGGTCGTGACATTCGCCAGTTCGGGGCGCCCCATTGTCAGCGTCCCGGTCTTGTCCAGCGCGATGATTTTGACCTGTTGCAGTTGCTGTAACGCATCGCCTTTGCGGAACAGCACGCCCAGTTCAGCCGCGCGCCCCGTGCCCACCATGATCGACGTCGGAGTCGCCAGCCCCATGGCGCAGGGGCAGGCAATGATCAAAACCGAAACCCCTGCGACCAGCGCCATCGGCAAGGCAGGCGCAGGGCCAAAGATCAGCCAGATCGCAATGGTCAGTAGGGCAACGCCGATCACAACGGGAACAAACCACGCCGTGATCCGGTCGACTAGCCCCTGTATCGGCAACTTGGCACCCTGAGCTTGCTGAACCATCTGGATCACCTGCGCCAGCACCGTTTCGGACCCAACCCGCGTGGCGCGCACGCGCAGCGCGCCCGTGCCGTTGACCGTGCCCCCTATCACCTGATCTTCGGCCGATTTCCCTATAGGAACGGGTTCGCCGGTGATCATGCTTTCATCCACGTATGAGGTGCCGTCCAACACTTGAGCATCCACTGGGACGCGCTCTCCGGGTCGGATCTGCAGCACATCGCCAACCAGGATTTCGGATATGGGCCGATCGACCGTGCCCCCGTCCTGTTCTAGCCGGGCTGTTTTCGGTTGAAGCCCGACCAGTTTGCGAATAGCGGCCCCGGTCCGGCCTTTTGCCCGCGCCTCCATCGCGCGACCCAGCAGGATAAGGACCACGATGACCGAGGCGGCCTCGTAATACACATTTGCACTGCCTTGCGGCAGAACCTGAGGCGCAAAGGTGGCCAGGACGGAATACAGATAGGCGGCACCGGTTCCCATCGCGACCAGCGCATTCATATCAGGTGTCCCGCGCAGCAAGGCCGGGATACCCTTGGCATAGAACACCCTTCCGGGGCCGATCAGCAGAACTGACGTCAGGACAAACTGGATGATATGGCTGGTCTGAATCCCGATTATCGCCTGAACCCAGTGATGAAAGGCTGGGATCATGTGCCCGCCCATCTCGAGTATAAACACGGGCATAGCCAGCGCCGCAGCGATCAGGGTGGTGCGGATCAGCGCAGAGGCTTCGCCCGGTTTGTCATCGTTGCTTTCGGCCATCCTGGAAGGGTGCGCCGGATAGCCCGCTTTAGTGCTTAGCTGCGCCAGCTTCACAGGATCAGTTGCCCCGTCGGCAAAACGAATGGTCGCGGTTTCAGTGGCCAGGTTGACCCGAGCACTTATGACGGCCGGATCTGCGCAGAGTGCTCGTTCAATCCTTGCGACGCAAGAAGCACAACTCATTCCGTCAATCTGCAGAACAGCTTCTGCCACTGACACTGGATAACCAGCTTTGTCCAGCGCGCCGGTCAGGTCGCTGATCGGCCCGTCATAAGTGACCTGTGCAGTCTCGGTTGGGAAGTTGACCGAAGCCTCGGTAACCCCGGGAACATTGCGCAACGCAGATTCCACGCGGCCTACGCAGGATGCGCAGCTCATTCCGGTGACTTTCAGTCTGATAGCATGTGGGGTGGCCAATCGACTCATCCTGTCCTGTTTCCAACCCTAGATGGGGGTTCCAGTCACAGGAAGGTCAAGGGCAGAGATCATGATTCAGGCACAATCTCTTGTTTCGAGGGCCGTACGGTTCTTAGTCTTGGGCCAGTTTTTCCAGCAGCAGCGAATTATAAAGCGCGGGCGGGGATGTCCGAACAGCTTCGGGGGATGCGAAAAATCCCAGCATAAGAAAGGCAATCGACAGAGCGAAACCAAACAGGACTATGAAGGCTCGGTGTAGCGTTAACGTTATCATGGTGTCAGTCCTTGAATCACAAGTTGGGGAATGCTTGGCACTGGGGCTTATTTCTTATTTTCCAGTTCCCGTTTCAGCCGGTCATTTTCCGCCTGAAGTTGGGCCATCTGCTGGCCCAATTCGTTCAGGTGGGGGCGCAGCTCGGCCTCGGTGAATCGTGGGGTAATGTGACTTGGGCAATTCCAGTCCAGACCTTCGACCTTGATAATGACTGCGCGCTCGGCCGGGGTCTGGGTGCCTTCGGGGGAGAGGCTGGCAGCCGCCGCAGCGCCTTCGGCAATTTCGACACGCCCAAGTATTTTCAGGCGTCGCTGGTTGGCATAATCCATCAGGATCAGCGCAACCCGGTCATTGCCATCCAAATTCCCGCGCGAGATATACTGTTTGTTGCCCGAAAGATCAGCATACCCAATGGTCTGCGCATCAAGTACTCGTAAAAACCCTGCGGGTCCGCCACGATGCTGCACATATGGCCAGCCGGTCTCGGACACGGTTGATTGGTAGAACCCGTCGCGGGCCTCGATGAACACTTTTTCGGCGGCTCTGATTTCGTGGCCCTGCACAGGGCCGCTTTCCAGGAATTTCGCATAGGTTTTCGCCGATCCCATCCTTTCTTGATGGGTGAGAACGGCAGACGTGAAGGTTAGTTTGGAAAAAGCACGTGGCATAATAGGTCCTTTCTACAGGCCCAGATCAGACAGGCCGGGATGGTCGTCAGGGCGCGGACCAAGAGGCCAAAGGAAAACCCTATCCTGTTGCCTGATCGAAAGGTCGTTCAGCGAGGCATGACGTTTAGCCATCCGACCATCCCTATCGAATTCCCAGTTCTCGTTACCATATGAGCGGAACCACTGGCCGCTGTCGTTCCGCCATTCATACGCATAGCGCACGGCAATACGGTTTTCCGAATAGGCCCAGAGTTCTTTGATCAGCCGGTACTCCTGCTCATTTCTCCACTTGCGGGTCAAAAGCGCGTGAATTTCAGCATGGCCCGCGACAAACTCGGCCCGATTCCGCCATTGGCTGTCCTCGGTATAGGCGGGCGTCACGATATCCGGATCGCGGCTGTTCCAAGCATTTTCAGCCATGCGGACCTTTTGTGTAGCGGTCTCAGCAGTGAATGGCGGCAGAGGGGGGCGGCTCATGTCATGATCCTTCAGGTCAGCGATGCAGCGAGCAGCGCGAGGGTCAACAGAAATGGGATGTACTGGCGGTTGAAGGGGCTGGTACGGCGTTTCATGACGGCTCCATAGTTAACTGATCGGTACATCGTGTCGTTAAGGTGTACTGATCGGTACCTCTTTGCAAGGGGCGCCTGTAAAATATCTAAAATTTTTCTCTATCCAGGTGGAAAATAAAGAGAATTTCCTGAACATTGGTGGCCCTTGCGGATTATGGAGGGTACAATTATGTACAGATCGGTACGTATAGGAGGCGAATCATGCGCCCAAACAAAAGGGATGAGCTGGTCCGCAAGGCCCTGAAGGTCTTTTATCGTGACGGTTTTCATGCGACCGGCATGGACAAGCTGGTGGCTGAGACGGGTGTGTCGAAGACTTCGATGTACAAACATTTCCGCACCAAGGAAGATCTGATTCTGGCGGCTTTGCGTCTGCGGGACGAGAATTTCCGCAACTGGTTCATGCGTCGTGTCGAGGAATTGGCCCACACCCCTGCGGACCAGTTGATTTCAAGCTTTGATGCACTGGGCGAGTGGTTCGCCGAAGACGGGTTTCGCGGCTGCATGTTCATCAAGGCTGGCGCCGAGTTCCAGGAGAAAGAGCACCCGATCCACGTGCAGGCGGCGGAACACAAGCGGTTGTTGTTGGAATATTTCACGGATCTGGCCCGCAAAGCCGGTGCCTGCGACCCTGAAAGCCTGGGATGTCAGATTCTTCTGCTGAAAGAAGGGGCAATCGTGACGGCGGTTCTGTTGAAAAGCTGTGATCCCGCGCAAGATGCCAAAGCTGCAGCGCGGGTCTTGCTGGAAAACGCGTTGGCCGCACCGATCCCGTGACCCGGCGAAATCTTCCAAAAGACGTTGCGTAGCGTTTCATCCAACGCATTGGATTACTTGGCGGTCCAAATTACGCTGGCAGCAAGTTGATCTTGGAGGATGCGCAATGTCTCTTATTACCCCTACATCCAGCTGGGTGTCAGAAGAGCACCAGATGTTTGCCGAAATGGCGGACCGTTTCATGCAGGACGAACTGGTGCCCAATATCGAGCGCTGGACCGAAAACGGGGTTGTTGATCGTGCGTTCTGGCGCAAGGCCGGTGACATGGGACTGATGGCTGGCGCGATCACCGAAGAACACGGCGGTGTCGGTGGTGGCATGGTATTTGATGCTCTGACCATGTACGCCCAGACCTCGCACGGAGATTCCGGTTGGGGCTATGCGATCCAGTCGATTGTCATCCACTATATCACTGCTTATGGCAGCGAAGATCAAAAGTTGAATTGGCTGCCGAAACTCGCCTCGGGCGAGATGGTCGGCGCGCTGGCCATGACAGAGCCCGGAACCGGTTCGGATGTGCAGTCGATCCGCACAACTGCGGAAAAGAACGGTAACTCATACTGTCTGAACGGGTCCAAGATCTTTATCACCAATGGGCAATCTGCGGACTTGATCCTTGTGGCCGCAAAGACCGACAAGACCCAAGGGTCGAAAGGGGTATCGTTGGTCGCGGTCGAAACGCAGGGCGCAGATGGGTTCCGCAAGGGGCGGAACCTCAAGAAACTGGGCATGAAGTCCAATGACACGGCCGAGCTGTTCTTTGAGGACGTCAAGGTCCCGATGACAAACCTGATTGGTGCGGAAGAGGGGCAGGGTTTTTACCAGATGATGCGGCAACTTCCCTGGGAACGCCTGACGATTGCAATCGGTGCCCTAGGTGCGATTGATTTCGCGATTGCCGAAACAGTGAAATACACGCAGGAGCGCAAAGCCTTCGGTCAGCGCGTGATGGATTTCCAGAATACCCGCTTCAAGCTTGCCGAGTGTAAAACCAAGGCCGAAGTGCTGCGCAGTTTTGTCAACGACTGTATTGCCCGGCTTGAGGCTGGAACTTTGGATGCATCGACCGCGTCGATGGCCAAATACTGGGGGTCTGAGGTGCAGAATGAGATCATGCACGAATGTCTGCAGCTGTTTGGTGGCTATGGGTTCATGATGGAATATCCGATTGCTCGGCTTTACGCGGATGCGCGGGTTCAGATGATCTATGGCGGGACAAATGAGATCATGAAGGAACTCATTGCTCGGTCGTTGGACACATAATCCTGTTCGGAACGCTCACTCCCCGCAGTTTTCTAGGGTGGTCGGAATGGCCCGGTCACGAGATTTGGTCGACTTGGCCTTGCAGCCAAGAACAGAACGACTTCAGCGGCTCGGATGCCACCCGGGATTGCGGCCAGACCAGAAAGAAATCGCCCAGACTGACGCCTGGGCCTTTCCAGGCGGGAACGAGTCGCCCGGTTTTCAGGTCGTCTTCGACCAGATAGCTGGGCAGCAGCGCCACCCCAAGCCCATGAATTGTGGCTTGTCCCATAGTCGAGAATTGGTCGAACAACATGCCGCCAAGCCCTGATGCCACAAGCCCTTGTGCGGCAAACCATTGCTCCCAGGCATCAGGGCGCGTTTCCAGGTGCAGCAGCGGGGCATTCATTAGCCAGTCAATCTGTTCGGGGTTTTTTGGCAGAATTTCCGGAGCGCAGACCGGTACAACGTTTTCACGCATGATCGGCAGGTAGTTGACGCCGTGCCAATCTCGACGCCCGAAATGAATCGCGGCGTCGAAATGTTCCGTTTCGAAATCGAAGGGGCGAAGCCGGGTGTTTAGATTGACGGTCACCTCGGGATGTCGGCGGGCAAAGTCCTGAAGACGCGGCGCCAGCCAATGCATCCCAAACGCCGGCAGGATCGACAGGTTCAGCGATCCTCCGGTCGGATTGGCTCTGAGTTTTAGGGAGGCCTGCGCCAGTTGGTGCAAGCTTTTGCGCGCGACCTGAACGTATTCTTTTGCCGCCGGGGTAAGCTGCAGCCGCATCTGGGTTCGCTGGATCAGTTCGATGCCCAGCTGTTCCTCCATCGACTTGAGCTGTCGGCTGATGGCGCTTTGGGTCAGCGAAAGCTCTTCCGCTGCCGCCGAAGCACTGCCAAGGCGGTCAACGGCCTCGAGTGCCAGCAGAGAGGGGATAGACGGCAGAAAACGACGGGGGGCGATCATATGATAATTCCTCATACCTTTCGGATGGAATATCACTGGCTTTTAGGGCCCGCCAGCCCGATACCAAATGAATATTTTGGTCAAGAGAGACGTTGGCAGTGTCCAGGGAAATCGCAGCAGATAGTTTTAGGCGTGCAGACAGGCTGCGCGGGATTGAGTTGTCAGAGATTGTTCAGATCTCTGAGCAGGCTGCGCGCCTTAAGGCGCAGGGTGTCGATGTGGTCGCGCTCAGCACCGGTGAGCCTGATTTCCCGACCCCTGAACATGTGGTCGAAGCGGCCCATCAAGCGGCGCTGGCCGGGCAAACACGATACCCGGCGACGGTAGGGGCGCTGGACCTTCGGGCGGCTATCGCCGTCGGGGCCAGTGTCCAGCCGGAAAACGTGATCGTCTCGACCGGTGCTAAACAGGTTTTGTCCGGGGCGCTGATGGCCACGCTCGATCCCGGGGATGAAGTTATTACCGCGGCGCCGTTCTGGACCAGCTATGCGGATATGGTCAGGCTGTCCGGCGGTAATCCGGTTGTCCTGGACTGTCCGGTTTCTCAGGGGTTCAAGCTGACCCCAGCACAGCTTGAGGCCGCAATTACGCCGCGCACTCGCTGGCTTTTGCTGAACACGCCCTCAAACCCGACCGGCGCGGTCTATACTGAATCGGAAATGCAGGCCCTGGGTCGCGTTTTGGACAGGCATCCCAGTGTTTGGGTGATCTCGGATGAGATTTACCAACACCTGACCTATGTTCCCTTCACGCCATTTGTTCAGGCCGTGCCGCATCTGGCGGATAGAGTGCTGACCGTAAATGGAGTTTCCAAGGCCTATTCGATGACCGGGTGGCGGATCGGTTGGGGAATCGGGCCATCACCCTTGATCAAGGCGATGACCGCTGTTCAGGGGCAGATTACATCAGGCGCATGTTCCATCGCACAGGCGGCAGCATTGGCTGCGATTACCGGGCCGCAAACGCTATTGGGCGAACGCCTGCAGGCGATGCGGGCGCGCCGTGATCTTGTGGTTACTGGGTTGAATGCCGCGGGTCTGGAGTGTGCCGTTCCGGATGGCGCGTTCTATGTCTTTCCCAAAACACCGGCTGAAATGCCGGTCGATCACGAATTCTGCCGGTATCTGCTGGACGAAGTCGGGGTGGCACTGGTGCCGGGGCGTGCCTTTGGTTTGCCGGGCCACCTGCGGCTTTCTTTTGCTTACGCCACCGAAAGCCTGCAAGAAGGGTTGCGGCGCATTTCTGTTGCGACCGCCAGATTGAAGTAGAGGGGCCGCCATGGATCGCGCTCAGATCGTTCATGAGAATTTCCTGACACGCGTGGCGCAGCACCACCTGCCTGACGGCGCCGCACCGCGACCGGGATTAAGCAACGCCGATGCGGTGTCGCTGTACCGGTCTCAGGTTCTCAGCCGGGCACTGGACCGTACCAGCCGCGCAATGCAGAAGGCGGGGCAGGGGTTCTACACGATCGGCTCGTCCGGCCACGAAGGCATGGCGGCTGTCGCCCACGCGCTGCGGCCCACGGATATCGCGTTTCTGCACTACCGGGATGCCGCCTTTCAGATCGCACGTTCCGAACAAGTACCGGGCCAGCAAATCGCCTGGGATATGTTGCTGAGTTTCGCCTGCTCGAAAGAGGACCCGATCTCGGGTGGTCGGCACAAGGTACTGGGCTCGAAGGCACTGATGATCCCGCCGCAGACCTCGACAATCGCCAGTCATCTGCCGAAAGCTGTGGGTGCGGCCTATTCCCTGGGTGCAGCGCGGCGGCACCCGCCCGAACATCGCGAACTGCCACAGGACGGGATCGCGATGTGTTCGTTCGGGGATGCGTCGGCCAATCATTCCACTGCGCAGGGGGCGATCAATACGGCGGGGTGGACCAGCGTACAGTCGACCCCTTTGCCCCTGTTGTTCGTCTGTGAGGATAATGGGATCGGTATCTCGGTCAGAACGCCAAAGGGATGGATTCAAGCGTCGATGCAGCACCGGCCGGGGATCAAATATTTCCAGGCCAACGGTTTGGATATTTTCGAAACCTATGCGGTTGCGAAAGAGGCGGCGGAATACGTGCGCACTCGGCGCAAGCCGGCTTTCCTGCATCTAAGAACCGTTCGGCTTTATGGCCATGCGGGGGCGGACGTCCCGACGACCTATATGGCGAAATCCGAGGTCGAAGCTGATGAGGCTAATGATCCGCTTCTGCATTCGGTGCGGCTGTTGGATCAGGCCGGGGCGCTATCGCCGGATCAGGCGCTGAAGATCTATCAAGACACTTGCGCCCGCACCGACAGGGTCGCGGCACAGGCTGTGACCCGCCCGCATCTGACCACCGCGTCCGAGGTCATGGCCAGCCTGATCCCGCCGAAACGGACCTGCAAACCCACCAATGGTCCGGGGGCCGAGGCCCGTGCAGCCGCTTTTGGCGGCGACATGCGCGCGATGGATGATCCCCAGCCGATGAGCCGTCTGATCAACTGGGCACTGACCGATCTGATGCTGGAACACGCCGAGATCGTGTGCATGGGCGAAGATGTGGGACGCAAGGGTGGCGTCTATGGCGTGACCCAAAAGCTGCAACAGCGGTTCGGCCCGGATCGGGTGATCGACACGCTGTTGGACGAACAGTCCATCCTGGGGCTGGCCATCGGTATGGGGCATAACGGCTTTGTCCCGATCCCTGAAATTCAGTTTCTGGCCTATCTCCACAATGCCGAGGACCAGATCAGGGGCGAGGCCGCGACCTTGCCCTTTTTCTCGAACGGGCAATTTACCAATCCGATGGTCCTGCGGATCGCCGGGCTGGGATATCAGAAGGGTTTCGGGGGGCATTTCCACAACGACAACTCTCTGGCCGTTCTGCGCGATATTCCGGGTGTGATCATTGCCTGCCCCTCGACCGGTTCGGACGCGGTGCAGATGCTTCGAGAATGCGTAAGGCTGGCCCGCGAAGAGCAGCGCGTCGTGGTATTCCTGGAACCCATTGCGCTTTATCCGATGCGCGACCTCCATCAGGCACAAGATGCCGGATGGATGACGACCTATCCTTCGCCGGATCGCAGCATCCGCCTGGGCGAGGTCGGGGTACAGGGGGACGGCACCGATCTGGCGATTGTGACCTATGGCAACGGCCACTACCTGTCGCAGCAAGCCTTGCCCGAACTTGAGGCCGCAGGGATCCGAACCCGGATTATCGACATGCGATGGTTGGCTCCATTACCTGCAGAAGCGTTGCGCGAGGCCACCAAAACCTGTGCGCATATTCTGGTCGTTGACGAATGCCGCCGGACCGGAAGCCAGTCAGAGGCGTTGACAACTTTCTTCGTCGAAGAAAGCCCCGACACCCCAATCGCCCGCGTTGTTGCGGAAGACAGCTTAATCGCGACCGGGCCTGCATATGCTGCGCCATTGCCGTCAAAGGTTAATATCGTCGCCGCCGCGCTCAATCTGACTGGAAACAGCTCATGACCCGTACCGCCGTTGTGATCTGCCCGGGTCGGGGCACCTATAACAAAGCCGAGCTGGGTTATTTGCACCGTCATCACGCAAGCCGGATGCAGATGTTTGGCAATTTTGACGCTATCCGTGCCAATGCGGGGCAAGAGACGGTCACGGAGCTGGACGGTGCCGATCGGTTCACGGTCAGCAAGTATTCGCGTGGAGATGTGGCCTCACCTCTGATCTACGCGGCATCTCTGGCTGATGCTCAGGTGCTGGCCGATGACATTGAAGTGGTGGCTGTCACCGGCAACTCGATGGGCTGGTACATCGCCCTCGCCGTCGGAGGCGCGGCGTCGCCCGAGAATGGTTTTCGTGTGGTGAACACAATGGGGACGCTGATGCAGGACCACCTAATTGGTGGGCAGCTCGTATACCCGTTTTCAGACGATAGCTGGGTGGCTGATCCTCAGCGTAAGGCTGAATTGCTGGCGGATGTGGCGCGGATCAACGCGCAGGACGGTCAGGTTCTGGCATTGTCGATTGATCTGGGTGGAATGCTGGTTCTGGCGGGCAACGAAGAGGGCTTGCGAGCGTTCGAGGCATCGTGGCCGAGTGTGCAAGACAGGTTCCCCATGAGGTTGGCAAATCACGCCGCATTTCACACCCACCTTCAAGCTCCGGTGGCTGCGGAAGGGCGCACGCAACTTGGTGCGGAGCTGTTCAAACAGCCTGACCGGCCTCTGATCGACGGGCGTGGCAAAATCTGGTGGCCGGGTGCGACGGACACGCAGGCACTGTGGGATTACACCCTGGGACATCAGGTGACCGCGGCCTATGACTTCACCCGCGCAATCCAGACCGCCGCGCGCGAATTCGCGCCTGACCTGTTCATCGTGACAGGCCCCGGAGCGACTTTGGGCGGTGCCGTTGCGCAATCGCTGGTTCTGGCCGGGTGGCAGGGGATGTGCGATCGGGCAGCGTTTCAGTCGCAGCAAGAGGCGCGGCCTTTCCTGATCGCGATGGGGCGTGAGGATCAAAGGGCTCTTGCGACGACCTGATCCCGCGTCCTAATGGTTTTTGACACCGCAAGGAGCCCGCATTGAGCGACTATGATCAATCCCTTTGGCTACACACCTGCCGCGAGCATGTGGAGAGCGCCCCGCTGACCAGCGATTTGTCTGTGGACCTTGCGGTGATCGGCGGCGGTTATACTGGCTGTTCCGCGGCTTTGACGGCCGCACGGGCCGGAGCCTCGGTCTGTGTGCTTGAAGCGCAAGAGATCGGGCATGGCGGGTCTGGGCGCAATGTGGGGCTGGTTAATGCCGGGCTCTGGGTACGACCTGCGGAAATCTGCGCTCATCTGGGGGATGCGGTCGGAACACGTCTGATCGAAATCCTTGCGGCGGCCCCAAGTGAAGTATTCAGCGAGATCCAGACACATGGGATCGAGTGCGAGCCGATGCGCAAGGGCACGTTGCATTGTGCGCATTCTGGCTCTGGTCTTGCTGATCTGAAAATACGCCATGCACAGTTGCGTCAGGCAGGCGCTCCGGTCGAGTTGCTGTCGTCGGACAAGACGTACCAGCGCACGGGCAGCGCCACCTTTCGTGGAGCTCTGTTCGATCCGCGCGCCGGAACGATCCAGCCGATGGCATATGTGCGCGGTCTGGCCCGTGCGGCTGCCGCTTCGGGGGCACGCGTTCACACGCAAAGCCCGGTGACGACGATGCGCCATGTCGATGGCCAGTGGCTGTTGGAAACCCCGCAGGCCACGGTGCGCTCCAAATCAGTGATCCAGGCCACCAACGCGTATCATAAAAACCTGCCCGACACGTCGCCGGCCTATGTTCCTGTCTCGTATTTTCAATTCGCCACCGCGCCTTTGTCCGATAATCTGCGCGCCAGTATTTTGCCCGGAGCCGAAGGATGTTGGGATACCGGCCTGATCATGACCTCTTTCCGAATGGATCACGAAGGGCGCTTTATCCTCGGCGCAATGGGCAATCTAGAACATGCGGGCAGCGCCGCGCATACCGGATGGATCAAGCGCAAACTGTCAGAGCTTTATCCTCAGCTTGCGGATCAACCCTTGCAGCAGGGATGGCATGGCCGCATTGCGATGACCTCGGATCACATTCCCAAGATCACTCGGATCGGACCGGATGCGGTTTCGATCCATGGCTATTCAGGCCGGGGTATCGGGCCGGGCACGGTGTTTGGCCGTATGGCGGCTGAGAGCCTTTTGGCAGGGGATCCGGCGTTGCTGCCAGTTCCCGCTGTGGCGGAACATACTGAACGCTGGACCCGCCTGCGTCACGCCTACTTTGAAACCGGTGCTGCACTGACCCATTTGATCAAGGCGCGCTGATGTCAGCTGCTATGGCTTCGATCCTTCTGCGCAGCCAACGATGCGCCGGGTCATTGGCCGACCTTTGGTGCCAGACCATGTAAAGCGGAACCGGGGTGCATTCGAAGGGCAAATGCGCACAGTCCAACCCGGCCAGAGGACCTTGTCTCATCAAGGCGGTATCGGTCGAGATCAACGAGCTGCCCCGCACAAAGGCCGGTATCGCGTTGAAATGGGGCAGGGTAACAATCGGCGCTCTGATCTGGCTTTGATCAACACCCCGCATGACGGCACGGGCGTTGCGACCATCGGAAAAGCGCACCTCGATATGGTCGCTCTCGCAGTAGGTCTGCCAACTGTTTGGCGGGGTGCAATGGCCGGCATCATAAAACATCATCAGCGGGCTTTCGAGCAGCCGTTTCTGATAAATGTCCGGCCCATCCGGCGGCAGAGGGGTGACCATCAACTGACACCGGTCGCTGCGCAACAGGTCCGGATCGGGAACGCCCGATGGGATGAACTCCAACCGTAGCCGTGCACCCTCGGCGCGTGTGTCGCGCAACAGCCTTGGGAATATCACTTCGCGTGGCATGTCATTTGTGGCGATGCGAATGTCGATCTGTTCGGATAACGGGTCAAAGGGGCGACCGTCGGTCAAGGCACGCATCCCGTCCAGCACCGTTTGAATAGGGTCCTTCAGGGACAAGGCCCGTTCGGTCGGGGTCAGGCCCTGACCTGAACGTACAAACAACGGATCGCCCAGCACCTGCCGCAGTTTGGACAGCGTGTGGCTGATTGCCGATTGCGTGACCCCCAGCCGATCGGCTGCTTTCGAGACCGAGCTTTCCTCGAGTATTGTCAGAAAGACCCGCAGGACTTTGCCGTCCAAATCAGTGAAATCATTTTTATTCATATTATTTATGATTAAGTATGAATGGTATTGGTGTCTACCGGGCATTAAGGGTCAGACGGGCAAGGGGAGGCACGCTATGGGAATCCGTTTCTTTTCAGACCGGAACAGGCCAGTTCATATGGGCGGCTACCCGCTAGAGCGGTTGGCGCGGCAGGACACAATGCCGGACCTTTCGCAGGTGACGCCTATGGGCGATCTTAGCTTTCGCCGACCCGATCAGCCCCACAGCATCGTCAATGCGATGGGTGAGTTTCAGGCGATGATGGATGTGATCCGCGACGGGTTGATGAACCCGGCAATGGGCGATATCCCGTCAGATCCGAATGCGCGCGCCAACCATCTGAAAGCCTTTGGTTATTTCAACGATGCGTCGATGATTGGGTGCGGACCACTGCCGCCCGAAGCACTGTTGCCCGAGCCGCGCCGCAACCCTGATATCGACCGGCTGGCTGATGCCCTGAGGACACGGCAAACCAAGACGTTGGCCTCGGGCATTGATGTCATCATGGCGGATTTGAAGGACAGTATCGAGGCTGCGCCAAAGCCAATCGACAGCCACCGCCATGCAATCGTGTTCCTATATGAACACAACCGTGACCCGGACCCGTCCGAGCCCGGAGCCGATTGGATCGCGGATGCGCAGGATCATCGCGCTTGTTTGTTGGCGACCGAAAATGCGGTGGTTATTGCCAACTACATCCGCCTGCTTGGCTTTGATGCGCGGGCGCATACGGCGATGTCGTCGGATGTTGATCTGGGCAAACTGGCGGTCGCTGTGGGTCTGGCCACGGTTGAAGGCGGAAAGCTTGTCGCCCCTTGGCTTGGGACTCGGTTCGGGCTGGCCGTAGTGACGACCGAGATGGAGATCGCCCATGACCGCCCGCTGTGCCCGATGGCCCAGCAACCGCGGTTTCGCACACAAGGGCCAGCATGGTGGTTGGGGGCGGGTTTTGCCAAGAATGCGCTGAACCGCGACTCCTATGCCAAACGGCGCTATGTCGACGGCGCGCATCCCTTCGAAAAGCTTAAGCGCGTCGAAACGCCGACAACTTATATTGATGAGGAAAACGTTGCACGCGTCCCCAAACGGGCTGACATGTTTGCCCGGGCGCAATTCGGCGACATGGGAAAGTCCATGCAGGACGCCGCCAAGGGAGGGCATTACGTGCGCAAGGCGGCCCCCAGTTTCGCGCAACGGCGCGCGCTGGGCGCGTTTGTTCTGCTGCAGGATGGCGACAGCGCCGAGACAGCGCCGCCGACAGATGCCGCCCGGAACGCCGCCAATATCAAGGCCGCGACCTATTTTCTGGGTGCGGATGCCGTCGGTCTCAGCCGGTGCCCTGATTGGGCGTGGTATTCACATGATGCCGCCGGAGAAGAGATCACGCCGCCGCATGATCAAGCCATCAGCATGATCATTGATCAGGGTTACGAGACCATGGAAGGGTCCAGTGGTGACGACTGGATTGCAGTGGCCCAATCCATGCGCGCCTATCTGCGGTTCTCGCTTTTGGGTGGGGTCGTTGCACAGCAGATCCGCAACCTTGGGTACAAGGCAAAGGCCCATACGGTGATGGATGGCGAGGTGCTGCAGCCTCCGCTTTTGCTGTTGTCGGGACTGGGAGAGGTCAGCCGGATTGGCGAGGTCATCCTGAACCCCTATCTGGGCCCGCGTCTGAAATCCGGTGCGGTCACAACAGATATGCCTCTAGTTCATGACAAGCCGATAGATTTCGGACTGCAGAGTTTTTGTGAAAGCTGCAACAAATGCGCGCGAGAATGCCCTTCGGGGGCGATCACCGCCGGGCCAAAACTGATGTTCAACGGCTATGAAATCTGGAAATCCGACAGCCAGAAATGCGCAACTTACCGTGTAACAACATCGGGTGGTGCGATGTGCGGGCGGTGCATGAAAACCTGCCCATGGAATCTGGAAGGCATCTTCAAGGAACGTCCCTTCCGCTGGGCCGCGATGAACTTCCCCCAAGCTGCGCCAGCGCTGGCGAAACTGGACGATGCGGTGGGCAATGGTGGCTTGAACGACACCAAGAAATGGTGGTGGGATATCGAATTGCAGCCCGACGGAGCGTATCGCCCGACCCAGCATCCGCTGAACCGGCGCAACCTGCAGACGGACCTTGCCTTGAAATATGAGGATCAGACGCTGGCGGTCTATCCCGCCTATCTGGCCCCGCATCCCTGGCCCTATCCTTTTGCCATGGACCGCGAAGCCGGGATTGCAGCTTATGAAGCGATGGTCACGGCAGAGGAGTACAAGGCACGCAAGGCCGCCGGGGACATGTCTGTTGTTCACAACTATTCGATCGCAGGTGATGCCCCTGTCATGCGGGTCGAGCTGAGCATGGTCGACCGGATGACGGATGATGTGACCAAATATGAGTTCGCGACGCTGGATGGCGCGCCGCTGCCTCAGTGGACCGCAGGCGCCCATCTGGACGTGCTGGTCGCGCCAGAGTTCCTGCGGCAATATTCAATGTCCGGCAATCCGGCGAACCCAGCGACCTATCAGATCGGTGTCTTGCGCGAGGATGAGGGGCGGGGCGGCTCGGCCCTGTTGCACCGGATTTTTACCGAAGGGCGCAAGGTTTTCATCTCGAAACCCATCAACCATTTCGAACTGGATGAGACCGCCACCAGGACATTCCTGATGGGCGGCGGGATCGGCATCACGCCGATGATCGCCTTTGCCCACCGCCTGCACAGTCTGGGCAAACCCTTTGACCTGCATTACTCGGCCAGTACCCGCGCCGGGGCGGGGTATCTGGACGATCTGGCCGCAATGCCCTGGGCCGATCACGTGCACTATCATTTCTCGGACGAAGGTACGCGCGCTGATTTACAGTCAATCCTGTCGGGATATCAGGCAGGTTGGCACGTCTATACCTGCGGCCCGGATCGGTACATGGAAGGCGTGATGCAGGCAGCGGAACGTCAGGGGTTCCCAGACGAGGCGCGGCATCTGGAGTATTTCTCGGTCCCCGAGCAGCCCGAATATGAGAACCATTCTTTCACGCTGAAACTGGCCAAATCGGGGCGAGAGCTGCAGGTTCCCGCCGACAAACACGCGGCGCAGGTGCTGAACGAAGCCGGAATTCAGGTCGATGTGAAATGTTCGGACGGAATTTGCGGCGTCTGTAAATGCGGTGTGATTTCGGGTGAAATCGAGCACAGGGATTTCGTGCTGTCGAACAAGCAGCGCGAAGGCGCAATCATCCTGTGCCAAAGCCGTGCTGCGGACCCGGACGGGGTGGTCGAGATCGACCTCTGATCCGAGGTCTGGAAACGACATTTCGGGATCGAAAAATAGGTCGTTCTTGCCATGGACGCCAGTGTGTTGCTGCACTAACGTCCCTGCGAACCCCAGTGGATCCTGACCAACAGGCGCGAGGTAAAATCATGGATTATCACAGCCCTGCCAGCTTTGCCGAGGCGTCGGCTCTGGCAGAAAATGCAAAAGGCGTTACACGGTTTCTTGCCGGTGGCACCGATGTTCTGGTGCAGTTGCGCTCGGAATTGGTGACGCCTGATACATTGATAGACATCAAGAAAATCAATGGCGTAAGCGATATCACCCGCAATGCTGACGGCAGCTGGACGCTGGGCGTGGCGGCGACGGGTGCGGAAATGAGCGAACATCCTGGGTTGGGCCTCGACTGGCCCGGCGTGGTCGAAGCGATGGATTTGATCGGATCGACTCAGGTGCAGGGGCGGGCGACGCTGACTGGCAACCTGTGCAATGGCTCGCCTGCGGCGGATTCGGTGCCAGCCATGGTGGCAGCGGGCGTGACCGTGACAGTCACCGGACCAAGTGGCACCCGTGAGGTTGCCGTCGAAGATATTCCGACCGGCCCGGGCAGAACGTCCTTGGCCAAGGGTGAACTGATCTCGGCGGTCAATATTCCTGCACGCGGCGAAAACGGAGGTGATGCCTATCTGCGGTTCATCCCAAGGACCGAGATGGATATTGCGGTGGTTGGCGTTGGTGTGAATCTCCGTCTGGACGGGGATACCATCACCGAGGCCCGAGTGTCTCTGGGTGCCGTGGCTCCGACTGTTCTGCTTGTCGAAGACTGCGCCAAGGCGATCATGGGCAGCACCCTTGACGATGCTGCATTGGACGCGCTTGCCGCTGCCGCATCTACTGCCTGTAACCCGATCGACGACAAGCGCGGCACAATCGCATTCCGTACCGAAGTGGCCGGGGTTCTGGCCAAACGCGCCGCGAAAATCGCCTATGCCCGCGCCAAGGGAGAGCAAGCATGAGCAAGTTCCACGTATCCACCACCGTCAATGGTGACACGGTCGAATACCTGTGTGACCCACGCGAGACCCTGCTGGACTGTCTGCGCGACAAGCTGAACCTGACCGGTGCGAAAGAAGGCTGCGGCACCGGCGATTGCGGTGCCTGCTCCGTAACTGTCGATGGCCGTTTGGTTTGTTCCTGCCTGATGCTTGGGATCGAAGCAGAGGGTAAACAGATCGAGACCGTCGAAGGTCTTGCAGACGGGGACGTTCTGCATCCGCTGCAGAAGAAGATGATTGAATATGCCGCTCTTCAATGCGGTATCTGTACCCCCGGTATTCTGGTCGCGGCCAAATCGTTGCTGGAAAAGAACCTGAACCCGACCGAGGAAGAGACACGGTATTGGTTGGCCGGTAACCTGTGTCGCTGTACCGGGTATGACAAGATCATTCGCGCCGTGATGGATACAGCGGCAGACCTGCGGGAGGCTTCGTAATGGCACTCGACGATCGCAAATCTGAATTCACTTTCGTTGGTACCCGACCGAACCGCCCTGACGGGCTGGACAAGGTCACGGGGCGCGCGAAATTTGGCGCTGACGCCACCGCGCCGGGCATGTTGCACGGGGCTATTCTGCGCTCGCCCCATGCCCATGCGCGGATCGTAAAGATCGATACCTCCAAGGCCCAAGCGCATAAAGACGTCAAAGCCGTTGTGACCCGTGACGATTTCGCTGAGGTGCCGTTTAAGCCCGGTCTTGAAGGTGAGTTCTGGAACGTGCTGGAAAACGTTATGGCAGGCGAGAAGGCCCTGTATGACGGCCACGCGGTGGCAGCTATTGCGGCAACTTCGGCGCTGTCGGCGCGTGACGCACTCAAACTGATTGAGGTCGAATATGAGGTGCTGCCCCATGTGACCGATGTCGACAAAGCGATGGCTCCGGACGCTCCGGTTATACGCGAGGGGGCGGCGGATTATTCCGTGCCCGAAGGGATGCACCCGAACGTCGTGCGCTATCACGAAAGCGGGCATGGCAATGTCGAAGCCGGTTTTGCCGAGGCGGATCTGGTCGTTGAAGACAGCTTCGTCACCGAGGCAACCCATCAGGGCTATATCGAACCTCATGCCTGTTTGGCGACGCTGGGAAATGACGGCAAGGGTGAGCTGTGGTGCACCACCCAAGGGCACTGGATCGCGCAGAAAACCTGTGCGGCTTTGCTGGGGATCGAAACATCGCAACTGCGGGTGACGGCGTCCGAGATTGGCGGCGGCTTTGGTGGCAAGACAACCGTATTCATCGAGCCGGTCGCGCTGGCGCTGAGCCGCAAGGCCAACCGCCCGGTCAAGCTGGTGATGACCCGATCCGAGGTATTCCGGGCCACCGGTCCGACGGCCTCCGCGTCGATGGATATCAAGATCGGGATGAAGAAAGACGGCACGATCACCGCAGCGCAAGGCGTGTTCCGCCTGCAGGGTGGGGCCTTCCCCGGCGCGCCGGGTGATATGACGGCCATGTGTGCCTTTGCTCCTTATAACCTGACTAACGTCAAGCAGGTGGGCTATGACGTCATGGCCAACCGCCCGAAACAAGCGGCCTACCGGGCGCCCGGTGCACCGATGGGAGCCTTTGCTGTTGAGTCGGTGATTGACGAGCTGTGCAAGAAACTGGGTCTGGACCCCGTGGACGTGCGTCTGAAAAACGCCGCCTATGAAGGTACGAAGGCCAGCTATGGCCCGCGCTACGAACGCATCGGTCTGGTCGAAACGCTTGAGGCCGCCAAGGCGCATCCGCACTATTCTGCGCCACTGAAACCAGGGCAGGGGCGTGGGATATCCTGTGGATTCTGGTTCAACCACGGCGGCGAGACATCGGTGTCGCTTGCCCTGTCCGAGGACGGCTCGGCCCAGCTGATGGTCGGCACGCCCGATATCGGCGGCTCGCGCGCGTCGATGGCGCTGATGGCAGCCGAGGTTCTGGGCATTCCCTACGAGAATATCCGCGTCACCATCGCGGACACGGCGACGCTGGGATACAATGACGTTAGCCACGGATCGCGCGTGACCTATGCCTCGGGGCTGGCCACGATCAAGGCGGCCCGGCACGCGGTCGAAAAGCTCAGCGAACGGGCGGCGGCCAAGTGGGGCATCCCGGTGGATGCGGTGAAATGGGAAAACGGCTGCGCGGTGCCCTCGGGCCCCAATGCAGGTGATTTCGACCCGATGCCGCTGGCTGATATCACCGCTGATATGGGCGCGACCGGCGGTCCGATCTCGGGCCATTTCGAAGCGACGCCCGAGGGCGCAGGCGTGTCGTTTGGCACCCATATCGTCGATGCCGAGGTCGATCCGGAAACCGGCAAGACCAGCATCACCCGCTATACGGTCATCCAGGACGCCGGTAAGGCGATCCACCCGACCTATGTCGAAGGCCAATATCAGGGCGGCGCGGCGCAAGGTATCGGCTGGGCGTTGAACGAGGAATATGTCTATGGTGAGGATGGCCGTCTGCAGAACTCGATCTTCCTCGACTATCGCATCCCGGTCGCCAGCGACTTGCCGATGATCGACACGGTGATCGTCGAAGTTCCCAACCCCGGCCACCCGTTTGGGGTGCGTGGTGTGGGTGAAACCGGTATCGTTCCGCCTCTGGCAGCTATCGCCAACGCGGTTTCGAACGCAGCGGGTGTGCGGATGAAACAACTGCCAATGTCACCGCCGCGCATTCTGGCGGCGCTCAAGGACAATGGTTGAGGTCCACCTGTGGTCCGGCCTCCGGTCTTTGACCGGGGGTCAACAGGTGGTCGAGGTTGAGGCCAAAACCACCGGCGAGTTGTTGCGGGCGCTCGCGCGGGTATATCCGCAACTTCAGGCGCCCATTGATGCAGGTGTATCCATCTCAATCAACGGGCGCGTGATCGCCAGCGGGCTGACCGAACCGATCCCCGAAGGCAGCGAAGTGTATCTTATGCAAAGGCTGCGCGGCGGTTAGTCTTTGGGTGACCAGGGTTCGCGTCCGACCATCCTGTCTGCTTCGGCAGTGATGTCGTTCATATGCGCTTCAAGGCTTAACCGCAGGGTCTCGAGTTCTTCTTCACTGGCCTTGCGGGGAACGTTTTCGGTCCATTCCCGGCACAAGAAGACGCCCTGATTGCGCCAAGGGCGTGGCATCAGCAGGCGGTCCCAGGTTCCGGCCTCGCTGCCGTGGCGAGCGGAAAAGGTGATCCCGAAGACCCGCTTGCCCGAGGTGCGTGCCCAAACCAGAGGCACTGTCGACAGCACCCGTTCCGGACCGCGCGGGCCGTCAGCGGCGATACCGATGGAAATGCCCCGCTTGATCTTGCCGATCACTTCGCGTGACACCGCGATGTTGTTGGCGTTTTTGCTGGTCATGGCGATGGTGTCCATGCCGAAGAGTTTCTGCACCCGACCAACCATGCTGCCAGCGCGTGCCGAGGATGTGATCGAGCAGATACGCCCCTTATCCAACGGAAAGAAATAGGGTGATTGTGCCAGTCGCTGATGCCAAAGGACAACGATGACCGGCTCGCCCTGATCGGCCAGTTGGTCCAGCTCTTCATAGCCGATGCGTTGCCATTGGGTGTTGCGGTTGACCATCCGAATATAGCTCGCGATGCGGCGGGCGGTCCAATTCAGGACGGCCTCGCTATCGGCGATTTTCTTGCGGATACTCACTAATGGTGA
Source organism: Ruegeria sp. CDSB114 (assembly GCF_059611025.1). NCBI lineage: Bacteria > Pseudomonadati > Pseudomonadota > Alphaproteobacteria > Rhodobacterales > Roseobacteraceae > Ruegeria > Ruegeria sp. CDSB114. The sequence goes on from NZ_JBXWOT010000002.1 coordinate 334,995, forward strand.
CCCTCATATTGATCAAACCGTGTCTTATAGAACTCAACGCCATACGCAACTTGTTTGTCGTGCGCATAACTGAGGAGGAATCTGAAAAAGCCTCTTGAGTCCGCCGCGCGGCTGGCATATTTGAGGCGGACCTTAGGGGTATAGCTCAGTTGGTAGAGCGACGGTCTCCAAAACCGTAGGTCGCGGGTTCGAACCCTGCTGCCCCTGCCATTCTCTCCATTGCCAGAAGTTTGTGCCAGCTTGGGCGGAATGGGACACGAGTGACCCTTTGCGCAGCCTAGCTGTTACAACTTGGACCAGCAGAGCATTCGACCGATGCGATAAACCGCGTTCTGGTTGCTCAACAAATCACGGTCTAACCCAAAATCGGTGATATGCCACCGGCAAAAGCGGCCAAGATTGGGGCCGTCAGGGCGAAGCCGGCGCGGATGATGTCACCTGTGCCTTCTGTCAGCTTATGCGACGATCTCCAGTCATCAATGTCGAATGCCTGGTCTGTGCCGCCCTGATTTCGGGCAGCCAAAGCGAGGTTAGAAATTCTTCCGTCCAGAAGGACTGCCACGGGAAGAAAGTAGCTGAGCATTAGCAAGCAAAAATATGTGCCGGTGAACAAGGCCGATGCGTTGAGCAATGCGCTATAGGCGGCCCTTTCTGATTCAGCGATCATGGGCAAGGGCCAGTACATCCAGCTTGCGGCAAAGAACATGCCGAAGGTCAGCACCAGACTGGACAGGTAGAGCTGCTGCCGCATCTGCCGCAGGTTTTGCGCCAGCTCAGCTGCGGTTGCTTCGATGTCCTGAGATTCATGCCGACCAAGACACAATATCATTCCGACAATCAGAGACCCGATCGCAAGGCCGGCCATTGCATTCACCAGGTCCAGAATACGGTTGAACAGTGAAAGAACAGGGGCATGCCCGCATTTCCCAAACATCCAGCTATCTTCCGAACCGGAACATGCCGGCAAGGTGCCTTGCGACAATGCTGTTTCAAAAACGGCTTTGCCGATCTGGTGGTAAATCTGCGGGCTTTGGTCGGTCATATGCTTTTGAATGGTCGGCACAAGAGCCAGAAACACGATGGCGACTACAATCGCGATTGCCGCGATCCGGGTGCTTTTTTCGATCGGGCGTGACAGGGTCCGGAACAAGACTGCCACGGGCAACAAGGCCAGCGATAAAAAGAACCAGGACGCGGCAAGAAACCGAAATCGACCAACGGCTTCTTGCCAAGAGCTACCGCTCAACACAAAGTTTACTGGAACGTCCAGTTCATTGGCGATCATTTGGTTCTGGATCAGTTTATGGATTGCGAAAACACATACCGGCAGCAGGGCGATGGCAAAATAGCGCGGTTTTACTCGGCTTTTTGACACGTGATACCTTTCTTGCCGGGGCGTTGCACAGCACACAGTTTAGCACAAAACTCGTACATCGATGCCTGGAGTTTCAGGCGGGCTTTCTGATGGTGACAATCGAACGGCCGGTACGCTTGCCCATTTGCCCCAGCCAGACCGCCAGAAGTACGATACAGACACCGGCGATCTGCACAAAGGTCAGGTTTTGCCCAAGCATGACCCAACCAATAATTACGGCGGATAACGGGCTGAGAAAGCCAAGTGCCGAGACCGCAGAGGGTTCGATCCGGGCGAGGCCTCGGAACCACAGGATATAGGTCAGGGCAGCCCCGATGACGCTCAGATATCCAATTCCGAGAAGGCTGTTTGTTTCAAGCGCTGGTAAGGCGGGCTCAAATATCAGTGCAAGCGGCACCATCAACAGCCCGCCGGCGGTTAGTTGCCAAGCGGTAAATGTCAGCAGCGGCACTGGCGGTTGCCATTTGCGCGTCAGGACAGTTCCTGCCCCCATCGAAAGGGCGCCACCCAGTCCAGCGATCAGGCCAACCGTATCAAGATTGATAGCTGTTCCGAGGACAAGGCACCCGACGCCGATCACCCCCAGCAGCGCCGCGCCGACCGATCTCAGCCCAACCGGGGTGTTCAGCAGAAATGCCGACAGGAAGACTACAATAAGAGGTTGTACCGCGCCGACAGTGGCTGCGACCCCACCGGGGAGCCTGTAAGCCGCGACGAAAAGCAGGGTCCAGAACACGGTGAAATTGAGCCCGCCCAGAATGAATATGCGGCCCCACCAATGACCCCTTGGAAGTTGACGGGACAAAACTAGCAGCAGCAGTCCGGCAGGCAGCGCACGCAGCGCGGCCATCGTGATCGGATATCCGACGGGCAAAAATTCGGTCGTAACATAATAGGTGCTACCCCAGATCAAAGGGGCAACAGCAGTTAGGGCGATGTCGGATTGGTGTCTCATGGCGAATCCATTTATCTTGACGTCAAGATATATTGCAAAATCTTGACGTCAAGATAAAGTTGGGCTAGCCAGAACTCATGGATCATGTGGAGCGAATTATCGCGCAGTGGAACAGTGCCCGGCCCGACCTGGATGTGGGGCCGATGGAAACCGTTGGTCGACTGACGCGGTTGGCGGTTCAGTTGCGAAGGGCGATGGAGAATACTTGGGCTCTTCATGACATGAACGCTGCCAGCTTTGATGTCCTTGCCACGTTGCGAAGGTCTGGCAAGCCAGAGGGTCTTTCACCTGGCGAGCTTTTGGAGCTTACAATGGTGACGTCCGGCACAATGACGAATCGCGTCGATCAACTGGTTAAGGTGGGGATGGTCGAAAGAGTGCAAAACCCTGAGGATGGCCGGGGCTTCCTGATCCGTCTTACCCAAAATGGGTTCAAAGCGATCGAGGCCGCCGTTTCGGATCATGTAGAGACTCAGCAGCGCCTGGTTCAGGGTTTGTCCCTGCAACAGCGCGATCAGCTCAATCACCTGCTCAGATCGTTGTCTGAAACGCTGGACTGATCCAGGCAGGTAAGCATTCTGGACCGGGGTGCCAATTCCGATGTGGCATAAGCCGTTTTAGTGCGCACGGCTCAAATTCTATAATTCTTGGGCTATGCGGTTTCCTCGGTCAGGGGATTGGCATATTGTTCAAACGAATTTCAGGTAGCCGGATGAGGATACATGTCGCGCTTCGATGGATACTTCCTGCGGCAACTGCTGATTCTGTTCGGCTTTTTCACTCTGATTCTGGTGGGGGTTTTCTGGATCACCCGCTCGGTCAGCCTGTTTGACCGTGTCATCAGCGGTGGTCAATCGGCCATGGTGTTTCTTGAATTTACCGCTCTTACTTTGCCGACGCTGATCCGTACGGTGATGCCCATGGCCGTATTCGCAGCGGCCGTCTATGCCACCAACCGCCTGAGCCGTGAAAGCGAGCTTACGGTGATGCTGGCCACAGGTTCCAGCCCGTGGCGGCTGGCTCGCGCTGTGGTTCTGTTCGGTCTTGTTGCTGGTCTGATGATGGCCTCGATCAGTGTTTTCCTGCGCCCGGCCTCGGTCGATCTACTGGAAAAACGGCAGGCCGAAGTGGCGGGTGACGTCACAGCGCAGTTATTGAATGAAGGCGAATTCCTGCATCCTGCAAGTGACGTGACCGTCTATATTGGGGGGATTGATCTGGACGGGACTTTGCGCGAAGTCTTTGTTTCGGACCGGCGAGATAAAACCAGCCCGGTCAGCTATTCCAGCCAAACAGCTTATCTGGTCAATAACGGCTCGGGCATTCATCTGGTGATGGTTGACGGAGTTGCGCTGCGTCAGGACCGGCAGGGACGTACCCTGTCGTCTACACTGTTTCAGGACGCGTCCTATGACATCTCAGAATTGACGAGTACAGACAACGCGGCCGAGCGAAGCCTCGAGGCCATTCCCACCGCAGAGCTGTTGCGCGACCGGGCTGCGATCGCGGCAGCAGAAGGGTTCACTGAGGGCGCGTTGATCGACGAGCTGCATCAGCGATTTTCGTGGATCACCATTTGTATCGCGGTCGCAATGGCGGGCTATGCAACCCTTATGTTGGGCAGCTTTTCCAGATTTGGCCTGTGGCCACAGATTTTTGGAGCATTCATAATTCTGGTCCTTTTGGAAGGTATGCGTGGCTTTGTGTCCCCGTTGGTGATCGAAGACCCGAAATTGTGGCTATTGCTCTATTTGCCTGCCGTCATGGGCATATTGATCTCGTGCCTGTTTCTTTTGATTGCAGGTCGTCCGCTTCTGCGCGTGCGCGCAAGAAAACACTCGCGGGCATTGTCCCAAGCCTGAAGTTACGGCGCATTTCGGCGCAATGTTCTTCGGCCAAGCTAATTCGTTTTTTCGCTCAGGTTTTCTGCGTTAGGCTGCGGTTGGATGATCAGTCAAAAGGACCGGACCATGCTGGACAAAACCCACAAACCCACCTGGACCAGCTTTGAAGAGGCGACCAAGGCCGATTGGGACGCCGTCATGGAATACGAAGAGGCCTATAACGCCGCGTTGCCGGACAGGATACTGGATGCGATCCGTTCGCTGGACGAGGATTGGACGCCCTATCCCGTGAACCGCTATCAGCACAGCCTGCAGGCCGCGACGCGCGCCTATGAGGATGGGGCGGAAGAAGAGCTGGTCGTCGCAGCGCTGATCCACGACACCGGCGATATCCTGTCTCCCTATAACCATGGAGAGCTGTCAGCGGCGATGATGAAGCCCTATGTCAGCCAGAAAACCCATTGGATTCTCAAACATCACTGCGTGTTCCAGGGCTATTACTACAATCACCACCTGGGCGGAGACCGCAACGCCCGCGACAAGTACCGCGACAGTCCTTATTGGGAGGCCTGCCGCTATTTCTGCCATGAATACGACCAAAAGGCGTTCGATCCGGATTACCCGACCAAACCGTTGGAGTTCTTCGAGCCGATGCTGCGCCGTGTCCTAAGCCGCGGCGAGGGGCATATGGAGTTGAACGAAACCGCCGAAGGTTAGCAGGCGGCCATCAGACGGTAGACGATCTGTGCGGCGGTAAAGTCCCAGGCGGCATTGCCGTCCGGGGCCAGCTCGACTACATCGAACCCCACGCATTTGCGCCCCCGAAGGGCATGCTCGACCAGTTGCAGCGCCTGATAATAGCCCAAGCCGCCGGGCACGGGTGTTCCTGTGGCTGGCATTTGCGAAGGGTCCAGCCCGTCGACATCAAAGCTGACATAGACCAGTTCGGGGAAATCCTTAGGCAGATCGACCGCGTTGATGTTACCGGTGACCAGCTCCTCGGCATCAATGTGGAACACGTTGTTCTTCACCCGGCTCTGCGCCTCTTCGGTCGAAAAGGCCCGGACGCCGAATTGGGCCAGTCGGACGCCTTCTTGGGCCAGCAGGTGCATGACCGAGGCATGGCTGTGCTTTTCACCCTGATACGTGTCGCGCAGGTCCGCATGCGCATCAATCTGGACGATCCCGATCGGTTGGTTCAACGCGCGGGCCACGCCCATCACCGCACCGTAGCTCAGCGAATGCTCACCGCCCAGAGTGACTGGCACTTTACCAGCGCGAATGGCGGCTTCGGTGCGCAGGGCAAGGCGTTCCATCACTGCAGGCATAGGGCCGTCACAGTTCAAAGGTTCCTCAGTGAAAATACCCTTTGTGCAAGGCTCGGCAAGGCCGGTGATGCGCTCAAGCTCGTTGCTGGCCTCGATGATCGCCGCCGGGCCACCGGCAGTACCCGAGCCGTAGGATACCGTGCGCTCCAGCGGTACTGGGATTACACGAAACCGGGCGTTTTTGGTCCGTTCCGATGTGGTCAGTTCACTGTCGAGGAAAACGCTCATGAGAGCCTCTCTTTAAAGTCGTCATAGCCGAACTGTTTGATAATTTTCAACGCGCCGGTTTCGCTGTTCCACAGGGCGATTGTGGGCAGGGGGACACCGTTGAAGGTGTTGGTCTTGACCATCGAATAATGCGCCTGATCTAGGAAGGCAAAGCGTTGGCCGATCTCAAGCGGTTTGTCCCACGTATAGTCGCCGATCACATCCCCCGCCAGACAGGACGGGCCGCCCAGACGGTAGGTATGGCCTGCCTCGGCCTCGTCCATCAGGGCCGGGCGATAGGGGGCTTCGATCACGTCCGGCATGTGGCAGGTGGCCGAAATGTCGGTGATCGCAAGGGTCATGCCATTGGTCGGCAGGTCAAGGATTTCACCGACCAGAATCCCCGCATCCAGTGCCACAGCCTCGCCGGGTTCAAGATAGACGTCGACGTCATGGGTTTCGCGGATCTCCTTGATGAACGCGATCAACCCATCACGATCATAGTCGTCACGGGTGATATGGTGGCCACCGCCGAAGTTCAGCCATTTGAGATGACCCAGGAACGGGGCGAGTTTTGGTGCAACGGCTTCCCATGTGCGCATCAAGGGCTCGAACCCTTGTTCGCAAAGTGTATGCATATGAAGGCCGTCCACACCAACCATGATTTCATGGCTTAGTTGGCTGACCGGTGTGCCCAGACGCGAACAGGGCGCGCAGGGGTCGTATTTGGGGATTTCGCCTTCGGAATGTTCCGGATTGATGCGCAGGCCGGCTTGTACTTTGGCGGCCTGTGCCTTGGCTAGGAACCGGTCCTTTTGCGCGGGCGAGTTGAAGATGACATGGTTGGACAGCGACAGGATTTCATCCATGTCCGCTTCCTTGTAGCCCGCGCAGAAGGTGGCGACTTCGCCGCCATATTCTTCTCGGCCTAAACGCGCCTCATAGATACCGCTGGCGCAGGTACCGTCAAGATGTTGGCGGACCAGCGGAGCAAGCGAGAACATTGAGAACGCTTTGAGGGCACCGAGGACATGGGCGCCGGACCTGCTGCCGACGTCGGACAAGATCACCAGATTGCGCTCAACCGCCTTTTGGTCAACCACAAAGCAAGGCGTTGGCACGCGGTTGAGGTCGAAATTGCGGAAGGCTCCAGCATCCCCGGCTTGTGTGGTCATCATTTCTGCCATGATAATCCAGTCCCTTTCATTCTAACTGCGGCCCCTTAAAGTTCGACGCAGTTTCAGATGAGGCCCATCATCCAAAGTGGTATAATGAATGACAGGATATGAGCAGTGGTAGCGACAGGATTTTCTACTGCCACAAGAATGCTAGACTTTTCCAAGCGGAACATTTTGACCGTGTCTGTCCTGTACCGCTTCGATAAAATAAGAAGGAGCGCATAGGTTCCGAACATCGACCCGATCAGAATTGCCATTTGCTGATCTGACGACATTGCTTCTATTCGCTCCCTCTTTAATATGATGACGGTTGAGCTTTAGAATTCGACCGGACCATCCAGTTCGTGAACCTGCCATGGCAAGCCATGTGCGTTTAGCATGTCCATGAAATCATCCGGGTCGAGCTGTTCTATGTTCCACACACCCGGCTGCGTCCAGTTACCTTTGAGCACTTGTGCGGCACCGATCATTGCCGGGACACCAGTGGTGTAGCTGACGGCTTGGCTACCGACTTCGGCGTAGCATTCCTCGTGGTCACAGATGTTGTAGATGTAATAGGTCTTCTCGCCCGAGCCATCCTTGGCCTGACCTGTAGCGATGTCGCCAATGCAGGCCTTGCCCTTGGTTTCCGCACCCAGATCGCCGGGATCAGGCAGCAGGGTTTTCAAGAATTGGATCGGAATAATTTCCTTGCCGTCATGCATTACCGGGTCGATGCGGGTCATGCCGACATTTTCCAGCACTTTGGCATGGGTGATATAGGCGTCGCCGAAAGTCATCCAGAAGCGGGCGCGCTCGATCTCGGGGAAATGGGTGGAGAGGCTCTCCAGCTCCTCGTGATACATCAGGTACATGTTTTTGGGGCCGATGGCGGGGAAGTCGAACTCGACCTTATGGGTCATGGCGGGGGAGTGTTTCCATTCGCCAGCTTCCCAATGGCGCACTTCGGCCAACACTTCGCGCAGGTTGATCTCGGGGTTGAAGTTGGTGGCGAATTCCTGATCGTTGCTGCCGCCATTGGCGTCCAGAACGTCGATCTGGCGGATCGTATCCAGCTTGTGTTTTCTCAACCACGTCGCAAAGACAGACGTCACGCCCGGATCAAAGCCCGAACCGAGGATGGCGGTCAGTCCTGCCTGTTTGAACCGATCCTGATAGGCCCATTGCCAGTGATACTCGAACTTGGCTTCATCCTCGGGCTCGTAATTTGCGGTGTCGATGTAGTGGATGCCCGCCTCAAGGCACGCGTCCATCAACACGAGGTCCTGATAGGGCAGGGCCAGGTTCACGAGGACCTCGGCACCGGTGTCCTTGATCAGTTTGACCGTGTCCGCGACCTTATAAGCGTCCAGCTCCGCAGTAGCGATATCAACGCCCACACGCTCTTTCACGGCCTTGGCAATGGCGTCGCATTTCGACTTGGTGCGGCTGGCCAGCGTGATTTCAGTGAAGATGTCCGAATTCATCGCCATCTTGTGCACCGCAGCGTGAGAGACGCCGCCCGCGCCGACAACCAGCGTTTTGCCACTCAAAGTTCCCATGGGGTCGTCTCCTCTCGGGGGTTATTCGTAATAGGTGTAGCCATTGATCGAGTCGCGATATGCGCTCATCAGGGTCTTGCGGTCTTTGGCCAGCAGAGTACCGGTCGAGATCGCCTCGTCCACCATTTTGCGGAAGGCGGCGACACAGTCGGCCGGATCAAACTCGACATAGGACAGGACCTGACCAATGGTATCGCCTTCTTGCTCGTGCAGCAGATCGAAACCGCCATCAGAGCGCAGGTCGATGGTAACCACATTGGTGTCGCCGAACAGGTTGTGCAGATCGCCCAGCGTTTCCTGATAAGCACCAACAAAGAAGACGCCCATGAAGTATTCGTCATTCTCGGGCAGGGAATGTACCGGCAGGCTGGGCGAGACACCCTCGGCCAGAATAAACCGGTCGATCTTGCCGTCGCTGTCGCAAGTGATATCGGACAGCACCGCGCGGCGGTCGGGCGTTTCGTTCAGACCCTGCAGCGGCACGATCGGGTGTAGCTGGTCAATGGCCCAGACGTCGGGCAGCGATTGGAACAGCGAGAAATTGCAGTGATAGATATCAGCCACTTTTTCCAACTGTTCGTCGACATCCGTGTCGAGCTCATCACTGGCAGCCAACGCCTTGAGGCGGGCCATCAATGACAGATAAATGCGTTCGGCGCGCGCCATCTGGCGCAGGTCGATATATCCGCGGCGGAACAGGGCGCGCAGCTCGTTGCGATAGAAGGTGGCATCGTTCCAGCACTCTTGCAACCGGTCGCTGGAGAGGTATCCGTGCACAGCTGCAAGGTCTGACACCAGATGATGGTCATCCGCCTCGACTTCCGGCCCATCCGGCGCGTCATAAAGCGTGCTTTCCAGCACGTTGAACACCAGCATGGATGAGGTCGCAACGATAGCGCGCCCGCTTTCGGTGACCAATGTGGGGTGCTCGACCTCGGCTTCATCCATGGCATAGGCGACGGTTTCGACCACGTTGGCGCAGTATTCTTCGACCGTGTAGTTGATCGAGTTTTCGGCGGCTTTCTTTTCGCCCGTGTAATCCACGCCCATGCCGCCACCCAAGTCCAGATGGGTCAGCGGTACGCCTTCGCGGGTCAGTTCGGTATAGTATCGGCAGGCCTCACCCACGGCGCGGCGCACGTCGTTGACGTCCTGCACCTGCGATCCAAGATGCGAGTGCTGCAGCTTCAGGCAGTGCAGCAATCCGGCGGCCTTCAGCTTGTCCACCGTGGCGACCAGTTGATCGGTGTTCATACCAAAGGCGGAACGGTCGCCCGAGCTTTCTTCCCATTTCCCGCTGATCTGGTTGGTCAGTTTAACCCGTACCCCGATCAGCGGTTCGATGCCCAGTTGGTTATAGACTTCGATAACCGTGTCGGCCTCTTTCGGGCTTTCCAGCACGATCACCGTATTGAACCCGATTTTACGGCTGAGGATGGCCAGCTGGATAAACTCGGCATCCTTGACGCCGTTGCAGACGATCAGCGCCTCATTGGCCAGACGATGGGCAAGCGCGACCACAAGTTCCGGTTTCGAGCCAGCCTCAAGGCCATAATTGTACTTCTTCCCAAACTCGACGATCCGGTCGACCACCTGAGCCTGTTGGTTGACCTTGATCGGAAAGACACCGCGATAGCTGCTTTTGTACCCAACCCGGGCAATCGCCTCTGCAAAGCTTTCGTTAATATGGGCAATCTCGTGCTCCAGATAGGAGCTGACGCGCAGGATCATCGGAGCCTTGATGCCGCGATCGTCCAGATCACGCAGAATGCCGGGCAGGCTGATTGCAGCAGTCTCTGGTGCAAGGGGATTGCGCAGGCCGATTTCGCCGTCTTCCGTCACCTCGATGAGGTCTTTGCCCCATTTCTCAACCCCGTAGATGGAATGCGGTGCGTCGGGCGTCTGTTTCAATCAAGTCTGTCCTTAACCTAGGGTGCCTGCTTCGCGCCCGCCAATACGGCAGCAATTCGATTCGTCCAAGTGTAATCTATGTGACGGGTTTTTCCGAATTTATACAGGCAGACCAACGGGAACCAGATGGTTATCCCACTGACAATCCGGACGGGCGGAAATGCGGGCCTTGGCAGAAAGCGCTCCGACCAGCCCGGTGCCTGTGGTGAAGACAAAACCGGAAGGCCCGGCACCCAGGCCGCAAACATCTTCAAGCGGGGTCGTGTCGTTAAGTTGACCGGTCAAGCTGTCGAACCGGAGCAAACTGTTGCCGCGAGGGCAGGTGATGGCGATGGTTTTGCCGTCCCCTGCAAAAGCAATGCTGCCAGCGTAACCCTGCAAGGCACTTTGCACCGATTCCGGGGCTGCAAGCAGGCGCGGAGCCTCGCCTCTTTTGTGCAGTCCCAGCAAAGGCGGGTGGTTTGACTTGTTGCCCTGCCATTGCATTGCAAACCCGACCAGACCGTCGGATCGAACGGCAAGGTGTCGGATCGAATTTTTTTGCAGTGTCCGGGGCAGCTCTATCTGTTCCAGGACCGAGCCTGACAGACTCAGATAGGCTAGGCGCGGTTGCATGATGGGCAGATTCAGCTTGGTTCGGCCCATTTCAGGATGTGTTTCAATGCCGCCATTTGCGATGATCAGAGTTTCCCCATCCGGCATGAGCCGCATATCATGCGGCCCGACCCCGCCTGAAGAAAACTCGCCCAACCGCGTGTAGTCCTCCGAGTCCCAGACGCCAATCACACCCTCACCGGCCTCATAGTCGTTTTCGGTGGTGAACAGATGGGTTCCATCCCGGGAAAACGCGCCATGGCCATAGAAATGGCGGCCTTTGGGAGCATCCATCCGTGCGGTTTGGGTTCCGCTCTTGCAATCGATCACCACGCCAAAGGTGCCAGGGCGGCGGGCGAAAGCCACGGCTTGCGCGCGTAAGGGATGCGCCGCAGCGGCATGGCCGCGCGCCGGCAGGGGGAGAGAGAATAAGATACCGCCTTCAGAACTCAGGCCCGCCAGCCGATAGGTGCCGTCCGGAAACAGCGCCGCCGCCAGGAAATCTGGCGCGCCGACAGTCGGCCAACCTTGTGTTGGGGCAAGGCTAGCTGCAGCCAGGCCCGCAAGGAATTGACGGCGGCTTGTCATGGCTTAGTCCCCGTCCAGCGAATTGAACCCGGCGCTGATACCCAAGGTCGGGCCCAGCTTGGTTGCTGCAATCGTGCGGATGTCGTTGATCATCTGCTGCAAAGCCTCTACCCGGATTCGACCGGATGGCGTTGAGACTCCGGCCAGTGTAGGGTCGTCTAACTCACGCATGCGGATGATAGCCTTGTCGAACGCATTATCCAAATCAGCGGCAATCTGCGGATGATCTGCGGACAGCCGGGTGGCCAGATCGCGCAGCGTGATCAATGACAGTTCGACCTGGCGTAGTGACCGTTCAGACCTGCGCGCTTCGGCCCGATTGGGGTGGGGGTGCTCTAGGGTGCCCATGGGGCGTCCAAGGCGTGTTTCGGCGGTGAATTCCAATCCGGTGATCAGAGCTTTGTAAAGTTCCTGCATGGCCTCATCAGCAGACCGGTAAGGACTGTCTCCGCCGGGCATGGTCAGGTTGGCAGAGAAAGGTTGCCAGTCGTGATCCATCGCCTTGGCATTGCGGTTTATATCTGCAGCAATCGCCCGGATCAAAGCGCATCGATAGGCCCTGTCGCCCTGATCCGCGAGGGCTGGGTCGAATAGCATCATTTCAAGCGCAAGAAACCCGCGTCCCGCGATCGAAGCCTCGGCATAGGCCTCGGGGGTGTCAACCACCGCGTCTTGGGTGGCAATCAGGCCCGATAGGGATTTGGGTGTAAACCCTTTTGTGTCTGGCCAGAATGCCATTGCAAATGCGCGGTCATCGACCTCGGAGGGGCCAAAGCGCAAGTGGCTTACCGTGACCCAGCGGTCGAATGCCAGGTGATAGGCTGCACGAAGGTTCGGTGAAGCGGCTGTGCAATCCGCCTGCGCGGCCGCATCCAGCGCAGCTGTTGCGTCAGATAGCTGTGCGTATCCGGGAAGAATGTGCCTTTCAACAACATCTGTCAGGATCTGGCTGGGATTTTGCGCCAAGGCTGACAGGGGCAGAATAAGGGCAATGGCCAGGCCGAGGGCACGCATCAGAGGCTCTCCAGAAAGCGGATCAAAGCGTCGCGGTCGGGTTTTGGCATAGACACAACGGTGTCGCGCGCCGGTTGTGCCTCTCCGCCGTGCCACAAAATAGCTTCCAACAGCGACTGCGCCCGCCCGTCATGCAGAAATTGTGTGTGGCCAGAGACCTGCCCCGTCAGGCCGACCCCCCAAAGCGGGGGTGTGCGCCATTCCCGGCCTGTTGCGCGTGCTTCGGGTCGGTTGTCGGCCAGACCATCGCCCATGTCATGCAGCAGAAGATCCGTATAGGGCCAGATCAGCTGAAAACTGTGCTCGGGCCGGTCGTCCATCCGGTGGGTGACATAGGATGGCGTGTGGCACGAGGCGCAGCCGGTATCGAAGAACACCTGCTTGCCGTGAAGGACCTGCGGGTCACCGATATCGCGCCGCGCGGGTACGCCCAGATTGCGGCTGTAAAACGCAACGAGGTCCATGCCCAGTTGGTCGATTTCAAACACGCGGTCATCGTTGTCCCCATGGGGCGCGCCAACGCAATCCACCTGCAATTCCGTACACTCCCCATGGCCAGCAGGGTAAAGCGGGCTTGAGATGCCGATATCCCCTGCGAAAGCTGCAGCAGACTGCTCCATTATCGTAGGCATCCCGGCTTTGTGGCCGAACCGGCCCATCATCGGTTCACCGTATTCGGTTGACCAAACGATGTTGGGGCGGCCGGAAATACCATCGCCATCCGCGTCATCCGGGTCGGCTTGGGCCAGCAGGTCCTGCACGGGAATTGCCTCAAGCAATCCCAGACCGATCATCTGCGGAGCCACGCGCGGGCTCAGCATCGCCTCCGGGTGCAGCGGGCCATATCCAAGATCCGCCGCGGTATAGGTCGGGCTGCGGAGAATGACCGTTTCGCCGTCTGATAGCGCGACAGGAAGGTCTTCATAGGTGATGTCCAGCCGGTACTCGGCGGGGTGGCCCGCAAGGGCCAGATCCTGCATCTGCCCGCCGTAATTGGGTTCGGGCTGAGTGGCGATGTAGTCCGCGATTTCATCGATTGCGCCGCCACCGGGGATTGAGACCCGAAGGAACATCGAAACAGCCCCGTCATCGGGCCCATTTGGTGTGTGGCCGCGCCCGTCCTTGATGTGACATCGTTGGCAAGAGCGCGCGTTGTACAATGGCCCCAAACCGTCCGAGGCCAGGGTCGAGGAAGGCGAAGACACCCAGATTTTCTTGAACAGCCCGTTGCCGACCTTGAAATCCAGTTCCTGTTCGAATTTCAGATTGCCCGAAGGTTGCGAAAATGCATCTGCGTCCTGACGTGCCCTTACGGTTGCGGCACCGGCGGGCAGGTCCTCGAACCGTTGCGCGGCGTCGAAATCCGTGGGCGCGGCGATCACATCCGCGATCCGGGCCTTTTCATCTTCGGTTCTGGGTTGGAAGTTGAGATGCAGATCCTGCAGTTCAGCCGACAGGATCGGGGTGGCTGCAATCGCAGCCACCGCCACAAGCGAGAGCTTACTCGCCTTCGTCCATTTTCGATGCGTTAAGTTGCGCATAATTGGCTTCGCCAATCCTTTCGTACAAATCAAGCTGTGTTTCGAGGAAGTCGATGTGGCCTTCTTCGTCACTGATCAGGTTCTCGAACAGAGACATAGTGACGTAGTCGCCCGCCTCTCGACAATATTCACGGGCCTCAACGTACAGGGCACGCGCATCATTCTCGGCAGCCAAATCACATTCCAGAGTTTCCTTCGGGGTCTGTCCAATCCGAAGCGGGTCCAGTTTCTGCAGGTTGGGGTGACCTTCCAGAAAGATTATGCGCTCGATCAGCTTGTCGGCATGGCCCATCTCTTCGATGCTTTCCTCACGGCTTTTCTTTGCCATGTGGGTCAGGCCCCAATCCTCTTGCAGACGGTAATGCAGCCAATACTGGCTGACTGCCGTCAGTTCATGCCGCAGAGATTTGTTGAGGTATTCTATGACTTTGGGATCGCCCTTCATCTACACTCTCCTGTGATGCCTTGGTGCGTAATGCACAAAGCTGCATGGGGACTTCCAGATTATCGCTGGAGCGCATGGTGTCTAGGAAAAGCGGCATGCATCCGCCACAATCCGCTGATTTTCCAAGGGCATGATAGATCTTGCCAGGGGTTATGACTGCCCTAGGGTCGGAAACGCGCATCCAGTCGATGGCGGCATGAATCTCGGTGTCTGTGATCTTGGTGCAATGGCAGACGATCATGGAGGTGGCGCTCTGGTTTGTATTCTGACTATATTAGTCAGTTATTAAGTGCATGTCCTGCGGCATACTGTCAGTTAGCCGAAAATGAGTTGGGGGCGGGATAATCCTCCGCCCCCGAACCGCTAGGTTTACTGGAAAACAGCCGTCGGGTTGTCCAGGCTTTCAGAACCTTCGAACTCAATCTGATCGACGTCCAGAATGGTGACGATCCGCTCGATTGTCTTGGTCTGGTCCACCAGCCCGTTCACACCGCCCATGATCAAAACTTCGCCACCTTCGTTGCCGCGTTCCAGCATCTGGTCATAGGCGAACCCGGCCTCGGCTGTGGATTTGATCCGACCCAGCGCCTGCATTGTGTTGGCCAGCTTCAGCTTCATCTCGGCGTCCAGAGATGGGTCGGAGGCAATCACCAAGTCCGAAAGCGATGCGCCGCTGACAGGAGTTCCGTCGATGCGGGTATAGCTGCCTAAATAGACGTTCTGAATGCCAAGACCATCATAGTAGTGGCTGTTATGCGTGTTGTCCGAGAAGCAGTCATGCTCTTCCTCGGGATCGTTCAACATCAAGCCAAGACGCATCCGCTCACCGGCCTGCTCACCATAGGACAGCGAGCCCATTCCGGTGAGGATCGCGCTTATTCCTGCGCTCTCATTTTCGGTCAGGGCAGTTCGGGCCGCACCTCCGTCCTGCCATTGGGTCGCCATCCATTCCAAATCGGTGACCAGCAGTTCAGTCACGGCCTCAAGGTACTGGGCGCGGCGGTCACAGTTACCGCCGGTGCAGGCATCACCTTGGGCATAGTCCGTCCATGGACGGCTACCCGCGCCTTCACCGTGGCCGTTCAGGTCCTGGCCCCACAACAGGAACTCAATCGCGTGGTAACCAGTGGCGACGTTGGCCTCGATCCCGTCTGCCTCGTGCAAAGTGCCCGACAGCAGTTCCGGGGTGATGTCGTTGGCATCGATTGGTTCGCCTGAAAGTTCAAAGCTTGGGTTGGCGATGACGTTCAATGCGGCGAACTCATTCTCGTCGCTCGGGCCGCCGTAGGTGGTGTCTACATAGTCGATCAAGCCCTCATCCAAGGGCCATGCGTTCACTTTACCTTCCCAATCATCAACGATCGCATTTCCGAACCGATAAACCTCGGTCTGCTGATAAGGGACGCGGGCCGCAATCCAAGCGGATCGGGCGGCATTCAGTGTTGCGTCGTTTGGCGCGGAAATCAGCGCGGTCACGGCGCGCTGCAGCGATTTGGCTGCAATCAGGCTGTCATCGTACTTCGCCTCGGCGATATTGGCGTAAGTATTCAGAACATCTGCTTTCGAGGGGGTCTCGGTTGCAAAAGCAGAGGTGGCGGTCATCAGAGCCATGGCGCTTGTCAGGATCAGGGGGGTATTCATTGGGGGGTAGTCTTTCTTGTCAGATAACAATGGGTTCGCGCGATGCGACGTTCGGCCAATTAACTGATAGAAATAGTCAACTAAGTCAATCTGAGTTTTATAGTCAGGTAAATTGTGAGCGAAAATAGCTCATTCCTACCCAAATCTAGTGGGCTTTGGTGTATTGTGACGCGATTGCGCGAATGTTTTTTCAGTTTAGAGTCGCTTAGTTGATTCTTTTCAGATGGTTCCATGGTCATGAAGTTCTTAGTGTTTGTTTTAACGCTTTTCCCGGTAAACGCGTTGCCTCAGTCCCAGGTTGCAAATCAGCACGAGCATGGGCAGGGACGATTGGCGGTTTCCTTTTCGGAAGCCGGGATTTCAATTTCCCTTGTGGTTCCCGGTCTTGACGTCCTGGGGTTCGAAGGTCCAGCGGAAACCGAAGGCGATCAGGCCTCGGTCGCCGGAGCCATTTCCGAATTGTCTAACCCGCTTGATCTGTTCAGTTTGCCTGAAGAGGCGGGGTGTTTCACTGTCTCGGCCAATGTCACCCTGTCTGGTGAAGGGTTGGGACCGGTCGTAGACAACGGA
Source organism: Ruegeria sp. CDSB114 (assembly GCF_059611025.1). Classification (NCBI taxonomy): domain Bacteria; kingdom Pseudomonadati; phylum Pseudomonadota; class Alphaproteobacteria; order Rhodobacterales; family Roseobacteraceae; genus Ruegeria; species Ruegeria sp. CDSB114. Next base: position 351,727 of record NZ_JBXWOT010000002.1, read on the forward strand.
TCAAATGTGCATACCGAATTCAGGGCAGACTATCAGATGCAATGCCAGGACATGACGCATCTGGACCACGTCACCTTTCCTTATTTTGACCGCTTTCAACGTGCTGAATCTCTGATTGTTCAGATCGACAAATCCGGGAAGGTTGATCGTCACACCGTGACGCGCGACGCGCCTGATTTAGACCTCAACACAGGCCTGTAATTCGGCAAAGAATGCAAAGGCTTTGCTGCCGGAATAGGTAGAGCTTTCTTGCGTTCTTCAGCACCAGTTCCCAGTGCAAAGGCCATCGCATGTCTGAAGCCAGAGAACCCCGCATCCAACGTTAGTCTTCTTGCACCCACCGGCAAGGCATTCCTGCATTGCCCCACAATCATTGTGCCACCACATACAGGATCTCGAAGACGAACATGTGCAGGTAGGCGGCGCGCCTTTGGCAATTTCGATAATCGAGCTATCGCAAGCATTGTCGCCGAGTTGCTGCGTATATTTATGAAACACCGAGTGATCTGGAAAAACCTTCTCGATCACAGGCGACAACTCCTCAAGACGAGAAGTGGCCGTATGGTTCGCTTTGTCTTCCGAGTAGCAGTCAGGATTGAGTAACTCCTGAAGCTCGGAAAGTAATCGGCACTGAGACTTGTCAGACAGTGCCGCAATGCCTTCACTAAGCCGGTCTTGCCACACTGCCGCCTGAACAGCGGCGGGAAGGCAGTCAAAAATTGACTTCTGTTCGGCGATGTTCAATGCCGACAAGCCGATCCGAAATTTTGAGATAGATGATACGGGATTGTACATAGTAGCCCCCTTTTCTAAGGGGCCATCATAACACATTTTTCGTTTGCGCGTTTGTCCCGACCTTCTGAGGGCGCAGAGAACAGGCTGAAGCAAGGGCTCGATAAGCCTTGGTATGTCCTTAGAAGCTAGATCGAGGACGAAGTCGGAAAGAGAGCGTTTTGGCTTGCTTTTGTGATGGCAGAGTCGCCAGCACCATCACAAATTAACTGGGTTTCTTTAGGTCTTGGTACAGCGTATCAGCTGCACCGGTGCAAACCCGGATTCCCGCTGATTTGAACTGTGAACTCAACGCTCAGTTATGAAGGACAATCCAGACACGAGCTGTCTCAATCCAATTGCGGCACCTGCAAAGATTGCAGCGAATGTTACGGGCGCGCTGTAGGCCAAAATTGAGAATGCAGATATGCCTTGCCCGACGCTGCAACCAACCGCGATGATCGCACCTGGACCCATAATCGCAGCGCCCAGCATTTGCCGCTTGAGTTCACGTGGATCTTCGCATGCTTCCCATCGGAAATGGCCCTTAGACCACGACCCCAGAAACGCGCCAATGAGAACACCGGAGACTGATCCGACCGCAAAGGACAAAGTGTTTCCGGACGCAGTCATAAGGTAGAATATAGTGTCACCCAGGGGTGCCGCGAAGGTATGGGTTTGCACCGGCTCACCATCGAAACCATGTGTCGCAACCCAATTCGTGCCAAGCCAGCCCGAAACGATTGCCAGTCCAACTACAGACCCCCAAAACACCTGTGCCGGAGTGCGGCGGAAGCGATGGCTTGCCAAAGCATAAAACACCAAAGTAACACCGATAACAGAGCCAATGAGCCAAGCTGGAATAGAGGTCAACCGTTCGGCAAGAAAGCTAATGCTCTGGGGGCCATTGAGATCCATTTCCTCTGGAAATATCCATACCCGCAGATAGGCGAGGGGTCCGGACATTACGACGTAAGCGGAAAGACCCATGATCAAAACAATAACGAATGATCGAAGGTCACCACCTCCCAGCCTTGCCAGCGCGCCATAGCCGCAGTTACCGCAGATGGCCATTCCGTACCCGAACATGAGGCCCCCCACGATCGAACCGAGTGGGTTCCAGGTCTGCGCAAGATACCTTGTTCCGACAGGGTCAAGTCCCCCCAATGCCATAGCTGTGTGGCTGCCGACAATCGCAACACCGATTGCCATTGCCCACATGCGAAGCCGCCGGTCATCATCCGCGTAAAGGTAGTCTTCGATTGCACCCAACGTGCAAAAACGGCCGATGCGTGCGGCCAATCCCAATACGATGCCACCAATCAAACCGATCAGAGCAACGGTATTTGTGTCTCCCAATGCTTCGAGCATTGCCAGTCTCCTCCCAAAGCTGGCGGCTTTCTGACCGGCTTCTACTTCTCCCTGCAGAAAAGGTCGTAAACGACTTCCAGGATTTGGGTCGAACGATCATCAGCCAATCTGTAGTAGATCGTTTTCCCCTCGCGTCGTGTCTTCACCAAGCCCTCGAAGCGTAAGCGGGAGAGTTGTTGAGATACCGCGGCTTGACGCGCTGAGAGCATTTCCTCCATCTGCGTGACCGATTTTTCCCCTGACGACAGATAACACAAAATCATCAGGCGCCCCTCATGGCTGATTGCCTTGAGGAAATTTGACGCGGTCTGAGCATTCTCCATCATTCTGTCCATGTCTTCGGCGCACATGTCCTTGGAGAACACAGGCAGGTTCGAAGATTTGTCCAACAAGATCGCCTCGCTTTCATGGCTTCACGCATTCAAAACAGTTTATGTAATATACCGCAGTTTATCCAGAGGTCTCAATTAGTATCCCAGCGTCGCGCAGTAAAACGCCCAACAAACCCCAGAAAAAATCTTCACCGGGATAGCCTTCGATTCGTCCGACCTCTCGGCCATTGTCCAACAGAACAAAGGTTGGTGTGTAGTAGAGAGGCCGTTCCAATGTGATGTCGTCAGGCATGGCTGCGCGGATATCGACACGCCGAAGCGGTGCTGCATTTCCTTCGGGTGTCTTAGGGTAGATTTCTGAAATTTCGGAGTCCCAGCGGGCGCACCACATGCACCCATCTTCTTCTGCCATCAGAAGTGTCATTTCGGCCCGTAAAGCCACGGGAAAAACAAGCAACGTGATCGCAAGCAAACGTAGGATTAGGTGGCGCATCCAAAGCTCCGATTGACCGCAGTGACATATCTTTATAATTTTGAATGTGTGAATAATAGCGCGTCAGGACAGGTTTGACCATGCTCGACATTACTTTTGCAGGAGCTTTGGTCGCCGGACTTTTGTCCTTTCTGTCGCCTTGCATCCTGCCAATTGTGCCGTTTTACCTTAGTTATCTGGCTGGTGTCGGGATGGAGCAGATTTCTGCGACATCCGCTATTTCCGGCGAGGTTCGCCGCCGGGCAACGCTTGCTGCAATCGCATTTGCGGCAGGAATCATAACCATCTTTATGGCTCTCGGGGCCACGGCTTCGATATTTGGTCAGCTGGTACGAGAATACTTCGATATTCTGCGTTGGATTGCTGCAGCCATCATCATAGCGATGGGCCTGCATTTCCTGGGGTTAATTCGCATCGGGTTCCTGTATCGGCAGTTACGTGCAGATATTGGCGAGACATCAAACGTGAGCCTCGCTGGGGCATATGTACTTGGATTGGCATTTGCTTTTGGCTGGACGCCCTGTGTTGGGCCGGTGCTCGCTGCAATCCTGTTTACAGCGGCCGGAACTGAAACGGCTTGGCGGGGCGCGGGGCTTCTGTTCGTTTACGGGGTTGGAATGACTGCACCGTTTGTTCTGGCGGCCTTTTTGGTTCGCCCCTTCATGCAATGGATGGTGCGGTTCAGGAAGCACTTGCCGCAGATCGAAATGGCAATGGGGGGGCTGTTGATCCTGTTCGGGGTCCTGATCGCAACCAACTCGATCAATCACATAGCACAATGGATGCTGGACTATATGCCCTGGATTGCGGCCATTGGTTAATCCGGGAGGAAGACATGAAACGCACTTTGTCAGTTTTGATCGCATGCATGATAGGGGCTGCAGTCTCTGCTGCTGATCTGGGCGACGATGGATTGCATAAAACACCGTGGATGCGTGATACGTTCAAAGATCTTCGCGAGGATCTTGAAGAGGCGTCAGGTGAAGGTAAGCGGTTGGTTTTGTTCATTGAACAACGGGGCTGCATCTACTGTAAAAAGATGCACGAAGAGGTTTTCCCACAGCCCGACCTGGCGGCGTTTATCGAAGAGAACTTTTTTGTCGTCCAGCTGGATTTGCATGGAAGCACCACTGCCACTGATTTTGACGGAGAAGAGAGTGAGCAAAGAGCGCTGATGCGCAAATGGGGGATTCTGTTTACCCCAACGCTTGTTTTTCTGCCGGAAGAGGTGCCCGAGGCTGCCTCAGCCATCGATGCTGCCGTTGCTGTAATGCCGGGAGCATTCTCCAAGGGAACAACCTTAGACCTTTTCACCTGGGTCGATCAGAAGCGATATGAACTTGATAATGGCGAAGATTTCCAAAGGTATCACGCGCGGCGCATTCAGGAGCGAAACAATATTTCGCAGGAGTGAGATTGGACGTTACAGATAAAAAAATTCATTATGATGAATTTGATGTTGCGATGAACCATGTTCGTCGACTACGGTGCACAAAGTCTTTGGGTCGCAAAGCGCCACAGGCGCGGTAGCAAATGGGAGGGATCATGAAGCTGAGACTCTTAACACTGGCATCCGCTATGATGGGCGTTGCCGCATTTGCCGAAGAGACAAGTCCGAAAGACGTACCCTATGACGACTATGGTGCAATCGAGGTCTCTCTGACCGATGTTAATGGTGACGCGGCAAACGGTGCACTCATCGTTGGCGACAAGTCCAAAGGCAATTGCGTGGCATGCCACGCGGTCTCAGCTTTGGCGGACATTCCGTTCCATGGTGAGGTTGGCCCGATGCTGGATGGCGCCGGTGATCGTTGGACCGAAGCAGAGCTTCGCGGTTTAGTCGCAAACGCAAAAATGACGTTCGAAGGCACGGTAATGCCGGCGTTCTACAAGGATGACGGTTATATCCGGCCAGGCGATGCCTATACGGGCAAAGCGCCAACGGCGCCTCTAACGACGATCCTGACTGCACAGGAAATTGAGGACGTGGTCGCGTTTCTAGCGACACTGAAAGAGGAATAATCTCGCCTTCTGGCGTGGCTTTTCGAAGATTCAAAGGAGATTGAAAATGGAACTCTCTCGCCGCGAGACTCTGGCCCTTGGGCTGGGCGCCGCGTTCCTGACAATTATGCCGCTACGAGCGAATGCAGCTGCTGAAGATGCGATCTCCGCATTTTCAGGCGGGGCAGATGTGGCTGATGGCGGTGTTACACTGACGGCACCGGAAATCGCGGAAAACGGAAACACCGTACCAATCGAAGTCAGTGCTCCGGGCGCAGCTGCAATTCTGATCGTGGCCGCAGGCAACCCCGAACCGGGCGTGGCAACGTTCAATTTCGGCCCGCTGGCTGCTGAACAAGCCGCTTCAACCCGCATCCGTCTTGCCGGAACGCAGGATGTCATTGCTGTGGCGAAGATGGCAGATGGCAGTTTTGCCAAAGCGTCCGCGACCGTAAAAGTGACAATCGGCGGTTGCGGCGGTTAATCGCCACGCGCCCTGAAGAACAGGAGATTAACCAATGGCATCCGGTGTAAAGCCCCGCGTCAAGGTTCCAAAGACAGCCGCTGCTGGCGAAGCTGTTACGATCAAGACTCTGATCAGCCACAAGATGGAAAGCGGCCAGCGCAAGGATAAAGAAGGCAACGTCATCCCGCGCTCGATCATCAACCGTTTCACCTGCGAGTTTAACGGTGAAATGGTGATTGATGTGACTATGGAGCCTGCGATTTCGACAAATCCGTACTTCCAGTTCGAAGCAACCGTGCCCGAGGCCGGTGAGTTTGTCTTCACCTGGTACGATGATGATGGCTCAGTTTACGACGAGAAGAAAACGATCGAGATCGCCTGACGGCTCGACCACTAAGGAAGGCTAGCGCTGGTTGTGATTTCTGGCGCTGGCCCACCAAGGGAGGAACGTAATGAATACCAAGGCACTTACGGCGATCGCGGCTGTTCTGGCTTTCCCAATGGCAGCAATGGCTGGACCGGACGAAGATAATCTTGTGATCAATGACGAGCTGAATATGACCTCGGTCACCGAGGCCTCGGCGCATCTGGAGAATTTGGACACGATCTATTCGGGTTGGCATTTCCGCACAGATGAAACTCAGGCACTGCAGATTGATGATTTTGACAATCCGGCAATGATCTTCGTCGATCAGGCAGCCGACCTCTATGAGGCAGTTGATGGTGCTGCAGGTGAAAGTTGTGCCTCGTGCCATGATGGAGTGGAAAGCTTCAAAGGATTGCAGGCGTCCATGCCCAAGGTCGATGCTGAAAGCGGCGAGCTGGTGGTTATGGAAGATCTGATCAACAAGTGCCGTACCGATCGCATGGAGGCCGATGCCTGGAAATGGTCTGGTGGTGACATGCAGGGTATGGTCGCATTGATCGGTCTGCAGTCACGCGGGATGCCCATGAACGTTGCTATTGATGGTGATGCCGCGCCATTCTGGGAAGAGGGCAAGGAAATCTATTATACCCGCTACGGTCAGTTGGAACTGAGCTGCGCCAACTGTCATGAAGAAAACTGGGGCAATATGATCCGAGCGGATCACCTGAGCCAGGGTATGATAAATGGATTCCCTACCTATCGTTTGAAGCAGGCCAAACTGATCTCGCGCCACAATCGGTTCCGCGGTTGTATTCGCGATACGCGTGCGGAAACCTTTGCCGAAGGGTCGGACGAGTTCCGGGCACTGGAGCTCTATGTCGCTTCGCGTGGCAACGGGCTTTCAGTCGAAACCCCAGCTGTACGTCAATAACGAATGACCCGCCTGGGCAATGCCCGGAGCGGGTTTTTCACTTATATAACATTCACACATTTATATGTGTAATAGGAAAGCTGATAGATGATTTCTCGACGTGACTTCTTGCAGGTTTCAATGGCGGCCTCGGCTCTGTTCGGGGCGTCCGGGTTTGGCAACTGGGCCAGGCTTGCTGCGCAGCAAAGTCTAACGCAGGATCAACTGCTAGAGTTCGAGACCTTTGGCAATATCAGCCTGATTCATGTCACCGACATTCACGCGCAACTCAAACCAATTTATTTCCGTGAACCCGAAGTCAATCTTGGTATTGGCAATGCAAGAGGACAGATGCCGCATGTTACTGGCGCCGCGTTCCGCAAGGCATACGGGATAGAAGATGGAAGCCCGTCGGCCTATGCGCTGACCTATACTGATTTTGCGTCACTGGCCAAGACCTATGGTCGGGTGGGTGGCTTGGATCGGGTCTCAACTGTCATCAACGCCATTCGAGCGGACCGTCCTGATGCGTTGCTTCTTGACGGGGGTGATACTTGGCACGGTTCTTACACCTGCTATCAGACGGCCGGTCAGGACATGGTTAACGTCATGAATGCGCTGAAATCCGATGCGATGACTTTCCATTGGGAGTTTACGTTGGGCAGTGATCGGGTCAATGAGATTGTCGAAGGTTTGCCTTTTGCAGCCTTGGGGCAGAACATCTTTGATGCGGAATGGGATGAACCCGCAGAGATGTTCAAACCCTACAAGTTCTTTGACCGGGGCGGTTCCAAGATTGCGGTGATCGGACAGGCCTTCCCTTACATGCCGATTGCAAATCCGGGATGGATGTTCCCCGAATACTCGTTTGGGATCCGGGATGAGAACATGCAGGCAATGGTGGACGAAGTTCGCGATGCCGGCGCCGATGTCGTTGTCGTCCTAAGCCATAACGGCTTTGATGTGGACAAGAAGATGGCGGGTCGCGTTCAGGGGATAGACGTTATCCTCAGTGGCCACACCCATGACGCGCTGCCCGAGCCGGTTCTGGTGGGTAAAACGCATATCATCGCCTCTGGATCGAACGGCAAATTCGTCAGCCGTGTGGATCTCGACGTGCGCGATGGGCAGATGATGGGGCTAAAGCACAAACTTATCCCGATTTTCTCTGATGTTATTGCACCAGATCCTGCGATCACTGCTCTGATAAATGATCAGCGCGCGCCTTATGAGGCGGCGCTGAGCGAGGTGATCGGCAAAACAGACTCGTTGCTGTACCGCCGCGGCAACTTCAACGGCACTTGGGATGACCTGATCTGCGATGCTCTGATCAATGAGCGTGAGGCAGATATCGCAATGTCGCCCGGCGTCCGTTGGGGGCCGTCAATCCTTCCGGGACAGGAAATAACGCGCGAGGATATTTGGAACGTCACTTCAATGTCCTATCCGAACGCCTATCGCACAGAAATGACCGGGGAGTTCATCCATGTCATCCTGGAAGATGTCGGCGACAATCTGTTCAATCCCGACCCCTATTACCAGCAGGGTGGCGACATGGTCCGCGTTGGCGGGCTGGGCTATCGGATCGACGTAACCAAGCCGCAGGGGCAGAGGATCAGCGACATGACGCTGTTGAAAACCGGTGAGGCGATCGACCCGGCCAAGTCCTATGTCGTGGCCGGTTGGGCCAGCGTCAACGAAGGCACCGAGGGCCCGCCGATTTGGGATGTCGTCGAAAACCATGTTCGCAACCTTGGCACCGTAACGGTGCAAGAGAACACCAGTGTCGAAGTAATCGGCGCTTAAGAAACCGATGGAGACCTAAGAGATATGGATGACGCGTTCAAACCGTCCCGCCGGGCCTTCCTGAAAGGCAGTGCCGCGGTCGCCGCAGGATCCGTTGCAGGTGCGGCAGCGGCAGAAACACCCGACCCACTGATAACAGAGCTTCAGGATTGGGCATCTTATACGGGGGCAGGTGTTGATGAGACTCCTTATGGCATGCCGATCAGCTTTGAATCCCATGTCGTGCGCCGCAATGTGGAATGGCTGACCGCCTCTCCGATTTCGTCGATCAACTTCACGCCGATCCACGCGCTCGATGGCACGATCACTCCGCAGGGATGCGCCTTTGAGCGTCACCATTCAGGTGCGATTGAGCTGCGCAAGGAGGACTACCGCCTGATGATCAACGGGCTGGTTGATCGCCCGCTTGTCTTTACATACGAAGACATTGAGCGGTTCCCGCGCGAAAACCACGTGTATTTCTGCGAATGTGCGGCGAACACGGGTATGGAGTGGGCTGGTGCGCAACTCAACGGCGTCCAATTTACTCATGGCATGATTCACAACATGGAATACACCGGTGTTCCGCTGCGCACGCTGTTGCAGGAAGCAGGTGCCGACATCTCACCTGACAAATGGGTCTATGTTGAGGGCGCAGATGCGTCGTCCAATGGCCGCTCTATCCCGATGGAAAAAGCGCTGGATGACGTGTTGGTTGCATTCAAGGCGAATGGCGAAGCGCTGCGGATGGAGCATGGGTACCCTGTGCGTCTCGTGGTGCCGGGTTGGGAAGGCAACATGTGGGTCAAGTGGCTGCGCCGGATCGAGGTTGTCGATATGGCGGTCGAAAGCCGCGAAGAAACATCAAAATACACCGATGTTTACGTCGATGGCACGGCCCAGAAATGGACTTGGGTGATGGATGCTAAGTCTGTCATCACCTCACCCAGCCCGCAAATGCCGATCAAACACGGACCGGGTCCGCTGGTCATTTCCGGGCTTGCCTGGTCAGGCCACGGACAAATTACACGGGTCGATGTGTCAAAGGACGGTGGGATCACATGGGAGACAGCGCGTCTTGGTAAGCAGGGCGACACCAAGGCTCTTACACGTTTCTATCTCGATACGAACTGGGACGGGGCGCCAATGCTCTTGCAGGCCCGGGCAATAGACGAGACCGGTTATGTGCAACCAACCAAAGACCAGTTGCGTGAAAAACGCGGAGAAAACTCGGTCTACCACAACAACTGTATCCAGACTTGGTACGTGAGCGCAGAAGGGATCGCCGAGAATGTTGAAGTCTCTTAGTCATGTTTTCCTGCCCGTATTTGGCGGTACGGCGTTGGTGCTTGCGGTAGCTGTGTCTTTCGCGAACCGGAACTACGGCCACTCGAAGATTGAGACATTGGAGACCCGGATAGGGCAGGTTGAGGCGCATGCAGCAGTTGCCCAGGAGAATGCGGAAGCAGAATCCAAACGAGCAGCCGAACTGGAGATCAAAGTCGAAGAAATCCAGGCAGCGGCGGCAGAACGGGTCGCCAATGGTGCGAACTTGACCGCATCCGCGCCCATCCGTGAGAGTAGCCTTGGGCTTGGGCGGTCGGCACTGAAGGAAGAGATCGCGGCCTGGGACGTTGATGTCTTGCCTGATGGGCGTGGCCTACCCGTAGGTTCAGGCGACGTCTGGACCGGAGAAGAGGTGTTTGTGGCCCGCTGTGCGTCGTGCCACGGTGAATTTGCCGAAGGTGCCGATAACTGGCCTGTTCTGGCCGGTGGGTTTGACACGCTTGCAGACGAAGATCCTGTAAAAACCGTTGGGTCATATTGGCCACATTTGTCGACTGCCTGGGATTACATTTCCCGCTCAATGCCCTTTGGTGAAGCGGGCACGCTGACAGCGGATGAGACCTACGCAATTGTCGCATACATCCTCTACTCCAATGATTTGGTGGATGACGATTTCGAGCTAAACAACGAAAACTTCGCCGAGTTCAAAATGTACAATATCGACGGTTTCGTTGTCGATGTACGACCCGAGACCGAATACACTGAATGGCGCAAAGAGCCTTGCATGGAGAACTGCAAGGCAGAGGCCGCCGTCACGATGCGTTCTGTTTTTCTGGTTGAGACTCCCGCGGAGGGTGGTTCGAACTCGGTCATGAATAATGCCAGCCCGGATGAGTTGCCGACGTTTTCGGCAGAAGGCCCCTCGTTCATTCCAACTGCAGCGCCAAAGCCTGATGAAGAGGCCGCAGCCATACCGGCCGCTCAAGAAACCGAAGTGACAGACGAGGTTACAGAACTGGCTGCTGCCGGAGAGAAAGTCTTTAAGAAGTGTAAATCCTGCCATCAAATTGGTGAAGGTGCAAAGCACAGCACTGGGCCTGCTCTGAACGGGGTAATCGGAGCTAATGCTGGATCGGTCGAGGGCTTCAAATACTCCAAAGCGATGCAGGCGTCTGCGGAGGCAGGACTAGTCTGGACCGATGAAGAAATGACTGCCTTTCTTACGAAGCCCAAGGAATACATGAAAGGCACAAGGATGTCTTTTGCAGGTCTCAGAAAACAGGACGATATCGAAGCTTTGATCATCTATCTTAAGACGTTCGGAAGTTGACGATGCGTTGGTCGAACGCGCTTGTCTGTGCCGCGTTCTTTGGGGCTACTGCTTCATCGACCTACGCTGCAGAAGACCTTGGCGATGCTGAGGCAGGGAAAGCCGTGTTCGCCAAATGCAAAGGCTGTCATCAGGTTGGAAAGGGGGCCGAAAACAAAATCGGTCCGCATCTGAATGGGATTTTTGGGCGCAGGGCAGCTGGTCTGGATGGCTTTAGCTATTCCAAAAGCCTTGCGCGCGCGGGTAGCTCGGGTCTGGAGTGGCACGCTGACACACTGTCTGCGTACATCGAAAACCCACGTGCATTCGCGTCAGGCACCAGGATGAGTTTTGGTGGCCTGAAAGACCCGGAAGACCGCGCCAACGTGATCGCCTATTTGCGGGATTTTTCCGACAATCCTCAGGGCATCCCAGAAGCGGACCCGACGGCGAAGGGCACGGATCATTCTATCGACCCCGCGATCTTGGCGATTCAAGGAGATCCTGAGTACGGCGCATATCTCAGCAGCGAATGTACAACGTGCCATCAGATCGACGGAGGCGATGAGGGCATTCCCTCGATCGTGTACTGGCCTGACGAAGACTTCGTGGTCGCCATGCACGCTTATAAAGACAAAAAGCGGCCACATCCGGTCATGCGAATGATTGCCGGACGGCTGAGCAATGACGAGATCGCGGCATTGGCTGCCTACTTCAATAATCCATAGTGACTGTGTCCAAGAGGAGGAAACGCGATGACGCTAAATAGACGAGTATTTCTTGGAGCCGCCGGGGTGGTAGCAGCCGGGTTTTCGGCACCGATGGTGTTGGCGCAAGGCAAACCACGCGTGGTAATTGTCGGCGGCGGTGCGGGCGGTGCAACTGCTGCGCGCTACATCGCAAAAGACAGCAGGGGTGAGATCGACGTAACGTTGATCGAGCCGTCGCGGACCTATTACACCTGTTTCTTTTCAAACCTGTATCTGGGAGGGTTTCAGGAGCTTTCGGACATTGCCCACAGCTATGGCACGCTTGCCGCGAACTACGGCATCAACGTGGTGCATGATTGGGCCACGGGGGTGGATCGCGATGCCAAGACGGTGTCCTTGGCAGGTGGCGGATCGGTTCCATATGACAAGCTGATCCTGAGCCCGGGTATCGACTTTGTTGATGGTACGGTCGAGGGCTGGGACGTCTCGGCGCAAAATAAAATGCCGCATGCGTACAAGGCTGGATCTCAGACCGAGCTTCTCAAGGCGCAGATCATGGCAATGCCCGAAGGCGGTACATTTGCAATGGTCGCGCCACCGAATCCGTACCGTTGCCCGCCCGGACCGTATGAGCGGGTTTCAATGGTTGCGCATGTTCTGAAGGCGAACAACCCGACAGCAAAGATCATCGTTGCTGACCCGAAACCGAAGTTTTCCAAGATGTCATTGTTCCAAGAGGGTTGGGCCAACCACTACGAAGGAATGGTTGACTGGATCGGCGAAGATTTCGGCGGCGGCAATGTCGCCGTAAACCCGGATGCAATGACCGTTACTATCGACGGCGAAGATACCAAGGTCGATGTCTGCAACGTGATCCCAGCGATGAAAGCCGGACGCATTGCGGAAATGGCAGGGGTGACCGATGGCAACTGGGCACCCGTGAACGCCGCGGATATGTCCTCCAAAGCCGACCTGGATATCTACGTTCTTGGTGACGCCAGCCAACAGGGTGACATGCCCAAATCCGGCTTCTCGGCCAACAGTCAGGCGAAAGTCTGTGCGAATGCCGTGCGAGGTGCGTTGACCGGGTCCAAAGTTTTTCCGGCCAAGTTCTCCAACACGTGCTGGTCGCTCATCGACACCGATGATGGCGTCAAGGTTGGCGCAACTTACGAAGCGACTCCCGAAAAGATTGCCAAAGTGGACGGCTTTATCAGCCAGACCGGCGAAGATGCGGATTTGAGGAAAGCAACTTATGAAGAGTCGCTGGGTTGGTACGCTGGTATCACTTCAGACATGTTCGGTTAAGGTATTCAGGGGTTTTGACTGGTGTCAAAGACCCTGATGAGCAATCTGAGAAGATGCGGCTCAAGAGGAGGATTAAAATCATGAAACACTTTATCGCTGTAGCCGCGTTTTCCACTGTTCTGGTGAGCCATGCGTTTGCGGAAGAGATCATCACTGCCCCATTTGACGGCAGTTTTGATGATGCAACCTTCGCCGTCGAGTCCGCGATTGTCGGACAGGGACTGGTCATCGACCATGTAAGCCACGTAAGCGACATGTTGAATCGCACGGGCGCTGATGTCGGCAGTGACAAGCAGATATTTGCGGCCGCAGATATCTTCATTTTCTGCTCGGCAAAAATCTCGCGCGAGGTGATGGAAGCCGACCCTATGAATATCGGATTCTGCCCCTACGGGATTTTTGTAGCCGAGGACAACAGTGGCGTGATGGTGGGATATCGAGGCTACCCTGACGGGCCAATGCAAAAGGTTCAGACCCTGTTATCCGAGATCGTCGAAGAGGCCGTAGGGAATTGAAATGAACTATCAGCAGTTTTTTCGTGATCAACTGGACCAGCTTCGAGAGGAAGGGAACTATAGGGTCTTTGCGGATCTCGGAAGGCAGTGCGGTGCATTCCCGACCGCTCGCAATTACGCAGAAGACGGTCCCGAAAAAGTCACTGTCTGGTGCTCAAATGATTATTTTGGCATGGGTCAACACCCCTGCATTCTTGCAGCAATGCACCAAGCGATTGATGAGTGTGGTGCCGGGGCGGGTGGTACGCGGAATATCTCTGGAACCACTCACGAGCACGTTTTGCTGGAACAGGAACTAGCCGACTTGCACTGCAAAGAGGCGGCATTGCTATTTACGTCCGGCTACGTTTCAAACTGGGCGGCTTTGGGAACTTTGGCCTCCCGCATTCCTGGCATCATTGTACTGTCAGACGAGTTGAACCATGCCTCGATGATTGAGGGAATTCGCCACAGCCGTTGTCAAAAGCGGATCTGGAAGCACAATGATATTGCAGACCTTGAAAGGCAGCTTGCTGACATACCAGCCAACGCACCAAAGCTCATTGCGTTCGAAAGCGTCTATTCTATGGATGGTGATATAGCGCCAGTTGCCGAGATCTGTGATCTGGCGGATCGCTATGGCGCGATGACCTATTTGGATGAGGTTCACGCCGTAGGGCTTTATGGACCGCGCGGCGGTGGCATCGCCGAACGTGAAGGCCTGATGGATCGCCTAACCGTTATCGAGGGGACATTAGGCAAAGCCTTCGGTGTCGTCGGTGGATACATCGCGGCGTCGAAAGAGCTTGTGGACTTCGTCCGGTCCTTTGCCAGCGGGTTTATCTTTACCACTGCATTGCCTCCGGCCGTAGCCGCAGGTGCGGCAGCCTCGGTTCGGCACCTGAAGCAAAGCAATGCGGAACGATATCTGCACCAGCAGCGAGTGCGCGAAGTTCGAGACAGGCTGGACGAACTGAGTATTCCCCATACTCCGAACCCAAGTCACATCATTCCGGTCATGGTCGGCGATCCGGTTAAGTGTCGCTTCATCTCTGATGTACTGATGCGTGACTATGGAATTTACATCCAGCCGATCAACTATCCAACCGTTCCCAAGGGAACGGAGCGTCTACGGATTACACCGTCGCCGGTGCATTCTACTGAAGACGTGGATCGACTGGTATCTGCATTGGGTGAGTTGTGGACGCAATGCCAGTTGGCGCGCAGGCCAATGGTCGCACAATGACAACTTGACCGAAGACAAGGATGCACACGCTACGAAGTGAGAGTTTCTGCTGATGGAGAGACTCATCGATCTGTTGGGAGACTCTGGTGCCTTGGCATTTGCCGGAGTGCTCGTCGGTATCTTGTTCGGCGTGACGGCTCAGAAGTCTCACTTTTGTTTAAGAGCGTCGGCAGTCGAAGTCGCCGAAGGCGAGCTAGGTCCCCGCTTGGCGGTTTGGCTGATCGCCTTCACCACTGCGCTCGCCTTGGTACAGGCGCTTATCGCGTTTGAGTGGCTAGACCTTTCCGAGACACGTGCAATCGCGTCGACAGGTAGCCTGAGCGGCGCGGTAATCGGTGGAGCGATGTTCGGCGCAGGCATGGTTCTGGCGCGTGGATGTGCATCTCGCCTTTTGGTATTAGCCTCCTGCGGTAATCTGCGCGCCCTGGTTACGGGATTGGTTTTGACCTTAGTGGCTCAAGCCGCCTACACAGGTGTTCTTAGTCCCGCCCGCGAGTTGCTGTCTGGTATCTGGGCTGTCCCAGGAGGCGCGCGGCGTGATCTTTCAGAAATACTTGGGTTCTCGCCAACGGTTTATACAGCCGTTGCAGCGTTGGGATTGGTGTCGGCCATTGTCTTTGCGTCCCACCGGAAAGTCGCGCCTATAAGGATCATAGCGGCCGCAGGAGTTGGCCTGGCTGTGGCGCTCGGCTGGTTGATAACATTTGCCATCGCGCAAGCATCTTTTGAAGTCGTGCCTGTGTCTTCAGTCACGTTTACCGGACCGGCCACGGACACACTAATGGCGTTGGTTGCAAGTCGAAACGTTGTGTTGTCCTTCGGTATCGGCCTTGTCCCAGGCGTAGTAATTGGCGCGGCAGGCACAGCCTTGACTGCAGGGGAGTGGAGGATCGAACGATTTGGCTCGGATACTCCGATGGAACGCTACCTCGTAGGGGCTGTTCTCATGGGGTTTGGGGCCATGCTGGCGGGAGGTTGCGCGGTGGGTGCCGGGCTTTCAGGAGGGTCCGCTCTGTCATTGACCGCATGGGTTGCCGTATTTTTCATGTGGGTCGGGGCGATCAGCACGCATAGACTATTGATGCTAATCCCTGTTCCGCAACATTCCTGAGCTACTCGAATTCCATCTGTTCGAAAACGCGCCCTGCATTTTTCGTGGCCAGTTCTTCAAACGTGTCCAGGTTGGCATAAGGTGACTGATCGACGTAGTAAGCCTCAGCCAGATCACCTCCTGCATCCATATGCTCTTGAATTTTGCCGCGCAGATATACCAGATAGTCGCGTGTATAGCGGCGCACCTGACCCATGTTCGTAGGATGGCCGTGTCCCGGTATAACATAAGTGGCATCTAAAGCCTCGAATTCGGTGTCCCAAGTTTCAAGCCAATCCGCTGTATAGGTGTCTTGAAAGATTGGCAGCATGCGTTCGTGAAACGCCATGTCGCCCGCAATGACAAGGCTTTGGTTCGGCAACCAGATCGAGATATCGCCGGGACTATGGGCAGGGCCGAGGTACTTTGCCTCAATCCGGAATTCACCCATCTCAACCACGTACTCATCATCGAATGTCTCGGTTGGGCCAGCCAGGAATGTTCCGTCTGCCTTGTCCTGATTATACCGCTGCATTCCCTGCAGTATTTGCGGGCCATATTCCTCGAATTCGGCCGCTGCTTCTGAATGTGCGATGATCGGAATGCCGAGTTCTGACCAGTAAGCGTTGCCAAGCATCGCGTGCCCCTGGCCATTCTCGTTGAAGACAAGTCTGACCGGCTGATCCGTGATGGCCTGAATTTCCTTGTGAAGCGCTTCGGCAAGGACATAGGCTGCACCGCCGTTTATGACGACCACACCTTCACCGGTTACAATGAAGCTGAGGTTGTTGTTGTGACCAGAGTTCTCGTAGGTCGGTGGGGCGGTTGCGCCAATGGCGGAATAGACGCCAGGGAAATACTCGACCGGTTTGGAATACAGCACGCTTTGCGGATATTGGTCTGCAATTTCCTCGCTTGCCCAAGCTGGTGCGGCCAAGGCCAAGGCAATCGCAAGCGTTCGTATCATGTTGGTTCTCCAATGAACTTATACGCAGAGCCAGTTTTTTCGACCCGGCCGATTCCACCATTCGGCAGGTGGAAGCCAATTATCTTCATTTGCTCGCGAGAAATCTGATCTAGCAGCAAACTACGAGTTGCTGCAGCTGTCTGTGGATCCTGATCCGTGCCACTCTGCCAATCAGGCCGTTCAAAAGCCACGTGTGGATTTCCCAACGCGTCGCCGACAACCATCACGGATTCACTGCCGCTGCGAATTTCAAACGCCATGTGGCCGGGTGTGTGCCCAAAGCTTGCACGGGCGGCAATGCCTGGAAGGATCTCTTGTCCGTCGTCAAAGAACGCCACCTGATCCTCAATTTCTGCCATCCGGCGCTTCGCGCCTACAGCGAACGCAGCGCGATCTTCTCCTATTGAATCTACCGTTGAAGGGTTCCACCAATAATCCCACTCTTTACGGCCAAAGTGATGCGTCGCGTTGGGGAAAAGCAGGTCGTCGAAGTCATCCAAAATGCCCCAGATGTGATCCGGGTGCGCATGGGTGAAAATCACGTGCGAAACGTCTTCGGGCGACAGGCCGATTGTTTCAACAGTTTCCATAAGTTTGCCAGACGTGGGCATGAAATCCGGCCCAGCTCCGACATCGAATAGCACCGTGTTTATACCATCACGATAGAGCGCCACGTTGCACTCTGGCTCGTACTTGGTCGCGTCCACTCGATTGCGATTCAGAAGCTGCTCGAGTTCTTCTTTCGGCATGGACCCAAAGATCATTTCCGGTGGCAATGACAGGTACCCGTCTGATACGGTTGAAATCCGAGCTGAAGAGCCGAGTTGCAACTCGGCCCTCACGATCCTGGATTGAGTACCAAGCATCCCAAGGCAAGCGGCGCTGTACAAGAAAGTGCGGCGAGAAAATGTATTTCCATCCATACACAATCAATAAAATGAATGTTATTATTTGTAAATGGAGAAAGAAAGGCTGTGTGTGCAAAACTGCTTTCGTCTTGATCACTAAGAAGTCTACTCAACTTCTTCGGTACCGGCGGGTAAGTTAGCGATTACACCGGTGCCCCTGAGAGCCTGCATCTCAACTCTTGGAGCGTAATGGGACTGGTTGCGGTGTGTGGCGTTTCCCGCTTTTTCGTGACGATTCCCAGTTATTTTTGAACACAAATTTCGTCTGCTGTTACCCAAAATGCCACCCAAACCATGTTTGCGGTACGAGAGAGCAACGCTGAGTTCACGTTTCTAACTGATATGTTATGGGAATTTGGTAGCGGAGGAGGGACTTGAACCCCCGACACGCGGATTATGATTCCGCTGCTCTAACCAACTGAGCTACTCCGCCATGAGTGAATGGCGATTTAAGGGAGGGGTTGGGGAGGGTCAAGAGGGAAATGGCGCCTTTGTTGGGAATATTTTAGCTGGGACTAATCCGAATTTGGCACAACCGTCGCCCTGAGTTCTGTATTTTGTACCACGCCGCGAATGAAGTTGTTGCAGATGTCCGGGACTGTCAGGGGGATCATATGGCCCAGCCCGTCGATCTGTTCAAAACTCAGACCAAACGCCTGCATTGATTCACCGTGTTGCTTGGCTGACAAGAGCGCATCCTGTGCTCCAAACAATATGGCGCCAGGCACTTTCAGGTCGCCATAACGGGCGACCTGCGTCGGCATGCTCTGTTCAATCCCGATCACATCCTGCGAGGCGCTGATAAACGCGGATGGACGCATCCCCAAAGCGCCGCCGGCGCGGTCCAGAAAGTCTTGGGGCGCGGGTTCTGGCGCAAAAACCGCGCTAAGGGTGTGCGGTGCGGTTTTTGCAGCCAGCGGGACGGCAATCGTGTTACCGATCAGACTGCGCATCCATTCTGTTCGGATTTCAAGCGGTTTGAACACGGCGGGAGGCCCGGGCATCGCCTGTGTGAGCGGAGCCAGCAGGGCCAGAGCCTTGATCTTGTCCGGGTAATCCAGCGCCATCGCCAGAGAAACCGCGCCACCCAGCGAATGGCCGACCAGAATTGGGTTGCTGACCCCCTTTGCCTCTAGAAATTCATGTATCATGCGGCCCTGTTCGGGCAACCGCCCAAGCTCTGCCGTCTCACGAGTTGAGTATCCGCAACCGGGGCGATCCACGGCAATGACGTGAAAATCCTCGGCCAGTTTATCCATCAAGGCGTAGGTGAAATGTTGCAACTGCCCGGCCAGCCCATGAATGAGCACAACCGTCTGATTGGAAGGGTCGCCCTTTTCCACATAGTGTATATCGCCGCCGCGCACGGGAATGATCTCCCCCGGTTGCGGAACACGCATCCGGCCGTCACGGGTCAGCTTGCGTGTCCAAAGGTTCATCGCAACAAGAAACAGTGCAATGAACAGCGCAATAGTCAGGAAGATTGTCATCAGCCTATCCTCTGGATGGAGCAGATCAGATTACTGGCCGGATAGCGCCACAACCCGAAGGCAATGTCCACAGCTCGCTTTAAGGATCTAATGCGGACTGGGTTAGCCGCGCAAGATCGTCCCAGTTGGATCAAAGGGCGGTTCTTTCAGGATCGTTGCCCTATGCGGGCGCCCTAATACCATGACCTCGACCCTGTCGCCTGCCTCGGCACCCGAAACATAGCCCAAGGCCAGCGACATACCCACGGAATAGCCATAAGCGCCCGATGTCACCCGACCAATTCCGCGCCCGTCCATGAAAATGGGTTCGCCTCCGGTCGCGTCAGCGTTCGAAGCTGCGGTGTCGGCTTCGTCCAGATGCAGCAGGACAAGCTGCTCTCTGGCCGGAGAGGTCATGGCAGTATTTGCGGCATCTTTGTTCAGGAACGATTTGTCGAATTTGCACAACCGGTCCAACCCGACCTCGTGTGGCCAGTATTCGGGGCTGTATTCGCGCCCCCAAGACCCATAGCCCTTTTCGATCCTCAGCGACATCAGTGCGCGGCTGCCAACTGGGCCTGCGCCGAACTCTTTTCCGGTCTCGATCAGCGCCTCATACAGGCGGAGCTGATCTTTCGCGGCGCAATGCACCTCCCAGCCCAGATCGCCGGTGAAGGAGACACGCAGCGCCAGGACCGCAATTCCGGCGATCTCGATCTGTTGCGAGCGCATGAAGGGGAAATCCTCGGGGCTGAGCGAGGTATTCGTAAGCCGTTGCAGGATTTCCCGCGATTTCGGTCCAGCCACGTTAAAGCCGCAAGTCTCTTCGGTGCGGCTTTCGAAACGGGTGCCGTCGGGCAGAGGAACCTGTTTGAAGAACCGTTTGTGATAGCGTTCGGCCATGCCCGAGCCGATGATCCAGAATTCGTCGTCGGCCAAGCGCGTCACGGTGAAATCGCCAGCAATACCACCACGTTTTGAGATCAGCGGGGTCAGGCAGGATCGACCAACCGATCTCGGCATGGAATTTGCGAATACGGCATTAAGCCAACCCTCGGCTCCCGGACCTTTGCAAACATATTTGGCAAAGTTTGAGATGTCGATGATCCCGGCCCGATCGCGCAGCATCCGGCATTCCGCGCCCACCGGTTCCCACCAGTTCTGGCGGGTGAATCCGTTGGTGTCCGTGGCGCCGGGCGCTTCTGCGAACCACAGCGGGTGTTCCCATCCGACATTCAGGCCAAAGACGGCACCCATGTCCTTTTGCCTGTCATAAATCGGGCGGGTCCGGGCAGGGCGTCCTGCGCTGCGTTCTTCATTTGGGAAGTGGATTGCAAAGCGGTGTGCGTATTGGTCCTGCACGCGGGCTTTGGTGAAATCTTTCGTAGCCCATGTGTCGAACCGCGCCACGTCCCAGGCGAACATGTCGTATTGGGTTTCGCCTTCGATGATCCACTGCGCCGCCATCAGGCCCATGCCACCCGATTGCGAGAATCCCGGGATGATGCCGTTGCAGCAGAAATAGCCGTCGACCTCGGGCACTGGTCCCATCAGAACGTTGGCATCGGGTGACCAGATCATCGGTCCGTTGATGACCCGTTTGATCCCGGCGTCGCCCACGGCAGGTACGCGTTCGATGGCGTTCATCATATTCTCTTCGATCCGCTCCAGATCGTCGGGAAACAGATCATGGGCAAAATCCAGGGGTGTGCCGTCCTCGGCCCAGAATTTCATATCCTTTTCATAAGCCCCCACCAAAAGGCCCTGACCTTCCTGCCGCAAATAGTACTCGCCATCGCGGTCACTGACCGAGGGCAGGCGGGTATCATGCGCCGCGACGTCAGCCATGGTTTCGGTGACAAAATACTGATGCTCGGTCGGTTGCAGGGGTAGCTCGATCCCGGCCAACATGGCAACTTCGCGGCCCCACAGACCGGCGGCATTCACAACCCACGGCGTTTGGATGTCCCCCTTAGGGGTGCCCACGATCCAGGTGCCATCTTCTTGCTGATCTGTCGCAGTGACCGGCGTAAAGCGGTGGATTTCGGCCCCACGCTGGCGCGCACCGACAGCGTAGGCGTTGGTGACCCCTGAGGGATCAACATTACCGCCATCAGGTTCGTACATGACACATCGGATGCCATCGTAATTGACCAGCGGGTTCAGACGCTGCGCCTCTTCGATGCTGATCTCATAGAAATTCATCCCGTACAGCTTGGCCTTGGCGGCCTGTATCCTCAGCTGGTGTTCGCGCTCTTCGGTTTGGGCTAGATATAACGAGCCGGGCTGGAACACGCCGCAGCTTTGGCCGGTTTCAGCCTCAAGCTCTTTGTACAGCGTCATCGTATAGTGTTGGATGCGGCTGATATTGGTGCTGTCATGCAGTCCGTGGATGTTCGCCGCCGCGTGCCAGGTCGAGCCGGATGTCAGTTCATCCCGTTCCAACAGCACCACGTCTGACCACCCCGATTTGGTCAGGTGATACAGGATCGAGCACCCAATCACACCCCCGCCGATTACCACTGCCTGTGCATTTGTCTTCATGAGTCTGTCATCCAAAATTTTGGTCTTGTCGTCATGTGTTACCAGTACTGAACCCAAGACAACGGGTTTAAATTTCACGTGGGATTGAACAGATATAACCCAAGGCTAGTCTCCGATGTCCACCACTATGCACGTCCATACGCGACCAGTCTGTGGTTCAATTCATCTGTTTCAGAGGCCCCGGCTTCCAGGGCGAATACAAAGGCGTGGGTCAGGTAAAAACAGGCCGCGTCGATATCTTGCACCGCTTCGCATTCATCTGCTGCAATAGTGTAATAGCGGACCAACGCGGCAGGATCATCATGATCATGCGCCTCAAGTAGCAAGCGATCCAATTCTGTTCTGTCCATCGGGTCTCCGTCGCGTCTGGCCAGTCGTGCGTGGCCAGACAGCTGGTTCAGTCGGCGCGACCGCTTTCAATCTGCGTCGCAACCCAGTGATGGAAATTATGGGTCGGACCATCCATCACCGGAGAGAACCGACCGCCGTCGAACAACATTCCGTGCCGACCCTTTTGCATCCCTTCAACAACGAACACATCCTCTTCAAACACAGTTTTCCATTGCTGGGCGTTTGCCGCCCTCAGGCCATCATGTTCAGGTGTGTCTTCGATGCTTTTGGCATAATAAAGCTCGATATGCTCAACGGTATTTTCGTGATCAACCGGTTCCAGGAGAATGGCAAAGGCATGGTCACGCTGCACACCCAAAAGAACATTCGGATACACGGCCACATACTCTGCGCCCTCATTCCATTGATCGCTGAGCCCGTCGAAATCGGCGAATGTGGTGCCGTCATGGTCAGTGAGTTGTCGATAGACCAGCGTGCCTTGACCGGAATAGTGCCCGCGCACTTCGATGTTATAGTGATCCTCAAGTCGCGAATAGCTGTTCAGGCCGGGATGCACCCAGGGCAGGTGATAGCTTTCGCAATAGTTCTCAACCGCCAGCTTCCAGTTGGTCTTGACCTCCAACTTGAACGAAGAGGCCTCACCGCCGTGATGTACTGGTTGATCAAACTCTTTCCAGCGTTCCAATAAGGCGGCGTGCGCCTCTTCGAATTCGGGTGCATTGCCGTCCACATTCACAAAGACCACGTCCCGCCAGACATAAGAGCGAATACGGATCAGGCCCAGAGATTTGCGATCCACGTCCTCATGGGTGTTGTGACCGGCGCCGCCAACATGTGGCGTCGCACGCAGCTCTCCCTTCAGGCTGTAGCACCAGCTGTGATAGGGGCAACGGATCGCGCCACTTATCTTGCGAGGGGTATCGACAAGGATCATCCCGCGGTGACGGCAGGTATTTTGAAATACGCCAACCTCACCATCTCGATCCCGCACGATTAGTAAAGGCATGCCTAGGAAATCGACCGGCATGGCATCGCCTTCCTCGGGCACGTCTTTGCCAAAGCCGATCCCGGACCAGTTGGCGTACAAAACCGATCTACGCTCTTCGGCGAAAAGTGCCGGGTCGATATAGTGTTCGTTTGGCAGGCCGTTTGCGACATTCACATCGACCAGAACGGAAGACAGCGCAGTATGCTTGTTCATCGGGCTCTCCTGCAGGTGTTGCTTGGTCTCTATTGGCGGATACGCTGGCATCCACTCAATATCAGAAAACCTCATCACAGGGTGATTTCACCTAAACCGAACCGTCCTGAACCTCTTGAATGATCCAATCTTTCAGCGCCCGGGCACTTTCGGACAAGTCTTCATCCGAGCGGCCAACCAGATAAAACTGGTTTGGAGCGATCTGGAGGTGGGGCCCGATTGCCACCAGCTTTCCCGATTGCAGCATGGGGTGGATCAAGCGTTGCCATCCAAGAACCAGCCCGGCCCCCTTACGCGCCCGCTGGAGGGCTACCGAATAGCTGTTCACACGAGAATCGATCGGAATGGTTCCCGTGTACCCGAGTTGTTGAAACCATTCGGGCCAAGTGGTCCAGCTGCGGTCTTCAGAGTCCAGATGTATCAGTCGTTCAGCTGCGAGATCTTCGAGGCTTGCACCGGCCAACCGATCCGCCACCTCTGGGCAGGCGACGGGGACCAGGCAATCCCGAAACAGAGGGGTGTGCGACAGGTCACCGTTGCCGTCCCGGCCGTAGCGAATAAAGAAATCGATATCCGGCCGATCCCGAAATGGTCGATCCTGTGAAAGCTGGTCAACATTTACTTCAGGCATTTCGCGCCAGAACCGGATTACCGATGGCGACAACCAAAGAGCAGCCACTGCAGTGGTTGATCCTACGGTTACCTTTTCGACGGTGGCACGGTCGCGGATTGTTGCCAGTGTTTTTGAGATGCGGGTAAACGAAGAAGCCAGCGCGTCATACAGCGCTTTGCCGTCTTCCGTCAGTTCGACCCCCCGGTGTTTGCGCTGGAACAAGGCAGTGCCAAGATCACCTTCCAACGCTTTGATCTGATGACTGACCGCGCCCGGCGTTACCGACAGTTCTTCAGCCGCATTCTTAAAGCTTAGATGGCGCGCAGCGGCTTCGAAGGCCGACAGCGTGGTGAGTGGCGGCAGATTATAGTGGCGTCTGGACATGACAGGTGTAGCCGTTGGTGGTCTTCAGGTTAATTATTCTCACTCAAATATTGGATTTTTTAGGGTTGCGCGCCAGAAGAAATTTTCCAAAACGATGATGTCGAGTGCCGTGTTTCCGATGCGTGCCGTCAAAATCAGGTAATGTTTCTGTGACGACCGGGTTTGGTGTCAGCCAGTTCATTGACGGTTCTTATGCAATCACCGGCATGGAGTGGATCATAGATATGGGCGGAGATGATCCCGAGCCAAGCAAGGTTGAACTGATAGCAGGTCTAGTCGTCATCATGGGTCTGTAGATCATTTCGGCGGTTTCGGGTGTGGGTCGCTTCCTGCAAACATGTATCGCAATTAGTGAGGCTTGCTTTGACCAAATACCGCAATCTATTGGGGAGGATTGGAGGATCGCCTTGTGAATATGCGTACCATGACCCGAACCGGTGGCCGCGCGGCCCGGCGCGCGCTGCGCTCTGCTCCGAATTTCGAGATGTTGCCCGGCCTGACCCGAGGCATCCCCCTATGCGAGGTGATGGATGGCAGCCAGATCGACCGGATCGACAGCGCCTCAATGGATATTCTCGAGAATGTCGGTGTTCAGTTTCGCGATGCAATCGCACTGGAGGATTGGAAAAAAGCTGGTGCAAAGGTCGAGGGCGAACTGGTCTATCTGGACCGGGGCCTGGTCCGAGAGCTGATCGCCACCATTCCCAGCACCTTCACTTATCATGCACGCGATCCGAACAAGAACGTGCGACTGGGCGGACGGCACTCGATCTTTGTGCCGATGACCGGCGCGCCCTTTCTGCGCGATCTCGATGACGTGAGGCGCAATCCGACGCTCGATGATCTGGCAATGTTCCACAAACTAAGCCACATGCTGCCGGCGATGCATTCCTCGGCGCATCACATTGTCGAACCTTACGACCACCCGATCAGTCAGCGACATTTGCGCATTACCTATTCGTCGATGAAACATTCGGACAAGACGTTCATGGGTATGACCACCTCGCCGAGAAACGCCGAAGACGTCATTGAGATGTGTGCGATCCTGTTCGGGGAAGATTTCATTGAAGATCATCCGGTCACCACGGGCAACTGCAACGGAAACTCTCCGCTGGTCTGGGACGAAACGATGCTGGGCGCGATGCGGGCCTTTTCTCGCCGCAATCAGCCTGTCTTGTGCTCGCCCTTTGTGCTGGGCGGGGCCAATACGCCCGCATCGGTTCCCGCCACAGTGGCGCAGTTGAACGCCGAAGCACTGAGCGCGCTGGCCTATACCCAAGTCATTCGCAAAGGTGCTCCGGCGATTTACGGGCACTACCTGTCGACGGTGTCGATGAAATCAGGTGCCCCGATGGCCGGCACGCCCGAGATCAGCCTGATGAACTTTATGATCGGGCAGATGGCCCGGTTCTACGACGTTCCATGGCGCACCTCGAATACGCTGGGTGGGGCCAAGACATTTGATGCGCAGGCCGGGTACGAATCCGCCACGACGCTACAGGCCGTTCTTCATTCCGGTGCGAACTATATTTGGCATTCGGCCGGCTGGAATGAGGCCGGGATGCATTGTTCCACCGCCAAGTTCATTGTCGATGCTGAACAATGTGCGATGGCTTATCGCATGGCAGAAGGCCCGCAATGGGATGATTTCGACCAAGCTCTTGCCGCCATTCCAGAGGTCGGTCCAGGCGGGCACTATCTGGGTCATCCGCACACGCAGGACAATTTTCAAACGGCGTTTTTCATGCCCGAGATGTTCGACAATAACTCGATTGAGCAATGGGTGGCAGAAGGCGGGGTTGAGATCACTGAGCGCGCGTTGAAGCACGCGCGCAAGCTGCTGGCCGAATACCAGGAACCGACACTGGACGTGGCCAAAAACGAGGCCCTGCTGGACTATATCGCCCGGCGGGAACGGGAAATTCCCGCCGCTGACGAGCTGAACCAAACCTATTAAAGATTTCGCCTTGGACCTATCCCGACTGCATTGTCGGGTGGGTTTCCATTTAGCACTCGGAGGGAAAATGGAGCTGACGGGCAAAACAGCGCTCATCACAGGGGCTGCGGGCGGCATCGGATCTGCTATTGCACAGCGGATGCGGCAGGCAGGGGCACGGGTTGCGGTTGCGGACGTTTCGGTTGAGGGTATCGAGGCCGACGCCCATTTGCCCGGCGATTTGCGCGAGAGCGCTTATGCAGATGCATTGCCGCAACATGCGGCGGATGCGCTGGGCGGGCTGGATATCGTCGTCAACAATGCGGGGGTCATCACCCGCGGAGCGGTGACCGAGACTTCGGATACCGAATGGGCATTGTCGCTGGGCGTAAATGTCGAGGCGCCCTTTCGCATCTGTCGCGCCGCAATCCCGATCATGGCGGCGCGTGGTGGTGGCGCGATCGTGAACACCGCGTCATGCTGGGGGCTGCGCCCTGGGCCGAACCACGCGGTCTATTGCATGACCAAGGCAGCTATTGCGTCGTTGACACAATGCATGGGTATGGACCACGCGCATCAGGGCATCCGCATTAACGCCGTCTGCCCGAATGAAGTAAACACGCCGATGCTGCGGTCGGGGTTTGAAAAACGCGGCTTCGATCCGGATACTGCCGTGGCAGAGCTGGGCCGGACGGTGCCCTTGGGGCGTATCGCCGAGCCCGAAGATATTGCTGATGTGGTGATGTTTCTTGCCTCGGACGCCGCGCGCTATGTGTGTGGGGCATTGCTGGAAGTGAACGGAGGAAAACCGGTTTCATGACGCGATTTACCGGCAAAACCGCACTGGTCACGGGCGGGCGCAGCGGTATCGGACGCGCCATCGCGGAACGTTTGCAACACGAAGGTGCACGGGTCTTTACCGCGCAACGTGGGAGCGATCCGGAATTCGAAGGGTTCGAGGCCGATTTCAGAGATCCCCACAGCCCGCAAACGGTGGTCAATCAGGTCGTTGATTTGTCCGGGCGATTGGACATTCTGGTCAATAATGCAGGCATGATGCAGGAAGCCGGCGTCGAGCAGATGAGCCTTGCAGACTGGCAGCGCACGCTGACAGTCAACCTCACGGCCCCGTTCCTGCTGATCAAGGCGGCGCTGCCCCATCTACGGCGGGCGGGCGGGGCGATTGTCAATATCGGCTCGATTGAGGGGCTGGGCAGCAATCCCGGCCATGCTGCCTATTGCGCATCCAAAGCCGGGTTGCATGGCCTGACACGAGCGGTGGCCGTGGATCATGGGGCAGAGGGTATTCGTTGCAACGCCGTGGCCCCTGGCTGGATCGACACCGAGTTGAACGTGGATTTCATCGCCTCAATGCCGGACCCGGAGACATTTCACGAGGATATCAAGCGCATACACCCCGTTGCCCGAACCGGAAGCCCGCAAGAGGTTGCGGCGCTGGTCGCCTTCCTGGCGTCGGATGATGCCAGCTTTATCACCGGGCAGGTCTACACAGTCGACGGAGGCCGCATGGCCAAGCTGAGCCTGCCCTGATCACTCGTCCCGCGCGCGCCATTCTTTCCAGCGCAGCACTGCATTGGCACCGATCTCTCGAAATGGCTTTGGGGGCAGGCGTTTGGGTTGATCCTGGGCGTCGAAATACCGGGTGATATTCGAGCTGTGGCCGCAGGTGCGTTCTGCTGCCGCGATACCGGTCAGGGTGCCGCGCGCCGTGCCTAGCCCATTCTGGACGCAGCCGGAAATCACGCCCTGTTCGACCTCTCGCGCGACGGAAACGCCGTTCAGGCTGAGGCAGAGATGACCGGCCCAGTGATATTGCATGTCCAGCCCCGCCAACTGCGGAAATCGCTGGTCGAATTTGCGCTGCATCACCCGCGAGGCGCGCGCCAGATCACCAGCAGTTGAGGTCATGCCCGGGCGCAGGGCCGCGCAGGTACGGGTTATGATCCGATTGCCGCCCTGCGCCGTATCAATGCGCCGCATCGTTGTACCCAACGGATCAGATGGTGTGACACTCCAGCGGGGTTGCCCCCCAAGCCGCGACAGCACTTCGGCGTCCAGCTCCGGGGTCATTGCCGCAAAAAGGAACAGTTGCATCAGTCGGTCGCGCTCGATCCCAAAGCTTTCCAGATGCCCGTTCACCGTCAGGATGACTGCACCAGAGCTGACGGTACCGCGCGCGGTTTTTACCAGCCACGCACCGCCTTGCTTCTCAAATCCGGACACGCCAGAGCTCTCGTACAATGCAATGCCATCCTTGATCAGTCCCGCAGCCAGACCGCGAATATAGCCTGCTGGTTGCAACATAACCGTGCCGGGTGTGTATAGCCCCGACCGATAGTGGCGCGACCCTGTCAGGGCGTGCATCTGCTGTTGGTCGAGCATTTCACTGGTCTCACCCAAAGTGCTGAGATGATGCGCATAGCTGATATTATGTGCATGTCCCGCCGCGCTCACCGCTCCGTTAACCTTGCCAGCCGGATCAAAGAAATTCGGGTCGATCTGATATTGCTCGACCGCCGATCGGGCAAAATCAATTGCAAGTCGGTTTAATGTGATCATGGTGCGATCATCCCCCGGCCCGGAATAATTGTCCGAGGCCAGGTCATGTGGCAGATCGATCATAAAACCCGTATTGCGCCCCGCAGCCCCTTCGGCCACGCGGCCAGCCTCAAGCACGACAATCTTTGCGTCGCTTTGCAGCTGCCTCAAACGCTGTGCCGCTGACAACCCTGCGAAACCGGCACCAACAATCACGACATCCGCCGTCAGATCACCATCCAGTTCTTGGGCCGGGAGTGGATCGCCTAATATGACGCTCCAGGCCGCAGGTCCGCGATGGACTGGCAGGGTTCGGGCGGCATAGCTGCTCAATCCACGGCCTCATCCGCATCGTCGGACAGGTCGAACCAGATGGTTTTTAGCTGGGTATACTGGTCATGCGCATGGATCGAGTTGTCGCGCCCACCAAAGCCAGACTGTTTATAGCCGCCAAAGGGCGTGGTGATATCGCCCTCACCAAAACTGTTCACAGTCACCGTTCCCGCCCGGATCATCCGCGCCCCGCGAATGGCGCGTTTCGCATTGGCTGTGAAGATCGACGCACACAAACCATACTCGGTATCGTTGGCGATCTTGATGGCCTCATCAAAGCTGGAAACCGTGATCACCGAAAGAATGGGACCAAAGATTTCGTCACGTGCCAGGATGGCGTCATTGCCAGGGAGTTCGACTACGGTGGCCTCGACAAAGCCATTGTCCGCTTTGCCTCCGATCACCACGTTTTCGGCCTGATCCAGATATCCGCAGACCTTATCGAAATGAGCTTCGCTGACCATTGCGCCCAATCGTGTTTCCGGGTTCAGAGGCTCGCCGACATTCCATTGCTTTACATGATGGGCGATGCGGTCGAGCAACTCGGCCTTTATGTCCTTGTGGACAATCAGGCGGGACGTGGCCGAGCAGTTCTCACCCATATTCCAGAACGCACCATTGACGATATGTGCCGCCACGCGGTCCAGATTTTCTGCATCTTCCATCACAATGGCCGGATTCTTGCCGCCCATTTCAAGCACCACCTCTTTGGCGTTGCTTTCCGCCGAATAGCTCAGAAACCGTTTGCCAGTCACGGTTGAACCGGTGAAGGACACCATATCGATATCCATGTGCCGTCCGATAGGTTCGCCCACCTCGGCACCTGCGCCGGGGACGATGTTTAGGACGCCGCGTGGCAAACCGGCCTCCATCGCCAGTTCGGCCAGCCGCAATGCCGTCAGTGAAGTCTCCTCGGCCGGCTTCACCACCACCGAGCAGCCCGCAGCCAGAGCGGGCCCGATCTTCCATGCCAGCATCAGCAATGGGAAATTCCAGGGCAGGACTAACCCGACAACGCCAATCGGCTCGCGCACGACCAAAGCGATGTGGTCGTCACTGGCGGGCGAGACTTGATCATAGATCTTGTCGATCGCCTCGGCGTGCCATTTCAGGCAATGAATGGTCTCGGGCAGGTCGACGGTCTCGCAGTCAAAGATGGTCTTGCCACTGTCGAGACTTTCCATCACCGCCAGTTCACGTGCATTGCGTGTGATCAGTTTGGTCAACCGGATCAGTACATTTTTGCGCTCGGATGGGTGCAGCCTCGACCAGCGGCCATCTTCGAACGCTTCGCGCGCCTTCTCGACGGCAAAATCTACGTCCGCTACGCCGCAGGCGGCAATGTTGGCCAATTTCTTGTTGGTCGCCGGGTTAACCGTGGTGAAGGACTGCCCGGAAATCGCCGGGCGGTACGCGCCATCAATAAAGGCGCCGGTTGGCAAGGTCAGACCCGCGGCGATGGAGTCGTATTCGTCCTGCGTCAGCAATGTCATACCTTACCCCTCTGCCATGATGTCAGCGATTTTCTGTTTCAGCACGCGCGTCACTTGCTCTAGCGCGCGTTTGTCATCTTTGTTCAAAGATTTCAGCGGCGGTCGAACGGTGCCCGCGTCAATCCCATTCATTGTGACACCATGCTTGATGGTCTGGATGAATTTGCCACCCTGTTCTAATACCCGCATCAAGGGCATCAGCGCCGACATGATCCGGCGGCCTTTGGCAAAATCACCCTCGATTACACAGGCCTGGTATAGCGCCACATGCTCGGCAGGCAGAAAGTTCGAGCCGCCACAGACCCAGAACGGCGCGCCCCAGGCAAAGAATTCCAGCGCCTGATCGTCCATACCGCATCCCAGTTGGATATGCGGGTAGTCCCGCGCCAGAAGATGCACCCGGTTGATATCGCCCGAGCTTTCCTTGATGCCGCAGAAATTCCTGCTGCGCCCGACGCGGTCCAGGAATTCTTCGCCCATCATCGTGCCTGTGCGGTGAGGATAATTGTACAGCATTACCGGCAGGTCGGCGGCCTTGTCGATGGCCAGCGCATTCAGCGCATTTTCGCGGTCGGTGGGCACCGAATAGGGCGGGCTGGCCAACAGGATCGCATCCGCCCCGATTTCCTTTGCACCCGACGCCAGCGCAACCGAGTCCGACGTCAACATCGCGCCCGTGCCAACAACCAGAGGCAAACGGCCTTTCAGACGCACATGGGTGAACCGCGCCAATTCGAGCCGTTCCTCCACGGTCTGCGCATAATTCTCACCAGTCGACCCGCCCGAGATCAGACCATGCACGCCATTCTTGATCAGAAGCTCGATCACCTGCGCCAGCGCGTCCCAGTTCACGCTGTCGTCGGCCTGATAGGGCGTGACCACCGGGGTATAGACCCCCTCAAATCGGAAAATTGGGTTCATTCCGTCCTCATGCAGGTTTCGAAAGCGGTGGAAGGCCCATTGGGACATCCAGCGCATCGGGCATCACGAACAGTTCGATCTGATCGCGTGACAGGTTCCAGTGATCTTCGGCCATCTGCGCAGCAGCCGTTTCATCGCGTGCCTCTATGGCGTCGATGATGGCGTCGTGTTGCTGGCTTGCCTCGGACAGGTTTTCGACCATCCTGCCCGACTGTGGCCGGTAGAAGGTCATGCCGATACGGGCATGGTCAATCAGCAAACGGTTGAAAGAGGGCAATAGATAGACATTGCCCGACATTTCGCCGGTCACTTCGTGAAAGCGGTTATTGGCCAGGGCGCGCTCTTCGGCTGCCCCATCCCGCAGCGCGGCCTTGAATGCCTGCTGTGCGGTTTTCAGGGCTTCAATCTGCACAGGCTTTGCATTCGCCGCTGCCAGTCGCAGGATTGCTCCATAAATCATCGGCGCGGCCAGAAAGAAATCGCGCAAGGTGGTATACGACATTTCGGACACGCGCGCGCTGCGGTTTGTTCGCAGGTCCAGATACCCTTCTCCGGCGAGTTGTCGGAACACTTCGCGTAAAGGCGTTCTCGACAGGCCAAACGCATCGGACAGATGCACCTCGTCCAGATCGGTGCCAGGTTGCAGGCGCAAAGTCAGGATCGAGACCTTCAAGTGCTCGGCCAGCTGCGTTTTGCGGGTTTTTGCGACGTCCTTCATCCGGATCCTCCAGCCCAGCCAGCAAGAATCGATTGGGTTCGATTGCCTCCTTTTTGTATCCGAATAAAATACATATTGTATACATAGAAATTTCGTGCAGCATAATCCAACGACAAAGACTCAGCCAATCCGGCCGAACAAAGTGGAATACCCTATGCCTCAGATGCGGCACATCACCATTGTTCTGATCGAGGAGTTCTCGCATCTCGCCTTTTCATGTGCCGTCGAACCACTGCGGATCGCCAATCTGGTCAGTGAGAAAACGCTATATGATTGGACGCTGATATCGGAGGACGCAGAGCGTGCAGTGTGTTCCAATAAGGTGGTGACACTTGTGCATGGCGGGTTGGGCGATATTCCAAAGACTGATCAGCTGTTTGTCTTGTCGGGCATCCACATGCGCAACCATGTCTCACGCGACCTTCTGGCGACGTTGCGACGCGAACGTGCGCGGGGCACGCCGATCGGGGCATTGTGTTCTGGTGCTTGGCTTCTAGCAGAGGCCGGATTTCTGGATGGCTCTCAGGCTGCGATCCATTGGGAATATCACGATGCGTTTATGGAAGCGTTCCCAGAGGTGAACCTTGTGCGCAGTGTCTTCGTGGCAGACGCGAAACACATCACGGCATCGGGTGGGACGGCAACTGCCGATCTTATGTTGCATCTGATCGGACGCGACCACGGTGAGGAGCTGGCGATCGCGGTTGCAGATCAGATGGTGTATAATGCTGCCCGCAACGCAACGGCCAAACAAAGGGTATCATTGCAATCGCGCAACGGGATGCGTAACGCACATCTGGCTCGGGCTATCCATACCATGCGCGAATGCCTTGAAGCACCGGTTTCTCCGTCAAAGATCGCGGATGATCTTGGCATATCCACGCGCCAGTTAGAGCGGTTATTTGGTAAGTATCTCAACACTTCGCCCAAAAAGTACTTTATGGAATTACGCCTGGAACGCGCGCAAAAGCTTTTGCTTCAGACCGAAGCATCCGTCACTGAGGTCGCCTTGGCTTGTGGCTTTGAAAATCCCGGTCATTTCTCGCGGGTTTATCGATCCAGTTTTGGTGTCACACCGCATTCGCAAAAAAGCAAAATCGACTGACGGAAGGCGGCGGGGGGAGCTGCTCTGCCCTAGGGCGAGCCCGGCCCGGCAGGTGCTCACCCCCTAGTCCCGCTTGTACCCCCTCGTTAAATTCAAACTCGTAAACTGATCAGCAGGATTGACTGTTTGTATTTGGTAAAAAGGGCACAAATTCTGCAAGATCGTGTCAGATGTAAGGGGGTTTAGGGCGATATAAAGGCCCAGATTTCTGCAAAAATGCGGCTCAAATCCCACACAATTAATAGCTCAAATAGCCAAGTTTGTCCTTGAGTTTGCGTTACATATGAAAAATGGCTTTTAAGTTTAGCCAAAATACCGGGTATACTTACAAACTATGGCAGAGATTCACATCGGGATGCATTTTCGAACCCCCATGTTCCCTTCAGCAACCAAAGCCGGAGGCCATGCATGAATTTCGAAACTTACCAGCCGGTCGTGACACCTGTCCCGCCAGTCATACCCGTAGACGTGCGCGAGGATCAGATTATTCAGGCCTCACAGGCGGCCAGTTCAGCATTTGAAAAGATATCCGCCACGGCAATATTTGAGGTGGATACAGTCACTGATACTCAGAAGCGCATACTTGCGATCTTTCGCTGGTATTTTCTGGCGGCCTATTGCACGCGGATGTTGTCTGGGGCAACGCATCGGCTGGATCATTTGACGATGCAAGTAGGCATGGATGTATACAGTGCGGTTGGTATGATTTTGTCCCGCGATGAGATCGAGTATTCGAGAAACCTGATTGAAAAAATGCCGGATTCTGCGGCTGATGCCCGGATGAAGGCGATTGGTGCGCGGGGGCACAAGGCAGGTTGGATCGCGGCCAATCAATATAAACAGGGCAGAGGCATGCCCTCAGAGATCAAGGTCGCTCTGTCGGGTGCTTTGGCGGCTGTGGATCGTTTGAATTGAACAGCGGTCCCAATTTGACATGAATTTACAAGTGTAGGTGAATTTGCCTCGCATCAGGCAGGTGCGCGCCTTTCGTTGAAGCTCAGGTCGAAGGGTAGGAATGCTGCCCATTCACAGTAGGGGATTGAAAACCGTACCAAATCACTACATTCACCCCTGATAGATCCAACAGGTTAATGCTACATGCCCCTTTCAAGAAGATTGCTAGCCTATGGCTCGGTTCCCGTGGTTGCGATTGTATGCTTTGCCGTTTGGTATACCAGTATCGGTTCCAAACCAGGTCCTGAGTTTGTCCGGCTGGATGGTGGAGAATTCCTGATGGGTTCGCAAAACTTTCAAGCGGAAGAGACTCCGGTCCATCCAGTGAATGTCGGGTCCTTTGACATTACGCGGACAGAAATTACCAACGACCAATTTGCGAAATTTGTCGAAGAAACCGGGTATCAGACAACGGCAGAGCGTGGCTTGTCGGCGGAGGATTTCCCGGGTCTGCCTGCAGATTTGCTTGAGCCTGGATCGATGGTCTTCGCCCAGCCTAAGGAAGCGGTGTCGCTGAATAATCCCAACGCATGGTGGCGCTATGTCAAAGGTGCAAGCTGGCAACACCCGGCAGGACCGGGCAGTTCGATTGCGGAACTGGGCGACCATCCGGTGGTGCATGTGTCACCCGAGGATGCCGCAGAATTTGCAGAGTGGATCGGAGGTCGTCTGCCGACCGAGGCCGAATGGGAATTTGCAGCTCGCGGTGGGATCGAAGGCGCCGACTACACCTGGGGTGACAGCTATGATCCCAGCAATGGGTGGAAAGCAAACACCTGGCAAGGACAGTTCCCAAGCGAAAACCTGGCTGACGATGGCCATGTCGGAACCGCACCCGTAGCTTCATATGTGGCCAATGGCTACGGCCTTTATGACATGGCGGGCAATGTCTGGGAGCACGTGGCCGACTGGTGGGTGCCGGGGCACATTCCTGGCGACCAAATAGATCCTACCGGCCCGGAAAAGGCCTTTGCCGCCCAGTTCGGTAGCGCATCGATGGGTGCAATGCGGTTGGTCAAAGGGGGCTCATGGCTTTGCGCGCCGAATTTCTGTCTGCGTTACCGACCTGCAGCGCGGCAGCCGGTTGAGATGTCGTTGGGCAGCAATCATGTCGGATTTCGCGTTGTCCGCGATGTAGACTAACCGCCGGGTATTCCGGTCATGCGGCGGGCTTATTCCGCTCCGTACCGGTGGCACAATCGATTCCAGAACATATCAAGCGCGGCAAATTTGACGCCCTTGCGACGGGCAGCGCATATGTTCCAGGTCAGAGGTTGCGTGGTTCGTATCTCTTTCAACATCCCCAATTTCAGGTGCTGATCAAAATCTTCCTTCATTCCTCCGGCAATCAGGTCTGCTCTGCAGGCCATATCGGCAACTAAAGAGAAATCGTCACTTTCGATCTGGGGCAATCGGTCAACAATATGCCAGGCTTTCTCGTCATTCCCCAGAGTGGCGGCAATGGCAGAGCGCCAGTGGCGATGCATATGCGCGGTTATAAACGGATGCCGAAACACCTCCGCGATTGAGACCGGAGTTGCCTGATGAATGGGATGGTCGGGGCGAGCGCAGAAGAAAACGGGTTCCTTTCGAACGACCTGAATGTCCAGATCGCTTAGGTTGGGCGTGTGCGTAAGATCGCAAACCGCCACGTCCAGACGCCCTATCCGCAATGCTTCGAGGGGTTCCATGGTGGCCCGCACATCAACGCGGACGCGAAGATCTGGCCAGTTATCAAGCAGCTCTGCCAGAAGCGGCGTGATGATCGTCCGGGTCGTCAGGGGGCCGCAACCGATATTCAGCACCTCCGGGCCGACCGAACGCAGCCGTTTGACTCCTGCTTCAAACTGGCTGGTCGCATTGTGCAGCGCGTCCAGAAGTTGCAGAAAGCGTTTCCCCGCCGGTCTGATGGTTGCGCCGCGGCCTGTCCGTTCGAATAGCGTCTGACCGGCATAAGCTTCTGCCTGGCCGATATAGCGTGAGAAACTTGCCGGAGAGGTTCCGATTGCATCCGCTGCCACGCGAAAGTTGCCGTGTCTGGCCAATGAGCGCACCGCATCTATGGCTTTGGAATCAATCATTTACACCCTCGTTCCAATATTCAGAACGCTCATACCAAATGATGGAATGGTCGTCTCTTTCTGTAGCCGGAATTGTCGTTTCCTGCGACATTATTGTCGACCGTGGCACGACGCCCCGGACTTCCCACATAACGGAGGATTCAATGGTTCCTTTAAGGAATATATTAGCTGTGCTTGGCGCTTCGGCGTTATCAACGACTGCAGCACTTGCCGAATCTGAGGATACACGCCCAAACGTTCTTATTCTAATCGCAGATGACATGGGGTTTTCCGATGTTGGTGCATTTGGCAGTGAAATCGAAACGCCCTCGATCGACCAACTGGCAGATGACGGTATGCTGTTCACCAATTTCCACGTCGGAGCGTCTTGCTCGCCAACTCGGACTATGCTGATCAGCGGTGTCGACAACCATCTCGCAGGCCTCGGCAATATGTTAGAGATTCAGGCCGATAACCAATTCGGCAAGCCTGGCTATGAAGGTCATTTGAACGACAAGGTTGTTGCGTTGCCGCGTCTGTTGCGCGACGCAGGATACCACACCTATATGACCGGCAAATGGCACCTGGGTCATGAGCCTGGCACGATCGCTTATGACCGTGGATTTGAGAAATCCTTTATGCTTGGCGAAAGCGGTGCGGATAACTGGGTCGAGCAGCCCTATGCCCCGTTCTATACGCGGGTGCACTATTACGAGGACGACAAGCTTGTCAGCCTGCCAACGGACGACTACTTCTCATCCGATTTTTATACCCAAACGATGATCGATTACATCGACAGCAACCTGGATGACGGTAAACCATTTTTGGCCTGGGTCGGGTATCAGGCCGTCCATTACCCTCATCAGGCGCCAAAAGAATTCATCGACAAATATGACGGCGTTTATGACGAAGGGTTCGAGGCCCTGCGGGTTTCGCGTCTGGAAAAGCAGAAGGAACTTGGGCTGATCTCTTCGGATGTGGAATTGGACCCGGAGTTTGCGAAAACCTCTTATGAACCGTGGCAGATGCCGGATTGGGAAAAGCTTAACGACGAAGAAAAAGCATTCAACGCGCGACGGATGCAGACCTATGCCGGAATGCTGGACAATATGGATGTCAATATCGGCAGGATCCTGAGCTATCTGGATGAAAAAGGTATTGCGGACAACACGATCGTCATTTTCCTTGCGGATAACGGCCCGGATCCGAACCAGTTGCCTCTGTCTGAAGCCTATCGTGATTGGTACAAAGCCCATTACGACAAGGTCTATATCGAGGATTTTGACGGCGATTATTCGGATATGGGGCAGCAGGGTGTCTATGCTGATTACGGCCCTGGCTGGGCGGCAGCCGCAGCGGTTCCGGGCAGCTACTTTAAGACATTCTCGACCGAGGGTGGTTTGCGTGTCCCTTTGATCGTGAAATTCCCGGGTGTTGTCGAGCCCGGATCGCAAGTCGATAAATTTGCCTTTGTTCGCGATATCGTTCCAACACTTCTTGACGTTGCCGGCGTAGACGTTCCCGGACCGGTCTATGACGGTCGCGAAATTTATACGCCAGACGGTATCAGTATGATGCCGGTCCTGAAGGGTGAGACGGAAACCGTGCGCGACGATAACAACCCGGTCGGATATGAGCTTGCAGGGTCCTCGGCAGTATTCCAGGGCAAATTTAAACTGATGCAGAATCTGGCGCCTAAAGGCACAGGCGAATGGGAGCTGTTTGATATCGAAGCTGATCCGTCGGAATTACACGATCTGGCGAACCAGATGCCCGAGCGTGTCGCGGCGATGCAGGCATATTTTGAGGACTATGCAAAAAGGGTAAATCTTGTGCCTGTTCCCGAAGGCTATAACCCCCTGGAGCAGACGGTCGTCAACGCCAAGCGCAGTGGCGCGCATTAACTGAAATGTCATCGCGCCGTTTCGGGACGGAAGCGGCGCGATGCGTATATTTGAGAAAGGCACAGTGCTGGTTGGTCCGCCGATAGATATGTGGCGCTACTGCGGGTGCAGCCACTGTTTGCCGCAAGCACACGCCCATGGAACAGGCCGGTGCATTGTTAGGAGGAGATGCGGGTTATTGCCCTGTGATTTCCGTGCAAGTTCCTTTGCCCCAACCGGTTCTACTACCAGAGGCAGAGAAATCGAACGTGCCTTTCTGGGGGTGGACGTTATAACTCAACGTGTGATCCTCGCCGATATACAGGTAGGTCAAGGTATCGAGCCCCGGGAAAACATCGACCTCTTTGTCGATGTCACCGATCTTGATACGACCTTTGTTTTGATCTTCGTATTTGATCAGTTTCGCAGCCATTTCGGGATGCTGTTCGTCTGGTGACTGACATTCAAACACCCGCTCTTCTGCAAGCGCCGTGAAGGGCATAAATATAAGAAGAATGGCCAACTTTTTCATTTGATCTCACCTAGAGCAGATTCGTTTCGAACGCCGCAGCTAGGTGTGATTTCTGTCATAAATTTGCTGAAATTTTGGCCAGACTGTGCCTTGGGCACAACCAAAGAAAATATAGGTGTTGGACCGTCTGCAAAATCAAAATTCTAGTGTCTCGGCAAGAAGCCTGTGGCAAAGATTGCATCCCAGAACAGAATGCAGGTCGGCTCCGCTGAGCATTGCATTCACTACCAATCAAATCTCTCATAAGTATCTGTTTCAATACAAGTAATATTTGCATCTCCGAAGGTTGAGATCGGCTCGTCCAGAACTTCCACCTCTGGGGCATTGTCGGTCGGATGGATAGCATCCCAAGGCAGGGTTCCAGGAGTGCTCGAGTACAGCGCTTCGTAAGCCAGTTCTTCGTCCAAAGAGTTCCCTGTGCTGTCAGGGTCGTCACCGACGGTCAGGGCAAATGGGTTTTCCGAAGTGATGAGAGTGCCGGCGCTGTCTATGTCTGACACAACGATCTGACCATGAATTATGCCCTCGAAACCTACTGGCGGTGAAAGCTCCAGATGGTTCAGATTACAACCCGACAAATCCACCGGATCACCATTGGTGATCACCGAATGCTCACCGCTGATTATCAGGGTATTTGCTGGCAACCCCTCCAGTGTAACATTCGCCTGATCAGACGCATCCGACACTTGGATGCCAACCTGGATCGCGTCGTCCTTGGGAACCGACAAACCGGGATCGGCCTGCATCACCTCACGGCCATCGGTATCCGGACCGTCCCATTCCAGCTTCAGCCCCGCATGGCCGTGGTTCTCGACATATCGGACTTCGATGCCATAAGTCCCAGGCTCAAGATTGACCTCTTCTGAATACGTGCGAAACCCATTTGGCTTATCGTACTCGATGATCTTTGTTCCATCGATGAAAACAGCAATCCCATCATCTGCTCCGGCAAAGAAAGTATAGCTGCCCCCTTCCTCGACAGTGAAGGACCCTTCCAGCCTGGCACCGAATGTGTCCGAGGATCCGCCTGCCCAGAATGAGTCTTTTCCAAGTTCGTAGTCGATTTCGGAAACAACTTCCTGATGGGCCGGGGCTGAGTTCCAGTCGATTTGATCCATTCGGGTCAGTCTGTGGTCCACATCGTAGTAACTTGCATGAAAACCAGTTTGCATCTCGGCGCTTGGGGCAGGGGGCTGTTCTCCGCTCTCATATGGTGCCGAAGGTTGGTTTTGATCAGCAGGCGATTCAGGCTGAACCGGACCGAGACCATCTGGCTGAAACTCTGCCTTTTCCGAAATGGGGTCTTGGGCATCACTCCCATCAGAGAGTTTTGCATCTAGTTCAGGCTCGTCAGGCTCGCTCTCGGTGACTTGGGGCTGGTCCCCATCTGTGCCGGCGGAAATGCGGGGATCGACCATGTCCGCGACAATGACGGTAAAGCTTTCGGTCAGAGTAAGACCGCCCTCGTCAATGACAGTTACATCCACCGTTACAGATGAGGCCTCTTCGTGATCAAGCGCCACATCAGGTTTTAGCCGCAACTGGTTGTCGACAACCTCGAACCGGTCATCAGAGACTTCAAACCGATGCGAGTCGCCAAGGTCAGGGTCGTCAAAGGAGATTTTTCCAACAACGGCACCTTCAACATTCTCGGCCACCGTTAGCTCGGCCGCAGTCAGAGTAATGTTGTCGACAAGCGCGCCATAGCTGTCATTTTGGTTTTCAGCTTCCCTCAGCTCCAGGTTGTCCTGACCGGTTCCAACCACCTGAAGGTCGAATGTCTGCCATTCGGCGGATTGAGGATCAAGCTCCGCGACCAAATTGCCATTCCAGTAGACCTCAACCGTGTCCGTTCCACCTGCAAGGCGTTCGCGCAGGTCGATGCCAAGATCATAAAGCTGGCCTGCCTCGGTTTCGACGACCTGAGAGATGCTGTCCACGCCGCGCGCATGGTCCATTTCCATCAGTTGGTCCCCTTCAGAGGCCTGAGTGCCGCCAAGACGGTCCCAGATTTCGATTCCATTTGCGTCGGTCCAGGCGCCGCTATCGTCGCCGTCAAATCCCCGCCAGAGACCTTCATCAAGGTCAAACTCTTCGAAACTACCGTTGCGGATCAGGTTTGCGGTGTCATTGCCAAGGCTAAGATCTGTGGGTCCTTCGTTGATGCCTTTGATGTTGATGACAAAAGACTCGGTCACGCTCAGCCCTTCAGAATCGGTGGCGGTGACCTGCAGGTCGATCTGAGCGGTCTCTTCGTGATCAAACTGCATCTCGGGTTTCACGCGAAGCTCTCCATTGAAGAGCTCGAACCGGTCATCTGACACTTCGAATACGTGGGCATCTTCCGCGTCCGGGTCGATCGCCTCGATTCGGCCAACAATCGCACCGGCGACGTTTTCCGATATTGTGGTATCGTCCAGCGCGATACCTACTGGGCCTTCATTCACGTCGAGAACATCAACCGTGAATCTTTCCGTCAGGCTCAGCCCGCCGGCATCGGTGACTGTGACATCCACCTCGACCTGCGCCGCCTCCTCATGATCCAGCGAGAGGCCGGGTTTTAGCTGTAGCTGACCGTCGACAATTTCGAAGCGGGCATCCGAGACTTCGAATGTATGTGTGTCGCTGTCATCCGTGTCAGTGATTGTGATGTGGCCGACGACCGTGCCCGTCGAGTTCTCGGAAATGGTATTGCCTTCCAAGGTGATTTTTTCTGGGCCTTCATTCACGTCGAGAACATCAACCGCGAATCTTTCCGTCAGGCTCAACCCGCCGGCATCGGTGACTGTGACATCTACCTCGACCTGCGCCGCTTCCTCATGATCCAGCGAGAGGCCGGGTTTTAGTTGTAGCTGACCGTCGACAACTTCGAACCGGTCGTCCGATATTTCGAATGTATGTGTGTCCCCGTCATTCGGGTCCACAACCGAAAGGGTTCCGACCACGCCGCCCACTGCATTTTCAGCTATAGTTGTGCCGTCCAACAAGATTTCTTCGGGGGCGTTGTTCACGTCCGGCTCCGAAAAATCTGGAGACTGTCCGGCAGTTTTCTGGAATGAAATCGGCTGACTTGCTTCCGCCGCTTGCAGAGCCAGTGGGTCAATTTCAATGGCCTGTTGCAGCTCGAACGGAGTTTGGGCGGGCATGTTCCCTTCGAGAGGCGGGGTATCCACCGCAGGTGTGCCCGCTGTGTCCTCAGACTGCAAAGGCTGCGCGGCACCTGAGGATCCAGTTTCGCTGAAATTGGATAGGCTCTGGTCGGTTGGTGCCTCGAAACTTTCAACCGCGGTTGGCGCGGTTACGTTCAGCGTTTCAATCGACTCTTCAAAGCGCGCGCGGTCTTCCAGCGCGCCGGATTGTTGCTCGCCGGTATGCAATGTACTGCGGCTGGGATCGTCAGAGGTGTTGATGGTATTGCGCGATAGATGAGCGGCGATTTCATGCGTTTCGTCGTGTTCGGCCTGCAGTGTTTTCGCCCGAAACTCCGGATCGTCTTTCATATCGCTCATCGCGTGACACCTCAGGAAATTTGTTGATTCACGTCACCTTTTACCATGCAGGTGTTCAGCGAAGGTCAATTAAACCTTTAAATTTTAAGAGAAAATATCCACTCTCACGGCGCTCAGATTTACTGTTCTTCAATTTTACGTCCCCAAAGCTGAAG
The DNA here is from genome assembly GCF_059611025.1 of Ruegeria sp. CDSB114. Classification (NCBI taxonomy): domain Bacteria; kingdom Pseudomonadati; phylum Pseudomonadota; class Alphaproteobacteria; order Rhodobacterales; family Roseobacteraceae; genus Ruegeria; species Ruegeria sp. CDSB114. The sequence continues at coordinate 394,262 of NZ_JBXWOT010000002.1, forward strand.
GCCAACCAACTGGGTGAAGAGAACGATGAAACCGCGTGGGTTATCCGGGCGAAGGACGGCAGGACAAAGCGATATCCCTGTCTGGGCCGCATCCATTTCGCTGAATGTGCTTTCGTTGCTGATGCCAATTTCGATTCTGCTGATCTTTGATCGGATCATTCCGTTTCAGTCGGTCGACACCCTGCGGGTCCTGACAGTTGTGTTATTGGTCAGCGCAGTGTTGGAGCTGATTTTGCGTCAATGCCGTGCAATTTTGCTCTCGGCTGCAGCTGAGGATGCCGCTGTATCGAATTTCCAGCGGTTTATGACCACGGTGATCACAGCGAATACGCTGAGCTTTTCCAAGGTTCCGGCAAGCACTTACGCGGAACGTTTCGGGGCGATCGGCCAATTAAGAGATCACCAGGCCGGGCAGGGGCAAACTCTTTTGATTGATCTGCCATTCACCCTGTTGTTTGCGGTGCTGATCGGGTTGATCGGGGGTTGGCTTGTTTTGGTCCCGCTTGGAGCATTTTGTACGGTCACCATTTTCGCGGCCATCATGAAGCGTGCGCAATGGCATTTGTTCCGCCGTCGCAAATCAATCGACACGCGCCGCTATGCGTTTCTATCCGAGATTTTGACCAGCATGCAGACGGTCAAGGCCAACCGGATGGAGCCGCAAATGACCCGCCGTTTCGAGATGCTTGAAAGCCAGACAGTGGATATGAGCCGGAAGTTGATTCATTTTTCCGGTCTGGCCCAAAACTTCGGAGCGATCTTTTCGCAAATGACCGTGGCGGCCATGGGTCTGCTTGGAGCCTATCTGGTAATCAGCAATCTGATTGGCATCGCTGAAATGGCTGCCTGCATGTTGCTGAACGGCCGGATTGTGCAGCCGTTGACCAAGCTGATGGCGCTTTGGGTCCAGTCCGAGAATGTCGCGATCTCGCGCAGCAGGCTCGGCGAAATGGACAGTCTGCAGACGGTTTCCAGTGCGGTCTCTGATCAGCCAGCCTTGACCGGCAGGATCGAGATCAATGATGTCTCGATGAAGCGGTTGAATGGCTCTGGGCATAGTTTCGGCCCTATCAGATTTCGGGGCGCGCCTTCTGCTGGGGTTTTGATCGAAGCTGAGAAAAGCTGGATGGTAGATGAGCTTTTCGATGCCTTGTCCGGGCAACGAATGCCCGATCAAGGAGAAGTTTGGATCGACGAACGACCCGCAGTCCAACGTGCGGCACAGCGTGGGCAGGACGCCATGGTCATGCTCGAGGCTCAGCCAGCGATCCTGTCCGGCACGCTGTTGCAAAACCTCAGTGCTTTTGGTGATGCCGCGATGGTCGAGCGAGCAAAAACAGTAGCTGCAACATTAGGGCTGGAGAAACGCATTCATCGTCTTCCTCTGGGCTATAACACTCCGCTGAACACCGGGACAGCATTTGAAAAAGACCCGGTGAACAGGCAGATGATCGCCCTGACACGGGCTCTGGCCTTGCAGCCGCGCATCCTGCTTATGAATGAGCCAACGGCAGTTTTGGACACCGCCGAAAGGCAAGCGCTGGCTGACTATCTGATGTCTGTTTCGCCGCGACTGACCCTGATTATTGCCAGCCCCGATCCCCGAATGAAGAATCTCACACAAGAGACAGTTCGCCTCAGGTCCTCTGCCGAGGGTGTGTATGCGGAATGGGAACTCGACACGACTTTAGAGCAAACAGCGGCAAAGCTGATCAGAAGGGGGGCGGCATGATTGCTTTGAACGCGCAAATTGCAGGGCAGTTGTTACAGCAGCTTCTGGTTCAGGGCGGATGGCGAAACCGTCCGGATGCGATCATCGAAGCTACGCCACACTTGTCCGAATGGTTTCGGGTAGAGGATATTCTTCAGACGCTCCGCAACCTTGGTCTTCCCCATACGCAGTTGAGGTGCCGCGAAAACGAGATATCTGATTGGCAATGCCCGGCCATGGTCTTTCCAGATCAGGGAGGCTGCTATCTTGCGATAGGACGAACAGGGCGCGGCATCCAGGTCAGCGACGATCACAATCCCGATCTGCGTTTATTACAGCCAACACATCGTTTTTGCAGGGTTATCAGGATCGACCGGTTTGATCATCAACACGAAGACGACCGCCCAATAACTGTAGGAGCAGCATTTGTTGGCTTGCGGGCGATGATGCCATGGCTGATTATTTCGTCGTTCCTAACTAACCTGCTGGGGCTGACCGCGCCCCTGTTGGTTATGGCCATTTACGATCGCGTGATTCCGTCAGGATCAGTCGATCTTCTAATTTCATTGGCTTTCGGTGTGGCCATAATCGGCCTCTCCGACCTGTGTTTTCGTCACGCTCGTACCCGAGCGCTTGCTTACATTGGCTGGAATGGCGAACGACAGATGATGGAGGCATTGTTTCGCAAGTTGATGTCCCTTCCACTGAGCCAGCTTCAGAAGTCTGACATAAATCAGCAACTGTCCCGGTTCAGACAATTCGAATCCCTGCGCGACATGTTTACCGGTCCGGTAATGGGAGCTTTTCTTGACCTGCCCTTCGTTCTGATTTTCTTTGCGGTTTTGTGTTATCTGGCGCCATCTGTCGGTCTGTTGACATTGGGTTCGATCCTGTTCCTTGTCGGCCTTGGTATCTTTACCACTGCCTTTCAACAACGATTGGACAAGTCGGCGGCCGAGGCTAATGCGGCCAGTCAAGCCGCCATTCATGACGCGGTGCTGCATCAACAGGTGATGGTCAATCTGGGAATGCAGAAACAATGGCTGGCACGCAGTCTGCCCCTTGCTGAAGCCGGCGAACGCGCGACAGCACGTGCGCGTTTGTTTCAGTCATTTACCCAGTCGCTTGTACAGTCAATCTGTGGGTTGGCGACGGTCGGGGCAGTCGTTTTAAGCGCATATGGGGCCCTGAATGGCTCATTGAGCTTTGGCGCAATGATCGCCTCCATCGCGTTGGTGTCCAAAGTGCTGGCTCCGATTCAATCTCTGTACACCAGCTTCCCTCAAATTCTGTCGTTCCGGTCCAGCAGCACACAAGCCGATCGAGTTCTTGGACTGCCCGAAGAGTTGGAAATGGGGCTCAAGCAATCGCATCAGAAGACGTTTAGCGGTTGGGTCTGTTTTTCGGGGGTGACGTACCGTCCAGATCCGTTGAATCCTCCGATCCTTTCGCAGGTCAGTTTCCAGTGCAATCCGGGTGAGGTCGTGCTGGTCATGGGGAGTGATACGGCAAGTCGCACTGCCATTCTCGACCTGATAGACGGGCTGTATAGCCCCCTGAGCGGCACCATCGAGCATGATGGGATAGATATTCGCCAGATCGCTCGCGACGAATTACGGAAATCCGTCACATACGCAACCTATGAGAAATCCTTGTTCTACGGCACGGTCGCGCAGAATTTCCGCCTGGCGGTGCCCAGCCTTTCTCCGGACCAGGTTGCCGAGGCTCTGGACAGGACGGACCTGCTGCATGATCTCGAACTTTTACCAGAAGGCCAGGAAACGCGACTGACCGACACTGTGCTGTCGCAGTTGCCTGAAGAGGCGGTCAAAGCGCTGACTCTGGCTCGCTGTATGGCGCGGCCTTCTTCGCTCTTTCTGTTTTCCGAACCGACCAATGGTCTTTCGGATCGTCGGCGTCACCTGTTTAAGCACTGGGTTGGTGACAAGCGGGGGAAATGCACTGTAGTCATCGCAACCGCCGACCGCTCATTCATGCAGATCGCCGACCGTTTCATATTTCTCAATGGCGACAAGGTTGCTGTGAATGCCACCGGAGAGGCTGGCCGGAAGAAGCTGCAAGCTGTGTTGAAAGCGCTCGGAGGATAGCCATGGCCATATTCTTGAATAGCCCAATCCCGCAAGAGGCGTCGGAAGTGAACAGCCGAAATCGCAGCTGGCAGAAACCGCGCCTGGCAGCCTTTTTGGCATTGACCTCTTTGGGGATGATCGCTGGCCTGATTGCTCTGTCAGCGCAAACGGCGATCCCGCAAATCACGCGCGCACCGGGTACAATCATCCCTTTCGGAGACTATTTACAGATCGAGACATTGCAGGGCGGTGTCGTTCAGTCTGTGCATGTCCATGACGGTCAGATTGTCGAAGAGGGCGATGTCCTGATTCAGCTTCAACACCCAGACCTGTTTCATGAGCGCGATGTACTTGCGGGGCAGATGTCAGCGGTCGGACAGGAATTGGCAAACGCGCGCGCCGTGCTGACAAAACTGGGCAGTTCAGAACCGTTGGCCCAGTCGGAAATCGAGGTTCTTGCCCTGAGCGGTTTAACAAGCGCTTCGGCGGCGCTGGAGCTGTATGCCGAAAGTCAGCGTATCCAGCGCCTGTCCATCGCCCAGCAGGAGGGGACACTTTCTATCCTAGCCAAGGCGGCCACGGTCGCTCAGGAACGGGTGGACAAGAAAGAGATTGCCTTGCAGCGATACGCGCAGCTGCAGTCACAAGGCCTCAAATCCCTAAGCGATTTTCTGGAGGAAGAGGACGAGGTTGATGCATTGCGCGCTGCCGTCTCTGACGCGCGGGTCCGGGTTGCGGAACTCAGGAACGCCCTGACTTTGGCAAAGGCATCTCTGGCCCGGGAAACCCTTTCGTTACGCGAAGAAACGCTTATTCGGCTTTCCGAATTGGAACAGGAAGATGCGCGCCTGCGTGTATCGGTTGGCGTGGTAACCTCCAAGCTGGACGCCCTGCGCATTTCTGCTCCGGCTCGTGGCATCATCCAGGCGGTCACACACCCTAGCCCCGGTGAGGTCATCGCCCCCGGAGAGGCGATATTTGAACTATTGCCGACACGACAGGAACTGGTTGTCGAGGCGAGGATACCCAATTCCGAAGTTGGGCATGTAAGCACTGATCAGCCGGTCGCCGTCAGCATTGATACTTTTGATGTGCGTCGATTTGGGAAAGTCCCGGCGCGTCTGCAATCGGTCTATCCGTTGCCGTTGACAGATGAGCAGACCGGAGAGACCTATTTCCGCGCAGCCTTTGCCCTGTCCCAAGACAAAGTCGGATCGGGATCGTTCCAACGTCCTTTGAGTGCAGGCATGACCGTGGTGGCCGAAATGACAACCGGAGAGCAGACTCTTTTGTCATACCTATTGAAGCCGGTTCAACAGACTATCGAGGGGGCATTCAAAGAGCGCTAGATTTTTGGCGCATCTCAGAGCCAGAGGAAATGAAGATGTAACTGCCGGAATCCTGCCTGAATTCGTTTTCCCAAGGGCCGGCTTACAACAGCATCGGTTTCGTAAAACAGAGCATACAAACATCCAAAACACTGGGCATTCAGTGTCGATTTGGCCACAGAAAGGATATTAGAAACTAGCGGGAAATGGTGGGTGATGAGAGACTCGAACTCCCGACATCTTCGGTGTAAACGAAGCGCTCTACCAACTGAGCTAATCACCCGTGAGGCTGCATTTAGCCAAGCCGGCGCGCGGGCGCAAGAGGGTCTGGCACAATTTCTTTCACTGAATTTAGACAAGGCGGGCATCTGGGGTGATATCTCCGCCAACCGGGCTCTGATTTATCAGACTTTCTGAGGGATCACGAAATCTGAACCGGTCGTTTCGGACCAGGCACCTTCAAAATATCTTGGGTGTTGTAGCGGCTATGGATTGCCCGTTTCAAAGGTTCTTATTCACGATGCGTCCTATCGATGCTTGCGCGCCCCCCGCCGCCTCAGATATCCCCTGATGGAACCTTAACCTACGAGACGGGAACAATATGACCCTGTCATCCGCAAGCCGTTTTCTGGCTGCTGCTATTGTTTTGGGTAGTTTGATATCGACTCCGCAGCGTGCAGAGGCCGACGATGTTTTGGTTTTTGCTGCTGCCAGTCTGAAAAATGCTCTGGATTCACTTGTACCGGGTTTTGAACGGCAAAGCGGTCAGGAGGTTGTCATATCGTATGCGGCGTCTTCTATACTGGCACGTCAAATTCAACAGGGCGCCCCGGCGGATGTGTATATTTCAGCCAACAGTGACTGGATGGACGTCCTTCATGAGAATGGGCTGATTGATGCTGGATCGCGGGTTAACCTTTTGGGAAATGGGCTTGTCCTGATCGGTGGGCCGACGGCCGTTGAAATTGAGGGGTTTTCCCCGCAGACGGACATCTCAGCCGCTTTGTCAGGTGGGCATCTTGCGATGGCCCTGGTCGATGCCGTGCCTGCGGGAATTTACGGCAAAGCGGCGCTGCAAAACCTAGGTCTTTGGGATAGTGTTCAGCAGCAGGTGGCGCAGACCGACAATGTACGCGCGGCTCTGGCATTGGTTGCCGCGGGGGCTGCCCCCTTTGGTGTTGTCTACCGATCGGATGCCCAGGCCGAGGATCGGGTGCGGGTTGTGGCCTCTTTCCCTGCAAATCTTCACCCGGAAATTGTCTACCCGGCCGCTGTAACAATGCAAGCCTCAGCCGAGGCATATGCTTTCCTAAGCTACCTACAGACCGACGCAGCGATGGCAGTCTTTGCAGAGCAGGGATTTGCCCTGCCGGGCGACTAGCCGATGGGTTGGCTGGGACCGGAAGAACTTGAGGCGCTGAAATTGTCGCTGCGTGTCTCTTTCTGGGCAACGCTGGTTACTTTGCCCTTTGGTGTATTCGTTGCCTATGCACTGGCACGCTGGCGCTTTCCCGGGCGACAAGTGTTGAATGGGTTGGTGCATTTGCCATTGATCCTGCCGCCGGTTGTTACGGGATATCTGCTGCTATTGACCTTTGGTATTCAGGGCCCGATTGGTGGACCTCTGGCGGGGCTTGGAATTGTTTTTGCGTTTCGCTGGACCGGCGCGGCGCTGGCCGCTGGGATCATGGCGTTTCCGCTGATGGTCCGTGCTATTCGCCTTTCGATCGAAGCCGTCGACCCTAAGCTCGAACAGGCCGGAGCCACGCTGGGTGCCTCGCGTCTTTGGGTTTTTGTCACCGTAACTTTGCCGATGATTCTGCCGGGGGTGATCGCCGGGACCATCCTTGCCTTTGCAAAAGCCATGGGTGAGTTCGGCGCGACGATCACCTTTGTTTCGAACATACCTGGACAGACACAGACGTTGCCATCGGCCGTTTATGCGTTTCTGCAGGTTCCGGGTGGTGAGGCGGCGGCGATGCGGCTAGTGGTGATATCGGTCATCATCGCGATGGGGGCGCTGCTGTTGTCAGAGTTTGTCGGTCGTCGCGCCGCGGCAAGGGTGTCGGGGACATGAGCCTTTCCGTCAATCTGCAACATGATCTGCCAGGTATTCAGTTGGATGCCAAATTTGATGCGCCTGCCGGGGTGACGGTTCTGTATGGAAGGTCCGGCGCCGGTAAGACGACAATCGTTAACGCTGTTGCGGGATTGCTGGATCCCAAAGCTGGTCGCGTATCCGTGGACGGGTGGACGTTGTTCGATACGGAAAAGCGCCTTTGGCTGCCTCCGCATAAACGCCGCTTGGGGTATATTTTTCAGGAAGGACGGCTGTTCCCGCATCTGACAGTGCGCCAGAACCTGTCCTATGGGCGCTGGTTTGCGCCCAAAAGCGTGCCGCGCGAAGACCCCGATAAGGTGATTGAAATGTTGGGGATCGGGCATCTTTTGGACCGTCGTCCACTGAGCTTGTCAGGTGGCGAGAAGCAGCGTGTCGCCATAGGCCGCGCCTTATTGGCCAGCCCGCGTCTGATCCTCGCGGATGAGCCTCTGGCCGCTTTGGATGATGCGCGGAAGGCCGAGATACTGCCCTATTTCGAACGGCTTCGGGATGAGATTTCGGTGCCGATCCTTTATGTGACCCACTCGGCAGCCGAAGTTGCGCGGCTGGCAACTTCTGTCGTTGCCCTGCAGGACGGCAAGGTGGTTCGGCAAGGCCCGGCTTCCGAAGTGATGGCTGATCCTTCTGTGGCCCCGCTCGGTGTCAGAGCCGTTGGTGCGGTGCTTCAGGTGCAGGTATCAGCTCACCATGCAGACGGGTTGACCGAGTTGGCAGCCGAAGAGGCGCGCCTATTTCTGCCGCGTATTCCCCATAAGGTCGGTGAAAGCCTGCGTATTCGCATCCCCGCACAAGAGGTGATCCTTGCCAGTAAGCGGCCCGAGGGCCTGTCAGCGCTGAATGTACTGGAGGGCAGGGTTGATACGATCCGAGCGGGGGAAGGCCCCGGTGCGATCGTCTCTGTCATTACACCTGCAGGGACTATTCTGGCTCGGATCACCCGACGTTCGGTTGAAGCCCTTGGGCTTGCTGCGGGTAAACCTTGCTTTGCGGTGATCAAAACCGTGGCGCTGGCACCGCAGGATGTTGGTGGGCGGCTGCACTTTGAGAATTGAAACGGCGCTTTACGGAAAGCGCATCTGTTCTATGATTTCCCAAGGAAACTATTTTGTCCGGGGTCGAGCACCATGAAATACTTTGTATCAACATGTATTCTAACGCTGATGATGGTGCCTGCTATGGCCCAGGCTGTTGGGTTCGGGGTCGGTATAAACCCCGCATTCCGAACGACAGTGACACCACGTGACAATGGCGTTTACGAGGTTTCAACCAGCGGCAGTTCTGCGCCAGTGGCCTATTGGTGCGGGATCGGGGATTTTGCGATACGCACGCTTAGAACCAAATCGAACCAGCGTATTTACATAACCCGGGCCTATGACAAACAGACACGGACGGTGCAATTCTCGCTGACTGCGCCCGAAGGGGTTGATACGACGCCGGGCTATTCGGTTACTGTCAAACGCGTTGGCGAGAACATGTCAGCGGCATCGGCGCAGCGCTATTGCTCTGACAATTTCATGGATTTCGGGTTCTGAAACCCCGGAAGTAAAAAGCACTGCAGGGGCAGGTCAGGCGCTAGACCCATTTGGCCAAGGGCGGCAGGCTCATAAGCACTGCGTCCGGGTCGTGCCCGGTCTCTAGCCCGAATTTGGTTCCGCGGTCATAGACAAGGTTGTATTCGGCATAGAGCCCGCGATGAATCAGTTGGGTATCCTTATCGGCGGTGTCAAAGCTCTGTTGCCTGCGCTTTTCGACCAAAGGCAGAAAGGCTGGCAAGAAGGCCCGCCCGATATCCTGTGTCAGGGCAAAGTCCGATGACCAGTCTCCGGTGCAATAGTCATCCAGAAAGATACCGCCGACACCGCGGGCGCGCTTGCGGTGCGGGATAAAGAAATACTCGTCGGCCCACTCTTTCAAACGCGGATAGTGGCCCGGTCCGTGGGGGTCCAGATGGGCCTTCTGGGTTGCGTGGAAATGGGCAGTGTCTTCGTCATATTCGATACAGGGATTCAGGTCTGATCCGCCGCCGAACCACCAGGCGTGAGGTGTCCAGAACATGCGCGTATTCATGTGAACAGCAGGAGCGTGCGGGTTCTGCATATGGGCAACCAGGCTGATACCCGAGGCCCAGAACCGCGGGTTCTCGGTCATTCCGGGAATGCCTTTTCGGGCAGCCATTGCCTGTTGCGCCCGTTCCCCGAGCTGGCCGAATACGGTCGAGACATTGACGCCGACTTTCTCGAACACGCGGCCGCCGCGCATCACGGACATCAAACCGCCACCGGCGTCCGCCCCGTCATCGGAATGCCGTTTGGTCTCTTTGACTTCGAAACGACCGGGTTGAGCATCGGAAAAAGGTCCGGTGTCGTGGGAATCCTCAAGCTGCTCAAAAGCGTTTACGATTTCATTGCGCAAGTCACGAAACCAGGCTGCGGCGGTGGCTTTTTCAGTATCGAACATCTGTTTAATGGGCCGGGGCTGCGACGGGGTCCAGCAAAGTGCGTCCACCGTCAATGGTTAGGATTTGTCCAGTGATGAAACCTGCGGCGTCCGAGGCAAGGTACTGTGCGGTTTCGGCCAGTTCGTTTGGCGCGGCAATCCGGGAAAGGGGTGTGTGCTTTTCGATATCATCCCGAAATGTGCGATTTTCCTTGAGCGTCGATTGCAGCGAAGCGCTCATCACCGATCCCAGCGCGATCGAGTTCACGCGGATGCGGTTTGGGGCAAGGGCAACGGCCAAGGATCGGGTCAACTGATCAAGCGCTGCTGTAGACACCGAATAGGCCATCAGATCGGGATGGGTGCGACGGGCAGCAATCGAAGATAAGTTGATGATGGATCCCGCAGGGTTTTCGTTTTCATCATCAGCGGATTGCTTGATCATCCGTTTGGCAACTAGTTGGCTCAGTCGCAAGGCCGGCATCAGGTTCTGGTTCAACAAGGTGCGGACCGAGTCGTCTTCCATGTCCAATGGATCAGACGGGATAACCTGGCGCGAGCCATTTATCAGGATGTCGACCTGTTCGAAAGCGTCAATCGTGGCTGAAAGCAGGTTCGCAATCGTCAGCTTTTCACGCAGATCCCCGGCGAAGAAACGGATGTTGCTGTCATCTGCCTGCTCGCCCAGTTCATTGGCCAGTCGTTTTTCATCCATGTCGGCGAACATGACATTGGCCCCGGCATCCGCGAAGTGACGTCCGATGGCCAATCCGACACCATTTGCACCACCTGTGACGATCGCGGTCTTGCCGGCTATGGAAAAGGACATGCGTGTTCTCCTGATGTGCGGTGCAGGTTAGCGGGTATCACCGCCGAGGGCGAGAGGCGTGGAAGACCTTGAAACGATTGTCCCCGGTCACTTCCTTCACCTGGGCGAAGGCCTCGTTCAGCGTAATTTCATAGGGTAGGTGTCGATTGGCGACCATCCAAAGGGAACCGCCCCGTGTCAGACTGCGCGCAGCAGATTTGATGAATCCCTGACCCAACGTGGGATCAGCACTGCGCGATGTGTGAAACGGCGGGTTCATAATGACCGTATCCAGCGGCTCAGGCGCGCGCCAGGTGACCGCGTCGGCCCAGTGGAACTGTGCACGGTCGTCTTTTACATTTGCACGAGCACATTGCAGGGCGATGTGATCGGCCTCGACCAGATGCAATTCCTGCAGCCCCCTTGCACCCATTAGCCCTGCGGACAGGTATCCCCAGCCAGCCCCCAGATCGGCGACCCGACCGCCCAGTTTTTCAGGCAGGGCAGCAAGCAGCATTACTGAAGCCGGGTCGACCCCGTCTGCAGAAAATACTCCGGGCGCTGTCTGAAATCCGTCGGCGGATTGGGTGGCGGGTGCGGCCCAGTCCTCGAACGCGTTTACGTCGGACTGGAACCAAAAGATCTTGCCATGTGCTTTTGCGATGGGCCCCTGCACAGTTACGCGTTTGCGAATATCCTTCAACAGGCTGTCGACGCCATTTGTCTTAGCGCCGTCGACCACAACCAATCCGGCCGAACGCTTGCAAGCCTGATACACGAGGCTGCGGGCCAAAGCCTTGGCACGCGGCAGGAAAACGATGGCGTCCTGGCACAGGTCATCGGCCTCGGGCGTGGCCCTGAATCCGTGATCCGCAAAATGGTCGTGAAACGGCTTGAATGGCTGGACTACCTGCGTATCTGAAGCCAGCCCAGCGAGGTCTTCCTCGGGCGTTGGCCCAATCACGGACAGGGGTTGCGCGATTTCAAGGCCGCTTTGCAAGGCAAGGTCTAGGCGAGGGGACATTGGCAATTCCGAAAAGAGGTCAGGCGTCGCCTTACTCTTCGCGTTCCATAGTGCACTGCAGGGGGTGCTGATGGCGGCGAGCAAAATCCATGACTTGCCCGACCTTGGTTTCGGCAATCTCATGACTGAAGACACCAACAACGGCGACGCCCTTCTTGTGGACGGTTAGCATGATCTCGAACGCCTCTGCGTGGGTCATGCCGAAAAAACGTTCCAATACGTGAACGACAAACTCCATCGGGGTGTAGTCGTCATTCAAAATCAGCACTTTGTACAGCGGCGGGCGTTTGGTTTTGGGGCGTGTCTGTACCAGGATCGACGAATCCGCATCGTCGTCCGGTTTGTCAGACATCATCCATTGGTTCTCAAACATTAGGCGCAAACGTCCGATTCAGGCTTCGGTTTATCTGTGCGCTTATATAACGTCCAATGCGTCAGATAAAAGAGCCAGCAGGACGTTATCCAAATGGGCGAAAAACTAACCACAATCGGGTTCGATGCCGATGACACGCTGTGGCACAACGAACGGTTCTTTCAGCTGACGCAGGCACATTTTGTCGACCTGCTATCAGATCATGCCGAATCGGATCACCTGATGGACCGATTGCTGGCTGCCGAAAAACGCAATATCCGGCATTATGGATATGGAATCAAAGGCTTCACCCTCTCCATGATCGAAACGGCGATCGAAGTGACCGAAGACCGTGTTCCTGCAGTGGTTATTCGTCAACTGATCGAAGCGGGGCAAGAGATGTTGGCCCATCCGATCGAGCTGTTGCCCTATGCCCGGCAGGCCATCGAAAGCGCTGCCGACACCCACCGCGTAATCCTTATCACCAAGGGCGATCTGATAGACCAGGAACGCAAACTTGCGCAGTCCGGTTTGGGCGATCTGTTCGACGGGGTAGAAATCGTGTCCGAGAAGACACCGGAAATCTATCGCCAAATCTTCGCGCAGCATGGCGAGGGGCCCGCTGCGGCTATGATGGTCGGAAATTCGATGCGGTCCGATGTGGTTGCTCCGATTCAGGCCGGATGCTGGGGTGTATACGTGCCGCATGGGCTGGTCTGGGAGATCGAGCAGGCCGACGTGCCGGCCGACAGTTCCAGATACCACGAATTGCCCGATCTTAGTGGATTGACGGCGCTGGTTCGCTCTTTGAGTTGATGTTGCCATTTGGTCGCAGTTTCCGAAAATAGGGGCCGGCCGACGACACAGTCTTGACGAAATGGCAGGTTTAGCAGTGCCCCGCCGTTTGTACCGCCACATCTAGTGGGTCTTTGACATACGCTGAAAGCGTTAAAGATATGAGCTTTCGGTTTCTTTCGCGGGGGTGCTGTGCTACGCTGATGGGTAATAAAATAAATAGTAGCTGACCGGGAAAACCCGGCGGCCTGAGGTAGACAGAGGCAAAAATCGTGCAGGTACGGCGGACAGTTCCGGCCCCTATGGGCGTATTCCTTGCAGCATTCCTGTTGTTGTTTTCCTTCGCTCCGGCGCAGGGCATTGCTGCACCATATGCGGCGATGGTGATCGACGCGCGAACGGGCGAAGTGCTGCATTCCCGAAACGCCGATACACGCCTGCACCCGGCCTCGTTAACCAAAATGATGACGCTGTACATCGCATTCGAAGCGGTTCGGAACGGTGAGATCACTCTCGATACGCAGGTGACCATCACCAAAAAGGCTTCCTCTGAACCGCCTTCAAAGCTGGGTTTGCGTTCGGGGCAGAAGATTGCTTTCCGCTATTTGATCCGTGCGGCGGCGGTGAAGTCGGCCAATGACGCTGCCACTGCCATTGGTGTTGCCCTCAGCGGGTCCGAAGCCGCCTTTGCGCGCCGCATGACACGTACCGCCAAGGCGATGGGAATGAGCCGTACAACCTTTAAGAACGCACATGGTCTGACCGAGGCCGGACATCTGTCGACCGCACGGGACATGACCACGCTGGGGCGGCATTTGCTGTATGATTACCCGCAATATTACAACCTGTTTTCGCGCCAATCCACGAATGCGGGGATCAAAACCGTTCCCAATACGAACCGTCGCCTGCTAGCGGCCTATCGCGGTGCGGATGGGATCAAGACGGGCTATACCCGTGCAGCTGGGTTCAATCTGGTTGCCTCGGCCAAGCGCAAGGACGAACGGATCATCGCGACTGTCTTTGGTGGCAAATCCGGCGCATCGCGCAATGCCAAAGTAGCCGAGCTGTTGGACATGGGTTTCCGCCGCGCCCCGTCGCGCGCGCCGATCCGCAAACCAGCCCGGCCGGCCTATGCCGGTAATGCAGGTTTGAATGCGAAAGTCGCCAGCGTAAGCGGCGCGCCCACCAGAAGCCTGCGACCTGTTCTTCGACCCCAGCGGGGGAGTACCGTTCTAGTGGCGAACAATGTCGCCGCAACCGCAGCCAAGAACGACGCGCGGATTCAGGACGGTATCGCCGCAGCCATCGCCTCGGCAGGTGTAGAGACGCCGACCGAAGGAACGACGCGCCCGACGGTACGCACGGATGATCTGGTGCTGGCCTCGGCAGAACAGCCCGAGCCAGAGCAGGAAATCGTCACACGCTTGTCGACCTCTGGCGGTCATTTGTGGGGCGTGAATGTGGGGCGCTATACGACCCGGTACGAGGCTGAAAAGGTTCTACTGAAAACGGCCCTGTCGGAAATGACCACATTGGAAGGCACGCTGCGCAAGGTCAATCAAAACTCACGCGGGTTCGATGCGACGTTCCAGGGCATGACCCGAGAGCAAGCCGATCTGGCCTGCCGCAGACTTCAGGCCCGCAATGTCACCTGTTTCATGATCGGGCCGTCATAAGACCCGACATATACTCTCCTGGATGGGTCTGGCCACGGAATTCCGTGGCCTTTTTTTGCTGAGCGAGCGTGCCGTAGTAGGCGGCAGGGATCAGGTCAGTCGAATACGTGGCCGTGCTGATATTGCTCATCCTGACCGGCGGCCGCAGTCAGGGCCGCGACGTTATCTTTGGTAAAGAACCCATCATACTTATGACAGCGCTCGATATACTCGGTGATCAGCAGAGTGTTCTTCGAGTGTTTTGAGAAGATCTGCTTGAGGTTCGGATCGTCTTTGCACTCTCCAACCACATGGGCCAGGAATGGCACCCCTTGGTCTTTCAGAGTGTTCACAACGAAATCCACATTCTTTTCGCCCGCACCGTGATCGCCGTCCAGAATCTCGATCGCCATGTGATGCAGCCGACGTCCGAAATTGCGGACGAAATCCTCGGTTGGCATGGGCCGTTTGGCAAAAGAGTTTACAAACGAAGGCGTATTATTGGCTGTAAATACCTTGGCCGGGGATTTCTTGTCATCATCCACACCGGCATTGCGGTTCACATTGGTCGACGAATTCATGTCGAAAATGTTGTACGCCCCCCAGAAATAGTAGGGCACCATCGTCAGAAATTCGAGGATCGCATCCTCGCGCTCACCAGCCAGAACGCGTGTCGCCAGATGGTCGATGCCCAACATCAGTGAAGAGATATTGCTATCGGCACCAAAGGCAGCAGCCTCATCCAGTCGCGCTTGTTCTGGGCTGCTGAGCAATACCCTGTCGCCCAGACCCAAACTGTCGGTATCGTTGAAATCCAGCGTTGAATAACCGACCCGGTTGCAGGTGAAATCAGAAGGGGTGGTGAACCGAAGGCCCTTTAGCGTGTAAAACGGGTTCTCGGTGTCGCCGGAATATTCGAACCGGATATTCTGATCCTCCAGCGTTTTGGTCAGCGTGTTCAGGTCAGTGGCGCCAAACACTTCGCCAACATAGCGCGTTTGCGGCGTGTTTCGTGCCAACGGGTACATGCGGTTGATGCGCGGGATGAAGTCTTCGAATGTCGGGCTAAGCGGAGCCATCACGATGAGCGCCGGGTAGTCCAGGTGTGAATGCAGGACCGAGTATTTATGCGTCCGTCCAAGATAGCTGGCCGTGTGGCGGTATGGCGACATCACATATAGCTCGACCAGAGTGTCGAAAAGAACGTCAGTTTCGACCTGAAGCACGACAGCGCGCATGGACCCAACCTGCTGGGCGACACCAGAGCTGGCACGGCGTTCGTAAATTTTTGGCAAATACTCGTTGAAGAAGTCCGAATTCTTCTTGTCGCCGCGTGGTTCGTAAGACGCTAAATCAAAAGACATAAAGTTACTCCTTGCCCAGACTAGGCAAACCAGGTGCGGTTCGTTGCCGGGATTGTGGTATTCAGAACATATGCTTGCTGACATGCTAGGGAGGGAATTCAACCTCGGCAACAGTCTGAGTACGGGCGGACGCATTGCACCCGCGGGATTAACGCAGGAACTTTGTCACCTCGACACCGCCCGCGATCAGGTTTTCGCGGACCGAATGCGCAATCTGAACGGCGGTTGGTCCATCCCCGTGCAGGCAGATCGTGTCGATCGCGGTATTAAGCCTTTTGCCGGTTTCGGTAATGATGGCCCCCTCGCTGACCATTTCCAGAATTCGAGGCCCTGCAATTTCGGGGTCGTGGATGACGGCTCCGGGCAAGCTTCGGTCGACCAGAGTGCCATCGTCGTTATAGGCGCGGTCGGCAAAGATCTCGCCGACCCACTTGCAGCCCAATTCCCGAACGGCTTCTTCCTGCTTGGTGACGGCCAGCACCATGATGATGATATCTGGGTTCACGTCCAGCGCGCCCTGATAACAGGCCCGCGCCATGTCGATATCGACCGAACACATGTTGGACAATGCACCGTGCAGCTTCAGATGCCGGACCTGCGTTCCAACGGCGTTTGCCATACCGATCGCCGATCCCAACTGATACCGAACAAGATTTCGCAGGCTATCGTGGGGTATTTTCATATTGCGACGGCCAAATCCCTGTAGGTCAGGAAAGCCGGGATGCGCGCCAATGCCGACACCGTTTTCCGCAGCCAGGGTCATCGTTTGCGCCATGACGTCCGGATCGCCCGCGTGAACGCCACAGGCAATGTTGGCCGAAGTGATAATCCGCAACAGGCTTTTGTCATCGCCCATGCTCCAGGGGCCAAAGCTTTCCCCCATATCGGCATTAAGATCTACGCTGAGCATCGGCAAACTCCTTAATCTGTGGCAGAGATCATTCCGCTGACCAGTTGATAAGATAGCAGGTCAGCAATGTCATGAGGATCACGGATCAGCGGTTCGACCTTGGATGGCAGGTTGGCCAGTTCTTTTTGAAAAGCCGCCTGCAGGGAAATGGCCTCGTCCATTTCGACCAGCCTGAACTGAAGCTGTACGCCCGCCGGGGTTTGCGCAGCCCGCGGCAGGTCACAGGGAAGGACGGTCGCAATTCTGGGATACCCGCCGGTTGTCTGACACTCGGGCAGCAGAATAAAGGGATTGCCAGTGCCGGTCATCTGAATGTCGCCGGGGGTGATGACCTCGGACAATATGTTCAGCTGCCCCTTTGCGGCGAAGCCCTCTCCGTCGCTTTCCAGCTGCATTCCCATGCGATTTGCGCGGGACCCGCGAGTGAATGTCGTGCGCAAAAAGCGGCCCAGCGTTTGCCGGTCGAACAGTTCGGTCTGAAAACTGGCCACAACCCGCAGCGAACCGCCCGAGAACCGATCTTCAGCCCGCAACTTCTGTCCTGCCTGCTGTGACGCTGCCCCGGCGGATAAGCTGTCTCCGGCCTGTAGGGCGCGCCCGATTTTGGCAGTAAGGTGAGTTGAGCGGGACCCCAGAAACTCCTGCATCTCAATACCGCCGCCCAGGTGCAAATATCCATAGGTTCCCCGTGTGGCGGCCCCGATCATCACCCGCTGTCCGGTTTCAAGGCGGTAAGAGGCATTCCACGAAATGGCAGTGCCATCAATACTGGCCCGCATCGGTGCGCCCGTCAGTGCAATCTGTATGGGATGAGTGGCCTCAAATTCACCGCCCATTCCGACCATTTCAAGCGCGGCAAGTTTTGGGCTTTGTCCCAGCAATGCAGCGCCTTCGTGCAGGGCCAGTAAATCTGCTGCGCCAGATCGGGAAAGCCCTTGATCCAGATACCCGTGGCGGCCTTGATCCTGTATTGTACAAGCAGGCCCTATGCGCAGGACAGACAGGCTCAAACCGCGATCTCCTGACAGGTTGCGCCGCCTGATCCATCAACGTCATTGGCGCGTATCGCCTCTAGTTCCTCGCGCGTGACTGATACGAACTGCATTTCGTCGCCGGGTTTCAGGGCAAAGTTGTTCTGTGCTTCAGGGCGAAAACAGCGAAAAGCGGTTTGGCCGATATGTCGCCACCCGGTTGGTGTGGGTCCCGAGAAAAGGACAAATTGCGAAATCGCCAATACCAAAGCGCCCTCGGGCACCATCGGGGTCAACTTCTTGAGGCGCGGTATGTTGAACTCGGGGCCGAGCGGGCCAAGATATGGCTGACCGGGAGCAAATCCGATCGTCAGGACGCGGACGGTTGTGGCGCTCAATCGATAAACGGCTTCATCGGGGGACAGCCTGGCTGCAGCCGCTGCCTCATCTAATTGAGGGGCAAGCGCGCCGCCATAAACCGTGGGGACACGCCATAACCTGCGCCCCTGGGGGAGGGGCGCTTTGTACCAATCCTGCCGCCGCAGCAGCTGCTCGACCCGGTCGCGAAGGTTTGCGAGGGCAAACTGGGATGGTTCAAATCGGATATAAGTCGACGCCAGCGTCGCTGAGGTTTCAATGACATCTTCCCACCGTTCAGAATCCACCGCAGCTCTAAACGCCAATGCTGCCCGGTTCGATGGCTCGGCCATGGTTTCGGCGAAAGAGACCAGCAGGCCGTCAAAGCCGACGGTGCATATGCGTGGGAAGATGGCGGCGTGTGTTCGTGTCATCTCGCTGCGTGCCAGTATGTAACTAGTCAGGTGACCTGAACGCAATCCAGAGCGTTTCGCAAGAGAGGGTGCAAAGTATTTGCTGGTGCATCCTCGTTTCAGACCGCGTGCAGGCAAATTCCGACTCGGTGCGGGTGTGTTTCATACCCGACGACTCATACGAGTCTTGTAGTAGACGTGGGAAACTCAACAATATGTTGATATCGGGCATAGCTCGTACGGAAAGCAGTGTGGATACCTTAGGCGTGATAATGGGCTTTCCTGGGAGCATCGGTCGAATTTATCACCTTAATTATCTGAATTTATTTAGTAAAATAAGAAAGTGCAAAAAAGTTGCTCAGGGCATGATTTTCTGCTTGCGGTGTATGTTTGTAATGCTTAGAACCCCCTTCACCGGCGCTGCTGAGGCGCTTGGGACACACTGGAGAGACGGTGGGACGGGTTGGAGAGACGGCCGGACGCATCGGAGAGACGGTGGGCATCTTAGGGAATGATTTAGGCGGGCGCGCTGATGTTATTGGCGCAACGGTCTGATTTTTGGCTCTTGGTGTTTTGTTCTTTGACATTGATGGATAACTGAAGAGATATGTGGGCGGTTTGGTTCGTTTTCGACGGATTGAATG
>NZ_JBXWOT010000003.1:0-403966 GCF_059611025.1 Ruegeria sp. CDSB114
TGGAACAGTCTTAACCAAACAACCACAAAGTGAAATCGAAATCATGTGAAACCGGCTGAGTGATCTTTCAATTCTCGTCAGTAAATCAGCGCACGGCGTCAAACATCTCGTTTCTTCGCCCAACTTCGGGTATTAGTTTACATTTCTGGGGCGAATTAATCACTCTTAACGAAACGCAAAGATTGAAGCCGAGTCAGATTGCATAATATCGTCTGGTTACACATGGGAAACTGCGTTTTAGCGGAGTTGCTGCATGTATGTCGCCCTTCTGCATTAGAACGACGTCAATTCTGAATGACGACGACGATGAAACAATGGAATCTTCACGCGGGAGCAAAAACTTGAAGAAAGAACTATTCTCTACAGCGCTAATAGGGATTCTATTGGCAACTTTGGCTATGGCCGAAGATACAGATAAGAAAACCTACCTATTTGTTGAATCCGCAAACAAAGCTGAACTCGCAGATGGAAAACTTGTTCTGTACGGTGTCGATGATGAAGTGTCGGTGTTTTCTGACCGACCCTACCGGAGCGCAGGCGTCATAACACGCGACCACTTCTTTGATGTCTGGAGCACTGGCCAAAACAGTTTTGACGCAAACCCACCAAACGCCGCGTTGTCAGGTGAGGTTGATGGCAAATCCCAAGTGGTAATCATCGAAATCTCGTCACCTGAGGTCACTGTCGACAAAGTTTCATACAGCTACAATTTAATCCAGGGAGATGAGATTCCATCACTGGATAATGTGGTAATGTTCATCGACAGTTGGTCTTGGCGCGAACCTTACACCGGTCCAGATGGTAGTTTGCCATAAAGAAGAGCCAGTCGAAGATTGTTTGAAATTCCGCCACCCAAACATAATTTGCGCTGCGTGTAACCTGGACGAACCCGCGGGACACTTTTCGGGTTATTGTAGATTGTCTCTAAGAGCTTCGTAAGGTGTCTGGCCGTTGTGCGCGACATGTGGCCCTGCGAAGTTGTAAAACCGCTCCCATTCATCGAGTTTGGCATCGAGATCTACGTCGCCTTTATAATTGAGAAGCTGATAGAATTCTTGTTGATCGGACCGGTGAGATCGCTCCACTTTCCCGTTGAGTTGTGGCGTTCCATGTTTGATGTAGGCGTGTCGAATGCCCTTATCTTCGACATGCCAATGAAATTTGGCTTGGAATTCGTGACTTGCTCTGAAAGAAGACATTCGTGCATGCGCAGCGAAGTGTCGCTTTGTCCCGCAGTCCAGACCTCGGGCCACGCAACTATCTCTCGGGCGCAGCGAATGGCCGGTTCGGTTAAGCTGCATTGCAGCGTGTTCACAGTCGATGAATGTCTCTTATGGGCCGAGCCTTTTTGCATCAGGCATCGGTCATATGCTGGACCAGTGAGGTCAGCTGTCTGTCGCCATGGCCATCGTCCCAAGCCGTCTTGGTTCGGTCATGCATCAACCGGATGAAATCAGCGGGAGCATTAAGTGAGAGATAGGTCTTCAACGCATCCTCTTGCGCCATCGCGTAAACCTTCAGAGAGGCTTCTGCATTGTCGTAATCCTCGGTCGGAACGGTTCTGGCAAAGAGATCATGGTAGTCCTTGACCAATTTGATCGTGGCAGGAAGTTGGTCGGCATAAACTTGCATCGGGATGCCCGCTTTCTGACAAACAAGTGCACCGTATATCATTCCGAACATAAACCCCTGCCGAACCGTGAAGAGGCCGGCGAAGAGCGCGGCAAGCGCCGCTGGCTTCTCTCCAACATGGGCGGACTTTCCACCCAAGTTTCCGATGACGCTGCCATAACGGTCCCAGGTTCCGGCACTGCCGACCGTCAGGATTGTGGTTTCGTCACCGCCAATGCCAGAAGGGTAGGCATTGATCATGCCAAGCATGTAGCCAGCCCCCTGTTTCTCCAGGATGGCGACCAGTCTATCGGCATCCAAGGTATCGCCGGTGCTCATGTCGCAGATAGTCTTACCCTCTAGCGAAACACTCAGCCCGTTGACTAGTTCAACTGTTTCCGTGTGGCTCTTGATACAAATGATGACAAAATCAGACGCCGCGATGGCATCATTCGGTGAGGAGCAGATGGTGGCGCCAACCTCATCGAAAACCTCTGCCTTTTCCGGCGTGCGGTTCCAAACGCTGACATCGTGACCTGACTTGAGCAGGCAATGCGCCAGCGCTGACCCCATGTTGCCCAGTCCCAATACAGCAAGTTTCATGATCTTAGCCTCCTGTGTCCGCCAATGAGTTCCAGCACCAGCATGCGCCGGCATGGGGAGATGACATAGTTGTAAATTTTTCTATATTGTTAGATGGTCTAACTTATGGATTGGCGCACGCTTCCCTCGTTGACATCTCTCAGAGCTTTCGCCGCCGCCGCCGAGTTTCAAAATCTGACCCGGGCGGCAGAGGCACTGAACGTGACCCATTCCGCAGTCAGCCAGCAAATCCGCGGGCTAGAACAACAACTCGGCACCCGGCTTATCACTCGTACCCGGCACGGTATTTCTCTGACATCGCAAGGCGAATTCCTGTCGGCTGGTTTGCTTGAAGCCTTCGCTGAAATGGCCTCTGTGACCGAGAGGGTGACAAGTGCAGAGTCGGTTCGACCGTTGGTGGTCAGCGCGACTCCGATGTTTTCAAGCGCGTTCCTCATGCCGCGGCTGTCGACGTTCATTGACGAATTCCCCAATATCGAATTGAGGATCGATTCAACGATCCAGGCTGTCGATCTCAAGCCGGGCGGAATTGATATGGCCGTCCGTTACGGAACAGGTCGCTGGCCAGGGCTTGTCTCGCAGATGCTGCTACCTGGTTGTCTGACGGTCGTCGCGTCCCGCGAACTGATCGGAAACAGGGTGCTCAGAAACCCTGTAGAATTGCTTGATTTCACACTTCTTCAGGAACAGGCGTCGGTCGAGTTTGATCTGTGGCTGGAAAAGGCTGGCATCCCGCCCGAAGCGGAACGGAAAGTGATCCGCATGCCGGGCAACATGCTGTTGGATGGCATCCGCCGAGGTGACGGTATCGGGGCGACAGTACCGGCCTTTGTCTCTGACGAGTTGAAGTCAGGACAACTCGTGGCGCTGTTTGATGATCCAATACCACGGATCGGCTATTACCTTGTCACGCTGTCTGGTCCGGTTCGGCCAGTGGCAAAACTGTTCATACAGTGGCTTTCAAAATCAATTACCGAATATGAGAAAAGCCTGTTCCGATGGCCGCCCGCTCACCTGTTGTAGACGATAAAGAGCACCGGTTAGAGTCAAATAGGGTCTGGCTTACAAGGTAACGACCCGACAATGCTGCGCTACGACTGAAGGTCCGCTCTGTGGATGCCGCACCGCCGCGTTAATGGCAGGGGCGAAGGTCCGGTGTGGGCCGCTCTTTCAAAAAGCGACCCTTACTGCGCGCTGCGATCATATTTCCGCGTCCTTTAGGTTGAACCGATCTGCATTTGCTTTGCCGGTTCCGGTTCCGGTGGCAATGGGATCAGAGGCTCCACTCAAACCCAACAGCTTTTTCGGACATCTCCCAGAGACGCGACATGACAGCCTTGTCATAGGCATGAGCGTTCAGTGTGCCCTTGCCGACTGGGCCGATCGCTTCCATGCGGCCCGTCGGACCGTAGAGGGCGCGTTGCTCGGTCAGGGACTCTTCGGCCGCGCACATGACCTCAGGGTATGAGCCTTGCTCCGCAGTCTGGACCATTGGCGTCTTGGTCATCAGCCACCAGATGAAACGCATTGTGCGGCTGCCGCTGGTGTTGATCAAAGACGTCGCTGATGAGCCGGGATGGCAGACGAAAACCTCTACATCTTTGCGCTCGGCAGCGGCCAGCCGGTCTTGCAATTCGTATGCAAACATCATCTGCGCGAGCTTGCTCTGCGAGTAGGCGGTATTTGCGCCGTAGCCCTCATCCCAGTTCATGTCATCGAACTTGATTGTCTTGAGACCCATATTATAGCCGAGGCTGGCGACGACCACGATCCGGCCGTTGCTTTCGGCGATGCGACCAAAGAGCAGACCATTGAGCAGAAAATGTCCGTAGTGGTTGGTGCCAAGCTGGCTTTCGAACCCGTCGACAGTCAGCTTGCGCGTCGGCACCTGCGCGATGGCTGCGTTGTTGATCAGCGCGTCGATCCGAGGCACCGTCTTCAGAATTTCTTCAGCGGCCTCGCGCACGCTGTCCAAAACGGACAGGTCCATGCGGACGAAGCTCACATCGGTTTTCGCCCCGAATTCCTGCTTCAACTCCGCGATTGCCGCTTCGGACTTCTCAGCCGAGCGGTTCAACATTACGACCTTGGCGTTCTTCTTCAGCAAGATGCGCGCGGCCTGAAAGCCTGCGCCAGCGTTAGCGCCAGTGGTGATGTAGGTCTTGCCTGACTGGTCGCCGAGGCGCTCGGGTGTCCAACCTTTGGGTCCAAATGTCGTATCTGCCATTCTCGATCTCCTGCCAGTTCAAACTGGCGGTAAAAGGTATTTCCGTTTGAAAGCACAGATAGAACCTGACTGGATGCAAAAACAGTTATAAT
Source organism: Ruegeria sp. CDSB114 (assembly GCF_059611025.1). Classification (NCBI taxonomy): domain Bacteria; kingdom Pseudomonadati; phylum Pseudomonadota; class Alphaproteobacteria; order Rhodobacterales; family Roseobacteraceae; genus Ruegeria; species Ruegeria sp. CDSB114. The sequence goes on from NZ_JBXWOT010000003.1 coordinate 4,534, forward strand.
TCTCTCGATTACTTGCCCAATCGTCTCAACACCATTGAAAAGACGAAAGTCATCTGCCAGCAAGAGTGCATGAGCAAAGAACAGATCAAATCCCTGATCGCGCGGAGTCTGCAAGTGGCAGGTCTTGTCGATACTGCGCTGACGGGCGTCCAACTTTTCCGGGTGACCGAGGCGGTGCACTGTGTCCCTGCCGTCTATAAGCCCTCGGTCGTGGCAATTCTCAGCGGCGCCAAGGAAGCTGTGCTGGACGGACAGCACCACGTTTACGGAAGCGACAAATACCTGTTGTGCCCAATGACTTTGCCAGTCGAAGCAGGCGCACCAAAGGCTTCTGAAAGGGACCCGCTACTGGGGGTCATGATCACATTAGATCGACGCATGATGCGAGAGCTTACGATGGAGATCGAGACCGCCACTGGAGGACGTAGACAGCCGCAAGGGAATGCGCCTTCGGCTTTGGAACTGGCGTCCTGGGATGTCGGTTTCACGCAGGCACTGTTGCGGCTTCTCGAGTTGCTCGACAATCCGGTTGACCTGGAGGTGCTCGAACATGGGCGACTGCGCGAGTTGTATTACGCGGTTCTCATAGGAGAAGCCGGGGCGGCGGCAAGACGGGCCTATGGCGTCGGCAACGAAATCGCGCGAACAATCGACTACCTTTCAACCCACTTGAACGAACAGGTCACCATCGACGACATGGCCGACCACGTCGGTATGAGCCGCGCGGTCTTCCATCGGCGCTTCAAGGAAGCCACGACGATGTCTCCGATCCAGTTTATGAAATCGATGCGGCTGAACAACGCTGCGATGAAGATTGCGGAAGGAAAGACCGTGTCGGAGGCGGCATGGGATGTGGGGTATCAAAGCTCCTCTCAATTCAGCCGCGAATTTAAGCGGATGTACGGCCAGTCGCCCCGGCAATGGAGCAACGCGGCGCAGGTGCCTCAACGATTGAACTGAGGGCCACCTTTCACTGCAGGCTTACAGCGAATGTCCGGAAAGCGGGCTGCGACTGCAGCAATCCAGTCCATAGTTGAGTGACCGGTTTGGGCCGTCAGTGCTTGCGGCTGCGTGCCGGTAAAATTGCACAATACCAATTTATTCACGTCAGAGTTGTGCGACAATTTGCACTTGGCACCGTGCGGAAGGAGTGCGGTGTCCATTGCTGTTAATGCCTCCGAGCGGCGACGCCCTAGGTGGCACCTGATTGACATTTTGGGTATTTTGGCGCAAAATAAAAGCATATTTAAACAGCATTAACACTATTCCAAATTTGCAAATCACACTTGGTCGAGATTGGTGTAAAGCGTCCTATTTGGCGCAATTCCCAAGAGAAATTGACAGAAGTTCATTTTTAAAACGGAGGCTTACTTTAGCTATGTCCAGTCTTATTCAATCTGTTTTCGGTCGTGTCACCCAACAGGAAAATGGTCAGCCCGTACACGGTATATTGGTCAAGATTCAGGCGGTATTTGGGGATGGCTGGCGCAAGCGAGACGGCTGTAAGATCGATCTTGGATGCGTCCTGACGGCCGCCGATGGCCGATTTGTGCTCATAGTGGATTCGTCGAAAATACCCGAAGACTGTCGATGTGCAGGTCCGATGGAATTGCGGATAAAGCTGCGCGACCGCGATGGCGTGCGCATCCATAAAGCCCGGCTCAAGATTGAGGATTGTTCCTGCACCGACGATATTAAAATCGACGTCGCCATCCCAACAAAGAAGCTGGCGTGTCACCTGAGGCGCCCGTTAAGCTGGGCTGCACCGGATAAGCCGTTTTTGCCAGAAAGCGTTCTCGATGACATTGAGGAAGCGCTTGAGCTTGCGGATGCTGATCGGTTGCTGCGCAAGCGCACTCACTTCTTTGAGTGCATCCGCCCGACGCTTGCGATTTTTGACAACTCGCTTAGTGATGCTTGGAGTGTTCTGAACGGAGACGTCGCTGCCAAGGGGCGCTATGTGGATGTACTCAATGCTCTTTGTGCCACGTCGCCAACAGGCTGTGGCTGTGGCAGCGCATCCGGGGATGATGCAGGCGGTATCTTGCAGGACATTTTTTCCGACGACTGTAATGATGACAGCTGTAAGCCCATCAAATCCAAAACCAACCCGGTGTGCTGTTCCGACTATGTCTGCCCGACCGGTAAGTCCCTGATCGCTGACAAAGACATGAGCTTGATGGTCTTTGCGGCCATGCATGTATCCTGTGGTCACAGACCAACAATGATCAAATACGTCGGCGCGCTGCTTGAACAACGTTGCCGGTTCCAGGCGTTGACCGCGCTTCATGAAGCAGCTGTCAACCTGATCTGCAAGAAGCCGCACGCAGGGCGTCATTTTAAGGATCTGCTCGAATATGTGATGTGCATCTGCACCGGTCAAACCCCTTGTGGACAAGTGCCTTGCTGTCAAATTTGTGTCCGCCAGCCCATCCTGGATTGCATCACGGATGCATATAGAAACTGGTGCAGTATCGAATGCTACACCGTGACCAAGATCAACCCAGAGCGTGCCTGCCCCGGTGACACGGTTGCGATCTGCGGGTGCGGGTTTGGCGATATTGCGGGGCAAGTGCAGTTCACCCAGCATGGCACGATGAACCCCGGTCCGATCGCTGTGCCGACCTCGTGGTCAGACGAACGCATCTGCGTGATCGTCCCGTCCAGTGCAGGATGTGGTTTGGCGATCATTCCTCCGACCCAAACGATCAGCGTCTGCGATCGTTTCCTGGACTATCGAAAAAGCGGCACGATATTGGCTGAGTTCGAAGGCACAAGCGCTGACATTCTCAAGTTTATCGTCAAAGGGCATCAGAACGACGACTGCCTGTTACCCGGCGAGGTTCTGAAAATCCGCTGGAAGGTCTGCGCCGCTGACTCAGTGACTGTGCGCATCGTCAATACAGACACCGGCTCTGCCATTGCGCAGATTTCACCGGCCCCCGATCTGGGACGCTGGGACTTCGATCAGACTGACTTCGACCAAACGACCCGAGTGCGGGTCGAAATCGTCGTGACCGGTAAATGTAAACCTCCTACAGTAAGTCAGGGCTTAGACCTCGTTTTCCAGAACCCGCCGGATCTATCCATCGACGGGGTCGAGGTAACGCAGGCGATTCAGTATTTCCGAGCCAACCAGCATCTGACTGATCCAGCTGACCGCGGCCCGGACAACTCCCTTCAACTTGTTGCCAATAAATCGGCCTGGGTGCGGACATATCTGCGCAGTGGGCAGGATCCGAATTTCGATAATGGGCAGCTCGGCAATGTCAGTGGCACACTTCAAGTGGAACGCCGGGTTGGTGGGATCTGGTCCACGGTGGCCAATATCGTTCCGACCAATGCCCCGGTGACAGCGCAGGACAGTTTCTCGAGCTATGACGCAGAGAGACGCGACATTGATGCGACGCTGAACTTCATTATCCCTGCCAACGTGATGACCGGGCTCTTGCGCCTTTCTATCACTGTCTCGTCGCCAGACGATTGCTATGGAGGCAGCGGCACGGCCCAACAGCTTGTTGATGTCGATCTTGAGCAAGAGTTGCGCGTTGCAGCCGTCACAATTGGCTATAACGGTCCACCGATGGGCGGCGGCGCCAATATTACCTTGCCTGCCCCCAACGCAGCGCAAGTTGCCGCTGATACCAGCTTTGCCCTTCGGGTTTTCCCGGTAGGCAGTACGCCCAATGTGCGGATCATCGACAGTCAGACAACAACACAAGGTCTGACAAACAACAATTTCCCAGCGGGGGGGTGCGATCCCAACTGGACGCCGATCCTGAATTTCGTGGCTAACGCGCGCACGAATGACGGTAATCAGGGCGATTGGCTTTACTATGGACTGGTCAATGCGGCGATCCCGCGCTCGCATGGCAACACAGGATGCGCCAGCGGCGGCAACGGCGCTGGCTTGTCCGGTAGCCCGGTCACGTTAGCGCATGAGTTGGGCCATCAGGCGGGTTTACCACATGCCCCATGTGGCACGGTCGGCACGCCAAACGCGAGCTACCCGCTTTACGAGCCTTACGATACCGGCATGACAACGACCGATAGCAATGGCAACACTGTCTATTCGGATGCGAGCATCGGCGAATACGGGCTCGACACAAATGACGGGACAATACACCGGCCGGCCAACAGTGAGGATCTGATGGGTTATTGCGGCCCCCGGTGGGTCTCGATCTTTACGCATAACTATATGCTGAACCGCGCCGAATTTGACCCGGTGGCGCTGGCAACGGGCGTGTCTGGCAGCAATTCGGTGGGGGCAGGCGCCATGGAAGTCGATCGGCAAGACCAGATGCGTCCTTTCGTGACGATCGTGGGTGAGGTCGGCAAAGACATGCAGGTCTCGGTCGCAAGCCTCGTACGGGTTCCAACCCGGCCCTTGCGGATGTCTGGCGCGCGTACCGATCTAGTTTTGCAGTTGATCGGGGACAAGGACGAGGTGATCTCATCTGCGCCGGTGTTCACAATGGATAATCACGACGCCAATGGCGATGGCTGCGGTTGCGGCGGAGGCGATAAAAAGGATCCGCCTAAACCGCCGTATAGTTTCATTGCGGCAATGGGCGATGTCGGCTCTGGAATTGCAATCCGCATCTGCCAGGGGGACGCAGTCATATGGGAGCGCAAGCGACCGACACGGCCGGTTAAATTGGCTTCGGCTGAAGCCAGCATTGGCAAGTCTGGTCTAAAGGTTTCCTGGAAAACGACCGGGGCCAAGCGTAGTTACGATCCCGATATTTGGCTGCAATGGTCTTCTGATGGTGAACGCTGGAACGGGCTCAGGGTTGGTGCGAGAGGTAACAGCGTAGAGATCGACCCCAACACCATTCCGGTCGACAAGGTTTGGATTAGGGTCCTTGCTCATGACGGTTACTTCACCGCAACGGCAGACACCAAGCAAGTTAAACTGCCACCAGCGCCACCCGAACTCGCCATTATTCACCCCTCTGAGGGGCAAGTGGTGCGCCCGGACCGACCGCTGCATCTCTGGGGTACATTCACTGGCCGCACCGAAGCAAAATCCGTTGAATGGTATCTGGACGGCAAGAAGGTCGCCAAAGATCTGGATGCTTGGATCGATATACCCAAGCCAGGTGAGCATGTGGCGGAGCTGCGCGTCAAAGGCGCAAACCCGGTAACTGTCAAGTTTTCTACAGGTGAGCGCTAGATGGTTGGCTTCGATGTGCTGAAAGGGAACTCAATCCAATGCTAGCATCCAGGGCTAACGCCTGAGATCTGGCAAGTGTTAGCCCACAACGCACCCTTCAGGTAGCAGCCGCCGTCTAGAGATCAGATTAGATGTCGTTCACCATTCCCTGGTGCGGTGTGTTTGCGCGACGGGCGAAAAACCAATGCTTTGCCCATTCGGCACAAAAGGCCACGTTTATCCAGAAGCGCCCTTATATACTTGGATTAGTAGTTGGCGGTACTGGTTCTCAATAGACTTAATTATTCTGTCACTGGAGAAAACAACATTTATGACCAGCCCAAAATTGACAGGAGCATCCGGTGACGATCTCATTCAAGGGCTCGCATTTCCCAAAAGATGTGATCTTGCACGCGGTGTATTTCTATCTGCGCTACTCAGTGTCGTATCGGGATCTGGAAGAAATCCTGGCTGAGCGCAGAGTTATGGTTGATCACGCGACGCTGAACCGTTGGATCGTCAAATAGGCGCCATTGGTTGCCGACAAGGCACGTCGCCAGAAGCGAAACTGCGTCCGCCTCTGCAACGCTCGATGGGATTGAAGTTGCGCAAATGAACAGAAAGGGTCAGTTCGGAGTCGGAATCTGCCCGTTCAAGCAGTTTGCGAACCAAACCGCTTGAACTTAGTAAATTCCAACCAGCCCTCACACTTCAGAGAATTTTGCGACAAAGCCGCTAAGATCATACCGAACTTGCGAATTCGGAACAACGGTGGCTCTTCCCGCAATATGCGGTCGGAAGGGCAGAGTAGATGAGCGGCAGATTCCTTTCGCGAGCTGTTAGTTCGTAGACCTGCCGATTTTGTGGCTGCGGCGAATGTCTCCTTTGATGAGCTGCAGCGCAGTGGTGGGACAAATCTGCCAATGGCAGGTTCGGGCCGCCCGTTCATTTGCACACAGCGTCTGGAAAAATCGCAAAGGTTAGCTACAGTAGTCAATGTTCAAGCGTCCGCTTCAACACAATGCTTTGCTGCTACCTAACAGTTGCGTGAGATTTCGGGATAGGTCTAAGAAAGTTATGCCCTCCTAGCAATCTCAATTCAATACTGAAGAATATGAGTAATTTGGCGGAGATTTAAGTGCGACTTAGCGTGGGCATCGCTGTGTCAATTCTGGTGGCTGTGTCTATCGGAGTGTCGACCTTTATTGTCCATTCCCTATGGTGGACGACTGCGCGCGACAATAGCCGCATGCTTGCAGCTGAAATCAACGGCCAGATCGCGAACACTGTCCGCATCGAGGTGGGGGTGACGCTTAGGTCGGCCGAAGCCGCCTGGGCAGCCGTTCGCACGATCTTTGTCCAGAACGTCATCGCGACGCGACAGGCCGACAAGCGCGAGTTTGTTTTTCTGTCGCAACTGCAGGCGCAGCCGAATATCTCATGGATGTTCTTTGGCTGGCCCGATGGCAATTTTTTCGCGTCGCACCGTTTAGGTGACGGCGGGCTTGAGATGATTGAAATCGACAAGGGGATCCGCGACCGAATGCTGCGGAAGGATCGCTATATCTTTATCCCCGGTGACATTCAGTTCGAGGAGCGGACCTTTACTGAAACATCCTATGATCCGCGCGAACATGCCTGGTTTGAAAACTTCATGGGTCTCAGCTCTGCGGGGTGGATCGAAACGCGCGACCTTCCGGATAGTAAAAAAACCGTTTACGCCTTTGCTGGTCCGATAGACGTCAACCGAACGCGGCAAGGTGTTCTGGCTGTTGCAATCGAAACGGATCGTTTGTCACGTTTTCTCGCCACGCTTGCCCCCGGCGAATTCGGCGCGGCATTTATTCTGAACGCTGACGGCAAAGTTATTGCAGTACCTGATGCAGAAGCGGATGAGATTACCCCGGCGCGCATGGGCGAAGGGAAGCTTTATGAAGTTGCCATGATCTCAGGCGAAAGGTTGTTGGCAGATCCCAAAGCGAATGCCCAAGGCACGTTGACGAAACGTGTCGTCATCGACGGCGTGCCTTATGCGGTGGCGCTGACGCCACTGGGGTTTTACGGCTGGCGCGTTGCCACGGTCATACCCGAAGCGGCGTTTCTGTCGAGCATCGATGAAGCGCTAATAAACTTGATATACGTTTTGATCGGTGTGGTGATCGTCGCAACCGGGTTGGCGATTTGGCTGATCCGAAGCATTGTCGCAAATCCGTTGGCACGCATCGCCGAAGATCTTGGCAAAATCGAACGCTTTGACGTCGAACGCATTGAGCGCAGACCCTCCAGACTGTCTGAGCTTGCCAATCTTTCTGCGGCAACCGCGAGCATGGCCGCTGGTTTGTCCGCTTTCCGAAAATACGTGCCCACCGATCTCGTGCGTATGCTGGTTGCTGAGGGCATCAAGATACAGCCGGGCGGAGAAATGAAACAGATCTCTGTGTTGTTTTGCGATGTAGCGGGTTTCACAGGGCTGTCCGAAAAACTTGGTCCAAATATTGTCCAGCTGATGGAGCCCTTCTTCAGCGCAGCTTCAGCGGCCATTACTCAAAACGGTGGGACGATCGACAAGTTCATAGGCGATGCCGTGATGGCGTTTTGGGGGGCGCCGCGTAAAGATGCTGATCACGCTGAAAATGCTTGCCGCGCAGCGCTGGATCTTGTCGCTGCGGTGGGCGCGTCCGGAATTGAAGATGAGGCCGGCAACCCCCTACGCGTCAGGATCGGGGTGAACAGCGGCGAGGCTCTGGTCGGAAATATCGGATCAGAGCAGCGGTTGAACTACACCGCGATTGGTGATGTCGTGAACGTTGCCAGTCGGTTGGAAGGGGCCAACAAAGACTATGGAACGCTGATCCTGGTCGGGCCGGAAACGAGGCGACAGGCCGCTGACGCAATCGTGGTCCGTGAGTTGGACACGCTTACCGTGTTTGGACGTGTTGAAGAGCTGGTGGTCTACGAACTGATCGCGATGGCGGATGGGCGTGTTGGATCATTTGCCTGGATAGAGGCTTATGAACAAGGCCTTACACATTATCGGACAGGGCGGTTTGAAGAGGCCGTTGCCGCATTCGCGGCCGCAGACCAGGCGCGAAACGGAGACCCCGCCTCAGTCGCCATGATGGCCCGCGCCCAAGGCCTGTTAGACAGGCCGCCAAAGGAAGGCTGGCGTGCGGTTACAAGCACCAACAAGAACCAGTAGGTAACATCCGTTTAGGTTATGGGGCTTCGGGAAAGTCCGACAAGTTTCGCGTTGTGTGAGCTCAGCGCGCCGAGGATTTCGCTATCGCAGCGAATGTCCGGAAAGTGGGTTGCGACCGCAGCATCACCACGCGGAAGCCAATATCCGGTTTGGGCCGTCCGCATGATCAGTTATTGGTGGGGCAGGGGCCCTTTTTGCAACGGCACTGGAGTCTGTTGTGAGCCGTCCTTTACCAATTTCCTGTGATGCAGCGAATGTCGACTTCAATGGAAAAACGGCTTGAATAGAAACAAAGTAGCCAGGGTTCTGTCCAACGTTTGTGCCACGTGAGGACTCGTTGATCGACTTTGAACTTGCGTTGGTCGAACTTAGGGGCTCATACGATAATGTTTTAGTACCTGCGGATAATTTGACGGAAAACTCCAGACTGCATCGCCCGTCGCGCGAACAAGGCCACGCGCCTGAGGGGGCCGGTCTGTAAGCAGAGTAAGGAACAAGTCACTGCTGGCCCACGGTGAAGACCGGAAATACCAATGACCATTTCCTGCACTGGCCTCTCCAGCCCTGGTCACATCGATGATGTGCAGGGAACCGATCTCTGACAGTTGATTCTGGAAGATCGATGCGTTTATTGCTTCGTCAGAAACCTGACCCAGACGGTCCCGTCCGAAAACGAACCGCGACATGGCGAGCGCTGAATCGGTCTGCGACTGATAAAGTGTCACATCTGAAACCGCATCAAGCAGGCCGTCTTCAATTGCCTGTAAAAAGTAGCTGCGATCAAGGTCGCTACTGATCAGAATCAAATGCCCCAGCCGCGGTTTAGGGCTCGACCGAAGTGCAATCTGGTAAGCTGTTTCAAATGCGAGTCTCGAACCTGCGCTGTATCCTATGAGATGAATGCGGCGCGCGCTTGTGTGCTTTGACAGGTATTCGATAAGGGATCGAAGGTTGCGACGCGTAGACAACGCGGATTCTTGATCTCGAAAATACGCGAACCGATGGGGTGTTGCAGGCCAATTGTAGCTGATGAATGCACCTTGATAGCCCAGAAAATGCTGTAACTCTTTGGAGACAAGCGTCGAGTAATCAAAATCGACGTTGTAGCCATGGATGTAGATGAAGATGTCTTTGTTGCGAGAGGATGCAAGTTGATCCTCAATCATCTTGGCAAAACGACGATCGACCGCCTCCATATCTTGTTGTGACGGAGGGTCTTCAAGATAACGCGTGACACTAAATGGCATGACGCCAATCTCTTGGACGTGAGAGACGCTGAGAAAATAGTCCTTTGCTCGCTGGCTTGTCATGGTGATGCGACGAAGATCTTCCCATGACTCCAATGGCGGGTCGATCTGCACATCGGCAACACCGGTGCGCAAAAGGTGACCGCGTTCATTGTTATAGAAGGCTTGTGGGTCGTCTGGAACTGCGGGCATCCGATCTGTCGCATAGAACAGCTGCGAGCGCTGATGGAAATTGTCGGCAGTGATATCAACGAAAGGGTCAAAGGCGGCCTCGGCGTAGACCGTTGGCGAGGGCATCAGTTCAACTTCGTCATAGACATTTGCCCCGCAAGCGGCGAGCACACAGCAAGGGCATGCGATTGCCACGTGCAGAGCCTGAGCAATCAGTCGCCTGCGTGTTCCTTTCGCCAGCTGCCTGCGCCAGAGTGTTCGACCTCGGCCCTTATTGTCGGTCGCACGCCTGTCGGCATCACCGCTTACATCCCGGCGCAACTCAGGGATCCCCGATCTGTTTGTGTTTGGTGTCGCCATCTTTCGCATTATGCCGGTACTCAGAAGCTGTAAGTCACACCCAACACGGGCCCGGATTGTGAAAGCTTGAACCTGTCTTGACCTTCACCTTTGTCGACCATGATGTAGCGATAGCCTGCACGCAGATTCCACTTTGGGGTGATGGCATAACCTACCGTCGCTATGAACTGCGCCGTTTCGCGGTCTGAGCGAAACCCACCATAGTCGGCCAAGGCTACGGCCGACCACCGGTCATTGATCTGATACAGGATACGGGCCGCGATCAGAGGGTCTAACCAATCATCGCTGGTCTTTGCACTTGGCGGCGGGGTGGGCCCACCGACCAGAGTGATTGTACTGCTTGTCGCAAACCAACGAAACCCGCCCCCTAAATCCACTGCCAGGTTTTGGGCCTGATAGGCTGTGTAAGCGGCATACCCACTGAAGAACTGAGTCTGCAGACTGGTTTCAGCGCCGCTGAACACCGGGCCGGGGGTATCACCGTCAAAGGACAGGTCTGTGCGCATGTAATCCGCGATCAACGACCATCGGCCATTTCGCGCCTCAAGTGTACCCATGAATGCCAGATCAAGGTTTTTAACCGCATCACTGAAGCTCAGCTCCGACTCCAGCGAGCCAATGGTTGTCTTGGTGTCTGCGCCGTAAATGTAGAAGCTGCCGTAAAAGCCCCAATCGGATTGCTGTGCCACAACTTCTGATCCGCCGAGGAGCGTCGTCGCCGCAACTAGAAAACTGCCGACGATGCTTCGTCTTTGTATCCACTCCATGGCCTGCTCCCCTTTTCTACCTATCCCGAGTTTGAAGCGCGGCAAAAGTATGTTGCGCCTTATTCCTGTTACGCTTCACAATCGCATTCGACCGGGTCGAGTATCGGAACAGATGCCTCGTGGCGATTCAGTTCGCGGATGCGAAAATCGGAAGGTGTTTGTCCGGTCCATTTCTTGAATGCTCGTGTCATAGCGGTTGCGTCAGAATACCCTAGCTGATCGGCGATATCGCCCACTGACGTCTCAGACCTGGAAAGCAGGTGTTTAGCACGGTCGCATTTGGCTTCGGTGACTATGCGCGACAGTGATGTCCCATAAGCCGCAAGTCGGCGATTGAGAACAGCACCACGAGCACCGCATGCCCTGGCAAGCGCCGTAACTGAAAAGTCATTTCGCCCAACCATTGAGTTGGCAACGCTCTGGAGCGAACTCAGTAAGTCTGTTGGTACCGGGTTTTTGTCGTCCTGGCCTGCCGGAATGCCATCAGCGGCGGTTCGGTTAACCAAATCATGCAGAAGCCAGGGGCTTGGGAAGCGGAAGGAATACCCGTCTGGGCCCGCACCTACTGCCCTGATACCATAGAAGTATGACGGGAGCAGATCAGGACGGTTCACCCGAACAAGAACCTTGTTCGCTTCCCAATTCTGACCAGCGGTTTCATGCAGTAACGTGGCCCACCGGCTGATCTGAAACGCATCCATATAGGCTGGAGAGCAGTGCGGCGTGAACCTGCGCTTAGCAGAAAGCACCGCGTAATCTCCAGAGACATCTAGTGTCATCGTGACCGCATTTGTATTGTTGCCTGCATGAACGCAGAACCTGCCGATGAAATCAGCCAGGGAATTGGCGGTCCGAAAGGCCTGCCCAAATGGGGATGAAACGGTCGGATCTGAAGTCTGGCCAACCAGTGCTGGAAAATCTGGTGATGTGTTTTGCGCGACGGCTTCGAACACGGCGTAGATCGTATCGTGTGGAATGAAGCAATTTGGGGCGCTCAACTCTGAAAACGAAAGATCGAAACCTGCAAGGAGGTCTTCTACGGATCGACCGGATTCCCGATAAGCCACCAACAGCGGTAAGAGAACCCGCCCGCGCGCAAGTGGCGGTGTCCTGTGCTGAGTATTTCCGTCCTGGCCCGTCATCATACACCTTACACGTGCTGCAATGGATAGATTGAGCACATCAAATATAGTCCGGCACGGTTTGTGGTGTCCCTGACATGTGTCAAAGCTAAAGCCACTATTTGAATTGATAAAGTCAGGCTCCAGCTGGCAAGGTTTGAGAGTACAGAGCCTTACCATCCGCTGATCTCAGTCTAAAATTTGACATCCCAACAAGAATGATTGGTCAGCCGCATGGGCGTAAAACAAGAAGAATATCAGACAGGTTGGTCAATGCGCGTTTGCAACCTGTCATTTTGAACCAGTTTTCCGACACGGTTGTTCCAATCGGTCAGGGTATACATTCGAGTTTTGTGTTTTGTTGAAAAACAACGACCATGGTTCCAATTGTAGAGTTTCTGCAAACCACCAATTGAGGGGCGTGAGAATGCCCGCCTGAGCAGGTGTCGGGACCATCAAGCAATGTATTGCAATAATTGGTTAGTGGAGCGGCAAATGATCAATCACACGCGCAAATGCTGGAAGCTGGCGGCCTTGGCTGCAGCGTTGGGGAGCTCCGCGACGGCTCAGAGCTTTGATACCACAGTTGATGCACTTGCCGAGACATACGAGGTGCCGGTCACAATAAGTAACTTTGTTCGGGCTGCGACTGACAACGAATTGAAAACGTATGACAGGCTGGCCGGAGGCGTAAACCAGTTCTTCCACTTCAATGAACCCACGCCCATCGACAATCAGCCCACTATCCGGATGAACCGGGACACACTCTATAGCGTTGCGGTTATCGACATCAGCAAAGGCGCAACCTTGACACTGCCCGATGTGGGCGACCGGTACATGACAACGATGGTGGTCAATCAGAACCATTTCATCAATGAAGTATTTGATGGTGGTGGTGTGTTTCAGCTCGACATGGACACATTTGACACCCCCTACGTACTTGTTTTCATGAGAATACTGGTGGATGCCGAGAGTCCGGAGGACATCGCGGCAGTCAACACAATTCAGGACGGGTTCACTATCGAAGCTGCCTCGGCAACGCCCTTCGAGATGCCCAATTATGACACCGAAAGCTTCGCGGCCGTGCGTCAGGCCGCGATTGAGTTGGGCAGGTTTGCAACAGACAGCGTTCGGACCTTTGGCACGGCAGAACACGTCGACCCGTTGCGCCATTTCTTGGGCACCGCAGCCGGCTTTGGAGGTCTACCAGAAGAAGAAGCCTTTTATCTCAATATCGAGCCCGGCCTGCCGCTCGGCGAATACTATATCCAGGTGCCGGCGGATGTTCCCGTAAACGCATTCTGGTCCGTGAGCCTGTACAATGCAGACGGATTCTTTGAACTCAATTCCCTCGACGCCTACGTGGTCAACTCGGTTTCGGGCACCCAGAACGACGATGGCAGTGTGACCGTGCATTTCGGCGGTTGCGACGATGGCCGCGTGAACTGCCTTCCAATCATGGACGGCTGGAACTACGCCGTGCGCTTGTATCAGCCCGGTTCCGAGGTCATCGACGGAAGTTGGGTATTCCCGACCGTGCAACCCGTGAACTGAATGACAGGATGCAAAAATGAAGAAGCTTTTTCTGGCAATCGCCCTGACACTCCCGACAGGGGTCTGGGCCGAGGACGTGGTTGATGTGACCGTGGACAATCTCGTGCGCGCGGAAACCGACCATATGTTCCGCACCAACATGAGTAATCTCGGCTTGGTCGTTGGCGAGTTAGGGCATATGCGCGAAGCCACAACACCTGACAATCAGCCGGTGATCCGAATGAACCAGGATACGCTTTACTCTGCGGTTCTGCTCGATTTGACCGAACCCGTCGAAGTTACGCTCCCCGAGGCGGATGGCCGTTACATCTCGATGCATGTCATCAACCAGGATCATTTCATGTACGCCGAGGCAACGCCCGGCACGTACCTGATCACCAAAGAAGACCTTGGTACGCCTTTCGGATTCATTGCCTTCCGCACTTTTGTAGATGTAACTGACCCACAAGACATCGCTGCGGCGCGGGCGGCGCAGGATCAGATTGTTGTCAGTGGCGGTGGAACTGGTCCGTTTGATGCGCCCAACTGGAATACCGAACAACTTGCCGTAGCGCGTCAGGCAATCAGCGATTTGTCCCTGCTGGGCATCGATACGTCGCGTGCCTTTGGTAGAGCCAAAGAGGACGTTGACCCGGTTCAGTTTCTGGTTGGGGCGCTCTCGGGTTGGGGCGGCTTGCCCCCAGAGGCAGCGATTTACCTGTTGGGCGCGGTCGATGCGAACGATGGAGAAACGCCACACGCGGTTATAGTTAAGGATGTCCCGGTTCGGGCGTTCTGGTCGGTGACCGTCTATAATGGCGAGGGTTTCCTGGCTGCTAATGATCTGGGTGTTAACAGCTACAACGGCTATACGGCCCAAGCCGCGGAAGACGGATCAGTCACACTCCATTTTGGTGGGTGCGACGACGGCCGCGTGAACTGCCTTCCGATCACTCCGGGGTGGAACTACGCGGTCCGCCTTTACGAGCCAGAGGATGCAATCCTGAACGGTAGGTGGTTGTTCCCGACGGTGGAACCGATCAACTAGGCCACTCGCCCATCCCGCCCTTCAAAAGGAGTACACGGCTATGCGTCGATCCCATGCACTTGTGGGGCTGTTTTTTGCAGCCAGCGTAGGAACCTCAACCGTTGCAGACGAGGCCGCCGATTTGGCCCAGGAACTGGCCAACCCGCTTGCTGCCATTATCTCGGTCCCGTTTCAGTTGAACTATGATGATAACCTGGGTGTCTCTGATCAGGGGTCGCGCACCACGTTGAACTTTCAGCCGGTCGTGCCCTTTGAACTTAACAATGACCTAAACCTGATCACCCGTACTATCATTCCTTACATCTGGCAGGAGGACGTTGTGCCGGGGACGCGTCAGGAAGGGGTCGGCGATATTCTGTTCTCCGCGTGGTTTTCTCCCACAGGAACAGGGGATCTGACATGGGGCATTGGTCCGGTCGTGCGGCTACCAACCTTTAGCGACGTGTCAAGCGACACATGGGCAGCCGGGATCACCGGCATTGCCCTGCGTCAGACCGGGCCGTGGACCTATGGTGCGCTGGCCAATCATCTGTGGGATCTTGAGAGCCACCCCGAAAACCCCACGAATGTAAGTTTTCTCCAACCTTTTCTTGCTTACTCCACTGAAGGTGCCTGGACCTATTCACTGCAAAGCGAAAGCACCTATGACTGGGAGGTTGAAACCTGGGCCGTGCCGATAAATGCCTCGGTCTCGCGCTTAGTCCAATGGGGGACACTGCCGGTCAATCTGCAAGCAGGTGCCGGCTATTGGCTGGAGGCACCCGAGGTGGGTGCGGAGGGCCTCAGATTGCGCTTGCAGGCCCAGGTAGTATTGCCCAGAAGACGCTGACCTTTGGCACAGGCTCTGTTGGTTAAGCGCGGAAGTCAGGGAGTCTTGATGGTAGAACAGATTCAACTGAATGGTTAAGCGCATGTCGAGCTCGCACCTCAGAAGTTGCAATCGCCTCAAACTCGGCCGCACACATTGGTGCTTTGATAACGCGATGGTAGCATCTCCTTCAGTCCAGGGAGAAAGGACCCAGAAGTCTTAAAGTTCCGTAAATCAGCCCTTGGCCCGCATACTGCGAAAGACTGCCTTGTCCCACAATCCATGTGTTCGAAAATGTCGAGTTATTGCGATTGCAGCGAATGTCTGGAAAGAGGGTTGCAACCGCAGTATCGCGGTATGTCTTTGGATGTCTCCTTAGGGCCGTCACGTCGGCACGGGCGTCTTCCACCGAAGCGGTGATCTGCACTGCCGCATGATCGCAAAGAGCCCATTCTGACAAACGCTGCGCGCCCGACGCATATCGGCTCCTTGGCAAAATACCAAATCTCGCGTTCGGTCAACTTGTTGACGCGCTGCCTCTGTCGCGCGTTCTTCGAATCCATACTTCTGCAAGTAGGAGGTTGGGGACCCAACTCATCGCTACAGCGATGAAATATGCCGTGCCTGTTCCCAGATTGTCGCCTGCCAGGACCGGCACCCAGAAGCTGAATGTCACGAAGAAAAACGCCAGGAAATAACTTCGCAACATCCATTCACGGTGCAGAGAAACATTGCGTTTCCGGATCATCTTGTATGCGAAAAGCGTGGACAGGAGCCAAAAGAATCCCAGCAGGAAAAACGACAATCTTGCGGCCCAGCTCACATCGAAGAATGCAGCATTGAGTACCGCCGCGATGCTCGCCAGACATGCGCTGTAGACATAGATGCGGCCACCCCAGCGATGCGCGCGAATGAAACGGGTTCGTATCGCAGGGTTGAACTGCATTATCCCGGCGATCAATGCGATTCCACCAGCCAGAGCATGGATTTGAAATGGCAACGGCAGCGCGCGCATCTTGTCAGTTTCAGCAAGGCCAATACTTGCTGCGATAGCGAAAACCCCATACGCCACGCCGGTAGCTGCAAGGATGCACCATGCGCCCCACATTTTCCAACGCCATCGCATGAAATGATCTTTAATAATGGCCATCTCCGCGCGCGCCTATCATCGACTTGCCCGCACCGGCCGTGAGCATCGACCCAGCATCCAGTTTGAGGATTTCGCAGGACCCTGGCCCCCGCACGTGGTCGTCACCAGACACCAGAGCAGCGGCAATCGACCCTGCGTAACCAAGCGACACAATTGCAACCGCCGCCCACACGCACCTTGACTGAAACTGCAGGCCGATCAATGCGGCGAGAGTGAGCCCCAAGCCGATCTCGAGTACCATGAAAACCCGACCGTAGTATCGAGGTTCCCAATAGGAAACTGGTGAGCGGAAGATCCAGCCCGAGAAAGGCATCCATTGCGCGCGCGCATCGTCATGGTGCAGCAGAAAATCAATCCCCACATGCAGCAGTGCGGAGCTGGCGAACACGATCACGATCAGCGCGATCTTACGTGACCAAACGGCAGGCAGGATCAGACCGGTGAGGCCCAGGGCGATAAGGGCGAGATACAAGGGGATCGAGTTCAGCAGCATCTGAAGCGTTGTCCACGGCTGCTCCCAGTACCGATAATGAAACACTTGGCATCCGCTGGCCCCTTGCTGCCGCTCGACCATGAACATCGCCCAGACATCGGTATCAGGCACTAACGCGCCCATCAGACCAGCCAGAGCAACCGTAGTGCGTCCCGGCCTCGCGAAGATTGCGGCTCCGATCAGTAGATGGGTTTGCGTGAACATGAGTAGCATCACCATATTGACAATTAAGTTGTCATAATTCACAATGACACCTAAGTTGTCAAATAGAATCCCGGAGCCCCCGCGTGACGCAGCAAAACAAAGAACTCACCGCGCTGATCAGAGAAATAAGGACAGCGTTCAACCGGCTCAAATCCGTTGCCGAAGCTCTGCACGCCGATCTGGATATCAATCCGTCGATGCGGGCGGTCCTTCAGGCATTGATCTTCAAGGCGCCGCAAACGGTGCCCGATATCGCCAAAGCCAAAGGTGTCTCGCGTCAGCATGTGCAAAAAAACATGAATACCCTACTGGAGAAGGGTCTTGCCCACGCGCAGGACAATCCCGATCACAAGAGATCAGTACTCTATTTGCCCACCCCAACTGGCATTGATCTTTTTGCCGAGATGCAGGACCGGGAAGACGCACCGATGGCCGCGTTGGCCGAGGCCATGGCAGCGCATGATGTCGCAGCTTCGGCGCAGCTGTTGGCCAGTCTCAACGACGCGCTTGAAATCATGATGGAGAAGGGGAGCTAACATGATTCAGCACTCGAAACGTCACAGCAAGACCCTCGGCATCGTCATTGTCGCACTATTTATATGGGGTGTCGCCGCCCTGTGGTCGTGGATTTCTTTTGCGGTGGACCTTCTGGGGTTTCCCGAGATGGCGTATCGCCATGGGCTTGCCCTTGGCGTTCTCGGTCTTTCGACTGGCGGGTTGCTGGCGATGCCCCTGTGGGTGTCTCGCGCGGGTAACGCGTAGTGTCGATGAAACCGAAGATCGTCGCACAGTTTCGGCATCCATCGGGCCTGTTGGGTGCGTTGGCGGGACGGATCATGGCAGCGCGGCAATCGAACCGTTTCCGAAATGACAGAACAGTCGATTTGATGGCTCTGTCGCCCGATAGCCGCGTGCTTGAGATCGGCTGCGGCCCCGGTCTGGCCCTCGCTAAATGTGCCTCTGTTGTAACGTCAGGGCGGGTGGTCGGTCTTGACCATTCCGAGGTGATGATCCGGCAGGCTCGCAATCGGTTAAGAGAACAGGGTGCTGCAGACAGAGTCACGTTGATCGAGGGCGGGATCGACCGCCTTGCTAACTGGCCGGGCGCATTTGACCGCATCTTCTCGCTGAACGTCATACAGTTTCAAAGCGACAAACACGGGTTTTTTGGTGCAGTATATGAAGCATTGGATACTGGCGGGCTTTGCCTGACCACCTATCAACCACGGCTGGACGCGGATGGCCCGGGTGCTGCGCGACGCATGATCGCCAGCATCGAGGAAGCGCTCCACGCTGTTGGTTTCGAGAACGTGACCGAAATCGAGATCTTTGGCGGGGCCACTCCGGCGATTTGTGTCATCGGCCAGAAGAACGATCCTAACCGAAACTAACCAAAGGAGATCTAACACTGCACAAATTTGTGGAATTGGAAGATCTTTCTTCATATCTGATGATCCGGCTAGACTAGCAGAATGATATGGGACCCATCTATCAATCCCGTCAACTCCGGCTTCGCCCACCATGCAATCCTGGATCAGCGAGCGCGGCGTGACAATCTTTTCGACGTTCCCGAAAGACAGCGACTACTATCCCGGAGACCGGGGCTTCATGCTGAACATTCCACGTTGCGGACTTTGATGCGATGTTCAAAGAGCTGAATGTTGCCGGAATCGAAAGCGGCGTCGAAGTCGAGATGGGGGATTGGAAGGCTTGCTCGCATTCGCGATCCGGAATTAAATCCAATCGATCTGTGGAAACCCATTCAGAGGTGTTGTCACATTAACCGTTGTTTGGTTACTCATGCTTGGAATTGGTCGTAGGTGGCATCGATGAATCCATCGTCCATCACCTACAAGCGTCACCGATTTCCTTCTCGGATCATTCCCCAGGCTGTGTGGCTTTATGTTCGAGCTTGCGTGAAGTAGGCGCGAGGCTTCTGCATCGCGGGGTCGATATTTCTTACGCGACCCTCCGCCGCTGGGTCATCAAGTTCAGACCGCTGACCGTAACGCTGCGCGCAGCGCGCAGAATTTTAACCTGAGCAGTACTGAGCGCAAAACGATGGTAAATCCAGGCGGCTTAGGCGATGATCTCTCGCGGAAAAACGATAGCCCTTCAGGCGCGGCCTTTTGAACGGTATCTTCATGCGTGAGCGGTAACCAGTTCAGAACGCGCAAACAAGTTGGCACTATCCATTTGATGCCTGGAATGTCGCCTCCCAAGCAGCTTGAAATCTGAGCATGGGCACTTCTTTGTGGACTGGATGTTAACGTGACAACACCCAAAACCCCCCTATCTCGCGCTGTGCTACATGTGTGGTCACGATAAGAGCGATCGCCCATCCTGTCACAACGGCAGCCGCGGTGCCAAACCAAACACCGGTTTCGTTAAAGCCCAGCAGCCAAACAAAAACCCAGACAAAAAAGGCTACCCCAAACCCTTGCCGATACAGGCTGATCCACACCGTCCAAATTGGTCTTTTCAAAGCCTGCAAAAGAGAGTTGATCGAAAAAAGCATCATATAGAAAGGCAGTATCAGGCTGTCGACGCGCAAGTAACTCACTCCAACGCGGATGACTTCGGGGTCATCAGTAAACTGCCGCAGCAAGGGTCTTCCAAATATCCATAGAGTAGGCGCTGCGATAGCTGTCATGATGAAGCCAACTTTCCAGCAATAAAATACTGCTTCCCTTACTCTCGCGTATTCATGGGCTCCAAAATTTTGGGACGCAATTGGTAGCAGCGCCCCGGTTACACCAAGCACCGGCAAAAGTAGAATCTGTTCAAGTCGAATTGCCACTCCATGGCCCGCGATTGCGTGTTCCCCAAAGATTTTCAGGGCGAACTGCATGACAAAACCTGACAGCAACATCACCATGAAGGATGTGGCTGTTGGTAGAACCTGGACAGATATTTCGGCAAACTTTTCCAAACGTGGGGCAAAGTTTCGGAATCGTATGCGCCTCATCCTTCGCCGTCCGAGTACTTGCCGGACCATGAAGACCATGACGCCGGTCTGACTGATGACGGTCGAGACAGCCAAACCATCGAAGCCTATGCCGGGAACCAGACCTGGAATGCCATAGATCAACAGCGGGTTTAGACCGATATTGACAAAAAATGCGACCACGAGTGCGCGCTGCATCGAAACCGCATCGCCGTGCGCCTGTAGGATACCGTTGCACCCAAACGCCAGCAAGAACCCAGGCAGAGCCAAAAGCAACCAATAGAAGTAACGCAGCCCCGCATCACGATATGCGCCCGGCTCAGACACCAGCCGGATCAGAGCTGGACCATACCAGTGCCCAGCCAATGCCAATAGGCCGGACGCTATGAGTCCATAGCTCATTCCTTGCGCTGCCAGCCGACGGGCTTTGCGATGATCGCCGGCTCCCAGAGCGTTTCCAACAAGAGCGCTCATCGCGGCCCCAAGCCCAACGCCGACCGATATGGCAATAAAAAACGCCTGAAACCCCAGTGCCAACCCGGCCTGTGCGCTGGTGGACAAAAGCCCAGCAAAGAACATGTCCACGACGTTGTAGAGGGTGTTGAACAGCATTCCGACTGCGGCAGGAATTGCCAGTGTTCGAAAATGCGCCGAGATCGGTCCGCGTGTCAGATCAAGTTCGGCTGGAATGGCCATATCAGCAGGTCATTACGGGCGCTCGGCCTGCACGGTCAAAAAGACAAATTCGGGTGTTAAAACTTCTTCAAATCCATGGTTCAGTTCGGCATCCACGCTGATACTGTCCCCCGCCGACAAAGTGAACCGGGCCTCACCATAACGATAAACCGCCTGCCCCTCGATCGCCTGAACAAAGACAACGCCGTGACCCACGTAGGTTGGTGGATGGCCCTCGTCACGCAGCAGGGTTACACGGCGTGCCTGAAACCTCAGATCTTTCCGGGAATGTAGCGCGAGATTGACATACTCATGGGAATGACCGCTCGCCAGCCGGGTGGATTTCAATCCCTGACCGTGACGGACGAGGGTATAGTCGGTGTGATCCGTTCGTGCATCGCGAAACAACGAGACGATGGGAACTTCAAGCGCCTCGGCCAATGCGGCCAATGTGTCGATCGAGGGCGAAACCAATCCATTCTCTATGCGGCTTACCATCGCCGCAGATATGCCAGACTGTTCGGCAAGTCGGCGGGCTGATTGCTTCCGGCTTTGGCGCAGCTCTTTTAGCGATGCGCCGATGGCGCGATCAATTTGTCTTCCCGGAGTGTCACCTTGCATGATACATCCTGTCACTCGTCGGCGTAGTAACCCACGACATCCCCATCCGTGGTGACGCCCAGACCGTTTAGTAAACGGTTGGCATAGTTGAAATAGCTCACAATCTGGTTGATTTCGAGGATCTCGCCATCCTCCCAACCTGCAACTTTCAGTGTGGTTGCATCCGTCTCAACCATCGTTCCGGGTGCTAGGGTAAGTTTCTCGGCATAGATCAATGCAGCAAGGTGTGCCCCTTCAAAAGCATCCTGCGGTTGGTGGGCCTTTAGCGCAGCCTCAATTTCATCGGCGCGCACATTGTCATCAATCAGGTGCCGAGCGTTTGCCCAGTGGTTGGCATAGGAGTAGGGGCAGTTGTTCAGGGTCGACACGTAAGAGCTGATGACTTCCTGAAACCACATCGGTATGGAGTTTGCGTGATCGTGCAGGCACGCTCGGTACAAAATAACATGCCCTTTCATTGTGTTGGGCCGCAGGGAATGCACGCGCATGACATTATCCACCGTCCCGTGCGGCGTGCGTGCCATATCCAATGTGGCCTTTAGCTGATCGTCGGCTTCTTCGTCAGAAATCATCCGAATCCAGGCAGACATTTATGTTTCCTCCCTTGGTCGTCAGCTCAATTTTTAGGCAGCCAAAACCTGCCCGTTGAGTTTTTTATTGACGAATATTGCATATTAAGCAACCATATTAATTAGCGTGCAACAGATTTGAGGATTCTATGGCCTTGCCCGATTGCTCCACTCAATCGCATCGCCAAGCCAACGGCTGCTATCTGGGCAATCCCCGGATCGAGCCACGGCAACAGAATTTCCCGACGGATTTTCGGGGCGGTAGCTTTCTCACCTCTGATTTCATCCACTCACGAGGACACCCGAAAGTGTGGTCTCCCGAAACGACAGGCCGGTCATGAACCAACCTTCTCCCATGATTGAGGTAACCAACCTGGATAAATTCTATGGCTCATTTCATGCGCTTAAGAACATTGATCTGAGTGTTCATCAGGGTGAAAAGGTGGTGATCTGCGGCCCGTCCGGTTCGGGGAAATCCACGTTGATCCGCTGTTTCAATGGTTTGGAGTGGCACAATTCCGGGCGTCTCGTGATCGATGGGATCGAAGTATATGAAGGCATAAAGGAAATCCGCGAATTACGGCAAGAAGTTGGGATGGTCTTCCAACAGTTCAATCTGTTTCCGCATCTTACGGTTCTTGAAAACCTGATGATCGGACCGATGAAGGTGCGCAAGGTATCAAAATCTCAAGCCGAAGAGACTGCGCGCAATTATCTGGACCGGGTCCACATTCCTGAACAAGCAGATAAATACCCGGCTCAACTATCTGGTGGACAACAACAGCGGGTGGCCATTGCACGATCCCTGTGCATGGAAACCCGGATCATGCTTTTTGATGAGCCGACCTCTGCCCTTGATCCCGAAATGATCAACGAAGTGCTGGATGTGATGGTTGAACTTGCTGAGACCGGTATTACCATGGTCGTCGTCACCCATGAAATGGGATTTGCCCGTAAGGTCGCTGATACGATGGTTTTTATGGAAGCGGGGCAAATTGTCGAAGTTTCGCCGCCGGAACAGTTCTTTACCAACCCCTCAAGCGAACGCTGTCGCTTGTTCCTAAACCAAATTCTGGAACACTGATATGAGCGATCTGGGCATATCGGGACCTACAGGTCAGGCGCTGCCGAAACCGCCGGTCATTAAGAGGTTTTTTGGCTCAGTACCCGTATCGATCGCTATCTATACAATCATCGTAGGTTTGATTGCCTATGGCTCTTATGCTGGTGCTCAGGGCATGGGGTATAATTGGCAGTGGTACCGCGTACCACAGTTCCTGTACCGCAATACCGAGGTTGGGTTCGAGTGGGGCGAAATTCCGATTGGTCTGGTCGCCACTATTCAACTATCCGTCACGGCCTTTTTGCTGGCAACCGTTCTGGGATTGTTGTTGGCGCTATTGCGGCTGTCCGGATTGGTCGTAGGTTCAGCGGTTGCGGTTGGCTATCTTGAGCTTATCCGGAACATCCCGCTCTTGGTTCTGCTTTATCTCTTTTACTATGTGTTGGGTCCGATCTTCGGGTTTAATCGTTATACCGCGAGTATCTTGACCCTGGCGGTGTTTCATTCTGCGTTGATATCTGAGATTTTGCGGGCGGGGATCAACGCCATCCCCACGGGTCAGTGGGAAGCGGCCAAATCCATCGGGATGAGCCCCTTTCAGATCTATCGTTACATCATCCTGCCACAATCGGTGCGGTTCATGCTCCCGCCGATGACCGGCGAGGTCGTTCATCTGATCAAATCATCAGCAATTGTCAGCGTGATTGCGGTGGCCGAACTGACCACTTTCGGACGTAACATCATTTCTGACACCTACATGAGTTTCGAAATCTGGTTCACCATCGCATTGGTCTATCTGGTGGTGACCCTGATCCTGTCGATCGGCGTGAGCTATCTGGAGAAGAAATATGCCGTCGACCAATAAACCTGAACAAATTGTCGGACAACAAGGAGAACCAATATGAAGCTTTCTCGCAGAATGCTCGGGGTAGCCCTGGGTGCGGTCGTGGCGACTGGACTGGCGACCTCAAGCTGGGCGCAAAGCGCGACCCAGGAACTGTCCAGTGAAAGTGTGATTGAAACCATCAAGCAGGACGGGGTGATCCGGATTGGTCTTTCACTGTTCGTGCCGTGGTCGATGCGTGACAATAATGGTGAGCTGATCGGATTCGAACTGGATGTTGGGCGCAAATTGGCCGAAGACATGGGGGTCGAGGTCGAATTCGTTCCAACCGCCTGGGATGGCATCATCCCTGCGTTGGTGTCGTCCAATTTCGACGTGATTATCTCAGGTATGTCGATGACCGCGCAGCGAAACCTGACCATCAACTTTACCGATCCTTACGCCTATTCAGGTCTGGCCATCCTTGCCAACAAATCGATGACCGAAGGCATGACACTGGAAGATTTCAATAAACCAGAGATCACTTTTGCCGCCCGCCGCGGTGCGACCCCGGCTGCGGTGATCGCACAGAACTTCCCTGATGCGACCTTGCTTTTGTTCGATGAGGACGGGGCCTCGACCCAGGAAGTTCTAAACGGCAACGCGCATGCATCAATGGCTGCGCAACCGACTCCAAACCGCGAAGCGGGGCGCAATCCTGAAACGTTGTCCGTTCCGTTCGAAAATCTCTATGACCCGCGCGGTGAGGCCTTTGGGGTGCGCAAAGGTGATCCGGATGCCATGAATTTTTTCAACAACTGGATTGCACAGCAATGGCGGTCCGGTTGGCTGGAAGAGCGTCACAACTATTGGTTCGCCACCGAAGAGTGGGCTGATCAGGTTGCGCAGTAACTAAACTAACCGGGGGCGGGTGCACCGCCCCCGAGATTGACGCGGAGCGCGCCCGGTGCAGAATTTCATCAAGAAGCTCAGATGGCCCGACTACCTGATCATGGCGATTTTGATTGCCTTTTTCGGGTATATCTGGCTGTCGATCGAAGGCACGCTCAATTACAAATGGCGCTGGGAGCTTATTCCTGGATATATCGTCGGCTGGCATTCAAGTCGTGAAGAGTACTTTGCCAACCTGCTTTTGCAGGGGCTAGCTGCCACCGTCCGCATCAGTATCTATTCCGGCATTCTGGCCCTTCTGTTGGGCACTATTTTGGGCGTTGCCCGGTGTTCAGCTAATTTGACAATCCGGATGCTGGCCCGAACCTACCTCGAGTTTTTGCGCAACGTGCCACCGGTTGTTGTCGTCTTTATCTTCTTCTTTTTCCTGTCCCAACAACTGATTGACGCCCTGAATCTTGAACGCTGGGCGCGTGGGATCGCGCGGCAAGAGAACAACCAGGTCTGGACTTTCTTTTTTGGTGAAATGCGGCGTTTCCCTTCGCTGGTTTCCGGAGTCATCGTTCTGGCGTTGTTTGAAAGCGCCTTTGTCGGGGAAATTATCCGGGCGGGTATTCAGTCAATTCCGAAAGGACAGCGCGAAGCCGCGCGTTCGATCGGGATG
Source organism: Ruegeria sp. CDSB114 (assembly GCF_059611025.1). Lineage (NCBI taxonomy): Bacteria > Pseudomonadati > Pseudomonadota > Alphaproteobacteria > Rhodobacterales > Roseobacteraceae > Ruegeria > Ruegeria sp. CDSB114. Next base: position 30,064 of record NZ_JBXWOT010000003.1, read on the forward strand.
AGTCAACTACAGGAACTTCGCTATGTAGTCCTGCCTCAAGCGTTGAAGAAAGTGGTCCCGCCGCTGGCAAACCAATTTATTTCGTTGATTAAGGACAGCTCGATCTTGTCACTGATCTCAGTACAGGAACTGACATACAAGACCGTCGAACTTGTTGCGTCCTCACGTATGATCTTTGAGGCCTGGATCACAACGGCAGCTTTCTATTTCATCGTCTGTTTCGGCCTCAGCCGTATCTTTGCCCGCCTCGAAAAACGATCGGATAAACGATAGGTCGGACGACCCGAATGATACGTCTTTATGATTTCAAGTTATCTGGTAGCTGCCACAAAGTCCGATTGTTGTTGTCGATGCTGAAGCTTGAATATCAGCTCATCGATATTGATCTGCTGAACTGTGAACAGACACAGGAAGAGTTTCTGCGGATAAACCCGCTGCACAAGGTTCCTGTTATCGATGATGACGGATTTGTTCTGCGCGACAGTACGGCAATCATGTTGTACCTGGCACAGAAATACGATGCTGAGAATTGGGGACCCAGAACACCGGAAGAACACGGCGAGATTCAGCAGTGGCTCTCATTCTCGGTCAATGAGATATTTCACGGCATGGCAACAGCCAGAGCGATTGTTTTATTTGAACGGGATATTGATCTGATCGGACCGCAATCACTGGGCGAGGCGTCGCTGGAGATCATGGAGCGGCAATTGTCAGACAGCCCTTGGCTGACGTGTGGCAGGCTGACCCTGGCGGATCTGGCCTGTTACCCGTACACAGCGTTAGCTTATCAGGGCAACATTCCATTGTCCCCGTACCCGTCGGTTCAAAATTGGATCCGACGGGTTGAAGCATTACACGGATATGTGGCTATGCCCGGAATACCGGCGCTTGCCTAACGCACATGGCTGACAGGTATGTGGACACATTCAAAGCCTGACCTGAACCATTCCATTTTCGACCCGAGTGTCAAAAATGCGCATTGCTCGCGTTGCGGGTGCTGACACGGGTTTGCCGTCTCGTACATCGAACGCGCCCTGATGCAACGGACATTCAATCACGTGTCCATCGAAGTAGCCGTCACATAAATCAGCGCCGCCATGGTTACACAGCGCCAGCGAGGCAAAAACACCGCTTGGCGTATCATAAACGGCAATTAGCCGTGGTCCGATCTCAACGCGCGTGACCCAGTTCTTTTCCAGCTTCGCAACATCGATCAGGTCGCGCCATGGTTTCTCATTTCCCATCGCTCAAACCTCTGCCGATTGCTCGGGTTCACGCCGCAAAATTTGCCGCAGAATGTCACGATGCGCTGCCAAGTAGCCGCCTCTTTCGACAAAAATGTGATCCTTCAGCTTTTCATGCAAACGCGGCAGCGAATGGAATGGAACCGATGCAACGTAATGATGTTCCGCGTGATAGTTCATGTTCCAGCACAGAAAGGCCATCGGTGTTGATACCAGATTGGTGCGGGTGTTTTCCGACATCTGGGCAACCGTTGGTCGCCCCACATGCTCGGTCATTCGCACAAATCGCATAACTGGTTCCCCCAGAAACAGTGGAATGATCCAATACCAGATCAGGCCCCACCAGCCGGTCAGAGCCATGGCTAGAAAAATGGTGGTGTAAATGGCAAGCATCCTGCGCGCGTCCCGAAAAACCGCTTTGTGCTCGACCTTGGGGATAAAGCGCAACTCTGTCTCGTTCAGCCGTCCGCGGGCATGTCGGAACACTTCGGTGAACTTACCGCGCCAATAGGGCAGGGCTGAAAGGTAAAGAAGATACTGTCCAATCGTGTTGGGCATAGGGATAAGTTCAGGATCTTCGCCGGTGAGTTGGGTATAGGTATGATGGTCGCAATGCTCGTACCGGAAAAACCGGTGCGGCAGAATGATGATCAGCCCACAGATCTGACCAACCAAATCATTCAGCCAGCGTGTCCGAAACACGGTGTAATGCACACATTCGTGCTGCAGCGAAAAATGATGCACCAGGACAACGCCTTGAAGGAACATTGCCAGCCAGATCAGCCAGCTGTTCCAGGCAAGTGTTATCAGCGTCGTGGTAAACGCAAGCAACAGGATCCAAAGCGCCAGATGGCGCAATCCCGGTCCGTTTGAACGTTGCATGAATCCTTTGAGTTCTTCGCGCGTGAGTTTTCCTTCGGCCAAGGCCTGAGTCAGCGGCGTAACGATAGCTTTTGACATATGGGTTCCATAATTTTGCCGGTGCGGGGGGACTTGCCCTCTTCGTACATACCGGCACCGGAGACGGGAGTGCTCCGCACCATAAGACCAACTTGATCGGGTCCTATTAACAATAGATCATCCTATCTGGGCGCGATTCGATCAAGCTAGGAATGATCAGACAACCGCACGCAATCCTATATTCAGATCAGGATCAGCAAACAATGCCGCCGCGCAGGAATGGCGATCGAGAATTGACGGTCCAGCAGGCAGCCGTTCAGCGTGAAAAACACCATTGTCCCAGTAAGTCTCGCCGTCGATCACAATGGTCGGATCGATTACGTTCCAGCTGATTTCACCGGGGGCATAAGCTCCACAAGTGTGGAAATGCAGAATACGCGGATTGCCAAAAGCAGACCCGCCCCATCTTTCGTAATTTTCTCGCATATCCCAGGGATATCCGCAGCCTGGGTGAATCCCAGCATGCCATGAATGTACGAAATTACGAGCTATGTCGAACTGCCCGGCAACCCGATCATAGTGGGCCTCAGCCCTTGCAACATTAGCAGGGTCGCCGTCAAACCGCGTTAGCTGGCCATTTTCCATGATTGCAAAAACCGGTTCGTCGAATTCGATAGTATAATTGTCATAATACCTCGACCCGGTCCCGGTAAGAAAACTGACGGCCACCCTGCCAGAAAAACTATGTGCTGGAACCGGTGTAAAGACGGACATTGGAAAGCGCAGGATCGAGGTATCCCCAGTGGGCTTCAGATCCATAATCGGGTGTCCACGTACATCAGTACCCAGCGGGCAGGTGATCCGGACTTCGTCTGCCGCATCAAGCACCGCATTGACGTCTGACTTGAGTTCCAGAAACGCATCGTGGTGGCCGTTCGAAAACCCCGAGCCCAGCAGTTCTTTGTTCACCGCAAAACTGACAATGATCCTTTTGCCCCGCGGCATGTCCGAAAACCGCAACTGATCGCCCAAGCGCGCCAAGAACAGGATGATGTCTGCAGCCCGAAATCGGACAAGAAGGTCGGGCGAGAGATGGGGGTTGTCAGGGTTGAAACCCACATCAACCGCATCAACAATTAGCCCTAGCTGCTGTGCCGCCTGGCTGACGATGTCTACACAATTTGAGTCGAAATACCCGAACTGCGGAGGCTCGTAGGCGATCAGCAACCGGTCGCCCGCTGTTGCATGGGCACAGTTCACCAGAAGGTTTAGCGCTCCTAGCCCGGGCGTTGTGTCGGACATCAGTACCCCCAAAGATTTGATCTTAGAAATCTAGAGCCCTGTATCGACTCTAATCCATTTGAAAGAAGTAATGCCTGACATTAGGATAGCTAATATGATCCTGAATTTGCCATATTCGGCGCTTCGCGCTTTTGAGGCGGTCGTCCGCCATTCCGGCTTTTCGCCAGCAGCCGAAGAGCTGGGTGTAAGTCAAAGTGCGGTAAGCCAGCATGTAAGGTCGCTGGAGGAATGGCTTGGCAGAGAATTGCTGGTGCGCGGTGCGCGTCAGTCACGTCCCACACGCGAGGGCGAACAGCTGGCTCTGGCTATATCCGATGGATTGGGGCGTATTTCTGACGTCTGCGCTCAGTTGCGGGATAAAACTCGCAGCGACCGAACAATAGTCATTTCATGTCTGCCGGGCTTTGCGTTTAACTGGTTGTTTCCGCGGCTTATTCACTTTGATTTGGCGCATCCCGACCTGTCGATTTCGATCGCTACAGATACCGGGCAGCACCCCTTTTCTGGTGCCGATGCGGATATCGGCATTCGGTATGGGCTGGGTGAGTACCCGGGGTTGCAGGCCGATCTGTTGATGGAAGAACGGCTTTTTCCTGTCTGTGCTCCAGCTCTGTTACCCGATCTTCATGGCATCAAAGATTTGTCTCGTCACACACTGCTTGTGGATGAAAACCTACGTCATGGTGCGGCTAACCCGACGTGGGAATTCTGGGCCCGGCAATGTGATCTTAACTTGCCGACAGTGCTGCGTACACGTCGGTTGGGGCAGTCGAATATGGTTGTACAAGCTGCAATCGAAGGGCTCGGCGTAGCGCTCGGTCGTGAGCCGCTCGTGATCGACGCACTCTGTGATGGCCGATTGGTGCGACCGTTCCCACATTTGACGCAATCGCCTTTGTCCTACTGGCTGGTGCGGCGGCATGAGACGAAGGATAGCCAAAAGGTCAGCGAATTCCTGAACTGGATTCATGCCGAAGCCAAAGCGCAACCCGACATCCCGCTGCTCGCAAACGAGTCAAATTAGTAGACCTTATATGTCCCATTACCAATCCAGCATGGCGAAGTGCGGGGAAATTACCCCATATTGGCGCAAGCTAGATATTGAACGGAGAGCGGGATCATGTATCTGAAAAACTGCTGGTATGTTGCCGCATGGAGCAAAGATATTGGTCGCGAATTGAAGGCCGAGACCTTTCTGGGCGAAAACGTCGTGCTTTATCGCCAGCAGGATGGCGCGCCGGTTGCCCTGGAGGATGCGTGCCCGCATCGCAAGCTGCCTTTGTCAAAGGGCAATCTGATAGGCGATCTAGTCGAGTGCGGCTATCACGGTTTGACTTTCGACTGCTCGGGCAAGTGCATAGACAGCCCCACCCAGCGTGGGATGACCCCACGCCGTGCGGTTGTCAGATCTTATCCGGTGGTTGACCGCTATCGATTGCTCTGGATCTGGATGGGGGATCCGGCACTGGCAAATCCTGACAAGATTTTCCCCATTGAGAATTTCGATAACACAACCTGGGGCATGACGGATGGTGGCGTGATGGATATCGATTGCCACTACCTTTGGGTCTGTGACAACCTGCTTGATCCCAGCCATGTGGCTTGGGTGCACGTGAGTTCGTTTGCGGGGGCAGGGACGGACGAAGAACCATTGAACGTGGAAAAGACAGATCGCGGTGTAATCGTGTCGCGCTGGATTGAGAACAAACCGCCTTCACCTTACTATTCCAAGCTTGTGGCGTTCGGGGGCAAATGCGACCGCTTGCAACACTATGAGATGTGCATGCCTGCCATCGGGTTGAACAAGTCCATTTACACGCCGGTTGGAACCGGTGGGTATGACAAGAGTCCGGTTGCTGAAACCTTCATCAATATCTCATATAATTTCATGACCCCGATTGATGAGGATCGGACGAGGTATTTCTGGTTCCAGCATCGTAATTCCCTTGCCGACGATGCCGAAGTGTCAACCTACATGAATGACGGTGCGCGTATGGCATTTCTTGAGGATAAGGATGTGCTGGAGGCAGTCCACAAAGGTATGAAGAACGCCACCACGTCGAATATTGATTTGGGCCTCGATGCGGGCGCCAAACAATTCCGACGCGTTCTTGACCGTGCTATCGAGGCCGAGAATACGTCACAGGAGGCCGTCGCGCGGAAGGCCTGAGATCTTGGCAGAGGGCTGGGAAATCCAGCCCTCTGCCGCAGATTTACGCAGTTTCGTAGATGACGGGGAACCGTCCACCGGCAAACGGCGCGCCCGGTTTAAGACTGTCATCATGCAGCCATTCGGTGACGGAATCGCGTGGCTCATAAGTTGCTCCGTCAACGGCAAAACGGATTGCATACCCTCGCCTGCGACGGGTGGTGGTTCTGTTACCCATAGCAGAATGCACGGTCATCCCGTCAAAGGCCAATGCATCACCGGGCTGCATATTCTCAAAATGGAAGATGTCGTAGTCGTCGCGGTTTGCCTCAAAATCTGGCATATCGATATAGTCGGGATTGTCCTGTTCCAGATAGTGTAGAAAACCACCGAGTTGATCGGTTTTGAACGGACGGTACTTGGCCCCCCACGCATGTGAACCACGTACAAATTCCAGCGCTCCATTGTCCGGGTCGACCGGGTCAAGCGCGATCCACATTGTCATGATCGGGCCGGAGACCGGCCAATAAGGCTGATCTGTATGCCATCCGGTTTGAGTCTGCGTTCCCGGCTCCTTCACGAATATTTGGTCATAGATCAGCGATGTCCATGGGCTGCCAGCTACCTGAGACACGCGCTGGCCGATATCCGACTTCAGGCAATAGTCCTGAAACACACCCGGCGTTTCACGCATGTTCTTGTAGGCGAAATAGCGGTCGCCCTTTTTGATTTCGGTATCTACAGCGTGCCGCAGTATGGTCAGCCATTCGTCAGATAGGATATCCCTTAGCAGCACGACACCGTCGCGTGCATAGGTATCCTGAACCGTCATAGTTTCAGTTGATGTTGTCATTGCTTTTCCATCCATAAATTCCACCCGAGATTGAGGGCGGTAAAAAAACAGGCGCTATGCGCCTAAGTTCTCATGGAGTCAGGATGTTGGAGAGCTGCGACAGTTTATGATGAAACAGGGCCACTTCGACCGGGTTGACCATTTTCCGGCTAGGTTTTGGTGAAACTGTTTGATGCGAACCTGCATGACGCACCCTACCCGAAATAACCTGACCGAACCAGCAAATACCGCAACAAGTCATGTACGCGATGCGCGCGATGACTCGTTCAAATGCTGCGGCGCGCCAAAACGGGGATTGCATTTAGGTAAATTTATTTATTGACGAACATTGCTTCTTAGTAAATAGAATTACCAACATGCAAAAATACTCTGTGTTCTCACTCGCTCGAAACGCGCTCTCTGGCCATCGCAACTGGCCTTTGGCCTGGCGAAGCCCGCCCCTGAAAGACCAGTATGAAGTTGTCGTGATTGGGGCAGGGGGTCACGGTCTGGCCACTGCCTATTATCTGGCCAAGGAATTTGGCATTACCGACGTCGCCGTGCTGGAGCGAGGCTGGCTGGGCGGCGGTAACATCGCGCGCAATACGGTGACAATCCGTTCAAACTACATGCGGGACGAGTCGATCCCGTTCTATGTCAAATCAGTCGCGATGTACGAAGGGCTTACGCAAGAGCTGAACTTCAATATGATGCACTCAAAGCGCACCATGGTAGATGTCGTACAGACTTGGCCCAAGCTGCGAGAGCTTCGGCGACGGCAATTGGTCATGGACATCTACGGCTCAACTTACGAGCAGATCAATACAGACGAATTGCGCCGTCGCATTCCCGCGCTGACTGGCGGAGGACCTGATGCTCGCCTGCCAATCATTTGCGGCATGGTACATACCGATGCGGGTGTGAACCGGCATGATGCAGTGGCTTGGGGATATGCCCGAGCGGCGGACGCGATGGGGGTCGAGATCCACCAGCAGACCGCAGTGCAATCGCTGATCCGAGGTGCAGACGGCGCGATCGACGGTGTCGAAACCAATCGCGGAACCATTCGAGCCAAGAAAGTTGTCGTAGCGGTGTCTGGACATACCACAACGTTAACGGAAACCGCCGGGCTGAAGCTGCCGCTGCGAACTATGAATCTGACAGCTTTTGTTTCCGAGCCAGTCCAGCCGTTGGTCGATGTGATCGTGAATTGCCCCGACAGCGGGTTCTATTTCAGTCAATCTGACAAGGGTGAAATGGTAATTGGCGGCGCGCCTGACATGGGCCAGAGCTTTCGCCGGGACATCAAGCAAAACGTGTTCGAAGATACTGTGACGACGATGTTGTCGTTGTTCCCGTCATTCAAAAAGCTCAAGCTGATGCGACAATGGGGCGGACATCTGGATATCGCGCATGACGCCTCGCCCATCATGGATCAGACCGAAGTGCCGGGGCTGTTCATCACGGCGGGTTGGTGGGGTGGTTACAAGGCGATCCCGGCAGGCGGTCTGACCCTGGCCCATCTGGTTGCTAAAGGTCAGCCTCATCCGCTGATGTCTTCATTTACCCTCGACCGATTCCGTCATCTGGATTTTGTGATGGAAGCCGGCACCACAACCGCCCGATAGAGAGGACAGGACCATGTTGCTTATCCCCTGCCCATTCTGCGGCAAGCGTAGCGAAAGTGAATTTATCTTTGGCGGCCCTGTCGGTGCCGATCGGCCTGATCCAAATGCCGTGAGCGACGCGGAATGGGTTGAGTACCTGACTGTAGCACCGAACCCGTTAGGACCGGTGCAGGAAAAATGGTGGCACGGGCGAGGTTGCGGTGAATGGCTGACAATCTGGCGCGATACCCGAACCCATGACATTGTGGAGGCACCCGATGGCTCAGAGTAATCGTCGTGCTTCGGGCGGGCGTATAGATCGTACCTGCCCAATGACGTTCCGGTTTAACGGAAAAACCTATGAAGGTTACAAAGGAGATACTCTGGCCTCGGCCTTGCTGGCCAATGAGGTCCGTATCACAGCCCGCAGTTTCAAATATCATCGCCCGCGCGGCATCGTTGGTCATGGACCTGAGGAACCGGCGACTTTAGTCGAGCTGGACGGTGAAGATTCATCGGGTAACCGTCCGGCAACAACTGTGCCGCTGCGCGATGGGCTGAGCGCCCGCTCAGTCAACTGCTGGCCTTCGCCCGAGTTTGATCTTGGTGGCGTTAATCAGCTGTTAGGGCGTTTCATTCCAGCGGGCTTCTACTACAAGACATTCAAGTGGCCCAACTGGCATCTGTTCGAACCATCTATCCGCAAAGCCGCGGGGCTAGCGGCAGCACCCTCGCAACCTCCTACTTCGGGCCACTTCGAAGCGCGTCATGCCCATGCCGATGTGTTGATCGCTGGTGCGGGACCTGCCGGATTGCAGACCGCGCTGGAGGCGGGCAGGGCTGGCAAACGTGTGTTCATTGCTGATGAGGGAACAGAGGCGGGCGGCAGCCTGTTAAACCGGGATCTAAAAATCAACGGGCGATCCGCATTGGACTGGGTGGCTGAAGCTGTTGAAGAATTGCGTGGGATGGGCAACGTTATCCATCTGCAAAATGCAACGGTCTGGGCCTATCGCGAACATAATCTTTTGATTGTGAATGAACGGGAACCCTTAGAAGGCAATATTTTGGAGCGGAGCTGGCGGGTGCGTGCAGACGAGGTGGTTGTCGCCACCGGGTCCACCGAACGCGCCATGGTTTTTGCAGACAATGATCGGCCGGGCGTCATGCTCGCTTCGTCAGTACAGGCTTATGTCAATCGTTGGGGTGTCACTCCGGGACAACGAGTTGTTCTTTTTACCAACAACAACAGCGTTTACGCAGTTGCAGCTGACCTAATGGCAGCAGGTGTGTTGGTCGTCGCAATCCTAGACAGTCGCGATACAGTGCCGCAAGCCGCACTGGATATGGCACAGGGCGTCACCGTTCATACAGGCACCGTCGCCGCAGGTGTGCGAGGTCACAAGCGGGTGCGCGCGGTACGTGCAGTATCCGTCAGTAGTGGGGCGGAGACCTGGATCGATTGTGACCTGCTGGGCCATTCCGGCGGTTGGAACCCAACCGTGCATCTGTGGTCTCAATCCAGAAGTACTCTGCGGTTTGATGAGGAGTTGTCCGCTTTCGTACCCGATCAGGCCGCCCAAGCTTGCCGCGCTGTCGGAGCTGCCGCAGGAGAGTTGACGCTTGACGGGATTATCGAAGGAGGTTCGGACCTCCCCTATGCCATCGAGCCGCTATGGCGCGTAGACGTCGCGGGGCAACGTGGAAAGGCATTTCTGGATCTGCAGAATGATGTGGCGGTTAGCGATGTACACTTGGCCCTGCGTGAAGGCTATGACAATGTCGAGCACGTCAAGCGATATACCACCGGCGGCATGGGCATCGACCAGGGAAAAATCGGTAATATCAACATTATCGGTACTGTTGCGATGCAAAAGGGTGTGCCCTTGCAGGATGTCGGAACGACAACCTTTCGCTCTCCCTACACACCAGTTTCTTTTGGCGCGATCGGAGGCTTGCGCGAGGAGACAGTGCTGTTCCCCTACCGCCACACGCCGGTCACGCAGTGGAACAAGGACAATGGTGCGGTGATGTACGAAGCTGGCGCCCGTTGGCAGCGTCCTGGATACTTCCCCAAACCTGGAGAAGGGTTGCAGGAGGCTGTGAACTGCGAATGTCGTGCGGTGCGCGACGGTGTAGGCGTCTATGACGGCTCCCCCCTCGGCACATTCGAGCTGAAAGGGAGTGATGTCCCGCACTTTCTCGATTTTCTTTACTCAAATGTCATGTCCAGCCTGAAACCCGGTGATGGGCGTTATGGTCTCATGCTGTCTGATGACGGGCTGATCCTGGACGACGGGGTGGTCTTTCGACTGGACGAACACCGTTGGATGGTCTCAACGTCGACGGGTCATGCAGACGCGGTCAACCAGCACATGGAAAAGCTTCTTCAGACTGAGTTTCCCGACTGGCAGGTCATGATCACTACTGTGACCAGCCAATGGAACAACGCCACCATATGCGGGCCCCATGCACGCCATGTCATGCAGGCGTTGGGAACAGATATTGACCTGTCGTCTGAGGCCTTTCCTTTCATGTCTTTCCGCGACGGCACCGTGGCTGGGATCCCGGCCCGCGTCGTGCGTGTCAGTTTCACTGGCGAGCTGTCATTTGAGGTCAACGTCGCGCCGCGCCACATGGCCGCACTGTGGAACAAAGTGATCGAGGCGGGCGCGCCCTTTGGCATTCTGCCAGTGGGTTCGGAATCCAGCCACGTTCTGCGGGTCGAAAAGGGCTTTCTGTCACTGGGGCATGAGGTGGACGGCACTGTAGATGCCCACGATCTGGGTATGGGATGGGTCATGTCGAAGAAGAAGCCTGACTATTTGGGTAAGCGTTCGATTGAGCTGCGTCGTGAAGGTGGCGGCACCCGGCGAGAACTGGTTGGCATTCTTCCTGAAGACCCCAATCGACAAGTGCCTGAAGGTGCACCGCTCACCCCCGGAGGCCGAAAAGAAGCCACCGAGGGGCTCGTCACCGCCTGTGTCTGGAGTGTGGTGAACGACCGTTGGGTCGGTTTGGCGTTGCTGGAAAACGGGCACGCGCGGCATGGGGAATCCGCCCATGTGCGCCTGAAAGATGGGGTGATCCCGGTCACCATTACCAAGCCGGTGTTCCACGACCCCGACGGCAAATTACTGAGGTCCTGAGATGAGCTATGACGTACAGATCACAAACCAGAGTCTGAACGCACTGTTCGATCTCAAAGGGGCATTGGCAGCGATTGAAAACTGGGTGGGGGACGCTTTGCCCCGTTTGTCCGATAAGCCTAATAGACGAACAGAGAAAGATGCGATTGAGCTGTATCACATCGGGCGAGACCACTGGATCGCCCGTGCTTCGCTGGATTTGGAACAAACGTTGAGAGCACAGCTCAAGCCTACCGATTGTCCCGCCAATATCAGTATTGTGCAGATTTCGGATACTCTGGCCTTTTTCAAAGTAGTGGGTCCGCAGGCGGGCGAAGTGATGGCCATTGCCTGCCCGTTGGATCTGCATGACACTGCATTCGGCAAAGACGCTGTCACCTATACTGAACTGTTTGGCCTCAAGGCATTGGTGATGCGATGCAAGGATGGTTTCGAATTCGCTGTCGAACAGAGCTTTAGTGACATGGTAGAGGACTATCTGGCTCGCGCCGTCACCTGAAGAAAGGGATGTCATGACCCGCACACATATCCACAAGTACCAAACCCGCTATCACGCGCAGGCGACCTATTCCAAAGCGATCCGGGCCCGAGGTGATTTTGTGTTCATGCAGGGGCAGGTTGGTACTCTGCTGGACGGAACATTGATTGGTGAAGGCGATCCGGGCGTACAGGCAGATCAGGCCTGCCGCAACATCCAGCGCTGGATGGAAGAAGCCGGAGGCAGTTTGGCGGATGTCTGCAAACTTACCGTCTATGTCACCGACATCTCCTATCGCCCCGCCGTTTACGAGGTGATCAATCGCTGGTTTGACGGCGTGCACCACTGTTCGACCGGTGTTGTCGTGCAGGGATTGGCTGATCCATCGTTATTGGTCGAAATCGATGCAATGGGCGTCATAGACGACGAGTCCGAAGCATCCTGATGACCGAGGTACAATTTCGGCGTCGAATGACATTGATCTTCACTCTTTGAAAGTGTCGGGTTGGGTGTGTTCATTTTTGCCCACGGATCGCCATGCTGACGACACTGACTTCCATCCTGCCGATCTTTCTGATCATCGCTTTGGGCTTGGCTCTTCGAAAGGGCGGCATCCCCAGCACCGATTTCTGGAACCTGAACGACAAGCTTGTCTATTGGGTACTGATGCCTTGTCTGCTGTTTACCAAAATCTCGCTGTCGCCACTCGATAAATCCGCGCTTGGCCTTTACTCGGTTACCATTCTGGGCGGGTTTGTTGCGGCGCTGATCTTTGCCTTCATAAGTGCGCGCCTTTTTGGGTTCGCGGCGCCGCAAGGTACATCGATACTACAGGGAAGCGCTCGGCATAACTCATTCATCGGGCTGGCGCTGGCGGCAAATCTTTTTGGTCCCACAGGATTAGATATCGCTATTCTTGCGACTGCGATACTGGTGCCGACCACCAATATCGTAATGGTGGTCATGCTGGTCGGTGCACTGCAACGCGACAATGCCACCAGTTTGCCTGTTGCAATCCTGCGCGAGCTTGCCCGCAATCCTTATGTTATTTCGATATTGCTTGCGTTCGGCGCCAACCAGCTGATCGGTGACCGGATCCCGGTTTTACATGATGTAGCAGACGTTTTAGGGGCCGGGGCTTTACCGATTACCCTGTTGGCCGTAGGCGCAAATTTGAGAGTGCGCGCTATGGCCGCCAGTGTGCTACCGCTTATCCTTGCGTTCTTAGGCAAGATGGTGGTCTTCCCCATAGCGGTACTGGTGGTTGGGTTGGCGATTGGATTGCCCCGGGATGTGCTGCAAATTGCTGTCGTTTATTCTGTGGTTCCAACTGGTGCATCCGCGTACACGCTGTCAAAGCAACTGGGTGGCGATGCCCCTTTGATGGCAGCGATTGTCACATTGCAAACCCTGATCGCCGCAGTGAGCATCCCTCTGTCTTTGGCAATACTGCTGCCGCTGGTCGGTTGATACAGCATCCGGAGAGCGGGATTTATGCTGCTCGGCAGGATACCTGCAGAATCCCGTGCACCCATTGGGCGATGTCCAGCAACCGCTTATCTGCTCCGTACGGGCCGATCAGTTGTATACCAAGCGGTAGCCCAGAGTGATCCGCACCAAAGGGCAGGGCGATTGAGGGCACCTGAAGCAGAGTCCACATCCGCGAGAACACCGGGTCACCTGTCGCGCCAAGCCCTGCCGGTGCCGGACCAGGAGCTGAGGGAACCAACAACGCATCCACGTCGCGGAACATTTGATCCAGCATAGTTGATGCACGGTTACGGGTCTCAACCGCAGTAAGATATTCGTCTTCTGTAACCAGCAGCCCATCGGCTATCAAATCGTGGAATTGCTGGCTGATACCGGGGACGCCAATTTGGTACTCTGTTTTGCGAAGGCGGGCTGCCTCGTACCCCATGACGGTTATTTGCGCCTGTGTAAGCCGGGAAAATATCGGCGGGTGCGTGATTTCACCTGTTTCCGCACCGGTCGCGGCAATGGCTGCCAGCGCACGTGTGCAGGTGTCGCGCATCTCTATCGATCCGTCCGCCCAATGGGGACCACGCATCAGGCTGACCCGGGGCAACGCAACGTCGTATTCAGGTGGCGGTGTCAGTTTTGCTCCACGCAAAACGGCATCTGCCAACGCCAGATCACGCGGATCTCTTGCCAGAACTCCCAGCGTGTCAAGGCTGCCTGACAAGCCCATAACCCCGCTCAGATCATAGTTACCGGTGGTTGGTTTGAGGCCGCAGATACCGCAATAAGCGGCCGGCCGGATCAAAGAGGCAGCTGTCTGCGAGCCAAATGCGAGCGGTGCCATGAAGTCGGCGACCGCAGCGGCAGACCCGGAGGAAGAGCCGCCGGGGGTATGTCCAGGACATGCCGGATTTACAGTATTGCCCGGTCGAAAATAGGCAAACTCGGTTGTGACCGTCTTGCCAATTGGGATCGCCCCTGCGTTCAGAAAAGTCTGGACGCATGTCGCGTTTTTGCCTGGTTGTCGATCGGAATAAAGATCGCTGCCCCAACCTGTTGGCAAGGATTCTGTGTCGATAATGTCTTTGATAACAAAAGGTACGCCATGGAGCGGCCCACTGATTGGAAGTGTATCGGCAGCGTGAGCAAGCTCCATGGCGTGATCCGCATCGAGGTACTGAAACGCCCCGATCGCAGGTTCCCGTTGCGAAATTCGGTCCAGATGTGCCGCCATCACCTGAGACGGTTTGACTTCACCCTCGCGGATCAACCGGGCCAATTCATGCGCGCTGAACCGGTTTAACTCCGTCATTTCTCCAACATTTCCATGGCCACAGCGAAGGGGGTGACCGGCATGTCATAAATACCCCCTCCCAGCCGGCCAGCTTCGCCAAGCTTGTCGAGGATACCCAGACCAATTACCGGCCCCGACCCTTCGGCCACCGCGCCTCGTGCCGTGCTGCCTAGTCGAATATCTAGTGTTCGAAAATAAGGATGTGTCCCTACGGATAGGCCGGAACTGCGCGCTTGAGCGTTGTCGGGCAGAAAGGCACCCAGACCCTTTTTCTGATCTGGGCTCAATTCGATGGCCATGGCGCCGAGTCCGAAAGCCTCAATTACGGCGCTGTCACCGATTGCTCCTAATGCCCTGTCCTGGGGCACATCGACTTCGAATTTCCCTTTTGGTGGATCGGCTTGAATTGTAAACCATTGGCCGGGTAAGCCCGAAATCTGGATACCAACCTCGCGCCCGTTGCCACCGGCAGCAGTGACAAAACTTGAACCTTCGACACCTTCGGCCAACTTCATCATGCATTTTGTGGCTGCCATCCAAAGATTGAGAAACAGCGACGGCGAGCTGGCCATGAAGGCCAGCACTTCTTCGTCTTTGATCCCGCCAATGGTACGATCTTTCAGTTCGGCGACAAGCGCGTCTGTTGCAACGGGTGTTCGTCCATGGCAGTCGTCCCCCCCCACCAGGCCAGTCACGGCCAGCGGCACAAGTGCGATACCTTCGGCGAGCCCATTGTCCAACACATCCACAAATCGGGTGTTGAGCCAGCGGATGTGCTCCAACACTGCCTTGGATCGCTGACCCAGCCGCATCGCTGGGCGGCTGCCCGCATTGATCGGTGTGAACACACGTTGCTGCCCACGCCAAGCATCATAAATTGTGTGTAGCGGCATATCTGCCGAGACAACAGCGGCCAGAGGAGTGACAAGATCGTGATCCTGCGCGGGTTTCAACTCGATTTCACCATTTAGGATCATCGCCTCGGCTTGGTCGAAATCCCGAGCAAGCCCCTGCCAGACTGCTGCGACGCAAGCTGAATTAAGGATCGGGGCCGTGATTAGATTGGGATCGGCAAAGGCGGGCCCTGCATGAAGCAGTGTGTTTTCCGCAAGCTCCAACGCGTCGGCGGCCGTGTTGAACCGGTTCCAGACCGGCTGTGTTACCATTGCCCTGTCAAATGCGAGTTGATCCGCAGGATGCAGCATTACGGATCCTCCGGCGGGATGATCCATGTCTCCGAGAAATATAGGAACGCTGTGGTCGTTTCGTAGCCGGCCTGTACCCTTGTTCCCAGCTTACCTGGCAGCCATTTGCCATTGACAATGATCTGTGCCGAATGCGCCGGCACGAGTAGCGAAAACATGTTCTGTTCGCCCGAGGCAACCTCATGCGGCGACAGTTCCAGCGCCCGTGGCGGTTGGAGCCCCTCCCAGACGAGTTCGACGGTCAGGCTCTCACCTACTATTGTCTCGGTATAACGGTGGCTCATCGGATCGCCGGAGGTTCGCACAGCTTGTGCGCCGATTTCAGGCATGGTGGCAAATGCTGGTGCATCGGCAAATGCAGCCAGTTTGCTGATGAAGTTCTTTTTCAGGAATGTGGTTAGATCTGGATTGTCGCTGAGGATCACATTTGGAGCCTCTGGCGGTCCTTCAACCTGATCAGGTGTCCCATAAAGTAGCAATACCTGACCCTGTCCGACCGGCGACCAGGCAACGCGAAAGAACAAAGCCATCGCTGTGAAATCGCCATTGTCGTCTTTTAGCAGAATGCCCGGGTTTTCACCTGTCCAATCTACGGTGCCCGGTGTGACCGGCTCGTTCAATGGCATCACAGATCCTCCTGTGGCGTTACCCAGGTTTCCGAAAAGGCTAGAAAAGCCGTGCTCATGGTTCGGCCAAAGAACTGCCGATCGGCAACGACGCCAGGCAGGGGCGTACCGTTGATCACGACCTGTGCGGATTTTGCTTCCAGAAACACCGAATACATTTCATGCTCTTTGGTGGCCGAGTTTTCCTTGGTCACCTCGACCGGCAAAGGTGCACCCATGTCGTGCCAGATCATTTCGACCGTGACGCCTGATCCACGTAATGTTTCTGAGTAACGTGCCTTCAAATTGCCAGGACGCTTTTCGACACTGTCGCAGTCGAGCCAGGTCATCGCCTCTAGACCCGCTTTGCCGACGAAGGTCGGCATTTTGGTCACCCAGCCATCCACGATCCAACGCATCAAACGCTGGTTGTCGGTCATGATCAGATTTGGAACATGTGGCCAACCTTGCGCCCGATCCGGTGCACCTAAGATGACTGCCGCGTGACCGCGACCATAAGGCGAGAGCACAACGCGGAAAAACAGTGCCAGAGTATCATACTGTTCCTGATCAGCGTTCTGCTTGAGGTAAATGCCCGGGTTTTCACCTGCCCAGTCAACCCGGCCAGGGTTGTGAGGGATACGCTTGGTCATGACCAACTTGCCTCGTATGTTTTTAGTGCCTCTATGATGAAGGCTTTGCGATCATCGCCCTGCAAGTGATCGCCGGACATGTAAATCTCGGCCACCTGATGCGAGATCTCCTTGAGAACTGCACCATCGTCGCGCCCCTCCTGCACGGGAATTCTCAGCATCGTATCACCGGCGTAGGTTGGGATGATCTGTCCGAAGAAATTGTCAGACGGTTGTGTCGGACGTTCCCCGTTTTGCAGCGCGCGGATGGCATTTCGCAGCAGCCGGCGCGCCTTGGCCACCCCCCGGTCGGAAAAGCTGAGATTTTCGCGCGCATGGATATTTTTGGGCCCCTGACTGACCCAGGCATCATAGTCGCCAGGGTCACGTTGCCGCATTTCATATGGGCGATCGGGATCCTGCCCATAGAAGTCGGTCTTGCCAAAGCCCACTTTGCTTTTGTCAGTCAGGCCCTTCGGGTCATCGTTGGCAACAGCGTTGCGGAAATGACGCCAGGCAATGACCATGGTGTTCGTGTCGTCAATGGGTGTGATCCAGCGCGACAACCCGCAACGCCCAAAGTAACGCGGCCCGTTTGGCACTGGGAAATGTCCACCGTTCTGGGTAAATGACGGCAGCATATGATCATGGATACGGATCCAGACTATGTCATCTACACGCCGCACATTGGTGTAAAAATCACCAGTGGCACTGGCATGAAACTCAATCATCGGCATTTCGGCGAAGGCGTCGATGAATTGGCTGCGCACGGCCAGCGTATGAAGATAGACCACATGAAACGGATCCCAGGCGTTCTCCATGACCTGAAGCCAGTTGCAAGGGGATTTGATCAGGTAGGGCACCAGCTCGTCATCCTCATCATCGAAAGTGTCCATTACAGGGAAAGGAGGTTGGGCTTCGGGAGGACCCATATAGGCAAAGGCGAGCCCTTTGTATTCGATCACAGGATACGCCCCCAAACAGGCCTTTTTCTTGACCTGTGATGCGGGCGGTTCGCAGGGGGTCTCCAGAATGGTGCCGTCCAGCCCGTATTTCCAACCGTGATAAGAGCAGCGAATGCCGCCATCCTCCACGATCCCGAACTCTAGGCTCATGTTGCGGTGGCAGCAATGCAAGTGAGTCAGCCCCAGCTTGCCTTCTTTCTTCTCGCGAAACAGTACAAGGTCTTCGCCCAGAATGCGTAAACGATAGGGCAGATCACCAACCTGATCTGTCATTGCCACCGGCATCCAGAACCGGCGCAGATATTCACCGCATGGGGTGCCTGGGCCAACCTCAGTCAGCTCCGGGTCGGGTTTCTGAGCCCAAACTGACTGCTTGTCATAGCCTCTAAAATCGCCTTTGGGGGCGTCGAAATGGTCATTCATGGCGTCCTCCGTACGTATTGGTGCTGACAGATCAGGGAAACGGATCCGGGACCGGCGCTGCGCCGGTCCAGACGGATTTGATCTGACAGAAATCCTTGATCGCGTCCGGGCCAAGTTCTCGCCCATATCCGGACTGCTTGACCCCGCCAATAGGGCTGGCGGGATCGACGCTGCGATAGTGATTGATGTAAACGGTGCCTGCTACGATAGCCTCGGCCACTCGCTTGCCTTTGGCGGGATCCGTGCTCCAGACACCGGCGGCCAACCCATAGTCGCTATCGTTGGACAGCGCGATGGCCTCGGCTTCTGTATCAAATGAGGTAACCGCCAGCACCGGCCCGAACACCTCTTCGCGCCAGAGCTGCATGTCGGGCGTCACATTGTCGAAAATGGTTGGGCCAACAAAAAACCCGTCTCGCCCAGCTGCAGCTTCAAGCCCGTCCAACAGGCAAACAGCCCCATCCGCCTTTGCCCGTGCAATCATTTCGGTCACTTTGCGCAGGTGCGGTTCATTGGCCAGCGGAGCAATCTGAGTCTCAAGCTCCATCGGATCACCAAGACGTAAGTCGCGCGCCCGTGACAGCAGTTTTGCCAACAAGTTTTCTTTCATGCTGGCTTCGACGATTAGACGTGACCCGGCGACACAGGTCTGTCCATTAGACAGAAAAATACCAGAGAGAATGCCGTTGACGGTGTTGTCCAGATCACAGTCTGCAAACACAACCTGCGGTGATTTTCCTCCTAACTCCAGCACTGTCGGGACCACACCCGCCGCCGCTGCTTCGGCGACTTTACATCCTCCGAGATCTGACCCGGTAAAGGTCACCTTGCGGGTCAATGGATGGCGAACGAGCGACTCGCCAACCTCATAGCCGAGCCCAGTCACTACATTAAGGACGCCAGGCGGTAACCCAGCCTCATGTACAAGCCGGGCAAATTCCAGCGTTGAGGCTGACGCCATTTCCGATGGTTTGACAACAACCGTGTTGCCCGCCGCCAGTGCCGGAGCCAGCTTCCACGCAAGGATCATCAAAGGAGAATTCCAAGGTGTTATTGCCACAACCACGCCATAGGGGATGTAGTGGCCTACGCTGCTCACACCGAGGACTGTATTTGCCTGTTGTTCGGGCTGCATTTTGCGAGCTTGTGCTGCGAAATGCCGAAACCAGCTATGCAATCCGGCAAATTGCCCCCGTACTTCGGAGATCCGCTTGCCATTGTCGCGGATCTCGGGCTCGACCAGTTCCTGCCAGCGGGTCTCCAAAGTATCGGCAAGCTGATCAATAACATAGGCCCTGTCATTTGGGCTGGTGTTGGCCCATGGGCCTTCCCGAAAGGCGCGGTCGGCATTTCGTATGGCTTGATCGGCTGTTTCAGCGCCACATCGTGCGATCTTGCTCCATTCAGTGCCGGTGGCCGGGTTAACACTCGGAAGTGTTTCAGCGGCCCAGGGTAGAAATGACCCGTTGATGAATGGCGAATAGGTCCGCATCTATGGCCCCTCGGGCAGAGGTTGCGCCACCAAGGTCAGCAAATCGCCCCGGCGCACCACACCGCGATTGCCATGGGCAAGAACAAGACCCGAAGCTGGAAACCTCAGATCCAACGGTGGGCGATCCGGTTCGGCCGGAAAAAAGAGCGTGCCAGCAGATGCTCCGGCCTCGACATATTGTCCGGCGGAGCAGCGTCGATCAAACAGGCCATCGGCAGGGGCGTAGAGACTGTGCGTTGGGTCCGCGATTTCTACGCAGTGCGTCGGGACAGATTCCGAGGATCTGCTGGGTAGAACACCCAGATGACGCAGGCAACGCATCAGGCCAGCCTCAGCAAGATCGGTCACATCAGGGTCGACACCGCCGCCACCGCTCAGTTCCGCCGCGATCATAGGGATCTTGGCCCGAGCCGCGGCGGAGTTAACAGATCGGTTGTCGTTGTTCGCACCGAGTACCCAGATCAACGGCAACCCAAAGGCCCGAGCCAATTCCATATTGGCTGCAGTGAGCTGCGCATCGTCTGTGCGTGCAGCCAACGCGCAGGGTTCGAACACTGATGCCTTGCCTCCGGAATGCAGATCAATCACGGCATCTGCCCGCGGGATCATTTCAGTTTCAATAAAATGGGCAAGCATGGCGGTTGGGCCGCCGTCTGCATTTCCGGGGAATGCGCGGTTCAGGTTTTGACCATCTAGCGGCGAAACACGCGAAGAGGCGTGAACCGCCGGCGCGTTCAGAGCTGGGATCAGGATGACCTGTCCGGTCAACTTTAACGGATCAAGTTGCGCTGCAAGCCGAAGGATAGCTGCTGGACCTTCGAATTCATCACCATGAGTTCCCCCAAGCATCAACACGACAGGCCCCGGCTGTCCGCGGATGCTGATGACCGGAACGGGGTAATACCCAAGGGGCACAGCATTGTCGGACCATTTCAACATCAGATCACCGGTATTCCGTCCCGGTAAGTCCAGATCCGTTGTGAGATGAAGCCTGCTGTTAGAGGTCGCGTGGGGATCAGTCATGTGAGTCCTTAGGGTGGTATTCTGCACATCAATATCATAACATAAAAGAAAGTGAATTGCTAAAAATGACTAGTTATGTGATATGAAGGAAAATCACAACCCACCCCGCCTATTGGTGCAGGAGGACATGAATGACCGTTGCCCTCGCGAAAGCGGGAATTGACAGGATCAAACCCCATATGGTGAGCGAGGCGGCCGATATCGCGCCGCCCTCCGCAGTCCTGCTCAATTCAAACGAAAGTGCGTTTGGTCCCAGTCCGATTGCCCGAGACGCGGCACGGGCTGCCGCCAGCTCGATTGAACGTTATCTGGAAAATCCGGATCACATTCTTGCCCCGGCAATCGCGAGCCATTTCGGACTGGATGCGGCGCGCATCACAACAGGGCAGGGGTCCGACGACTTGCTGGCGCGGCTGGCGCGGGCATATCTTGGACCCGGTACCGAATTGATCCGCAGTGCAAACGGCTATCTGAAGGTCCCGAACTACGCCTATGCCAACGATGCCGAGGTTGTGTCGGTTGCAGATGATCATTTCAAACCATCCGCTGACCGTATGATCAATGCGTTGACCGATCGGACGCGGGTGGTTTATCTGGCCAACCCCGAAAACCCTGCAGGTACTTACCTGAGCGGAACTGAAGTTCGCCGCCTGCATGCTGCACTGCCGGACAACGTCTTGTTGATCATCGATGCAGCTTATGAAGAATACGTCGACGCGCCGGATTATGAACCCGCCCATATTTTGGTCGAACAGGCGGAAAATGTCGTCATCTGCAGGACGTTCTCCAAGATTTACGGATTGGCCGGCGCGCGCGTGGGTTGGATGTACGGGCCCGATGACATCATCGATGCTGTTCGTCGGGTCGGTTTGACTTTTCCAGTGGCGTCGTCCTCTGCTGCAGCTGCGATTGCGGCATTGGAAGATGAGGCGCACACACGCTATGTCCACGATGCGAACCGTAGGGGCCGGGACTGGATCAGCGCCGAGATGCAGGCACTTGGGTTGGGCGTAATACCCAGTCAGGCAAATTTTGTTCTGGTTCATTTTCCCGATATGCAAAAATCCGCAGAAGCGGCCACAAGCGCGCTTTTGCAGCAAGGGGTCGCGGTGCGGCGGTTCGCCTCGTCCGCATACGGGGACTATTTGCGCATTACTGTCGGACATATGCGCGATCTGAGGATTGCGCGGGACGGTATTGCAAGATTTCTGGGCGGAGGCGCGTGATGGTCGCTTCGTCTAGGGTGGCGGCGGATGTGCCAAAGGTGGCGCATCCTTCTGGTGCAGCAATTCTGGCACAAATTAAGGCGGCGCATGTGCGTGAAATTGTGGCCCTGCCTGATATTGTTACCAGTGATGGGTTGCTATGGCCAATTTCTCGGGATCCGGAATTTCGTCTGACCCGCATCTGCAAGGAAGATGAAGGTGTCAGTATCTGTGGGGCTATGTCCTATAACGGAACCCGTGCGCTTTTGATGATGCAGCAAACAGGATTGATGGATTCTCTCAATGCAATCCGGGCTATCGGGGTGGATTACGAACTACCGGTCGTGATGATGGTGGGTCTGCAAGGAAAAGAGCCACATATACACCCAGATTACTCGGCCTCTTACGGAGTCAGGATCGTCCGTCCGGTGCTGGATGCAATGGAACTGTCGCATTCGCTGATCGAAGAACCCGGAGATGAGGCGCATATCTGCCAGGCCGTTGAGGCCGCCTATACATCGTCAAAACCCCATATTTTCCTGATCGGGCGCCCCCCGGAGACACCATGACAATGCACCGAGATGCGGCGCTCGAGGCGCTGATCCCTCATGTTCGCGACGACGATATTGTGGTCGCAGTCTATCAAAGCTGTTTCGACTGGCTGGCGCTGAACCCACGTGAACTGAACTATGTCGCAGTCGGGGCGATGGGGCAGGCCTCATCTCACGGATTGGGGCTGGCGTTGGCCAATCCAGATCGGCGCGTGATTGTTCTGGATGGTGATGGCAGTCTGTTGATGAACCTCGGGACATTGGTCACAATTGCCAGTGCCGGGGCAAGAAACCTGTATCACTTTCTATCTTTCAACAGGGTGTACGAAGTGAACGGAGCGCATCCTCTGCCTGGGGCGGACATGGTTGATTTCGCTGCTATGGCCTGGGCTGCAGGGTACGCGGGTGTGCAACGTTTCACGGATATCGACCGGTTTTCCGAAGCGGCACCACAGGTATTATCTTTGTCGGGCCCGCAGTTCATTTCGATGGAGGTAAAGGCAGGCGTGTCCTATCCCCGCGACTATGCCTATATCCACAGCGCGCAGGCGCGATCCACTTTTCGGGCGGCTCTCAATCGGCGTTGAGATCTGATTGGACGATGTTCAGAAAAGACTTTCCAACGGCAGACAGGGTCTTGTTCTTTGACCAAAATAGAACAGCCCGGAAGTTCAACGGCGCGGCAAATGGTATAGCCACGCAACCTGGAATGGTCTTGAGGTAGTCCAGACTGGCGCCGACGACAGAAACTCCCAAACCACGTGAAACCAGCCTGCAGATAGAGTCGGTTGTGCGCGTCTCATACTGCATGCGCCGTGCAATCCCTTTTGCTTCGAAAAATTGGTCGATTTCATAGCGAAAGCGAGAGGAAGGCATATAGGAAATAAAACTTTCATCTGCCAGATCCCTCGCCTGGGCAAGAGCATTGTCGGCCAAGGCGTGATCCACCGAAACCACGCAGCACACATCACTGTCTTTGATCACAAGGCTTTCAAATGACGGATTCGCCGGTTGGGTTGTCGTGATGCCAAAGTCATAATTCT
This sequence comes from Ruegeria sp. CDSB114, assembly GCF_059611025.1. NCBI lineage: Bacteria > Pseudomonadati > Pseudomonadota > Alphaproteobacteria > Rhodobacterales > Roseobacteraceae > Ruegeria > Ruegeria sp. CDSB114. The sequence continues at coordinate 53,642 of NZ_JBXWOT010000003.1, forward strand.
GGGACACCATCCATTCGACTGCATCATCGCTGGGGGCGATTTCCATTCGGGCCATCGCATGTGGGCAAGTGGCAGCAAATTTCCCTATCAAGTCTGGCGCGAGCTGCGAAGAAACGCCAGGCGTAATCACAAGATTGAGGCGCGCGTGGCCAAATTTCCCAATAGCTGTGGCAGAATCCTTAATATGTTCCATACCGCTAACGGCTTGGCGCACCTCTTCAACCAGTAATCTGGCCTCGTCTGTGGGTATCAGCACACGGCCGACACGCTGAAAAAGTGGAAACCCAACTTCTTCTTCGAAATCAGAGATCAGCCGGCTGACTGCAGGTTGAGAAACACCCAACATCGCTGCGGCCTCGGTCACAGTCCCGGTCGAGACCACCGTTCGAAACGCGTCAACTTGTCGGAATGTGATGTTCATTTGGCCTCAGTGGTTTTTGCCTTGTCATTTAGGGTGTCAGATTCGACCCATAAGATATGGTTATTCGAAATTCAAAAATCTGGCCAGCATGCGATATCACTTAGTTGGCGCCAAATTGGGTTGTGTATCTGGAATGCCCTACTATTGCTGACGAGTAGAGACGGCAATGAATTCGATCTTTTGCGAGTGGATTTTACGGAAACCATGCGGAAGCTTGGCATCAAAACTCAACGTATCTCCCGCTGACATATCAAAATCTTCGCTGCCGCAACGATAGATTGCCTGGCCTTCGATTATGTATATGAAGACATAGCCTTCATGCTGATAGCCGGGCAAATTGTCTGATTGTTCTTTTGAAATACTGATCCGTGCCGACTGGAACGTCCCTTGGGGTGCGCTGTGCTTACCCAACAGAAGGTAGTTATGCGTGTGCCCCTGAGTGATACGCCGCGCCTGGAGACCATCCCCGGCACGCGCGTGATGCACATCTGCTGCCGCGTCTGAGCGTGCAAACAATGCCACCAATGGCACATCAAGGGCATCCGCCAGTGATTGCAGCATCGCAAGCGAAGGTGAGACATTACCATTCTCTATACGACTGATCATCGCAGTGGACACCTGTGCCCGAGTAGCCAGGTCACCCAACTTAAGTTCACGCTCTTGGCGTAACCGTTGCAGTGTCTGACCTATTTCACTTTCAGTGCAGTTTTTCTTTTCCACTATTTTTGCTGCCGATCATGGAATTCAGGATATGGATACAGCGCATCCGGGATGTCAACATCAGTGCCCTAATTCGAAAATGCGTCAAGGCTCGAGTATTCAGAACACTTTTTGGATTCCCGATACCAGCAGATTGTTCAGCTGACTGGTCATTGTATTTGGGGCTTGGTCAGGTTGTTGATCGGAAAATGTTGCAATCTTTTGACCATCGACGCATTCGCAATTAGCGCGTGAATGACTGCTGGTCATATCAAGTCGAAAGCCGGTTCATGATTTCCTTTAAAGGCGCACAATATCCGAAGGATGTATTCCTGTTCTCAGCGTTCTTCTACGTCCGCTACGGAGTCTCATATCGTGATCATGAAGAAATCATGGCAGAGCGCGGGGTCTCAGTTGACCACACCACGCTGAACCAGTGGGTCACACGATATTGCGGCGCTATTGCTGATCCAGTGCACAGACGCAAAGGACCATGCAGGCTCGGACTCTGTTCATTCAAACAATTCGCTGAGCTGACCGTCTAGCTCCAATCCGATCATTGAAACAGCTCTTCGTGCTCAAAACTTTGCAACAAAACCCTCCAACTGAGGCTATTTCAAATTAGTCAGGCAGCACCGCCCATCACACCGATTTTGGCATCTGGCGCTTGCCTTTCAAGCTGTAATAGCATCAGTGCCTCAACCCGTCATGTGTCTGATGTATTGCAGAAAGTCACGCCGAGGGGCGAATTCGCAGGCACTCGCTGCGTGGCTGGTGTAGACTCCGTCTATGTCCAGGTCGGTGTCCAGAAATGTAACGCTTAAGCAGCTTCGTGCTTTCGTTCAGGTAGCGAAATGCGGGTCTTTCAGCAAGGCGGCGGACGAACTCGCCATTTCCCAACCTGCCCTGACCCTCAGCATCCAGCAATTCGAGGAAAACGTAGAAGCGGCTCTGCTGCAACGTACCACTCGCTCCGTTTCTCTGACACCTCAGGGAAAAGAGTTTCTGCACAAGGCTGAAGCCATCCTGAGCGGCCTTGACGCGGCGATCCTTTCGGCACGGAGCAGTGCCAGGAAACAGCGCAACCTGGTGCGTATCGCAGCACTGCCTTCCGTCGCAATTCGGGTATTGCCGCGGGCCGCCCGTGATTATGCGACTGTTAAGCCGGATGTCTCGCTGCAAATTCAGGACGATAACGGGCGTGGGGTTGAAACCCAGATTCTGAACGGTGTGGCTGATTTCGGGATTGCAAACAAGTGGTCCGACAATCCGGCTTTGACCTATGCTCCCTTCCTCCGGGATCGCGTGGGTTTGATCTGCCGCGCGGATCATCCGCTGGCGCGGCGCAAAGACAGGTTGGCATGGGCCTGTCTTGAAGATCAGTCTTTTGTCGGCATGGCCGCTGATACCGGGATCAGCCGCCTTACCGATGGCGTGCGGGGGCTGCCCGTTTCCGTATCCGATCCGGACTTTACGGTACTGACCATTGCCGCTCTGGTCGGAATTGTCGAACAGGGGATGGCAGTGTCGGCGTTGCCAGCACTGGCCTCGCCGGATTATCTAAACCCGTCGCTGGTTTACCGCAGCCTTTCCGAACCCGATCTGAATCGCGATCTGTGCCTTATTACCTCGGGCAAACGGCCACTGCCGACCGCCGCAAATGAGTTTCTAAAATTTTTGCAACTCCGTTCGCACAAGATGTCTGCCATGTTCCCGAACAATACGGTTCAGGCAAATGCTGATGAATTATAAATTCTGCAAATAAGTGCGCAAAATATTCAAATTTTACTCTAAGGCCCATTCCGACCAAGCATTCCTCCAACGCAAATCAGTCTTAGGAGGGTCAAATGCTTGCTGCAATTTCCGACAGAATGCGCCCCGAAGCCGAGGTCATGGACCTCGCGCGGTTGGGGACGCTGCATTCGTCGACACTCAGCTTCATGCGCACACTGGTGCGCCGCATCATGAAAGAGGAATGGTCCATCGACCGCCAACGCTTCGATCTCGACAACGACGGCTATGGGACCGCGATCTACCGGATCGAAACACCAAATGATGTATTCAGCTTTGTGCTGTTTTCAAATTTCTTGTCAGACGAAGATCGCAACGACCGCGTGATCGCCACCAGCTGGGATCTGACCATGGCGCTCTGTGAGGGCGAGGTAGACGACATCTGGCTGGAAGACATGCGCGGCAACGTGCCTCGGCAGGAAGCGGGCAGGGTGGATGCGCGTGTTTTCAGTCTGTCGCGGGCCAACCGCAGTTCGCGCCTGTTCACCCATGTGCTGGAGGAGCTCACCGCCGGGCGCCAGCCCGATGCTGAGCGGATCGCTGATGTGGGATACCTGTACCGCACTACTGCCGTTTATGGCAGCGGCAAGCTGGGCATGGCGGACTGGAACAAGGTGCGGGTTAAGTTTGCCGACTTCAACCGCCCCTTCGCGCCCGAGATGTTCATTTGCTACATGCTGCGTCAGTTCAGCCTGGATCAGGTGGATCACATCGCGAAGTCTCGCGCGCCCGAAACCGCCGTGGCACTGGACGATCGGCTCAAGCGCTTCTTTGGCATTGGAAACTCGACCGGCCTGGGAATGGCGCCTTATCTGGTGAACCATGGGGAGTTGCTGAGCCAGTGGATCGAGATGCGTGAAACAGCACTGGCGCAGGTCTTGCACAAAGCCACCCCGACCGACTGGCGCATCCAGCTGTTCCATGACCTGATCGACCGGGCCGAGCAACATTTCACCGAAAGTCGCACGGCGGACGAAGAGCAGCTCGAACGCAACCGGGTTCTGATAGCGGAACTTGCCGAAGTGCGCGTCTGGCTATCGGCGCAGGGTGATGCGTTGGAAACTTGGTCAGTACTGTCGGATCATGCCCGCGACGTCTGGAGTCTGGAGACTCAGGAACTTATCCACGCTTTATGCCTGGAGATTCATCCCGAACTGGTGAACGATCTGGAAGATAGTTTTACGGTCCTCCCCAATCCGGTGATTGACCCCGACATGGCCACCGATCAGCTGCGCACACTGATCGAGGATCGCTATGACTGGGCGTTGGCAATTGACTTCTCAGACCCGGAAAAATCGGATGCGTTCTGGTATCGCTCGGAAGAAAAATTGGAGCCCCGGCTGGGATTTGCCGGTGCTGATCCGGGGATTGAGAAACAAATGCCGTTGCCCATCGGTCGCCGTGTTCGCGCCTGCTATGACGTGTTGTTGGAAGACCTTGAAGAGCATCCAGGCAGTGACGTCATTCATTTCCTGTTGCGCCGCCCAGCTCTGAAAAGCATCGTGCGTCGCATCCAAACCATGAGCAGGCACAAATACGCCGAAATCCGAGCCAACCTTGCGGACCGGAACGTGCGCCCCATGGATCTGTTGCGCTGCAAGCTTGCTTTCTTTGGCGTCAGCAAGTTCGACCCTCGTTCGAAGCTATGGGTCCGTAACACAATGTATCAGGGGGCACCGCTGATTGATGACATCGGCCAGACCTATGAAAGCTGGTTCCTGCCACTGAAACCGCAGATTGAGGAGGCACAGGCATGAAAGTATCCCGTAACGAAATGATCACCGCGCTGTCCCGCGCCTACGAAGGAGCCGGGCACGAGATTGGTGACTATGAGGACGCTGCCCAATTGGTCACTTGGTTGCAAATGGCGGGTCTGAGCGGGTTCGACCGTATCACCCTACCACCACTGTCCCCCAAGGGTGGAGCGACCCCGCGGTTGGTGTTCGAAAATGACGACATCGCCGTTCTTGATGCAGGTGGCGCGGATGTCTGCGAGCACGGCTCATTGGCGGCTTATCTAATGCACTCCAAGGCCAATAAGTCGGGCTTTGCGATCATTGAGCTGGCCAACTGCCGCTATCCTGGCCTAATCCTGCGAAGCCTATCGATGGTCGCGCAGTTGGGCGTGTATATCTCAGCCTATTGGAAAGATCAGGTTGGATCACACGGAGCGAGCTTTGAAAGCGGCGCGACTTTCCCGTACTACTGGCGTTTGGATAATGCAGATGACAGCAAAGAAATCTCGACCGTCACTATCATCTGCACAAATCAGCCTGCATTGCTGGCGGACGCGGTGACACGTCAGGTGGAGCAACCCGAACTTCAGCGGTTTGAGATTTCGGCGGCGCAGCTAGCAGCCAACTATAACCAAGCCTTGGAACAGGGGATTGAGGTTGACCCCGACCAATGGGACGCCCTGAACGCCGCCGCTTGGCCCATTCTCGTTCGCTCGGATACGCAATCCCGCTCAGGCGCGGGGCCCATGTGAGGCTTGGGATATGAGCCAGCGCTTGCTCCGTTTGCAAACAAAAAATGCCGCCCCGATTGGGGCGGCGTCGGACCGGAACTCGTTCAGCATGATGTTCTGTTGAATCTGCGCTGGGTCGCCAAAGAACCTTTTGACCCTGCGCCCCATGAGCCAGGGGTAGTGCATAGAGCCAAGGTCTGATGTGCGTCAATCCTGCCGGTTATGTTCGCGGTAGCTCGGACATTCTGGCAAGGATGTCCACGCCCTGCTGTTTCCAGAAATGCAAAAGGTCGATGAATATCCAGTTCTCGGCCAGCTTATCCCCGTCTCGCCGATAGATATCTATCACCCGAAATTCACCGACTTTGTCAGTCGCAGGCATTCCCATGAACCCGCCAGTTGGACGGGCTGTGAAGTTCGGCCAGCCAAAAAAACCGCCATAATGACCCTCTGCCAGGCGGCATATGTGTTTGGTTTTTGACCGGTCAGCGAAACCAGCACGGAAAGGGCCTGCATGCTGTTGGGCGTAGCGTTCGATCGTGTAGGTCGCCCCGATCCCGGATGGCCCCCACCAGATCATGTCTTCGGACCATGTGCGCCGTAGCTCGTCCTCAAGGCTGAGGCCGCTGTTCCATTGGCCCAGATCGGAGATCATAGAGTTGATGGCCGCTAGAGTCCGCTCTCCTTCCGCCGCAGGTTGCGGACCGACCATCAGGCCGTCATGGGTCATGGGCCCCGGCTGCACGAGCTGCGCGGCTGTCTGAGGCGGGAACGGCTGCAATCCGGCCTGCATCATGAAATGAGGTATGTCGAAATACATCGCCGTTTCAGTGATTTTCCCGTTTTCGACCTTGTTGAATTCGCAATAGCGCAGAAATGTCATTTTGCCGTTTGGCGAGATACCTAGCCAATCTTTGTCGAACAGCCCCATGAGATGGCCCATTGATACAACCCAGACCGAGGTGAAACCGTCCATCTCGTTTTCTCCGGCCATGAATATGTCCATGCGGCGCTGCATTCGGGTCAGGCTTTGTTTCAGCGGAAGCCAGAACTGGGCACCTACGTCACAGGGGCCATGCAGTTCGTCAAAGGGATGGAATCCGCGCCACAGATAGTCATCGGCGCAATATTTCGAGATCACGTCATGGATCGCTGATTCTTCAGCTCGGCTCAGAGCTTCATAAAGATCCAGAACAATATTTTTCTCGGCTTCGTAAGGCATATTCTTTTCTTTCAGTGCTTTACCAGGAATTGAGCACAGGTTTTCAGTATAGTGAAACGTAGATTTGCAAACGCATGCAAAAAAAGCTTGCCTGATGTTCCATCAGATGTCTATGCTCTTGCAAACGTATGCACGACAAGTGCACATGGGAGGACAGAATGGCCGAAATTCAACTTCGCAGTGTTGGGAAACGTTGGGGATCGTTTGTGGGGGTGGATAATTTCGACCTGACTATTGCCGATAAAGAGTTTCTGGTTCTTCTTGGCCCATCAGGCTGTGGCAAGACGACGACCATGCGCATGATTGCGGGTTTGGAGGACGCCAGCGAGGGCGACATTCTGATAGATGGCGAGCGTGTCAATGACATGGAGCCCAAGGACCGCGATGTCGCCATGGTGTTTCAGTCCTACGCGCTCTATCCGAACATGAATGTTTATGAGAATATCCGGTTCCCGCTGAAGGTGCGCGGCATCGACCCTTCCACACATGACGAAAAAGTGCGCCGCGCTTCGGCCATGGTCGAACTGGATGACTTTCTGCATCGCAAACCGGCAGAGCTGTCGGGCGGCCAGCGTCAGCGCGTCGCTTTGGCCCGCGCCATTGTTCGCGAGCCAAATGTCTTTCTGATGGACGAACCGCTGTCAAACCTTGACGCCAAGCTGCGTGTTTCGACGCGCGCGCAGATCAAGAACCTCAGCCACGAGCTTGCCGTGACCACGATCTACGTGACTCATGACCAGATCGAAGCGATGACCCTTGCCGATCGTGTGGTGATCATGAAGCAGGGTATCGTGCAGCAGGTTGGCTCTCCGACCGATATTTACGATGCACCCGCAAACACTTTTGTGGCCAGCTTTATTGGCAACCCTGCAATGAACCTTATCGATGGTCAGGTTCAAGATGGGGTGTTTCGGGCTCAGAACACTGAGGTGCATGGGCTGAACGCGTCGGACGGCCCGATTACGCTGGGCTTTCGCGCCGAGGACGCCAATGTCGTGGAAAGCGGCGGCGAGATTAACGGGCCCATCTACACGCAGGAGCTTTTGGGCGACAGCACGATGGTCTCGGTTCGGATCGGTGGCGCGCTGGTTTCGGTCAAAGCCGACAAAACCTATCGCGCTGAAATCGATGATCAGGTTTCAATCCATATCCACACCGATTACTGCCACTTGTTTGATGCGCAAACCGGAACGCGTTTGGAGCGCTGAACAGAAAATCCAAACCCGCATTGCCGGGTTTAATGCAGGTGCAGACTTCGAAGATGCACCCATCTACCTAGGGAGGAATACAAATGTTTCTGAAGAAAATAGCATTGGCTGGGTCCTTGGCCGCCTTTGCCGCCAGCGCAGGTTATGCCTGTGAAATTAGCGGGCGCGTGAATATCGTTGGTAACGAATTTGCGGCCATTCAGGCCGTCGCAACCGGCGCGAAAGAATGCACAGGCGCATCGGTCGATTCAAACCTGACCTCCGAGCACCAGACCATCAACGTGGCTGGTCTGTCCGGAAACCCGTCTGAATACACCAGTGCCATCATCGCCAACAGCTCGATCGTGGCGTTGATGAACGAAGATGTTATTCGGCCGCTCAACGATCTGGTGGAACAGCATGGTCAGGACCTGCAGCCAGGTCAGTTGATCAAGATTGGTGATGACATTATGGCCGTGGCGTTCATGGCGAATGCTCAGCACCTGATGTATCGCAAGGACGTGTTGGAACAGGCCGGTGTCGAAGTGCCGACAACCTATGAAGAATTGCTCGAAGCGGCCAAAGCCATTCGCGAGCAGGGCATCATGCAAAACCCGGTTGGCGGCGCCTATGCGTCGGGTTGGAATCTGGCACAGGAATTCAACAACATTTTTCTTGGCTATGGCGGCAGCCACTTCAAAGCCGGAACAGCCGAGCCCAACGTGAATTCTGAGGCTGGTGTCAATGCGCTGAACATGATGAAGGCTTTGTCGGAATACATGAACCCCGACTTCCTGACCCACGATTCCAATGCCACTAATGCCGAATACCGTGCTGGTAACGTTGCAATCATGAATATGTGGGGTTCACGCGCATCGCAGCAAACCACGACCGAAGGCGTGCTTCAGGAAGTGATCGACGGTCATGCGATCGGCGCACCACTGACAGTCGGCGGAGGGTCGACGCCGGCATCGACCCTGTGGTGGGACGGCTGGACCGTCGGCAAGAACATCTCGGATGAAGAAGCCGAGGCTACGTTCATCGCGATGAAACACGGTATCCGTCCTGACATGCTGAACGATGAAACCACGCCGCTGGCGGTATGGTTGATCGAAGGCTACGAGCCTGGTGCGGACGCCGAAGGCGTGTTTGAGGCTGCCAAAATGGGCACACCGCCTTATCCGATGTTGCCTTACATGGGCCTGATGCACAGCGCGCTAGGCAATGAACTTTCAGACTTCATGCAAGGCAAGGAAAGCGCTGAGCAGGCGCTGGCCGATGTCGAAGCCGCATATCGCGCCGCTGCCATCGAACAAGGTTTCCTCCAGTAGGGCCTGACTCGTGCGGGCGTCTGTAAGGGCCGCCCGCACAAACCAATTCACGTGGGGATTGCGACATGCGCCATAAGACCTTCCTGTGGTTCTTCCTGCCCACCGGGCTTGCGATGCTGCTGTTCATCGCGATGCCGATAGTCTCGGTGGTGACCCAATCCATTTTCGCGCCTCATCCGGCCGTTTTGTTAGAGGTCGAAAGCTGCACCCCCCTGATTGGATGCACGACAGAGACCACGATTGATCAAGAGGCAACAGCCGCCCTTCGCGCCGAGAAACCACTGGGCCGATTTGTCGGATTGGACATTTACCTGGACCGTGGCCACCTGGCGATCCAGGAAATTGGCCAGATCTGGGCTGCGAATGAAACCTGGGGCGATTTCTTCTCAAAGATCGGTAATTTGCCCTTTTACAGGGCAATGGCTTTTACGTTGACCTTCACGTTTGTTGTGACGCCGCTCACAATCCTTTTGGGGCTGGTGATTGCGCTGGCAATCAACTCCCTGCACCGAAATCTCAAAGGGCTGCTGATCTTCTTTTCGCTTCTGCCGATGATCGTCACTCCGTTAATTGGCTCGCTTATCCTGTTCTGGATGATTGACAGCCGCGGGGTCATCGGCAACGCCTTGGTATATCTGGCCGGGGATCCGGATTTCAGCCTGAAGGCCTCAACCGGGCTGATGTGGGTGGCGCTGATGGTTTATGGAGTTTGGCACGCTGCACCATTTGCATTTGTCGTGTTCTATGCGGGGCTGCAAACATTGCCCCAGGATCAAATCGAGGCCGCCCAGATAGACGGGGCAACCCGCTGGCAACAGGTTAAGTTCGTGGTCGTTCCTCATCTCATGCCACTGGTCACATTTGTTGCGTTGATTCAGTTGATGGACAACTTCAAGGTGTTTGAACCGATAATCGGGTTCAGCGCAGGTGCGCACGCACAATCCCTTAGTACATTCATCTTCAACGACTTAGGCGGTGAAACCCGGCAGCTTTCTTCCGCGGCCGCGACCTCTGTGATCACGATAATCGGAGTCGCCATTCTGCTGTCACCCGTGCTTGTCCGCACCTGGCGCGACTTCAAAGGAGCAAGATAATATGGCCAGCCGCGCACAAAGAATGCCTAGAAGTCTCCGGATCGCCTCGTCCTTATTTGTGATCCTATGGTTCGTTCTGGCCGCTTTCCCGTTCCTCTGGACGGTCTGGGGTTCGTTCAAAGTAGAGTTGGATTTCTTTTCGATCGCCGACTGGACCAATGCCATCACCGGAGCACGGACCGAAGCCGTCTATGGCTCGCCTTTCACAACCACAGGGTACGAGGGCGCCTGGATACAGGAAGAATTCTGGCGGAATGTTCTCAACACAGGGATCGTCTGTTTCTTTGTTGTCACCATCTCGCTCACAATCGGAACGCTGGGGGGCTATGCTCTGTCCCGGTCGACCTACAACTATACGTTCTGGCTATTGATCACGGCACTTATCTTCCGGGCTATGCCACCGATTACGCTGGTCTCGGGATATTTGCTGCCTTTCTTCGAATGGAATATCTGGGGGATCCTTCCAACCACGATCATCGTGCTTGTGGCGATCAACCAGCCGTTCACTCTGTGGATGCTGCATTCTTTCTTTAAGAACATCCCAAGCGAGCTGGATGAAAGTGCCAAGGTCGACGGATGCAACCAGTTCCAGGCATTTCGTCGCGTGATCATTCCGGTGATGTGGCCAGGGGTGATCACCACCGGGCTGTTCTCGTTCCTGCTGGCCTATAACGATTTTGCCGTCGGGGCGATGCTGCTGTCCGAAAGCAACCGCACGATGGTGCCTGCCATTGCCGCGTTTCTTGGTACAACGCAGACTGAAGGTAACGTGATGTTCGCGGTTGCGGCTGTGGTTTCAGCCACAGTTCCATTGTTCATTCTGGTCATGTTCTTCCAGCGACAGATTGTGGGCGGTCTGACGGCCGGGGCTGTGAAAGGCTAACTCTGATGGGACGCACTCATCCTCAGTCCGTATCTGCCCATGCGCATACAGCCAGACTGAATGTGGCTGCGTGCAGGACCCGGCGGCCGGGACGAATTCCATTTGCTTTGATGCGCGCGGGACCTTGCGGGGCGCTTCTCCGAACACGCCCCGAACAGACCCCATTGAGACAGAGAAGATGAAAAACCTCGACCGTAAACCCTTTCTGAAATTCACCGAAGCACAACGCCATCCTGGCAACTTCCGGCCGGCATTTGACGCTTTCTTCGCCCCCGGTGCACATGTCAACGTGGTGCATCCCTTCAATGAGGTCGCGGGCGGCCTCGGGCTGCACGATCACGTCATCGCCCCGCTCGCCGCTGCCTTCGACGGGCTTTTTCGGCGCGATGACATCGTCATGGCCGGCGAATTTGACGGGCAGGACTGGATCAGCGCCACCGGCTATTTCGTTGGTCGGTTCTCGCGCGACTGGCTCGGCATCCGGGCCACAGGCGAGCTTGCCTATCTGCGCTTCGGCGAGTTCCACCGGATGCAGGACGGCAAGGCGGTGGAAAGCTATATCTTCCTCGATATTCCAGAGCTGATGCTGGCCGCTGGACAATGGCCGATCCCCGACAGCCCGGGCAAGACCCGCGGCTTCACCGGCATGATTCATGGCCCTGCCAGCCATGATGGCATCTTGACCACTCCGCAGGATCCTGCGGAGGGTGCCAAGAGCTATCGTATGGTCACAGAAATGCTGGCCGGGCTTGCTACCGAGAACGAGGCTTGGCGCCCCTACTGGCATGACAACATGGTCTGGTACGGCCCCGGCGCCTTCGGTTCTTTCGTCGGGATTGAGAGTTTTGCCAGCTTCCAGGTGCCTTTCGAAGCCACCTTTGAAGGCTGGTCTGGCGGCACTGCGGGCAACGGTATGACGGCGCATTTCACCCGCTATGGCGAAGGTAACTACGTATGCTCGGGCGGTTGGCCCTCGTTAACTGGCGTCCAGGTGAAACCTTTCCTCGGCCAGTCCGCAAGTGGCAAACGCGTCTTCATGCGGGTCTGTGACTGGTGGCGCCGCGAGGACGATCTGCTGGTCGAAAACTGGGTTTTTGTCGATGTCCCGCATGTGCTGTTGCAACTGGGCTATGACCTCTTTGCTGAAATCGCCGAGCAGGCTGCATGAGCTGCTCTGCCAGACATAACGCCGTTGCGCGCCATCCGGCGCTCAACCGGATGCCAAGGGATTTTCTGACGGCGGATTAATCCTCGCCCTCCACACAGAAGACCCCTTGGTAACCATAAAAGGAAGAGAAACATGAAGGGCTCCCGCCCCGAACAGGCCGTGCTGACACGTGACACGGACATGAGCAAAACCGACGAGACCCGCGCCGTGATCGAGGGGATGGTCGATGGTTTGAACGACCACCGTATCGAAGACATCGGCGAATTCTTCGCCGAAGGGTTCCGCTGGCTTGGCAACCAGGGTTGCGGCACCAAGACGGGCCTGAAGGAATTCCAGGAAAACTGGCAACGCCCGTTCCAGGCTGCGTTTTCCGACAAGACCTGCATCGACGAGGCCCGGCTTTATATGGGCGAGTGGGCGGCAGCTTTTGGCCGCCAGGAAGCAACCCATTCTGGCGAATTTCTGGGGATTGCGCCCACCGGCAAGCGCGTCGAGATCCGTTACATGGATTTCTGGAAAGTTGTCGACGGCAAGATCGTCGACAACTGGGTGAATGTCGATTTTGCCCATGTCGCCTCGCAGCTTGGCGTCGATCTGTTCCAGGGCAAAGGGTGGGAAACATTTGACCGGGGAGAAGAAATTCCGCCCCGGCCCGAAAATTGAGGATTAGGACAATGGCTATCGAATATCTGAAAAGCGGCAAACCCGAGGCCGACCGGGCCGAAGATGACGCCAAAACCCGCGCTGTCGTTGAAGCGACGCTGAAAGACATCGAAACCCGAGGTGATGCGGCAGTGCGTGATCTGTCGGAAAAGTTTGATGACTACTCGCCGGAAAGCTTCCGCCTGAGCCAGGAACAGATTGACGAGCTGATTGCCTCATTGACCGAACGCGAGCTGGCCGACATCAAGTTCGCTCAGAAACAGGTGATAAACTTCGCGCAGGCGCAGCGCGACTCAATGCTGGATATCGAGGTTGAAACCTTGCCGGGCGTCATCCTCGGCCACAAGAACATCCCGGTGCAGTCTGTTGGCTGTTATGTTCCTGGCGGTAAATTCCCGATGGTTGCGTCGGCGCATATGTCGGTTGCGACCGCTAAAGTGGCCGGTGTGCCTCGCATCATCGCCTGCACGCCGCCGTTTCAGGGCAAGCCCAATGCGGCCGTGATCGCTGCCATGTATCTGGGTGGGGCGCATGAGATCTATGTCATGGGTGGTATCCAAGCGATTGGTGCCATGGCGATCGGTACGGAAACCATTGATCCGGTCCACATGCTGGTCGGCCCCGGGAACGCCTTTGTCGCAGAAGCCAAACGGCAGCTCTTTGGTCGCGTTGGCATCGACCTTTTTGCGGGCCCGACCGAGACCATGGTCATTGCCGACGAAACCGCTGCCGATGCCGAACTTTGTGCGACCGACTTGTTGGGGCAGGCCGAGCATGGCTACAACAGCCCCTGTGTTCTGGTCACCAACTCGCGCAGGCTGGCCGAAGAAACGCTGAGCGAGATCGACCGTATCCTCGGCATCCTGCCTACCGCCGGAACCGCAAAAGTCAGCTGGGAGGAGTATGGGGAAGTCATTGTCTGCGACACTTATGACGAAATGCTGCAAGTTGCCGATGATATCGCCTCTGAGCATGTGCAGGTGATGACCGACCGTGACGACTGGTTCCTGGAAAACATGACCAGCTATGGCGCGCTGTTTCTTGGGGCGCGGACCAATGTTGCAAACGGTGACAAGGTGATCGGCACGAACCACACGCTGCCGACCAAAAAGGCTGGACGTTATACCGGCGGTTTGTGGGTCGGCAAGTTCATGAAAACTCACAGCTACCAGAAGGTTGTTACCGACGAGGCTGCGGCAATGATCGGCGAATTCGGCTCACGCCTGTGTATGCTGGAAGGCTTTGTCGGCCATGCCGAGCAATGCAATATTCGCGTCCGGCGTTATGGGGGCATCAACGTACCTTACGGCGAAGGTGCGGCTTATCGCGAGGCTGCAGACGCGTCCTCATAAGAGTGAGGTCATTGCTGCAGAACTTGCGCTTGGGGTTTGCCCGGGCACCACGGGTTTTGAAAGAAAAGCAGATAACACAATGCGAGATTTCGCAATGGACACACATTCTACCCATAAGGCCCTGATCGCGCCATTGCGCGAAGCCATGTATAACTTTGACGAAACCGGCGTCCGAGCTGCACTGCAGGCGGTGATTGCGCCCGATGCCGTCATCCACATGCCCCATCCATTCGGCGACCTGACCGGGCCGCAGGAACTCTATGATGCCTGCTACTCACCGCTTTTGAAATCCATGCCCGATCTGGAACGCCGGGATTGGATTGTGATGGGCGGGCCGACGCAACATGGCGATGATTGGGTCTGCTGTGGCGGCCACTACGTAGGCACCTTCGTCGCCCCTTGGTTGGACATCCCGCCGACCGGGCATCTGACCCATATGCGGTTCCACGAATTCTACCGCTTCGAAGATCGCAAAGTTGTCGAAATCCAGGCACTCTGGGACATTACCGAAGTGATGATGCAAGCGAAGGCCTGGCCGATGGCCCCGTCTTTGGGGCAGGAGTTCTGTATTCCCGGCCCGGCGACGCTGGACGGTATCGTGCGGGGCCCCTGGGATGAGGCAAAATCGAAGGCCTCCTGCGACCATATCGTTTCCATGCTTGAGCATCTGGAAAAGCATCCCAGGCAGGGTAGCCCCGAAGTGATGGAGATGGAAAGGTTCTGGCATCCGCGCATGAACTGGTACGGGCCCGCCGGGATCGGCACCGGGCGCGGCATTGCAGGGTTTCGCAACTGGCACCAGATCCCTTTCCTAGGTGGCATGCCGGACCGAGGCAAATACGCCGACGAGATCACCTTTCATTTCTTTGGTGACGGTGATTATGCAGCTGTTACCGGCTGGCCGGACATGATCCAGACCATCACTCATGACGGCTGGATGGGTATCGCCCCTTCTGACCAGCGCATCACTATGAGATCGTTGGATTTCTGGCGATTGGAAGATGGCCTGATCCGGGAGAACTGGGTGTTGGTCGACCTGCTGGACGTGTACCGGCAACTGGGCGTAGATGTCTTTGCCCGCCTGCGCGAATTCAACAAAGCGCGTGTCGCGGGTGAAATTCCATACCCAGTCGGCGAGGTCTGATATGCTCAATTTTCCCAGCACCCCCAGTTTCAGTCTAGGCGGCAAACGTGCGCTAGTCGCCGGGGCATCGTCGGGCATAGGTCTGGCCTGCGCCGTAGCGCTGGCAGAGCATGGGGCCGAGGTCACATTGGCGGCGCGCCGCGCAAGTGCGTTACAAGAGATAGCCGATCAGATGACTGCCAAGGGATGGTCTGCCAAGGTGCTTGAGATGGATGTCACCGATGTCGCAGGAACTGCCGCGGCTGTCGCCGAAAACGGGCCGTTTGACATCCTTTTGAACTCGGCAGGGTTTGCACGTCATAGCAAGGCGGTCGAAACGGTGCCCGAAGATTTTGACTCGGTCATGAACGTCAATGTCCGGGGGGCCTATTTCCTAACCCAAGCCGTTGCCAAAGGGTTGCTTGAGGCCGGGCGTCCCGGATCGCTGATAAATATCTCAAGCCAGATGGGCCATGTCGGCGGGCAGGAACGCGCGGTCTATTGCGCCTCCAAGTTTGCGGTCGAGGGCTTTACCAAGGCGATGGCGCTGGAATTCGGGCCCGCAAAGATCCGTGTCAACACGATTTGCCCGACTTTCATCCTGACGGATTTGTCCCGGCCTACATTCGAGGACCCGACCAAACGGGCCTGGATTTTGGACAAGATCAAGCTAGGCCGCCCGGGAGAGATTGAGGATATTATGGGCGCGGTAGTGTACCTGGCATCAGAGGCGTCGGCTTTGGTTACAGGAACAGCAATGTTGGTGGACGGAGGCTGGACGGCAGACTGATGGTTACTCAGAAAGTTACATCGTTGGACGTTGCCCGGCTGGCCGGGGTCAGCCAATCCGCCGTTAGCCGGGTCTTTACGCCTGGTGCATCGGCCTCGCAAAAAACGGTCGCGAAAGTGCGCAAGGCAGCGGATGAACTGGGATATCGGCCAAATTTTCTGGCCCGTGCGGTGGTCTCGGGCAAAAGCCGGATCATTGGACTTGTGGTCGCCTATCTGAACAATCAGTTCTATCCTGAAGCGTTGGAAAAGCTGACAAACAAGTTGCAAGAGCGCGGCTACCACGTGCTGGTCTTCATGGCGTCGCATCAGGCCGGCAACATAGACAACGTGATCGAAGAAATACTGGATTTTCAGGTTGATGGGATTATCGCAGCTTCGGTGGCTTTGTCGTCGGATCTGTCGGATCGTTGTCTGGCTGCCGGTGTGCCGATGGTGCTGTTTAACCGGGTTCAGGACGACCCGGCCATGTCGGCGGTCACCTCGGACAATATCGCGGGTGGGCGCAAGGCTGCCGAATTCCTTTTGGCCGGGGGGCATAAAAAGATCGGGTACATAGCCGGTTGGGAAGGCGCGTCGACCCAGCGCGACCGCGAATCAGGTTTCAGGGCCGCCTTGCATGATGCGGGGGCGGAACTGCATGCGCGCGGCGTTGGGAACTTCACCAGCGAACAGTCGCGGGCGGCAACGCTGGAGATGTTTGCCTCGGACCCGCCCGACGCCGTTTTTGTGGCCAATGACCACATGGCTATTGCAGTGATGGACACCCTCAGATTCGAGTTGGGCCTAAGGATTCCCGAAGATGTTTCGGTTGTCGGATACGACGACGTGGCTGTGGCCGCCTGGCCAACCTATAGCCTGACCACCGTACGACAGCCTGCTAACCGCATGGTTGCCGAAACCGTGGACATTTTGCTGAGCAAAATCGAAGGGCCCGATGTTGGTCCGCACCGATTGGAAATAGATGGACCGCTGATTGTTCGCGGTTCTGCACGTATACCTGAAGGATGGAAGACATGAAGGGATTTGACCCGAAATTCAAAGATTTTCCTGACTATATTATTGGGATCACAAAAGAAATCTGGGAAGATCGGGGCATTGCCACGCTGCACCATTACTATGCGCCCGATATCGTAGTTCGATCCCCGGGGTCAGTTGTCGTTGGCAATCAGGGCGTCATTGCCGCTACCATGGCAACGCTTGCCGAGTTCCCCGACCGCACATTGCTGGGTGAGGATGTGATTTGGTCCGGCACACCGGAAGAGGGCATGCTGTCCTCGCACAGGCTTTTGTCGACTGCGACCCATCTGGGCGACGGTGTCTATGGGAAGGCTACCGGGAAAAAGCTGGTCTACCGTATCCTTGCCGACTGTCACGCCATCAACAACCAGATCAACGATGAATGGCTGATCCGCGACCAGGGTGCGATTGTCCAACAGATGGGTTGGGACCCAAAAGAATATGCCCGCGATCTGATTGCCCGCGAAGGCGGCCCAGAGGCTTGCGCCCAGCCTTACACGCCGGCGAATGATCAGCCTGGACCTTACAAAGGGCGTGGCAATGACAATGAATGGGGTCAGAAATACGCCGACATTCTGAACCGGGTCATGTCTGCAGACCTGAGCGTGATCAGCGCCGAGTATGACCGCGCCGTGCAATCGGAATATCCGCGCGGCACGACTGGTCACAGCTGGGCTCCGGTCGATCGCTTTTGGATGGGGCTTCGCGCCTCTTTCCCGAATGCCGAGTTCAAAATTCAACATCAGATTGGTCGCGACGACCCAATGATGCCGCCCCGCGCCGCGATCCGCTGGTCGCTGCATGGCAAGCATGATGGATGGGGTGTGTTCGGCACGCCGACGGGGGCCGAGGTCTTTGTGCTGGGTATTAGCCACGCCGAATTCGGCCCCTGGGGCCTGCGCCGTGAGTACACTCTGTTTGATGAAACGTCGGTCTGGAAACAGATCCTTTTGAAAACCGGTGATCTGTAAATGTCGCATCGTCTCTCAAATCTGGAGGCTGGGCAGGCCCTGCGACGTTTTCACGCCCACCGGGCCAGCCTGCGTGCCCGGCGACTGAACAACCGCCCGCCTGGTTTCGGAGTTTGACCGCAGCGAACTCCAACCAAAAGGAAGACAGAAATGAGTACCATCCAAAGCCGCATCGTCCGTTATGGCGAATTGAAACCCTGTAAAACCGCGTTCATCGACGCCCATACCCCGGGGTCAGATCAAAAGGAAAACTTCACCATCGTCGGCGGGGGCGTATCCGAAAGCCCCGATCAACACGTCCACATCACCGATAAGATCGGTTTCAACATCGGTGCTGCGGGCCAACCGCCGAGATGCCGGAACTCTCTGCATAGCCACACCACGGCCGAAGTGTTCTTTGTTGCCAAAGGCCGTTGGCGGTTCTTCTGGGGCAGATACGGATCGGCTGGTGAGTTCATTGCCGAAGAAGGAGACATCTTCAACATCCCGACCGGTATCTTCCGCGGGTTTGAAAATGTGGGGCAGGACTACGGGATGATCATGGCGGTCCTTGGCGGTGACGATGCCGGGGGCGGGGTCACCTGGGCGCCGCAGGTTATTCAGGATGCGCAGGCCCATGGCTTGATGCTGGGAAACAATGGGGTTCTTTACGACAGCAAAAAAGGGGAAACGCTGCCGCATAACGTACAGCCCATGCCCTTGCTGACTGAAGAGCAGTTGAAAGCCTATCCCGAGGTCCCCGTCGAAAATGTGATTGGCAATTACGTGGCCCGCTATTGGGATTTGATGGCGCTGTCATCAAACAGGCCTGCCGTTGTGATCGGTGAAAACGGCCTGATCAAAGACAAGCCGGGTTTCGAGGTTGATTTCCTTGGTCGCGGCTCGTGTGTGTCTGATCCGGTTAAAGCCGAAAAGCCTGTGGTCTTGATGCCGGCCAGTGGCCACTGGCGGATTACGATTGAGGATGTTGAAACAACCCTGACAAATGGGGATACCGCACTGGTTCTGCCCGGCGAAAGCTATGGCGTCACGCCTTCGATGACGGGTAACGCGGGGCTCTATCGCGTTACCGCAACCGAAGATCCGGCCGGTACAACTTGGACAGGTGCATGAAACAAACTGCGCTGCCTTCCGGGCGGCGCAGATTAGACTTGCAGAGGGAGAAGAAGGAATGACCCGCATTTCAACCACACATGTAGGGAGCCTTCCGCGTAGTCAGGAGGTCGTGGATTTCATCTTTGCGCGCGAGCGTGCAGAGCCATTTGACGCGGCTGCGTTTGATGCCTGTATGACCTCGGCCGTGTCCGAGACAGTGCGCAAACAGGTCGAAGCCGGGGTCGATATCGTATCAGATGGCGAGACGTCGAAGATCTCATACGCCACCTATGTCAAAGACCGCTATACCGGCTTTGACGGGGACAGCCCGCGCAACGCGCCAGCGGATCTGAAGATGTTTCCCGGCTTCCTGAAACGCTTGGCTGATGATGGCGGTACGCCACAATATGCGCGCCCAATGTGTGTGGGTGAGGTGCGGTCAAAAGGGCAAGGTGAACTGCAAAAAGACATCGACAACCTCAAGGCCGCCATGGCCGCGCATGGTGTCGAGCGTGGTTTTATGAACGCGGCCAGCCCGGGTGTCATCTCGCTGTTTCTGCAAAATGATTTCTACCCCACACGTGAAGCCTATCTGGCTGCACTCGCCGATGCGATGAAGCAAGAGTACGAAACCATTGTGGGGGCCGGTCTGGATCTACAGCTGGATTGCCCCGACCTGGCCCTGTCTCGCCATATGCTGTTCTCTGACCTTTCGGACGAAGAATTTGTCAAAGTCGCCAATTTGCATGTTGAGGCCCTGAACCACGCATTGCAGGACGTTCCCGCTGACAAGGTGCGCGTCCATATTTGCTGGGGCAATTACGAAGGACCGCATTGTTGCGACATTGGAATGGACAAAGTGTTCGGCACGCTGATGTCGACCAAATCCCGCTATGTCCTGTTCGAAACCTCGAACCCCCGTCATGCGCATGAATGGACGGTGTTCCGTGACCGCAAAGCCGAAATACCTGAGGACAAAGTGCTTGTACCTGGCGTTGTCGACACCACGACAAATTTTGTCGAACATCCGGAACTGGTCGCCCAACGTATTGAACGGTTTTCGAATATTGTCGGCCGCGAAAGAGTGATCGCGGGCTCGGATTGCGGATTTGGCACTTTTGCCGGATTTGGTGCGGTTGATCCCGATATCGCCTTTGCCAAGCTTGGATCTCTGGCCGACGGGGCTGCATTGGTCGCATGAAACCACTTGTTATGTTGCCCGGCATGATGTGCGATGCCCGGCTTTTTGCCCCGCAGATCGCGGCGCTTTCGAGCAGCAATCCTGTCCTCTACGCGCCGATTGGGGGGCATGACACGGTGCAGGCTTTGGCCGCCGAAGTGTTGTCTTATGCGCCCCCGCGCTTTGTCCTTGCGGGTCTGTCCATGGGTGGCATCGTTGCGATGGAAATAATCCGGCAGCAACCGCAGCGCGTCGTCAGCGTGGCGCTGATGGATACCAACCACTTGGCCGAACGGGATGACGTCAAAGCCAGGCGTGGTCCACAAATCGCTTCTGTGTCCAGTGGGGGCTTGGGCCGGGTCATGGCCGAGGAGATGAAACCAAACTACCTGACCGATGGCCCGAACCGCGAGGCAATTCTGAACCTGTGCATGGATATGGCCTTGGGTCTTGGACCGGATGTTTTTATCAACCAGTCCAAAGCATTGCGAGATCGCCCCGACCAAAGCGATACCTTGCGCGGTTATCCCGGACAGGCCCTGATCCTGTGCGGGAAAGATGATGCTCTGTGCCCGGTTTCGCGACACGCCTTGATGCATGAACTTCTCACGAATAGCCGTTTCGAGGTCATCGAGCAGGCGGGGCATTTGCCAACACTTGAACAACCCGAACTGACGACAGCGGCTCTGTGCCGTTGGCTGGAGGCACTATGAAAAAACCCTTGCTGGATCTTTTGAAATCCGTCGACACCCCCACCGTTTGCAATGCGATCGAAGTGGCGCAAGGCAAGCGTGGGTTCGACAATTTCACGCGGGGCACAATGCTGTGCTCGGATCCCAATGCGGGGGCAATGGTCGGTTATGCCAGAACGGCAAAGATCGCGGCGGTGAACCCTCCCGAAGACCCTCCCGAAGTGATCCGTCAGCGCCGGATGGATTATTACCGGCACATGGCAACGGGCACAGGCCCGGCTGTCACGGTTGTCGAAGATTTGGATTTCCCGGACTGCATCGGTGCTTATTGGGGTGAGATCAATACCACGGTCCACAAAGGGTTTGGCATCAGCGGTGCGTTGACCAACGGCGTGATGCGGGATCTGGGCGATTTGCCGGATGGGTTTCCGGTTGTGTCGGGCTCGGTCGGTCCAAGCCACGGGTTCGTGCATGTCAAAGAGGTGGGCACCCCGGTGACCATCTTCAGCCTCTCGATCAAGGACGGGGACCTGGTGCATGCGGACCGGCACGGCGCTTTGGTGATCCCGCCCGAAGTGGTGGACAGCCTGGAACAGGCGATCCGTAAATTGCTTGAAACCGAAAAGCTTATTCTTGGCCCAGCACGCGCGTCAGAGTTCGATTTTGAGGCCTTTGAACAAGCATGGGCTGCGTTCGAAGCCTCGCGCACGTAGTGCAGCAACAACCACGCGGCCCAGCCATAGACTAACCCGGCAGCGAGCCGATGTGATCCTGAATAGGCCGGTCACTAGCGATGGCGATTGTGTCGGAAATCGCAGCGGGGTCACACCCATCTCATGCCCAAATCCGACAGATGCCTTTGAACCCGTCCAGGATAGTCCGAGACGATGGCATCGACACCCAGATCAATCATCCTGCTGATATCCGTCGGTTCATTGACCGTCCATACGGCTACGCAAAGCCCAAGTTCTTTGGCAACCGCGACGTCCTCAGATATCACATCTGCGAAATACGGACACCAAAGCGCGCCGCCCGCTTGCTTGACCATTTGCGGGATTTTTTCGCTTTGGCCTCGAAAGTCCCGACAAACGGCCTTGGAGGAATCCTCGCCAACGTCATCGGCATTTTCGGGAAGCTGCGTCAGGTAAGATGACGGCATGTCAGGTGCCTGCCGCTGACAGACTTCCAACAGGGTCCAGTCAAAGCTGTGCAGCAACACGCGATCGGATAGGCCAGCGGCCCGAACCTGCTGTACCACGCGTTCGACAAAGCGGTCCAGATAGGCTGCGTCATGGGCCTGATCCGGATCAGATTTTAGCTCCAGCATCAGATTGGCATCGCCATATTCCGGCCGATTGATCAGATCCAGCAGGTCCTGCAACCTTGGCACGCGAATGCCGTCCAGCTGGGCCTGATCGGGGAACCGCCGGCCATAATCCGAATGCCCGTCCAATCGCCCGATATCGAACTGTTGAATCTGGTCCAAGGACAGGGACGAGACTTTGGGTTCTTTTCCGGTCAAAAACTGACCGCTGGCATCCCGAAAGGTCGGCGCATGCAGCCGATGGTTATGGGTTATGACGGGCACATCATCCGCCGTCAGCACCACGTCAAACTCAAGAAGCGGAACCCCGATGGACAGCGTAAAATCGAAGCCGATCATGCTGTTTTCGGGCAGGACGCCGCGTGCCCCCCGGTGCCCTACTACACGGATCAGGTTTTTACCGCCGCGAAACGCCTCGACCTGAGGGAATGGCATCAGCCTTCGAGCCTTATGCCAGAGGCCGGGTCAAACAGATGTATATGCTCTGGCGCAACAGAAAAACGCATATTGGGATGACGGCCTTCGATCGGATGAACACCCGGAAGGCTGATCGTGATTGCCGCGCCAGAGCCTGACACCTGACCGTGCAGCAAAGTATTCGCCCCCAGCGGTTCGGCTATCTGAACTACGACATCAAAGGGCCCGTTTTCATCAAGGAACAGATGCTCTGGCCGTATGCCCAATTTGAACGGGCCATCGGGCCCGCCTGATGGGCCAATCTCGGTATCGTTGATCCTGATCTTTCCGCCCTGGCGCTCTGCATCAAAGGTATTCATCGCCGGGCTGCCGATGAATTGCGCAGCGAACAGCGTCCGCGGCGTCTCATAGACCTCAAGCGGGGTGCCGATTTGCTCGGCAACACCACCGTTCATCACGATCATTCTGTCGGCCATGGTCATGGCCTCGACCTGATCATGGGTCACGTATAGCGAAGTGATACCCAGCTTTTCTTGCAGTTCGCGGATTTCCAGGCGCATCTGGACACGTAGCTTTGCATCCAGGTTTGAGAGCGGCTCATCAAACAGGAACACGGCAGGTTCACGGACAATAGCGCGGCCCATGGCAACCCTTTGGCGTTGACCGCCTGAAAGCTGACGGGGCTTGCGGTCAAGCAGCGGCTCAAGCTGCAACAGCTTAGCGGCCTCGGTCACCTTCTGGTCAATCTGAGCCTTGGGCAATCCGGCGATTTTCAGACCATAGCCCATGTTCTGGCGTACCGACATATGGGGGTACAGAGCATAGTTCTGGAACACCATCGCAATGTCCCGGTCCATCGGCTCCTTGTCATTGGCGCGCTCTTCGCCAATCCGGATTTCGCCGGATGTCACAGTCTCAAGCCCGGCCACCATCCGCAGCAAAGTGGATTTGCCGCAGCCCGAGGGGCCCACGATCACGATAAACTCGCCATCCGCGATATCGACGTCGATGCCATGAATGACGTCCGTTGGGCCAAAGCTCTTTTTGACGGTCTCAAGGGATACTGTTGCCATTTCTTATTTCTCGCTATCGACAAGGCCGCGGACAAAAAGCTTTTGCATCGACACCACCACAAGAACCGGTGGGATCATTGCCAGGATTGAGGTCGCCATGATCGTCGGCCAATGGGCAAAATCATCGCCCGAGGGGAACATCTGTTTGATGCCCATTACGATGGTGTTCATCTCGGGGTCGGTGGTGATCAGTAGCGGCCAGAGATATTGGTTCCAGCCATAGATGAACAGGATCACGAACAGGGCCGCGATGTTGGTTCGGCTCATCGGGATCACGATATCAACGAAGAACCGCATCGGGCGGGCGCCATCCACCCGCGCGGCCTCGGCCAGCTCATCCGGGATGGTCAGAAAGAACTGGCGGAACAGGAATGTGGCTGTGGCCGAGGCGATCAGCGGAAAGATCAGCCCGGAATAGCTGTTGAGCATACCAAACCCGGCCACCACTTCGAAGGTCGGGACAATCCGCACCTCGACCGGCAGCATCAGGGTCAGGAAGATCAGCCAGAAAAACGTGTTCCGCCCGGGGAAGCGGAAATAGACGATGGCAAAGGCCGAGAGCAGCGAGATGACGATTTTGCCCACGGCAATGCCAATCGCCATCACCAGGCTGTTGAACAGCATCGTTGCGACCGGGACGTTCACGCCTGAGAACAGGGCCGCCTTGTAATTCACCCAGAACTGATCACCTGGCACAACCGGCATCGGGGGCGAGATTATGTCGGCCTGAGTAACGGTCGAGGCCACAAAGGCCAGCCAGATCGGGAAGAAGATGACCAGAACGCCAAGGATCATAAACGCATGGGTCAGCCACAGGCCCGCACCACGTTTCTCGACCATTCCATGTTGTTGGGCCGCCATCAGTAATGCACCCTCTTCTCAACGTATTTGAACTGGATCACTGTCAGCAGGCCGACAACCACCAGCAGGATGACCGATTGGGCCGAAGACGACCCCAGATCTTGGCCCACAAACCCATCGGAAAAGACTTTGTAGACCAGGATAGTTGTGGCTTGTTGCGGACCCCCTCCGGTGATCGTGTGGATCACGCCGAAAGTTTCAAAGAAGGCATAGACAATGTTCACGACCAGCAGGAAGAACGCGGTCGGCGACAAAAGCGGCAGTACGATGGTAAAGAACCGGCGCCAGAAATGAGCCCCGTCAATCGCCGCCGCTTCGATGACCGAGCGGGGCACGGATTGCAGCGCCGCAAAGAAGAACAGAAAGTTATAGCTGATGCGTCCCCAGGCCGAGGCGACAACGACCAGCCCCATGGCCTCGGCATCGTTCAGGACGTGGTTCCAGTCATAGCCGAGCTGGCCCAGATACCATGCGACCACACCAACGCGGGTGTTGAACATGAACAGCCACAGCACACCCGCCACCGCGGGGGCAACGGCGTAGGGCCAGATCAACAAGGTCCGATACACGCCCGAGCCCTTGATCAGACGGTCTGCGATGACTGCCAGGAACAAGGCCGGGATCATCGAGCACAGGGTCACAAGCGTCGAAAACACCGCCGTCGTCACGAATGAGGCGCGGTAGTATTTATCGCTCAGCAGGAATTCGAAATTGCCCAAGCCCACGAACTGAGATGACAACCCGAACGGGTCGGGGATGAACAACGATTGCCATACGGCCTGACCAGCAGGATAGAAAAAGAAGACGGCGGAAATGATGACCTGCGGGGCGATCAGCGCAAGCGGCAGCAGCCAGCCGCGAAAAATGACGCGTTTTTCCATTCTATTGGCCCACCAGAGTAGAATGCGGGCCCAACGAGGCCCGCATCAGATTACGACTTATTGATTGGCGGATTCGAACCGGCGCAGCAGCGCGTCGCCGCGTTCCTTCGCACTGTCCATCGCCTCTTGGGCGGTCTTTTCACCAGCCCAGATGGCCTCAAGCTCTTCGTCGATGATGCCGCGGATCTGGTCGAATGATCCCAGACGCAGACCTTTCGAGTTTGCCGTCGGCTCTTTCGCGGTCATCTGGATGACGGCGATGTCGGTGCCTGGGTTTTCGTCATAGAAACCAGACGCTCGGGTCGCTTCGCCCGCCTCGGTGGTGATAGGCAGATAGCCGGTGTTCTGGTGCCAGGCTGCCTGAACGTCAGACGAGGACAGGAAGCTGAGGAATTCGCCGACGCCTTTGTATTCATCGGCCTCATGACCTTCCATGACCCACAGTGAGGCACCACCGATGATGGTGTTCTGCGGCTCGGCCGTGACAGCTTCCCAATAGGGCAGCGGGCGCACGTCGAAATCAAACTCGGCTTCGGCTTTGATCCCGGCGTATCCCGCCGAGCTTTCGGTGAACAGGGCGCATTCGCCGGACCGGAAGTTCGCGCCACCTTCGTTGCGGCGGCCCGTGTAGATGAACTTGCCGTCCTTGGCCCAGTCACCCATCGCGGTCAGGTGCGCAACCTGGGCCGGGCCGTTCAGCATCAGCTCGGTATCCAGACCGGCAAAGCCGTTATCCTGCGAGGCGAAGGGGACGTCGTGATAGGCTGACAGGTTCTCAAGATGAATCCAGCTTTGCCATGCAGTGACCAACGGGCAATCTTCACCACCGGCCTTGAGCTGCTCCAGCGTTTCCCCGACCTTTTCCCAGGTCGACAGATCGGTGTCGGGATCAACGCCCGCCGCTTCGAACGCATTGCGGTTGACCCAAAGAACCGGTGTTGATGAGTTGAAGGGCAGGGACAGCATGTCGCCATCCGTGGTCGTATAATACCCTTTGACCGAGCCGATATAGGCGTCCGGATCAAATGACGCACCGCTTTCGGCCATCACCTCATAGACCGGTTTGATCGCGCCCTGGGCCGACATCATAGTTGCGGTGCCAACCTCGAATACCATCAGGATCTGCGGTTGTTCACCGGCGCGGAAGGCGGCGATGCCTGCATTCAGGGTTTCCGAATAGTTGCCCTTGTGGCTTTCAACCACGACATATTCATCCTGGCTGGCGTTGAATTCTTCAACCTGAGCTTTCACAAGCTCACCCAGGCGGCCGGTAAAGGCATGCCAGAACTGAACTTCGGTTTGCGCCATTGCCGCGATCGGGGACAAGGCTGTTGATACGGCAAGAGCGCCAAGCAATTTCGTTTTCATGATTCCTCCCATGCATCAAAGGCGATGCTTCGTTGAATACCGAGCGCTACGCGTAATCGGCACACATGACGATTTCACGACGTTAACGTTACAGAAATATAATTCAAGCCTGATTTTCTGGCAAAAAATATAATACGATGTTATGAACTGACCGAGGTTTGCAGCAAAAACAGGACGCTCCATGAGCCAAACCCTGAGAATTAGGCAGCTTGAGGCACTTATGGCGGTGACCGTTAATGGCTCGGTCACGGCTGCCGCATCCGATCTGGGGGTCAGCCAGCCTGCGGTCAGCAGGTTGCTTTCAGACTTGGAAAAATCGCTTGGGTTTCAACTGTTCGACCGCCGCGAAGGTCGATTGGTCCCAACGCAGGAAGTTCGCTATCTGCAACCCAGCGTAGAGCGCGTGCTGGAACTGATGCGGCAGATTTCGGATGTCAGTCAGGACATCACGCAACGCAAAGCCGGGCATATTCGCGTCGCCTGCCTTCCTGGCTTCGCCACCAGTCACTTACCAGATGTTGTTGCCGGATTTCTGAGCGACCGGCCTGGCGTCACCATGACGATAGAGCCGGATAGGCCCGAGCGCATCCTGGAGTGGATGATCGGCGAGCAATATGATTTCGGAATCACAGATGGGTTTAATGGCCACCCGGCTGTCGAAAGCACCCATATTGATATCCGCACAGTTTGCGTCTTTCCCGCAGGCCATGCGCTGGAAGACCTTTCGACCGTGACACCGGCAGATATTGCCGATCAGAAGATCATCCACACCCGGCGCGACAGCGACTTTTTCGCGCGCCTGTCGCGTGCATTTCAAAACTCGAATGTCGAACTGAACTCGCATATCGAGGTTCGGCAATTCACGGCCGCTTGCGAATTGGTGGTGAAGGGCGTTGGGGTGTCTGTTGTTAGCGAACTGGACGCAGTACAATATCAGAACAGGGGGTTGAGCTATCGGCCTTTCAGGCCATTTCTGCCTCATACGCTGTCGCTGGTGCGACCGGTTTTGAAGCAACCATCGCTGGTCACGCTGGAATTCATAGAACAGTTCAGCGACAGCCTTGGACCTTTCATCGCCGATCCTTAGCTGGATACAGCCGAAAGCGTTGCCCGATTGATTGCCTGAACGCGGCTTTGGGCATTGGCAAGATTTTACAAAAATCGAATTGAGACCCCGGGATTGCTTTACGCGCCCTGAAACTTGTGGGCAAACTGACTTGGTTCATGCCCAGTTCGACGCGTGGCAGGACCTGCCAGCCAGTGTCACACCACTGTTTCGCAGGGCCTGCACAAGTCGCGTCGACAAACGAAAATGAAAGGTGTCACATGCCATTTTCCAACCCCAGCTTGATGTCCCGCCGTCAGTTCCTTGCGACCACTACCGCCAGCGCCGCGGCCATTACACTTCATCCTTTTTCTGCGGCGGCTGCCAATAATCAGGCGCATTTACGGATAATGGAGACGACGGACATTCATGTGCATGTCTTCCCTTACGATTATTACGCCGACAAGCCTCGCGACACGGTAGGCCTGTCCCGCACCGCTTCGATCATCAACGGCATCCGGTCCGAGGCGACGAATTCTCTGCTGGTCGATAACGGAGACTTTCTGCAGGGCAACCCAATGGGCGATTACATCGCCTATGAGCGGGGGATGAAAGAGGGCGACAGCCACCCGATTATCACCGCCTTCAACACAGTCGGTTATGACGCCGCCACATTGGGCAATCACGAATTCAACTACGGTTTGGACTTTTTGGAAAAGGCGCTTGCTGGCGCGGATTTCCCGGTTGTTCTGGCCAACGTCGCAAAGGAACAGGGGGCAAACCCGCGTGAGGATAAAACGCTGGTCAAACCCTATGCGATTCTCGACCGCGAGATTGAAATGGGCGATGGCAGCAAACACCCGATCAAGGTCGGCGTCATTGGGTTTACGCCGCCGCAAGTCATGAACTGGGACCGCAAGCATCTCGAAGGCAACGTGCAGGCCCGCGACATTGTCGAGACAGCGCAAGCCTATGTGCCTGAGATGAAAGAGCAGGGTTGCGACTTGATCATCGCGCTTTCGCATTCGGGGATTGGCGATGCCGACCATTCCGATGGTATGGAAAACGCCTCGGTTGTGCTGGCTGGCGTTGACGGGATTGACGCGCTGGTGACCGGTCACAACCACCTTGTTTTCCCGTCCGAGACATTTGCCGACCGTCCCGGTATTGACGTTGTAAAAGGGACGTTGATGGGCAAACCCGCCGTCATGGGCGGGTTCTGGGGATCACATCTTGGCCTTCTGGACCTGCTGCTGGAGCGCGATGGGAACGAGTGGCGTGTGGTGACCACAACATCTGAGGCGCGCCCGATTTCGGTTCGCAACGAAGATCGCTCGATCACGGCGCTGGTCGAGGACGATCAGGCCGTGCTGGCCTCGGTCGCGAAAGACCACGACGAAACACTAGCCTATGTGCGCCGAGCGGTCGGCAAGACGTCGGCCCCGCTGCACAGCTATTTCGCGCTGGTTGCGGATGATCCATCTGTACAGATCGTGTCGATAGCGCAGAAATGGTACGTCGAAGAGATGATGAAGGGCACGGAACACGAAGGCCTGCCCATTCTGTCAGCCGCGGCGCCTTTCAAAGCCGGCGGTCGTGGTGGCCCGGAGTATTACACCGATGTCCCGGTGGGTGACGTGGCAATCAAGAACGTGGCCGACCTTTACCTTTATCCCAACACCGTGCGCGCAGTACGGGTGAACGGAGCGCAGGTCCGAGGTTGGCTGGAGCGGTCTGCCGGAATGTTTAATCAGGTCGAACCGGGCGCAAGCGACGCGGTCCTGCTGAACCCAGAGTTTCCGTCCTATAATTTCGACGTGATGGACGGCGTCACCTATCAGATCGACCTGTCCCAGCCATCGCGGTTTGGACCCAAGGGTGAAGAGGTCAACCCTGGCGCGGCCCGGATCGTGGACCTTGCCTTCAATGGTTCTCCGGTCACGGATGACATGGAGTTCATTATCGCCACCAACAATTACCGAGCGTCCGGTGGCGGATCTTTCCCCGGCGCGATGGGCGACACGGTTGTGTTCGAGGCGCCGGACACCAACCGCGACGTGATTGTCCGCTATATCGTCGAACAGGGCACGATTGACCCCAAAGCAGATGCCAACTGGTCGTTTGCCCCGCTGGACGGCACCACGGTCCTGTTCGAAACAGGCCCGAAGGCGCGTGACTATATGAGTGACGTCAAAGGTGTTTTGATCGAGGATGCCGGTGAGGGCGCAGATGGCTTTGCGGCCTTCCGCATCCAGCTGTAACAGATTGAAAGCAGGCTTATCCCCCTATTTCTGACCCAATGGTATGGATCGGAATTGGGGGGTGAGCCAAAATTATTCTGTCAGGCAACTGTCCTGCGAAGCGGCCCGTCCTGGGTCTAGAGTTTGCGTATTCCGTGGAGCGTTAGGGTGCTGACCAGATCAGCGTAATCCTCACGTGCTTTGGTGCCTGCGCCTGTGTTCCACATATAATACCAGTTCAGCATGCCAAAAACTGACATCGTGGCACCGCGCAGCTTGTCCTTGTCATCGCCGAACGACTCCGGGGACAGGTCTTTCAATATGTCCCGCACGACATTCACCAGATCCAACTGATACCCGCGCAACAGCTTTTGCTGGTCGTCGCTCAGGGCGTTCATGCCGCTGATCTGCACCCGATGTTCATCATCCGCGCCCTGATAGGCGAACAGGATTTCACGCACGGTCTTTCGCAGCCTTTCTTCGGGCGTCAGGCCCGTCAGATCAACCTCGCAGATGCGGTCGCGCAGCTCACGCAGATAGGTTTCGAGGATGTCATACAGGATGGCATCCTTACTGTCGTAATAGTGGTAGATGTTCGCCTTGGAGATTCCGCACTCATTGGCCAAAAGGGTCATCGAGGCGCGATCAAACCCCTGATCGGCAAACACTTTGGCTGCCGTTTTCAGGATTTGTTCCCGCTTTTGGTCGTGGTCTTTTGCGATTGTCCGGGCCAAGGCTTAATCCTTATCGCGGTTGTCGATGACGCGCTTCGCCTTGCCCTGAGAGCGTTCGACGTCGCCCGGCTCACCTACAACAATTTCAGTTGAAACTCCAACGATGTCCTTGATGCGTTTGGTCAGCATCCGGGCGGCCGCCGTCTTGGACATTTCATCGGTAGATCCCTGAGAGGCTTCGACAAAGACCCGCATGGCATCCATCCGGCCGGATTTATACAGCTCGACCTGGTAATAAGGCGCAAGGCCTCCGGTCGCCATGACCTGTTCCTCGATTTGGCTGGGAAAGACATTGACGCCGCGCAGGATCATCATGTCGTCGCTGCGGCCGGTGATCTTGGCCATGCGACGCATGGAACGGGCCGTTCCGGGCAGCAGGCAGGTCAGATCGCGCGTGCGATAGCGGATCATCGGCAGCCCTTCTTTGGTCAGGGTGGTAAAGACCAGCTCACCAGTTTCACCGTCGGGCAGTACTTCGCCGGTGGCGGGGTCGATGATTTCTGGCAGAAAGTGATCTTCCCAGATCACAGGGCCATCCTTGGTTTCGACGCATTCGCTGGCAACGCCGGGCCCCATGATCTCCGACAGGCCATAGATGTCGACCGCATGCATATCGAATGCAGCCTCGATTTCCGAGCGCATCGCGTCGGTCCAGGGCTCCGCGCCGAAGATACCAACCTTCAGAGAGCTTTCGCGCGGATCAAGGCCCACCTTATGGAATTGTTCGAGGATGTTGAGCATGTAGGATGGGGTCACCATGATCCCATCGGGTTGAAAATCTGTGATCAAACCAACCTGTTTTTCGGTTTGCCCGCCACCCATCGGAACCACGGTCGCCTCTAGACGTTCGATGCCGTAATGCGCGCCCAGACCCCCGGTGAACAGGCCATAGCCATAAGCGTTATGCACGATATCGCCCTTGCGCAGACCTGCGGCCCGCAGCGACCGAGCACCCAGATCGGCCCAGTTGTCGATATCGCCTTTGGTATAGCCCACAACAGTTGGCTTGCCGGTTGTCCCGGATGAGGCATGCAGCCGAACCAGTTGGCTGCGCGGCACGGCGAACATGCCGAACGGGTAGTTGTCACGCAGGTCGTTCTTGTAGGTGAATGGAAACTTCGAAAGGTCAGATAACTGTTGCAGGTCATCCGGATGCACGCCGGCATCGTCGAAGCGCTGGGTGTATATCGGCACGTTTTCGTAAGCGTGACGCAGGGACCATTTCAGACGCTCCAACTGGGTGGCGCGGATTTCGTCAACCGAGGCGATCTCGATCGGGTCCAGGTCAGCTTTGTTAGGGGACAGGTCCTCCATCGCGTTACTCCTTCGGTCGCGAAGCTATTCTTGAAAATTCGTGCCACCAATCGCGCGGGACATGCCGCGGAATTCGGCGACCACGTTGCTGTCTTGATTGGTGACGCGCACGTCATAGATGCCGCTGCGGCCCGTAACCGAGACCTCGGTCGCGGTGGCCGTCAGGCGATCCCCCAGCTTGCCGGGGGCGAGATAGCTCATCATCGTGTGCTGGCCAACGGTCGCGTGATTACGGCTGTTGCAGGCAAAGGCGAAGGCGCTGTCGGCCAGGGCATGGGTCACGCCGCCATGGCACATGCCGTGCCCATTACAGTGATGCGCAACGACGGTCAGCGCCAGAACTGCGCAGCCTTCGTCCACCTCGACAAGCTCCATGCCAAACCATTTGCTGGCTTCGTCACTCGCCCACATCGCAGCGGCTGATTTGCTGGCACGTTCCTTTGGTGTCATCGTCATTTACCCTGAAAATTGGGCGCGCGCTTTTCAAGAAAGCTGGACACGCCCTCGGCATAATCCGCGCTTTCGCCGCAGATTTTCATCGCATCAGCCTCGAATTCCAGATGATCGGACAAAGAGGTCGTCGCCGCTGCTTGGATACAGTGCTTGGTCTTGCCCAACCCAAGGGTCGGGCCATTGGCCAGTTGATCAGCCAGCGTACGAGCCTCTGCCAATAGCTGATCGTCGGGTATGGCTTTCCAGATCAGGCCCCAGTCTTCGGCCTGTTTGGCGGGCAGCGGCTGTGCGGTAAAGGCCAGCCCTTTGGCGCGCGCCTCGCCCAAAAGGCGGGGCAGGTGCCAGCTGCCGCCAGTGTCTGGGATCAGGCCGACCTTGGAAAAGCTCTGGATGAATTTCGCGCTTTCCGCTGCCAGAACCATGTCGCAGGCCAGTGCCAGATTGGCCCCGGCGCCGGCAGCGACGCCATTCACGGCGCAGATGACAGGGCAGTCCAACGACCGGATCAGACGCACGAGGGGGGCATAGAAACTGCGGACGGTTTTGCCCAGATCCGGCGGCCCGTCCATATTTGACGGATTGCGGTCGCCAAGGTCCTGGCCGGCACAAAAGCCACGCCCGGCGCCCGTCAGCAGCACTGCCCGCGCGCCTGTATCGCGCGCGGAATTCAAGGCAGCCTGAAGCGCATGATGCATGTCTTCGTTGAACGAATTCAGCTTGTCTGGACGGTTCAACGTAATCTCGACCCAGTTCTCGTGATTTTCTACAAGAATCGTATCGCTCATCACTGCCTCGGCCGGTATCGTTTCAACTTTATGATTGCATTAACCGAACGGTTGGTCAATATATAAACGCAAGCCGAATCTGAGCAAATCAAAGGGATGGGTTATGGCAAAATCGCCGGTGGTGAGCGTTGAGCGGAAGGGTGACGTTGCCTGGGTAACGATCAACAATCCGCCAGTGAACGCGACATCCGCTGCGGTGCGTCAGGGGTTGGCCGACGCGGTAGGTGCCATCAAAGGCGCGCGCGTGGCTGTCCTGCGATGTGCGGGTAAAACCTTTGTTGCCGGTGGCGATATGTCAGAGTTCGACGCCCCACCGGTTGAGCCACATCTGCCTGACGTAGTACAGATGATCGAAGACAGTGAAGTTCCCTTTATCGCCTGCATGCACGGTACTGTTCTGGGCGGCGGGTTCGAGATTGCCATGGCTTGCGCTTGGCGCATTGCCGCGTCGGGCACCAGATTTGGTCTGCCAGAGGTCAATGTCGGCCTGATCCCCGGGGCAGGGGGCACCCAGCGTATTCCCCGTCTTGTGGGGATGGAGGCCGCGATTGACATGGCCTGCCGGGGCAAGATCCTGACTGCAGAAACGTTACTAGGGCTGGGTGGCCTTGATCTTGTCGCTGAACAGCCTGAGGCTGCCGTTGAGGCCTTTGCGGCCAACCTGCCGCAGCGACCAGTGCCAGTCAGTCAGCGTAGCCTCACCAGCTTTGCACCGAACCTGATAGAGGTTTCGCGCGCGGAACTTTTGAAACGGTCAAAGGGTCAGCAGTCTCCGCTGGAAAATCTGACGGCATTGGGGTGGGCGACCGAACCCTTTGCCGATGCCTTGCCAAAAGAGCGCGTCCGCCATTTGGCCCTGCGCCAAGGTGCCGAAAGCCGAGCCCTTCGCCATGCTTTCTTTGCCGAACGGAGCGTGTCCAAACCTTCTTTGATCAGAGGCGTAACCCCGCGCGACATCAGCCGTATCGCGGTGGTCGGCGGCGGTCTGATGGGTGCCGGGATTGCAACCGCCGCCCTGAATGGGGGGTTTTCTGTCACGTTGATTGAGCAGAACGCCGAAGCCGCCGCGGCGGCCTTGGGGCGTGTTAAGGGCCTGCTCGAAGGCGCTGCCAAACGGGGAAAGCTGACTGAGGCGCAGATGCAGAGCCGCCTGAGCGCCTTTCGCGCCGTTGACAGCTATGCCGACGCACGGGATGCGCAACTGGCCATTGAGGCGGTGTTCGAGGACATATCTGTCAAACAGCAGGTTTTCGCGGAACTCGCCCGGCATATGGACACAAACGCAATTCTTGCCACCAACACATCTTATCTGGATCCAAACCAGATTTTCGCCGGTATCGACAGTCCGGCCCGCTGTATAGGTCTACATTTCTTCAGCCCAGCCCATGTCATGAAACTGCTTGAAATCGTACATTCCGGGCATTCGGACCCAGAGGTCATCGCCACCGGATTTGCGTTTGGCAAAAAGCTGGGCAAAGTGGCGGTCCTATCGGGCATTTGCGATGGCTTTATCGGCAATCGCATGCTGGCCGCCTATCGGCGCGAGGCTGATTATCTTCTGGCAGATGGTGCGCTGCCTTATCAAGTGGATCAGGCCATGCGCGACTTTGGTATGCCCATGGGTCCGTACGAATTGCAGGATCTGACCGGTCTTCAGATTTCATGGGCCAATCGCAAGCGCAATGCTGCAACACGCCCACCGGATGAGCGCTATGTTTTTGTGGCCGACCAGCTTTGCGAGATGGAGCGTTTCGGGCAGCGGTCCAGAAAAGGCTGGTATCGTTATGATGACGGCGACCGTACGCCGATCCGTGATACACAGGTCGAGGCTTTGATCGAAGCCAACTCGGCTGAACATGGCATCACCCGGCGCGCGTTTACGAGCACCGAGATTTCGTCCCGTTTGATGGCGGTACTTGCGAATGAGGGCGCATTGATCATCGAAGAGGGTATCGCCGAAAACGCGATGGCCGTGGATATGGTCCAGATCCATGGCTACGGATTCCCGCGCTGGCGCGGGGGGCCGATGAACTATCGGGATGAAATTGGGGCGCAGCTGTCGCGGGGAATAATGGAGACCGTCGCCTCTGAAAGCCCCGGGTCTTGGAGGATTGCGGGGCAGACCACATCACCATGACTATTGATGGTTACAAAACGGACTATTAACGCAGATTCAATGTATGTTTCAGAGGGAGGAGACAAAACCATGAAATTCAACAGTTTGAGCACGCTATTGGCCTCAGCCGCCTTGGCCGTTTCGGGCACCGTGGCGCTGGCCGCAGATTATACGCTGACCATATCCAGCTGGGCGCCGCCGACCCACGGCATCAATGCGAAGATGTGGCCAAAATTCGTGGAAATGGTTGAAGAGGCCACAGACGGTCAGGTCACCGCCGAACTGAAGTTGGGGATCGCGCCACCACCAGCGCAGATGGACCTGATCATGGATGGCGCGGCGGATGCCTCGATCATTTTCCACGGCTATCAGCCGGGGCGCTTTGTCACCACAAAGATGATAGAACTGCCCGGATATGAAGGCTCGGCAGAGGCCGCATCGGTCGCATATTGGCGCACCTATGACGCACATCTCAAGGCCGCGGACGAGCATCGCGGCGTGAAAGTGATCGCCCTGCATACGCATGGTCCGGCGCAGCTGCATTCCAGCAGCGCGGTGACCACGCTGGATGAAGTGTCGGGCCTCAAGGTCCGTATCCCAGGTGGGGTCGGCGGTGACGTCGGCACAGCGCTTGGCGCGACCGGCATCCAGGTGCCTGCACCGAAAGTCTATGAGACCCTTGCTTCGAAAGCAGCCGATGGCGTTGTCATGCCGTTTGAATCCCGCAAGGGTTTTAAGCTGACCGAGGTTGCCCAGAACGTTTACGAGGTTCCGGGCGGTCTGTATCGCGGGTCGTTCGCCTTTATCATGAACGAAGAAACGTTTGCCGACCTGCCCCCTGAGCTGCAGCAGGCGCTGGAGGAGAATGTGTTTGGTGAACCGCTGAGCCGCGAAATCGGCAAGATCTGGGACGAGATCGACGGGATCGGCCGCGAGGCGACCGAAGCCACTGAGGGCAACGCAATCAACGCGGCCTCGGCGGAAGATCTGGAAAAGTTCAACGCGATCGCCGTTGATGTCCGCGCCAAGGTGATTGACGAGGTTAACGGCACCGGTGTTGACGCACAGGCGGCCTATGACATGATCGTAAATGAAATGGCTGCCCAATAACGCAGTCCGGCTGGCGGGGTCTCTTCGCCAGCCAAATTCACCAGCCGGGACCCAATCATGCAATCTCTCGTGACTTTTGCGCGTCGCGTCAGCATCGCTCCGACGCTGCTGGCCTGTATCGCGCTGTTCATCCTGATGGTGATGACCTTTTTTGACGTCATCCTGCGGTCTGTCTTCAACGCCCCGATTGAGGCGGCGACTGAGCTGACACGTATTCTCATGGCGATCATGGTGTTTTCGGTTCTGCCGATGATCTCAGCCGGAAAGGGTCAGATCGCCGTCGACCTTACGGACGGAGTATTTTCCCGCTTGCGGCTGAGCCGAGCGCGTGACGCTGTTGTATATATTGTGTCGGGCGTGATGCTCATCTGGCCGATCAAACGCGTCTGGATTCTTGCCGAGCGCGCACGGGACTATGGCGATGTGACTGAATACCTGTCGATCCCGGTATTCTATGTCGGCTGGTTCATCGCCGGGTTCACTGCGATCACGGCCATGGCGATGATTGTCACGGGCCTAATTACTATCTTCTCCCCCCAATCCTTGTCGGAGACCTCTCAATGACCGCCGCACTTATCGGTTTTGCCCTTGTTCTGGTGCTTGTACTGGTGCGTCTGCCTATCGTCTTCGCGATGGGTCTGGTTGGTACGCTTGGGTTCGCCTACGAACGTGGCGGCAGCATCTTTTCGGAGCGCGGCTTGAAGGCGGCGATGTCGATGGTGGGTCGGCAGATCACCGATACGGCACAGGATTACGGATTGTCGGTGGTGCCTCTGTTCATCCTGATGGGCCTGTTCGTGAACAAAGGCGGGCTCGCGCGCGAGCTCTATGCGGTATCCAACGCATTTCTTGGCCATTTCCGGGGCGGCATCGCCATGGCGACTGTCGCGGCCTGCGGCGGGTTCTCGGCAATTTGCGGGTCGTCTCTGGCGACAGCGGCCACCATGTCCAAGGTCGCGATGCCGGAAATGCGCCGGTATGGTTATGCGGATGAGCTTTCGACTGCGTCGATTGCAGCGGGTGGCACGCTTGGCATCCTGATCCCGCCCTCGGTGATCCTGGTCATATATGGCCTGCTGACGGAAACCTCGATTGGCAAACTGTTTGTTGCGGGCATTATCCCCGGTGTGCTTGGCATTCTGTTTTATCTTTTCGCGGTGCGCTGGACCGTCTGGCGCAAACCAGAGGCGGGACCGGCAGGCGAACGCCACGGTTGGGTCGAGCGCCTGAGGGCCTTGCGCTCGGTCTGGGCCGTGTTGCTGCTGTTCTTTCTGGTCATTGGCGGGCTTTATGGTGCCTTCGATTTTCAACCGCTGAACCTGACCTTCAGCCCGACCGAGGCGGCGGGGATGGGGGCCATGGGCGCCTTTTTGATTGCCTTGTCGCGCGGCGGGCTTAGCCTGGGTTCAACATTCGAGGTTTTGAAGGAAACCACCGCGACCGCTGCGGCCCTGTTCTCGGTCCTGATCGGGGCGCAGATATTTTCGAACTTCATCAACCTCGCCGGTTTGCCCGAAGCGCTGATCGCCATGGTCACAGCGTATGACGTTGCACCCTTTGTGGTGATCCTGATGATCCTTGGCATCTACATCATTTTGGGGTGTGTTTTTGAATCCCTGTCGATGCTACTGCTGACCGTGCCGATCTTTTTTCCTCTGGTCACATCGCTGGGATATGACCCGATCTGGTTCGGCATTGTTGTGGTCGTCGTCACCGAAATCAGCCTGATCACCCCGCCCGTGGGACTGAACGTGTTCATTCTGAAGGGTGTGGTCGGGGATGTGTCGACCGGGACGATCTTCAGAGGCGTCACGCCGTTTTGGATCGCAGATATCTTTCGGCTGGCCCTGATCGTTCTGGTGCCCTGGCTTGTGCTGGTTCTGCCGGAACAGATGGGGGCGATGGGCCACTGATGTTTGCGCTGACCAAGCTGCCTGACGGGTTCCACGATGATCCCTATCCTACCTATAGGGCGCTGCGTGAAGATACGCCCGTCTGCCTGCAACCCGATGGGTCGGTGATCCTGTCACGACATCAGGATCTGGACATCATCTATCGGGACACAACGCGGTTCATTTCGGACAAGAAGGCCGTGTTTGGCCCCAAATACGGGGTGGATAGCCCATTGTTTGAACATCACACCACCAGTCTTGTGTTCAATGATCCGCCCCTGCACTCGCGTGTCCGCAAGGTGATGGTGGGCGCGATGAACCCGCGCGCTTTGGCGCAGATGGAGCCGGGTCTGATTGAACTTGTCGACGGGCTGTTGGATCAAATGCAGGCCAAGGGCACAGTTGAGTTGATCGAGGATTTTGCCGGGGCGATCCCGATCGAGATCATCGGCAACCTGCTGGGCATCCCTCGGTCCGAGCGTGAGCTGTTGCGTGAGTGGTCCTTGGCCATTCTCGGGGCGTTGGAACCGCAGCTGACGCCCAAGCAGGAAGATTGGGGCAACCGCGCAGTCCGCGAGTTCAAAGCCTTTTTGCGCGATATCATCGACGACCGCAGGGCCAACCCGGGCAACCCGGAGACCGATGTTTTGACCAGGTTGATACAGGATGACACCGAGGGCGGCCTGACCGAGGTTGAACTGTACCAGAACTGCATCTTCATTCTGAATGCCGGGCATGAGACCACGACAAACCTGATAGGCAACGCTTTGGATCTGTTGGACCGCCACAGGGATAAGCGGACCGAGCTGTTGGTTAATCCAGACCTGATTTCCACCGCAGTTGACGAGTTTCTGCGTCTGGAAAGCCCGAACCAGTTCGGCAATCGCCTGACCACTGAAGAGGTGGAATTTCACGGACATGTCATTCCAGCAGGAACCGATCTGCATCTTTGCATCGGCGCGGCCAACCGCGATCCGCGACAGTTTGATTACCCCGATGACATGATGTTGGATCGCCGTCCCAACAAGCACCACGCGTTTGCGGGCGGACCGCATACTTGCGTTGGTCTGACCTTGGCCCGGATGGAAGGTCGAGTTGCCGTTAGCCGGTTTTTGAACCAGTTCCCTGATTACCAGATCACGGAAAGTGCTCAGCGTGGGGGGCGTATCCGGTTTCGGGGGTTCGCCCACCTGCCCGCGCAGGTTTGAACTAGCCGCGCTGCTCGTTCTGAAATTTATTGACCGACCGTACGGTTAATAATAAGATATCGCAAACCCCCACGCGCTAGCCCTGCCGCGAGTAAGGAGAGACCTATGACGATCCAACAGATTTCAAGTTTTGCTGCGGGCGAGTGGATTGCGCCGGGGGCAGGTGCTCGCAACATCGCAAGCGCGGTGACGGGAGAGGTGATCGCAACAGCCGGAAACAACGCCTTGGACGTTCAGGGAATGCTGCATCATGCGCGCAATGTTGGTGGTCCTGCGCTGCGCAAGATGACGTTTCACCAGCGGGCCAAGATGCTCAAGGCGCTGTCTGTTCATCTGGGCAAGCACAAGCAGGCGATGTACGATCTGTCCTTCAATACCGGCGCAACCCAGGCGGATCATCTGATCGACATTGACGGCGGTATTGGCACGATGTTCGTCTTTGCCTCAAAAGGGCGGCGCGAGATGCCGGACGGGCATGTCTATCTCGACGGCGAGGTCGAGCAGCTTTCGCGAAATGGCACCTTTCTGGGGCAACATATTTGCACCCCGTTGAAAGGTGTTGCGATCCATATCAACGCTTTCAACTTTCCGGTCTGGGGCATGCTGGAAAAGCTGGCTCCGACTCTTCTGGCGGGGGTTCCGGCCATCGTCAAACCGGCCACAAATTCCTGCTATGTGACCGAGCTGTGCGTTCGGCTGATGCTCGAGTCGGGCATATTGCCCAACGGTGCATTGCAACTGGTGTCAGGCGGGCTGGGCGACATGCTCGATCGCCTGACCATGCAGGATGTGGTCAGCTTTACCGGCTCGGCGGATACGGCGCTGAGGCTGCGCGCGAACCCCGTAATCCTGGAAAATTCGGTCCGGTTCGTGGCGGAACAGGACAGCTTGAACTGCTCGGTCCTGGGCCCTGATGCCGCGCCGGGAACGCCCGAATTCGATCTGTTCGTCAAAGAGGTTCAGCGCGAGATGACCACCAAGGCGGGTCAGAAATGCACTGCCATCCGCAGGATCATCGCGCCCGAGCCGCATGTGCAGGCCGTTATTGAGGCGCTGTCCGAGCGTTTGGCAAAGACCACCATTGGGGATCCGAAACTGGAAACCACCCGAATGGGTGCGCTGGTCTCGGCCAGTCAGAAGCGCGATGTTTTGGAGAAGGCCGCGATTATAGGGCACGAGGCCGAGTGCGTCTTTGGCAATCCGGACGACTTCGTGGTCGATGGGGCCGATGCGGATAAGGGCGCCTTTCTGCCACCGATGCTGTTCCATTGCAGCGATCCCGATGCCGCGAAACGTGTGCATGATACCGAAGCCTTTGGGCCCGTCAGTACAATCATGGGCTATCGCGATACCGACCACGCGATTGAGCTGGCGAACCGAGGGCAGGGGTCTCTGGTGGCCTCAGTCATCACACATGATGCTGATGTTGCCCGCAAATTTGTTATGGGGGCAGGGGCCTATCATGGGCGGCTCTATTTCAACAACCGAGACTCGATGAAAGAATCCACAGGCCATGGCTCTCCTTTGCCGCATATGGTCCATGGCGGTCCCGGCCGTGCTGGCGGCGGCGAGGAAATGGGCGGTGTGCGCGGTGTGATGCATTATATGCAACGTACGGCGATTCAAGGATCGCCGGACATATTGACAGCTATTGGCGAGAAATGGGTGCCGGGTGCAGCCGAGGTCAATGCGCCAGCCCATCCATTTACACGCCGCTATCACGATCTGGCCATTGGTGAGACGATCCACACCGCACCGCGGACCGTGACCATGGAAGACATTGAACACTTCGCCGAATTCACCGGCGACACCTTCTATGCTCACATGGATCAGGCCGCGGCTGAGCGTAACCCGTTCTTTCCGGGCCGGGTCGCACATGGATATCTTTTGCTGTCTTTCGCGGCGGGTCTTTTTGTGGAACCGAACGAGGGGCCGGTCCTGGCCAATACTGGGCTCGATAACTTGCGCTTTATGAAACCGGTAGAGGCAGGCGACAGCATCAAGGTGCGCCTGACGGTCAAAAAGAAAACCCGCCGCAATGATGAATATGGCGAGGTGCGCTGGCATGTCACCCTGACCCAACAAGATGATGAGCCTGTGGCCGAATATGAGCTGCTGACCATGGTGGCCTACTAAGATTCTTGGGCCGGATGGTAATTCGATCTGGCCCGATTATACTTGCCGTATGAAAGATTCAGCCCCTGATTGGTTTGAAACCTGCGTTAGCCATCTAACCTCTGAGGGTACGCAACGGGTGTGGTCCGTGCTGGTGACGATATTCGGTGATCTGGCGCAGGAAGAAACAGATCAGATAAGTGGTGCGGTGATCACCGCACTGACCAACCTTGCCGGGATCAAGGCCGAAGCCACGCGTGTTGCCCTGCATCGGCTGCGCAAGGATGGCTGGATCGAAAGCACCCGCAAAGGGCGCAGCAGCTTTCACCGCCTGACCGCGTTTGGCCGTCATCAGAGTGTGACCGCCGCACCGCGTATCTATGCCAAGGAAACGCCGGAACCCGGCCTCTGGCATGTACTTATCGCCAGCAATTCGGACTCATCGCGCAAGGAATTGGCTGACCTGATGCTGACTGGGGACTACATCTCTCTCAATCCCGCAACGTCGATGGCTCCGGGTCAGGTTCCGGCGGGTCTTGAAGAGCTGATGGGCGTGGAAAGCAACGCTATCTCTGTTCCTGGCTGGCTTCGGGATCTCTGCGGGCCAGAGGCGTTGAAAGCCGCCTATGATCGGTTCTTGAGATCGACACAGATCATCGACCAAGAGATGCCATCCGAGGGGGCGGGCGACCCGATGAAGACGGCCATTCTGCGTGTCCTGATCGTGCATAATTGGCGTCGTATTGTTCTGCGCCATCCCGCCTTTCCTGCGGCGTTTCTGCCCGCTGACTGGAAAGGCCCTACATGCCGGGCGGCTGTATCTCAGTTGTTGGAAAAACTGCCGCGCCCTGATTTGGAATCCTTGGAAGCCGAGCTGGACAACTAGGTTTTCTTTAGCGTCACCTATCTGATCCGCCCGATGCTGGTCATTCGGCGATCATTGCGGCGTTTCTCTCGCGCCAAATGTTACAAAAAAACTAGAAAAGAAAAAGAACTCGTAACATAAAGCTTGCCTCGAATCGATGGACGCCCTAAAAACCGACCATGCGGTCAATGATACAGATCAGCACCTACAGGAGAACTAAGTGATGGACGCATTCATTTGCGACGCGACGCGCACTCCGATTGGGCGATATGGGGGGGCTTTGTCGTCAGTCAGGACAGATGATCTGGCCGCGATTCCATTGGCCGCCCTGAAAGAGCGCAACCCGCAGGTTGATTGGGCCAGCGTTGATGATGTGATCTATGGCGATGCCAATCAGGCGGGTGAAAGCAACCGCAATGTGGCGCGGATGGCGGCCTTGTTGGCTGGATTGCCGGTTGATGTGCCCGGAACAACAGTGAACCGATTGTGCGCCAGTGGAATGGATGCGGTTGGAATGGCAGCGCGGGGCATCAAGGCGGGCGACTATGATCTGGCTGTGGCCGGCGGCGTCGAAAGCATGTCGCGGGCGCCCTTTGTGATGCCCAAGGCGACCTCGGCCTTTACCCGCAGCAATGCGGTCTATGATACGACGATCGGCTGGCGCTTTGTGAACCCGAAGATGAAACAGGCCTATGGCATCGACTCGATGCCGCAAACGGCCGACAATGTGGCCGAAGACTTTGGTATCAGCCGCGATGACCAAGATGCTTTTGCGGCGCGCAGTCAGGCCCGATGGGCCGCCGCGCACGAGGCAGGTCTGTTCCGGGATGAAATCACCCCGGTCACGATCCCGCAACGCAAGGGCGATCCGATCATTGTCGAAACGGATGAACATCCGCGCTCGGATGTGACCGTGGACAAACTGTCTGGTCTCAAAGGTGTCAACGGGCCGGACAAGACGGTGACCGCTGGCAACGCCTCGGGCGT
Source organism: Ruegeria sp. CDSB114 (assembly GCF_059611025.1). Lineage (NCBI taxonomy): Bacteria > Pseudomonadati > Pseudomonadota > Alphaproteobacteria > Rhodobacterales > Roseobacteraceae > Ruegeria > Ruegeria sp. CDSB114. Next base: position 97,578 of record NZ_JBXWOT010000003.1, read on the forward strand.
CAATGACGGCGCTGCGGCCATTTTGATGGCCAATGAGGCGGCAGCGTCAAAGAACGGCCTGACCCCGATGGCCCGGGTCGTGGGCATGTCTGTCGCCGGGGTTGAGCCGCGTGTCATGGGCATTGGCCCGGTTCCGGCTAGCCGCAAAGTTTTGGCCCGCGCCGGGCTGAGCATCGAGCAAATGGACGTGATAGAGTTGAATGAGGCCTTCGCGTCACAGGGTCTGGCGACACTGCGCGAACTGGGCCTGCCAGACGACGCGCCGCAGGTGAACCCGAATGGGGGCGCGATTGCCATTGGCCACCCGTTGGGCATGTCCGGCGCAAGGTTGGTTATGACCGCGGCCTATCAGTTGCGGCGCACGGGCGGGCGATACGCGCTGTGCACCATGTGTGTTGGCGTCGGTCAGGGCGCAGCGCTTATTCTTGAACGCGTATAGGGGAGATGACGGGACATGTATGCTCAGATGGTTAAGTCCGAGGCGACACAGGAAGATCCTGCAAAGCTTGCTGCCTTTCAGGCGCGCATCGACGCTGACGAAAAGATCGAACCCAAGGATTGGATGCCCGAAGGCTATCGCAAGACGCTGATCCGCCAGATCGGCCAGCACGCCCATTCCGAAATCGTTGGGCAACTGCCCGAGGCGAACTGGATCACGCGGGCACCCACGCTGGAACGCAAGGCGATCTTGTTGGCCAAGGTTCAGGATGAGGCCGGGCATGGTCTGTACCTTTACTGCGCCGCCGAAACGCTGGGTGTCAGCCGGGATGAGATCACCGAAATGCTGCTGGACGGGCGCATGAAATACTCGTCCATCTTCAACTATCCCACCCTGAACTGGGCAGATGTTGGTGCCGTTGGCTGGCTGGTGGATGGCGCCGCGATCATGAATCAGGTGCCATTGCAGCGTACGTCTTACGGTCCCTATTCACGCGCCATGATCCGCATCTGCAAAGAAGAGAGCTTTCATCAGCGTCAGGGCTATGACGCCATCCGCAAGATGGCCGAAGGCACGCCGGACCAGAAACGAATGGCGCAGGACGCTTTGAACCGCTTTTGGTACCCATCGCTGATGATGTTTGGACCGTCTGACAAGGACTCGGTGCATTCGACGCAGTCGATGAAATGGAAGATCAAGATGAACACCAATGACGAGCTGCGTCAGAAATTCGTCGATCAGACTGTGCCACAGGCCGAGTATCTGGGCCTGACCATCCCTGACCCAAAGCTGAATTGGAACGACGATCGCGGCCATTATGATTTCTCTGAACCGGACTGGTCTGAGTTCTTCGATGTCATCAGTGGCAATGGCCCCTGCAACACCGACCGGCTGGCCGCCCGAAACCAAGCCTGGGACGACGGCAAATGGGTGCGCGACGGGCTGATGGCCCATGCCGAAAAGAAACGCTCTGGCACAGTGGCTGCCGAATAAGTCGACCCTGAGGAGGAAACCCGATGAAAAACGAATGGCCCCTGTGGGAAGTCTTTATCCGCGGTCAGCATGGTATGAGCCACCGTCACGTCGGCTCGTTGCATGCCCCGGACGCGGAGATGGCCATAAAGAACGCGCGCGATGTCTATACCCGCCGCAACGAAGGTGTGTCGATCTGGGTGGTCGAGGCGAATAATATCTCGGCCTCCTCGCCCAGCGACAAGGGCCCATTATACGAGCCCAGCGAAAGCAAGGTCTATCGTCACCCGACCTTTTTCGACATCCCCGATGAAGTGGGGGCCATGTGATGGACCGGGACACGGCATTTGTACAATTCCTTCTACGGATGGGCGACAACGACCTGGTCCTTGGCCATCGCGTCAGTGAATGGTGCGGCCATGCGCCGGTGCTGGAAGAGGATATCGCACTGGCCAACACGGCCTTGGACCTGATCGGGCAGACTCAGATGTGGTTGGGTCTGGCGGGGGAAATCCAAGGCGGCAAAACTGCTGACGATCTGGCCTTCCTGCGCGATGCCTGGGATTTCCGCAATGTGCTACTGGTCGAGGTTCCCAATGGGGATTTTGGCCGGACCCTGATGCGCCAGTTCCTGTTCGATGCATGGCATTCCATCATGCTGGGACGCTTGCTCAACTCTACGGATGACCGTGTCGCGGCCATTGCCGCGAAAGCCAGTAAAGAGGTGGCTTATCACCTGGAACGCTCGGGCGACACGGTGGTTGGTCTGGGGGACGGAACAGCGGAAAGCCACGCCCGGATGCAGTCGGCTCTGGACTACCTGTGGCCGTATGTCGGCGAGATGTTCACCAGCGACGAAGTTGACGCCGAGATGGTCGCGGCGGGCATTGCGCCGAACCCCGCGGATCTGCGCGCGGAGTTTGACACTTTGGTGGAGCGGATCCTGACCGAGGCGACCTTGACGATCCCGGAAGGCGCGTTTGCCCATAAAGGTGGGCGTGACGGGCGGATGCATACGGAACATCTGGGTCATCTGTTGACACAGATGCAGTGGCTGCAACGCGCCTATCCCGAAGCAAGCTGGTAACGCCGATGGATCGGGCATCGACCAAACAAATCTGGGAATGGCTGGATGCTGTTCCTGACCCTGAAATTCCGGTGATTTCGGTGGTCGATCTTGGCATTGTGCGCGATGTGCAGTGGCAGGACGAGACGTTGAAGGTGACGGTCACTCCAACCTATTCCGGCTGTCCGGCAACATCCATTATCAGCCTGGATATCGAAACCGCCTTGCACGATCGCGGGATCAGTGACGTGCAGATCGAAACCAGCATCGCCCCGGCCTGGACCACCGACTGGCTCAGCGAAAAGGGCCGGGCACGGCTGGAAGACTATGGCATTGCCCCACCGCAACCGGCGGGCGGCCCGGATCGCTGTCCACGCTGCGGTAGCACAGCGGTCGAGAAGGTCAGCCAGTTCGGTTCGACCCCTTGCAAGGCGCATTGGCGATGCACCGACTGCCTGGAACCATTTGACTATTTCAAGTGCATCTGAGGAGGACCACCGGATGGCACGTTTCCACGACCTGAAAGTCACAGATATCCACAAAACCATTCGCGATGCGGTGGTGGTGACACTGGAACCTGTGAACGGTGTTGCTGATCAATTCGATTTCACCGCCGGTCAATATCTGACATTTCGTCGCGAATTTGAGGGCGAAGAACTGCGCCGGTCCTACTCGATCTGCGCGGGCAAGGAAGAAGGCGTGCTGCAGGTTGGCATCAAACGTGTTGAAGGCGGCGCCTTTTCCGGATGGGCGAATACTGAACTGAATGTCGGCGACATCGTCGAGGCCATGCCGCCGATGGGCAGCTTTCATACTCCGATAGATGCGGGTGCGGAAAAGCAATATCTGGGCTTTGCAGGGGGCTCGGGGATTACTCCGGTCCTGTCGATCCTCAAAACGACCCTCGCACAGGAACCGCAATCACGCTTTACCCTTATCTATGCCAATAAGGGCATCAACACGATCATGTTCCGCGAGGATCTCGAAGACCTCAAGAACCTCTATATGGGTCGCCTCAACGTGATCCACGTTCTTGAGACGGATTCACAAGAGATCGAGCTGTTCACTGGTTTGGTGACCCAGGAAAAATGCGCAGAGTTGTTCAAACATTGGGTCGATATCGACCATGTCGACACCGCATTTATCTGCGGCCCGGAACCGATGATGCTGGGCATTGCCGCCGCGCTGCGCGAGCACGGTCTGGATGACGGCCAGATCAAGTTCGAGCTGTTCGCCAGCGCTCAGCCCGGACGGGCCAGAGCCAAGCCGGTCTCGGCCGATGCAGCCACGCAGGGCAATCAAAGCAGCGCGTCGATCACGCTGGACGGATCCACCCAGACCGTGACCATACCCAAGGACCAGTCCATTCTTGAGGCCGCCCTAGCAAACGCCATGGATGCCCCGTTTGCCTGCAAGGCGGGTGTCTGTTCGACCTGCCGCTGCAAGGTGCTTGAGGGTGAGGTCGAGATGCTCGCCAATCACGCGCTGGAAGATTACGAAGTGGAAAAAGGCTATGTGCTAAGCTGCCAGGCCTATCCGGTAACAGACCGCGTGGTCGTCGATTACGACCGGTAGAAAGGGGGCAGATATGTCCGATTCAATGACACTCGACAGCTATCTGGCCGCAGGCGGTGTTCTGACCAACCCATCGAATGTGCCGCCTCGCTATCGGGCCGAGCTGATGAAGCTGATGGCGACTTTTGTCGACAGCGAACTGGCCGGGGCCGCCGGGTTCGCCGACATCATCAATCAGGGACCGGGGATCAAGGAACGGATCGCCGCCGCAAAGATCGTGCTGGAAAAGTCAGATCACGCAAATTGTGTTCTCAGCATCATGGGCGAATTTGGCGCAGATACCGAACGCTATGCCAATCACCATCCTTGGACCATGCGCTTGTCGCGGGATGCGGATATCGGGGCCACCCGGTCCGAGCATGACATGCGTCTGGCGGTGTTCAACTATCCTCTGTCCGGCTGGACAGACGCTGTGGTCATGAACCTGCTGATGAGCCGCGCGGTGGCCGAACAACTGGCCGAGTATTCCACCATCTCGTATCAGCCTCTGGCCGAAGCCTTCCGATCCATCGCCCCGGTCGAGGCGCATCATGGCGAGCTGGCATTGGAAGGGGCGGTCAAACTGATCGAGAACGGCGCGGCGGACGACATGCAGAACTCGGTCACTTACTGGTGGCCTCGGGTTGCGGTGTCCTTCGGCGGCGATGACCCGAAACGGTTCGAGCTGTTGAAATCAATGGGCCTGCGTCGCAACACAAACAGCGCATTGCAGGACCGTTGGGGCCAGACAATGGCTGCAACTCTGGCAACGCTTGGCCTCAAATCGCCTGCTTGAACGAAAGCGCCCTAGGCGGACACCCTTCACGCTCTAGGCAAAGAGCCGTCCGAACTGAGGGTTGAGGTCCTCAATGCCGGCCAATCGAAGCATATGCCAGGCAAGCGCCTGATTGCTGGAAATGACTGGAATCCCGATCTTTTCTTCTGCCTGAACAATGACGTCAAGGCATCGCAGGTTCGTGCAAGAGACAATGACAGCATCGCAGGGCGCTTGAGCCGCGACCTTTTCAATAGCGTCAAGGATCGACCCTTCTGTGATCCGCGCAACAACGCGATCATTTCCTTCCTCGAACGACCCGAAACCTGCGATTTCGAAACCGGCCTGTTCCAGCTTTGTGCGCATCCCAGCGGAAACTTCGGGAATATAGGGGGTGACGAAGCCCAATCGTCGGGCTCCTAAATGCTGACCGGCAGCGATGATTGCCGCCAACGGATCTGTCACACGTGCATCCGGGCAGACCGTCTTTATCACCTTGGCCACATTCTCGGACCCGATCACGGTCGAGGCCGAGGTACAGCCAAATCCGATTGCATCAAAGCTGAGCGATGGTGGCAAAAGCCGTGCCGTCGCAGGCAAGTCCTGTTCCATCCGTGCCAATGTGTCGGGTCGGATTTCGGGCACCATCGGAATCCGGCTGTGATAGAGCGCGACACCAGCTAGGCGCATGATCCGAGAGAATTCGTTCTCTAACGTCTCGTCAGTCTCAAGAACAATCACACCCAGATTGGCGCGGGTGCCAATGCCTTCGTCTGTTTCGAAATCAAGCTTCATGATTGGCCTCAGATGATTGGTAGTTCGGGCGCGGCGCGTTTGGTCAAAAGCTCTGCCCCACTTGCACGTATGACGATGTTCTCTTCGTGCACCATGACCCGACCGTCTCCATAACCAAGCGATGGTTCAAGGGTCAGTACCATATTTTCGGTGATCTCAGTTGTATCCCAACTGGTGTGTGAGGGCCATTCGGTCAGCTGCATGCCAAGCCCATGACCCAGCCTGCCGACGTCACCACCCTGATCGTCGAGCTCAGCGATCACCTTCTGCATCGCTAGAAACAATTCTCGGCAAGTCGCTCCGGGGCGAGCTGCGGCGATTCCGGCCTCAGTCGCGCGCCAAAGAACATCATATGCACCGCGTGAGGCGTCATCGGCGTGGCCAATGGCCCAATTCCGATCGAAGTCGCAAAAATACCCGTCCCAGTTGGAACCGGTGTCGAGCATCAGCACATCGCCGCGCGCCAGTGGTCGGCGGGACGGGGGCGAGATGACGTCGTGATAGCCGCCCGTATCCGCACCGCCGACCAAATACGGAACATCATCGGCACCCTGCGCCAGCCCTTCGCGCCGAAAGGAGCGGAAAACATCCTCAAGCGGCTGCCCTTCGCGGGCGATTTCGGGCACCCGCTCAAATGTGCGCGACCCGATTGAGCAGATATAAGAGAGCTTTTCGATCTCGGCCTCGGATTTCACCATTCGCAAGCCTCGGACGATCTCGGTCGCGTCAGTGATCTTTAGTCCGTTCAGGCCCGCGATCAGCCGCTCATAATCGCCAAGGGGCATCCGTAAATGGGTTTCGTGCCCCTTCATCAATCCAACGGTTTCACCACGGCTGGCATGTGGCGCCAGCAGATCGGTCAACAGCCCGATACCGTCATCCTTTGGTGCAGGTGCGCCCCAGGTGCGGATATCTGTGACCCAGGTTCGCCGCATAAGGTCTGCGCCGATCTCAGGGATGATTGCGATGGGCTTGCCGGTTGCCGGGATGAACAGGAACCATGGGCGGGTCGGGCTTTGCCAAAACAGCGTGTGGAACCCGCTGAAATAGCGCACATCCGGTTCAGTTGTCAGCAATATGCCCGCCATACCGGTTTCGGCCATCTTTGTCTGCGCCGCTGCGGTACGCGTTGCGAATTCTTGTTGGTCAAAACCGCGTCGTGGGGCGTTCATGACTTTTGATCCTTTCGCAGGGGCAACCGGTCCTGAACCAATCGGGCCCAGAATTCAGCTCCGATCGGCAGCAGTTCATCATTGAAATCATAGTCAGAAGCATGGAGCGGTTGGCCATGTGGCCCGGTCTCGCCATTGCCCAGCAACAGGAAACATCCTGGCACGGCGGCCGAAAACTGGGCGAAATCCTCAGAAAAACTCATCGGTGCCCGATCTTTGATCAGGTCACAACCGGCGGCTTCGGCTGCGCGATATACCGCAAGGGCCGGGGTGGCGGCGTTGATGGTCTCGACGAACTGCGTATCAAAGCTGACCGATGCTTGAATGCCATGTGCTGCCGCAATCCCTTCGGTGATCTGGCGCATGAAACCTTCGATGGCGTTGCGGTCCTCGGGCGATCTGGCGCGGAAATCTCCTTTGAGAGTGGCGTTGCCCGGCAAGACGTTTCGCTGGCCGTCCGTCAGGAATTCGGTCACGGACACTACCGCGCCAGAGGCGGGCGCAAGCTTTCGAGCCACCACGGTCTGCAATGCCACCACAATCTCGGACCCTACGGTAATTGCATCAACGCCGGTTTGTGGCATCGAGGCATGACCGCCCTGGCCTTTAACCGTGATCTCGAACAGGGTTTCACTGTTACAGATAATACCGGCGCGGGTCGAAATCTGACCGGCTGGAGCCCCTGGCAAATTGTGGATTGCATAGATTTCTTCGACCGGAAATTGCTCTAGCACACCGTCGTCGATCATCGCGCGCGCGCCCAGGCCGTGCTCTTCGTTTGGCTGGAATAGAAAAACAACCGTACCATCAAAGGTAGGTTCTTTCGCCAGACGCTCTGCCGCCCCAAGCAGCATGGTTGTATGTCCATCGTGGCCACAAGCATGCATCACACCGGGTGAGGTCGAGACATAGTCATGGGACGAGGTTTCGGTGATTGGAAGCGCATCCATGTCAGCACGCAGGCCAATGGCTTTGTTGCCACCGCCGGATCGAAGCACACCGACAACGCCTGCGCCTTCGTGCACTTCGATCCCAAGGGCGCGCAGCCGTTCAGCGACAACCGACTTGGTCCGCGCCTCTTGAAAGCCCAGTTCCGGGTGCCTGTGCAAATCCCGCCGAAGCGCGATCATACGGTTCTCTAAATCGCTCATTTCTTCATCCGCGTGTGAGTTGCATCGGTTCTACAGGATAGGGCTGCGTGTTTCGCATCAAATTTCCGACCCTAAAGCAGAAAAAATTGCACAAAAGCGCCAAGTTCAGATCGGAAGTTCCAGACCAATCTTTGTACGGTCCATCGCGACGGATGTGCGAAATCTGCGGACATTCGAGTTATCGAAAAACAAGCGATGGGTCAGGTCCTCGAAATCCTCCATGTCCTGCGCGACGCAGATAAGAACAAAGTCGGCATCACCGGTCACATAATAGCATTGCTGAACTTGCGGCTCGTTCCTGGCGCGTTTTCGGAACAGATCGAGTTGCTGAAGCGATTCCCGGTCAAGTTCGACCAGAACGATGAAGGTCATCTTATAGTCAAAGCGCGACGGGTTGAGCACCGCGACCTCTTTCAGGATCAGCCCGGAATCTCGCAACCGCTTGAGCCGCCGCTGCACCGAGGGAACTGAAAGACTGCATTCTTGCGCCAGCTGTTCCAGCCCGATTCGACAATCCCTTTGCAGGGTTCTGAGGATTATCGTGTCTGCATCATCAAGTTGTTGGTTCATGAAAAATCCTCGCGATGGAAGAGGCAGGTTTGAAACATATTATCGAGATTAGGGTCAAATACGATAAATAGAAATAGGTCGGTCATGCACAATCTCTGCACATGGAAAAAGCGGATGAAAAATACATGATAGCGACCGACGACCTAAGCTTCGCCCCGGATTTCGTCCGTGCGCAGGAGTTTTTTCAGGGGCAAGAGACCTATGCTGTATCGCCGCTGATTGAAATCACGGGGCCGGATGGTCAGAGCATTCTGGCCAAGAACGAGACAGAGCGTATGGGGCTTGGCGCCTTCAAAGCTTTGGGGGCACCCTATGCGGTTGCACGCCTTCTCGAGGATGCATGGCACGAGAATACAGGTGAAACGCTCTCCTTCACGCGGATGAAGGATGCCGATTTTCGAGAATTCGCATCTAGCCACACATTCGTCTGCGCAAGTGCAGGCAACCACGGAATGGGCGTTGCGGCGGGGGCGCGGGCGATGGGTGCAAAGGCGCGAATTCATCTGGCGCAGACCGTACCGCAAGGGTTCGGCGACCGTCTTAGAACCTTCGGTGCCGAGGTTGTCCGTTCGGGCGATGTTTATGACGAAAGCGTCGCCGCCGCTATTGCTGACGCCAAAACCACCGGTGCCACGCTTTTGGCCGACGGAACCTGGCCTGGTTACACCGAGATTCCGAAACTGGTGATGGAGGGCTATTGCGTCATCGCCGAAGAGTTGCGCGCGCGGTTCGAGGCCTCGGGGCAGTGGCCTACGCATGTCTATCTGCAGGCCGGTGTCGGTGGGTTGGCCGCTGCAATGTCGCATATGATCCGTCTGAACTGGGCGGAACAACCTGAACTGATCGTTGTCGAACCCGGCGCTGCGTCCTGTTTGCGGGCCAGTCACTTGGCCGGACGGGCCACCCGCAGCGATGGGCCGGATTCGAATATGGGTCGGCTTGACTGCAAGGCACCGTCGATCGTGGCCTGGGATGTGCTCGAGCGCTGCGGCGTGAGCTACGAAACCCTTTCCGAAGAAGAAGGCCAGGCAGCCGCAGAAGCTGTCACAGCACTTGGAATCGCGACCACGCCGTCAGGCGCGGCCGGTTACGGCGCCCTGTGCAAGAGAACCAACCAACAGGCGAGGACGCAGGAATTACGTCCTCTTGTCATCATCTCAGAAGGGCTCGCATGAGCGGGCAAGAAAGGACTAACAGAATGACATCCATTTTTAGCAAGCTGATAACCTCGGCGGTTTTCGCGGCAGGTCTGTCGACTGCTGCCTTTGCGGACACCTGGAAATTCGCCTCGGAAGAGGACAAAGGCGACGTACAGGATATCTTTGCACAGGCCTTCGCCGAAAGTGTCAAAGAGCAGTCCGATGGCGACATCAAAGTGCGTATCTACTACTACGGTCAGTTGGGTACCGAGAACGATATTGTCGAGCTGACATCTAAGGGTACGGTCCAGTTCGTATCTGTTGGCACCGGTCATCTTGGATCTTATGTGCCCGAGGCACAGGTTCTTGATCTGCCCTATGTTCTGGGCGGTGATATCGACGTGATCCGCGAGGTTCTGACCACCAGCCCGACCATCTATGAAGACCTCAGCGAGAAATTCGAGAAGGTGAACCTCAAGCTGCTCACTATGATCTCGGAAGGCGACATGGCCTGGGGCGCCAACAAGGCGATCCGCAGCCCGGCGGATTTTGAAGGCCAGAAAATCCGTACCTTCACCTCGACCATTCCGGTGGAAACCTTCAAGGCGTTTGGCGCCAACCCGACTCCTTTGTCCTGGGGCGAGGTCTATGGCGCGCTGCAGTTGAAGACCGTCGATGGCATGGTGAACCCGATCTATTTCATCTACAACGCCAAGTGGCATGAGGTTCAGGATTACCTGATCTTCCCGGGCCAGCTTCCTTACGTCGGCACCGTTTCCACCAACAGTGAATGGTTCAACGGTCTGCCCGCGGATCAGCAAGAGATGGTCAAGAACGCCATCGCCGAGGGCGAGCAGGCTGCGCATGATTATCAGATCAAGATCAATCTGGAAAACATGGACAAGATCAAGGCCGAGCGCCCCGATCTGCAGGTCATCGTCTTGACTGAGGACGAGCGCGCTGTCTTTGAAGCCCAAAGCGCCACATTGCATGAAACATTCTTCGATGTGGTCGAAAACGCCTATGACGACGCCGAGAAACCTGCGGCCCGCGCGCAAGCCCAGAAGATCCTCGACGGCCTGCTTAACGAGGTGAGCAATGCGTCGCAATAAAAGCTGACATCACTGAAAGGCGCGGCGTCTCATTCAGGCGTCGCGTCTTTCATTTACGGAACGCTGACTGGCGGGCCGAGGGAGGGAAAATCATGAAAAGCGCATTGGTCGCCCTGAGTAGGGGCACCGAGTTCATCGAGAAATTCGTTATCATTCTGGCCATATTGTTGATGATGGTGAATTCGACCGCTAACGCCATTGGCCGCTACGCCTTTGGCAAAAGCCTGTTCTTCTCGGAAGAGCTGAACCAGTTTCTGATTGTCAGCGTGACCTTTTTTGGATTTGCCTATGCGGTTCGGAAAGGTCGGAACATTCGGATGACGGCGGTTTATGACACGCTGTCCCGCCGGTCCAAGAAAGTGATCCTGACGCTGATTTCGATCACGACCAGCATGCTGCTGGCCTTTTTGGCCTATAAGTCCGTGTTCTACGTGCTTGAGATCAAAGAGCTGAACCGTCTGAGCCCGGCGCTGCAGTTTCCGGTCTATATCATCTACTCGGTGATCCCGGTCGGCCTGTTTATGGCCAGCCTGCAATATCTGATCGCATTCATCATGAATGTCACTCATGTCGGCATCTGGCACTCGTACGAGGTCGAGGACAATGACGCAGTGGATGTAGGAGTCTGAGATGCCCGGATTCCTTGATTTCCTTGGCGATGTCATAGCTGGTGAGCTGGATATCTATGTCATCACCTTTGCTCTGGTCGTGGCGATGGTGGTTCTGCTGTTCCTCAGCTACCCGATGGTTGTTCCGCTAGCGGTTGCCACGCTGATTGGCCTTGTTCATTTCTCGCAAAGCGATACTGGCGTCATCATCCAGCAGATGGTCACTGGCATTTCGCCAAACGCGCTGATCGCTGTGCCGATGTTCATATTCGCCGCCGATATCATGGCGAGAGGTCATACGGCCAACAATCTGCTGGGGCTGATCGAAGCCTTTGTCGGTCACCGCCGGGCCGGATTGCCGATCACGGCCTGCATCAGTTGCACATTGTTCGGCTCGGTTTCGGGTTCGACTCAGGCGACCGTGGTTTCGATTGGTCAGATCATGCGGCCAAAGCTGCTGAAGGCCGGTTACAAGGACAGTTTTGTCATGGCGTTGATCATCAATGCCAGCGACATCGCCTTCCTTATCCCTCCAAGCATCGGGATGATCCTATATGGCACGCTGGCCAATACCAGCGTGGGCGAGCTGTTCATTGCAGGAATTGGTCCGGGCGTTGTTCTGGCGCTGATGTTTTCGGTCTATTGCTATTTCTACAGCGTCCTGCAGGGCGATCTGATCGCGCGGGTGCCAAAGAAATCCGGGGCCGAGCGGCGCGCAGCGTTTCGCAAGGCCATACTGCCGCTTGGTTTCCCGGTCCTGATCGTCGGCGGTATCTACACCGGCGCAGTGACCCCGACCGAAGCAGCCTCGTTTTCGGTGCTTTATGCGCTGATCGTCGAATGCGTGATTTATCGGGAACTGAAACTCAACGACGTTTTGGATTCTGCTCTCAGCACAGGATTGATTACGGCGGTTGTGTTCATCCTTGTCGGGATCGGTCAGGCGTTCTCCTGGTATATTTCCTTCGAACAGATCCCACAGGGCCTGTTAGAACCGCTGAACCTGGAAGGCGCGTCGCAGGAATACATCCTGTTCATCATCGCGCTGTGCTTCTTCGTGGGATGTATGTTCGTCGACTCGCTGGTCGTGCTTGTCATCCTTACGCCAATCTTCGTTCCGATCGTGGATGCCTCGGGGATTGATCCGGTTCTTGTCGGGGTTATGGTGACGCTGCAGATGGCCATCGGATCAGCAACACCGCCGTTTGGTTGCGATATCTTCACCGCAATCGCGATTTTCAACAGACCTTATCTTGAGGTGATCCGGGGCACTTTGCCGTTCTTCGCGATCCTGGCGCTGATGACGGCTATGCTGATCTACTTCCCGGGTATCGCGCTGTTCCTCAGGGATCTGGCGGCGTTTTGACAAAATGAATGACGGATGGCCGGTTGTTTTGAATCGGCCATCCAAACTTGATCCGAAGATCAGCGCCCAATACCGACGTAACTATCGAAGCCGGATTTCTTGACGGCGGGTTCGGAATAGATATTGCGCAGATCGACCATTCGGGGGGATTTCATCGTGCCAGCTAGTTCGCTCAGATTGAGCGCACGGAACTCGTTCCATTCGGTCAACAGCACAACGACATCCGCATCTGCAGCAGCAGCATAGGGGTCTTCGCACCATTCGACGCCGGGCAGCAGGGCCTCACCTTCGGAACGCCCCTGAGGGTCGACAACCCGCACCGTTGCCCCACCACCGATCAGTGCAGGCACGATAGTTAACGAGGGCGCATCACGCATATCGTCGGTATTGGGTTTGAAGGTCACGCCCAGAACAGCGATCGTTTTTCCATTGAAACTGTCGTCGCAGACATCTCGGATTTTCTGGATCATCCGTTTCTTGACCTCGTCATTCACCCGGATGACGGTTTCGGTGATCTGCATCGGGTGGGCATGTTCCTGACCGATCCGGGCCAGAGCGGCGGTGTCTTTTGGAAAGCACGATCCGCCATATCCCGGACCTGCATGTAGGAATTTATTGCCAATGCGCCCATCCAGACCGATGCCTCGGGCGACCTCTTTCACGTCGCCGCCAACACGTTCGCACAGGCCTGCGATCTCATTTATAAAGGTGATCTTGGTCGCAAGAAACGCGTTAGCGGCGTATTTGATCATCTCTGCGCTTTCCAGATCGGTGGTCAGGATCGGGAAGTCCCGCAGGTAAAGCGGGCGGTATATTTCCGCCATGACATCGGCGGCGCGGTCTGATTCAACGCCGACAACCACACGATCTGGGCGCATGAAATCATCAATGGCGGCCCCTTCGCGCAGGAATTCAGGGTTCGAGGCGACGTCGAATTCGGCCTTCGGGTTGGCGGCAGAAATGACCTGATGCACCTTGCGATTGGTGCCAACTGGAACGGTCGATTTGGTTACCACCACAGTGTAGCCCGTAATCGCATGCGCAATTTCTTCTGCGGCGGCCATCACATAAGTCAGATCGGCGTGACCGTCCCCGCGACGTGTGGGCGTGCCCACGGCAATAAAAACAGCATCCGCACCATCCACTGCTGCGGCCAGGTCCGTGGAAAAGCTGAGCCGACCAGCGGCTACGTTTTTGGCCATCAGGACGTCAAGCCCGGGCTCATATATCGGGACTTCGCCAGCCTGCAGCATCTCAATTTTCTGTTCGGCCTTGTCGACGCAAATGACATCATGGCCGAAATCGGAAAAACATACCCCGGACACCAAACCTACATAGCCGGTTCCGATCATCGCAATACGCATACTAAAATACCCTTCTTAACAAATACCGCCTTTGGCGCGCACACATTCGAAGAAAGTTCCGCCGGTTTCAATGCCTGTCAGCGTGCTTGGGTTGCATTCCGGGGATTCTTGCTGTTTTTGGGTCGGCAATCATACACATTTGTTTTCGTAGGGCGGAACTATGACAAAAACGGCATTAATCACCGGGATTACCGGACAAGACGGATCGTATCTGGCCGAGTTTTTGTTGGAAAAAGGTTATGAAGTTCACGGCATTAAGCGTAGGGCGTCCTCATTCAACACGCAACGCATCGATCACATCTATCAGGATCCACACGTTCCCAATCCCAAACTGCACCTGCACTATGGAGATCTGAGCGATACGTCTAACCTGACGCGAATCATTCGCGAAGTGCAGCCGGACGAGGTCTATAACCTAGGCGCACAGTCCCATGTGGCCGTCAGTTTTGAATCCCCGGAATACACTGCGGATGTGGATGCCATTGGTACTTTGCGTTTGCTGGAAGCGATACGTTTTCTCGGGCTCGAGAAAAAGACACGCTTCTATCAGGCCTCGACCTCGGAACTCTACGGTCTGGTGCAAGAGACCCCGCAACGCGAAACCACCCCGTTCCACCCACGGTCACCTTATGCGGTTGCCAAACTTTATTCGTACTGGATCACGGTCAATTACCGTGAGGCCTATGGCATGTATGCCTGTAACGGGATCCTGTTTAACCACGAAAGCCCGCGCCGGGGCGAAACTTTTGTTACCCGCAAGATCACACGCGGTTTGGCAAATATTGCGCAAGGGCTGGAAAGCTGCCTGTACATGGGCAATATCGACAGTCTGCGGGATTGGGGCCACGCGAAGGACTATGTGCGGATGCAATGGCTGATGCTGCAGCAGGACAATCCTGAGGATTTCGTGATTGCGACCGGGGTTCAGTATTCGGTACGTCAGTTCATTGAATGGTCGGCAGCCGAGCTTGGCGTTTCACTGGAATTCACCGGGTCAGGCGTTGACGAAACCGCGACTGTCGTCTCGATCGAGGGGGACAAAGCCCCGGGATTGAAACCCGGTGACGTCGTGATGCGGATAGACCCGCAATATTTTCGCCCGGCCGAGGTCGAGACCCTTCTGGGCGATCCCTCAAACGCCAAGAACAAACTGGGTTGGGTACCAGAACTGACCGTGCAGGAAATGTGCGCTGAGATGGTGACCGAAGACCTGAAGACGGCCAAACGTCACGCGCTTTTGAAAGAGCACGGGTTTGATCTGCCAATGAGCCTGGAAAACGGCTGAGGAGGCCCGCATGCGTAAGATCTATGTTGCCGGGCATCGTGGTATGGTTGGCGGCGCAATCCTGCGCCGTTTGCAAAACCGCAAGGACGAAGGCAAAGCGCTGGAGTTGATCACGCGCAGACATTCCGAACTGGATCTGACCGACCAATCCGCCGTGCGTGATTTTATGCAGACCGAGCGCCCGGATATGGTGATCCTAGCCGCGGCCAAGGTTGGTGGGATTCACGCAAATAACACGTACCCCGCAGATTTCATTTACGAAAACCTGATGATTGAATGCAACGTGATCCATCAGGCTTTTGCAGCGGGGGTAAAGCATTTGCTGCAACTGGGCAGCTCGTGCATTTATCCACGGGCTGTGCCTCAGCCCATGCGTGAAGACGCTTTGCTGACCGGCGTGCTGGAACCCACCAACGAACCCTATGCCGTTGCAAAGATCGCCGGGATCAAGCTGTGTGAAAGCTATAATCGCCAACATGGCGTCGATTACCGGTCGGTTATGCCAACCAATCTTTACGGACCCGGAGACAATTTTCACCCCGAAAACAGCCATGTCCTGCCGGCCCTGATCCGCAGATTCCACGAGGCACAGCGCGACGGGCTGGAAGAAGTGGTGATTTGGGGCACAGGAAAACCGCGGCGCGAGTTTTTGCATGTCGATGATATGGCCGAGGCGTCCTTGTTTGTGCTCGACTTACCGCGCGATATCTACGACGCGAATACCCAGCCGATGCTGAGCCATATCAATGTGGGATGCGGCGAAGATATCTCAATCGCTGAGCTGGCGGCCCTGGTGGCCAGGACAACCGGATTCACGGGTAAGATCACCCAGGATGTCAGCAAGCCTGACGGGACACTGCGCAAGTTGATGGATGTGTCCCGACTGGCCGATATGGGGTGGCGCGCACGCGTCGGACTCGAAGATGGTATCCGCGAGACCTATGCGTGGTTTCTGGAGCAGGCAGACACCGATTTGCGCGCCAAATGACCGCCCGGGAATAGCTCTGGACGGTCTAAAGCTCAGAACCAGCGACCGGTTGCGATTACCGTTGGGGACAGGCTGCTTGTGTCCGAGGATGCCGATAGAACCTTAAAGGGCACTTGTGTTTCAGTGGCCGCGCCCAAACCTATAAACCGGCTTGTCGCGCCGCCACTGCCACCGACCGAGGGTGAGGTTCCGGACGCAAAGGCTGCGGGAAAGCTCCAGGTGGTCTCGGCGCTGGAATACAGCGATCCTTCGGCGTTCACGCAATCGGTGGCCGTCAGAACGCCCGTGCAGATTTGTGTACCATCCGCAAACCGGACGTATTCGCCATTGGCGGTTGATCCGCGTTCGACGACCGCGCCGGTTGGCACCCCGGCGGTTTCTGACACAGAGCCCAGCAGGTTTCCGGGGCAGTAGCCATAGTCGGCCCGCATCAGGCGACCTGCGGTGATGTCTTCGGCATCGTTTTGAATGGCAGAGCCTGAGGCTGTTCCGGTGGCTGGGTCAAAGCTCAGCGCCTCGGTCCAGGATCCGCCATCAGCCGAGACTTTGATGGAAAAACCGGTGTTGCCGGACAATCCCATCTCCGCATGACCGACCCAGTTTGACTGGAACAAAAGCGAGGCGGTATCCCCGGCCGCTGCCTTGTTGATCTTCAACTGGTGCCCCGCCCCGTCATGGCTGAGCAACGTCGCAGGCGACCGGACCGATAGCCGATTGGTGCTGTCATACCCGGTTGCGATGCCCAACCCGTCCAGGTTCTGGGTCGCGACCTGAGGTTCGGACCAGTCTGCGCCGTCCCAGATCTTAAACCGGTTGGCCTGTTCATCCCAGGCCCGCCAGCCGATTCCCGGGGTCACAAAATGCCAGGCGTCATCCAACCAGGCCGCAAGGGCGCCCGGTTGCGCGGCCCAATCCCCGGTAGGGTTGGCGCCAAGCGCGTGAATCTCGCCCTGTTCCGGCACCGCAGGCGGGACCGAGGCGTTTGTCGACGCTACGCTCAGCTGGACAATCAGGTCCAGAGCACGCAGCGCCTCGTTATGGGTGACGTGTTTCTGGGCCTGCGAAGGTTGCAGGAAAGGTAAATCCAATCTGGGTGAGTTTTGTGACACGGGCGGCGTCCTCCTGTAGCTGTCGGTCCGACTATTGCATTGCGCGCCACATTGCCGTGCCCAGGATGAATCCGGTCTGATCTGACCGAACGTTCGAATAATCATTTGCTAACGTTTGGAGGATTCCATGGGGCGTAGCCAAAGGTCAGGATTCAACGAAAAAGGGCAGCCGAAGCTGCCCTTAAGTTTACCAATCACCGTGAAAGGTTAGCTGCGGGCGTACACATCCTCGTACCGGATGATGTCGTCCTCACCCAGATAAGACCCGGTCTGGACCTCGATCAGAACCATCGGCACCTTGCCCGGATTCTCCATCCGATGAACGGCGCCGAGCGGGATGTAGACAGACTGGTTTTCAGAGATCAGGCGCACATCTTCGTCGATCGTAACTTTTGCCGTGCCCTGTACAACGATCCAGTGTTCAGACCGGTGGTGATGAGATTGCAGGCTTAGTGAGGCGCCGGGGTGAACGTGTATGCGTTTGACCTGGAACCGATCCCCGATGACCAGGCTTTCGAACCAGCCCCAAGGGCGATGATCGACCGGCAGCGATTCCGCTTGTTTGGCGCCTTTGGCCTTCAGGGCCGCAACCGCCTGTTTGACGTCCTGAGCCTTGTCCATGCTGGCCACCAAAACGGCATCGGGCATGGCGACCGCAATCATGTTTTCCAGACCCATCGCAACAACTTCTTGCGTGGGGGTTTCTGAACGCACCAATACGTTCCGGCAGTCAATGGTGGTAACCTGGCCCGTGGTGGCAACGCCATCGGCGTCTGGATTGCTCAGCTCTTGAACTGCCGACCAGCTGCCGACATCCGACCAGCCCGACGCATAGGGCACGACGCTCAGATTGCGGGCTTTCTCCATGACCGCGTAGTCGATCGAGATATCCTCGACCGTGCCCCAGGCTTGGGGGTCGAGGCGCAGAAACCCGAGGTCGGCCTTTGCCTCACGGACGGCCTTGCCGACCGGGTCCAGCAGTGCGGACGCATGTTCTTTGAATGCAGCGATTATGTCTTTGACCGCGAACAGAAATATCCCCGAATTCCAAAGATAGCTGCCATCGGCGATCATGGCTTGGGCATTCTGCAGATCAGGCTTTTCGACAAAACGGTCCAGCGCAATGGCGGTGTTGCCCGTATCTGGGGCATGGCTGAGCTTGAGATATCCATAGCCGGTTTCCGGCCGGTCCGGAGTGATCCCGAAAGTGACGAGATCCCCGCGATCAGCGATCACGCGCGCGCCTTCGGCAACGGCCTGATGAAACGCGGCTTTGTCCGGCACGACATGGTCCGACGGGGCGACAAGCATGATAGCATCCGGGTCGCTGGCGGCCAGATACAGCGCGGCGGCCAGCACCGCAGGTGCGGTGTTGCGCCCTTCGGGTTCGATCAGAATGGGACCGGGATCAATGCCAATCGCGCCCAGTTGTTCCGGAACCACAAAACGGAATGCATCATTGGTAAGGATCAGCGGCTTGGCATAGGGCGCGTCCTTGGGTCCCTGCATTCGTTCAGCACAATCCTGAAGCAGGCTTGAATCACCGATCAGAGGGACGAACTGCTTGGGGTAACTTTTGCGCGACAGGGGCCACAGTCGGGTGCCGGACCCTCCGCAGAGTATGATGGGATGGATGGTGGTCATTGCGGCTTGCCTCGAAGGTTCTTGGACTTTGTCACTTTTGAAACGACATGCAGAAGGTTGCGAGCGCTATTGAGCGGCCTTCCCGGCGGCGGCTATCTCGTTCAGATACTGGCTCAGGTCATCACGCAGATCACTACGGGCCAACGCAAAGGCAACAGTTGCCTGAAGGAACCCGGCTTTCGAGCCGCAATCAAACCGCTGACCGTCGAATTTATAGCCAAACACAGGCACGCCGTTGCGAATGTCTTCGGCAATCGCATCGGTCAGCTGAATCTCTCCACCGCTGCCTGCTTTCTTTTGGTTGAGGTTGTACAGGACCGAGGGCCCCAGCACGTATCGACCGATAACCGCCAGGTTCGAGGGGGCCTCTTCCGGCTTGGGCTTTTCAACCATACCTCTGGCACGAACCACCGTGCCCACGTTTTCGCCGACGTCCAGAACACCATAGGAACTGGTTTTCTCGGTCGGAACTTCCATCGTCGCGACCATATTGCCGCCGGTTTCCTCATAGGCTTCGATCATCTGCTGCAGGCAGGGCTTGTCTGCGGCGATGACATCATCAGGCAGCATGACGGCAAAGGGTTCGTCGCCAATCAGACGGCGGGCACACCAGACTGCGTGGCCCAGACCAAGCGCCTTGTGCTGGCGGATATAGGCGATGGCGCCGCTTTCCATATTCGTTGCATTCAGCGCTTCAAGCAGGTCATCCTTGCCCTTGGCCTTGAGCTCCTGTTCCAGAACGAGGTTGTGATCAAAGTAGTCTTCCAGCGCAGATTTGCCACGCGAAGTTACAAAGATGAATTCGGTAATACCTGCGGCACGGGCTTCGTCGATTGCGTATTGAACCAAAGGACGGTCAACCAGTGTCATGATCTCTTTGGGGACGGATTTTGTCGCTGGGAGAAAACGCGTGCCCAATCCCGCAACGGGGAAAATCGCCTTGGTGACCTTGCGTACCATGTTACCTCTCAAATTCAATTCTTGCCCGACCGCATAGGGCAGGCCGGGGTTTCCTATTAGGCTGCGCAGTCAGAACAATCAATGACATCGCGGCCGCAGTCTAAAATCTGACAGGAAGGTGCCACCGGGGGTAGGGGAAGTCAAAACGAACCGCCGTTTGATGCCTTTGAAACCCGTCATTTACCGGTGTTTTGTTGTACAATCCGGCCCTTCGTCCATTCATTGGCAAGAATACGCCAAGAATCGTCATGAAGTCGTGCAAAGCCGAACCTGTCCCCGAGGCTGTTCATGCGGCCTCGGGGACAGGGGATTTATGTGTTCGCCAGTATTGTCTCAAGCGGGTCATGCTCGGCCACGAAATGGTTTGGTGCGACCTCGTTGAGCTGTGGAACATAATCGTTCTGACCGGCCGATAGCCGGCTGGGCAAGAACCTGAGCGCCGCTTTCGGGTCCATCGGCGAAGGCAGCTCGCCCGGCAATTTGAGGCGCTGGCGTTGCCGTTCCACATCCGGATCGGGGATCGGGACCGCCGAGATCAGCGATTTGGTATAGGGGTGTAGAGGCTGCGAACAGATCACCTCTCCATCTCCCAATTCGACGATGCGCCCCAGATACAGTACCATGATCCGGTTTGACACTGTCCGTACCACGGACAGGTCGTGGCTGATGAAAATCATCGACAGTCCGAATTCCTGCTGCAGCTCTTTCAAAAGCTCTACGATCTGGGCCTGGATCGACACGTCCAGAGCCGAGACCGCCTCGTCACAAATGATCAGCTTGGGCTTGTTGATCATCGCCCGCGCGATCCCGACCCGCTGGTTCTGCCCACCGGACAGCTCGTGCGGATAGCGGTTGATCATGTTGGCCTGCAGGCCGACCCGCTCCATCATTTCGCCGACCATTTTCTTGCGCTCACGCTCTGTCAGATCCGGGCGATAGGTTTTCAGCGGTTCGGCGATAGAGGCCGAGATGGTCATTCGCGGATCGAGGCTGGCCAGCGGATCCTGGAACACAATCTGCAGGTCCTTGCGGTACTTGTTCAGCTCGGCCCGCTTTAGCCCGACTATCGGATGGCCCAACCAGCTGACATTGCCACCGCTGGGTTCGATCAGCTGCAGAACCGCCCGCGCCAGTGTGGATTTGCCACAGCCGGATTCACCCACAACGCCCAGCGTCTCGCCCTTACGGATGTCAAAGCTGACACCGTCCACGGCCTTCAGCGGCACCTTGCGCCCGAACAGCCCGCCCGAGACATGGATCGGGAAATGCACTTTGACGTCATCGACCCGCAGCAGAGGTTCATCGGTTTCTGCCAGCGCTTTTGGCGCGTCACCGGCATCAATGCGCGGCATCGCTTCAAGCAGGGTGCGGGTGTATTCATGCTGCGGCGCGCGGAAGATCTCGCGTGTGTCCCCGGCCTCAACAAACTGACCCAGACGCATGACCTGAATGCGGTCACACATCCGTGCCACCACGCCCATGTCATGCGTGATCAGCGCAATGGCAGTGCCTTCGTCTTTTTGCAGGTGCACCATCAAGTCCAGAATGTCGGCCTGGACCGTCACATCCAGCGCCGTGGTCGGTTCATCGGCGATCAGCAGCTTTGGGCTGCACAACATCGACATGGCGATCATGACACGTTGGCGCATGCCCCCCGACAATTCGTGCGGGTATTGATCCAGACGACGGTTTGCCTCGGGGATGCGGACCCGATCCAACCACTCCAGACAGCGCGCCCGAGCGGCCGAACCCTGCAACCCTTCGTGAACCTGCAGAACCTCACGCATTTGCTGCCCGACCCGCAGATGCGGGGTCAGGGCGGTCAGCGGATCCTGAAAGATCATGCCGACGTCATCGCCCCGGATCTGGTTCAGCTTGTTGATCGGCAGATTCAGGATTTCCTTGCCATTCAGTGTGGCCGAACCGATTGCACGACCCGCTGAAGGCAACAGCCCCATCGCGGCCATGAAAGTCTGGCTTTTACCGGACCCGCTTTCGCCCACAATACCAAGGCATTCGCCCGGATTAATGTCAAAGCTGATGCCTTTGACGGCCTCGACCACACCATCGGGGGTGTCGAACTGGACGCTTAGGTCCTTAACAGAGAACAGGCTCATATCAGCGATCCTTTGGGTCCAGAGCGTCACGCAGCCCATCGCCGATGAAGAACATCGTGATGATAATGGCGACATAGAATGTCAGAGGGAACATCAGCTGCCAGAGGGTTCCGTACCCCATTGTGCCTGCCCCTTCAGCGATCAGACGGCCTAGCGAGGTATAGGGCTCCGAGATGCCAAGTCCGAGGAACGAGATAAAGCTTTCGGTCAGGATCATCTCGGGCACCAGAAGCGAAGCATAGACGATTACCACGCCCAGCAGGTTGGGCAGGATATGGCGATACATGATGGTGAATTCGCTGACACCGGCGGCACGCGCGGCCTCGATGAATTCGCGGTTTTTCAGGGCCAGAGTCTGCCCTCTGACGATCCGTGACATGGTTAGCCAACCAACCGCGCCCAATGCGATGAACAGGGTAAAGAACGACCGACCGGCCACTACAAGCAACAGAATGATGATCAGAGTTGTTGGAATGGCCAGAAGGATATCGACGAACCGCATCATCGCGCCGTCAAGGCGCCCGCCAATATACCCGGCGGCGATGCCATAGCAGGTGCCAACAATCAACGCGGTGGCCGCCCCGACAAGCCCCACCAACAACGATGTTGTTGTGGCCTGAATGACCCGGCTGTAAAGGTCGCGCCCCAGATCGTCGACGCCAAAGAAGTGCCCGGTCTCAATCGATGGCATTCCCATGCCACGGATGTCACCCATCACGTTCCAGTCGATTTCCTCATTGCTCCAAACGGCGAAATATGGGCCGAAGATTGTGAACAGAACGATCATCAGCAAGATGAATACGCTCGCCATTGCGGCTTTGTTGCGGACAAACCGCATCCGCGCATCCTGCCAGAGGGAACGCCCCTGAACGGCCGTGAAATCGGTGATATCCTCGGCCAGATGGGCGGCTTTTTGTGATTTTCCTAGCATTTTGTGCCCCTCAGTACCGGATTTTCGGATCGAACCAGGCATAAGCCAGGTCGGTCAGCAGGTTCACGATGACAGTCAGCGTGCCGTACAGGATGGTGACCCCCAGCAGCACTGCATAATCGCGCGACAGGGCCGAGCCGACATAGGCCTGCCCCAGACCACCGGTCGAGAAATAGATGTCGACGAAAACCGATCCGGTCAGAACATAGACAAAGACCGGCCCCAGATAGGACACCACCGGCAGCAGCGTGGGCTTCAACGCATGGCGCCAGATTACGGTCCTGGTAGGCAAACCCTTGGCCCGGGCCGTGCGGATAAAGTTCGAGTTCAGAACTTCCAGCATCGACGAGCGGGTAATCCGCGCGATCGACCCCATATAGGATGTGGCCAATGCGATGACAGGCATGATCAGGTATTGCCACTGACCGCCGTTCCAGCCACCACCCGGCAACCATCCCAGCCACAAAGTGAAGGTCAGGATCAGGATCGGGCCCATGATGAAGTTCGGCAGCGCCTGCGCAGCGATCCCCAGACCTACAGCAAAATAGTCGATCCAGCTGTTGTGTCGGATGGCTGCGGCGATCCCAAGGCCAATACCTACGACACTTGCCAGCAGGAATGACAATGACCCATAAGTCAGCGAGATCGGGAAGCCTTGCGAAATGATATCATTGACGTCCCGGTCCTTGAACTTGAAGGACGGGCCGAAATCGAAATGCACGACAATGTTGTACAGATAGTCCCAAAGCTGTTTCCACAGCGGTTGGTCCAGACCATAGCGCGCCTCAATATTGGCCAGTACCTGCGGCGGCAATGGCCGTTCCGAGGTAAACGGCCCGCCGGGCGCGTAGTGCATCAGAAAAAAACAGGCAACGATCAGCAACAGGATCGTTGGAACGGCGATCAGCAATCGCCGGATGATATAGGCAAGCATTTCATGCCCCCATTATTGGCTTTGCCCCGGGGTGATCCTCGGGGCAAAGCGTGGTCTAAGGAAGGTTATTCGGCGATCTTGTAGAGGTTCTTGGAGTACCAGTTCTGCTCTACGTTCTTGACCGGCCAGTTGCCGACATCGCTGTCCATCATGTAGACGCCAGCATAGTGATAGATCGGGATAACCGGGGTCTCTTGTGCAATGATCCGCTCAACCTCGGTATACAGTGGTGCTGCGTCATCTGCTGTCTTGGCCTGGGTCAGCAATTCGTCAACCTTGGAGTTGTTGTACTTGCCGTCGTTATAGCCGGAATCCGACTGCAACAGGTCCAGGAAGGTCGAGGCTTCGTTATAGTCGCCACACCAGGCGCCACGGGCCAGATCGAAGTTCTGGTTGCCGCGCTCTTCCAGGAACACTTTCCATTCCATATTGGCCAACTCGACCTGTACGCCCAGTTTCTGTTTCCACATTTGGCTCAGTGCCACTGCGACTTTCTTATGGGCCTCTGATGTGTTGTAGACCATGTCAAAGCTCAGCGGGTTGTCGGGGCCAAATCCGGCCTCGGCCAGCAGCTCCTTGGCCAGCTCGTCACGCTCGGCTTGCGTCATCGAAGCCATTTCGACTTCAGGGACGGTGAACCCAGCGGTTGCTTCGGGTGCGAACGTATATGCGGGCGGCTCACCACCGGCTTTAACGTTCTTGGTGATGATGTCGCGGTCAACTGCAAGAGACAGGGCTTGACGTACATTTGGGTTCTTGAATTCTTCCGGTCCGCTGTCAGACAGGTTGAATGTATAGTAATAGTTGCACAGGCGCGGGAAGCTGATGGCCTCTTCGGGGTGCTCTTTCTGTAGGCGCGGGAACTGACCAGCAGGTACTTCAGTGCGGTCCAGCTCGCCTGCGAGGTAACGGGTCAGGGCTACGTTTTCGTCGTTGATGACAAGGGCCACGACTTTTTCGACAATCGTATTGTCGTTATCCCAATACATCTCGTTGCGCTCACGGACCGAGCGTTCCTGTGGCAGGTGTTCGGTCAGAACATAGGCGCCGTTCGAGACGATGTTTTCCGGCTTAGTCCAGGCGTCGCCGAACTCTTCGATCACCTTCTGCGGGGCAGGGAAGGTGGTGGAATGGGTCGTCATTTGCGCGAAATAAGGCAGTGCTGCGCTCAGCTTGACCTCAAGTGTGTGGTCGTCGATGGCGGTTACGCCCAGTTCGTCCACCGGCTTCTCACCAGCAATGATTTCGGCCGCATTTTCGATCGACATCAGCTCCATGAACCACGCATAAGGCGAGGACAGAGCGGGATCGACGGCACGTTTCCATGCAAAGACGAAATCGCCTGCCGTGACCGGATCACCATTGGACCATTTGGCGTTATCACGCAGTGTAAATGTGTAAACGTCCTTGGTATCGTTTGTGGTATAGCCGGTTGCGACGCCGGGCACCAAATTGCCGTCTTCGTCCTGGTTCATCAGGCCTTCGAACAGGTCGCGGACAATTTCCGCACCGGTAACGTCTTCAACAACCTGCGGGTCAACCGAACTGTGCTCATCCAGAACGCGATAGGTGAAGGTTTGATCATCCGCCAGCGCCTCGCCGGTTTCGGGATGGGTGCCGGCGGCAAATGCAGCGCCGGTGATCATGGTCGAGGTCAGTAACCCCGCCAGAGATGTCCGAATGTATTTGTTCATATCTTTCTACTCCCATTTGTGTGGTGGCAAGGTACGCACATCCGTTCAGGATGGTCGCTGACCACCATGATTGTCCGACTCAGATAGACCGGGACTTGTTCGAATTTTGCTTTTTCAGATCGCAATGAACACCGCGTCGCAGTCTTTCGGTTTGCTGTCGGAAACGTAGTTGCGAAAGTCGCCTTTCACTGATGCAGAACGTGGCACTATTTCAAAAAAGGTTAAAGCCTTTGCGTGCAAAATGGCCAAGTGCGGCCGAAATCTAAAAAATTCCACGGGAGAATGGAAATATTATAATGATACGCGATGGTTTCTTGACATTTTTGGGAAGCTCTTGATTAAGCGGTTGAGCGTTGACGCAAGGTCCGCTTTTGCGGCTTTCCAAAAATTGGCGCGAATCGCTATTGGGTCAGTGCCCGGACCATATGGGTCTGAGGAAAGCATGTGGCGGACTGATTGGTGGCCTCTTGCCAGCGCCCGATAGAGCGGCGTGTTCTAAAGCCCGGCAGGCCGTCAGCGCCGCCGACGTCATGGCCCATCTGTTCCAATGCGCGCTGCATGGCTGCTATATCCGATCGGTAAAGACCGCCGACTTTATCCCACCGGCCGCGGAAATCCTGGACGCCATATTCTATCCTATCCCCAACATGGCCGACGAACAGGGCGTATAGATCGCTTTTGTTGTATTCCTTCAGGACATAAAAATTGGGGGTGACAATGAAGGCCGGGCCATTGCGCCCGGCGGGCATCATCAAAAACCCTTGTCCCTGCATTTCTTGTTTTGGAAACGGCTTGCCAGATACACGGGTGATCCCCAACCCGGCCCAGTCGCGAATAGGACGGCCCTGATCCGGCCCTTCAAGGGTGCAGGAAACCGAAGACGGGACAGTTACTTCGAACCCCCAATCACGACCCGAGACCCAGCCATGTTGGTCGAGGTAGTTTCC
This sequence comes from Ruegeria sp. CDSB114, assembly GCF_059611025.1. Lineage (NCBI taxonomy): Bacteria > Pseudomonadati > Pseudomonadota > Alphaproteobacteria > Rhodobacterales > Roseobacteraceae > Ruegeria > Ruegeria sp. CDSB114. The sequence continues at coordinate 124,270 of NZ_JBXWOT010000003.1, forward strand.
GATCGATGAAATTGTGTCTTCGGCCGAGGTCCAGATATCCGCGCGCCCGTCGCCATTTCCATCGGCCGCATAAGTCAGGTAGTTCGATGGCATGAACTGCGGTTGCCCAAGCGCACCGGCCCAACTGCTTTTCATTTGATCCGGCGGTATGTGGCCAGCCTCGGCAATCTTGAGCGCGGCGATAAGCTCTGACGTGAAATATTCTGAGCGGGTGCTCATGAAACCTTTGGTGCCCAGAACCTGAAATGCATTATGCCGGATAGCCACCTGCCCATATCCGCTTTCGCGGCCCCAGATCGCCAGAATGATGCGCGCAGGGACGCCGGTATCGGATTCCACCTGGCTTAGCGTTGCGCTATAGCGCCGGGCCATCTTGCGCCCGACAGAGGTGGCCCCCTGAACCGAACCAGCGTTGAAATAGCGGCCCGGTGATCCGAACTCGGCCTGTTTTTGCTGTTTGGGAACTGCTTTTGCCGTGCCCGGAGGCACCAGATCTGGCAGTTTCCAGTTCAGCGTGACGCCGTTGAAGGCCCTGTTCATCGTGCGCTTTGAAATACCCTCGGATTTCGCCCGCGCCCAGACCGTGTGTTTCAGCCATGACTGAAACTGAGCCTCGATCGCCGCACGATCCTGTGCTGTCGCACTTGTCGACAGGTAGCAAAGTCCAAGAGTAAGGATTAACCAACGCATTATCCTATGATCTCACCTGCGATCTGCTTTAAGTCAACCTACCAGAATGGCGTTTCTGCCGCTGTGATCGGGGTGGCAAGATCAAATCTCGGGAAACTGGCAGAGCTGCGTAAAAATCCTTGTGAAAATTCAGGACTCTGCCGATAGTTGTCCCAATCAATTTTGAAATGAGGATGAACAGGCGTGACATATTCCAGACCGTCTTTTGCATCCTTGGTTGTCCTGTCTGCCGCCATCGCAGGTCTTGGCTTTGTGCCGGTTGCCGAAGCCAGCAACAATTTCTTGGACCCTCAGGGACCCGTCGCCGCCCTTCAGAAAAGCCATCTTTTACGGGCAACTGTTCTGATACTGGTCGCAGTTGTTCCGGTTCTGATCCTGGTGCCTTTGATTGCCATACGGTATCGAAGGCGAAAGGAGGGGCAGGCAGACTATCGACCGGAATGGGATTTTTCCGCCCGGTTGGAGTTTCTCATGTGGGGTATCCCGGTTGTTATTGTGGCCATCCTTTCATTCTATTTGTGGAAAGCCACCCACCGGCTGGACCCTTACGAGACCTCATTCGGAGAAGAACCGGCGCTGAAAGTGCAGGTTGTTGGTCTCGACTGGAAGTGGCTGTTCATCTACCCCGATCTTGGCATCGCCAGCGTCGGTGAGATGGGGCTCCCGGTCAACCAACAGGTGGCTGTCACACTGACAACAGATACGGTGATGCAGTCCTTTATGATCCCGGCACTGGCCGGGCAAATCTATGCCATGCCGGGGATGACGACCAAATTGCACCTTGTCGCCGATAGGCCCGAAACAATGCAGGGCGAAAATACGCAGTATAACGGACGTGGCTTTACCAAACAGAAATTCAAAGCCATTGCCATGTCGTCTCAGGAGTTCAATGACTGGGCCGAGAATGTCCGGGCAAACGGGGTTCCGTTGAGCGCTGAAACATACCGAACGCTTGCCATGCGAACGGACCGGGACGAGGTGCAGGCCATGTTGGGCAATGATCAGATGCCGACTGATGCGCTATATTTCACGCTAGCCGATGGTGATCTGTTTCAGTCGATCCTGCACCGCTATCACGGGGCCACACCCTTGCCTGCCGATCAGCAACCGGGCACTGCCGAATATGGTCAGGAGAAAACACAATGACCAATGTCGAGACTGGTTTTTTCGGCCGTCTAAACTGGGATGCTTTTCCGATCACCGGGTTGATCCAGTCACCCAACGCAAATGAGATCGTGGCAAATGCTGCCGCTGGGATCGTGATTGTGGGCGTCATTGCCGTTGTGGGGCTGCTGACATGGTTTCGTCTGTGGGGGCCGCTGTGGCGTGACTGGCTGACCAGCGCGGATCACAAGAAGATCGGCATCATGTATATCGTCTTTGCCATCGTGATGCTGGCGCGGGGCGTTCTGGAAGGCGTCGTCATGCGCGCCCAACAAGCCGCTGGCCCGGGCGAAGGCTTTCTGGAAGCCGAGCATTTCGCCGAGCTTTTCAGCACCCATGGTACGATCATGATCTTCTTCGTGGCCGTGCCGTTTGTGTTCGGCGCCGCCAATTTCCTGATCCCGCTGATGATCGGCGCCCGCGACGTGGCATTCCCGGTGATGAACCAGATCAGCCTCGGCCTGACCGTGTCCTCGGGCATGATGCTGATGGTGTCCCTGGTGGTCGGAGAGTTCTCGACCGGGGGCTGGACGGCCTACCCGCCCTTTACCGGAGCGGCCTTTAATCCCGGCGTTGGGCCGGATTACTGGATTTGGGCCATCGTTGTGTCGGGGATCGGAACGACGCTGACAGGGATCAACTTTGCCGTCACGATCTACAAACTGCGCGCGCCGGGGATGCAGTTCATGCGGTTGCCGATGTATTGCTGGACGATCATCTGCAGCTCGATCCTGATTGTCTTTGCCATGCCGCCGCTGGGTGTTGCGGCGCTGATGCTGGCCGCAGACCGGTACTTGGATTTCCACTTTTTCACCAATGACCTTGGCGGCAACATGATGAACTATGCCAACCTGTTCTGGCTGTTCGGACATCCCGAGGTCTATCTGTTGGTCCTGCCCGCCTATGGTATCTATTCCGAGGTTTTTGCGACCTTCTCGGCCAAGCGCCTGTACGGGTATAACTCCTTGGTGATTGCAACGATGTCGATTGCGGTGCTGTCCTTCACGGTCTGGCTGCACCACTTTTTCACTATGGGCCAAAGCGCGCTGATCAATGCGGTGTTTGGGATTGCCACGATGCTGATCGCCATACCGACTGGCGTGAAAGTCTATGATTGGATGGCCACGCTGTTTCGCGGGCGTATCCGGTTCTCGGTCCCGATGCTCTATGGGTTGTCTTTCCTGATGCTGTTCGTGATCGGAGGGTTGTCGGGCGTCATCCTGGCCAATCCGACCATCGACTATCAGGTGCATAACACCCTGTTCCTGGTCGCGCACTTTCACAATGTGCTGCTGCCTGGCGTCCTGTTTGGCCTGCTTGCGGGATACAACTATTGGTTCCCCAAAGCTTTTGGTTTCCGCCTGAATGAAGGCTGGGGACGGATATCTGTCGCGTTGTGGACCGTTGGATTTATGTTGACCTTCCTGCCACTTTATTTTGTCGGCTTGATGGGGATGCCGCGTCGATCTTACAGTTGGGAAGATCCCAGCTTTCACCCCTATATGATCGCCGCCGTGCTTGGGTCTATGGTCATTCTCGCAGCGCTTCTGTCGATCATTGTCCAGCTGTGGGTCAGCATTCGAGACCGGGAAAAAACCCGCGTGCCGGTTGGCGACCCTTGGGATGGGCGCACGCTGGAATGGTCAATTCCCGCACCGCCGCCTCCGTATAACTTTGCAATCATTCCGCATGTGACCGACCGGGATGATTTTGCCGCCGCAAAAGAGCGCGGCAACGCCTATCCGTCCCTTGATGCCTATGAAGATATCCTCATGCCACGCAATACGGCGATCGGGTTCGGTCTGTGCGTGCTCAGCGGTATCTGGATGTTTGCGCTGGTCTGGTGGATCTGGTGGCTGGCTATTGCGACGACAGCCGCGATGTTGGCGGCCTTCATCGCCTGGACGTTCAGAACCGACACCGAAGAGGTTATACCGGCCGACCAGGTCCGCAAAGAGCATGAAGCCTGGCTTGATCTTGTGCGCGCATCGGTTCCGGTCAATCGCGATCATGAATACGCGCCCGAGAACCGCGGCCTGGCCCGTCCCGATCTGGAGGCCACTACATGAAACGCGCGCCGACACACAGCTATCCGGGCCTAAACTTGGGCCGACGGCATCCGGGTGCCGACAAGGCCAGCGAAGTGGTCACCTTTGGGTTCTGGGTCTTTCTGATGAGCGATCTGGTCTATTTCGGCCTGATGTTCGCGATCTATATCACCATGATCGACGCGCAGGCGGGTGGGCCCGGTCCGCATGAGCTGTTCGACCTGACCAGCATTTTTGCCCAGACCCTGATCCTGTTGACCAGCAGCCTTACAGTGGGCCTTGCGATGCTGGCGTTGAAATACAACCTGCCACGGCCCCGTATCGTGCTTTGGTTCGCGGTAACTCTGGTTCTGGGTCTCAGCTTTCTGGTACTTGAGATACGTGACTTTCTGGCTATGGCGGAAAAGGGTGGCATTCCACAGCGCAGCGGGTTTCTGTCAGCGTTTTACGGGCTTGTGCCGCTGCACGGGCTGCATGTCGCTGCGGGGTGTCTGTGGTTGATCGTTCTGGGTATTCAGCTGCGTGTGTTTGGTCTAACCGACGTTCTGATGTCACGGGTGGTTCGTCTGGCCCTGTTCTGGCATTTTCTCGACCTCATCTGGATCGGCATAATCACGATCGTCTATTTCGGAGGGCTGACCTATGGATAGGCGCAGCGAAATGCACCGACGTGAACGCCGCCGATATGTGATTGGCTATGGCGGATCGCTGCTGCTGACACTGGCGGTCTTTACCATTGCATATACGTTCGGGATCGAGACCAAGGGCGTTTATTTGTCGATCGGTTTGTTGGGGCTGGCGCAGTTGATTGTTCAACTGGTGTATTTCCTGCATATCGACCGTCGACGCAGCAGCCGCGAGGACCTGGACCTGGTCCTGTTTTCCACGATGGTTCTATTGATCATCATTGTTGGGACGGTCTGGATAATGGGGAATCTGGCGGTGCGGATGCATACCTATCCGATGTAGGTCCGGCTGCACCGGATCAGCGCATCGCCATCAGCCCAAGCCACAGCGCGCCCCAACACAGCAAAAGGCTCAGCGCGATATTCCCCGCCGCCGTAGCGATTGTGCGTTCGCGCCGCAGTTCCAGTGACTGGTAGGCAAAGCTGGAGAAAGTGGTGAAGCCGCCACAAAAGCCGAACACCAGGCGCTGTTCCTCCTGGCTGACGCCCGTCGGTCCGCCCAGATACCCGACCCAAAGCCCAAGCAACAGACTGCCAAAGACGTTCACGATCAGCGTTGCAACGGGCAGGTCATGGCGAATTCGAATGGCGATCCAGTGCCGCAGAACCGCGCCCAGACCTCCGCCTAAACCAAACATTGCATGCAGGTAGAGATCGCTCACTCTGACGACCTCCGCGGGGAAAAGCGACGCCCGGCGGTTTCACCCAAAATCGCCGCAAAAAGACCCGCCACAATTTCCAAACCCGCTGCGGTTAGGGCAAGCCCGAAGCTGACCTCTGCCAGACGTTCCAATTCCGCGACAAATGAGGAAAACGTAGATAACCCGCCACAAAACCCAACCGCGCCCAAATGCAGGACGTGGGCATGCACCCGGTGCCGGATGGCGTATAACCAGCCAAGCACAAAGCATCCGGCTATATTGATGCCAAAGGTCTCGGTCAGGATCGGCAGGCCCGAGATCCCGAGCGACAACGCTTCTCTGACCAGTGACCCAGTCGCGCCACCCGTGAAAACGGCGCAGAACATGAGAGCCGTGGCCCATGCTGTTTGCGATTTTTTCACAGCCAATGATCCTGCCCGCGTTGCCCTGCCATCCGGGATACCGATTGGCGCGGCCGGGATCAACTGCGCATGGCGGATCACAAGTTTCACCATTTACGTGATTTCGGGCGTAAAGGCTTGCGTGCAATCGCGAATTTGTACCACGGTGACTCAGCTAACAGCCACAGTGGGAGAGCACGAATGATTATACGCAGACTCTATTACGTGTTGAGCCTCGTGTGCCTGCCACTGACAATCGTGGCCGGGTTTTTCTGGCCCCCGGCCCATTGGCTGCTGCTTTTCCTGATCCCATACGCGGTGGTCGGGCTATATGATATCCTGACCACAAGGCATAACGTGCTGAACAACTATCCGGTTCTGGGGCATTTCCGGTACATGCTGGAATTCGTCAGCCCAGAGATACGGCAATATTTTGTTGAAACCAACGAAAACGGCCGTCCCTATAATCGCATCATTCGCAGCCTGGTTTATTCCCGTGCCAAAGGGCAGGTTGATACCCAGGCATTTGGAACCCAATACGACATCCAAACCGTTGGATACCACAGGGCCAATCACTCGCTTGCGCCCAAACAGGTGCCGGAAAGCGAAGAACGGGTGATGCTGGGCGGGCCGCAATGTTCCCAACCCTATAGTGCCTCGCGCCTGAACGTTTCAGCGATGAGCTTTGGTGCCCTCAGCGCCAATGCAATCCGAGCATTGAATGGTGGGGCAAAGGATGGAGGTTTTGCGCATAATACGGGTGAGGGTGGTCTGTCGCCGTACCATCTGGCCGAAGGTGGCGATATCATCTGGCAGATTGGCACTGGGTATTTCGGATGCCGCGCACCGGATGGCGGGTTCGACAAAGACAAATTCACCGAAAGAGCCAGGAACGAGGTCGTCAAGGCGATTGAAATCAAGCTGTCGCAAGGGGCCAAGCCCTCGCACGGGGGGGTGTTGCCTGCGGCCAAGGTGGATGAAGAGATTGCGCAGATACGCGGTGTTCCCCTGCATCAGGACGTGATCTCTCCGCCAATTCATTCCGCATTTGACGGACCTACCGGCTTGATGAATTTCGTTCAGAATCTGCGCGAGATGTCGGGTGGCAAACCTATTGGGTTTAAGTTGTGCATTGGTCGTCCGTCCGAGTTCTTAGCGATATGCAAAGCCATTCTGGAAACAGGCATCCTGCCTGATTTCATCACCATTGATGGTGCCGAAGGCGGCACGGGCGCGGCCCCTGTAGAATTCACCAACCGGTTGGGCATGCCTTTGAACGAGGCGTTGATTTTCGTGAATAACTGTCTACGCGGTGTGGGTTTGCGCGATAAGATTCGCATAATTTGCTCGGGCAAAGTCGCCACAGGCTATGACATCATCGAGAAATGCGCGCTTGGGGCCGATATGTGTAATGCGGCAAGGGCAATGATGTTTGCAGTGGGATGCATTCAGGCGCTTCACTGCAACACAAACCGATGCCCGTCCGGCGTGGCCACACAGGATCCGGTCCGAGGCCGCGCTGTGAATGTTCCGCAAAAAAGACAACGGGTACATCGCTATCACGACGCGACATTAGAGAGCTTTCGCGAGTTGCTGGGCGCCATGGGCAAGGAAAAGGTCTCCGAACTTCACCCTTCGGACATCCTTCGGCGTACTGCAGATGAAAGAGATCGCTCTTATGCTGAACTCTATTTGCATCTTGAAGAAGGCGCTTTGCTGAAGGCTCCGCTTCCGGATGAATATGCAGAGGACTGGAATCGCGCATCGGCGGATCATTTCTGATTTTTTTGTGTGCATTGCCAAGGATTGATGTTTTTGGTTCGTCTTACCCATTGTGATGCGCATGAAAACATCGGATGAGAATCTGGCAAAGGCCGCTGCTGCAGGGGACGCTGATGCGTTTGCCACGCTATTGGCACGCCACTACGACAGGGTCTTTCGGTTGGCTTTTCGACTGACAGGACGCGCGGATCAGGCCGAAGATCTGACGCAGGATATATGCACCGCCTTGCCGTCAAAGATCGTAGGTTTTCGTGCCGAAGCCCGGTTTACGACATGGTTGTACCGTGTTGTTGTCAATGCAGCCGAGGATGCACGCCGTCGCGCGACCCGTCACACAAAGGCGGCCCACGGCTGGGGGGATGTAGAGCAGATGCGCCGGGCCGAGATGCAGGAAACGGCCGAGGCTGTCGATTGGTTGCAACGGGCCATGCGGTCCCTGCCACAGGACTTGCAAGACACTCTGGCCCTGACCCTCGAGGATGAGATGACTCATGCAGAAGCTGCAGAGGTGCTGGGTGTTTCCGAAGGGACAGTGTCCTGGAGGATGTCAGATATCCGCAAACGGCTGCGCGCCTTGCGGCAAGAGGAACTGGCACAATGACCGATGAACTGGACAAGCTGAAGATGCTGATGGACGCCGCCACGCCGACCCCGGATGCGTCGCGACGGATTGAAAATCTGAGCCAGGCGCAAAAAAAATTCGATAATATCCAAGGATCGACCTCTGCGCGACGTCCCACTGTCAAGCGCGGCCTCATAGCCCGCCTGACAGAAGGAGCGAAAGCCATGTTGAATGCCCTCTCTTATCGCGGTGTCCTGACCGCTACCACCGCAGTTGCTGCTGTGGCTCTGATTGTGATCTTGCCGCAGACGCGCGACGAGGTTGTTGCGCCACTGCCCTGGTCCGAGGACCGCGCCGACGCACGGCAGGAGTCTGACCTATTGGTGGCGGATATGCCCGAGGCCAATCTCGAAGAACCAGTTGTTGAGGCGCCTGTTGTGATTGAAGAAACAATCGAACCTTCCGCCAAGAGGCAGGGGGCCGTTGCGCAGCTGGGGGCTGCGGATCTTTTACAGAGCGCGCCGGCATCGGCGGTCGGGAAATTTGACATTCAACATGAGACTGTTCCCGCGCCGGAACAGAATACCGAAACTTTCGCCAACGCGGACAGCAACTCGCTGAAGATCACGACGGACGAACCGGTTTCGACTTTTTCGATTGATGTAGATACCGCCTCTTACGCCATTGTTCGGTCGTCTTTGATGAATGGCCATCTGCCGCCCAAGGATGCGGTGCGGGTTGAAGAGATGGTGAACTATTTCCCCTATTCCTACCCGGCGCCTGATGGGGCGGAACCGTTCCGTTCTACGATCACCGTGACACCGACGCCTTGGAATGAGGGGACGCAGCTTGTTCATGTCGGCATCCAAGGGGTCATGCCCCAGATCGAAGACCGTCCTCCATTGAACCTGGTTTTCCTGATCGACACATCGGGCTCAATGCAGGATGCTAACAAATTGCCGCTGCTGAAACAGTCTTTCAGGTTGATGCTGTCTGAACTCAGTCCGGAAGATCAGGTTTCGATCGTCACCTATGCGGGAAGTGCCGGGCAGGTTTTGCCACCGACCGCGGCAGCCGAAAAGACGACCATTCTCTCAGCCCTCGACAGGCTCGAAGCCGGTGGCTCGACAGCGGGGCAGGCCGGGTTGCAGCAAGCCTATCAAGTGGCAGAAGGTATGGCTGCGGACGGTGAGGTGACCCGCGTAATTCTGGCCACCGATGGCGATTTCAATGTGGGTCTGTCAGACCCTGATGCCCTGAAGGATTTTATCGCCCGCAAGCGCGACAGTGGTACATTCCTAAGCGTTCTGGGTTTTGGCCGAGGCAATCTGGACGATACCACCATGCAGGCTCTGGCCCAGAACGGAAACGGGCAGGCGGCATATATCGATACGCTGGTTGAGGCGCAAAAGGTATTGGTCGATCAACTTACCGGGGCGCTTTTTCCCATCGCCAACGACGTCAAAATCCAGGTCGAATTCAACCCGTCACAGATCGCTGAATACCGACTGATCGGTTATGAAACCCGATCCCTGCAGCGCGAGGACTTTTCAAATGACAAAGTGGATGCTGGTGATATTGGAGCAGGTCACACCGTAACGGCGATCTACGAGGTCACGCCAGTTGGTTCCGATGCGATCAGAAACGGCCCGTTGCGGTATGCTGAACAATCCATATCGGATGATTCAGCGGAAATTGGTTTCTTCAAAATGCGTTACAAGCTTCCTGGTGAAGATCAAAGCAATCTGATGGAGCAGCCTATTTTACCCGGACAAGGGAGAGTCACGGATGACATCCGCTTTTCCTATGCGATTGCAGGATTTGGTCAGTTGCTCCGGGGCGGAGAATATCTTGGCGGCTGGTCCTATGCGGATGCCATTGATCTGGCCACGCTGTCCCGAGGTGAGGATTCTTTCGGATATCGGGCTGAAGCTGTCACCTTGATGCGTCTGGCCCAGACGCTGGCTGAGTAAGGTCCGGGCTTGGGAGAAACTAGAATGACCTAGGGTTGTTGGCTGTATGGGTACTAATTCTACGAATGCTCCATTCGACAGCATCCCGCATGGTTTTCCCCAGAGCAACGTCAAAGGCAGTAACCAGATCTTCGGTCTGGTTACTTTTGGCAATTATGTTCTCTTGGAACGAATTCGAAGCGATGATCTTGTCGTCGAACTCGTCCACGATCTTGATATTCATGCGAACTTCGACGCGTACGGTCGAGCTTTCACCATCCTGGTTAACGACAATGCCCTGAAACTCGCGTAGATCGGGAACAATCACATAATCCGGACGAAGCCCCACGGTCGAACGACCCACGGCAGATACCCGTCCGCTGTTTTCATAGCTTTCGACCAAAAGCGCCTGGACGATCAGCGGCGCGCGATCCACCCATCTGGCACGCGGCAGATATTGAACCTGCAAAGGTGTCGGCTGAACTGCAATTTGATCGGTATTTACCGCGGCAGTCGCGGTTGGCTCTTGGACCACGATTTGTTTCTGGATGCGTGGCAGCGAAGAAGAAAACGTGCTTTTGGGTGTCAGCAGATAGAGATCATTGGGTTCTGAGGCCTGCCGCAGCGTTTCCAGTCCGGTACACGCCCCCAAAGACGCCAAAACTGCGGTCATTATCAAATGCCTGATCATTGACGATACTCCGATGCTTGGGTCCCAAGAAGGAAACGGGCGGGGTCGCGTTCAACTTTGTCCACCAGACGATCGAGGCTGATCACCAGTCGTTGGGATTCTTCTATGAAACGCGTGAATTGTGGCAGGCCAACCCGCATGAAATCGGACAGTTGACGGCGATTGTCCTGAACGATGCCGTCGATGGTTCCCAAAAGTTCCGAGGCCGATTTGGACGCGCTGAGGATATCGGCTGAAATATCATCAAGCCTGTCTGTCACTTTCGTCACCGTGGACGCCACTTGGTTGGCGGCATTGCGGACATCATCCATGACGACGCCGATATCTTTGTTGATCACCTCATTGGCCGAGTCAAATGCGCGTTCAGCTGAGGTCAAAGTGCCCTTTGCTGTTTCCATCGTACCAGTGACGGAGCCGAGCGTTTTGTTTGCGTTCACGAAAGTCTCGGAAACCGTGGCCAGCGCGACGCGCCCATCTTCGGTCAGGACCGTAAGGTGGTCTGCCAGGGTCGAGGCCCGTTCGATGAAGGGCTGCAGATCCTGCTGCATGATGCGATCTGCTGCGTCAAAAGTATCTTTTGCGCTGTCTAGGGCCGATACAGCTGTGTCGGATGCGGTTTTCAGGCTATTTAATGTATTTGTTCCGGCTTCCAGCGTTGTTTCTGCGGTGTCTGCCAATTTTTCGAGGCGTTTTGAGAAGGCTGAAATTTCTTTAGCTGCGCCACCCAAATCTGAGGACAAGTTTTCGAAATCTGCAAGGGTTTTGTCCAGCCTTCCGGTGGCCGAAGATACGTTCTCCAGAATCTGAGATACCTGCTGGCGGTTCTTGTCATCCACCACCTTGTCGATATCCTCGATCAGCGTAATCGCCTTTTCCAACAGTTTAGGGGCACCTTCGAACAAGGACTGGATGGTGCTGCGTTTGCTTTTGATCAGGCTGTCCTGTTCTAAACGCTTGGCCGAGGCCGAGCCTCCGGTCAGTTCCACATAGCTGACCCCGGTGACCCCAAGCGATTGTAACTGGGCGACGGTATCCTCGGTCACCGGGATACTTGCGTCTACTTCAATGCGGACGCGCACTTTGGATGGGTGCTCGTCATCCAAGTTAAGGGAGATTACCTGCCCGACTGGCAGTCCGTTGTAACTGACGCCACCTGCCGCAGACAGGCCGGAAACATTGTCGAACAGTACATTGTAATAGGCGTATTGCCGGGAAACCTCGAATTTGGCCAGCCATAGAAAAAAGCCAAACGCACCCAGTATTCCAGCCAGGGTGAATGCACCGATCAGGATATAATTTGCTCGGGTTTCCATGGGTGTTACCTGTCCTGACCCTTTTTTTGTGCTGCGCGCGCCCGGGGGCCGGTGAAATATTCTTGGACCCAAGGATGATCGACTTTGGTCATCTCTTCAATCGGACCATCAACCAGAACACGTTTTTCTGCAAGAACTGCGATCCTGTTGCAAATCGCATAAAGGCTATCCAGATCATGCGTGACCATAAACACAGTCAGACCCAGCGCTTGCTGAAGCTCGCCAATCAGGTCGTCATAAGCAGCGGCGCCGATGGGGTCCAAACCGGCCGTTGGTTCATCAAGAAATACGATCTCAGGGTCCAGCGCCAGCGCGCGCGCTAAAGCGGCACGTTTGCGCATCCCGCCCGACAGTTCAGACGGGAATTTGCCACAGCTCAGCTGCGGCAGTCCGACCAAGCTGATTTTCAGACCGCCAAGCGCCGACATAAGGCTTTCACTTATTCCTGTATGCTCGCGCAGGGGGGCTACGACATTCTGCAACACGGTGAGCGACGAGAAAAGCGCGCCGTCCTGAAAGGCGACGCCCCAGCGGCGTTCGATGCGCCGCCTCTCTTGTTCGGGGCCGTTCAGGACGTCGACGCCCAGAACTTCGATGCTTCCAGCGGCCGGTTTGTTCAGGCCGACGATGGTGCGGAGCAAGACGGATTTGCCCGTGCCCGAGCCGCCGACAATGCCCAGTACTTCGCCCCGCCAGACATCCAGATTCAGATCCTGGTGCACGATCTGCGGTCCGAACCGGTTGGTCAGATTGCGGACCCGTATCACCGCCTCGCGCTGGGTGTCGCCAATCGGCATCTGTTCGCGGGTTACACCGTCCATTTCAGACCCCCAGTACCGAGAAAAAGATCGAGAACATGGCATCCAGCGCGATCACCAAGAAGATCGCCTGGACCACGGACGCGGTGGTTCTTTGCCCAACACTTTGTGCCGATCCTTTGACCTGTAAGGCCTGCCAACAGGCGATGATACCGATGACCAGCGCAAAGAACGGTGCCTTGATCATACCGATGGCAAATTGCCAGATGCCGGTGTTTTCCTTGAGGCGGGTCACGAACATTCCGGGGCTGACTCCAAGGTCGATCCAGCTCATAAGACCGCCGCCAATCAAGGCGGCGATATCGGCGATGAACCCTAGGATTGGCAGCATGATCAGCAACGCCACAACGCGTGGAATGACCAGAACCTCGATCGGATCCAGGCCCAGCGTCCGCATGGCATCTATTTCTTCTTGCACCTTCATCGAGCCGATGGAAGCTGTAAAGGCAGATCCCGAGCGACCCGCAACAATGATTGCCGTCAACAAAATGCCCAGCTCACGCAGCACAGAGATCGAGATCAATTCGACCACGAATATCTCGGCCCCGAACTGCTTGAGCTGCGTGGCCCCCTGAAATGCTAGTACAACGCCGATCAGAAAACCCATAAGGGCAACGATCGGAATCGCTTTCAAACCGGTTTCTTCCATCTGCGATACCAGCGCAGCCCGCCGCAGACGCCGCGGCATCAAGATTGTGCGGACCAGCCGGTGTAGCGTCAGGCCCAGAAACTCAAGCAACGACAAGCTGTCTTTCCAGCCACCGACTGTACGCTCGCCGACACGTGCCACCCAATCCAGAAAATCTGGCTTTCCGGGATCAGGGGCAGATTCGTCCGGCATGTTGCGGGAAACCGTTTCGATCAGCGCGGAATGCGCGGCGGTTGCACCGTGCAGCTCTACTTGCCCGCCGCTGGACTTCACCTTGCGGACAAGGCCGGCAATCAGCCAAGCCCCGCCAGTGTCGAGTGCCTTAACGCCTGTCAAATCAACTGTGACCGTTCCGCCGTTGGGATGGAAATTCGCGAATTCACGCTCAACCATATCCAGAGACTGGGTGTGAAGATCACCCGATATCTGCAGGTGAACCTGATCCGTATCCAGGTCAGTTGTGAATGTAGGCGGGGTCATGGGGGTATCTGATGTGAATCTGCATGGTGCTGCAACGGGTTTTTGTCACGCTTCAAGTATTTAGCCATCAGGCGATGCAAGATGGCATTCATCGCAAGAATGATGGTGTGAGCTTGCAAAAGGCTTGTTTCGGCAACCAGTAGTGTTATTCTTTGCGCAGGTTTTTTGTTTGGTTATTATGGTTGTGTTCAATGTCTGATCATCACGCGAAGGTAGAAGTCGAAATTGGGTCCGAACGGGGCTTTGGTTACGTCTTCACCGCAGTTTTCTTAATTATCGCTCTTTGGCCCTTGTGGGGCGGAGGGTCGGTGCGCCTGATCCCAATGGTTATCGCTGGGGTTATTCTGGCTTTGACAGTTTTTGCACCCGCTACTCTGAAGGTGCCGAACCGGCTTTGGTTCAAACTCGGCATGCTTTTGGGTGCGATTGTGGCCCCAATCGTCATGTTTTTGGTGTTTATCACTACGTTTGTCCCGTTTGGGCTGGTTACGCGCCTGTTGGGAAAAGACCTGCTGTCACAGAAACTGGACAGTTCATCAGATAGCTACTGGATTGTTCGTGAAGAGCAGCCCGGCAGCATGAAACAGCAATTTTAACAAGGGAGTACCAGGCGTGACATTCGTATCCGAGCTCTGGTCATTTATGAAAGTCAGAAAGAAATTCTGGCTGTTGCCCATTCTGATCGTTTTGGGTGTGTTTGGTGGATTGATCGTGTTGAGCCAAGGCTCGGCGATTGCACCTTTCGTCTACACGTTGTTCTGATCACATGGCATACATTTTAGGTATTTCGGCGCTGTATCACGACAGCGCAGCGGCGTTGCTTTGCGACGGCAAGATCGTTGCGGCCGCGCAGGAAGAGCGTTTTACACGGCGCAAACACGACCCCGGATTTCCGGTAGAAGCCATCAATTACGTGCTGGCCGAATCGGGGGTTGCGCTTGAAGACGTCGACAATGTGGTTTTCTACGACAAACCGTTTCTAAAATTTGAACGGTTGATCGAGACTTACATTGCGGTGGCGCCACGCGGGTTCAATTCCTTCCGCATGGCAATGCCGGTCTGGCTGCGAGAGAAGCTGTTTCTCAAGGATCTGCTTGCAAAGCAGCTTCGCAAAATCGACCCGGAATTCGATCTCGAAAAACTGCTGTTCGCCGAGCACCACATCAGTCACGCGGCCAGTGCGTTCTATCCTTCGCCCTTCGAAGACGCGGTCGTGCTGACTGTCGATGGAGTCGGAGAATGGGCAACCACCACCGTGGGTATTGGTCGCGGTAACGAGCTGACCATGGTGAAAGAGCTGCATTTCCCGCATTCGCTGGGTCTGCTGTATTCTGCATTCACCTATTACACCGGGTTCAAGGTGAATTCTGGTGAATACAAGGTCATGGGCTTGGCGCCCTATGGCGACCCCAAATACAAGGATCTGATCCTTGAGCATCTTGTCGACCTGAAAGAGGACGGTTCGTTCCGCCTGAACCAGAAGTATTTCAACTATACAGCTGGTCTGACCATGACGAGCAAAGCGATGGAAGAGCTGTTCGACCAACCGGTTCGAAAAGCCGAAACCGACCAGCTGACGCAGTTCCACATGGATATTGCCGCCTCGGTTCAGGCCGTGACCGAAGAGATCATGCTGCGGATCACTCGGGACCTGGCGCAAGAGCATGGTATACGCAACCTCTGCATGGCCGGAGGCGTTGCTCTGAACTGTGTCGCAAATGGCAAAATTCTTCGCGATGGCGCCTTCGACAATGTTTGGGTGCAGCCCGCAGCGGGTGATGCGGGCGGGGCGCTGGGTGCTGCCTATGCGGCCTGGCATCAAGAGCTAGCGCAGCCGCGGCAAGTGACCTCGGGTGATCAGATGCTGGGGGCCTATCTTGGTCCGCGTTATGAAGATGACGACATAGCGCAAGAACTGGCGGCGGCCGGTGCGAAGTTTTCCACCTATGAAAATGGTGAGTTGATTGACCAGACGGCGCAGGCGCTGGCTGACGGTAAGGCCGTTGGTTGGTTCCAGGGGCGGATGGAATTCGGGCCGCGCGCGTTGGGTGCCCGCTCCATTCTGGGCGATCCACGGTCAGCTTCGATGCAGAAAACGCTGAACCTGAAGGTCAAGTATCGCGAAAGCTTCCGCCCATTTGCCCCATCCGTTCTGCGCGAAGACGTAGCCGATTGGTTCGAACTGGATGGCGATAGCCCTTACATGTTGATCGTGGCGGATGTGCAGGAAAAAATCCGGCGCAAGATGACCGAGGAAGAAGACGCTCTGTTCGGGATTGAAAAACTGAACGTCAAACGATCTGACATCCCTGCTGTGACCCATGTTGATTATTCTGCCCGTATCCAGACAGTCCACCAAGAGACCAACCCAGCCTATCACGCGCTGATTTCAAAGTTCAAAGAACTGACCGGATGCTCTTTGGTAGTGAACACGTCGTTCAATGTGCGCGGCGAACCGATTGTCTGCACGCCCACCGATGCGTTCCGCTGTTTCATGGGCACGGATATCGAGGTCCTGTCGATCGGGAATTGCCTGTTGCGCAAAGAAGATCAGGATCCCGCGCTCAGGGAGAATTACGAGACAAAATACGAGCTGGACTAATCTGTTGCGCAAGCGACTGAACCGCGACACAGTCTGCCCCTGAGATCTATTTGATGGAATCGGGGGCAGGGGATGCGGCAACGCGGTAATGTCTTGTTTGTCGTGATTGATCAGCTTCGGGCGGATTGTCTGGCCGGAGCGTTGGCCGCGCATGTCAACTTGCCAAACCTACGCGCTTTCATGGACGAAGCCGTCACATTTCAGCGCCATTTCTCGGTCACCAACCCATGCGGCCCGTCGCGCGCGTCTATCCTGACCGGGCAATATGCGATGAATCATAGATCGGTTCGCAATGGTACCCCGCTGAGGCATGACACCCCCAACATCGCGACCGAGATGCGCAAAGCGGGATATCTGCCGTTGCTCTACGGTTATACCGACACATCGGCGGACCCGCGGGTTTACGATGCCAACGATCCGATCTTGAAATCCTACGAACGTCCTATGGAGGGATTCCAGGAAGTCGTGGAAATGCGGCTTGAGGAATCTTATCCTTGGCGCGCCGATTTGTTGAAGAAAGGGTACCGGTTCGACAGCTATTGGGATCTGCACAAACCCACCTCACGCACAGGCAGGCCGCCCAAATTGAACGATCCGGCGGTTTACCGCGCCGAAGACAGCGACACCGCCTTTCTGACTACCGCCTTTCTGGACAGTATCGCGGGGTTCGGCGACCAAAGCTGGTTTGCGCATCTGACCTATATCCGGCCTCATCCTCCTCTGGTCGCACCCGCACCCTATAACGATATGTACGACCCCGACGCGCTGCCGGTGCCGGTTGGTCATCTCAGCCCAGAAGATGAACGGGCGATGCACCCGTTTTTCGGACCAACGATGGCGCGGTATTCGGCTTCGGATTTCGTTTTGGGTTTTGATGAGGTGCAACCCTCCACGGCCAATATTCAGGCGCTGCGCTCTGTTTATCTGGGTCTTGCAACAGAGGTCGATTATCATATCGGCCGCGTTGTCCAGTTTCTCAAGGACAGCAATCAATATGATGAGACATTGATCGTAATCACAGCTGACCACGGTGAAATGCTGGGTGATCGACATAGCTGGGGTAAGATGACCGTCTATGACGCAGCTTATCACACGCCTTTACTGGTCCGGATGCCAGGCAATCAGGCGCAGGCCGGAGCCGTGGTGACGGCACCGACCGAGTCGATTGACATCACGCCAACCATTTTGGATTGGGTGGGCCAGAGTATCCCGAATTCTATAGATGGGCGGTCTTTGATGCCGTTTCTGCAGGGGCAGGGACCCAAGGATTGGCGAAGCTTTTCTTTCAGCGAGCTTGACTTTGCCGAGCCGGAAAAACCAACCCTTTGGCAACAGGAATTGGGAACGGGCAATAGCGATTCATGCCTGTCCATCTTGCGTGACGAACGGTTTACGCTGGTCGAGTTTGCGGCAAACCTGCCTCCGCTTTTGTTTGACCACCTGCGTTGCGGCGAAATGGAAAACGTGGCGAGCAACCCGGAATACGCAACAGACCTGGCCAGGTTGGGGCGCGAGATGCTGCGGCACCGTATGCGAAATATGGACCATACGCTTTCCCTGCATTCCATCACCAAAGAGGGGCCAAAATCCAAGCTCAGGCATTAGTCGGGAATGTTGCCCTGTCTCTGCTACACCTGCGATCAATCTGATGTTACGCATAGCTTCAGAGAGGGGGCAGATTGAACATTACAGATAATCAGATAAAGGCAATGACGACAGCGGGGCTGAATCTGATCGGTCAGGCGTTGTCGATCTACGACAGTCAGTTGCGGCTGGTGCTTTGCAACCGGCCTTTTCAGGTGATGTTCGACCTTCCGGATGATCTGGTCCGGCCGGGTGCGTTGTTCCGTGACACAATACATTTTCTGGCGAGCATCGGCGAGTATGGCCATGATGAGGTTGTCGAGGACATCGTCGCACATAGGGTCAGTCAGGCCCTCACTTTTGAACCGCACTATATTGAGCGCGTCAGGGCGAATGGGCAGGTGATCTCGGTCGAGGGAGCACCGCTGCCCAACGGCGGATGGGTAACGGTCTATACCGACATCACAGATACCAAACAGGCCGAAGCGCTATTGCGGGCGCGTTCCGAAGAATTGTCGGACGAATTGTTGACCCGGGCCGAGGAAATGGCGGCGACCAACCGAAAGCTAGCGTCGACCATTTCGGCTTTGGAAGAGGCAAAACGTCAGTTAACCGAAATCGAAGCCCGCACCCGGATGACAACCGAAATGATGCCAGCGCATATTGCGCATCTGGATGCCGATGGGCGGTACGATTATTCCAATCGCAAGCTCAGTTCGGTTTTGCCCGGCCGTCCCTCTGAAATTCTTGGGATGCATATTTCTGACGCTTTGGGACCGGCCGCATTTGCGCGGATCGAACAGAACCTGAACCGTGCCTACGACGGGGAAGCCACGGTATTTGAATTCACAGAGGGTCAGGATTCACGTCGAATCCGTGTTTCGTTCACGCCCGACAGCGAAGGCGGTGTCTATGTGATGTCAGTCGACATCACTGAAGAAACGCAAGCCCGTGTGGCCCTGCAACAAACACGCCGCCGGGAAATGGCGGCGCAAATGACGAGCGGTCTTGCGCATGATTTCTCAAACTTGCTGACAATTATACTGGGGATGCAGGCCAAGCTTGATAAAATGGACCTGCCGGAAGGCGCACAAAAGCTGGTGGCCGCCACGCGCCAGACTGCTAAACGCGGCGGGCAGTTGCTGAACCGCATGGCAGGCATGACCGGCAATCGAACACCGCATCCCAAAGCCACGGATATGCGTGCTCTCCTCGAGGATTTGCGTATTCTCGCCACGCCGTCACTGCCGCGTGGCATGGGGCTTTCGGTCGTGAATACATTGCCGGATGTGGCACTTATGTTGGATCAGGGGATGATGCAGGACGCCATCCTGAATCTGGTGCTAAATGCGCGAGATGCCTGCGGAGAAACAGGTCAGATCACGATCAGCGCGCATACGATTGGTGGAACCTGGGTCGAGATTTCCGTCTCGGACACAGGGCCGGGCTTTTCGGAAGAAGCGCTTGGCAAGGCACTCAATCCATTCTTCACCACAAAGGGTGACAAGGGATCGGGTTTGGGTTTGCCCATGGTTTACGATACGGTCAAACTGACCGGTGGAAATCTGAGCCTGCGCAATACACCAAGCGGCGCCATGGTGGTTCTTCGGTTACCATACCGCGCCGCGCCGCCTGCGCTGGAAGGACTGGTTCTGTTGGTTGAAGACAGCAGCCAACTTCGTCGGAATTTCCGTGATATGCTTGTGGAGATGGGGTTCACCGTGATTGAGGCGACCTCAACCGATGAGGCGCTTTCATTGGTGAACCAGATCGAAGACATCGCATTGATATTGTCCGACATTCGGCTGGAAGGACCAGAGACAGGGCTTGACCTTTTGCAGAAAGTGAACCCTTCCTTGCCGTGCATTCTAATGACATCGCTGCCTTATTCCGACCCGCTGCATCGTCAGGCACTGGCTTTGGCACCAGTTCTGCGCAAACCGTTCACACAAGCGCAGCTTACTGCCTTAATCCGAAATGAGGCCGCATGATGAACCAACCGCTGGTAACCATCTTAGATGATGAGCCTGAGATACGTCGTATCCTGACCGACACACTGGAAGAGGCGGGGTTCCGCACTCAAAGTTTTTCCCGTGCTCGTGAATTTGAAGCATCGTTGAAAAGAGTGGTGCCCGATGTGTGTCTGGTCGACCTGTCTTTGCCGGATACAGACGGCTTGGCACTTGTTCATCGCCTGGCTTTGGAACAAGGTGCCGCAGTCATCATTATTTCGGGGCGGGCACAGGTACAGGATCGTGTCACCGGATTGGAACTTGGCGCGGATGATTACATCACCAAACCCTTTGATCCAGCCGAAGTGGTCGCTCGTATCCGGGCGCGGCTTCGATCATCGCGGGCACCAGCTCCTCAGTCAGAGATCGCAGAATTCAACGGCTGGACCGCGTATTTCGACCGCTATGTTCTTGAAGATGGTTCCGGATCAGAAACGCCGTTCAGCCACGCCGAGGCCGAGGTGTTACGTCTGTTTCTAGATAGTCCTAAACGATTGATCAGCCGGTCGCAGATGCAAGAAGCGCTCGGGGGAGGCGCGGGCGACAGCTTTGACCGGGCCATGGACGTGCGAATATCCCGATTGCGAACAAAACTGGGCGAGGACCCCAAGAACCCGCGATTGATTAAAACCATCTATGGGGCAGGGTACATCTTTTTGGGCGACGTCGCCTGGCGATGATGATGACGAAGCTGGGTGCATCTGGCATTCGGTGTGAAACGGGCTCATAAGCTGTCGGAACGTAGGGGCGTTAAAGCAGATATTACGGTCGCCACCCCGTTATTGTCGGTCGCGTGTTGATAATCTGTCGGCAGGCACTGGATTCTCGGCACAGTCGGGCATAACTAACACAACCGCGCGGTTCTTTGGCTAAGGCTAACTTGGGTTGAAACGTGATCAGATATCGAATTCGAAAAGGTTTTGGAGCGTAAAATGATCAAAGAGACCTTAGCGAACTGGAGATCCAGCCATCTCGGTCGACTTTTGAGTGAAAGTCTCCGGAAGCAGGGTTGGTTGTACGGTGTTGCCATGGTGGCAATGATTTTCGTCGCAGCAACAACGGCCGGAACCGCTTGGATGATGGAGAACATCGTCAATGCGATGACCACGCCTGAGATGAAATCTAAAGTCTACCTGATTGCCGCCGCGGTGGTGGGTTTGTTTTTGGGTAAGGCGGTCGCCTCTTATATCCAGTCGATCTTTCTGGCGCGTGCAGGCAATCGGATCATCGCTGTGCAACAGGAAAAGTTGTACAATAAACTGCTGAAACGCGGTGTTGGTTTCTTTGCGGAAACAGAATCGTCCAACCTTCTCATGCGTGTGACCCATGGGGCTCAGGCCGCGCGGCGGCTAATCGACGTTATGGTGACCAGTTTCGTGCGCGATGCTCTGACTCTGGTTGGGCTGGTTTTCGTGATGATTTACCAAGAGCCTATGCTGTCTATTCTGTTCTTCTTTGTGGGTCCCGTTGCGCTTTTGAGCGTGCGTTACATTCTCAAAGGTGTGCGGTCGATCATGCAGTCAGAAATGAAGGCGTTGTCCGAAATCATCAAGGTTCTTCAGGAAACATCCGCTGGCATACGGGTCATCAAGGTCTTTGCTTTGGAAGACAACATGACCGATCGTATGAACGCAGCGATCAGGTCGGTTGAAAAGCGGGCAAACTCGATTTCCAGATTGCAGTCGATTGCCAGCCCATTGATGGAGCTTCTGGCCGGTGTCGCGATTGCCGGTATTCTTATCATCAGCACCCTTGATGTTACCGGCAGCGAGCCGACTTCGGCGGGCCAGCTGATGTCATTTATCACAGCCCTTCTGATGGCTTATGAACCGGCCAAACGTTTGTCAAAAACGCGTGTCGTGATTGAAACTGCCCTGGTGCCTGTGGGGATGATGTTCGAACTGCTTGATCAGGAAGATCCGATGGTCGAAAGCTTGAACCCCGAGAAGCTGAAATCCGGCCCGGGTGAAATACGCCTGAACAACGTGACCTTTGGCTATCAAGGCGAGCAAAAAGTAATCAAGGATATGAACCTGACTTTCGAGGCGGGCAAGACCACAGCTTTGGTTGGTCAATCCGGGGGGGGCAAGTCCACGATATTCGGATTGATCATGCGGTTTTATGATCCCGACCAGGGCAAGGTGGAAATAGATGGCCAAAACCTTGTCGAAGTGAGTTTTGCGTCTTTGCGTCGCAAGATTTCCTATGTGGGCCAGGACACATTCCTGTTTTCGACAACTGTGATGGAAAACCTTCGCTATGCACGACCTGGTGCCACCGATGAAGAGGTGATTGAGGCTGCAAAAGCTGCCCATGCTGATGTGTTTATCTCACAGTTGTCAAATGGGTACGATACGCAGGTAGGCGAAAACGGCGCGTTTCTTTCTGGAGGTCAAAAACAGCGTCTGGCGATCGCGCGGGCAATTCTGCGCAATGCCGAGATTTTGCTTTTGGATGAAGCCACCAGTGCTTTGGATGCGGAATCTGAGGCGCTTGTTAAGGCTGCGCTGGACAAGTTGACCGAGAATGTAACAACCATTGTAATCGCACACCGGCTTTCAACTGTGCTTCAGGCAGATACCATTATGGTTGTTCAAGACGGTGAAGTTATCGAACAAGGCAACCTTGATGCGCTAATCGAACATAACGGGACGTTCCGCCAACTGTTTGACCAGCAATTCAAGCTTCCGGGATCCTAAGCTCAGTCCGAATGGGCGGGGTCCCACATAGATTCTGAACGGCATCGAGAAGTAATGGGCGTTGGCCCGGTCAATTACTACTCACGAAGGGCCTGATCTTTGATTTTGACAATCGGCTGCAGCAGGTAGTCCAAAACGGTTTTCTTGCCCGCAAGAATATCCACCTCGGCAATCATGCCGGGAATAATTTCAACCGCTACGCCGTTCCCATCCAACATCGAGTGGTTGGTCCGGATTTCCACGACAAAAACTTCTTCATCGTCCCGCTCAGATCGCATCACGGTATCAGCCCCGATACGGATAATTTGCCCGTCCAAGGCCCCGTATCGAGCAAAATCATAGGCAGTAATCTTGATCCGAACCAACTGTTCAGGGTGCAGAAATGCGATGTCTTCGGGGCGGACATAGGCTTCGACCAACAAAGACTCATCCAGCGGTACAATTTCGATCAGTTCCTCACCGCTCCGTGCCATACCGCCTATGGTCGTGCGGTGAATGCGATTTACGATGCCGCGTACCGGCGACCTGATCTGCGCCTGTTCCGCTCTGTTTCGTAAGGCTGGCAGTGATGGTTCCAGAGTAGCCAGTTCCGCAGTTGCCAATGCAAGTTCGGTCAAAGCCGCGCTTCGAAACCTGCTTTGTGTCGCCCGAACCCGATCATCAATTTCCTCCAATCCTGTCTTCAGACGGTTGGTAGCGGCTTCAGCCCTGGTCCGGCGGCCTTGCCACTCAGCCTCGCTGCGTCGCAAAGACAATAGTGTCGTGGCGGGTTCCATCTTCTGTTCTACTAGGGGGGTAATGATAGCCCGTTCCTCGGCCAGAACTTTCAAGGTCTCGGCCGCGGTCACCGTATCGACAAGCCCTTCTTCGTATTCTCTTAACCGCTGTTCCCGTTGGCTCATCAGAATTGAGATTTCTGCCTGCAACTCTGATCGCCGACCTTGAAACAGAGCTGTCTCAGACTGAACAACAGTCGGCGCACCTTGGACCAGGATCGTATCAAATGTCAGCTCGGTCCCGTCTATCTCAGCTTGCAGGCGCTGGGATCGGGCTCTCAAGCCATATGCACGCTGTTCCTCTTGGCTGAGCTTGCTGTCGATTTGGGTGGTATCGAACTCCATCAGCAACTTCCCCTTTTCAACAACCTCGCCTTCTCGGACATTCAATGACTGCAGAATGCCGGACTCCGTAGCTTCAATCATCTGAACATCCGCCGACGGCACGATGCGGCCTTCTACACGGGTGACATCATCAAGTTCAGTGAAATGGGCCCAAAACGCTGCTGCCGCCAAGAAAGTCAGGATTACCAAGAGAAGCAATGAACTCCTTACCGGTGACCCGCCTCGCATTTCCCGGGCAAGCGAGGCTAGGTCATGATGCTGCGACATTCAGATGCCTCCGTTGCTTTCCGGAATGCTGTGACAGTATGCTTTTTGGTCCATCTACCCGTACTTTGCCGCCCTCTATGACGATAACCCTATCGACAAGTTCCAATAGGCTGGTTCGATGGGTTACGATCAGCATAGTTGTGTCGGGGGTCGCCTTTTTGAGCCGCTGAATGACCTCAGCTTCGGTTTTGACGTCCATGGCACTTGTTGGCTCGTCCAGAAGAAGAACCGGAGGTTTACCAATCAAGGCTCTGGCCAAGGCGATGGCCTGCCGTTGTCCCCCTGACAATCCCTCACCGCGCTCTGCCAGATTTTGGTCATAGCCTCCGGGATGGCGGGAGACAAAATCCTCGACCCCAGCGACTTGCCCCGCCCAAATCAGGTCCTCATCCCTTGGCCTGATTGCGCCGCTTTTGATATTGTCGCGGATTGACCCGGAAAACAGCCAAATATCTTGCAGAACAGAGCCGATATTGCGCCGCAAATCACCTGGATCAATTTGTCTGATATCGACCCCATCCAATTGAACAGACCCGGCGTCTGGATCGTACAAACCAAGCATTAGCCGCGCGACCGTGCTTTTCCCCGAGCCGATCGGACCAAGGATTGCAACCTTCTCTCCGGGCGAGATGGTGAATGAAACACCGGACAAGACGTTGTCGTGTTTTTCGGGATAAGCAAACTGGATATTTTCGAAGGTTAATCTCCCTTCAAAGCGATCGCGACTGATCCAGCTCCGCCCTTCGGGGCGCTCACTGTCGGCCTGCATCAAGGCATTAAGGTTTCGATAGGCATTTCGGGCCTGATTAACCCGTGTCAGGGTCTGTGCCAGTTGCCCAAGTGGCGCAAGAGCCCGCCCGGTCAACATGACCGAAGCAACAAGCGCGCCCATGCTTGCCTGACCATCCATCACAAGAAAAACACCGTAGAAAACGATAAGGACCTGGGCGGCCTGTTGGGTAAATCCGGTCAAATTCAAGGCAAATTGAGTCACTGCCCTGCTGCGCGCGCCATGTGACGACTGAAGCTGTATGGCAGCCTCCCACCGCGACCTCATGGGCCGGGCCGCCGCTGTCGTTTTTATGGTCTCCAACCCGGATACAGTTTCGACCAGAACCGATTGCTTGGATTGACCATCGGTGAAGCTTTTCTCGGCAAGGTGAGAAAGTATAGGTTGCACGATGATGCCTGCTAGCAAAACGACAGGCACAGCCAGAGCTGGAACAAGTGCAAGTGGGCCACCGACCAAGTAAATGACAAAGACAAACAATGCTATGAAGGGTAGATCCACGACTGCCACCAAGGTGGCGGATGTGAAAAACTCACGGAGTGTCTCAAATTCACGAATGGTGCTGGCCATGGCCCCTGTCGAACCTGTGCGCGCCTTCATGCGAATGTTGAGGACCTGGTCAAAGACTCTACGGCCCATCGAAATATCTGCTTTCTGGCCAGCCCGATCTATGAATCCTGCCCGCAGGAGTTTGAGCACGAAATCAAAAAGCAGCGCGATCCCAACACCTGCTGTCAAAGCAATCAGAGATTCTGTGGCTTCGTTTGGCAAAACACGGTCATAGACGACCATGATAAAGACCGAGGTAGATAGACCAAGCAGATTTGCCAACGCCGCCGCAAGCGCAACCTGAGTGTAAGACCAACGATTTGCCGCCATAGCGGACCAAAACCAGTGGCCCGAAGCAGAACTGGACCCCGTGGCTAAATCCTCACGGTGGTTGCGCCGCAGCAGGATCGCAAACCCTGTATAGACTTCTGATAGATCGGTTTGCTGAATTTGACCTATTTCCGTGCCAACCTCCGGATCATAGATCAGAACCCGATCATTTGAGGTTCGGCCATGAAACACAACGGATCTTCCCCCTTCAAGAATCAACAACGCAGGAACCAAAGTGTTGTCAAAAGCTGACAAAGCCCTTTTTCCGTATCCCGCCTGGACCCCAACACGCCGTGCCAGTTCCAATGAATCGCGGATTGTAAGCTCTCCGTTCGGGCCTGTTTGGGCCGCGAGGATCCCGGCAAAAGTGATTGGACAGTCAAGATGGGCCGCAGCGTGCATCAGGCATTTTTCAAAGCACGATAACTCGGGCGTTGCGAAGGCAGGTGTCAATTGTTTCATTGAGAGCCCTCAACGGAACTGATTGAAATGCCAAGGAGGTCCAGGATGTCACCAGTCAAACTAAGGATTGCGTAGTCTGTCAGGAAATAGTTCTGTTCGGCTAGGATAAGTCTTTCCTGCGCATTCACATAGTCGCGCTGTGCGTCAAGGATTTCGATCAGACTGCGTCGTCCGATTGTGAATTGCGCGCGCGCTGCTGCAACACTGTCAGCATTCGCTTGCGCAGCTATTCGCGCCTCTCTAAGCCGTTGTGCTCCAGCAATTTGGTCAGCGCGAATTGTGTCCAGCTCTCTTTGTATTTCTCGCGTTAGGGATTGATGAACGAATTCCGCTTCGCGAACTTTGGCTTCAGCCGCGGTAATGGCGGCACGGCGCTGTCCAGTAGAGTCCAGCTCATAATTGAAAGACAGGTCGACCCCGAAATTTGCGTCATTGCTATCATCCCGATCCGCAAATGCCGAAACATTCACGCCGGGTTGACGGCGTGCCAAAGCGGCAGCACGTTCTGCCTTGGCAGCAAGCAGGGCCGCTTCTGAACGTCGAATCTGCAGGCTTCCCGTTACGATACTATGATCCGATTGTGAGATCGTCGGCGCTTTGACTGGGGGTTGAAGATCACCTGACGGGCTGCCAAAAACTTCACGAAACCGGGCATCGGCGAGGTCCACTCTGGCTTTTGCATCCGCCAGTCGCGTCCGTGCATCGGCCATCCGCGACCGCGCTGTCAATACATCGGCGTTCGAACCAGCGCCTAATGCAGACCTCTCGGAAATTTGTTGAACGAGCTGTTGGTGGACTTCCACATTTTTCACCGAAATATCCAGGATTTTCCGTAAATCCAAGACCACTATATAGGCCTCAATCGCAGCCAGAGCGGTTGCCGAGGCTGTTGATAACTGGCCGCCGCGACTTTCAAAAACCCGTGCTTTTGCAGCAGTCAAATCACCGGATGCGGCCCCCCCGTCATAAACGAGCTGTGAGATCCGCAGATAAGGGGTCACGTTGGCTGTGTCCGAGTCTACCCGCTCGGATCTGGCGTTGATTCCAAGTGAAACCTGCGGAAGAAAGGCCCCTTTTGCCGCGTCGTGGTTGGCTACGGCCACATCCAGCGCGGACATAGATCGCGCGAGGTTGGGGCTGGTCTCGACAGCGTTCCGTACACGCTTGCCAAAGGAACTGGTGGTCAGTTTCTGAGATGGTTCATGTGTGCGGAAACCCACGGCCCCGGTCGAAGAAGAAGCCTCGACCCCGGCAATGTCAGGTGGCTGGGTACAGGCCGATACTATGCTGAAAGAGAGAGCAGAAATCAGAAAACTCAAAAAGCGACCGCATGTGGGCATTTGTCATTCACACTTCATTAGGGCCAGATTACGTCATCGGTTTGGGCTTGGGCGAATGCACTCATGAAACCGGTAAGTTCTGAATTTTCGGTGTATTTTACAGATGCACCGGCCTGGGAAATCTGCTTTTGCGCCTGAAAAAGCCATCTGAGATTGGATAATGAAGCCTGATGGCCATAGATCAGGCGTAAGCCTTTTGTTTCGACCAGTTCCAATTTGCGTTTTGCCGATAGCTGTTCCAGGCGTGCAGAGTTGATTTGCAACCAGTTATGTGCAGAGCCTAATTCCAAATTGTCGCTCAAGGGCTCAAACAGCCCAAATGCGTCTATCATCTTGCAAATTTCGGTAGTTCTAATCTGAGAGGTTGCGCGCGCTTTCAGGAAGTCTTGAACTTCTTTCAATTCAGTGCCGAGCTTATCCGGAGCTGAAAAAAAGGGATTGTCAGAGCACTCTTCGGTCAACAGGCCCGAACCTTCATCTACCACCAGCTGAAAGGTGCTGCCGCTATCCAGCCGGCGGCACGTAAAAGGATGACTACGCAGTTCGGACGGAATATAGCTGGCCAGCCAACGCCCTTCTGTTGAAACAAATGGCGAGGGTTCACCAGCAAGAAGTGAATATACCGCAATCGGTTCAATTTCTGGGCCGGTCCTGCGAAACACGATCGGAAAAGTGGCTGCAATCTGGAGCACCTCTTCTTCCACGATCACGCTCTCGGTGCGTTCAGCTGCAAAGTCATAAGATGTGAAACGCTTCCAATACCGATGACTGTGACGGTTGAAATTGATCGGAACTAGGCCATTCTGTGCCATTTCTACCTCTTGAAAATCGAGAGTACTGCCACCCGCGTAGGGTGGCAGCGTAGTCGAGCGTCAGGCACTGGCCCCGGTTGGATCGGTATGCAGAATATTGTCAGCAGTAAGCCCGCTGAGGTCATCCAATCCGGTGAAATGGGCCACCGTTTCGACTGTCGCCGCATCGGATGCGGAATAGTCGACCTTGACCAGCACACTGTCAGTTCCATCCGTTGCCAGGACATAGATCTCGTCACCTGCTTCGGCGCCGGTAAGGCTTTCGACCGCGGTCTCGATGGTTTGAGCAGTCAGATCGCTCAGCTCTGTCGTCAAACCAACCACTCCGGTGTCCGCGCCTAGTGCATCCCCTACTGAAAGCGTTTCCACACCTGTACCGTCGCCGCGCAGGCTGTCGACATCCAACCCACTGAACATGATCGCATCAGCGGTGTCAGTCGCGGGTCCAGTCGTGAAGCCAGTGATCGTATCAACGCCATTTGCTGTTGGGTCCGGCTCGAACACGACAATGTCCCGACCAGCACCTGAGACATCCACTGTGTCATCGCCGTCCTGGCCACGAATGACGTTGTCGATGTCGGTTGCAATCAATGTGTCGTCGGCTGACGTCCCGATCTGCAGCACCGATGGACCACCATCCGGAGTCGTCAACGTCAGAACAATCGGTTCAGAGGCATCTAGAACTGTCATCGTGAATGTGACGATGGGTTGGGACAGGTCGGAATAGGTGGTCGCCGCGCCAGCAAAACTGACGGCTGATCCACTCACCGGGTTCGTCAGGAACAAATCGAATGCCCCATTCTCGACATCTGATCCGGTGTCAAACGTCACCACTGAGGGATCGAAACCCAGTTCGGCTGTGATCGCCAGACCGCTGGACAGATCCGTATCAGGATCTGCGTAGATTTCAAATGTGACCGTTGATCCACTTTTTCCGGCTTCAGTGATCACATAGGCTGCAGGTTCATGGGCCGTGTTTTCATCCGTAACTGGCAAAGGATCAGGTCCACCTGCCACAGATACCTCTGCACCAAAGTCCAGATCATCCCCCGCCTCGACTGATGCAAAGGTCGCAGCACTTACCAACAGTGCCCAGGTTCCGTCGGCTCCGACCGTAGCGGTTCCGACTGACACGGAATTCAACGTCACATCTACAGCCTCGCCTGCGGCAAGGCCTATTGACGTGCCAGAGACAACCACTCCTGAATTTTGGACGTCATCCAATGAAACAGCACCGTTTGTTCCAGCGTCATTGATTGTCAGGACAGGCCGGAAATCCGTGGTTAACGGGGTGGTGGCGGCGGTAGAGATGTTGCCGGCGGAATCCGTAACCGTCGCAGAAACCTGGAAGGTTGTGCTGTCTGCCAGCGCTTCCAAGTCTCCGGACGGAACGGTTGTCGACCAGGTACCACTTGAGGCGGTGGCAGTATAGGACTGCCCGTCCAACGTTACGGTAACCGTTTCCCCGTCGGCGGCATCTGTTGTGCCGGTGATCGTCAGGTCACTATCTTTTTCGGACACATCCAGCTCCGACCCGACCGAAAGAGGGTCGATGGTGACCGATGGCGCGGTAAAGTCTGTGTCAAAACTGGTTGATGTCGCTGTTGTGTTCCCAGCCGCATCCGAAGCAGATGCCTCGACATCGTAGGTTTCACTATCCTGAAGCCCCGCCAAATCCCCGGCTGAGGCGGTATAGGTCCAGGACCCGCCCGTTACAGTCGCCGTGCCGGTGACGTCAACTGTGCCGTCCTGCCGAACGATTTCTACGGTCACAACCGTGCCATCTGCCGCATCGGAAGTTCCGGACACCGTAAGGTCGGTTCCTTGTTCTGCTGCGTTCATGACAGCCCCATCCGACAACCCGGTGATGGAAACCGCCGGTGCTGTGAAATCCGTTGTGAAACTGCCGCTGGCCTGCGGGGCCGGATTGCCAGCCGCGTCAGAGACATCTGCGGTAACATTGACGGTTGCTGCATCGGACTGGGCAGCAAGATCTACCGCCGGGACGGTCGCCGACCAGGTACCGCCAGAGGCGGTTGCGGTGTAGTCCTGCCCATTCATGGAAACGGTTACGGTTTGACCATCCTCAGCGTTCGTCGTTCCAGAGATTGTCAGATCAGTGCCCTGTTCGGCTGCATTCATGACAGCGCCGTCGGAGAAGTTGTCGATGCTGACAGTTGGCGCAGTGGCGTCCTTGGACAGGGGCACACTTGCCTGCGGTGCAGATAGGCCGTCTGTGTCAAGCACATCCGCAGTGATTGTAAAACTAGCCCCGTCTGTCAGCGATGCAAGATCGCTTGCCGGGACTGTGACACTCCAACTGCCGCCGCTTACTGTGCCGCTGTAGCTTTGCCCATCCAGAGATACTGTCACCACCTGACCGTCCTGAACATTTCCTGTTGTGCCACTGATGGTCAGGTCGGAGGCGGTTTCGGCAGCGTTGATGACCGCGCCAACTGACAATGGCGCGATATTCACCGAAGGCCCCGTCAGATCGACCGGAACTGAGGCGGTGGCCGGTACCGATGAGTTTCCTGCCAAATCATCTACGGCAACACTTACCGTGGCCGGATTTCCGGTGGAAAGCGAGCCGAGGTCGCTGCTGGGTATGGTGACACTCCAAGTACCGCCTGACGCGGTGCCGGTATATGTCTGGCCATCGAAGGTCACGGTGACTGTCTGCCCGTCTGCGGCGGATGTCGACCCGGTGACACTCAGGTCAGAGCCGATGTCCCCCAGGCCGATCGAACCGCCAGAGACCGGATCAAGCGTGATCGTTGGAGCGCTAAAGTCTGTGTCAAAGCTTGCGCTTGTCTGTATCGCCGGATTTCCTGCGCGGTCGTCGACATCGGCAGTCACTGAAACGGTCACCCCGTCAGGCAGGGCGGCCAGGTCTGTGGCCGGCACGGTAACACTCCAGTGGCCGCCGCCATTCACTGTCCCAGTATAAGTCTGCCCGTTTACAGATACCGTTACTGTTTGACCTCTCTCGGCGTCAGAAGTGCCCGAGATTGTAAGATCAGTCGCTTGCTCGGCGGCATTCAGAATGGCCCCGTCCGAAAAGCCCGTAATGCTGACCGTCGGTGGAAGAGTGTCCACATCGAATCTTACCGTTTCGACCGATACTTCCTCACCCGCTCCATCCAGGTTGCGAACGGTGACTGTTGTCACTCCTTGAGGAAGGCTAGCCGCCTCAACCGCCGTAAGGGAAATACTCCAACTGCCATCTGGATAGGGCGTTGCCGTCTTGGTCAGTGACCCGATTGTCACCTCGACGGTTGTGGTTCCGGTCGGCGCCATCAGGTTTGCGCTGGCGCTGTTCAATGCGTTCGCTTGCAGACCAGCAAGGTTCAGGCTTTGGAAATCCGGCGCAGGCGACGGAGCCTCGTCATTTCCACCGCCGCCGCCACCACCTCCTCCTGCTGCGGCTGCACCCGCCAGACCAAGGCCTCCCAAAACAGCACCGGCTCCGCTAACGCCGCCAGCGGCTGCTGCGGCTCCCCCGGCTTCGGCGGCCAGTGCGAATTGCGCGATTTCCGCCGCCGCATCTTCGGCAATCATGATGGAGCCGCCGTCCAGGATATGAACATTCTCTGCCGAGACCAAAATCGTGCGCCCATCTTCCAGTTTGAGAAGAACATCGCCATTTGCCAGTAGCTTTGCGCTGTTAACGCCGGGAATCGCATCAGCGAATTGGAAGGTGTCCAGTTCTTCGGCCGTGGCCTGTGCCAACGCAGGAAGGGCAAGCAAGGCCGAACTTAGGCTGCCTGCGATACCGCGCCCGACCCAGCGGCGCATTTTGTTGTCGATCCACTTGCGTATCTGTTGCCGCTGACCCGCATCGGGCCGGGTACTTGCAGGATTGCGTGTAATATCAGGTGTTTTGGTCATCTTGCCCTCACATGCTGTTTCCGCGCTGAAATCATGGGCAGCGACGTTTTGTTCATGTGTGTTGCCCATCGGATGTTCATGCGGTCGGACCAGAAAAAATTGTGTTAAACTGAAACCGAACTCCTCGTTTTCACCACAATCCCGCTTTGGTATTGGACCGGGCATCAGATCATCCTGTTCAAGAGCCAGATTTTGGCGTGGGGTGATTTGGTATGATGCTTCAGTTCGGCGGAGTAGTTGCAACAGGGAGCGCAGCGCTCGATTCAGGTATCGGCGATACGGCTTTAGAAACGTTTAACGGGGAAACGTATCTGTACAGCCTGACCGGACAGGGAGGGGGCATTGTCGTATGGCACCTCGTCGAAGGCGCGGTTCCCCAGCAGCAAGACATAGAATATTTCAGTGGTGCAATCTCGGGCACCGTTGGACGTTCCGGGGTAATGGTTTCTCTGTTGGGGGGCGATCAGATCGTTCTGGATGTCAGGTCGGCAATCGGCCTTGTCAGCTACGAAATCCTTCCAGACGGATCTATCGGAGAATTACAGGAAACCGGGACCCTGAACGGTGGGGGTGGCTATTCGGCCTTAGTGCAGGTTTCCTTTGGATCGGTCGACATTCTGGCCGTGGCGCAAGAGGGCAGCGGGTTGATTTCGACCTATACGGTCGGCTCAGATGGCTCACTGACCTTTGCGGGGGCCGTTGCAGGTCAGGCCGACTCGATCCAGACCGCTCAGTCCGGGTCGGATCATTTTGTCGTCGCAACCGACGCTACCAGCAAT
Organism: Ruegeria sp. CDSB114; assembly: GCF_059611025.1. Lineage (NCBI taxonomy): Bacteria > Pseudomonadati > Pseudomonadota > Alphaproteobacteria > Rhodobacterales > Roseobacteraceae > Ruegeria > Ruegeria sp. CDSB114. The sequence continues at coordinate 157,385 of NZ_JBXWOT010000003.1, forward strand.
TCGATAACGACCTATTTGGTGGACAGCAGCGCGGGAACCTTGAGCCTCGCAGATTCCGGCGATGGGGTCTCGACCTTGGGCATTGGCGCCCCAACGGCCGTCGAAATTGTGCAGGCGCATGGCCATTCCTGGGTCATCGTTGCTGGCAGCGAAAGCAACACGATCAGCGTCATGGAGCTGTCTGGTGATGGCCGGTTGATACCCACCGATCATGTGCTGGATACACTGAATACCCGCTTTGAATCGGCTCAGGACCTGGCCGTGGTCGAAGTGAATGGTCAGGTGTTTGTCGTGGCCGGGGGAGGCGATGATGGGGTGACACTGTTTACCCTGACACCGGATGGTCAACTGGTCTATCTGGACAGTTTTGCCGATACGTTGAACACCGGGCTGCAAAATGTCGATTCGCTCAGCCTGGCCCATGTCGGGGACGAAATTCAGATCTTTGCGGCCTCACAAGAAGAGGCCGGGTTGACGCAGCTTACTTTTTCGGTCGCTGACCCGGGTATCGTCGCGGACGGTTATGGGACAGTCACTGGCACCGCGCAGAACGATATGCTCAGTGGCAGCATCCTTGATGCCTCTCTACTTGGCGGCGGCGGCGATGACATCCTGATAGCGGGGATTGGGGCCACTACGATGACCGGCGGTTCCGGGTCTGATATCTTTGTGATGCAGACCGGAACCGCGATGACAACGATTACCGATTTTGAAGTCGGATCGGACAGGCTGGATCTGTTTGACTATCCATTTCTGCGCTCACCTGGACAGCTCACTTTTACGTCCACCGCGCAAGGTGCGCAGATCGAGTATCTGGATAATGTGGTTCAGGTGTTTTCGGCGTCAGGTGCTCCGCTGACCAGTTCAGATGTCTTTGGCGCCGGATTTGGCGGGCCAGACCATATTCCGGTGGATTTGAACGGTTTGGGCGGGCTCGACCCGGACAGTTCGGCAGGCATTCAAGGGAATATTACCATTGATTCACAAGCTGCAAACCCCGGTCTGTCAAACGCTGAAATACGTTTCACCCCGGAAGGGGGCGGCACGGTTAGTGTCCAAGCCGACGATGAAGGGAGGTTCGATCTGGATCTGCCTTCGGGCACATTTATCGGTGAACTGGATATCATAAAGTCCTATTCGGCTGGGACCGGCGAGATCACCGCTCTGGACGCATTGCAGGTCTTGCGACTTTCCGTGGGACTGGACCCGACATGGGGGCAGGCAGCACCGGAAAACCTGATTGCGGCCGATATAAATCAAGATGGCCTCATCAACGCTCTGGATGCGCTGGCTATCTTGCAGATCGCCGTCGGATTGCCCACAGCGCATGAGGCAGAGTGGGTGTTTCTGGACGCAGACGCCGATTTGTCGGGGATCACAAGTTCAAACGTGACCTACGAAACCGGTGTCGATGTCGTCGCGGTAGAAGGAGTGATCACGACTGACATGACTTCGATCCTGTTGGGCAATCTCGAAGCAGTTTAAAGACGACGGAATCTATTCCCGGAAGGCCCTGTTAAAGTAATCGGCCATCGGTTTTATCAGATATGAAAACGGGGATCGCTCGTCCGTCTTGATCATCGCTTCGACTGGCATGCCGGGTACAAGACGTTGCCCGTTCAGGCGCTCGATCTGGTTGGCATCAGGTAACATTTCAGCGCGATAAAATGTGTGTCCAGTGTTCTCATCAGTGAACGTATCGGCAGAAATCGTGACAACATGCCCTTCGATTTCGGGGGTTTCGCGTTGGTTGAAGGCGGGAAATCGCAGGAGGGCGGGCTGCCCAATATACACTTGGTCCACATGAATCGCATCTACGCGAGCGGCAATCAGCAGAGGAATTTCCTGTGGTACGACATACATCATCGGTTCTGCCGGTTGTACAACCGAATGCAGTGCAAACACCTGGCTTCCATAGACAGTACCGGAAACCGGCGCCCTAATATCCAGCCGCGATAGACGAACAGCAAGCGAGAGCCTGCGTTCAGACAGTTCGGCGATTTTCGATTGCGCATCGCGTAAGGCGGTGATTGCTTCTTCGCGGCGTGTCGCCTGCAGTTCTACAATCTTGATCTCGGTTGCCGCGATTTGGCCTTTGAGCCGCGCGGCAGCCGCTTCGAGCCTGCCTATTTCACCTGTCAGGCTGGCTTCTTCGCGTTGCAAGGCGGAGACCCGACTGGCTTGTGTCAGACCGCGTTGAAGCAGGCTTTGCTGGTCCTGCAGCTCCTCCTGTATCAGATCGACCTGACGGCGCAGCGAGACCAGTTGCGCCAAGGTGCCCTCGATCTCGCTTTCTATCTGAATGCGTTGCTTGCTCAACTGCTGAGTCTGCTGATTTAGGGTATTCAGACGTGCCTCGAACAGGCGTTGCTGGCCGGCGATCAGCTCAGGGTCAATGTCTTCTTGTTTCTGTACGTCGTTCAGCGCGGATGTCAAAACAGTCAGATCAGTACCATCGCGTTCGGCCTGAAGCCGCGCCTTTCGGACGAGTAATTCAAACAGCTGCGCCTCAACGATGGTCTTTTCCGAGGTCAGAAACGTGTCATCCAGACGTAACAGAATGTCGCCGCCGGTGACGGAATCACCGTCGCGCACAAAAATCTCGCCGACCACGCCACCGTCTGGATGCTCGACTACCTGTCGGTTGCTTTGAACTTCGATGACGCCCTGCGATACAATGGCGCCTGCCAGCCTGGTCTGCACCGCCCAAAAGCCCAACCCGCCGATTAAAATAGCCAGTGCGAGAAACCCGACCAGAGCAGGAAATGTAATGCGCCAAACAGGGCGCGTGTCATTATGATTGGGCTTTTGCATTACTCACCCACCCGTGCCAGACCCTTTTTGATCGCATTTGCGTTCTGAACCATGGCGCTTAGCACCTCATCGCGGCTGCCGGATTTCACGACCTGGCCATTTTCAACAACAGCAAGATCGTCGCATTCCGAAATGGCCTGTGGCCGGTGCGTCATGATGATGGCTGATTTACCCGCGGCCTTCAGTTCTCGGATCGCGGTGTTCAATGCCTCAGTGCCATCAGCATCCAGAGCCGAGTTCGGCTCGTCCAGGATCAGTAGGACAGGATCTCCATACAAAGCGCGCGCCAGAGCAATACGTTGCTTTTGGCCACCCGACAGTTGACTGTCATTGCCTTCCAGAAACGTGTCGTACCCCTTTTCCAACGTCAGGATTAGGTCATGTGCCTTGGCTTTCTTGGCTGCAGCGATGACCGCTTCCGAATCCGGGTTTTGGGACATCCGGGCGATGTTTTCGGTCACTGTTCCGTTGAACAAAGTGACTTCCTGCGGCAGATACCCGATGTGTTGGCCCAAATCATCAGTGCCGTATTGATCCAGCGTAGCGCCTCCAAGCCTGATTTCGCCAACGGCCGGTTTCCACAATCCTAACAGGGCTTTGGCAAGCGTGGATTTTCCTGACCCGCTTTTGCCGATCACGCCCAAAGCTTTGCCCGGCTCTAGTTTCAGTGAAACGTTCCTGAGTGTCGGTAAATCGGCGCCGGGTGGTACAACGGTCAGTCCTTTGGCGATCAGGCGCGCATCTGGTACAGGCAATTTGGTCCGGTCTGGCTCGGGCGGGGTGGTGTCCAGGAATCGGTTCAGTGAAATCCACGCAGATCGCGCACGCTCCACCAATGCCCACTGGCCCACCGCCTGCTCGACCGGGGCCAATGCGCGCCCAAGCAGGATGGACCCTGCGATCATTGCCCCGGGGGACAGTTCGTTTCTTAAAACCAGCAAAGCGCCCAATGCCAGCATGGCAGATTGCAAGAACAGCCGCATCGACTTGGTTAATGAGGTAAAGCTTCCGGTCCAGTCGCTTGCCGAGATGGTCTGTCTCAGCGCATCGGTCCTCTGGGTCAGCCAGCGTTGCGAGATGTCGTGCTGCATTCCTTGCGAGCGGACAACTTCAGCGGCTTGTCTGGCATGTTCTGAGAATGAGCCTGCCCGCGCCGAGGCCTGCTGCGCAGCGGCAACCTTTCTATGAGTGAGCGCCTGATTAAGCAGAGCGATGACAATCAGGATCGCGCCACCCGCAACCGCAAGCCATCCAAGTATCGGGTGAAATAGGAAGATTGCTGCCAGAAAAACCGGTGTCCAGGGGATATCCATTACGGCCAGCAAAACAGGTGAGGAACACAGGTTCTGGATTGCCTCAAGGTCGCGCAAGGCAGTGGCTGGGGCTGCACGGGCCTGCGGAACAAGAGATTTTCGCAGCGTTGCCTCGAACACCCGCTCGTCCAGTTGCGACTGGAACCTCGCTCCGAACCGCGCAACGATACGTCCTCGCGCAAAATCCAGCATGGCCATAAGGCTATATAATAGAGCGACAATCAGAAACAGCGCCGTGAGGGTTTCAACCGCCCGAGAGGCAAGGACGCGGTCATAAACCTGTAGCATGAATAAAGGCCCGGTCAGCATCAGCAGGTTGACAAAGATGCTGAACAGGAAGGCCAGTGCCAGAAATGACAGCCCCTTGTTGCGCACCTTGCGCAACTCATGTCTGGCAGGCAGGGACCTGGGAATTTCAGAGCTCACGTTGTTAGCCTTGGGTTACTGTTCGATACGGGCATTTGCGCCTTAATTTCTTGCACATTAGCCTTTGCTAAGCCTAATGCAAATGTGCGACTTCCCGGTTCAGGGAAATGGGCTGATATGTCAACATGATCACCACAGTCTCAAGCGGGTTTCTGCCAGACTGGGGCGATGGATCGCAAGGTGCTAAACGCTGCACTCAAATGAGCAACTTATGATCTGTAGGAAAGCAAAAACTGACCAACCTGAATCCGGCGTCAGCCTGAATTCTATTGATGCAGGTCAATGCGCAGCGCTAGCGAATGGCGTTCATGTAGAACCGTTCAGGTCGCCTCGGGGTCATTCATCCTTTGTAATCTCAAATTGAGACTGCATGAAGAGACCGGAAGTTTCGAAACCCAATCTCAGCTCTTTTAGGAGTTTGATGACATGAAGCTCAAGTTTCCAACTGCATATACAATTCTGTTTGCGTTGATAGCACTGGTCGCCATTGCAACCTGGTTTGTTCCCGCTGGCCAATATGACCGCGTCGCTAACGAAGCCCTGGGACGCGATGTTCCGGTACCGGGCAGCTATCAGGTTGTCGAGCCCAATCCGCAGGGGTTCTATGATGTCGTACTGGCCCCTATCGGGGGGTTCTATGACCCTGTCAGTTATGAAGCGCGGGCGATTGATGTTGCACTTTTTGTGCTGGTGATTGGCGGTTTTTTGGGAGTTGTAACGCGAACCGGGGCGATTGACGCCGGGATTGCGCGCGCAATGGTGCGTCTAAAGGGGCGCGAGAAATGGATGATCCCCATCTTGATGGCCTTCTTTGCTGCGGGGGGCACAATCTATGGCATGGCCGAAGAGTCACTGGCTTTTTACGCGCTGATCATCCCAGTGATGATTGCCGCGCGCTATGACGCGGTAGTGGGTGTGGCCATCATCATGCTGGGGGCGGGGGTTGGCACGCTGGGATCGACGATTAACCCGTTTGCCACAGTCATCGCCTCGGATGCGGCGGGGGTGCCCTTCACCAATGGCATAATGCTGCGCTTTGCGCTGTTGCTGGCATGCTGGTTGGCCTGTGTGGTCTTTGTCATGCGATATGCAGCCAAGGTCAAAGCCGATCCGGATCTGTCCATCGTTGCCGACAAGCGCGAAAGCAATGAGGCGCATTTCTTCAAAGGTGGCCGCACGGGCGGTGAAGCTCCGACCTTTACGGGTATGCATGGGCTGATCCTTTTGATCTTTGCGGCCAGCTTTGGCGTGATGATCTGGGGTGTCGCGGCAGGAGGCTGGTGGATGGCCGAGATGTCCGGCCTGTTCATTGTGTCCTCGATAATCGTGGGATTGATCGCACGGATCGGGGAAGAGGAATTCACCTCGACCTTCGTTGACGGTGCCCGGGATTTGCTGGGCGTTGCGCTGGTGATCGGGATCGCGCGCGGGATCGTAGTGGTCATGGACGCAGGAAACATCACCGATACCATTTTGTATTGGGCCGAAGGTGCCGTGGATGGTTTGGGCAAAGTGGCCTTTATCAATGCGATGTTCGCCTTGCAGGGGCTGTTGTCCTTCCTCGTCCCGTCATCCTCGGGCTTGGCGGTTCTGACCATGCCGATCATGGCGCCGCTAGCAGACTTTTCCGGCGTAGAACGGTCCTTGGTCGTGACGGCCTATCAGTCAGCCAGCGGTTTGGTGAACCTGATTAACCCCACCTTTGCGGTGGTCATGGGCGGGCTTGCCCTGGGGCGTGTGCCCTATGAACGCTGGCTCAGGTTCATGTGGCCGCTTTTACTGATCCTGATCGTCATCATCATGGCCGGGCTCAGCCTTTCCGCGTTGGCATGAGGTCGCATTATGCCCACCGACACCCGATCTAAACCCAAAGGAACCCTTGGGTTCTGGATGTGCACCGCGCTGGTGGTGGGCAATATGATCGGGTCCGGTATTTTCCTGCTGCCGTCTTCTCTGGCCGTGTTCGGGCCAATCTCGATGGCGGGATGGGTTCTGACCGCAGGTGGCGCGATTGTGCTGGCCTTGATCTTTGGACGGCTGGCGCGATTGTCTTCCAATACCGGCGGGCCATACGCTTATGCGCGCGAGGGCTTTGGTGATTTTGCCGGTTTCCTGATTGCTTGGGGCTATTGGATCGCGCTGTGGTCTGGGAATGCCGCCGTTGCCGTCGCCTTTGCTGGCTATCTCAGCTTTATGGTACCCGCCATCGGGGAAACTGCGCTCGCGGGATTGGCGGTCTCACTTGGTGCGATTTGGCTGCTCACCTGGGTCAATCTGCGCGGCGTTCGGCAGGCCGGGATTGTGCAAGTGCTGACCACGGTGATGAAGCTGGCCCCGCTGCTGGTGCTGATCCTGCTGGGACTGTCCCATGTCCAACCGGCCAACTTCCGGCCGGCCAACCTTAGTGGAATGTCGAACATATCGGCGATCTCGGCCTGCGCGGCGTTGACGCTTTGGGCCTTTGTGGGGCTCGAATCCGCAACGGTTCCGGCGGGCGATGTCAGGAACCCTACCAAAACGATCCCTCTTGCGACGATTGTCGGAACCTGTGTTGCCGCATTGGTCTATATCGCCACGACCTATGTGGCGCTTGGGGTGGTGCCATCCGGCACGCTGGCCGGAAGCAACGCACCGCTGGCGGATGTTGCGCATGTGATGTGGGGGTTTGGCGGTGCGGTATTCATCGCGGTCGGGGCCTGCGTTTCGACCTTCGGCACGCTCAACGGATTTGTGCTGCTGACCGGACAAGTTCCACTGGGCGCTGCCCGCGACGGGTTGTTCCCGGCCGGTTTTGCCCGGGTGTCACGGACTGGTACGCCGGCATTTGGCCTGATCTCTTCAAGCCTGCTAGCCAGCGCTCTGATCGCTATGAACTATACCCGATCCCTGGCTGAACAGTTTGAATTCATCATTCTGTTGGCCACCCTATCCACGCTGGTTCCCTACCTGCTTTGCGCAGGTGCCGAAATTATGATCCGCGCAAAACGCAAAGAACGCACCCGCCTGCCACCGCAGGCCTTTGTGCTGGCGGGTCTCGGTTTTGTCTATTCATTCTGGGCGATTTTCGGCGCTGGAAAAGACGTCGTTTTCTGGGGCGTCCTGTTGCTGTTGGCTGGGTTGCCCATCCATGTCTGGCTGCGTTGGCAGTCCGGCGCGATTACATCAAAGGAGATATCATGACTGGATTTGGCGCACATTCCGAGATTGGGAAACTTCGAAAGGTGATGGTCTGCGAACCGGGTCTGGCCCATTCCCGCCTGACCCCTGGCAATGCGGCAGAGTTGCTTTATGACGATGTCCTTTGGGTGCACAAAGCCCGCTCTGACCATGCCGATTTCCGCATGAAGATGGAGGATCGCGGGGTTCGGGTTTTAGAATTCCAGACGCTGCTTGCAGAAACGCTGAAGGACAAGGGAGCCCGTAATTGGGTTCTGGACCGCCGCATTACCGAGAATCAGGTGGGCGTCGGTATGCTGAATGAGCTGCGCGGCTGGCTGGATGAGATGGCGGCCAAGGATCTGGCCAGATATCTGATCGGCGGTATCGCGGTCGAAGATATGCCGTTCAAACCCTCAGGTATGTTCGGCAGCTATCTGGGGCCATTGGGCTTTGTGATTCCACCGATTCCAAATACGCAGTTCACTCGTGACAACAGTTGCTGGATCTATGGCGGCGTGACGGTCAACCCGATGTACTGGCCGGCGCGGCGCCCCGAAACCCTGTTGGTGACCGCGATCTACAAGTTCCACCCCGAGTTCCGCGACGCAGATTTCGAGATCTGGTGGGGTGACCCAGACAAGGATCACGGCGCGGCCACGGTCGAAGGCGGTGATGTCATGCCCTGGGGCAATGGCAGTGTGTTGATCGGCATGGGCGAACGCACCAGTCCGCAGGCGGTTGGTCAGGTCGCCCGCGCTCTGTTTGCCAAAGGCGCGGCGGAGAGGGTTGTTGCCTGTCAGATGCCCCGCAGCCGCGCGGCTATGCATCTGGATACAGTGTTCAGCCATTGCGACCGTGAGACCGCGACTGCCTATGTTGATGTCTGTAACGACATCCAGTGCATCAGCCTGCGCCCCGGAAACAAAGAGGACACGATCGACTTCCGGCGCGATGACAAACATCTGTTCGATGTGGCCGCCGAATGCCTGGGGATCAAATCTCTGAACATCGTTCAGACAGGCGGAGACGCATTTAATCAGGAACGCGAGCAATGGGACGACGGCAACAACGTGGTGGCGTTAGAGCCCGGCGTGGTCGTCGCCTATGACCGCAACACCTATACCAACACGCTGCTGCGCAAGGCGGGGGTCGAGGTGATCACGATCTCGGGCTCGGAACTGGGGCGTGGGCGAGGCGGCGGGCATTGCATGACCTGCCCGATCTGGCGTGACCCTGTGGATTACTGAAAAAGGAGATTGACCAATGGCATTTAATATCAAGGGCCGCAGCTTTCTGAAACTGCTCGATTTTGACCAACGTGAGCTGCGTTATCTGCTGGACCTGTCGCGCGATCTGAAGCGCGCAAAATATGCGGGGTCTGAAATCCAGCATCTAAAAGGCAAGAACATCTGCCTGATCTTCGAAAAATCCTCGACCCGGACCATGTGCGCCTTTGAAGTGGCCGCGATGGATCAGGGTGCCGGTGTCACCTATCTTGGGCCCTCGGGGTCACAGATCGGGCATAAGGAAAGCATGAAGGACACTGCCCGTGTGCTGGGCCGCATGTTCGACGGCATTGAATATCGCGGTTTTGGGCAGGAACTGGCGGAAACTCTGGCCGCCAATGCGGGCGTGCCGGTCTATAACGGGCTGACCGATGAGTTCCACCCGACCCAGATGCTGGCCGATCTGCTAACCATGCAGGAATTTGGCGAAAAGCCCCTGCATGACATCAAATACGCCTATGTGGGCGACGGGCGGTCCAATATGGGCCATTCGCTGATGATCGCGGGCTGCATGATGGGGATGGACGTCCGCATCGCCGCCCCACGTGATCTGTGGCCGTCCGACGAATTCCGCGGTCCGGCAGAAGAAGCCGCCGGGCGCTACGGCGCGACGCTGACCATCACCGATGATCCTGCGGCCGCCGTGGATGGCGTGGATTTCATCCACACCGATGTCTGGGTTTCGATGGGCGAAGCACCCGAGGTCTGGGACAGCCGGATCAAGCAGCTGACCCCCTATCAGGTCAACAGCGCGCTAATGGCAGCGGCAAACAATCCAAACGTCAAATTCATGCATTGCCTGCCCGCCTTTCACAATACCGAGACTAAAGTGGGCGAAGACATCCACGAGAAATTTGGCATCACCGAAATGGAGGTCACCGAAGAGGTATTCGAAAGCCCCGCCGGTATTCAGTTTGAACAGGCTGAAAACCGGATGCACACGATCAAGGCGGTTCTGGTCGCCACATTGGGGGCCTGAGCCATGCGGATCGTCGTCGCCCTTGGGGGCAATGCGCTGCTGCGGCGCGGTCAGGCCCTGACCGCCGAGAACCAGCGTGAAAACACGGCCATCGCCGCTCAGGCGCTGGCCACCATTGCCGAGGGGAACGAGTTGATTGTGACCCACGGGAATGGCCCTCAGGTGGGATTACTGGCCCTACAGGGCAACGCCTATAAACCGGATGAGGCCTATCCGCTGGACGTGCTTGGGGCGGAAACCGAGGGCATGATCGGGTACATGATCGAGCAGGAGTTGGGCAACCGTCTGCCGCCCGAGACGCCTCTGGCCACGCTGCTGACCATGATTGAGGTCGATGCCAAGGATCCCGCCTTTGACGACCCCACAAAATTCATCGGTCCGGTATATGACAAACCCGAGGCTGAACGAATGGCCGCCGACAAGGGCTGGCAAATTCGTGCGGATGGTGACAAATGGCGACGGGTTGTTGCCTCTCCGCTGCCGAAACGGATTTTTCAAATCAGGCCGATTAAATGGCTGCTGGAACGGCAAACCGTGGTGATCTGCGCCGGTGGCGGGGGCATTCCCACGGCCTATACTTCTCCGGGTTATCTGGAGGGGATAGAAGCGGTGATCGACAAGGATCTGGCCTCAGAGCTGCTGGCCCGAGAGGTCGGCGCCGATCTGTTCATTTCGGCAACGGATGCTGATTGTGCCTATCTGGACTGGGGTACCGATACTCAGCGTGGCATAAAAGCCGCCTCACCAGATGCCATGGCCAAGTTCAATTTCGCCGCCGGTTCGATGGGCCCAAAGGTCGAGGCCGCCGCCCAGTTTGCGCGGCTTACCGGCAAATCCGCAGCCATCGGCGCACTGGCCGATCTGGCGGATATCGTTGCGGGCAGGAAGGGCACAACCATAAGCAAAGACGCAGCTGAAATCCTATTTCACGACTAACTCAGATGATTGCTGGGGCTGACGGCACCTCTAACAGAACCGCCAGCGTGTTCAGTTCCACCTAAGTGGTTCTGTTTGAATTCTGGCAACAAGGGCGAGGCGGCACCGGACGTGTATTCTCCAGAACCAATAACGGCTTGAACTTTCATTTTCTTTGCGCGACTTGAAAGCATGAAGACTTTGAACTGTCCAAACTGCGGTGCGCAAACCCCGATTGCGCTGAAAGGGATAAAGGTTGCCACCTGTGCGTCCTGCGGTACGACGTTGATGATCAATGATGTCCAGGTTCAATCGGCGGGCCAGCAGGGTGAGATGCACGATGCACCGCTTTTGTTCGGGATAGGCGATCAAGTGCAACTGGGTCGAACGTCGACATTGATTCTTGGTCATGCGCGCTATTCCTACGGGCGGGGGTTCTGGGATGAGTTCTGCGGTGTCGATGGTGATGGCCGCACCTGCTGGATATCGCTCGATGAGGGAGATGTCGTTCGGCAGAAACGCTTGACCGAAAAGGACACGCCGAAATTCATGCCTCCGTTCAAGCTGGGCGAAACGCTGGATTTCGACGCGGCCACATTCACGGTTACCGAAGTTGAGCATGCCGAATGCATCGCCCTGCGCGGACAGTTCGATGAGGTGCTAAAGGTCGGGGAAAGCCATGAATTCGTGAACGCTTCCGCCGGGGATGAGGCTTTGTTGTCCGGTGAATTCTGGCCGGGTCATGCGATCTGGTTCTACGGTCGGTGGTATGACGCATTTGATGTGAAGGTTCAGCGGCAGTCATGACCCGAAATCCAAGTCTTCTTTCGATCAACTGCACTTGCTGCGGCGCCGGTCTGGATGTGCTGGGCGGGGGCAGGGTGATCGTGCAGATCTGTTCCTATTGCGGGGCCGAACTGGATGCACAGAACAACTACCGGACTCTACGCCAGTTCAAGGATCAGAAACGCCCGGAAACTCCGCTTTCGATTGGGATGAGTGGGTCGTTGTATGGTGCTGAGTTCACCATAATCGGTCTGATCGAGCATGCCGAACGCTGGGGCGGACGGGTCTATCAATGGATAGACCATCAGCTCTATTCGCCAACTCACGGCTATGCCTGGCTAACGCTTGAGGCGGGGCATCTGGTGTTTTCCAAACGCTATCGCGGATCGGCCTGGATGTCGGAGCGGTGGGTTGAGACAGCGGAATCTCCTCCCTCTGTGACGACCGAGGATGGGCGCTTTGTGTATTACGAGACCACCACAAGCGCGGTCACCTATGTCGAGGGCGAATTCACCTGGACGCCTTCACTGGGCGAAAAGACAACGACGATTTCAGCGATGTCTGATACGGCGATGCTGGGGTTTTCAACCACTGGGTCCGAACGCGAGACCTATCGCACGTTCTATGTTTCGAAACAGCAGGCCGAAGCAGCTTTTGGGGTTTCATTGAACCTGAACCCACATCGGGTGCATCCGCTGCAACCTTTCATCGAGGGCCCAAACTATAGATTTCTGCTGGTCGTATCATTCGTGTTTACGATCCTCTGTCTTGTGATGGCGGTCTCCTTCTCTCAACGATCAGGAGAGAGGGCGATAGAGCGTCAGGCGCTAAAACGTGGCGACTTCCCGGCCGAGATCACAATCCCGCTTGAAGCCAATAGCCAACTGACGAAGGTTTCCTTTTCGGGCAATGTTGAAAACAGTTGGATCTATCTGGACATCGAGCTGCTTGATCCGGACGGAGAGCCGGTGTTCCAGGCGGGTCGGACGATCGAATATTACACCGGCCGCGACTCGGACGGCACATGGCGTGAAGGCAGCAAATTTGCGAGCCTGACGTTTCGGCCAGATCGCACGGGTGACTACACATTGGCACTGGACGTGCCAGAGCAGGGGCTTTGGAACGGGTCGGGCGTAGGCCATGTACCGGGGCAGCCGTTCAGCCAGTTGCAAGTCAGAGTTATAACCGGACTGTCCAGTGGTCTTTGGTCATTCGCGCTGGCCGGGGTTTTTGGAGCGCTGTTCCTGTTTCAGTTCGGGCGCAAATGGTTGCATCAACGCGCCCGGTGGTCGGGAACTGATTGGGTAGATGAGGATTAAAGTGACAGCTTTCAGGATCATTTTCATCGTCATTTCGACCCTGGCCGTGGCCGCCACGGGTTATGTCTCGTGGCATGGGTATTGGGCTGAAAGCCGTGACTTGGACACTTCGGTTCGGGTCGGCAGCGGTGGCGGCGGGTACTATCGGTCAAATCGGATAAAATAGTGAGGGATCAATGGATTATATAGCAGCAATTCAGATTGCAGAAATCATCAGCACAATCTTTTACACCCTTCTGGGTGTGACGCTGATGTGGGTCGTGTGGAAGGTGATCGACTGGATGACACCCTTCTCGGTCGTGCACGAGATCGAAAAAGATCAGAACATCGCGTTGGCGATCCTGATCGGGCTGCTGTTTGTAGCAGTTTCCATCATCATCGCGGCCGTCATCCTGTCATGACCCAGCCCCGCGCGGTTGAGGCGCGTGCCGCGTGGTTGTTGCTGGCCACCTTTCTGGTGGCCGTAGCCGGGCTGATCTACGAGCTGATTGCCGCCACCTTGTCCAGTTATTTGCTGGGGGATTCCGTCCGCCAGTTTTCACTGGTAATTGGCATCTTTCTGTCGGCGATGGGAGTAGGTGCTTGGCTGTCGCGCTTTGTCTCGGATGCGTTTTCCGGTTTTGTCTGGGCGCAGATCCTACTGGGCATCGTTGGCGGTTTTTTGGCGCCGGTGCTGTTTCTGAATTATGCGTGGTTGGGGCAGGTGGCCTTGCCGCTTTACGGCGCTTTGATTGCCATTGGCATCCTGTCCGGGATGGAGATCCCATTAATTGCCCGTGTGCTTGAACAGATCGGGGCGCTGAAGTTCCGATTTGAGAACGTGCTGAGCGTCGACTACATCGGAGCGCTGGTCGCCTCATTGGCTTTTCCACTATTGGTGATCCCGTATCTGGGGCTGATGTCGGCGAGTCTGGCTTTTGGCGGTCTAAACCTTGCCGTGGCTGGCCTGTCTCTGCTGGTGTTTCGGGAATGGGCTACGCGGGTCCAGGTGGCAGTCTGGGCGGTGGCCTTTGTGGCAACGCTGGGCGCACTGTGGCAGTCCGAACGGCTGGTCTCGGTCGCCGAGGCCGAACTGTTCGAAGATGATGTCATCCTGTCCGAGGCCACGTCGTATCAGCAGATCACCGTCACCCGGTACCGCGACCGGGTGCGCCTGTTTCTGGATCATTCGATCCAGTTCGATTCCCTTGACGAACACCGCTATCACGAGCCGCTGGTGCACCCGGCCATGGCCCTTGCGCCGCGCGCGCTTGACGTTCTGATCTTGGGGGGCGGAGACGGCATGGCCGCGCGCGAGGTGCTGCGCTATCCCGAGGTGCAGTCTGTGACGCTGGTGGATCTTGATCCGCGTGTGACGCAGTTGTTTCGCGACCATCCAGATCTGTCCAAGCTGAACGACAATGCTCTCAGCGACCCGCGCGTGACGGTTGTCAACGAAGATGCCTGGAGATTTCTGGAGTGGGAAACCCAGATTTACGACGTGGTGATCATTGATCTGCCAGACCCCAAATCCATCGCCTTGTCCCGGTTATACACCAAGCAATTCTACGGCTTGCTGGCCGAACGGCTAAGCGGGCAGGGGGTCTTTGTCACTCAGGCCGGATCACCGTTCTTTGCCCGACAGGCCTTTTGGTCGGTGGCCGAAACGATCGAGAGCAGCCGCAATCCGCAAAGACCCGGGCGGGGACTGCAGGCGGTTCCCTATCACAGCTACGTGCCGAGCTTCGGCGAATGGGGGTTTGTTCTGGCTACATTTGAACCATTGACCGACCGTAGAATCGAACTGCCGGATGGGTTGAGCTATCTCGACGATGATGTTTGGCGCGCGGCACAGATTTTTGGCGGTGATACCGACCGGATCGATGCCGAACCTAATACACTGCAATCGCACGCATTGATGGGATATTACTTAGACGGTTGGGACTACTGGTTCCGGTAAACCGCGGTTGACGCGCGTAATTTCAACTCGGGCAGGGCGCAGGTGCTTCTCAAGATATGCGACCGCTTTGTCCGGTTGCGTTGTGCCACACATGAAGATTTCCATGGCGGCATAATCATTTTCCGGCCAAGTGTGGATCGAGATATGCGATTCTGCCAGCAACAACACCCCGGTCACACCGCCGTGCCCGCCAAATTTGTGGAACTTGCCCGACAGTATCGTTGCGCCAGCCTCCCGCGCCGCGCGGCTCAGTGCCTCTTCGATGCGCGTTACGTCGGTTAGGTATTGGCTGCCGTAATGATCGACCAGAATATGCATTCCCGAGCCAGCCAGCGTGCCTGTGTCAGCGTTTTTGATTGCCGGTATGGTCATGATCCTGGTCCTTTCTGCGATTTGATTTTTCGCAGATTCTTAGGGGTTTGTGCGCGGCAAGTACCTAGTTGGCTTCGCCCTTCAGGGCAATGGAAATGAAATTGAGGGACGCAAAGAGGACTTTTCGAATTTAATAGTTAAGAAAGAAGAACGTACTCAGGTTAAATTTTCTCTTGATCAAATGGGACGCAGCTTTCCACGATAATGCTCGACCTAAGGTCCAGACTTGCGTGTCATGGTTTTGGGGTGAAGGGCCGAGACGATAGGGTTTCACTGGACAGTAATTTGGAATTTTATCCTTGTAAATCTTCCACCAAATGGAATAAATGCAAGGTATGATCAAGCGCGGTGATAGAAAGTCAGTTGAAGACTCTCTCGAGAACCAGGCGGGCGTAGTCCTGCTTGGGCCGCGGCAAGTTGGGAAGACAACCCTCGCGCAGGATATCGCTGAAAGCCGTGACGCTGTCTATCTTGATATGGAGAGATCTGCTGATCGCCAGGTGCTCGAAGAGCCAGACCTCTATCTCGACGAGCAGGTTGGGCGCCTGGTGGTGATCGATGAAGTTCAGCTTATGCCAGGCCTGTTTAAGGCATTACGCGGTCAGATTGACCGACGACGAAGACAAGGGTATCGGACTGGGCAATTCCTGCTGCTGGGGTCGGCCTCGAACACGCTTCTGCACCAAAGCGCAGAATCCTTGGCTGGCCGGGTCAGCTATCACGAGCTGGCGCCTTTCATTTTGTCGGAAACCGGAGTGGACTCGATCTCTGCGCTGTGGTTGCGGGGTGGGTTTCCAGATAGCTTCCTTGCCAAGAACGACAAAACCAGCCTGGCATGGCGCGAGGATTTCATCCGCACCTATCTGGAACGCGATGTTCCGGCTTTTGGGTTGCGCATCCCGGCGGAAACATTGCGCCGGTTCTGGACGATGCTTGCCCATGAGCAAGGCGGGTTACTCAATGCGGCGAAACTTGCGGGAAACCTGGGTGTCTCTGGCCAGAGCGTTGCGCGCTATCTTGATTTGCTGGTCGACCTGATGCTGGTGCGCCGTTTGCAGCCATGGCATTCCAATGCCGGAAAACGTTTGGTCAAGTCTCCCAAGGTCTATATTCGCGATTCCGGGTTGGCCCATGCACTTCTTAGGATCGAAACGCAAGAAGACCTACTGGGGCATCCGGTTGTCGGCGGCAGTTGGGAAGGGTTCTGCATCGAAAACCTGATCGCCGCGGCACCGCGCGGAACAGAAGCAAGCTTCTATCGCTCTTCAGCAGGGGCTGAGGTGGATTTGATGTTGAAACTTCCCCGCGGCGGCCTCTGGGCCATAGAGATCAAGCGGTCGACATCAGCGAAGGTCACGCGTGGGTTTCACATCGCGACAGAAGAACTGGACGTCTCAGAGCGCATCCTTGTCTATGCCAACGACAAGGAAGTGCCGGGGCAGGGAGGTGTACGAGCTATGCCTCTCATGAGCGCGATGAAACGGCTGGCGTCTGCGTAGACGCAAGAGGGACCGCGCCATTGGCTCAACGTCATGCTCTAAATTCGAAGAAAACGTGGTCGTAGAAGCTATCGAATCCGACTGCTTGTAGTAGATTTCCCGAAGGAGTAGTCACGTTGACCGCCAGCCCGACAGGGACAGCTGGTTTACAGACGGTTGAAAGCTCTACAGAAAAACGCCTGTTTTGATTATTCCAAGCCTGCGCTTCTGCCGCGTCTCAACAAATTGAACCGAAAGCGGCGAGGGTCTCAAGCCGCTACTGAAAGGGAGCAGTACGGACAGGATACGGGATTTTCAGCGCATCTGCCCCGGTTCGTGGCTATACAATAGTCAAGACACTCGTTAAGGGGCTGTCTTTACCCATGGATGATGCATTGATTGCAATACCGCACAATCCCATCTCCTGACCGATGAAAAGAACCACCGCTGTGAAACAAACCATTGCAAATGCGCTGGCTCGCAAGGGCTATGACACCTTAACCCAAGTTCAGCAGGCTGTAACCCGGCCCGAACTGGAAGGGAAGGATATGCTGGTTTCGGCCCAAACCGGATCGGGTAAAACCATCGGGTTTGGCCTGGCGATTGCGCCGCGACTTTTGGGTGACGCTGAGACTTTCGAAACCTCGGGCGCACCGCTGGCACTTGTTGTAGCACCAACAAGGGAACTGGCGCTGCAGGTCAAGCGTGAACTGAGCTGGTTGTTCGCCGATGCGGGCGCGTTTCTGGCGTCCTGCGTCGGAGGCATGGATATTCGGGATGAACGCCGTGCATTGGCGCGTGGCGCGCATATTGTTGTCGCCACTCCGGGACGGCTGCGGGATCATATCATGCGGGGCTCGATCGACCTGACGGCCATTCGCGCCGTGGTTCTTGATGAGGCCGACGAGATGTTGGATCTCGGGTTCCGAGAGGATCTGGAATTCATTCTGGATGAAACACCATCAGACCGTCAGACTTTGCTGTTTTCTGCCACTGTCCCACGTGCGATTGCCAATCTGGCGACACGGTATCAGCGCGATGCAGAACGTGTGAGCACCGTCAGCGAAAAGACGCAGCACGCCGATATCGATTATCGTGCTATGTTGGTCGGCCCGCGCGACGGCGAGAATGCAATTATCAATGTGTTGCGCTATTATGAGGCGCCGAACGCCATCGTGTTCTGCAATACCCGCGCGATGGTGTCACGTCTGACAGCGCGCCTGTCAAACCGGGGCTTTTCGGTCGTCGCCCTATCCGGAGAATTGACCCAGAGCGAGCGCTCGAACGCCTTGCAGGCCATGCGCGATGGGCGTGCCAGGGTCTGTGTGGCAACGGATGTTGCCGCCCGCGGTATTGATTTGCCTAACCTTGATTTGGTGGTCCATGCGGAACTGCCAAACAGCCATGAAACACTGCTGCACCGCTCGGGTCGAACAGGCCGGGCCGGGCGCAAGGGTGTCAGCGCACTAGTGGTTGCACCCGCGTCGCGGAAAAAGGCGGAACGTATTCTGAAATTCGCCAAGCTGACCGCCGATTGGGGGACAGCCCCGTCAGCCGAAGAGGTGACCGAACGCGATCAGGTGAGAATGTTCGCATCAGATGACTGGCAAGCAGAGATCACGGAAAGTGAACGCGCAGCAGTTCAGAAAATGGTAGAGAGCTTTGCCCCTGAGCAGATTGCAGCAGCTTACCTGCGGCAGTACAAGCTGCGTCATTCCGCGCCAGAAGAGTTGTCGACGGTCGATCAGCAAAGCCAGAAACCGCGCGCGGCCTTTGGCCCCAGCGTCTGGTTTTCGCTGTCCGAGGGGCGCAATCAAAATGCGTCGCCGCGTTATATGCTGCCGATGATCTGCAAGTCAGGCAATCTGACGAAGGATGACATTGGGGCCATCCGGATTGCCGATGATGTGACCTATTTCGAGATACGTGAGCCCAGCGTCGAAGGGTTTCTGACAGCCGTTGGGCCCGAGATGAAGATCGAAAAGGTCAAGAATCTCGTGCGTCTGGACACGGCACCGGACTTTGCTGCAACTGGCCGGACCAAGCCCATCGGAAAGCAAAGAGGCAAACCGATTACGAGCAAACGAGATACGACTCCGACCGAACGGAGCAGCACTGCAACTTATGGACGTCGCAAGCCTGAATCCGAGGGCCGGGCACCTTCCAGCCCTGCAGAACGTCCCACAAGGGCCGTCAAATCAGCCAAAGTAGAACGCCAGCGTGCTTCGAAAGACGAGGCAGATGCCTTGTTCAAACCGGTTGGTGCAAAGCCAAAGGCACGTAAGGGCGGTAAATCTGAAGCCAAAGGCGGCGACATCAAATCTGCCCGAACAGCATCAAAGGGTCCACCTCCACCCAAAGGTAAGTCAAGCAGCAAGAAGAACCGAGCGCGAGTCGCAGCGGCCAAATCTACAAAAGGTGGCGATTCTGTCCCGAAACGGCGGAAGACTTAGCCTGCATTCCATTCCGAACCTGGTTTTTTGGCTCTGGGCATTACCTTTAAGGGACAATGGAAGGCATGGGCGAAAGAAACCGCTCCATCACGACCGGGATCGGACTATCCCCACAATGTACCTTTGGTTCACAGGTCGGGATTGTGTGAGAGGCTCACCATGGAGAGCCGGACAAGCCTATCCAGTTTCTGTACCACGCGGGTAGCAGAGACGCTGGTGGAAACCATTAGGCAGAGGTTCTTTCGTATTCGTTTGCTCCCAGAAAATTTGGCGAACTTCACATCAGAACGAGGAAAGCTTCGCGGACAGGTCGAAACCCATGTCTGTAATTGTCGAGAGGCAGATATAACTGCCTCTCGACAAATTGAACCACAATGGCTGCCTATCTGTTGAGGAACTCCATTTCGTACTTATCCTCAACATCGGGCACTGGATGCTCAGCGTGAAGCGACGAGACAATACCATAGATCATGAACAACAAGATCACGGCGATTGGTAGCCCTGCGACGATGGACGCTGTCTGTAGCGCGCTCAACCCACCGGCCAGCATTAGGACACCGGCAACAACGCCTGCGGTAATACCCCAAAACACACGGAACTTGATTGGCGGATGCTCGTCACCCATCGACAGCATTGTGCACATCACCAGTGTCCCCGAGTCAGAAGACGTGACAAACCACGAAATCAGCAGAACCGTAATCAACACTGTGATCGGGTACACCAACCATGTGTAGCCAAATCCTTTGACCGTTTGGAATACGCCAGCGGCGTAGTCATTGTTGACCGCCTCGACGACACCTGCGTCGTAGAACAGATCAACCCCGGCTGCAGCGCCACCAAAGACACCCATCCAGAGCATCACGACTGAGGTTGGGATAAGAAGAACGCAATAGCAGAATTGCTTGATCGTCCGCCCCTTTGAAACCCGCGCAATGAACAGTCCAACAAACGGGCACCATGCGATCCACCAGCCCCAGTAAAAGATCGTCCACCAGCTCTGCCATTGGTTTTCGGGCTCACCGTTGATCCAGAAACCCATGGGTATCACCGTCCAGAGGTAATCTCCAAATCCGGATATGGTTATGCCCAACAGGAATGCCGTGGGTCCCAGAATGATGAACAGGAGCAGCAGGCCAACACTTGCCATAACGTTGGCTTCAGACAAGATACGCACGCCTTTGCCAACACCCGATGCAGCAGAAGCCGTGCCAAGACAGGTGATGATTGCGACGAGGATCAACTGATTTGTCTGGGTGTTTGCCATCCAGCCAAGATCCTCAAGACCGGCGGCGATTGGTGTGACGCCCAACCCCAATGAGGTTGCGAGGCCAAAGATTGTACCAAATACGCCAATCAGATCGACGAGATGACCCCAGGGACCATAGATCCGTTCCTTCAGCACAGGATAAAGAGCGGTGCGCAAAGTCAGAGGAAGCCCATGGCGGTACGAGAAATATGCAAGGCAGAGGCCAACCAGCACATAAAGGGCCCAACCGTGGAAACCCCAGTGGAAATTCGTGATCGTTACCGCAGAAACCGCGGCGTCAACCGAACCTGGTTCAATTCCCGCCCGCTCAAGGAATGGGCTGCCTTGGATATGGAACATTGGCTCTGCAACACCCCAATAGATCAGACCAGATCCCAAGCCCGCACTAAACAGCATGCAAATCCATGAAAACGTTGAAAAATCTGGCTCGTCATCATCCTTGCCCAGCTTCACGTGTCCGAACCGGCTGATCATAAGCCAAATTACGAAAAACAGTGCCGCGTTAACGACCAGTACATAGAACCAGTCCAGGCTACCGATGATGAAGTTTTTACCTGTCGCAAAGATCGCACTTGAAGCTTCAACATCACGGATCGTGAAAAACACAAATCCCAATATCATCACCATCGAAGCGATACCCATCGTCGGATTCATACCTTTGAACAAGCCGCTCTTTGCTACAAGATTGTCAGGTTTCTGTGTTGATTGATCACTCATTTTGCACCTCTTAGACCTGTTGTTTCGGCTTACCGTGTTGAACCCGCAGCGCCCTGACGGGCGGAGGTTGCGAGCCAGGACTGGAACGCCTCTTCCAGGCGCCCGTGGTTGGTGGCCCACCACTCGGCGTCCGACAGAATGTAAAGATTGTCTTCATACGCCGGACCGTTCGGGATGCGCTCCAAAACGTCGTCTGACAGGAGTGTCATCGAAGATTTTCGGGTTGGACCATTTGGCAGGTGCCCGACCATATCGGCCAGCGAATTTGAGCTGCTAGCAAAGCGAATAAAATCAATGGCCTCTTCTTTATTCTGGCTTCCTTTTGGAATGCCGAACAGATCCAGCTCAATCACACGGCCGTCCATGTTGACCGTAAAATCGGAACCGTCTTCCTGGGCGGCCGTTGCACCGGTAGTGGCCCAGATCGATGACATCGCAATGTCACCAGAGTTCAGCAGACGTACGGGTTCACGCCCGGTTTCCCAGATTTGCAGGCCGGTTTTTATGTCGTCCATCTTTTTCAGCGCGCGCTCAACACCTTCTTCGGTTTCGAGCGTTGGATACACATCATCGCGGGCTACGCCGTCGGCCATAAGGGCCCATTCCATGATCACTGTCGGATCATTTCGGATGGCACGTGGCCCAGGATAGGTTTCTGTGTCGAAGAAATCCGAAATGGTTGATGGAGGCGTTTCTGCGAATTGAGAATTGTTATACGCATATGCGGTGCCCCATACGATGACTCCTACGCCACAATCATTCAGGGCACCTTCGACAAAATCCTCTCGAAATGGTGTGCCATCGACGCCATCAGGCAGTTCTATGTCAGATATATTCTCCAGCAAGCCCTCTTCGCAGGCGCGAAGTGAATCTGCTTGCGTAAGGTCGACCACATCCCAAATCACATTTGCGCTTTCGACCTGATCGCGGATTTCCGAGATGCCACCATTGTAATGTGCAACATGCACATCGGCGTTTTTGGCTTGCTCATAAGGGCGCACAAACCCAAGCATCTGACTTCGCATGTAAGGGCCGGTCCAGGATGTGAAGGTGATGGACGGCCCGGGCTCTGGGATTGTGGTTTCGCTCTCAGAGTTACTTTGCGCCATCGCATTACTCAAAGAGAGAGTAGAAAACAGCGCAGCTATCATTATCCGACAGCCCCTGACCGCCTTTAGCCTATAGTACATCATCAAATTCCTCCCTAGTCGCTTCTAATTTTGTATAAGCGCTTTGTTTGGGTCGTCCTCCTGGTCAATTCCCAGCACATTCAGCAAGAATACATCAAATTCACCCTGATGATCAGCAATAATCAAAAATTGCGAAAGCTAAATACGACTATTCCGCCAGACAGAGCGACAGATTTGGCAGAGCCACCAAGAAACAAGGCTTGCGGTTACAGGCTGTTTTCCAGAAGCCAGCGATACAGAGAAACCGGTTCCTGTTCATCGACCACAGTTAATTACGGACCTGATCTTGGGGCCTATCTCACCTTCGGCGAAAGAGCCTCAGGGGCGTGCGCAGGCGCTGGAATGACGACGCCCACGGGCGTAAAATTGATGTTTTTTCTCAAAACCTTGATGTGTCATCGCAATAAATCTGACCGACAGATCGCCAAATTGAATGCACACACAGCGTTTCAAACACGCTCAACCGAAAGGGACCAAGAAATGAAAAAGGCACTGATTTCCTTCGTCACCGCGTTCGCCATTGTTCTGAGTGCTGGAATGTCCATGGCGCACCCGTTGGATGGCTACGACCACCAAACTTCCAAAGCGTCTGGCCCTGGCTTCCATTTGAACTCAGAACTATCGAGTTCGGAACCTTGTGCTTCATGCACTGATGCATGGGGATAAACTTTGACAGCGGATGCTTTGGGGTTTTACCTTCTCCCTCACGTTGCTTTGTCGCGAGAACCTATGACCCGTGGCGGTGCCGACGAGGCGTCAGGTTTCGGATTCCCGATTTGTTGGCCCCACTTTACACTAATCTCGACACGAAAAAGCCGTCCTTAATTGCGACGACGCGAGCACTATGCGCTAAGTTTCAATAGCTGGGCGTGGTGAACGCTCGAATCATGTCGGCAAAACCATATCGGAAGTTTCGCCACCGATCTGCGAGAGTTGTTTTTACCCTCACTTGAACGTTAAAGCCCTCCGCGTGGTTGCGTTGTTCTTTCGCCGAAATTTTAAAGGGGATTTTATATCTACGCTGCAGCTTGTCTACGATATGAATTTCCAACTTTCTGGTGTCACCAATCTCCAGAAGTGTTTCGCTGTGTTCGACATTATGGATCGTCGTTCCGGCATAATGATGAATTCGCCCGTTGTGTGCGCCGTGGACAAAAAGCTGCGCACTTTCACCAGCGTCGATTTCTTTGTTGAATGGCTTATCGTCCGGTTCACCCTGCCAACGCATTCGATGACCTTCGTACCGGCGTGTCGCAGGATCATAAATTAGTGCTGATGCAACGGAGAGTGTGTCGCGTTTCACTGGGTACCCGAAGAAACTCGGTACGTTAGTGATGTTCAAGCGTGACGAACTGAATTTATCGCCGTTATCCAATTTGCCGCTGCGACTGCCGCTGCCAGTGACCCGAACCTTGGGGAGCTTTATCCTATGCCGTACGAATAGCAAAATGAACGATGTGAGAATTCCAAGCCAGTAGTCAGCTGTGGAGATGACGCCTCCTGCCGCTCCAAGTACGTCGAAAATGACACTCAACAAACCATCTTCGCTGCCGCCGTTCGGCACAGGATCAGTCGCCACGTTGCTTCTCTCGCATATATGTACCTTCGTCAATCTTTGGCCGCTCAAAATATAGTGTGTAAGTGTCCGGGAAAACACCCCACCACCGGCATTGCGCCGAAAGAATCTACCAAAAACCGAAGCTATTTGAACACTCGCCCAAAAAAACACCCCACAACTTTAAACGGAGCGACACTTTTTCAGGTCATTGCAATCATTGGTCGGAGTGAGAGGATTCGAACCTCCGACCCCTGCCTCCCGAAGACAGTGCTCTACCAGGCTGAGCTACACTCCGACCGTGGCGGGTGATTTATACCTGAGGGTTTGGATGTGCAAGAGGGATTCTGGGTCTGGTTTGTGATTAGTAACAGGCTTTGGACAGGCTCAAAATCCCTGTGATTAGCCCCATGTCAGATCAGGCGGTCAGTGCGATAAAGTCGGATTTTTGTGCCGCCGTGATCCACTACCGGCCCTGCCGGAAGCAAAGGAAGGCGCGTGGCATGGGCCAGGGATGGGGTGCTTGTTACGATGCCAACGCGCCAGCCTTTGAAGCGTGACATCAGAACCTTGCCGAAACTCCCATACAAGGATCGCAGACGTTTTTCATCGCCTATCCTGGCGCCATAAGGGGGGTTTACGATCACTAACCCCTCAGCACCTTGCGGGGGCTTCAGATCGCTGACGGAGTGGCAATGAAATGTTGTATTGGTCGAAACACCGGCTTGTTCCGCATTGGCTTTTGCGGCCTCGATCGCGCCTGCATTCCTGTCGGAGCCGAAGAACTGAACCTCGGGGGCAGGGGGTTTTGACCCGGCGCGCATGTCGGACCAGATGTCGGGATCAAAACTCCTTAGGCTTTCGAATGCAAAATTACGCGTACGACCGGGAAGCAGGCCCAACGAGATCTCGGCAGCCTCGATGACGAAAGTGCCCGACCCGCACATGGGATCCAGCACCGGTTCGGTCCCGCGATAGCCACATTCACGCAGGAACATGGCCGCCATTGTCTCGCGCATGGGGGCCTTGGCGACGGAAGTCTTGTGACCTCGCTTGTGCAGGGGCTCTCCGGAGGTGTCGATCGAGAATGTGCAGATGTCTTTCTCAATCCGCAAAAGCACGCGCAGGGCTGCATCTGTCGAGATTGGAGTCCCTAGTGTCTCGGCCAGCGCTCGCTCGATCCTTTGGCGCGCGGCACCTGCATGATAGATGCGCGATTTGCGGCTTGTCGCCTCGACTTTTACCGGCACTTCCGGGCGCAGGAAATCTGACCACGGAAATTTTCTGGCGCGTTTGTCCAGTTGTGCCAGATGGACAGCGGGAAAGCTGCCAATCCGAACCAGAACTTTATTTGCGCCCCGAAGGCAAAGGTTGGCACGCCATACTTCGGGCCACCCGCCCCGACAAACCACGCCACCAGCAATGACCTTGGCATCGGCGAATCCCTGTTCGGTGGCCTCGGCATGCAGCGGCACCTCTAGTCCGGGCGTTGCTACCAGAAAAATTTCCAGATCGTTCGTTTGTTCCATCAAGGGTGCTTACACCGGACATGATCGGGGCGCGACAGGCAATTTCAGCGAAAGTGATACAAGAAAGTGAATACCGTGAGGGAATTTTGACGGTTACAGGTTTGCTTTTGGTATCATCCCCGCGTAAAGGGGCCACAATCAGAGGGACGGCCGCGGATTTCAGTCGCAATTCGACGCTTTTGCGACGACTGCTTGGAATTCTCGCGTTATTGTCTGACACTAGATAGGTGTTGGCTCAGCCGGCACAGGTAAAGAGGCTTGGAAGACCGTAGCGACATGCAAACTTTCAAACTGAAAAAAGGGTTGGAGTTGCCGGTGCAAGGCGCACCGGAGCAAACCATCCATCCGGGTCCAGAATTCAAGACTGTTGGGGTTTTGGGGGGCGATTACCTTGGCTTGAAACCGCGAATGCTGGTTCAGGAGGGGGATGACGTTCAACGTGGCACTCCGCTATTCTGTCACAAGGACGCACCCGAGGCGATGATGGTCGCCCCGCTAAGTGGTAAGATCGTTGCCATCAACCGTGGTGCGCGCCGGGTTTTGCAGAGCGTTGTGATCGAGGTTGCGGATGCCAACGACACGGGTATCGATTTCTCGGGAGTTGGTGATGCGGACAGCGCCGAGGGTGTCACCGCCAAGCTATGCGCCGCGGGGCTGTGGACCGCTTTCCGTACGCGTCCCTATTCCAAGATGCCAGTTCCGGGCACCAAGCCAGCAGCGATTTTCGTCACAGCCATGGATAGCGAGCCACTGGCCGGAGATGCAGAACTCATCATCAATGACGCGGGCAAAGCATTTGCGGATGGTCTGGTAGTCGTATCCAAGCTGTCCGAGGGCAAAACCTATTTGTGCCAGCAGGACGGTGCTTCGGTTCCGGGTAGCGATCTGCCAGGCGTAGAGGCGGCGGCATTCTCTGGTCCGCATCCTGCGGGTTTGGCCGGTACCCACATCCATTTCCTCGAACCGCTTGCGGGCGAAAAGCAGGTCTGGACCATCGGGTATCAGGATGTCATCGCGATTGGCCGCCTGATGCAGACGGGCCATCTGGACCCTAATCTGGTGATCGCCCTGACTGGCCCGGGTGCCCGTCAGCCGCGCCTGATCCGTACGGTGATGGGAGCGTCGACCGAAGACCTGACCCGGGATGAGATTGATGTGGAGGGCACGGCACGGATCATTTCGGGCTCGATCCTATCTGGTCAGCATGCGGATGGCCCAACGGCTTATCTGGGGCGTTTTGCAAGGCAGATGACCATCATCCGTGAGGACCACGACCAGATTCCGATGGGTTGGATCCGCCCGATGCCTTCGAAATTTGCGGTTCAGCCGGTGCTGGGTTCTGCTTTCACCAAAAAGCTGTACGCGCTCAGCTCGAATCTGAATGGGGGGCGCCGCGCCATGGTGCCCACGGGTACGTTCGAAGAGCTGATGCCGCAGGACTATCTGCCGACGCAACTGCTGCGGGCACTACTGGTGATGGACACCGATACCGCGCAAGCTCTGGGCGCGCTCGAGCTGGACGAAGAGGATCTGGGCCTTGTCGGCTTTGCCTGTCCGGCAAAATATGAATACGGGCTGGCGCTGCGCGACTGCCTGAACAAGATTGAAAAGGAGGGCTGATCCAAATGGGTTTGCGCAGCTTCTTCGATCGGATCGAGCCGAACTTTACCAAGGGCGGCAAGTACGAAAAGTATTTCCCCATCTACGAGATGGTCGAAAGCTTTATCTACACTCCGAAAACCGTGACCTCTGTGGCCCCGCATGCGCGGTCTTACGTGGATATGAAGCGGATCATGACCTATGTCGTGATCGCGACCATTCCCTGTATCCTTTGGGGGATGTGGAACACCGGCTATCAGGCCAACTCGGCTATCGCCAGCCTCGGGCCGGACTCTGCCGCCGGTTGGCGCATCGCTCTGCTGCAGATGTTTGGTATCTCGCTGAACCCCAGCAGTGTCTTTGCAAATGTGATGCACGGGTTGATGTATTTTCTGCCTATCTACATCGTCACACTGGTCGCAGGCGGCATATTCGAGGTCATCTTTGCCACCGTGCGCGGTCATGAGGTGAACGAAGGTTTCCTCGTAACATCAATGCTTTACACGCTGATTATGCCGGCCACTACACCCTTGTGGCAGGTGGCTTTGGGCATCATCTTCGGTGTGGTTATCGGCAAAGAGGTATTTGGCGGCACCGGCAAGAACTTCCTTAACCCCGCGCTGGTTGGTCGTGCGTTTTTGTACTTCGCTTATCCTGCGCAGATGTCGGGGGACTCGGTCTGGACCCCGGTTGACGGGTTCTCGGGTGCAACCGCGCTGGCGGTGTCAGCGGCCGAGGGCGTACAGGCTCTTGCTGCCGAAGGGATCACATGGTCCAGCGCTTTTTACGGCACCATTCAGGGCAGCTTTGGCGAGACCTCGACCTTGGCCTGCTTGATCGGTATGGCCTTCTTGCTGATGACCAAGATTGCCAATTACCGCCTGATCGTTGGCTGTCTGACCGGGACCATCGGATTTACTCTGCTGCTGAACCTGATCGGGTCGGATACCAACCCAATGTTCGCGATGCCCTGGTACTGGCATGTTGTTCTGGGTGGCTATGCATTTGGCCTGACCTTCATGGTCACCGAACCGGTTTCCGCCAGCCACACCAATCTGGGCCGCTATATCTATGGCGCCTTGATCGGTGTGATGGTTGTGATGATACGCGTGATTAATCCGGCCTTCCCCGAAGGCATGATGCTGGCCATCCTGTTCGGCAATGTCTTTGCACCGCTGATCGACTATTTCGTCGTGCAGGCCAATATCAAACGGAGGGCGCGTCGCCATGTCTGATCCGCAACCTCAAGAACCCAAGGGCGCATTGGCTCGCTTTCTGGCCGCCTCGCCGGATTCGGTTGGCAAGACGATCTTCGTCGCCGTTGCCGTCTGTCTTGTTGCCTCGATGGTGGTCTCCGCCGCTGCGGTCAGCCTGCGCCCGGTGCAAGAAGCCAACGCGCTGAAGGACAAACAGGTTAACGTTTTGCAAGTGGCTGGTGTCTTCGAGCCGGGCATAGATGTGACCGAAGCCTTCGCTGCGTTCGAGCCGCATGTGCTCGAGCTTGCCACCGGCGAATTTGTCGACGATCAGTTCGATCCGGCAACCTTTGATGACCAGGCTGCTGCAAGTGATCCTGAACTCAGCGTAGCATTGGACACTGACCCGGCGGGTATTGGTCGTCAGGCCAAGTACCGAGTGATCTATCTGTTGCGCGATGATGCGGGCGATTTAGACAAAGTGATCCTGCCGCTGCATGGTTATGGCCTGTGGTCGACGCTCTATGGTTTTATCGCTCTAGAAAATAACGGCAACGACATCTACGGCCTGCAGTTCTATCAGCATGGTGAGACCCCCGGCCTTGGCGCCGAGGTGGACAACCCGCGATGGAAAGGTCTGTGGAATGGCAAGAAATTGCGCGACGATTCAGGCGAGCTGCAGATTACCGTCGCCAAGTCGCAACCCGCCGCCGGTCCCGATTTCTATGTCGACGCGCTTGCTGGGGCTACTCTGACCTCGGTTGGTGTCGATAACCTGGTGAAATTCTGGATGGGTGACGCGGGCTACGCCCGGTTCCTGGCCAAACTGCAAGCAGGAGAGTTTTGATGTCTCAGACCAAGAAAGAGATGCTGGTCGACCCGCTTGTCGACAATAACCCGATCACGCTGCAGGTCCTGGGCATCTGTTCCGCGCTGGCCGTGACTTCCTCGTTGCAGGTGGCCTTTGTAATGGCGCTGGCTGTGACCTTCGTGACCGCCTTCTCGTCGATGTTCATCTCGATGTTGCGCAACCAGATACCCGGCTCAATCCGGATCATCGTCCAGATGGTGATCATCGCATCGCTGGTGATCCTGGTGGATCAGGTTCTCAAGGCCTATGCTTTTCAGATTTCGAAGACCCTGTCGGTATTCGTCGGGCTGATCATCACAAACTGTATCGTGATGGGCCGTGCCGAGGCATTTGCGATGAAGAACCCCCCAATCGCATCTTTTATCGACGGTGTTGGCAACGGCATGGGCTATGGGCTGATCCTGCTGCTAGTCGGCTTTATCCGCGAGCTGTTGGGGGCCGGGTCGCTGTTCGGTGTCACCATCTTGCAGACTGTGAACAATGGCGGCTGGTACGTGCCTAACGGTATGCTTCTGTTGCCGCCTTCGGCGTTCTTCATCATCGGCCTGATCATCTGGGCCTTCCGTACATGGAAGCCGAACCAGGTCGAAGAACGTGAATACAAAATCCAGCAGGTAGAGGCACACTGATGGAAGGGCTTATCTCACTGGCCGTAAAGGCCATCTTTGTCGAAAACCTTGCGCTCAGCTTTTTTCTTGGCATGTGTACCTTCATCGCCGTGTCCAAGAAAATCTCGACCGCGCTGGGTCTGGGGATCTCGGTCATGGTCGTGCAGGCGATCACCGTTCCCGCCAACAACCTGCTGCTGACCTATCTGTTGAAGCCCGGCGCATTGGCCTGGGCTGGGTTCCCGGATGTGGACCTGACCTTCCTTGGCCTGATCTCATATATCGGTGTGATAGCGGCCATGGTTCAGATCCTTGAGATGGTCTTGGACAAGTATTTTCCGCCGCTCTACAACGCGCTGGGGATTTTCCTGCCTTTGATCACGGTGAACTGTGCCATCCTGGGCGGATCGCTGTTCATGGTCGAGCGGGATTATAACTTTGCAGAGGCGACGACCTATGGTCTGTCCTCGGGCTTTGGCTGGGCGCTGGCTATAACTGCAATGGCGGGCGTGCGCGAAAAGCTGAAATACTCGGACATTCCCGACGGCCTTCAAGGTCTGGGGATCACCTTTATCACCGCGGGACTGATGGCGATGGCCTTCATGTCCTTCTCGGGCGTGAAACTGTAAGGGGGCGGCAATGGAAACCTTTAGCCTTGGCGTCATTCTTTTCACGCTGATCGTTCTGGCGCTTGTCGCCCTTATCATGGCCGCCCGGTCGCGGTTGGTGTCGACAGGCAATGTCAACATCACCATCAATGGTGAGAAAACCGTGTCCGTGCCCGCCGGTGGCAAGCTGCTGCAAACGCTGGCGGCTGAGAAACTGTTCGTACCGTCCGCCTGTGGCGGCGGTGGCACCTGTGCGCAATGCCGCGTGCGCGTGCATTCCGGCGGTGGTTCGATCCTGCCTACCGAGGAAAGCCATATCACCAAGCGCGAGGCCGCTTGCGGTGACCGCCTGTCCTGTCAGGTTGCGGTCAAGCAGGACATGGATATCGAAGTCCCTGAAGAGGTCTTTGGCGTCAAGAAATGGGAATGCACGGTTCGGTCGAACGAAAACGTTGCCACCTTTATCAAAGCGCTGACGCTGGACCTGCCCGAAGGTGAGGATGTGAATTTCCGCGCTGGTGGCTATATCCAGATCGAAGCCCCCGCCCATGCGCTGAAATACACTGATTTCGATGTCGAGGAGGAATATCGCGAAGATTGGGATCGCTTCAATCTGTGGCAATACGACTCGGTCGTTGCCGAACCCATCGAACGCGCCTATTCCATGGCCAACTATCCGGACGAAAAGGGCATGATCATGCTGAACGTCCGGGTTGCCTCACCGCCTCCGGGTTCCGAAGGGATACCGGCGGGCCAGATGTCGTCGTATATCTTCAACCTGAAACCGGGTGACAAGGTCACGATCTCGGGTCCATTCGGTGAATTCTTCGCCCGCGAGACCGGAAGAGAGATGGTGTTCATCGGTGGTGGTGCTGGTATGGCGCCCATGCGCAGCCATATTTTCGACCAGCTCAAACGGCTTGAGAATCGCGACCGCAAGATCACCTTCTGGTACGGTGCCCGGTCCAAGAAAGAGATGTTCTTTGTCGAGGATTTCGACAGCCTCGCGGAAGAGTTCGACAATTTCGAATGGCATGTCGCCCTGTCGGATGCCCAGCCCGAGGATGACTGGAAAGGCTATACCGGCTTTATCCATAACGTGCTGTTCGACGAATACCTCAAGAACCACCCGGCACCCGAGGATTGCGAGTTCTACATGTGCGGACCGCCGATCATGAACCAGTCGGTCATCAACATGCTGCTGGATCTGGGTGTGGACCGCGAAGATATCATGCTCGACGATTTCGGCGGGTAATCAGTTATCCGGCGCCCTGTGGCGCCGGTTTCATTTTAGGTCCTTTGGTTCGATTACAGGCGCAGGTCGCTTGCCTCGCGTGGCAGGCAGGATTTGATGTCGAAGACTACGCTGTTTTCTTTGCCATAGGCTCGAAACTGCAAAGGATCGAGTGCCCGATATTCCGCATGCGCGACGGCCAGGACGACCCCGTCATAGAGCCCTGGCTCAGGTTGGTCGATCAGGTCCAGGTCGTATTCTTCTTGCGCAGCTTTGGGGTCGGCATGAGGGTCGTGGACATCGACGCTGATGCCATAGCTTTGCAATTCTTCGATAATGTCGACGACACGGGTGTTGCGCAGGTCGGGGCAGTTTTCCTTGAACGTCAGGCCCATCACCAGAACACGGGCGGCGCCAACATTGATACCGCAACGGGTCATACGTTTGACCAGTTGCGACACTACATAGCTGCCCATCCTGTCATTCAGGCGCCGCCCTGCAAGGATGATCTGCGGGTGATGGCCCACGGCCTCGGCCTTGTGCGTCAGGTAGTAAGGGTCCACGCCGATACAATGCCCGCCGACCAGACCGGGGCGGAAGGGCAGGAAGTTCCACTTGGTTCCGGCTGCGCGCAGCACAGCCTCGGTATCAATGCCCATGCGACCGAAGATCATCGCCAACTCGTTCACCAGAGCGATATTCAGGTCGCGCTGGGTGTTTTCGATCACCTTCGCGGCCTCAGCCACGCGGATGCTTTCGGCCTTGTAGGTTCCAGCGGTGATGATCCTGGCATAGAGCGCGTCAACCAGATCAGCGACCTGCGGGGTTGAACCAGCGGTGACTTTGCAGATGTCCGCGATACGGTGGGTCTTGTCACCGGGGTTGATCCGCTCGGGGCTGTAGCCTGCAAAGAAATCCGTGTTGAAGGTCAGGCCCGAGGCGCGTTCCAGCACCGGAACGCAATCTTCTTCGGTTGCGCCGGGATAGACGGTGGATTCGTAGATCACCAAATCACCGGGTTTCAATACGTGGCCAACTGTTTCCGACGCGGCCAGAAGGGGGGCTAAATCAGGCTGCTTACCTGCGGTGATCGGCGTGGGGACGGTTACGACATAGGTATCGCAATCGGCAATCTCCGAGGGGTTGGTTGTGAATTTCAGGCCGCCCGCCGCGCTCAGGTCATGTGGCTCAACCTCATGCGTTGCATCTACGCCAGCGCGTAGTGCCTCGACCCGCGCCGCATTGATGTCAAATCCGATCACCTTGCCAATTTTGCCGAAGGCCACGGCCAGGGGCAGGCCGACATAACCCAGCCCGATCACAGCAATCTTTCGGGAATTGGGGTCGGTTTCAAGCATATGCGTCACTTACCATGATAGTCGCGGAACCATTCGACAAACTGGGCGATTCCATCTTTGAAATTTGTCTGCGGACGATAGCCGGTCAGCTTTTGCAGCAGATCACTATTCGCCCACGTGGCAGGAACATCACCCATCTGCATAGGCATGTAATTGCGGATGGCTTTCTTGCCGATAGCTTCCTCAATGGCTTCGATAAAATCCATCAGGCGCACTTTGTCGCCATTGCCTATATTCACCACGCGCCAGGGCGCCGCTGGCGACAGGCTATCACCTTCTTCAATCTCATCTGCGCTGTCCGGCCGCACCGGAGGGACGTCGATCAGCAGTCGGATACCGCGGACAAGATCTTCGACATTTGTGAAATCTCGATACATGTCGCCGTGGTTATAGATATCGATCGGGCGGTCATCCAGGATGGCGTCCACAAATTTATAGAGCGCAAGATCGGGTCGCCCCCATGTGCCGTAAACGGTGAAGAACCGGAACATGGTCGTGGGCAGGTTCCACAAATGGGCATAGGAATGGCCCATCGCCTCGTTTGCCTTTTTGGTTGCGGCGTAAATCGTCAGCGGTGTGTCGGCCTTTTCGACCTCAGTAAAGGGCATGACCTCGTTGGCGCCATAAACCGAGGATGTCGAAGCCATCAGAAGGTGGTCTACCTTATGCTCGCGCGCGATTTCCATGACGTTGAACGTGCCGACCACGTTGGAATTGATATAGCTGCGCGGGTCCTCAAGGCTATAGCGGACACCAGCCTGCGCCGCGAGATGCACGATCACTTCGGGCTGAAACTCCTCAGCGACCTTTGCAAGCTGGTCGTAGTTTTCCAAAAGATCCTCGGTTGCGGAAAACCCAGGGGATTGCAAGAGCATCTGATGGCGGCGCTGCTTGAGCGAGACGTCGTAATAATCCGTCATCCCATCGTAGCCGTGAACCTGAAACCCCTCGGCCAGTAGCAGTTTTGCCAGGTGAAAACCGATGAACCCTGCTGTGCCTGTGACTAATACACGCTTCATTTAACCCTCGACCCAAACCAAAACCGTTTGAAACATCAGGGATACTTTCAGCCCCTCAAGGTCAAGGGGATTTTCCCACAAACCGCGCCATTGGGGCAATCCGGAACCCGAATTCACTTGCGGATTGTTGTTGCCCGCCAGTCAGGGTAGGAAATTGCGATGGTGTGGGATTGGATCAAAACCAGGTGGAAAAAACCTCAGGCGGCGCAGAATTCAGTTTCTGACATCGCGCCTGACCAGAGGTTTTATGCCGTGGGGGATATCCACGGGCGATTGGATCTGTTGCAGACTTTGCTGGCAAGGCTGGACCCAGATTGCCCCACGATTTTTGTCGGGGACTACATTGATCGTGGCAATTACAGCGCCCAGGTGCTGCACCAGTTACGGCACCTTAGCCGGGTCCGGGGCAATGATTTCATTTGCCTGCTGGGTAATCACGAGGAGATGCTGCTGCGGTTCACCGATGACCCAAAACGGGTCGGCAGGCTTTGGCTGCAAAACGGTGGCCTGCAGACGCTCGCCTCATTTGGGATAACCGGTGTGGATGAAGACACAGTCGGCACGAATGCCATCTCGGTCGCTGACAGATTGCGACGCGCGATGGGCGATGATTTGCTGTCTTGGCTGCGTGCCCGCCCCCTGACCTGGACCAGCGGCAATGTCACCGTGGTGCATGCAGGGCTGGACCCGGGCAAGCCATTGGATGAGCAGACACGCCAAGTCCGCCTGTGGGGCCATCCGAATTTCTCACGGCAGATGCGGGAAGATGGCCAGTGGGTTGTCCATGGTCATACGATCACGTCAGAGCCCCGCGCTGAGAATGGCGTTGTTTCGATCGACACCGGCGCCTTCTTCAGTGGCAGGTTGACCGCCACTGATATTCGCGCCGGCGAGGTCCGGTTCATCGCAACCGACGAGCAGCCGGAATAGCTGTCAACCGACGATCATCTGCTTCATGCGAAGGGCTTCATACTCCAGCTCTTTGAGGCGGAAATGCACGACATCACCGATCGTGATCACGCCACGAAGATGGCCATCGCTGAGGACGGGCATGTGGCGAAAGCGCCCCTCTGTCATGGTTTTCAGCACATCGTTCAACAGATCCTCGGGCGCGCAGGTTTGTACGCTCCGGGTCATCAGATCTTCGACAGATTGGGGCAGGGTCTGGCCCGGAGTATCAGCCATACGGCGCACAATATCACGCTCGGACAGGATACCCTGAAGCGTACCGTTCTGATCTGTCACCACCACAGCGCCAATCCGCTTTTCCTTGAGGATATTCACCACCGAATGAATTGTGTCTTTCGGGCGCACGGAAAAAACCGCGTCCCCTTTGCCAACAAGCAGCTTTTCGACTGTTGTCTGTGTATGAGAAAGGTTCGATTCAACCGACTGGCTATGTGAGGCAGCCGCGGCCTTGTCGCCGCGTGTCGGTGGCTGGTAAGAGCTTGGGGCCATGGGCAATCTCCTCTTGCTTTGCTTTTCACCTTACCGCAGCCATATGACCTGTATAGGGTACAAATGCCCAAACCGGGGAAAACTGCCAAAAACCAAGGAAATCCGGCCCGTTGTCCAACTTTTATCTGACCCCCCCTGTTGCCGCGCTGATATTTTTTGCGGTTGTCGTTTGTGGCCATAATTTTCGCATGAACTGGAAACAGCAGGCTCCGGGATGGCAAAAGAAAGCATGGCTGTTCGGGGTGCCCGCCGGAATCGGTTTGTTGGCGCTAGGCTTCCTGCCGCTGAAAGCCTGATGCAGGTTTGACTCTGATTGGGGCCGCTGTCATACGCCGGGCACGCTTTTCCTCAGGAGGGACCCACATGCGTTTCTTGCCAGTCCTGGCTGTCGCCACACTTATTTCCGGCTGCTTGTTCGACAAAGAGCCCGAGGTGGTACGCCTGTCAGGCGAAACGATGGGGACGACCTTCAACATCACGGCCATCGGTGTCGATGTTGATGAAGAAGCGCTGGCGGGTGCGGTCGAACAGACACTGGCCGAAGTTAACGCAAAGATGTCGAACTGGGACCCGAATTCCGAGGTTTCGACCTTCTCGGACTCGGGCAGCACTGAACCTGTTGCCGTTTCGAATGAATTTGCGCTGGTGCTTGATGCCGCGAATGATGTGCACGAGAAATCCGGGGGTACATTCGACGTGACTCTCGGCCCGCTGATCGAGCTGTGGGGCTTTGGTCCGCGCAAACCGGAAGATCCGGTGCCCGCAGATGCTGACATCCAGGCGGCTTTGGGCAGGGTCGGACAGGCCAGATTGCTGCAACTGGATCGCGATGCCGGAACTTTGGCGAAGGCCGATGCTGGAGTCGGCATTAACCTGTCCGCCATTGCCAAGGGGTATGGCATCGACGCCGTGGCCGAAACGCTGCGCACGGCTGGGATTGAGGACTATATGGTCGAGATCGGAGGCGATCTGGTCACAAGAGGCGATAACGACAAGGGTGAGACTTGGCGGATCGGGATCGAAAAACCCCAGGCCGATGCGCAGAATCTGCAGTTGATCGTACAACTTGATGATCTGGGAATGGCGACATCCGGCGATTACAAGAATTTCTTTGAGCAAGATGGTGTGCGGTATTCGCATATCATTGACCCAACTACTGGCCGCCCGATCACGCATCGGACCACTTCGGTCACGGTACTGGCCGAAAATGCTATGATGGCAGATGCTTGGGCGACAGCGATGTTGGCCTTGGGTCAGGAAAAGGGTTTGAAACTTGCCGAGACGCATAAACTTGCCGTGTATTTCATCTCGCGGGATGTGACAGGCGGTGAGGATGCCTATATCACGGTACACAGCACAGCGTTCAAAGAGGCGTTGGGCACCAACTGACGGGTTGAGCTGAGATGAGCACTTTTATTCTGGCCTTCATTCTACTGCTGATCATCATGGTTGGCATGTCGCTGGGTGTAATGTTGATGGGTAAGACCATCAAGGGCAGCTGCGGTGGCCTGAATGCGATCTCGGGTGCGGATAAATGTGTGGTCTGCCAAAAGGACGTGGACCCTAACAGCCCCTTGCGCGACAAGCTTCAGTGCAAACGCGCCCAAAAGATGCTTGAGCAGATGGAACGGCAGGCCTAATAACTTAGCGCTTCGTTTGGCGGTTGGAATTGGCTAAGCAGGTCCCTGAATAACGGGGGCGCAGATTTGGCCAAAGCAAGAAACATCCTGTTCATCATGTTCGACCAGCTGCGCTGGGACTATCTGAGCTGTTACGGACATCCGCATCTGCACACCCCCAACATAGACCGCTTGGCTGCGCGTGGTGTGCGGTTTGACAGGGCCTATATCCAGTCACCTATTTGCGGTTCCTCCCGTATGTCGACCTATACCGGGCGCTATGTGCATTCGCATGGGGCTTCTTGGAATGGAATCCCGCTGAAAGTGGGTGAGATGACCATGGGTGATCATCTGCGCAAGGCTGGGATGGACTGTTGGCTGGTGGGCAAAACCCATATGCGCGCGGATGCCGAAGGCATGGCGCGGCTGGGGCTGGAACCGGACAGTCTGATCGGTGCCCGCGTGGCCGAATGCGGGTTCGACGTGTTCGAGCGTGATGACGGAATGCTGCCCGAAGGGCCGGATGGGTATTATGACCCGGACGGGGCCAAGGAATACAACAAATACCTATCGGCCAAAGGATATGACAGTGACAACCCCTGGCATGACTTCGCCAATTCAGGTCTCGACGCTGAGGGCAATGTTCTGTCGGGCTGGTTTCTCAAGAACTCGTCCCAACCGGCGAATATTGCCGAGGAAGACAGCGAAACGCCCTATCTGACTGGGCGGGGGATCAAATTCGTGGAAACCCATGACGGCCCCTGGTGCTGCCACCTGAGCTTTATCAAACCGCATTGGCCCTATGTCGTGCCGGAACCCTATGCCTCAATGTACGGACCGGAACATATCCTGCCCGTGGTTCGGTCTGAGGCGGAACGCCGGAATGCCCATCCGGTGCTCCGGGCATTCATGGACACCAAGGTTGGCGAGGCGTTCTCGCGGCAGGATGTGCGCGACGCCGTGATCCCCGCTTATATGGGTCTGATCAAGCAGGCCGACGACCAGATGGGCCGGCTGTTCGCATGGCTGGAAAAGACGGGTCGGATGGAGGACACGATGATCGTGTTAACCTCGGACCACGGGGATTTTCTGGGCGATCACTGGATGGGTGAGAAGACCTTTTTCCAGGACGCATCGGTCAAGGTGCCGTTGATCATCTATGACCCATCCCCCGAGGCTGAGGCGACCCGTGGCACTGTGAGCGACGCGCTGGTCGAGTCCATCGACCTCGCCCCAACATTCTTGGACATAGCCGGAGGCGAAGCGTCGGGTCACATTCTGGAAGGTCACTCCTTGTTGCCGATCTTGCGTGGCCATCAGGTCGAGACACCTCGGGATGTGGTAGTCAGTGAGTATGACTATTCCGCCTCGCCCATGGCGGAAAAGCTGAATGCCTCGGTTCGGGATGCAGTGATGTTCATGGTGGCCAACAAGAATTGGAAGCTGATCCATTGCGAAGGCGGGCATCGGCCACTGCTGTTCGATCTTGAAAACGACCCGAATGAACTAACCGACCTTGGCAACAGTGCTGAACACGCGGATATCATCGCCAAGATGTATGACCATCTGTTCACTTGGGCGCGTCGCCCGTCGCAGCGCACAACACGTTCCGAACAGCAACTGATCGATATGCGCACCAATAGTCGGGGCAGAGGGGTGGTTATTGGAATCTATGACGAAAACGACGCGCCGCTGGAGCTGACGGTAAAATACCGGGGCCGCAAGGCGCGCCCCTATCTGGACCATACCGGCAAGGAATAGCCTTTGTAACATGAATTCTGACCTGATCAGGGCAAAAGGCGGTTCACCCTGCGCGGGGCAGGCGATACAAGACCAACCAAGAGCAGCAAACCCGGAGAGCCGAAATGACCGCCCCGAAACCCGTCGTCCTGTGTATTCTTGATGGCTGGGGCCTGTCCGAGGACACCGAGGCCAATGCGCCTTACCTTGCCGACACGCCAACATTTGATGCGATCATGGCCAAGGGCCCACACGCCAAGCTGATCACCCATGGTCCGGACGTTGGTCTGCCAAGTGGTCAGATGGGCAATTCCGAAGTCGGTCACACAAATATTGGGGCTGGCCGCGTTGTTGCGATGGATTTGGGCCAGATTGATCTGGCGATTGAGGACGGTTCTTTCTTTGCCAACTCCGCGCTGCAGAACTTTATCGGTAGGGTAAAGGCTGCAGGTGGCACCGCACATCTGTTGGGGGTGGTCTCGGACGGGGGAGTGCATGGCCACCTGAACCATATCATTGCTGCGGCAAAGGCGATAACGGATGCTGGTGTGCCCGTTGCCTTGCACGCGGTTACGGATGGCCGGGATGTGGCCCCGAAATCAGCGCCGACCTATATCACAGAGCTTGAGGAACGCTTGCCCGACGGCGCCCGTGTTGCCTCGGTCTGCGGGCGCTATTTTGCCATGGACCGCGACAACCGATGGGAACGTGTCAGCGAAGCCTATGGTGCAATGATCAAAGGGCAGGGGCGCAGCGCTGTTTCGGCGCGCAATGCCGTGGATCAGGCCTATCAGCAGTCGGAAACGGACGAATTTATCGTCCCGACAGTTCTCACCGGGTATGACGGCATATCAGACGGAGACGGTTTCTTCTGCCTCAACTTCCGCGCCGACCGGGCTCGTGAAATCCTGCGGGCGATTGGCGAACCCGGCTTTGACGATTTCGACACCGGCCCGCGCCCGCAGCTTTCAGCCCTGCTGGGCATGGTCGAATACTCCGACGGGCACAGCGCCTATATGACCACTGTTTTCCCCAAACGTGACATCATCAATACACTGGGCGAATGGGTGGCAAAACATGGGCTCAGCCAGTTCCGTCTCGCCGAGACCGAGAAATACCCGCATGTGACCTTCTTCCTCAATGGCGGCAAGGAAGTGCCTGAGGCGAACGAAGACCGCTTTATGCCTAAATCGCCCAAAGTGGCGACCTACGACCTGCAACCCGAGATGTCATCGGCCGAAGTAACCGCAAAATTCGTCGAAGCCATCGGGGCGGGCTATGATCTGATCATAACCAACTATGCCAATCCGGATATGGTTGGGCATACCGGCGACCTGCAAGCGGCAATCCGCGCCTGTGAGGCTGTGGATCAAGGGCTGGCGCAAGTGGTCGCCGCGTTGGAAAAAGTGGGGGGCGCAATGATTGTAACGGCCGATCATGGAAATTGCGAGATGATGGTCGATCCCGAAACCGGCGGGCCGCATACAGCCCATACGCTGAACCCCGTGCCCGTGGCGTTGGTCGGGGGACCAGCAGGGGTATCCTTGCGAGATGGTCGCCTGTCCGATCTGGCGCCCACGCTGCTGGAACTGATGGCGTTGGATCAGCCCCCTGAAATGACTGGAAAGAGCCTGCTTTCATGACGCTTCGTGCGCTGCTTCTGGCGATTTTCTTTGCATCCAGGGCGGTTGCCCAGACCGACCCCGCGACCGCCGCATTGAATGCAGCGCAGATGCTTGAGCAGGCATCAGTATCGTTGACCGAGGCCGAAAGCGCCCGCGACCGGGTCCGTGCCCTGACCGAAACCATACAGGCGTATGAGGCGGGTCTGTCGGCCATGCGCGATGGCCTACGACGGGCGGCAACACGCGAAGCCCAGCTAACAGCCGAATTGCGCAGTCGGGAAAAGGATGTGGCACAGCTGTTGGGCGTATTGCAAACGATCGAAACCACGGCGCCTCCGGTTCTGATGCTACACCCGTCAGGGCCGTTGGGCTCGGCCCGGGCCGGTATGATGCTGTCCGAGGTTACGCCGGGCCTGAACGCAAAAGCGCAGTCTCTTGCGCGTGATCTTCAGGAAGTGCGCACGCTTCGATTGCTGCAGCAAAGCGCCTCGGAAACCTTGGTCGAGGGCTTGACGGGCGTTCAGAATGCCCGCACCCAGCTCAGCACCGCCATCGCAGACCGAACGGATTTGCCGCGGCGCTTTGTCGAGGACCCGATCCGCACTGCTATCCTGATCTCATCGACTGAAACACTTGACGGTTTTGCCAGCGGGCTTTCCCAAATCTCCGAAGGGCAAATCGCCGAAACGGATGCGGATATATCAAGTATCAAGGGTCAGATTGCGCTACCGACGCAGGGCATCATCCTGCACCGGGCAAATGAAACTGATGCGGCCGGTGTCAAACGCCCTGGTATCGTATTGGGCACCCGACCGCGCGCAATAGTCACCTCGCCAACGGCGGCCACGATACGGTATCGCGGGCCGCTACTGGAGTTGGGGAATCTGGTGATCCTCGAGCCGCAACCGGGGCTTCTATTTGTCTTTTCCGGGCTACAAGAGGTCTACGGAGAAGCCGGTCAGGTGATTCCCCGGGGGACGCCAGTCGGATTGATGCCTGCAGAATCGAAGGAAATCGGCGCAATTTTGTCAACAAGCGGTGATGGCACTGGAACTGACCGATCAGAAACGCTCTATATAGAGGTAAGACAGGATAACAGCCCCGTGGACCCGGAATCGTGGTTTCGGACCGACAAGGATGGATAAACGAGTATGAAGAAATTTGTGATGGCCGGTTTGGCTGGAACTATAGCAGGCCTGATTGTAACGACGCAGATCGCCGGTCCGTTGCTTGCCCAAGAAGCCGAAAACAAGGCCAGTGTCTATGAACAGCTGGATCTGTTTGGCGATATTTTCGAACGCATCCGCGCGCAATATGTCGAAGAGGTTGAGCCCGAAGACCTGATTGAGGCGGCCATTGACGGTATGCTGACCTCGCTGGATCCGCATTCCAGCTATCTGTCGCCGGATGATGCCGAACAAATGCGGGTCCAGACCCGTGGCGAGTTTGGCGGTCTGGGTATCGAAGTCACGCAGGAAGAGGGCTTTGTCAAAGTTGTCTCGCCGATCGACGATACGCCTGCGGATGAGGCCGGGATCGAAGCCGGAGATTTCATCACCCATGTCGATGGCGAAAGCATACTGGGCCTGACCCTGGACAAGGCGGTCGATCTGATGCGCGGGCCGGTAGGCTCGGAAATCGTGATCACCGTTGTCCGCGAGGGTGAACAGGAACCTTTCGACGTGCCTATCATCCGCGACACAATCAAACTGACGGCAGTACGCGCGCGCACCGAAGGGACCAGTGTGGTTCTGCGTGTGACCACCTTTAACGACCAAACCTATCCCAACTTGCAGGAAGGTCTGGCCGAGCAAATCGAAGAGGCCGGAGGGATCGACAAGGTGAATGGTGTCGTTCTGGACCTGCGCAACAATCCCGGTGGTCTGCTGACACAGGCAATCAAGGTTTCGGACGCATTCCTAAACGAGGGTGAGATCGTATCAACCCGTGGCCGCGATCCAAGCGATGGTGAGCGTTTCAACGCAACTGTGGGTGATCTGGCAGAAGGAAAGCCGATTGTCGTGCTGATCAATGGCGGGTCCGCCTCAGCATCCGAGATTGTAGCCGGCGCGCTGCAGGATCATCGCCGCGCAATCGTTGTGGGAACCAAAAGTTTCGGCAAAGGCTCGGTCCAGACTGTCATGCCACTGCGGAGCGATGGCGCGATGCGTTTGACCACGTCGCGCTACTACACGCCGTCGGGCCGGTCTATTCAGGCGCTTGGTGTCAGCCCCGACATCATCGTTGAACAGCCCCGCCCAGCCCCGGAGACCGAGGAAGAAGAGGCCAATGGGAACACCCGTTCCGAGGCTGATCTGCGTGGCAGTCTGAACAATGACAGCCTGAGCGAGGATGAAATCCGCCAGATCGAAGAAGATAGGGCCAAGGCCGAAG
This sequence comes from Ruegeria sp. CDSB114, assembly GCF_059611025.1. Lineage (NCBI taxonomy): Bacteria > Pseudomonadati > Pseudomonadota > Alphaproteobacteria > Rhodobacterales > Roseobacteraceae > Ruegeria > Ruegeria sp. CDSB114. Next base: position 200,211 of record NZ_JBXWOT010000003.1, read on the forward strand.
CCACCGCCGAATTGCGGGAAGAGGATTACCAGCTGGCCTATGCCATCGACATCCTCAAGGGGCTGTCAGCCTTCAACCCGGACGGGCCATCGCAATAAAGAAACCGGGCCGCCTGACAGGCGGCCCTTTTCCTGATGGGGCCGCTGCCGATCGAGGTAAGGTGGCTGATTAGAGCCCGATGCCACCTATGTTGTCTCCCAACCAACGTCCGCTCTGTGAAAAGCTAGTCAGAAAAACACATCTTGTTTCCATCCAGGTCTCGAACGTATGCAGAGAACTTTGGCCCGCGTTGGTTGGGGGCCCCCTCACAATAACCCCCGAGATCTGTGGCTAAAGCGTGCAGCCTTCTGACTTCTGCCTCGCCACCAACGCAAAATCCAACCATCGTTCCATTACCGTTAGTGGCCGGCAACGTGTCGAAGGGTTTGGCCACGGCGAAGGCAAAATCCTTTCCAAGCCAGTAAGTCATTCTTTCTGAAGGCGACATGCTTTGGAGACCCGATTGCGAAAACAGTGTGTCGTAGAAGGTTCTTGCAGCTGCCATGTCATTCGTTCCGACAACAAAGTAATTCATTTTCATCGATTTAGCTCCTGCAAGTGAGTGGCCTGCGTCAGGCATTGGTTTCAGTGACCCAAGCTATATCGACTAATGTGCCATTTTATGTCTTATTTGATTCATGGCACGGGCTAATACGCACAACAGGCTGAGGCGATTGGAATTGCTTGCGGTTCAACTCAAGCAAGATGCCCATTGTACGGTTAGAGACTTGGCGCAACAGCATGGTGTCAGTATGCGCACGATAGCCCGCGACCTTGTGCTTATGCGGGACCAAGGCATGCAGATAGACGCTGATCGCGGTCGTGGAGGAGGTGTGCGCCTCGACCGCAACTGGGGCGTTGGTCGTATGAACCTGACATACGCTGAGGCGGTCGATCTGCTAATCAGCATTGCTGTCGCAGAGCAGATGAAATCACCAATGTTGCTTGCGAACTTGGCATCGGTAAGGCGGCAGCTTGTGGCCTCGTTTTCACCCGAGAAACGCAACAAGGTGAACCAGCTCAAGTCCCGTATTCTTATAGGCATCACGGCTTCGACTTATGTTCAAGCCAGCGCGAGCGCCCCACCAAAAAGTATTGTGCAAGCGGTTCATCAGGCTTTCGTCGATCAAAAGGTCTTGGAGCTGCGATATCAAAGAGAAGACGGTGTCATTTCCAACCGGCAAATTGAGCCTCAGTATCTCTTGTTGAAGTATCCCATTTGGTACGTCGTTGCGATCGACCGTCTGAGAAACGAACCAAGGACATTTCGGTGCGACCGGATGCTTGGGGCCTCAATGGGCGAAACGCGCTTCAAGCTCCTGCCGAAAGAAAAATTTCAACCCTCATTGGTAATTGATGATTCTTCGATGTGATCGGGTCATGGCCAACCGTATGCGGACAATGACGCCTGAATTATAGGCACGCACTTCGTCCGCACTTCGTCCGCCTACTGAGACCGGCGAAAGACTCGTTTTAGCATATCAAGCTCTGCTCGTATCAGGTCCAGTTCGGCGCGCAGGTCATCGGCGGCGGCGTTTCCTGCAATGATCGAGAACCCGCCCAGTTTAAGCCCTGAAACGGAATCTGAGATTACAAAACTGTGGACCCCGTCAGACAGGGCCACATCAGGCACCTGTACACGAAGCTCCCACCCGGTGTCGGCTGGTGACAGGTGAACCTCATCCAGCGCGTCACCACGGTAGGACACGCTGATCTCGGGCTGCGTATCAGCCTGCAGGTGGCCCATCCAGGTGCCATTTTCCAGGCCCAGTGATGTGAGTATCAGATCGGTCATGGCAGGGTTCTCATAAATCGGCGCGATGGTGACGACAGACGGTCAGGTCCTGCAACACTATCCGGTTCATCCGAGGATTATCCAGAATGATATCCAGCCAGACTTTGTCCATGCGGCGTTCATTCAGTGGTAAATGTGCAAGATCAAAATCCACGCTGTTTGAAGGACCAGTGGGATCAAGTTTGCGCAGAACCTGTTCGGCGTTTGGGCCGTGTCGAATATTGAGCCGCGCGAACAATTCCTGTGGGCGTTCGGCCTCAATATGGCAATCGACTCGGATCAGATGCTGCCGCGTCAGCTCTTGCACAGCCTCTTGTGGAAGCTCGATAGAGAGAGAGAGAAATGATCCCTCGAACCCGAAAACCTCGACCGCCAAGCTGAACGGTGACAGATCATGCTTGCGCGTGTTCCTGATCTGGCGCGTGCTGATTTCCTGGCGCGGACAGTCGTGAAACAGCGTTGCCTCATCGTTGATACGTGCCTTACGCGGGGCCGAGGCGACACCGGGGCGGGGCTGAGGATAGCGCCACAGCTCGGGCCTCCAGCTCCAGTCGGTGCCCAACGGTTTCGGGAAATGGGCTGATCCCGCCACAGGCCGTGTAAGGCGGCTGTTGGCCTGGAGAATCAGCGCATCGAGCTCGGATCGCAAGCGACGTGCATCATCACGCTGCTGCCGCAATTCAGAAAGCACAGCCTCGGGCGCTGCCCGGGCGTCCCGCTGCCAGCGCGTCAGTGCTTTGCGGTGAATATAGCGATCCAGTAGCTTGCCCATGATCCCAATCTATTGCTCCACACATCTTTTGTCGGATATCCACCCGAGGATAAAGCCGATTTGCATCATAGCGTCGGTAAATTACCGAAAATGTGAACACGCTTTTGGCTAGGCAGCAAAGTTGTGACCTGCTACGGAGGGCGCCGTTCTTGCAATCAACCCGGTCAGTGCGTACCGTCTGACACCTGATTGCAGTGGACCATCCGTTACAACCCTATAGCAATATTTCCGAGGCAAAGACGGGGCATGGAACCCACTCTATTCGCATTCATCTGGAAGCATTCCAAGAAACAGCAACTGGTTTTGTTGCTGCTGACATTGTTTTCTTTTCCCTTCCTCTATGCATCATTGGAGCTGCCCAAGCAGATCATTAACGATGCGATTGGTGCACCAGGCAGCTCGGTAACTTTCTTAGGAGTTACGGTGACGCAGGTGCAGTATTTGTTGATTCTGTGTCTGGCCTTTCTGGCGACCGTAATCGCCAGCGGTCTGATGAAAATGCGGATCAACACGATGAAAGGTGTGTTGGCCGAACGCATGTTACGCCGACTGAGGTACACGCTGATCCACCGAACTCTGCGGTTCCCGAAATCCTATTTTGCCACCACCAGCCAAGGCGAGCTGGTGTCGATGATCACGTCCGAGGCTGAACCGATGGGCGGCCTGATGGGAGATGCGATCGCACAACCCGTATTCCAGTTTGGTCAGATGATGACCATTGTGACGTTTCTGTTCATGCAAAGCGTGTGGTTTGGTCTTGCAAGTATTGCGCTGATCCCACTGCAGGCTTGGTTGATTCCAAAATTGCAGCGCCAGATCAACCTGTTGAACAAAGACCGAATTCAAGAAGTTAGGCGCTTGAGCTCAGAAATCGGCGAAAGCGCAGCCGGGATCAGTGATCTGCGCACCAACGGAGGCTGGCGGCACAGATTGGCCCAGTTCAGCCATCGTTTGGGAACTTTGTTCGAGATCCGATTCAAGATCTATAACAAAAAGTTCTTCATGAAGTTTCTCAACAATCTGATCACTCAGATGACCCCGTTTCTGTTTTATTCGGTGGGCGGATACCTGGCGATCACGGGCGAGGTAACAGTGGGCGCGCTGGTGGCGGCACTGGGAGCATATAAGGATCTTAGCGGACCTTGGAAGGATCTGCTGACCTATTACAATCAAGTTCAGGACATGTCGTTGCGGTGGGAAATCGTGACCGAACGCTTCGCGCCCGACAACATGGTGCCCGAAGAGCTGTTCGAGGGCGAGCCTGATTCCATTCCGCATCTGACTGGCGAGATCAAGCTGCAGAATATTACCGTTCGGGATAACGATGGGAAAACTGTTCTCGAGGATATAGACCTCGTCATACCCAAAGGGGCCCGCGTGGCCATCAAATCCTCGAATGCGGCCGAAAGAGGGGCATTGGCTCAGCTGCTGACCCGCGAATTGCTGCCGGTTCAGGGCGACGTCACGATTGCTGGACATGACATCCAATCCTTGCACCAATCCGTCATCGCGGCGCGGATCGGATATGCCTATTCTCGACCATATCTGTTTGATGGGTCGATTGGGGACAACTTGATGATGCCCCTGAAAACACGCCCTCAGCATGAAGCCGACGCCGCCAGGGCCCCTAGCCGCCGCCAGATCGAGGCCGCGCGAGCGGGGAACTCGGTGGATTCGCTGTCAGATGAATGGATTGATCCCGGTCTGGCCGGGCTCAACAACACTGACGACATCCAGGATTGGTGGTTCAAGCTGGTCGAGGCGATGGGAACGGATGAATTCATGTTCCGCCGCACCCTGCGCAGCCAGTTGAATCCGGATCAGCATCCCGAGTTTGTGCAAAATATCATCGACCTCCGTGGCCCCATCCATGACAAGTTGGTGGAAAAAGATCTGGACCGCTTTGTCTACCGGTTCGATCCGGACAGGTTCAACCCAACTGTGCCTTTGGGCGGCAACCTTCTTTATGCAGCACCGTCGCAGGAAATCTCGCCGGACATTCTGGCCGGCGATAATCGGTTCATGCAAATGCTGCGTACACATGAGCTTGATGACGACGCGCTGAGTATCTCAAGCGCTGTTCTGGAAACGCTGAGCCATGCTTTTGGGCGGGACGGAACCGACCATCCGCTGTTCCTGCGCCTGGGCTTGAGCAAGGAAATGTTCCACCGGCTGCTGGCAATCGAAGACAAGCGCAAGGCAAAAGGAGTAGACGAGCTGTCGCAGCGCGAACACGCCTTTCTTCTGACCGTTCCGTTCCTGCTGACCGCCGAACAGATTGGCCCTGATTTCCCGGATGAATACAAACAGAAGATTCTGAAAATCCGCACTGAACAGGGCGAGAGGCTACGCGGAAGCCTGCAAGAGATATTTGTACCGGTCACACCGGACACATACATCGCGCGCATGACGGTTATGGAAAATGCGCTTTTCGGGCGGGTATCTGTGACGGCGGGAGCTCATGCTGACGAGATAGAGGATGTGGTTGCCGAAGTGATCAATGCCGCAGGTCTGCGCAGACAGGCAGCGGCCATCGTCTATGATCTGTCCGCAGGGCTGGGTGGGAACAATCTGACAACCGTCTTTCAGGAACGAATTGCCTTCTCGCGCGCCGGGATTAAACGGCCGGATTTGCTAATCCTGGATAAAGCGTTGGCCAGCCATGACTCTGAGAGCCGTTTACGCACCCGGTTGAAACTGCGCGAACTGCTGCCCGATTCCATCATGATTTTCATGGAGGACAGTTTCGCCCATCCCGAGGCCTATGATCTGTTTGTTGAAATCAAGGATGGTCGCATTGACGGTGTCTCGAAAACGCAGCTCGAACAAGAATCCGGCACCACCGCTGACCTCAGCCGCAAGCTGAAGATTATCTCATCAACTCCGCTTTTTGCCAATATCGACGGTCGCAACCAGAGATTGCTGGCGTTTTCGGCGCAGTGGTATGATGCTGCCGCTGGTCAGGTCATTTTCTCTCGTGGGCAGGCGCCGGATGCGGCCTATCTGTGCATTTCGGGTCATGCGAAGCTGATGTGGCACGAAGAAGACGGTTCGACCCGGTCCATATCTGTCATTGAACCCGGGCGCCTGATCGGTGACCTGTCTGTTATCACCGGTGAGACCAGGCAGTTGGATCTTGTGGCAGGCGAAAACTGTTCATTCCTGCGGATTGGTGCAGTGGAACTGCGCGCGGTGATCGAAAGCGATGCAAGCGTTGCGGTTCAGTTGCTTGAAACAGTTGCCGGATACCTGACAACCATTTCGGAAAAGATCAACGCCACCAAAGCATCGACCTTGTTCTTCGATGATGAGGACCAGGCCGAAAGTTCCCACCAGAATGTCTGAAATCCGCGCGCCCTCTTACGCCCCGCATGAGCATCTGGTCGCCGACGCACGCGACAAACCACAGCTGTGGCGCCTGCTGGCCGGCCTGGCAACAATCGTAGTCGTTGCAACCGTCTTCAATCTGATCCTGTTTGCAGTCGTAACCGTGGCCGGACCGCAGGAATGGGCCAGCGGGTTGATGAACGGCTCGACCCCGATCTCGATGGTGATCCTGCTGTCAAGCTTTGGGTTTGTCACATTTGGTGTGTGGACCGCAGCGCGACAGTTTCAGAAACGGTCCCTGGGTTCCATTTTAGGGACTCGGGGCAAAGCGGCCAGACAGTTCTGGCTTGTGCTGCGCGCCCTGATGGTGCTTGGCGTGGTTATCGTAGCCGTGCCGCACGTCATTATGGACGCGCCGCTTGTTCAAAACCTGTCCTTTTCGGTTTGGCTGGTATTCCTGCCTCTGTCGCTATTGGCTGTGTTTGTCCAAATCAGTGCGGAGGAGCTGCTTTTCCGCGGATATATGCAGCAAAGCCTGGCGGCGCGATTCCGTTCTCCGATCATCTGGATGGGGGTACCGTCGCTTCTATTCGCGGTGGGGCACTATTCGCCCGATGCGGCGGGCGGCAATGCAGAGTTGCTGGTGCTGTGGACTGGTCTGTTTGGACTTTTGGCTGCGGATTTGACCGCGCGGGCGGGAACCCTGGGCCCGGCCATAGCGCTGCATTTTTTCAACAATGTCATAGCGCTCTTGTTTGTCTCGCTCCCTGACACCCTCAGCGGTCTTGCCTTATTTGTACTGCCCTTTGATATGACCGATACTCTGACATTGCGGCAATGGTTATATGTGGATTTTGCCGTGATGATTGTCAGCTGGTTTATCGCGCGCCTTGCGCTCAGGCGCTGATTGCAATTCTTTCCGTAGCGTCTTATGTGACGTCAACGCCGTACTAGCAAGGTTCCGACATGAACTGGATCACAAACTACGTCCGTCCCCGGATTAATTCGATCTTCTCACGCCGGGAAGTCCCCGAAAACCTTTGGCACAAGTGTGACGAATGCGGCACGATGCTGTTCCACCGCGAATTGGCGGAAAACCAGAATGTCTGCACCCAATGTGATCATCATATGGCGATCACTCCGCGCGACCGGTTCGGGCACCTGTTTGACGGTGGTATATTTACCGAGGTCGATGTTCCCGCTCCCAAAGATGATCCGCTACAGTTCCGGGACCAGAAGAGATACCCCGACCGGATGAAAGCAGCGCAGAAGAAAACTGGCGAGCAAGAGGCGATGCTGGTCGCCAAAGGTGATATCGGACGTACGCCGGTCGTGGCAGCGGCCCAGGATTTCTCGTTCATGGGCGGCTCGATGGGTATGTATGTCGGCAATGCCATCATTGCGGCCGCGCAAGAGGCAGTGAAGTTGAAACGCCCGCTGATCCTGTTCTCGGCAGCGGGTGGCGCGCGAATGCAGGAAGGCATCCTGAGCTTGATGCAGATGCCGCGAACCACCGTGGCGGTTGAGATGCTGAAAGAGGCCAAACTGCCCTATATCGTTGTACTCACCCATCCTACCACCGGAGGCGTGACCGCTTCTTATGCGATGCTGGGCGACGTCCATATCTCGGAACCCAATGCGCTAATCTGCTTTGCAGGCCCGCGCGTGATCGAACAGACCATTCGGGAAAAGCTGCCCGAAGGATTTCAGCGCGCAGAATACCTGCTGGACCACGGAATGCTGGACCGGGTAACGAAGCGTACCGAAATGCGTGACGAATTGATCACGATTACCCGCATGCTGATGAATCAGCCTCCTGCGGTCAAAGGTGATTTGCCCGCGCCCACCCCCGAAGCCCCAGAGAAAGACGCGGATCAGGAATGACTTCGCCATCGTCAGACGTCATCCTTGATCGGATGATGGCGCTGCATCCCAAGATCATTGACCTGACGCTGGATCGGGTGTGGCGTTTGCTTGCCGCACTGGAAAGCCCTCAGACCAAATTGCCTCCGGTCGTGCATATCGCAGGGACAAACGGCAAGGGGTCTACGCAGGCCATGATCCGCGCCGGTATGGAAGGGGCGGGGAAAACGATTCACGCCTATACCTCTCCGCATCTTGCCCGGTTTCACGAGCGTATTCGGCTGGCAGGTGAGTTGATTTCGGAAGCCGAACTGACAAACGTCCTTGATGAGTGCTATGCCGCCAATGGTGGTGAGAACATCACCTATTTCGAGATTACGACCTGTGCGGCCCTGCTGGCCTTTGCGCGCAAACAGGCTGATTATACCTTGCTTGAGGTCGGCCTTGGCGGGCGCCTGGATGCAACAAACGTGGTGCACGAACCCGCCGTGACGGTTATCACGCCGGTTTCCATCGACCATGAACAGTTTCTAGGCGACACGTTGGGCAAGATCGCTGCCGAAAAAGCCGGGATCATCAAGCCGGGCGTCCCTTGTATCGTCGGCCCACAGCAGGACGAAGCGCTTGAGGTCATCGAATATACAGCGGCCCGTCTGGGTGCCCCATTGCTGGTACACGGTCAGCACTGGCATGTGACCGAGGAAAACGGACGTCTTGTGTATCAGGACGAAATCGGGCTGCGGGATCTGCCGCTGCCCAACTTGCTTGGCGCACATCAAATTCAGAATGCGGGTGCGGCAATAGCGGTATTGCGCCATCTCGAACTTGGTGATCAGGCCTATGAGGCCGCCGTTACCAAGGCCGAGTGGCCAGCACGGATGCAGCGTCTGAAATCCGGCCCGCTTGTTGAACAGGCCGCACAGGCCGAGCTGTGGCTGGATGGTGGGCACAATGCCGCCGCGGGAATTGCGCTTGCTGAAGTGCTGAGAAAATTACCGCAATCTCCGACACATTTGATCTGCGGAATGCTCAACACCAAAGATGTCGCTGGCTATCTTGCACCGCTTGCCACGCAGGCTCAAAGCCTGACCGCAGTGTCGATACCGGGTGAGGCCGCGACGCTTAGCGCTGAAGATACGGCGCAGGCTGCTGACCAGGTTGGCATGAAAGCCGACACAGCAGAGAGTGTATCCGCGGCCCTGCAGAAAATCACAGACCAAGACCCTCAGGCCCGTATCCTGATTTGCGGATCACTCTATTTGGCGGGCAACATCCTACGGGAAAACGGATAGGTCTTCACCTGGCGGAGGTACCTTGGGGAAGGCGCGCAAAACGTGACGGGGCAGCGCCCCTATGCCCCCCAATCTTCGGCTTGCATCTCGCGCAGTCGCGAGGCAGTGCGTTCGAACTCGAACGTCCCTTCACCCTCGACATACAACATCTCGGGCTCTGCGGCCGCCGAACAGATCAGGCGTACCCGCGCCTCATACAAGGCGTCAATCAACGTCACAAAACGCTTGGCCTCATTGAAATTATTCCGGGACAGGCGCGGGATGTCCTCCAGAACCAGAACTTTGACCGCCTCGGCAACGGCCAGATAATCTGCAGGGCCCAGCATCCGTCCGCACAGATCATAGAAGCTTGCTCGGGATATCCCGTTCCGAAAGGCCGGCAATTCGACAGCACGGCCATTTACCTGCAACACCAGCGGTTCCGCCGCACCGCCCGCGAGATCGTTCCAGACGGATCGGATATTCTGTCGAGCCTCGGGGCCGATCGGCGTGAAATAGACTGGCGCACCTTCAAGACGGTTCTGTCGGTAATCAGTGGGCGAGACCAGTTCCCATATCTGAAGCTGTTCCTTGATATGCGCGATGAATGGCAAAAAGAGCTGGCGGTTCAAGCCGTTCTTGTACAATTCGTCCGGGTGCCGGTTGGATGTGGTGATGACCACGACCCCGCCAGCATGCAAAAGATCAAACAGCCGCCCGACGATCATCGCATCGGTGATATCGGTGATCTGCATCTCGTCAAATGCCAGCAGTTTTACGGATTTGACAACCGAGTCCGCGACCGGTGCAAGCGCATCCTCAACTCCGTCCTTACGAGCTTTGTGCATTCCCGCGTGGATTTCCTGCATGAAAGCATGAAAATGGACGCGACGGGCAGGGATGTCGCCAAGCGCGTCGACAAACATATCCATCAACATCGACTTGCCACGACCAACTCCGCCCCACAGATAAAGTCCCTGGGGCGGCGGGGGTGTCTTGCGAAAGAAACCACGCTTGACCGGGGTAGCCAAGGCCGCGCGAATGCGTTCGAAATGCGGAAGGACAGCCTCTTGCGCATCGTCCCGCGTCAAAGTGCCATCGGCGATGCGTGTCTCGTAAAGCGATATCAAATCTGACATATCCCGAGGGATACCTTCACCTCTGGGCGTTGAAAAGCAGGCATTTTGAAGATGCATCAATTTTACTTATCCGCAACGTCAAAACTCCTGAATTGACCACGGTACAAATTTGGGTACCGTCGCGGCTCGGCCATTCCGAGGATTCAATGCCCCAACACGCCCGCTTGCTAAATCCGATCTTGATCGTCGGCTGCATCATTATCGCCGTCAGTTTTGCCGTGCGGGCATCCTTTGGCGTATTCCAGATCCCCATTGCGACTGAATTCGGCTGGCTGCGCTCCGATTTTTCGATGGCGATTGCGATCCAGAACCTCGCTTGGGGAATTGGACAACCCATTTTTGCCGCCATCGCCGAGAAGGTGGGGGATCGCCGTGCGATTGTGCTCGGGGCATTGACCTATGCAGCGGGCATGGTGTTGTCGGCGTGGTCCGTTACCCCGTTCGAGCATCAGATGTACGCCTGGCTTGTGGGCTTTGGGATTGCCGGCACGGGGTTTGGTGTCGTGCTTGCCGTAGTTGGGCGGGCGTCCTCTGATCATAACCGCTCTATGTCTCTGGCCGTCGTGACAGCGGCAGGAAGCTTTGGCCAGGTTTTGGGTGCTCCAACGGCGGAATGGCTTTTGTCTATTATGCCCTGGCAACAGGTTTTCATCGTGTTTGCCGTTGCCATCCTGGCACTGGTCATGACTCTGCCCTTCATGCGCGCCCCCCAAGCCGCAACCAAAGCCGAAATCGAAGAGAGCATGGGGCAAATTCTGGGCAAGGCCTTCCGGGACCCGTCTTATACCCTGATTTTCCTGGGATTTTTCAGCTGTGGGTACCAGCTTGGCTTTATCACAGCGCATTTTCCCGCTTTCGTTACCGAAATGTGCGGCCCGATTCAGCCGGGTGGAATACTGCATTCCATTGGTATAACGACAACTTCCGCATTAGGGGCTGTGTCGATTTCATTGATCGGGTTGGCCAATATCGGAGGGACATTGCTGGCGGGGTGGGCTGGAATGCACTTTCCCAAGAAATACCTTCTGGCCTCTATTTATACCGCCCGCACGCTTACAGCGGCGGCTTTCATAATCCTGCCGATCACGCCAATCACGGTCGTTGTATTCTCATTGGTCATGGGTTCGCTCTGGCTGGCAACGGTTCCACTGACCTCGGGGCTCGTCGCACATTTGTATGGGTTGCGCTACATGGGTACGCTTTACGGCATCATCTTCTTCAGCCATCAGGTCGGCAGTTTTCTTGGCGTCTGGCTTGGCGGCCGCATGTATGACCAGTACGGAGATTACACCTTTGTCTGGTGGATCGGCGTGGCCATCGGCGCCTTCAGCGCCATCGTTCACCTTCCCATCCGCGAGAACCGGCCGCTACCCGTCGCAGCCTAATCTAGCGGGCCTCTTCGCGGGTCAAAAGCCCCTCTGCCACCAACCGGTCTGCCCATCCTTGCGGGCCCTCAAAATGATGCGTTTGCCAGCCTCGCGCCTGCGCCGTTTCGATATTGTCGATCCGGTCGTCGGTGAACAACAACGCCTCAGGCGCCAGACCACAATCGGCTTCGACCATCTCGTAAATCGGGACATGCGGTTTCACTGTCTGCATGCGACCTGAAACATACAGCCGGTCGAACTCGTTGAGGAATGGATAGACCGTGGTTGCATACTCAAAATTCTGCACCCCGAAATTTGTGAGCGCAAAGACCGAGATGCCTTTGGCGCGCAGCGCACGTTGCAGTCGTACCGAGTGGGGAATTTCTGGCGTGGCCAATTCGATCCATTTGTCGTGCCACATCCGGATTTCATCCCGCCATTGGGGATATTTATCAGCCCAGCCATAGATGGTGTCCGTGAAGTGATGCCCCTGATCAACCAGATCATTCATTCCATGCAGGTCAACCTCGGCAAACATGGCCCGGCGACGGTCTTCACCAATAACCGCATCGTAGTACCGTTCTGGCTGCCATTCTATCAGGACATTCCCGATGTCGAAAACCACCGCTTCTATTGGCATGAATAATCCTTCTTAGAATCTCTGCTGGGGCTGACTGAATCAATCCTTGCTGCGCTTTTCAAGACAGGAACTGCAGCGCGCAGCGCTGCCCGGCCCAACCGGAGGGGACGCATCTCTGATGCGTCTGTGACGGGCGGGAGGGTCACGCCCTTAGTGCCGCCCGCAATTCCCGTTCCAACGCATCCAAAAACCGGGACCTATCGGCCTTGCCAAAAGGCTTGCCACCGCCCCCTGCGCCCAGAGGGTTTGCCGAACGCAGGTCTGCCATCAGGTCCCGCATCGCCAGTTGCTGGCCAATATTGGCGGCGGTAAAGGCCTCGCCGTTGTGACGTAATACACGCGCACCTGCTTCAACACATTTCGCGGCTAAAGGAATGTCAGAGGTCACAACCACGTCCCCTGTACCACAACGCTCTGCGATCCATTTATCGGCCTCATCCGCACCTGCGGACACGATCACAACCTGTACCAGAGGATTGGCCGAAGGCCTCAGGCCACCGTTCGATACCAGAGCCATCGGAATCTTATGTCGGGTCGCTACACGCTCGGCCTCGGCCTTCACTGGACAGGCATCTGCGTCTATGTACAGGGTTGTCACGCTTTCTTTGCCTGTTTCTCGGCAGGCTTCTTCTTGACCTTGAATTCCTCGGGGATGGGCATCCGGTTAAACGCATCCAGACCTGCGATCTTATAGGCCTCGGCCAAGGTCGGGTAGTTGAATGTGTTTTGAACGAAATAATCCACTGTGCCTTTCAGGTTCAATACAGCCTGTGCGATATGGATCAGCTCGGTCGCGCCTTCGCCTACGATCTGCACACCAAGAACCCGGCGGGTTTTCAGCGAAAACAGCATCTTCAACATGCCATGTTCCAACCCCATGATATGCCCGCGAGAAGTTTCGCGGAATCGCGCGACGCCAACCTCGTAAGGGATATCGCGCTCCTGTAACTCTTCTTCGGACATGCCGCAGGTGGATATCTCGGGCACCGAATAGATGCCGTAAGGGTACCAGGGGCTTTCCGGCAGGGTCGGGGTCTCCAACGCGTGACATGCCGCCACGCGCCCCTGCTGCAGCGAGGTTGATGCCAGCGAGGGATGTCCGATTACATCTCCGGTCGCATAGATATGCGGTACCGCTGTCTGATAGGTCTTGCGATCGACCTCAATCCGGTTGCGGTGATCGGTTGTCAGCCCGACCGCATCCAGATTCAAGGCCGAGGTCGCGCCCATCCGCCCGGCGGCAAACAGCAACATCTCGGCCCGGACATGCCGTCCATTCTCGAGCGTCACTTCTACGTGGCTACCTCCATCTTCGATCTTTTCAACGGCAGAGCCCAGCCGCAAATCCACACCGTTTTCGCGGATTTGGTGGGTAAAGTCGTGGATCAGCCGGCTGTCGATGAAATCCAGAAAGGTCTCGCGGGGTTCAATCAGGGTGACACGTACATCAAGCGCGGAAAACATCGTGGCATATTCCACACCGATTACACCGGCCCCGATCACGCATAGCGAGCGCGGTATCTCGGCCATCTCCAGAAAATCATCGCCATCGACGATGGTCTTCCCGTTGAAGGGCACATAATCGGGACGATAGGTCTTGGTTCCGGTGGCGATCAGGAACTTTGCGGCGGACAGACGTGTGGTTTCGCCTGCGTCGGTTGCAACCTCAATCTCGTGGGGACCGACAAATCTTGCCAGACCATTTAAGGTTTCCACGTGGTTCCGGTTGAACTGATGTTCAAGCACATCGACCTCATGGTCCAGCGTCATGTGCAGCCGAGCCTTGAGGTCTTCGGCCCGGATCTGATCCTTTACCCGGTACGAGCGCCCGTAAAAGCTGCGCTCGCGCCAACCAGACAGGTTCAGCACTGTCTCGCGGAGGGTTTTTGACGGGATGGTCCCGGTATGGACCGAGACCCCACCCAACCGATCCTTGCGGTCGATAACCAGCACCCGGCGTTTCAACTTGCCTGCCTGAATCGCCGCCGAACGACCGGAAGGGCCGGACCCGACAATGATCAGGTCATAGTCGTATTTGCTCATGCCTCAGTCTCCATACAGTGCTTCGGCGTGGAAAGTGATGTGGTCTTCCATGAAGGTCGACACAAAGAAGTAAGAATGGTCATAGCCGGGCTGCAGACGGAAAACTGCCTGTTGGCGACGTTCGGCTATCGCCTGGGCCAGCGCCTCGGGGCGCAACAGGTCGATGAACTGGTCATTGTCGCCGGCGTCGATCAGGACAGGGCCGTCGAAACCGGTGTTCTTCATCATCAGCGATGCGTCGTGCTTGGCCCATTGGGCCGCGTCATCGCCCAGATATGCCTTCAGTTGTTTGCGGCCCCAATCGGCGCTTGTTGGGTTAGAAATCGGTGCAAATGCCGAAACCGATCGGAACCGACCCGGTAGGTTCATTGCCAATGTCAGGGCGCCATGGCCGCCCATGGAATGGCCGGTAATGGCCTGGCGGTCTGCGTCGATTGCAAAGGTTTCAACCAGCAGAGCGGGCAATTCCTCGGCCACATAGTCCCACATGTTGAAGTGCGGTGCCCAGGGTGATTGCGTGGCATTCACATAAAACCCCGCGCCCTGGCCCAGATCGTAGTCCTCGTGATCGGCAACGCCTTCGCCGCGCGGGGATGTGTCAGGGAAAACAAGGGCGATACCCTGTTCCGCGGCCCAGGCCTGCGCCCCGGCCTTGGTCATGGCGTTTTCATGGGTACAGGTCAGACCAGACAGATACCATAGAACCGGAACCGGGCCGTCCTTTGCCTCGGCGGGCAGGAACAGTCCAAAAGTCATGTCGCATTGGCAGGCAGCCGAGGCGTGGCGATAGACGCCCTGGACGCCTCCGAAACAAGCATTTTCCGAAAGGGTTTCCATTTGGTTCCGTCCTTACGTTAGGTTCGCGCCATGGCTATCGTTACTCGGTCCGTGCGTAAAGTCTGTGTTCCTGCGGCCAGCGAGTATTTTCCCTATCTGTGGCTTAGAATGTTCCGGCTATGGCAATCACCAGCGGCAGTGTCAGGATGCTGACCACGGTAGACAAGAGAATTGCGGCCGAAGCCCGATGGGGTGCGACCCCGTAATAGGCCGCCAGCATATAGACATTCCCAGCGACAGGCAGTGCTGCCGCTGCAATGGCAACCGAAGCCGAGAAGCTTTCCGCCGGGATCAACCAGATTACGAAGACAGCAACGCAGAGCGGATGAATGATCAGCTTGCAAAAACTCAGCCAGGCGGCGATCTGCACACGCTCGGCGGATTTGCTGGCGAGCGATGCCCCTATCGCAAACAAGGCTCCCGGAGTGGCTGCCCCGCCCAGGATTGTCAGAAAATCGTTCAGTGGAACGGGCACGGGAATTTGGAAGGCTGACCACAAAAGCCCCGCTGAAATAGATACGATCATCGGGTTTTTCAGCAAACCGAGGCCAATCAACCGAAATGTTGCCGGCGTCAGCCGCCCATCGCGTCCGGCATTGATCAAAATCACGATCAGCGAGGAAAACACCACAAGGTCGACAGTCAATACCAGCATGACCGGGCCGATTGCTGCTTCGGTGAACAAAAGCGCAAGCATCGGCAGCCCCAGAAAGCCGACATTGCCGATCGCAGCGCATTGGGCCTCGACGGCAGAGGTTGGTATGTCAAGGCCGCGCATCCACGCGATCAGACTGGCCAGAGCATAAACCGTAAGCGTTCCCAGCAGATAGCCCGCGACCAATCTGCCGTCGAATATCTCGGCAAAGGGCAGGGTGGCGGCAAAGCGGAACAACATTGCCGAAAGTGCGAAATAGAACACGAATTTCGTCAGATAGGCCGTGGCTTCTTCCGAAAAGAACCGACTGCGCCCAGCCCAATACCCCAGGCCGATAATCGCAAAGAACGGCAGCGTACGCAGAAAAATATCAGCCATGGCCAGAGTGTTAGCACGGTTTTCTCTGGCGGCAACCCCTGGCCAATCAGGCCCCGCCGAACGAACTTCGCGGACTGACCTAACGGAAAAATTACCATAATCCCGCCTGCCCATGGCCGAAATCCTATGCGAATCGTTGTATCTGAACTGATCAGTTTATAGATTCGACGAATCCACCCCTGAAGGAGAGCGCATGTCCGAAGCAACTGCCATTTTGCGAACAGGCCGAAAATTTGATCAGGTCCTGCAAGGAGCCCGATCGGTGTTCATGGCAGATGGTTTCGAAGGAGCTAGCGTAGATGACATTGCGCGCGCGGCGGGTGTTTCCAAGGCGACATTGTACAGCTATTTCCCGGATAAGCGTCTTCTTTTCATGGAGGTCGCTCAGAACGAATGCTGCCGTATGGCCGAGAATGTCGTTTCGATGGTTGACGATACAAAACCCGCACGCGAGGTGCTGACCATCGCTGCGACCCAGCTGGCCGCATTTCTGGTGTCGGATTTTGCGCAGCAGGTGTTCCGCATCTGCGTGGCCGAGCAAGATCGGTTCCCCGAACTTGGCCGCGCCTTCTATGAGGCGGGGCCGCAAAATGGCACCCGGCAACTTGCAGAATATCTGCAAAAAGCGGTGAATAAAGGCGAATTGGTTATCGAGGACCTTCAATTTGCCGCTGAACAGTTTTCGGAATTGTGCAAGGTCCGCCTTTGGCCCCGATCCACATTCGGCATTCAAAGCAGCTTTTCAGAGGCTGAGATTGAAGAGGTCGCGCTGCAGGCTGTCGACATGTTCATGGCCCGTTACGGCGCCTGACATTTGGGTCGGATCGACTCGATTCAAGACATGGATGTGGAGGTCGATCCCTGAAGCCCGCGGCATTTAGGATTGAAGGCATTCAAGAGTTCGGACGCTCCTGCCCGGTGGCTTCGCCACTGCTTGGCTCTAATCGCCAAAGAACCGAAATCAGTTAGAAAACAGGCTCGACCAGGCAAATCATAACGCTGTACCTGCCCTCTTTTTTACTTCCTGATCGCTGGGCGGTGAACTCAGTTGACAATGGATTTTGTATTTTGGATACATTGGGCAGGGATTTCGCGGCGGTGACAGTCATCAAAGATTGTTCTGACTAGAAATTAGAACAACGCGAAAATCTGAAGAAAAAACATTTCTGGGAGAAACTCATGAAACTTAGATTGATGGCCGCAACTGCAGCGATTGCGTTGTCCAGTGCTGCGGCCCAAGCAAATACTTTGGTATATTGCTCGGAAGGATCACCCGAAGGCTTTGACCCGGCGCTATTTACCGCAGGGACAACCTTTGATGCCTCGTCACACCCGATTTACAACCGTCTGCTCGAGTTTGAGACCGGTACTACCAATGTTATCCCCGGTCTGGCGGAAAGCGTTGAGGCCAGCGATGATGGTCTGGAATATACCTTCAAATTGCGTCAGGGCGTCAAATTCCATTCGAATGACGAATTCACGCCGACGCGTGATTTCAATGCTGATGACGTGATCTTCTCGTTCATGCGCCAGAAGGATGAAGGCCATGCCTATAATCAGGTATCTGGTGGTACCTGGGAATATTTCCAGGGCATGGGTATGCCGGACCTGGTCGAGTCGATTGAAAAAGTCGACGACTACACAGTGAAGTTCACCCTGTCCAAGCCTGAAGCGCCTTTTGTGGCCAACATGGCGATGGACTTCGCCTCGATCCTGTCTGCGGAATATGCGGATGCGATGATGGCCGCGGGTACGCCTGAGAATCTGAACACAGCACCGATCGGGACTGGTCCGTTCTCGTTTGTAGCCTACCAGAAAGACGCGGTGATCCGCTATGCGCAGAATGCCGACTACTGGAAGGCCCCTGCGGATGTGGAGAACCTGATCTTCGCTATCACGCCGGATGCATCGGTTCGCTATCAAAAGCTGAAAGCGGGCGAATGTCATATCATGCCTTATCCGAACCCGGCCGACATTCAGGCGATGCAGGACGATGCAGATATCAACATGTTGGAGCAGGAAGGTCTGAACGTCGGCTACCTCGCCTACAACACCACCATGGCACCGTTCGACAATCCGAAGGTCCGCAAGGCGCTGAACATGGCGATCGACAAGAATGCGATCATCGACGTCGTGTTCCAGGGCTCGGGCCAAGTTGCCAAGAACCCGATCCCGCCAACCATGTGGGGCTATAACGACGCCATCACCGATGACGCGTATGATCCCGAAGCGGCCAAGGCGATGCTGGAAGCCGAAGGCGTATCCGACCTGTCGATGAAGGTTTGGGCTATGCCGGTACAGCGTCCCTATAACCCGAATGCACGCCGTATGGCCGAGCTGATCCAAGCGGATTTTGCCAAGGTTGGTGTCGACGTCGAAATCGTGTCCTATGAATGGGGTGAATACCTGTCGCGTTCGAAAGATCTGGACCGTGACGGAGCCGTTCTGCTGGGTTGGACCGGTGACAATGGCGATCCAGACAACTTCTTGGCGGTTCTGCTGGGTTGTGACGGACGCGAAGCCTCGAACCGGGCGCAGTGGTGCCACGAGCCCTTCGAAGAGCTGATCCTCAAGGCCAAGCAGTCCACCGATCAGGCCGAACGCACCAAGCTGTACGAAGACGCTCAGGTGGTATTCAAAGAGCAGGCGCCTTGGGCAACGATCGCACACTCGGTGGTCTTTATGCCGATGCGCAACGAAGTGCAGGGCTATAAAGTGCACCCGCTGGGCGGCCACATCTTCTACGGTGTGAGCGTCGAATAATTCATCACTTACCGACCGGAGCCGCCCGCGTGGCGGCTCCGGTTTCTTATTGGAGGTCGGCCCTGATGCCGAATTTGTCCGAGTACCGTCAACTGGCAAAGGACATGTCAGTTGATGCCGTGGCCCTTGTGCCCGGCCCGAATTTCACCCGCGCATTGGGAAAACCTTTCATGAGCCACGAACGGCCCTTTGTGGTCGTGGTCCCCGGCGAAGGTTCTCCTGCGGCCATCGTTCCCAACCTTGAGCTCGGCAGTTGGGACCTGGTTGGATTTGAAGGCGCCGTTTTCGACTGGTTCGACCAGACAGGGTATGATGACGCCTTTGCAGCCCTCGCCAAGCATATGCCGCTGACATCGCTGGCTGTGGAAGGGCAGGTGATGCGAGTCTTTGTGTCGAAGGCGTTTACCAACGCGTTACCGGACCTGCAGATTGTCGATGCCGAGCGTGAAATTTCTGGCTTGCGCATTATCAAGACAGAAGACGATATCGCAGCACTTCAAGCCGCGATCGACATCTCTGAACGCGCGTTAGAGCGCGTGATTGCGGATGTGCGCGTCGGTCAGACCGAATTGCAGATTGAACAGGCCTTGATTCAGGCACTGTTTGCGGAAGGCGCCGCCTCGCTGGCATTTTCGCCGATTGTTGCCGCCGGGGATAACTCGGCGCGGCCCCATGGTAAGGCGCGTGCGGATTACCAGATCAAACCGGGCGATGCGCTTTTGTTTGATTTCGGAGCCCGCAAACATGGGTTTGCCGCCGACATCACCCGCACGTTCTTTGTCGAAGAGGTCTCGGACGAGGGCAGGGCGGTCTATGACACCGTTCTGCGCGCCAATCTGGCAGGATTCAAAGCCTGCCGTCCCGGTGTCACGGCGCATGATATCGACGATGCCGTGATCGGCGTTCTCGAAGCGTCACCCTATGCCGATCGGATCCGCACCAAAACGGGCCACGGTCTGGGCCGCGACGTTCACGAAGCGCCGTATATCATGCGTGGAAACGACCAGAAAATCCTGCCGGGCATGGTTTGGACAAACGAGCCGGGCCTTTACGCGCTGGACAATTTCGGCGTGCGCATAGAAGATGACGTGCTTGTTACAGGGGATGGCTGTCGGTCGCTGACCCACTTTCCCAAAGATCTCACAATCATAGGTCGCTGATGTTTGGCTACTTTCTTTCTCGTCTCGGTATGTTCATTCCGACATTTCTGGGTGTAACGCTTATCTCCTTCATGTTCATTCGGGTTTTGCCCGGTGATCCGATCATCGTCATGGCCGGTGAACGCGGAATGTCCGAGGAACGCTATCAGGAAATGGTGGTCAAACTGGGCTTCGACAAGCCGGTCCTCCAACAATATTGGGACTATCTGACCGGCGTTATGCAGGGCGATCTGGGCGAAAGCTTTGTCACCAAGAAACCGGTTTGGGACGAGTTCTTTGCCCTGTTCCCAGCGACGCTGGAGTTGTCAATCTGCGCGATGATCTTCGCGGTGGCCCTTGGGTTGCCCGCCGGTGTCATTGCCGCAGTCAACCGGGGCAAATTCTTTGACCGGGCGCTGATGTCTTCGGCGCTGGTTGGGTATTCAATGCCGATCTTCTGGTGGGCGCTGCTGCTGATCATCGTGTTCTCGGGCAATCTGGGCTGGACGCCTGTTTCGGGCCGGATCGACCTTCTGTATTACTTCCCCAGCGTGACCGGCTTTATGCTGATCGACAGTCTTTTGTCGGGGCAACCCGGGGCATTCACGTCGGCTGTTCGGCATTTGATTCTGCCAACGATTGTTCTGGGGACGATCCCGCTGGCTGTCATTGCGCGTCAGACGCGCTCGGCGATGCTTGAGGTTCTGGGCGAGGACTACATTCGTACCGCGCGGGCAAAAGGCCTGTCACCCACTCGGATCAACGGGCTGCATGCTCTGCGTAATGCGTTGATCCCCGTGATTACGGTGATCGGCCTGTCGGTTGGAACTTTGCTGGCTGGTGCAATTCTGACCGAGACGATCTTTAGCTGGCCGGGCATCGGCAAGTGGATGGTCGACAGCATCTTCCGGCGCGATTACCCGGTGGTGCAGGGCGGTCTTCTGATGATCGCCGTGATCGTGATGCTGGTGAACCTACTGGTCGATGTCCTTTATGGCATCATCAATCCAAAAATCCGGAGGCGGTGATGGCTGAACTATCCGCAAATGCACCCAAAACCGAAGACCGCCCAAGCGCCTTGCGCGAATTCTGGTTTTATTTCAGTGAAAACCGCGGCGCGGTGATTGGCCTGTGGGTATTCGCTGCCTTTGTCTTTTGTGCTGCCTTCGCACCTTTGCTGGCCCCCTACGATCCAACCGAACAGTTCCGCGAGCATATCCTGCAGCCTCCGGCGTGGCAGGAAGGCGGCAGTTGGGCCTTCCCGCTGGGGACTGATCCGCTGGGCCGGGATATGCTTTCGCGGCTGATTATGGGATCTCGCTATTCCTTCTTTGTCGGGATCGTCGTGGTTTGTGTGGCCGTGTCAGGCGGTGTGGTTCTTGGCCTGCTATCCGGGTTTGCACCCAAATGGGTCGATACGATGATCATGCGCGTGATGGATATTATCCTGTCCTTTCCGTCGCTGCTGCTGGCACTGGTTCTGGTCGCCATTCTGGGCCCGTCTCTGACCAATGCAATGATCGCCATCGCCATTGTGTTTCAACCACATTACGTGCGCCTCACCCGCGCCTCGGTTCTGGCCGAACGGCAAAAGGATTATGTGACCTCGGCTCGTGTGGCCGGTGCAAGCAAGGCACGCCTGATGTTCAAAACCGTGCTGCCGAACTGTCTGGCGCCGATCATTGTCCAGGCGGCGCTGTCCTTCTCGACCGCGATTCTGGATGCTGCGGCACTTGGCTTTCTGGGCATGGGGGCGCAGCCGCCAACGCCCGAATGGGGCACGATGCTGGCCGAAGCGCGCGAATTCATTCTGCGCGCCTGGTGGGTGGTAACTTTCCCGGGCCTGGCCATTCTGGTCACGGTGCTGGCAATCAACCTGATGGGCGACGGTCTGCGCGACGCGCTGGACCCCAAGCTGAAGCGGAGCTGACGACATGAGCCTGTTGGAAATCCGAAATCTTTCGGTCGAGTTTGCTACAGCGTCGGGTGAATTCCGCGCTGTGGATGGCGTTGATCTGTCTGTCAACAAGGGCGAGTTGATGGCCATTGTCGGGGAAAGCGGCTCGGGGAAATCCGTGTCAATGCTGGCGCTGATGGGGTTGCTGCCATGGACGGCGACAATCACTGCAGATGAAATGAGCTTTGAGGGTCGCGACCTGACCAAAATCTCGGCACGGGATCGGCGCAAGATCATCGGCAAAGATATTGCCATGATCTTTCAAGAGCCGATGTCTTCGCTAAACCCCTGTTTCACGGTCGGTTTCCAGATCAAGGAAGCACTGCGTATCCATTTGGGGCTAAACCGCAAAGACCGTCATCAGCGCGCGATTGAGCTGTTTGACCTGGTGGGTATCCCGGCACCCGAGAGCCGTCTGAATACATTCCCTCACCAGATGTCGGGCGGCATGAATCAGCGGGTCATGATCGCGATGGCGATTGCCTGCACCCCGAAACTTCTGATCGCGGACGAACCCACTACCGCGCTTGATGTAACGATTCAGGCGCAGATTCTGGATCTGTTGGTCCGATTGCGCGATGAGCAGGGAATGGGCCTTGTTCTGATTACCCATGACATGGGTGTTGTGGCAGAAACCGCCGAGCGGGTTCAGGTCCAATATGCCGGTCAAAAGGTCGAGGAACAGCCGGTACGCGATCTGTTCCGCACACCCCGCCATCCTTATACCTCAGCTTTGCTGAACGCTTTGCCTGAACGGGCAACTTCGAAATTGCTGCCGACGATTCCAGGTGTTGTTCCTGGTCAATTTGACCGTCCCAAAGGTTGTTTATTCAGCCCGCGATGCCAATTCGCCGATGACTTGTGCCGGAACACACCACCCGCTCCGCATGGAGCAGATTTCGGCAAGGCCCGCTGTCACCACGTCAAGGAAATCACCGCTGGAGAATTGGCATGACCGCCCCGATCGTTCAGGCAAACGCGTTGGCCCGGCACTATGAGGTCAAAGGGGGATTGCTGTCGAAATCGGCAACGGTCAAAGCCCTTTCCGGTGTGGATTTTGCCCTAGAGCCTGGCAAGACGCTGGCCATTGTAGGAGAGTCCGGGTGCGGTAAATCCACCCTCGCTCGCGTCGTGACGATGATTGAAGAGCCCACTTCGGGAACACTGACCATCGACGGCGTCGATATCACCCCGTCAAAATGGGCTGAGATGCGCAAAAACGTGCAGATCGTGTTTCAGGATCCCTATGGTTCGCTTAATCCGCGACAACGGATCGGTCAGATCCTGCAGGAACCTCTGATCATCAACCGGCCCGATTTGACCGCTGCGGAACGGGAAACTCGCGCGCGCGAAATGATTGATCTTGTCGGTCTGCGCCCCGAGCATTATGATCGCTACCCCCACATGTTTTCGGGCGGCCAACGGCAGCGGATTGCGATTGCCCGAGCCCTGATGCTGAACCCCAAGGTTCTGGTTTTGGATGAACCGGTATCGGCGCTGGATGTTTCGATCCAGTCACAAATCCTGAACCTGCTGGTTGAACTGCAAGAGCGTCTGAACCTGGCCTACCTGTTCATCTCGCATGACCTGTCGGTGGTGAAGCATTTCGCTGATGACGTAATCGTCATGTATCTGGGGCGCGCAGTCGAGAAAGCTCCGAAAGAACAGTTGTTCGCGGCGCCCCGGCATCCTTATTCCAAAGCGTTGTTGTCGACGACACCGCGTGCCGACCCCGAGGCGCGTAAGGAACGGATCAAGCTGGAAGGTGAGTTGCCCTCACCGATGAATATCCCCAAAGGATGTGCCTTTGCTCAGCGATGCTGGCTGGCAACTGACGAATGCCGTGCAGCACCACCCGATCTGCAAGGAACAACCCATCAGGCTGCGTGCCTGCATCCGCTGGGTTAGGTTAGCTCTCGGAACTGCGCGTTGCGGTGACCATCGCAAGCAAATGGTCTTTTGTGCGCCCAATATGTTGGGTCAACAGCGCGCAGGCTTCCTCAACGTGCCCATTCTCGGCCAGCGTCAGCAGTTGGCGATGGTCCTTTTTTGCGGGCTCGCGTTGTTCCATAACGCTCAGGTGCATACGGACATAGCGATCGGACTGTAGATTGATCCGTTGTAGTATATCATTGGTGATCCCACGGTCTGCTGCAGCGTAAAGCGCATTGTGGTATTCGTAGTTCAAACCACCCCACCGCCCGACATCATAGGCTTCGTAGGACGTTTCCATTTCGTCCAGAAACCTTTCGCATTCGGCAAAATTTGCTTCGGTCATCTGTGGAATTGCACGCCTGAACAGATCGACCTCCAACATTATCCGCAGGTCAAATATCTCACCGATTTCTGACAGCGAATGTCTTGTCACCGCAGCGCCGCGATTGTTGGTCAGCTGCACAAGACCCTCTGCATCAAGCCGTTTTAACGCTTCTCGTATGGGCATGCGTGACACGTCATAGTCTTCTGCCAATGCTTCTTGACGGATGGCTTCACCTTCTGCCATCTCACCGCTTAGAATCCGCTCGCGCAGGTCATTTGTGATGACATCGGGCAAACTTTGCCTGGGAATTGCGCGGGTTCTTGGCATTGTTACAGTCTCTGCTGGTGTAATTTTGTATCCAAAATACAAAATAGACACCGGTTTTCCAAGAGCCTTGCATTCACTAATGAATATAAAGTGTTGATTGATTTCAAGCCGCCTCGGCTGCCACAGTAAAAATGGTCACGTTCTATAAGGATTAAACATGAAAGAGGATCGTATGGATAATCCGCGCTTTTTGCCAAAAGGCGCAATTTCCGTGGACGTTTCCTATGACGGGCCGCCCAAGGCCTTCTATTTTCTACTTTTACCCAACACGACGATGCTGGCTTTCAGTGCCGCGATTGAGCCTCTGCGCATATCAAATCAACTGTCCAGAAAGCAGCTGTTCGAATGGTACGTGCTCTCCACCGACGGAGAACCCGTGACCTGTTCCAACGGCATACGTGTTCAGGCGGATCACTCGGTTCATGACCTGGAGAAGGGAGCGTTTGTCTTTGTGTGTTCCGGAACGCAACCGATGAGGTCTTTCAACACAAATGTCCTGAACTGGATTCGGCGACAAAAGGCGCATGGATGTGAGTTCGGTGGGATTTGTACCGGTGCATTTGCTTTAGCAAAGGCGGGCGTGATCGGAACCAGAAACTTTACCGTCCATTGGGAAAACCGGCCTGGCTTTTGTGAGAACTTCCCAACGATGGAGCCGACCCAGAATCTCTATGAAATTGACGGGAAACTTAGAACATGCGGGGGCGGGCACGCCAGCACTGACATGATGCTTGAAGTTATCGAGGAATTGTTTGGAAACGCCTTGGCGAACAACGTTTCGGAAATGTGCCTGCACAGAAGGCTGGGAGAAGGCGGTAGCAAACAGGTATCGCCGGTTTCGGCGCTTTTGGGCACGCGAAATGCCAAATTGATCGAAGCGGTGCAAATCATGCGCGAGAATATTGAAACGCAGCTCAGCCTCGAGGCAATAGCGGATCAGGCGTCCCTGTCCCGGCGGCATATGGAGCGGCTGTTCAGGCAGCACACTAACATGTCGCCGGGACGGTTCTACAATGAACTCAGGCTGGACCGTGCTTTTGCCCTGTTGAATGAAACAAACCTGAGCGTTTCTGAGATAGCCTTTGCATCCGGGTTTTCCAGTACGGATAGGCTTTCTGTGCATTTCCGGAACCGATTCAGAATATCACCGCATAATTTCCGGCGCTCATGGTCCGAGGAAACCCACCCAGAATAACTGGATGAGCACCACTTGATAGGTCCCAGGGACTATCCCTGTATGACGTTCTGACGTTGAACCCCCAGACCTTCGATTCCCAGTTCCATCTTGTCACCAGGTTTGAGGTAAACCTGCGGATTTTGCCCCAGACCCACACCGGGGGGTGTCCCGGTCGAGATCACGTCGCCGGGTTGCAGTGACATGAACTGCGACAGGTGCGAGATCACCGCTGTGACACTGAAATGCATCGTTCTGGTCGAGCCATCCTGATACCGATGCCCGTTCACCTCAAGATACATTGGCAGGTCTTGGGGATCAGGGATTTCGTCCCGTGTCACCAGCCAGGGACCGATTGGGCCGAACGTATCTGCGGATTTACCTTTGACCCACTGACCTGAACGGTGCAGCTGAAAATCCCGTTCTGACAGGTCATTGATCACACAATATCCTGCCACATGGGCCAGTGCTTCATCCTCCGAGATGTATTTTGCTTCTTTTCCGATGACGACGCCCAGTTCCACCTCCCAGTCGGTCTTGACTGACCCGCGGGGGATTTCAACCGTGTCATCGGGGCCTATGATGGCGGATGTCGCTTTGAAAAAGACCACCGGCTCAGCAGGTAGGTCCATGCCGCTTTCGGCCGCGTGATCGGCAAAGTTTAAACCGATGCAGATGAACTTTCCGACACGTCCAACACAGGCGCCGATACGGCTGTCGGCATCGACGGGTGGCAGCGTTTCAAGATCCAGCGCGCGCAGCCGTGCAAGGGTTTCATCGCTAAGCGCTTCCCCAGCAATGTCGGCGACGATCCCCGACAGGTCCCGGATAGTGCCGTCTTTATCAACTATGCCCGGCTTTTCCGCGCCTGCTGGGCCGTATCGTAGCAATTTCATTTCACATTCCTCATTTGCTTCAAATCGTCCAGCCGCCATCAATGGCAAAGGGCTGTCCGGTTGTGTATTTGCTGGCATCGCTGGCCAGATAGAGCGCAAGTTCCGCGATCTCATCTGCGGTTCCGATGCGGCCCATGGGTTGCCGCGCGATAAAATCAGTCATTGCTTTCTCGTAATCCCCAGTTGCGCGCAACCGGTCGTGCAAGCTGGGGCTGTCGACAGTGCCGGGGCAGATCGCATTGCACCGGATGCCTTGTGTGACGAAATCAGCTGCGATCGATTTCGTCAGTCCGATTACGGCGGCTTTCGAGGCGCAGTATGCAAACCTGTTTGGAACGCCCTTCAACGAAGAGGCGACCGAAGACATGTTGATGATAGACCCGCCACCATGTTCCAGCATGGTTGGCAGGGCACATTGGATCAGCCGGTACATCGATTTGACGTTCAGCTCAAAACTGAAATCCCAGTCACGTTCATCACATTCCAGAATGGACCCGCCAGCCACATATCCTGCGCAGTTGAACAAAACATCCAACGGGGGCGTGTCCGCGACGAAGGCCTGCACTGCCGCCGCATCGGTTACGTCAAGTTTTACCGACGTAACGCCTTGGATATTTTGCAACTCTGCCAGAGAGGTATCATTGATGTCGCTGGCAAAAACCTGTGCACCTTCGGCGGCGAACAATTCGGCAGTTGCACGCCCTATGCCCTGTCCCGCAGCGGTGATCAGAGCAGTTTTTCCAGCCAGACGGCCAAGGTTTTCGGATGATGTCATATCTATTTCACTCTCCTTCTAAAATCCAAGCTTCGGGGAACCACGACGGCAAAATCCCATCGGCATACAGCCTCGGAAAGATCAATCTAGTCCCTGAGATCATAGGCCTGGGCAGCATTACCGCCCCGTATCGCCTGATGCTCGTGTGGTGACAGACCGGTTAACAGCGTATCGGTCGCCTCGAGCCATCGTTCATAACTGCTGTTTAATGTGCAAACCGGCCAGTCGCTGCCCCAGATCAGGCGATAGGGCCCGAATGTGTTCAGCAGGTGATCCACATAAGGCTTCAAGTCTTCTACCGTCCAATTCGCCCCGGCCTCGGTCACCAACCCGGAAAGCTTGCACCAGGCGCTTGTATTTCGGGCCAATGTCGACATGTCTTCTTGCCAGCCCTCCATGACTCCCTCCCGGATCAGGGGCTTGGCACCGTGATCAATTACCGTGCGCATATGTGGGTGCCGTTCCAGCAGCTGTTGAAGCGGCCCCAGATGTCGCGGCAGGGTCAGCGCATCAAAGGTAAGGTTTGACTGTTGCAGAGCGTCAAAAGCCGGTGTCAGCCCATCCTTGAGCATCCATAATGGGTCGGGAATGTCCTGAACCATGGGGCGCAAACCGACAAAGACCGGGTGGCCAGCCAGTCGTGCGATTTGTTCCGGTGCGTCGGCGGCCTCAAAATCAACCCATCCGACAACGCCTTTTATGAACGGGGCCTGCTCGGCAAGCGACAGCAGATACTCGGTCTCAGCAGCTGTCGGCGCAGCCTGTACCAAGACCGTACCGTCAATTCCCGCTCCTTTCAGCAATGGGGCAAGATCCGCGGGCGCGAAATCCGCGTAAATCGGCCCCAGATCCGGTGTCAGCCAGCCATAGTCTTCGCGCGCCAATGTCCAAAAATGCTGATGGGCGTCGATCTTCATCCAAGAACACCCTTTTTCAGGATGATGTTGCCATACAGCCGACGTTCGCCGGTTTGCACGATCGCAAAAGCTGTGGCCGCCCGGTCGTAAAAGGCGAAACGTTCAAGGCCCTGTATCGTGGCCGGGTGGTCCGCTATTTCGCTGATAATGGTCTGAAAATCGGCTATGGCCTCAGGTATAGCATCCGGATCGCCAACAACCTGCATGGTCAGGGCCGGGTCAGGCACAAATGTGTCCAACGGCATGACAGACAAAATAGCTCTTAGGATTTCGCTGGCGCTTGACCCGTCGGCACGTATGCAGCCCGGCCCAGAGCTCGAGCCGGGGAAATTCGCATCCGCAATCACGATTTCATCGCCATGCCCCATAGCGCGCAGGGTGTACAACAGGTCAGGCGACAGGATGGGATCAATATTACGCAGCATAGGCAGCCTCTCCGGGAAGGGGGGCGTCGGAACGGATCAATCCTTCCGAACACAGATCAGACCAAAGCGCAGCGGGGATTTGACGTTCGAGCAGGGCCGCATTGGCCTGCACCTCGGCAGCATTCACCGCGCCGGGGACAACGGTTTTGACGCAGGGATGGCCAAGGACAAATTGCAAGGCAGCAGCGATCAGTGGCGTATCATGGGCTGAGCAGACAGCCTCGATTTGGCGAACTCGGGCAAGGATGTCCTCGGGAGCATCAGCATAATTGTATTTCGCACCGGGAACAGCGCCGGTTGCGAGGATACCCGAGTTGTACGGCCCGCCAAGAATTATGCCCACATCCCGCTTTTCGCAAAGGGGTAGAAAGCTATCTAAAGCGTCTTGTTCCAAGAGGGTATAACGGCCTGCCAGAAGAAACCCGTCAAAGTCGCCCAAGCCCAATAATTTTTCGCAGACCTGCCATTCATTTACACCGGCTCCAATGGCGGAGATTTCACCGGCTTCACGAAGTTCAACCAGAGCTTTGTATCCGCCGCCATCGAACAGTTCTCGGATCTTGGCATCAGATGCCTCCTGACTGCCCTGACTGAACGCACAGACGTCATGCACAAGCAGGATATCGGCGCATGAGACACCCAACCGGTCGCGGCTGGCGTCGTAGGATCGCATGACCCCGTCATAGGTATAGTCGAAAACGATACGTTTCTGCGGCACATCAACAAAGGCTTCGGGTGTGACATGATGCGGTGCGCAATCCAGCAGCAGACGCCCGATCTTGGTCGAAAGTTGAATCTCTTCGCGTCCGAACCGGGCAATAGCCTGGCCAAATCGTTGCTCTGAGCGGCCCAACCCATATTGCGGTGCAGTGTCAAAAAATCGGATACCCAAATCAAAGGCTGCCTGCAGCGCAGCCTGCGCATCCTCATCTGATACTTTGCGATAGAGATTCCCCAAAGGCGCGCCACCAAAACCCATCCGAGTCAGCGGAACGGGTCGCGCCGTGCGGCCATTTAGAAGCTCTGTTGCGGTAACTGTCATCCTGCCTCGCGTATTGGATGAGGGGAGTCCGTGAAAAGGTGGGACTGTTCCTGCTGCAAGCGTTGAATCCGAGGCATCAACTGCCCCAGATGACGTTGCATGGCGTCCTGTGCAGCTTTTTCATCTCTCTCAAGAATAGCGTTGAAAATGGCGCGGTGTTCGGCCAGCGTTTCCACCACCCGGCCCGGGGTGGGCAGCAGCAGCATTCGCGCTCTGGTCACTTGCAGTGAAACGGTTTGCGCGACGTCGCTTAACCTGTTGAATCCTGTGAATTTCATCAGCAGGCCGTGGAATTCTTCATCCGCCTCGTAAAAGCCGGGGACATCTTCATCTTCGATCAGCAGCTCTTGCAGACGCATGTTGCGGCCCAGTATCTTGCGCTGATCCTCGGTCAAATCGCGCGCGACTTTGGCGACCGTCGCAAGTTCAAGTGCTTCACGCAGGAACATACCCTCGCGAATTTCGGACATCGAGAAATAGGATACGCGCGTGCCGGATTGGGGCACTACATCCACCAGACCCTCGGAAGCAAGTCGGGCAATCGCCTCGGTCACGGGCGCACGCGAAACGCCAAGGCGTTCGCATATCGGCGCCTTCCTGAGGTTGTCGCCCGGCGCGAAGTCCAGCGACAGGATTGCATGCTTGATTGAGAGGTAAACGCGCTGAGACAACGAGCCCTCAGACGTAGAAATATCGCGCAGGTGCAGAGCGTTTATGTCCTGTGGTTTATTCATATTTGGTGACCTAGCATACTAACATGTTAGTTGACAAGTGCGTGTCCGACGATTAGCAGTCGGGATCAGCAAACAGGAAAATGATGCAACCAGATCAGAAAATAAAGGCTTCTCAGCCCGCAGCGCGCGATACAGTCAGGTTGAACCCGGACGACAATATCGTCATTGCACTCCGAGATCTGAAGATCGGCACGCAGCCTTCAGGGCTGAATGTCCCGCTTCGGGATCAGGTTCTACGTGGGCACAAGATTGCTATTGCCCCAATTTCTGCCGGAGAAAACGTCATTCGCTATGGTCAGATCATTGGTCAGGCAAAGGCAGATATCGCAGCCGGAGATCACGTCCATGTCCACAATCTTGGTATGGGGGCCCATCAGCAGGACTATGCCCATGCGACCGCAAATACCCCTTTGCCGCATATCGACGAAGAGCGGAGTTTTCTTGGGTATCACCGGTCCGATGGGAAGGTTGGCACGCGCAACTATATCGGAATTCTGACGACGGTGAATTGTTCGGGTTCAGTAGCCCGGTTCATCGCTGAAGCTGCCTCAAAACGTGGGTTGCTTGATCCATATCCCAACGTGGACGGGGTGGTGCCCATCGTGCATGGCACAGGCTGCGGTATGTCGGCTAAGGATGACGGCTATGCTACGTTGATGCGCACCCTGGCCGGGTACGCCCAGCACCCGAACTTTGCCGGCATTCTGCTGATCGGGCTGGGATGTGAGGTCATGCAAGTGGCCAGTCTGGTTGATGGCCGCCCCATCCGCGAGGACGGTGCCTTGCGCTATATGACCATCCAAAACGAAGGCGGTACGCGCCGCACGATCGAGCGCGGGCTTGCCGAGCTGGAGGGGATCGCTCGGCTCGCCAATCAGGCCGTCCGCAAGCCGGCTCGGATCAGTGCGATTACGGTCGGGATGCAATGCGGTGGTTCGGATGGTTATTCCGGCATCACTGCCAATCCGGCGCTTGGATATGCCTCTGATCTGCTTGTGCGCCATGGCGGAACAACAATCCTATCGGAAACCTCTGAAATTTATGGCGCCGAGCATCTTTTGACCCGGCGCGCAGAAACGCAGGAAATCGGCGAAAAACTGATCGAACGTATTCATTGGTGGGAAGATTACACCAAGCGCAATGGCGGCGAGATGGACAACAATCCAAGCCCCGGAAACAAGCGCGGTGGACTGACGACCATTCTTGAAAAGTCTCTGGGTGCGGTGGCCAAGGGGGGCACGGCCCCGATGCGCGACGTCTACAGATTTGGTGAAATTATCGACAAAAAGGGCTTTGTCTTCATGGACAGTCCCGGGTTCGATCCTTGCTCAGTCACGGGTCAGGTGGCGGCGGGTGCCAATTTGATCGTGTTTACCACGGGCAGGGGGTCGGTCTCCGGATATCAACCCACGCCCTGCATCAAGCTGGCGACGAATTCGGAAATGTTCGCCCGCATGTCCGAAGACATGGATCTGAATTGCGGCGACATCGTCACTGACGGGGTCAGTATCGAGGCCAAGGGCGAAGAGTTGTTCGAAATGTTGATCCGTGTCGCATCGGGCGAACAAACAAAAAGCGAAGAGCTTGGTTTTGGGGGCGTTGAATTTGTCCCCTGGCAAATCGGCGCTGTTATGTAGCCGCAGGTTCGTCAGAGGTAGGGGCAAAATGGGAGGAGAGATGGAAAAACTGGTCGAAATGAAGGGGATCGAAAAGTATTTCCCCGGTGTGCACGCGCTGAAATCCGTGCAGTTCGATCTGTTTTCGGGCGAAGTCCACGCGCTTATGGGGGAAAACGGGGCGGGTAAGAGTACGTTGATGAAAATCCTGTCCGGGATCTATCAGCGCGATGGCGGCGACTTGGCCATTCAAGGCAAATCAGCCAGTCCCACATCCCCGCGTGAGGCTCAGAACCTCGGGATCGGGATCATCCATCAGGAACTGAGTCTGATGAATGATCTGACCGTAGCGCAGAACATCTTTATCGGACGCGAGCCCCGGAAACGTTTTGGTCGCCTGGACGAGGCCGCGCTGAACGCTCAAACCGCTGAAATCTTCGGGGCGATGAACCTGAACCTTGATCCCAAAGCGCTGGTCGGCGGGTTGACCATTGCCAAACAGCAGATGGTCGAAATTGCCAAGGCGCTGTCCTATCGCTCCAAGGTTCTGGTCATGGACGAACCGACCGCAGCCCTGAACGATGCCGAGATTGCCGAGCTGTTCGTCATCATCCGCCGCCTGAGGGCCGAGGGGGTGGGGATTGTCTATATCAGCCACAAAATGGACGAGTTGAAACAGATCGCCGACCGCGTGACCGTCATGCGCGACGGCGAATATGTTGGCACTGTTGGTGCCAGCGACACGCCGATCAGCAAGATCATTGCGATGATGGTCGGGCGCGAAGTATCCGAAGACCCTCTGGATGTGCCGGACCTGAGCGATGCCGAGGTTTCTCTGGAAGTCGCAGGACTGACGCGGGGCACGGATCTGAAAGATGTCAGCTTTTCGGTCCGGAAGGGTGAAATCTTGGGCTTTGCTGGGCTGATGGGGGCAGGGCGGACCGAAGTTGCGCGGGCAATCTTTGGCGCTGACACTATCGATGGCGGTGAAATCCGGGTACATGGGCAGATCGTGTCCATCCGTTCCCCTGTGGATGCCGTGCGGGCTGGGATCGGGTACCTGTCCGAGGATCGCAAGCATTTCGGCCTCGCCACGGGAATGAACGTCCGCGACAATATCGCTCTGGCTTCGATGGATAGGTTTACCAGTGCCACCGGTGTTCTTAACGATAGCGAAATCAGCACTACGGCCAAAGACTATATCGCCCAGCTTGGCATTCGCACACCCTCGGATGTGCAAGAGGTGCGCCTGTTGTCCGGCGGCAATCAGCAAAAGGTAGTCATCGCAAAATGGCTTTTGCGAGATTGCGACATCCTGATCTTTGACGAACCCACGCGCGGTATTGATGTCGGTGCAAAATCGGAAATCTACAAACTGCTCGAAGAACTGGCCGCGCAGGGAAAGACGATCATCGTGATCTCATCCGAATTGCCGGAAATCATGCGCCTCAGCCACCGAATCGCCGTCATGTGCGAAGGCCGGCTGACCGGAATTCTGCCCGGCGGAAACAACACCACTCAGGAAGACATCATGCATCTGGCCACCCAACGCACGGCGGCGATGCAGGTCACAGGGACAGCAATATGACCACAGCAACGGATATAGACAAGAAAAAGCCCCTGGCGGGCCTGTCGGAAAGCGGCGCGTATCAAAAGCTGCTGGCCTTTGCCAGTCTCATCGCCCTGTTGATCGGCTTTTCGATCGCATCGCCGAACTTCATGCAGACCTCGAACATGATCGCCATTCTGCAGGCAACTTCGGTCAACGGCGTACTGGCCGTTGCCGCAACTCTGGTGATCATCACGGGCGGAATCGACCTGTCGGTTGGCACTTTGATGACCTTCTGCGCCGTGATTGCGGGCGTGGCCCTGACTTATCTCGGCATGCCCCTGCTTTTGGGTGTTGCTGCAGCCATTGCAGCGGGTGCGTTTTGTGGTCTGTGTTCGGGCACATTTGTGGCCAAAATGAAAATCCCGCCCTTCATCGCGACGCTGGGCATGATGCTGATCCTCAAGGGTCTATCGCTGGTTATCTCGGGCACACGACCGATCTATTTCAATGACACGCCTGGTTTCGATCAGATCTCGCGCGGGTCTCTGATTGGAGAAATCGTCCCCTCGGTACCTATCCCGAACGGCGTGCTGATCTTGTTTTTGGTCGCGATTGCAGCATCCTATATCCTCAGCCGCACTGTTTTGGGCCGCTATACGTTCGCTTTGGGATCAAACGAAGAGGCGGTCCGCTTGTCGGGTGTCAACACCGACGCCTGGAAGATGCGAATCTACGCGCTGGCCGGGGGAATTTGCGGCATCGGCGGCATCCTGATCGCCTCGCGCCTGAACTCGGCACAACCCGCTTTGGGGCTGGGATACGAACTTGAGGCCATCGCGGCTGTGGTCATTGGCGGAACCTCTCTGTCCGGCGGGCGCGGCACGATCCTGGGAACGCTCATCGGCGCGCTTATCATGGCTGTCCTGACCAATGGGCTGCGCGTTCTGTCTGTCGCGCAGGAATGGCAGACCGTTGTCACCGGCGCGATCATCATTCTGGCCGTCTATGCCGACATGGCGCGGCGCAAAAAGACCGGGTGAACAATTTTTAGAACCAAAGAAGATAACGACCAACTGGAGGAGAATATCATGTTAACACGTCGTTTCGTTCTGGGGGTGCTCAGCGCAGCCACCCTCGCAGCTCCGGCCTCGATGGCCATGGCGGAAGAAATCTATATTCCGCTGGTATCCAAAGGGTTCCAGCACCAATTCTGGCAGGCGGTAAAGCAGGGCGCCGAACAGGCAGCCGAAGAGTTTGACGTCACAATCACATTCGAAGGACCGGACAACGAAACGATGGTCGACCGTCAGATCGACATGCTGGCCGCAGCACTGGCAAACAATCCAAAAGCCATCGGCTTTGCCGCACTCGACAGTCAGGCCGCCATTCCGTTGCTGAAGCAGGCAAATGACAAGGGTATCCCGATCATCGCTTTTGACAGCGGTGTCGACAGTGATATTCCTGTTTCTACTGCCACAACCGACAACCTAGCTGCAGCGGGGCTTGCCGCTGACAAAATGGCCGAAAAGATTGGTGGAAAAGGCAAAGTTGCAGTGGTAGCCCACGACCAGACCAGCCGCACTGGCATTGACCGCCGCGATGGATTTGTGAACCGCATTGCGGAAAAATACCCTGATATCGAGGTTGTCACCGTTCAGTACGGGCAGGGAGACCATCTGAAATCAACCGAGGTGACAAAAGCGATCCTCACTGCAAACCCCGATCTGGATGGTATTTTCGGCACCAATGAAGGCTCTGCCATTGGTGTCGTGAACGGGGTTCAGGAATTGGGCACCGAGGGCCTTGTCATTATTGGCTATGACAGCGGCAAAGCCCAAAAAGACGCGATCAAAAGTGGTCTGATGACCGGGGCAATCACCCAGAACCCGGTTGGTATCGGCTATGAAACGGTCAAGGCGGCCGTCGCGGCGATGAAAGGCGAAGAAGTCCCGGCCCTAATCGACACCGGCTTTTACTATTACGATGCTTCCAATATTGACGATCCGAAGATCGCGGCAGTTCTTTACGACTAAGAGCCTGACAGCTTAATACGGACCGGTTCGTCCGATCGGCGGACCGGTTTTTTTGTTTTACTGGGTTGCAACAATCATCTTTTCTGTTTGTGGCGTTTTCATGCTATCCTCTACGGGTTATTTTTTTGATGTTTATTGAAGGTTGAAATTCCGGTGAAAAAAAAGCCCAGCAACAAGACCTATGTCCTGCGTCCCCTGGAAAAATCCGATCTTGAGACAATTCTGCCCTGGTTTCAAAATGTAGAGGATTTAGCCAAATTCGAACGCGTGTCCCGCATTCCTCTTAATCTTGCACAGACAGAGGAAAGCTGGAGCGACATGTTCACCGGCTCAGCCATCGGCCGCAGGTGTTGGTTCGTTGTTGAGAATTCGGCGGGAAAGCTGGTCGGCATGAGCGGCCTCGAGGGGATATCGCCGATCAATCGCGATGCTGTCGTTGCGATGTTCGTCGATCATTCGGTGCGCCGCCATGGAGTTGGTATCAGGGCGACGGCTTTGGTCGCCGATTTCGCCTTTCGACAACTGGGGCTGAACCGGCTGACTTCGTATTATAGGGCGGATAATGTCAGCAGCAGAGACCTGGTTGCCAGACTGGGGTGCCAGATCGAGGGGTCGATGCGTCAGGCCTGGTTTGCAGATGGTCAATTTCACGATATGGTTGTGGTCGGGTTGCTGAGCAGCGATTGGTTCGAAAACCGAAATTCACTGGCGAAAGAATTGGGCGGTGAAACCATCGTTAAGCTTGGCAATAATGCCTCGGATTGCTGGTGTTGGCCCCCGCAAGAGACTGGGTCGGACTAAGAGACGTTATTACCAATCATTTCAAATCTTTTTTTGTTATACAAAAGTTAGGGTTCGTTCAGAACTCAGGAATCGAGTACCGCCAGTGAATACAGTTAACCCGAATTCATCAATCACTCAGAAGCTGGGTGCAGTCTTATTTGCAGATGTCGTCGGCTATTCTCGCCTGATGAGCGAGAACGAACTCGACACCTACAACGCTTTGAAGACACTTCTATCGCAGATCGAAGCCGCATGCGCCCGTTATCAGGGGCGTGTTGTCGAAGTGCGCGGTGACGGCATCCTGGCCCTGTTTGAAACAGCGACCAGTGCGGTCGAATTTGGTGTTGAGCTGCACCAAATTTCTGCCCAGCATAACGATTCAGGATCAGATCAACAGCAAATCAAGTTTCGCGTTGGCATCCATCTTGGAGAGATCCTGATAGATGAGCGTGGAATTCATGGCGACAACGTCAACATTGCAGCGCGATTGCAAGAAATTGCGGAACCCGAGCGGGTCTATGTCAGCTCTGCGGTGTATGATCAGGTTTGTAACCGGTTGCGGTATGGGTACGAATTTCTCGGTCCGCAGCATCTGAAGAACATTCTTTCGCCGGTTTCAACCTACTGTGTCCGCAGCGAGGTTGCCGGTGCTACTTTGGCGGGCACTATGCGTCCCGACGCAATTGTCGATCTGTTGGAACGCCCGGACACTCCGTCGGTCGCTGTGCTACCGTTCAGCATCAGCGGCGGGGATGAGTCTGACGGCTGGATTGCCGATGGTCTGACCGACGACATCATTCTGAACCTTTCCAAATTCAGAAACCTTTTCGTCATCGCCCGAAACTCATCATTCTTCTTCAGGGCGCAGTCCATGCCACCGAAGGAAGCCGCAAGAAAGCTGAATGTCCGGTATATCGCCCGTGGCAGTGTGCGTCGCTCTTCCAGTCGAATCCGCATTACTGCGGAACTGGTCGATGCAAACACTGAACGCACGATTTGGGGTGAGCGGTT
The DNA here is from genome assembly GCF_059611025.1 of Ruegeria sp. CDSB114. Lineage (NCBI taxonomy): Bacteria > Pseudomonadati > Pseudomonadota > Alphaproteobacteria > Rhodobacterales > Roseobacteraceae > Ruegeria > Ruegeria sp. CDSB114. Next base: position 237,741 of record NZ_JBXWOT010000003.1, read on the forward strand.
TGATCGAAACATTGACGATATATTTGATATTCTGGACGAGGTGACTGAATGTATCGTCGCGGCCACGGCCGTAATGATCGAATCCCATGAGCGCCAAGTTATGGTTCAGGCCGTTCCTTCAGATCTGGAGGCATATGGCTCTGTCCTGCAGGGGCAGCAGCACATCTTCAAATACACGCGCAACGACAACCGCAAGGCACAGAATTTCTATCAATCTGCGCTGGAACGGGACGGCAACTATGCCCGTGCCGCCGCCGCCTTGTCCCGAACGTTGAATCTGGATTGGCGATACTCGTGGACCGAAGATCCAGGCAGTGCTTTCGAGCAGGCGCTGTCTTTGGCACAGCGGTCGATCGAATTGGACCCAACAGACGCACGGGGATTTGGCGAGCTGGGATTTGTCCACCTGTATCGCAAGGAACATAGTGCGGCGCTACAGTCTTACCAACGTGCTTTGGCTCTCAACCCCAATGATGCGGATATGCATTCGGATTTCGCCGATGCGCTTGCACATTCGGGGGAAAATGAGACCGCCATCACGCATCTGCAACAGGCCATGCGTCTGAACCCGTACTTTCCGGATCAGTATCTCTGGCACCTCGGCGGCGCCTATTACAATCTCAGGCGCTATGAAGATGTTATCGAAACCGTCAACAAGATGAACAATCCGACCGAGGGTCAACGGATGCTGGCCGCCAGCCATGCGCAGCTGGGCAACATGGATATGGCACGTATGATTGCTGAAAAGCACCGCGCCGCACACCCGAACTTTTCTTTGTCACGCTGGGCCAAGGTGCTGCCCGACCGTCTGGAAGACGACACGCAGCACTTTGTCGAAGGGCTGAAAAAAGCGGGATTTTAGAACGGAAAAAGGCGCGAGAACCCGCGCCTTCTTTGCTGACTTTGTCCGAAGATCAGTCGCCGCCGCGTACTTTGGCTCCGCTAACCTTAGCGCCACTGACCTTGGCTCCGCTGACTTTCGCGCCACTGACCTTGGCGCCACTTACTTTGGCACCGCTGACCTTTGCACCGCTGATAGCAGGGCTGTCAAAGCCGAAATAGAGGTCTAAAAGAACCTGTTCGAACTGGCCTGTCGTGACATCCATGCGCATGGTCTGATCGGACTTATCATAGCTCCAGTACTTGATACCGTCAGCGACCTGATAGTCCGCCGCCGCAACACCGCCGATCGAAGGATCCGTGGGCGCGCGCGAGGCCTGGTTTGGTGGCTCGCCCTTCTTGGCGACGTCTTGACCATTGCCGTGAACCAGGAAAATCACCGGCTCGGGCAGGTCGTAATAGGTGCCTTCATAGGCAAACCCGTAAATCTTGGCAAATTTTGCTTCGTCATTTCCTGAACTCGCGAGTTGCTCATCAAGATGTTTGTTGTTGCCTTTGCCTCTGCTTTTCTTTTTCGCAGGGTCGTAATCCAAATCGTCGATAACTCTGCCGTAAATCAACACTTCCGAAAAACTGAGCAAGGATTCCGCCATAAACTCATCTCCCAAATATGGGTTCATCACCCGAACCCCCTTCGATTAAATCCCGAGGATGACCGCATCGGTGTCTCCTCAAAAATCACCCCGCCTCTAAATGCCATAAATCTGCCGAAAAAAAAAGAATTTTGCTGTCATCAGTCTGGAACCTGCGTGCGGACGGAGTGTGCGTGACTGTCTTCATCGGGGTCCGGCAGCCGCGGACCGGCAGTTGCCACCCCGATATCACGCATCCGAAAGTTACCTTCGATGATCCGACGGAAGGCACCCCCGGTAATTTCCTGATCCACCGCCAGCATAGCCTTTTCGACACCGAAATAGCTGAGCATATCGGCGTCCAACATGCTCCAGGCGTCGGCCAGATAGGTGCCCAGGAAATCGCGCGCCTCAAGAAGTGCTACGCGGAATCCATCAGGGTTTTCGGCATATCGCTTGTCAAAAATACCCTGCATGACCGCGCTGTAATCGGGTGAATCCTCTAGCTGATCGGACAGGTCTTCCTCGGCCTGTGTGATAAGGTCATGAACCAACAGGCGCTCATGATAGATGTCCACCAAAATGTCGAACATTGCACCTGTCAGTGGCTCGGAAAGTGCATGTTCACTGGACCATCCGGCAGCGAATTCCGATAGTGACCGGTTGTTTGCGGCCGTTCTGATCTGTGCATTTTCCGAAAGCTCGGCAAAGCGATTCAGCCGGTTGAAGCTGTAGAGATTGCCTTTGGTGTTTTCCAACAGCGTCTCTACCACTGAGCCAAAATGCAAAGAGGCCAGAAGCGCCACCATATCGGCGGCTGATTCATGGAACCCGTAATATTCACCCGAGACATCTCCGTCGGTGGGCATGCCCACGACGCTGTAAATGATTGAGTGGCCGATTTCATGTGCGACCACGTCGAAATTCAGGCTGTAGGGGCGATATTCGTCCCCGTGTTCGTGGGTGCCCCCGGTTTCAAGGAAACCCCAACCGATATGCGCATTGTCCAGGCTTGGCAGCAGCGACAGTTCCAGCCGGTCAAAATCGCGGGCGAAATGCCATGGGATTGGTCGGTCAAAATAGCCCTGCCAGACATCCATCGTGAAATGCGCCGAGCCAAACAGATGCGCTGCCTCAAAAGCCGGGTCTGACGGGCCAATATGGATAAAGTTACCGAACTCATCAGGCATTGCAGGGGGATGGATATATCCGTTCCAGGGCGGCAGATACATTCCCGGACCATCCGGTCCGGGCACGATGGCCCCATAGGGTGTAGTCTTTCCGACAGGGTTAACCGTGTACATGCGCTGACCCGATGGACCTGGGCCGATACTGCCCTGCGGGGCCGATATTTCGACTAGCTCAAGCTGTGGGTCCTCTTCCAGAAAAGGGGATTGCGGATACAGCAGAAATCGCGTTCCAGGCTCTTCTTCATCAAGGTGATCTGGTAAGTTCACAATACCCCCCTTTCAGGCCACGCCTCGGATCCGCCTTGGGCGGCTAGTCAACGGTACTATTTAATCCGGCATCCGCGTGACAAAACAAATACTCTGCTTCTATCAAATCAAAAAATGCTTCCCGCCCGGCCAATCCAAGTGAAACTGCATATGATTCAAGATCATCCGGCACTGGTTGGTCAAGCTGTGTTTCAAAATACCACATAACCATAGGTAGGCGCCCGCTTGCGGGACCGCCTCGGGCAGTCATTGATTCAGCTCCCCTTTGTGCCTTGCGATGGGCACGATCCCGCAATTCGGCATAGCTCCCGTCACGGCGCAACTCGCGCAAAAGCGATGAGTCAAGGACCGAAGCCCGAGAGGTAATGTGGCCATGCACCCGAGCGGCATCGGCCAGCATCGCCTCGTATTCCTCGACACTCAGATCATTCTCGTCCAGCCATGCCATCAAAGCGGCGCGGCGCGACAGGCCGGCTTTTTGCCGGTGCGCATCCATTTGTGCCATCAGGGCAGGGCGGTCAGGCTCTTCATCCCGCCGATCAGCCTCTTCCCGCGCCAGCAGTGTCAGCGCGGCCCGTTCACGCAGCCGCGTATACATGTCCGGGTTCAGCCTGACTTCGTCGATAACCGCCTGATCGGCCTTCTGATCGGCATCCACTCGGGCACGCAGCCCTTTCCACATCAGCGTTTTTTCGGTCAGTTGCTGCGTCGCCGGGAAGGGAAGGTCGTTTGCCAGATCTTCGGCCATACGCCCAAGCATCTCAACGGCATCACGCGCTTTTGCATCGACCTTGCCGTTTGGCAGCCAGTCCACAAAACTCTGGATATCAGAAAGCCCGTTCAACGCGTCAATAATGTTGGGCCAACTGCGCTGACGATAGTTCATGCCTTTGGCAATCCGCAGAACCTCTGCGGCACGTTCATCGACCAACATGCCTAGATTTTGCGCCTCCTCAACCGTTGCTCGGACCGAGACCATGGGCTCGCTCAATGGCAAATAGCCCAATTCTGCCGGGCTGTGCAGGACCGCAACTTCGTCGTCATCCTGCAGGGTTTGGCTGTAGAAATCCTCAAAGATTCGACCCACGCCGATCATACCGAAATCAGCCAACTCTGCCGCGCGCAAAGCACCCATGCTGGCACTGCCATAAACGGGGATTCCCTGATCCATCGCCCAAAGAATCTCTTTGTGCCAGACCGACGGGACGCCCTCAAAAAAGCCGTCTATTATCCCGATCGCACGCGGACGATCACGTGCCACGCGATATACGTCCCCCTGCCGGACCGGGGGCAAGATCACAGGGTCCAAACATTGGGCCACAGCATCGGCAGTCAACGTCGGGCCCACAAAAATAACGACACTCATCCGTATGTTTCCATTACACGCTGCGCGCGTTCCCCGGCGATATAATCGGGGTCGTCATGAGGCGCTTCAAGCCCCGGTATGACAGCTCGGACAACGGCGATCTCATATTCCGGGCGCGATAGATCGACCGTGATCACCTGCGAAATACCTACAGTTTCGAGGCGGGTAGTCAGCAAGTTCAAATCCTCTTGGAATGATCCGGTGGCATATGTCGGAGTATTCGAAAAATCCTGCGTAGCGTCCGAGCTGTCAATCTGATTGCGAATATAGGCACATCTTTCGGTCTGCGCCTGGTCAGTAAACTCTTCTGGGTCCAGATCATCACGCGCGCCAGAGATATAGGTGAGGCGGGTTTGTGCCGCTTCGGTCAGGGCCCGCAACAAAGCAATGGCGCGATCTGGATGGCAGCCATCACCAATACCGATGTGGCCGTTCTGCCCGTCCGGCTCGCTGATCGTACATCGGAAACAGGCGATTCCGATGTCCGAGGTGGTGTCCCAGATGCCCAGGTTCAGGCCCGCCGCCTCAATCATGCTTATTGCGTCCTTGCACCTGTCATCATCGATAGTGTCTGGGTGGATCCGTGCTGGCGCGGACTGAAATTGCCACAGTGTGGTGGCATCGCGTTCGATGAGTTCAAAGATCGCATGGCAACTGGCTTCAAACAGGTTGTTGCCGGATGCCAAACCATTTGTCGTTCTGGGAAAGGCTACCTGCCCACCCATCGGCAAAGACGTATAATCGGTATCGACCATCTCCATTGGAACCCAACGGGCGCAAGCGGAATTCAAATCCCGACCCTCTACCCACAATCTGTTCGCATCAGGATCAAATCGGCCACCAGTTACCCGAGGTAGCTTATCAACATCCACCACCGGCGCATCGCGCGCTATATCGGTAAATCGTGCCAGACGCTGAGGCGCCGTTACCCGTTCCGCGTGCCAGCTTTCGATCGCTTCCATAACCCCCGACGCTTGCGCGGCCGGGACTGACAATCCCTTGCCGAGCGACACCGAAACCGATCGGGAATTCGGGCGCGCAACCATGACCGTGGGCAATCCGATACGATCCAGGCCGGTTAAGTTCGCAATTCGAGTAATGCCCATTTCACGCAGATAGGGCGCTACGATTTCCAATGTTTGGCTGGGGCTTCGCAGGCGATGAGTATCAAGCACATATTGCTTTTCCGATACGTCAGACATGATGCAACCTTGCCAAAAACAAAAGAAATTGGCCAGCAGGCGAAAATACATGCCGGTGACCGGATCAGCTCAGGATGGGGGATGATTTCATAGGGGTCAACTCTGCCGCCCATAATTGTCTCAACACGACAATCTACTTGCTGGACAATGATAAGCGCGGGCTGAACCAACTGTGTCCAGCAGCCAGCACCTAGAATCGAATTGCAGCAACGATATTCAAAGGATGCCGCATTATTTTAACATAATCTTCATTCTGCGACATTTATTTCGAGACCGGAAACCCAAAATGTCTCGAAAAGCTGTCAGAAGCGCGCCTTCTTTCGTGCGAAGGTCCCAAGGCAATCGGGAAAGTTGCTCTATTGAGTCTAATTTATAAAATATAATCAATGCAATACACTGAACTATGGTGCGGGTGGAGGGACTTGAACCCCCACGCCTTGCGGCGCCAGAACCTAAATCTGGTGCGTCTACCAATTTCGCCACACCCGCACGACCAGCAGCAGCTGCCGGAATGCCGCTCAATAGCAAAGCTTTTGAACGAGTGCGAGAGGGAAATTGTAGTTTACACGAAGAATATTGATGCCCGTTTCAGAACAAACCCAACCTCTGCTCAGAGGCACCACACAACCCGAAAACATATGAAAGACCGCACGACCACACCGACCGGAAAGGCCAATGGGCTTGCAGCTGACCAAGCTTTGCCTGACGCCGCCTAAAACAGAAATCTCGTAGACCAGGCAGACCCAAAAAAGACTTTGTGAAACATAGCGTCCTGTTAAAATTCACCATTGATGAACCTGCCAAATTTAAACACCCTCACGTTGTGCCGTGTTGTTGTTGCCTTTCCCGAAAGCGCACTTTGTTTGGGCGATGGATTCTGTCCCATGACAAGATTTTGCCAAATATGGAGCTGACCACATGTATGTAAAACTATAATTTAATAAATAGTTACACCCCATTTGGAGACCAGCTATCAAATTTGGCAGGCTGTGAACATCAGCCGATATGCTCATATTTTTATACGCTTTTTAGTTTAGTAGTGGGCCCGGGCAAGTCCGCAGCCATACTTGCGCCACAATTCAAACGCCAAAAAATCTTATTCGCGTCAAAATAAGACCGCCTTGCCAGTAGTTGATGGGTGGAAAGGAGTTAATGAGTCTTTTGCCTTCGGGCGTCTTACCAGTTCGTTCGCTCAACTCCAGTACAAGGGTCTTTACCGTGACCAACATGATGAACTCTGCATCTGCCGAGCAAGACGCGATTGGTCTTGCACGCGAAAGTTTTCTTGGTGAACTCAAAACCCTGAATCGCGAACACCCGAATACCGGGTTTGGCATCTCGCTGCGTACGCATTCTGGCGGGCATTATTTGCTTGCCAATTCCCGAATGCCCCTGCCCGAGGTCAAATCCCAGGGTTTCCCAACAGGGCGCAGTGTTGCGTGCCTGGAAAATAGCGACTGCTTCAGCTCGATCGAAGTGCTGGCCGATGCCCGCGCATATGAATCGATCACACCAAGCGCCGAAGCCGCAATTTTGGGCAACGCCCTGAACCTGATCGCCCGGATTGATACGCTGACCAGCGCACCACACGGGCAGATCGAACCTCATATCGCCGCTACAGGAACCGGAGGCTAACCATGGCGCGTAACGATCATCTTTTGTCTGTTGGAAACGAAGCGCTGACCCCAATGACTTCGGCCATGTCGGCATTGACGACACAGATTGACCAACTGACAGAGGTGGCGGACGCGCGCTCCTCGGCACGTCTTGCGACGCTCAAGACACGCATGGAGAATTTTACTGCCAGCGTCACGCTGGTCGGTCAGGTCAAGGCGGGAAAATCTTCGCTTGTGAACATTCTGTCCGCACGCCCTGCCCTGCTGCCTTCGGATGTGAACCCCTGGACCTCTGTGGTTACCACGCTGAACATCAACACCAGAACCCAGGGTGATACAAAATCCCGGTTCACTTTCTTCGAACAAGAGGAATGGGACAATCTGATGGTTGGCGGCGGCCGGCTGGGAGAGCTGGCCAATCGGGCCGGCGCCGACGATGAAATGGACGATATCCGCCGTCAGATCGGCGAAATGAAAGCTAAGTCCGAGGAACGACTGGGTAAGCATTTCGACCTGATTCTGGGGCAAAGCCATCAATACGACTATTTCGATGAGGAACTGATCCAAAGGTATGTGTGTCTGGGTGATGAAGACGACCCGGACATCAACCCCAAGACCGGTCGTTTTGCGGATGTGACAAAGTCGGCTGAGCTGTACATGGACATCCCCCAGTACCCGATTTCCCTCAAGCTGTGCGACACACCGGGTGTAAACGATACGTTTATGGTGCGTGAACAGATCACCCTGCGCAGCCTGCGCGGGTCCGAAGTCTGCATTGTGGTTCTTGCAGCCAGTCAGGCTCTGACCACAATGGACATGGCGCTGATGCGGATCATCGCTCAGTTCGAAAATCGTCAGATTATCCTGTTTGTTAACCGAATTGACGAACTTGCAGATCCGGTCACTCAGGTTCCTGAGATTCGGGATCGGATTCTGGACACGCTGAAACAGAACAATATCGACACCAAGGCAAGTGTCGTGTTCGGCAGCGCCCTGTGGGCCGAGGCCGCGATAACTGGCAATCCCGATATTCTGTCCGAGGAATCCCGGAAAGCCCTTAACACGTTCTATCTGGCGGCCGGGTTTGGGGATCAAGCCCCGTCACTGGACAAGATTTGGGCGTTGTCCGGTTTGCCCGACCTATTGCTGGCGATGAATGAACGCATTGCCGAAGGCGCAGGAACTCGACTTCTGGACCGTGTACGCCACCGGGCGCGCAACATCGCCAGTCAGATCCGGGCGACCGCCGTGGCCAAAAAACTATCCGACAGCGAAGGGATCGTGCGAGAGCTGAACGGGGTAGCACCCGAAGACGCCGTGGCCGAGGTCAACGCAGAATATGAAAAGAAGGCCACTGAGCTTACAGCTTCCTTGCGCGCGAAAGTGCTTGAGCGTCTGAACTCGGCCGAAGCCAACTTTGTTAAACGTGCCACCGATTCTCTGATCGCGCATCTTGAGCAAAATGGCGAGCAAGGAACGTGGCAGTACGATCCTGCCGGGCTGCGGACCTTGCAAAAAGCGGCCTATTTTAGCTTTGCCCGGTCTATGCGCAAAGAAGTTGGTGCGTTGTATTCAGCGGCAGCCGCTGACATCGAAGCGTTGTATCAAAGCTTGCTGGGCAACCATCTGGGAGAGTTCAGCATCGAGGCACCAATCGTCCCGCGGGTACCACCTCCACTGGGTATCGGACGCACGATTGCCCTGGACTTGCAAAGCACATGGTGGCGCCGCTGGTGGCAACGCCGCAATGGTTTCGAGGCCTATGCGGCGGATTATACGCGCCTGATCACATCAGAGGCGAATTCGATCACCAAGGATATCGAAGAAAACCAGATTGCAGCAGTTCTTGAAAATGTCCGCGCCGCCCTTTCCGACTTTATGCGCGAGCAAAAGGAGACTCTGTTGAACATTTCGGCCTCGGCCGAAAAGGACCCCGTTCGCAGTGCAGCGCTGATGGAGGGGCTGGCCCCTCAGAAATCCCGCGACGATATCCTCGGCGATATCCTGAAAGATCTTAGTAACGAGGCAGCATAAGTAGCGATATGGCAAAAGATTCACAAACCCGCTTCGTCTCTTCAAAAGCATGGGAACGCATCGAGAAATGGTCCCGCAGGAAACCTGTTTTCGCACTTATGGGGGAATTCAGCGCCGGCAAATCAACCTTGATGAACTTTCTACTGCGCTCGGAGGCACTGCCTACACAGGTTACAGCCACACAGCTGCCACCAGTTTGGTTCAGTTGGGGTAGAAGGTCGGCCTATGTACAACGCCCTGACGGAACTCGCGAAAACATTGACCTGGACCAGCTGGAACAAGTCGGGGTGAATGATGCCCAGTTTATTCGCATATTTCTGGAATCCGACATCCTGGAAGCCGTCGACCTGATTGACACCCCGGGTATTTCCGACCCCAAGATTTCTACTGATGTCTGGCGACGGGCTGTCGGTCAGGCAAATGGCGTTATTTGGTGTACGCACGCCACGCAGGCATGGCGCGAAACGGAACGGGCAACCTGGGTTTCCCTGCCCGAACGGTTGCAACATAATTCATTGTTGCTGGTCACACGTGCAGACGTTTTGGATGTCAAGGATCGCCAAAAGGTCCTTCGTCGTGTGAACCGCGAAGCAGGTCACCTGTTCAACCGTTCGATCCTGTTTTCAGCACGTGATGCCATCATGGCCCGCGACAAAAGTGGGGACGCCGAATTGTGGACCCGCAGTGGCGGTGGCAAGATGGTCGACAGCTTCCTGGAAATCACAGAACTGATCATGGACAGCCGCGCTCATCAGCTGGCGCGTTATCAAATTGACACCAGCTTGTCCGATGCTCCTCAGGTACACCCGCTGCGCCCGCGGCGCAATTTCTCGAATGTACAGGGAACCGCTCCGCTGAAGCTGGTAAATCCGCTGCATGAGGGAACAGAGCCCGAGGTGGTGACACAATTCCCCGTGCGCCCTGCCCGGGTCGAACTGCGCCCCGATGAGGTTGAACGTGCCCCGCGCATTGACCCACAAGAGGCCGAACGTCTGCGCGCCGACATGACCTCGGGCGCCGAGATCGTAAAAGAAGAAAAAGAAGACGAATTGCGGGCGTTCTTCCGGGAGACCACTCCCGAGGACTCGGACGTTGCCGATCTGTCCGTTGCTCCTACCGAGGATGATGAAGCAGACCCACAGGCCGTATCCATCATTGATGAAACTGACTTTGTGGAAGTTCAGCCACTTTCTGCGGAAGTCGAAGTTGCTGAAGAAGAAAATCTGTTCAGTGACGAAGACGAAGCTGACACATTCATGGCCTCTTTGGAGGACCAGCTTACAGATGTTCCGGAGCCCGAAGAGACCATTCAGGCAGAGCCGGGAGAAACCCCGGTCGAACTTTCCGTATCCTCGATCACAGCGTTGATGGCAGAACAATCGGATGATGCCGAGGATGAGTTCGAACCAGAGCCGGAAACCAATGGCCTGGTGAACACTCAGGTTGTCGCCCTGCCAGAGAGCAGACCGGAAATCGCGGGCTCGTTTGAAGACATTGTGAACGTGTCCGTCGACACCCCGCTTAGCGCGGCGGCGATGTGGCGCGAGGTCACGGATGGCGAAGACATGCCCACCAACCCAGAAGCGTTGAAGAAGGTATTTCAAGCATTTCTTGAGGAGTTTGACCAAATCACGGCCGAACACAATGCGCGAAAATCAGATAACGCGGTAAGGCCCATGGCCAATACCTCTGAAGACACGGGTGTTGAACGACATGTACTTTAGCGGTGAGAAACCTAGGAGACAGGGCAACTGATGTCTATCGAAACAGCATTAAACGATGCGATGGCGACCATACCCGACTGCATAGCAGCCGGGTATGTCGACATGAAGACAGGTATGTTGCTAGGCACCCATGTCACAGACTCGGAAAGTGCCGAAGCCTTGGACACTCTGGCCATAGCGGTGGCCAACCTTTTTCAGGGGCGCGGTGTGATCGCGTTTGAGAATCTGCTGCGTTCGACCGACGCCGACGATACGGAAAATCCTGGGTTTGGCGAAATCGCAGTGTTTTCAAAGGATCGGCTGAATATTTTCCTGCGGACCCCGGACTACCCGGACCATGTTGTCTGCTACATCTGTCGCGACAGTGCCAATGTGGGGCTGGCGCTTACTAAATCGCACATAAGCCTGGGGCCGGTTACGGCCGCTGTATAACGGGACCAGAGGGGGTCACGGCATGATGGATACTGACATACTGGACATGCTCGAAGACATCGGGCGGTTGTCGGTCGCCCGTTTGAATCCGACGGTTACATTAGCGGCTGAGACGACTGAGATTCGTCGTGAAAAGATCCTGCGTACAATTCGCGGAACCATTTTGCCGCGTCGGCTGGAATTTACCGCGGCCAATGGCGATTGTCTGGCAATGGAGGTCAACAGCTCGCGGGTAACTGATGTTTTCCGGGTTCGCTCGGGCATGATACCGGATTTTGAAACTACTCCGCGTGAAGAGCTTGCGACTCGCTTGGCCGAATTGGTGTCCGATATTGCAGCAGCCCCTGCCCCGTTGGAGCTGCTTTCTCTGCAGCCGGACACAGCGCTTGAGGTTGATGATGTCGGTGTGACTTTCAGCGAGATTGCAAAGGCTTGCGGCACCATCGAGCTGCCGCCCGAGACGGTCGTTTCTTTGGTTCCCGACACGCCTGCTCCGCAAGAAACAGATATTCCAGCGCCCGCCGCCGGGGCGACAGCCGGAACCATTGCCAGCGCGTTTTTTGACGGCGCTGAACGGTTCGCATTGGGACGCGCCGAAGTCACCTTAGACGGTGCAGCCATATCGCGGCTCGAAGGAGTATGCGACGTCGGGCAACCCATGCACGCCGATCAGGATCTGCTTCGTCAGTTTACACAGGATCTTGTTGGGTGGGACGGTGACGCCGCCACCGCGCTGGATCATCCTCAGCTGATTGTAATGCGGCCTTCAGGGGGCAAAGGGGATGCGCTTGCCGTTCTGCATGACGGGTCACAATTTGCGCTGGCCATTCATGAAGCGCGCAAACTGGGAGCCGTCGTAAACCTTTGGAAATCAGTTACGGGATCGGAAAAATGATCCGGTGCCAACAGTTCAATTTTTCAACGAATTCGATCCGTGAAATTAAGTAGTCAGGGTATGTGTTATGAGTGAGAATAATCGTCGCGAGTTACTTCGTATAGCCAACGAGATGAAAGGCGTCAGCAATGACGAAACCGGGCAGTTTATCTCTCGGATCATTGGTGATCTTTCGAACCTGAAGCCCTCGATTGCTTTTGTTGGTCAGATCAAGGCCGGCAAATCCCGACTGATCAATGGTTTTACCGGACAGGCCGAATATCTGCCGTCGGATGTGAACCCTTGGACAACCGTAATCACTGATATGCATTTCGGCCACCCGTCGGGCCGGACGCAAGGTGCCGAGTTCCATTTCTTCGACAACCGTCAGTGGCAGTCCCTGATTGCCGAAGGCGAAGAGCTGCGCAACATGTTCCCCGATGACGAGGACAGTTATAAGCGCGAGATGATCGAAGAACAGGTCGACGCAATGAAGACCCGCGCCAAGCTTCGGCTGGGCGATAGCTATGAACAGCTGCTGGGCCAACATCATGATCTGGAAGACCTGAATTCGGATGATTTGGCACGTTATGTTTGCGCAGGCGATGACCCGACCGAGGGTGGGACACATGATCCGGCATCGGACCGGGGCCTTTACAGCGACATCACCCGAAAGGCCGAGGTCTATTTTGACATCGGACATTTCCCATTTCCGCTTACGGTCACCGATACACCCGGTGTAAATGACCCTCTGCTGATCCGCGAAGAGATCTCTCGTCAATACCTCAAAGAGTCCGACTTTTTTGTGGTTGTCCTGTCGGCGCATCAGGCGCTTTCTCGGGCGGACTTGAAACTGTTCCGCCTAATGCAAGCGCTGGAGCTGGGCCAGATCGTGGTTTTTATCAACCGCGTGGACGAATTGGGAAATGGTGCCGAAGATGCGTTCAAGGTGCGGGCCGATGTTCTGGACGGGCTTGAGAAGGCGCTTGGGAACTCGAACATTGACGTGCTGACCGGCAGTGCCCAATGGGCGCATTACGCCCTGACCGGTGACGAAGCCGGTATCAATCACGACGATGTCCTGGCCTGGCTGCGCGCGCACCCCGATCAGATGAAGCAATATCTGGACGGTGTCGAAGAGATCAAACAAGGCCCCGGCCCGATCAGCCGCGAAGGTGTTTTGCGCTTTGCCGCTATGATCGCCTCCGGGTTGCCCGATCTGCGCCGGCATGTGACCCGAGCGCTGACAGAAGGCCCGCGCGATGAACAACTGCGTATGGCCTGGCAGCATCTCAACAGCTTTGCCCAAGGTGAATTGGACCGGTCCAAAGCGCATCTGCGCGCGATCGAGAACGACACCACAACCTCGGCAGAAGACGCTGGTGAAAACAACAGGATATTGGCCGATCTGCGGAACTCGGTCAGCGACAAGACCACCAAGATCATTGACGAAATGGATGACGTCTTGGCCAACCTGAGAGGCGTAATGGATGACACCGTGGCCGAGGCCGTGTCGGGCGTTGTTCGCGGCCCGAACGGAGATTCTCCGCTGTTGTCGAAAACCGGAGAAACCGAGCTGAATTTCACTCCGCTGCGTGACCGCATGCGCGAACTTGTTCAGGGGGCCACCCAAGTTGTCCGCCAAAGAATGCTGAGCGAACTCTACGCAATCGACATGCAAAGCAATGCCACGCTGCGGGCTCTGCCCGGCTGGCAGGACGCAACCGACAACCGGATGAATACCAGCGCAGTTCGCTGGTTCCGTCCGGACACGTCCGCTTTGACCCGTGGCATCACTGTCGAACTTCGGGTAAACTGGTTGTCCCGGCTGATTTCGCGTAAAAGTGTCGTGTCCCGTGCCGAACGCATGATCGTTCAGGAGTTTGAGATGATCGGAGATGATCTGGTGGATACCGCCCGCGGTGATTTGACCGAGCGGCTCAATACCGTGCTGGACCATTATCTGGCCCTGCTCGCCACACATCTTGAACATCGTGCCGGAACCGGCGAAACAAATGCCCGGGCCGAGGCGCAAGCCGCCTTCAACCACGCACAACATATTTCTGACGAGCTGGGCACCCTATTCAGCCAGCATCAATCAGATGAAAGACTAGCAGAGGCAGCGGAATGATCGAATTTCCCGGAACCGACAAGGAAGTGAGGCAGCTCGAGCGCTTTCTGACCGCGACCGAAAGCCTGCCGAGCGACGTGGCGCTCGAAGATATGCGCGCCCGTGCCTTGGCGCATGCCGAACGCTTGTCAAACGCGGTCAATATTGGATTCGCCGGAGAATTTGGGGCGGGAAAATCCAGCCTGGCCAACATGCTGGCCGGGGCAGATATTCTGCCTACCGGGCCGCAGCATCTGAAACTGCCGCTCGTTATTGTGGCATATTCCGAAACCCCCGAAACAACTGTCGGGTGGTGGGACCGGGAACCTAAGGTCTATTCCGGAATTGCACTTGAAAAAGCCGCCAAAGACGAACCCGACTTTATCTCTGTTGGATTGAACACCCCTGCCCTGCAAGAGATATCGCTCTACGATCTGCCTGGGTCAGGCGCTTTGGATGATACCTATAAACCGACGCTCGATCTGCTTAAATTTGTTGATTGCGCGATCTGGTGCACCAACGGCACAAATGCATGGCGGGAAACGGAACGCCATCTTTGGGCTAAGGTTCCGGAAGAGTTGCGAGCAAACAGCATATTGGCTGTGACACATACAGATTTGCCTCCGGTACGCGACGCGCTTGACCGGGTGTTGGCTCGCTTGAACAAAGAAAAGCGCAATATGTTCCGCTCGGTTGTGCCGATCGGCACCCCAGTGGCTGTCCGTGCCATGGCGCAAGAGCCAGAACCGGATTTCGCCCTTTGGGAAACCTGCGGTGGACAGGGGCTGGCCGAGCAGGTGCTTGATATTGCTTCGAGCCGGCGACAGGCAGACCTGAGTTCGGCGCGCGAAGATCTGGAACAGCACTTTCTGCCCTATCTGAAATCGATTGACGTTCAGGTGCCGGACATAGCCGCCCTCGACGCGCCCTCTATGCAGACCACGCTGGAAAACGTGCTACCCCCTATCGACAATCCGATCCTGGAAGACTGGCTTGCCGCGATTGCAAGTATCTATGAAGACCTGCGGGAAACCTCAAATATGGAGCCAGCGGCTTTCCTGCAAAGCTGTCAGGAAATCGTTGAGGACTTTGCCGAGCGCCTGGAAAACGATGGCGAGATTGACCCGACAGCGGATTGGATTCCGGGTGAGTTCGAAAAGGCCACGGACTTGTTGCTTTTGCTTCAGTTCGAAAGCGGCGTTGCGCCACTGAAGGATGCGATTAGCATTCTGGCACAGCTGAGTGACAACCTTGCTTGGGCCGGCAGCCGGGTTGAATCGGCACAACCAAAGACCGGAACCTGAAATTTTCGCTCAAGGCTGAGCGGCAATTCCGCGAATCGTAGAAGCGATTCCTACGAATCTATTGTTTCGAATTTGTAGACCAATCCTTAAGAATTTGTTTTTAGCTTTCGATTTTTTCACAATATATTTCTATATGTAGTATAAACTGTCAATTAAACACAACATATAGATCAATCGCAAAAACGATCCTTAGTGAAGCCATCAGGCGGCCCCAATAAAGTCAAATTTGAATCGTCTAACCGACTTGAGTGTCCTGCGGTTGTTTTTGGTTGTGTGTTTGCGGGCTATTTGCCCAGGTTTTTTGCCGCAAAACGATTAGAACGGGCGGAATGAAATGAGCCATAACCAGGCTGTCGGTGCAACGCACGACGAACCTAAGATTGAGGGACTTGAACCTGGCGCAAAGCTGTTGCGCGGGCAGTATGAGATCCTTCGTTTCCTCAGCAATGGCGGGTTTGGGATTACCTACCTGGCCCGCGACAGCCTAGAACGCGATGTCGTGATCAAAGAGTGCTATCCAGGCGCTCTGTGCCGTCGGAATGGTGACGCGGTTGAACCCATCAATCCCGACCACAAAGAAGATCTGCGCGCGATCATCGATCTGTTCATTCAGGAAGCGCGCAATCACGCCCGACTGGTTCATCCCAATATCGTTGACGTACATCAGGTCTTTGAAGACAACGATACGGCGTATATCGCAATGGACCTGATCCGGGGTTGCGATCTTCTGGATTATTCCGAGAACCCCGAAAACGACGCTGGCCCGGATTTCATTGTCCAAGTTACCGAGAAAATGCTGTCGGCCGTTTCGTTCATCCACCAAAGCGGAATGCTGCATCGCGATATCTCACCGGACAATATTCTGATTGACCAAAACGGAGACCCGGTCCTCATCGACTTTGGTGCCGCGCGCGAACAGGCGGCCAATCAATCTGCTGCCCTGTTGACTTTGCGCGTTATCAAAGACGGCTATTCCCCGCACGAATTCTATGTACGCGGCGCAGATCAGGGACCCAGCAGCGACCTCTATGTTCTC
Source organism: Ruegeria sp. CDSB114 (assembly GCF_059611025.1). Taxonomy (NCBI): domain Bacteria; kingdom Pseudomonadati; phylum Pseudomonadota; class Alphaproteobacteria; order Rhodobacterales; family Roseobacteraceae; genus Ruegeria; species Ruegeria sp. CDSB114. The sequence goes on from NZ_JBXWOT010000003.1 coordinate 254,368, forward strand.
GCGGCGACGCTTTATCACGCCATCAGTGGCGAACGTCCGATCGACGGGCAAACCCGACTGAATGCCTTCAACAATGGCCAGGATGATCCCTATACGCCCCTCGCAGGTCAGTACAGCGGCTATCCCGATGGGTTCCTTGAAGCGGTCGACAAAGCGATGGAAGTTCACGCAACAGATCGTCTGCAAACGGCCCTGGATTGGCTGCGGATGTTCCGTGGTCCCGGCGTCATGTTTGACTCGTTCGCCTATCGTCCGGTCTCGGTCATCGTGGCGATGGACCGTAAGGACGAAGTCGAAGAGCAAGCCCGGATCAAAGCCGAAAGTGAAAATGCCGAGGCGGTGGTTACTGCCTTGTTGGCTGGGAACCCTGACATTGCCCTGGGTAATGAGGATAAGTCCGAGGGCGATCTGGCCAAGTTTGCGCAAAAAGAAGAGGCCGCGGTTGCGGTCGATACGATCGTCAAGAACGGATCAGGCGGCAGCGGTAAAGTCATCGCAGGCGCTGCTGCGGTGGTGGTTGCCTTGGCTGCAGGCGGATTCGTTTTGTTCAGTGGCAGCGAAGAAACCCCCGAACCGACAGCAGCGCCGGTCCAAGTGACCGAGACAGAGGCACAAGCCTCGGAACAGCCGGAAGAAGTCGTGGAAACGGCGGCACCGGCCGCTGCGGAAGAGGTCGTGGAAACGGCAGAACCGGCCGCTGCGGAAGCTGAAGCACCAGAACAAGAAGTCGCAAGCGCAGAACCTGTTGAGCAGACGGATACCCTCACGGCGCAAAACGCCGAAGCGCAACCTGTCGAGGCAGCCCCTGTTGCTGCTGACCCGGTAGAAATCAGCGCTGCTGCTGGCCAACCGGCAGAAACGCAGATTGCGTATTCTCATTGGGATGTGGAAATACCGTTCCAGACTTCGAAACGCCGCGCCTCGACTGGCAGCGTCGTTGTCGTGACCGGCATTGACCCCACGCTGGATACTTCCGTGATCGGAGAATGGGTGCAGCATGGGGCGTCAATTTATACTGTGAACGGAGTGCCGGTCCAGGCAGATGCAAGTTTTGCCGCCCAGATTTTGGATGACCTGAAGGTCGATCCGGATGGGTATATCCGCATCACTGCCCGTTATCGGGAACTCGGAAAAACCCGTGCGCAGAACGGATTGCTGGCCCTGCCCGCCATTCGCATGTTGGGTCTCGAGAATGGTTATGTGTTCACTATCAGGAACAGCAATGGAAACGGCTGGGCAACTGTTGTTGACACAGCACCAGACGCGCCCGCAGCAGGCAGCCTGCGCAAAGGCGATGTACTGATCTCGGAAAATCATACCGGTCAGAATATTACCAACCCTGAAGGGCTGGACGCGCTTTTGAAGCTCCTTGTTTCCGAAAACCAGTCCGAAGCCCGCTTTACAGTTCTGCGCAACGGTACTGAAACGGGTGCGGTTATGCCCCTGGTACAGGAGTAATGATCCGGTCTGATTGTGATCTGCCTGTGTGTGTTTGCTGAGAGTGAAGCGTAAGCCATCACTCTGACGGGGACCGGCCTGTCGCAGAAGGTAAATGAGTTTTTTGTTCCCAATCATCAGTGCCTGTGTACCGAACGTGCAGAGGTGAGTAGCAGCCCCATGGGACGTAGATCCTGTGCCAAGAAACAAAGGTGTCGACACCATGTTTAAATATAAAAGCCCCCTTAGCCGGCTTCTCGAAGGTGCCGGCAAACCTCAAGAGACCGAAACCGAGGAGGTCGCGGCACCTGAGTCTGATAACGCTGAACCGATTGCGGATTTCAACGCACTTCGTAATGCACTGGCAGGCGGCAACACTACCGCTGATAGCTACGATGAAAGCGAAGAACTATTACCAGAAGACAAGATGCCGGAGTTCTCCGAAGCAGAACAAGCCACTGCCGATGAGATTATCGTCGAGGAAGTGGTCGCCGAAGTGCAAAGCGCCACCGAGGTTACAGTTGATGCCGACCCAAAGGACGACGAACCGGTTGTGACACTGCATGTGTCAACCGAAGAACTGACAGCCACGATTGAAGATCCCGCGCCTGAAATGGCGATGGAAGAACCGGTCGTAGACGTAGTCGTCGAGACAGTTGATCCGGAACCAGAAGCGCCTTCTGCCCCAGAGGTCGAGGCACAACCTCAGCCTGCTCCTGCGGCAAAAGAAGATAGACGCAGCCGTGTGAAAACCACCTTCTTGGGCTTCGAGCGCGCGGATACGCATGTTCAGGACTTGATGGAAACAGCCGAGCCGGTGGCTATGGCCAAGACCGAGGCAGCGCAGGCGACATTCCCGGTAGGATGGCTTGTTGTAACTTCCGGCCCCGGCCGCGGTTCCAGCGTTACGCTGACAGAAGGCCTGATGCAGATTGGGCGTAATGATGACCAGGCGATCCAGCTGGACTTTGGCGACACTGGGATTTCCCGCAGCAACCATGCGGTAATTGCCTATGACCCGGAAGACCGCAAATGCTATCTGGGCCACGGCGGCAAGGCCAATCTGGTGCGCCTGAACGGCAAACCCGTTCTCAGCACGGTTCCACTCTCCACAGGCGATCTTATCCGGATCAGTGAAACCTCAATCCGTTTTGCAGCCTTCTGCGATGACGGCTTTGATTGGCGGGATGTTTAATTGATGCTGGCGACCCCGGCATATGATCTTGCGCTGATCCTGGATCAGGGTCAGCGCGACACGCAGGAAGACGCGGTCGCGTCGCGTATGTTCGACGCGGCGGATGCGGGCTATGTCATCGTCGCGGACGGAATGGGTGGGCATGCGGCAGGAGAAGTGGCATCTGAGCTGGTAGTCAAAGCCTGGCGCGATGCACTGGATACCGAACTTGAAGCAGACGCTCCGGCTGAGACTGCGCTGATCGACGCCTTACCCTTGGCAGCCATGCAGGCAAATGCCGCGATTTCGACTTACTGCGAGGAGCAGGGTGAAGATTTCAACATGGGATCAACCATGTTGGGAGTTTTGCTGCTGGAAAAGCGCGTCTTCTGGATTTCGATTGGCGACAGCCCCCTTTATCTCTATCGCGACCGTACCCTCAGCCAAATCAACGAAGACCATTCGATGGCTCCGATGATTGATGCTCAGGTTGCTGCAGGTACCCTTACGCCAGACCAGGCGTCGTCTCACCCCGACCGAAACCAACTGACTTCGGTGATAATGGGCGCCGCAATTCCCAAGGTCGATTGCCCGGAAGAACCATTGGGTCTTAGCACCGCGGATGTGCTGATCGTGGGAAGTGATGGGCTGCAATATCTGAGCAACACAGAAATTCAGGCAATTCTTGAGGAAAACGAGGATGCGCTGGCTCAAGATATTGCGGATGCGCTGTTGCGGGCACTGAGAACCAGGAACGACCCGGATCAAGACAATACGTCGATTGGCGTCATCAAACTCAGAAGAAACGACTAGAGGCAAAGCAACCGGACCAATGAAACTCCATCTGATCATATCCAGCCTGGCACTAGCTGCCGCGACGGGCGCTGCTTCGGCACAAGAAGCATGCTCAACCTATGAAATCCAGCGAGGCGACAGCCTGCGGGAACTGACCATCGCAGTCTATTCAACCGAAGATTTTCGGATCATCTTCGAGGCAAACCGCGATGTAATCGGAAATAATCCCAATGTTATCCGCGTCGGCGACGTTTTGACCCTGCCCTGTTTGGAAGATATCGGGCGCGCGGCTGCCGTGCCGCAGACAGAGGCCGAAGCAATGGCCGCCGAAATGGCCGCCGAACTTGTCAAGGCTGCGGAAGATCGCGCTGCCAAAGCTATCGCCGAAGCCGAGTCCCGCGTGGCCGAAGCCAAAGCAGAGGCGGTCATCGCCGCCAAGGCTGCGGCCAAAGATGAGATCGAGGCCGCGCGTGCTGAAGGTGCTGCCCTAATTCGCAATGCAGGTACCGGTGAACGTCCTGAAATCCGGGATCGTCAGTTGATTTTGATCACTGGCGGCAACTATTCCCCGTTCACGGATGAAGCTCTGCCGCATCGTGGTCTATATACAAATCTTGTTGAAACCGCGATGTTGCGCGCAGCGCCGGAACAGTCCTACAAGATCCAGTTCGTCAATGACTGGTCATCACATCTGGATCTGTTGATGCCGACGCTGGCATTTGACGCAACCTTCCCGTGGTCGCGTCCAGATTGTGACGACGCAGATGCACTGTCTGAAAATGACCGTTCACGTTGTGAAACCTACAATTTCTCGAACCCGTTCTATGAAGTTGTGGACACGTTCTTTGCTCGCGAAGGATCGGGCTATGAAGAGACCCTGACATATGCGGACTTTGCCGGTGCAACCATCTGCCGACCCGAGGGCTGGTCCCTGTCGCATATGGACGCGGTGGGGCTGTACGAGCCCGCGATCACGATGCTGCGCCCGGTTTCGCCGGATGAATGTTTCCATGCATTGATGGATGGAACCGCCGACATCGCCGCCATTGAGGCCCATCTGGCCGTCGAGGCAATCGGTCGGCTGGGTTACGAGCATCGCATTGTAGAAAACCCCAACCTGGCAGCGATCAAGTCTCTTAACATCATGACTCACAAGGATAATCCTGATGGAGAAGCGATCCTTGAAACGCTTAATCAGGGTCTGGCGATCATGCAGCAATCAGGCGAGTGGCGCGACATCGTCTCAACCGCTCTGCGTTATCAAATGGAAAATGGCTAAGGCCCTTATCGGCCTAAACTCAAAAAAGTCTGGAGGAAGTGGACATGTATAAATTTAACCTGAAGAAAGTCGTGATTTCGGCCACCGCCGTCACCGCCCTGAGCGCCGGAGCTGCCGCAGCACAGGAAGCCTGTAGCAACTATACCGTCGCGGATGGTGACACGATGGCGACCATCGCCATCGCGGCTTATGGCACCTCGAACTATCAGCCGATCTTCAACGCCAACCGCAACATCATCACCAACCCAAACGCGCTGGCGCCTGGATTGGTTCTGTCCTTGCCCTGTGAAGACGGCAGTCTGCCGAATGGCCAGTCAGCACAGGAACTGATCGCAGCAGAAGAAAAGCGTGCGGCCAGTGTGAAACGTTCGAACGTCTACGCCCCGCCAATCAAGCTGGTAGCGGGTAACGGATGGGAGCCATTCACGACCGAAAGTCTGAGTGGTGGTGGGATCATGACCCGCCTGGCGACCACAAGTCTTCAGCGTGCCGGCAACAGCCGTGATTTCTCGGTCAGCTTTGTCGACGACTGGACTTCGCATTTGGAAACTCTCTTGCCGCTCGGCGCATTCGACATCTCGATCGCCTGGACAGTTCCAGATTGTACAAATCACACCTATGAGTGGTCTGCAGCGACTGAATCCCGGTGCAACGAGTTTGTTGCTTCGGTTCCGGTCTATGACATCGTCGGCGGTTTCTTCACTCTGCCGGAAAGCGAATACTCACAAGCGACGGCCTTCGAAGACCTCAAAGGTGCAACCCTGTGTCGTATGGACGGCTGGAGCATGGTTGTACTTGAAGAAGTTGGCTTGAATTCCGATAACCTGACGTTGGTTCACCCCAGCTCGGCCCGCGAGTGTCTGGATGCCGTTTTGACCGGCTCAGCCGATGTGGCCGCGTTCGAGGTCGATCTTTTCGCCGCAACCATGAAGGACATGGGCCTGACCTCGGAAGATATCGTAGAAAACCCCTATGTTTCCACGCTGTCCTCGATGAGCTTCCTTGCTCACCGCACCAACCCGTTTGCACGTGAATACATCGCTATGGTCAACAAGGGCCTGAACGAAATGCGTGAATCCGGCGAATGGTACGCGATCATCTCGGACACGCTGCGTGAACAGAACGAAAAGCTGAACGCCGCGTCGAACTAATACCGATACATATGAACAGTCGCAGGGCCGGTCTTTGGACCGGCCCTGTCTTTTTTCAAGATCCAAAGATTTTTGCGACAAGAATGAGAGTCCGAATAATGGCTGCCGCGGTTTGATGCCTAAAAGGGCCGACCTTCCCTTCGAAGCCGAAACAACTTGGTCCCGGTGGCACTATCTGCCGGCGTTTGATCCAAAAGACTCGACTCTGTAAAAGCGGAAGCATAAAAAGAACAAATCAAGAACATATTGGTATCTGGCATGTTCGATGGAATGCAGCGTCGCGTCGTTTCATTGTGGTTTCCTCGGTTGGCAAGCGACCGGGTTCTGCGTCGACGCCTGGTGAATGGGCCCTTTGTCCTGACGCTCAAACAACAGAATGCCAATCGTATTTATTGCCTGAACGCTCAGGCTGCGGAACAGGGGCTGCATCAGGGCATGTCCTATGCGGATGCGCGCGCCTTTTGCCCCGCTTTGCAAAGCTGCACAGCCGATCCTCAGGCCGATATGCGTTTCCTGCACATCCTGCGTCGCTGGGCAACGCGCTATTGCCCCTGGGTGGGGATGGAAGGCGAGGATGGGCTGGTGCTTGACGTCACCGGGTCAGCCCATCTCTTTGGCGGCGAAGAGGCGATGTTGGCTGATATGCGCGGACGGTTTGCGCGCGCAGGGCTCTGGGTGCAGATCGGGTTGGGGGATACGCGCGGTGCGGCTTGGGCGCTTGCCCGTTATAACGAGGGGGTCGCAGCCTCTGGCAATATGCTGACGGCCCTAAAGTTGCTGCCGGTGGCGGCCTTGCGTCTGGATGAGAAGACCTCGGTCGCCTTACAGCGCATGGGCCTGCGCAAAATTGGTACATTGGCGGCAGCACCGCGCGCACCGCTGACACGGCGTTTTGGTCCCGGTCTGCTGCTCAGGCTGGATCAGGCTCTGGGCGCGCAACCCGAAGCAATCACGCCGCTGTCCGATCCCCCCCATTACGCGGTGCGCATGACCCTGCCGGACCCCATCGGATTACTGTCGGACGTGATGGCTGGTACCGAACGGCTGTTGGCCCAGCTCTGCGCCAAGCTGAAGGCGCAAGAGATGGGCGCCCGGAAACTTTGCATGACATTGCGTCGGGTGGACCAGGACTGCCAGCTGGTTGAACTGCGTCTGGCCCGACCTCTGCGCGATCCTCAGCGTATCCTGTCTTTGTTCGAACGCGGTTTGGGGGAAATAGATGCTGGCTTTGGCATTGATCAAATGCGGTTGGAGGCCACCGGGGTTGAAGCGCTGCCAGTACAACAAATCAGCCATGTGTCGGACCACAGCAAGAGCCGGCTGGATGACCTGATCACCCGGCTGGGCACCCGGGTCGGGCTTGAAAACATTCAGCGTTTCCTACCTGCGGACAGCCATATTCCCGAGCACAGTTTCATCATCGCGGCCGCCGCCTATTCCAACCCCTCCAGCGGCTGGAGCATCCTGAACCCACGCCCGCTCTACCTGTTTCCACCCGAACCAATTGCGGCAACCGGCCCGCATCCGCCCGCGCGGTTCCGCTGGAGACGTATGTCCCTGACAACCGGCCATGCCACGGGCCCCGAACGCATCGCGCCCGAGTGGTGGCATCAGGATGAAAGCTGGCGCTCTGGCCTGCGGGATTACTGGCGAGTGGAAACCACGCAGGGGCGCAGGCTCTGGCTGTTTTACACGCCGCAGAATCCGGGCTGGTTTGTACAGGGAGAGTTCGCATGATCACAGCAAACCGCCCGACAGACGCCCTGCACCGCCATATGCCAAAGCCCCATGCACAGGGGCTGGGTTATGCCGAACTCTGTGTCACCACGAATTTCACCTTTCTGACCGGGGCCTCCCACCCCGAAGAGCTTGTCCTGCGCGCCGCCGAGCTGGGATTGTCGGCAATAGCTATCACGGATCACAATTCGTTGGCAGGGGTTGTGCGCGCATGGTCGGCACTGCGAGAGCTTAAACGACAGACCAAACAGCCCCTTCAAATCAGATCCGAACATCGTGTTGATACCTCTTCCCGGCAGGAGGTTGGCCACAGGCAGGCGCTTCCGAAACCGGACTGTACTGTTCTGCCTAAACTGATTACTGGCTGCCGGCTGCTGCTGCGCGACAGTGCGGTAGATTGGGTGGCGTTGCCCTGTGATCTGGCAGCCTACAAACGCTTGGCCCGCCTGCTGACTCTGGGCAAACGGCGTACAGATAAGGGCGATTGCGAGCTCTATACGCAAGACATGCTGACGGCCTGCAAGGGCATGATCCTGATCGCCCTGCCCCAGACCACCCTGTCAGAGGCCGCATCAGATATTCAGACCGTGCGACGGCGCTTTCCCAATCATGTTTTTCTGGGCGCTGTTCCGCGCTATGACGGCAGCGATCAGGCCTACCTGGCCGAATGCGCCCAACTGGCCCAGAAAAGCTGCGCCCCCATGGTCGCGGTCGGGGATGTTCTGATGCACCGCGCCCACCGCAAGCAACTGGCCGATACCCTGACCTGCATGCGCGAAAATATTACGATTGATCAGATCGGTACACGCGCATTGGCCAATGCCGAACGCCGCCTCAAATCCGGCCAGGATCTGGTCCGGCTGTTCCGCCATCACCCCAGCGCCTTGCGGCGCACGATGGAGATTGCCGACAGGTGCAGCTTTGATCTGGCGGAGCTTTCGTATGAATACCCCGATGAGATTGCAAGCGGGGAACATCCGCAAACGCGTCTGGAACGTCTGGCACACGAAGGGTTGCAGCACCGGTACCCCGAAGGGCCGCCCGACACGGTGGTCGGGCTGATGCGCAAGGAACTGGCGGTGGTCGCGGATCTGCAGTTTCCCGCTTATTTCCTGACTGTACATGACATCGTACAATATGCCCGGTCGCAGGGCATTCTGTGTCAGGGGCGCGGGTCCGCGGCCAATTCGGTGCTCTGTTACCTCTTGGGCATCACGGATGTCAGCCCCAACCAGATCGCCATGGTCTTTGAACGGTTCGTGTCCAGATACCGGGGCGAGCCGCCGGATATTGATGTCGATTTCGAGCATGAGCGGCGTGAGGAGGTGATCCAGTGGATTTACGAGAAATATGGCCGCGAACGTGCTGGTCTTTGCGCAACTGTCATCCATTTCCGCACCCGTGCAGCCATTCGCGAGGTGGGCAAGGTCATGGGGCTGTCGCAGGATGTGACCGCTGGGCTGTCGAGCCAGATCTGGGGCATGAGCAATGGCGGCGTTGATCTGGACCGTATTCGCGAGCTGGGGCTGGACCTCAGCGACCGGCGCCTCATGCAAACCATTCATCTGATTGGCGAAATCATCGGCTTTCCCCGCCATCTGTCCCAGCATGTTGGTGGTTTTGTGATCACCAAAGGACGCCTGGACGAGCTTTGCCCGATTGAAAATGCCGCAATGGAAAACCGCACCGTCATCTGCTGGGACAAAGATGATATTGATGCTCTGAACATCCTGAAAGTCGATGTGCTGGGGCTTGGTATGCTCAGTTGTCTGCGCAAATCCTTTGGTCTGCTGCAACAGCATGAAGGCCAGACCCTGAGCATCGCCAAGGTGCCTCAGGACGACACCGCCACATATGACATGCTCTGCCGGGCGGATGCGATCGGCGTCTTTCAGGTCGAAAGTCGGGCGCAGATGAATTTCCTGCCCCGGATGCGCCCCCGCGAGCTTTATGACCTGATAATCGAAGTTGCCATTGTGCGCCCTGGCCCCATTCAAGGGGATATGGTGAAGCCCTATATCCGGCGACGCAATGGGCTGGAAAACCCCGAACCCTTTGGCCCGAAACTGGAACAGGTGACAGCGCGCACATTGGGCGTCCCCCTGTTTCAGGAACAGGCCATGCAGATTGCCGTGGTCGGGGCCGGATTCACGGCGGAAGAGGCCGACCATCTGCGCCGCTCATTGGCTACGTTCCGGCGAATGGGCACAATCGGCACATTCCGGGATAAATTCATCAATGGGATGCTGGGCAACGGCTATGACATCAAAGTAGCTGAGCAGTGTTTTTCCCAGATCGAAGGCTTTGCCGATTACGGGTTCCCGGAAAGCCATGCGGCGGCCTTTGCCATGCTTGCCTATGTCTCCGCCTGGCTGAAACGCCATCACCCGGCGATCTTTGCCTGCGCGCTTTTGAACTCTCAACCCATGGGGTTTTACGCGCCCGCTCAGATCGTGCGCGACGCCCGCGAGCATGGGGTCGAAATCCGCCCTATCTGCGTCAATCATTCCGAGTGGGACAATATACTGGAACGCCGCCCCGATGGCGCGCTGGCGCTGCGGCTGGGATTCCGCCAGATCAAGGGGTTCAGGGAAGAAGACGCCGGCTGGATTGAGGCCGCCCGCGGCAATGGATATCAGGATCCAGAGGCGCTGTGGCTGCGTGCGGGGCTGCGGCCTGATGTACTGACGCGCTTGGCCGAGGCAGACGCTTTTTCCGATATGGGGCTGACCCGGCGCGATGCACTCTGGCAGGTCAAAGCCATTCAAAGCCCCAAACCTCTGCCCTTGTTCAATGATCCGATTGACGGGGAAACGGTTCACGAACCCCTGGTCAACCTGCCCGCCATGCAGCTGGGCGAAGAGGTGGTCGAGGATTATGTTGCCACCCGCCTGACCCTGCGGGCCCACCCGATGGAACTGCTGCGCCCCTCTCTGCCAGGGCTGACCACACATGTCGCCTTGCTAGAGGTGCCCCTGGGGCGGCACAGCGTTTGTGGTCTGGTTATCACCCGTCAGCGGCCGGGCACGGCGTCGGGTATAATTTTCCTGACGCTAGAGGATGAAACCGGGGTCAGCAATGTGGTGGTCTGGCCCAAGGTTTATGAGCGTTTCCGCCGGGCCGTGATGGGCGGGCGCCTGCTGCGGATCACAGGGTATCTGCAGCGTGAAGGGATTATCGTGCACCTGATCGCCCAGGACGTTCAGGACATGTCACATAAGCTTTCCGAATTGGGGCACCCGCAACCAGAGGTCCTAAGCACCGAAGGGTCCCGCACTGATGATACACCGAAGAAATCCCGCTATCCTACCAGGGCAATGCACCCACGGGATCAGGCAAAGCGGCTGTTTCCAAGCCGGGATTTTCATTGAACCGCACTGCTGCATATCTCTGGCAGGGTCCGCACTGTCGGATTGCCGCAACTCAAAACAATATTGAGGCAAACTCACCCCTACCCCGTTCACAGGGCAAGACACCCTGTGCTAGGTTAAGCACGTATAATTGTTTATGAATTGGTGAGTTTCCGATGGCGCGAAAATGTCTGGCAATCCTGATTACGTCGGCGGGTCGCCGTGTTGGCCTGCTGCAATGCTTCAGGGCGGCTGCGGAACGTCTGGATGTTGATCTGACCATCATCGCCTGCGACCTGAACCCAGATGAAAGCGCGGCCTGTGCGCTTGCCAATCACGCCGCCGCCGTGCCGCGATGTGACAGCCCCGACTATGCAACCTCGATCCTCGAGATTGTGCGCCAACACGGGGTCAGCCTGGTGATCCCAACAATCGACCCGGAACTGATGCCCCTGGCACAGGCCGCGCCCGCCTTTGCCAATCTGGGCGCGCGAGTCCATGTCTCGCCGGTGAACGTGATCGAGGTTGTCCGGGACAAGCGCCTGACAATCCAGAAACTGTCCGAAGCCGGGGTTCCAGTTCCGCGCACATTGGATCATCAGGAATTGCTAGAGCGGCCACAGGACATCAGTTGGCCCATCTTTGCAAAGCCAAGTGGCGGCAGTGCAAGCCGGGGGCTGGATGTATTCGAAACCCTCGCTGATGTCCCCTCTGAATTCCCCGAACCGATGATCTTTCAGGACAAGCTGAACGGACCGGAATACACAATCAACATGTTTGTAGATGCCTCGGGTCAGCTCTGCACGGTGATCCCGCATCTGCGCATTCAAATTCGCGCCGGTGAGGTTGAAAAGGGTGAAACCAGGCGACGCAATGATCTGCAAACCATCGCCGAAGGCATTGCACAGGCCCTGCCCGATCTGCGCGGTGTCGCCTGTTTTCAGATCATCGACGACCCAGAACATGGCCCCGCAGTGCTTGAGATCAATGCGCGTTTCGGGGGTGGCTACCCTCTGGCCGATCATGCGGGCGCACAGTTCGCACAGTGGCTTTTGGAAGAGGTCGCCGAATTACCGTCAACCGCTCATAACAACTGGCGCGATGGTGTGAAAATGATGCGATATGACAGTGCGGTGTATCAGGGCTGATGCTGGTATTTGATCTGGACGACACCCTGTATCTGGAGCGGGATTTTGCCTTTAGCGGCTATGACTGGCTGAACGGTTGGGTCCACGAAAAGACCGGCGTCGAAGGGTTCGGGCAACAGTGTCAGGACGCATTCAATGCGGGGGAAAGACGGCGCATATTCAATGTGGCTTGCGCGCAGACCGGCCTTGATGCGACGGATGCCTTCATACAGGAGCTGATCGCCAACTACCGATCACACCCGCCCAGTATTTCGCTGTGTAGCGACGCCAAGCGGTTTTTGACAAACGCAGATCGGCCGATAGGGCTGATCACCGACGGGCCCGAAAAGATGCAGCGCAACAAGATCGCCGCGCTAGATCTGGACCGCTTTATCGCGCATATCCGCCCGACCGGTGCCTGGCCGGATGGCTACGGGAAACCGCATCCCCGCGCCTATGAAGAGATGGAACTGGCCGCGCAAAACCCGCGCAGAATGGTCTATGTCGCGGACAATCCGGCCAAGGATTTTATCACCCCGAATGCCCGAGGCTGGCGGACGGTTCAAATCCTCCGGCCCGGAGCGGTTCATGATCCTATTCCACCCAGTACCCAGCATACCGCATATGCCACGGTCACCAGCTTAGACCAGCTTACAGAAGTTCTGTCAGACCTTTAGCCGTGCCGGCTTTGGCAGCAACTCCGATTTGCACATTGGCAATCAAAGAATCCCAGTCCGACAGGACGTGCTGCGGTTCCAGCCATTCCCTGTTATGGCGCGCATTCTGACGCATTTTATGCAGTAAGGCATCATCCTTTGACAGGCTGAAAATCGCCTTGGTCAGACCGGCAACATCCTCGGCCGGAACAAGCAATCCGTTTTCCCTGTCGCGAATCAATTCCCGTGGCCCATAGGCGCAATCGAACGATATGACCGGCAGACCTGTGACCGTGGCCTCGGCAACTACATTCGGGAACCCTTCAAAGCGAGACGGGAATACAAGAATATCCGCGTCTTGCATCCAGTCTCCGGGTTTTGGGCTGGCGCCGGGCAATGATACGACATCCGATAAATTCGCAGCAGAGATCTGCTGTTCCAACGCGTCGCGCTCTGGGCCCTCGCCAAAGATCGTCAACCGGATGTCTGGGTTGTCGCGCAGCACTTCGGGCATTGCCCGCAGCAGCATATCGAACCCCTTTTGACGATCCAAACGCCCGACAGCCACAAGCCGGGTCTGTCCGGACCCGATGTGGATCCCCCCCAGCGGAGCACATGGATTGGGGATTACACTGGCCTTTGGGATCAGGTCCGCAGGCAAATCCAAACGCGCACGTTCGGTCTGCATGACAATTCCGGATGCCCCCCGCGCAAGCCTGTTCACCGCTTTCAGCCACATGGGATTTCCGCTTTGAACCAGCGGATTGTTCCGCTCAGAGATCACGACAGGCACCCCGGTTCCACGCGCGGCCAACATGGTCAGCACATTCACCTTGGTTAGAAACGAGATGATCAGATCGGGACGCACAGCCCGGATGACCTTGCGAATATGCAAGTAGCGCCGTGCCTGCGTCAGTCGCCGCGAGATCTTTAGCGGCTGAATCATGTGTAAATGCGCGCACTCAGGATAGGCGAAGTAGGAACCAGAATCCTCTGTCGCCATCCCGGCGACGTGAACCTCATCCCCGGCCGAGATTCGATGCGCGGCGATCATTGCGGCGATCTTTTCCGCACCGCCCGCTCCGAACCCAGCTTGCACCAATAACAGTTTCATTTTTCACTCAGCGGCGCTTTTTACACGATCAGCTTGCTGTACCAGATCCAGAGTTTCTGGACGGTTCAACTCTTGTTCGACAATGGGCCGGTTCAGGTCTTTGGACTGCAGGAAAATCCGCCCAATATATTCGCCCATTATTCCCAGGAACATCGCATTCAAGGTCATCGACAGCAGCAACAGGATGGTGGTTGTGGCAAAACCGCCCGGCCAGTTCTGGCCAAAGAACAGCTTGCCGATCACATATCCGATCATCAGCAAAAACGTCCCTGTGCCAACCGTCAGACTGATCATCGAGGCAAGGCGCAAGGGCAGAAGCGAGTGGTTGATCAACCCGTCGACAGCAAGCGATAGCATGGCCCGAAACGGAAATTTCGACTCGCCAGCGGTGCGCGCATTGCGATCATATTCAAAGCCGATCTGGCGGAAACCCATCCCACTGATTAACCCGCGAACATAAGGAGAGCGATCATCGACCCGGCGCAGCTCGTCCAGAATACGCCGGTCAGTCAGCCGAAACTCGCCCGCATTTCTCGGCAAATCATCATTGCTGATCATGTCGATCAACGCATAAAAGCCGCGCCGCGCGGCAGCGACGATGGGGCCGTCCGGCAGGCTACGGCGAATGCCGTAAACCACGTGATATCCCTGCCGCCAGGTATCCAGCATCTGCGGGATCAGCTCGGGCGGGTCCTGCATGTCGCAATCCAGTTGGATCGAACAGGCCCCGTTTGCGGATCGATAGGCCGTCAGAACTGATGACTGATATCCCATATTGCGGGCAAACCGGATAACCCGGACACGGGGATCAGCAGCAGCAATATCCGACAGGATTTCAAATGTACGATCCGTGGAATGGTTGTCAGTGAAAATGATCTCGGGCTCATAAGAGGGCAGATCGTCAAACACCTTGGTCACACGTTCATAGGCCGTGCGAACGTTATCTTCTTCGTTCAAAGCGGGGATCAGGATTGAAACCAAAGTCACGCGTTCATCTCCGCTTGTTGTGACTGTTTTGTCCATTGAACCGTCCTTTCAAGGCCTTCACGCAAAGCGATTTTTGCCGACCAGCCATAACGTTCCGCCATCTGTGAAGGATCCGAAACCAACAATACCGGGTCATCCTTCGGCGGCGCAGAGTAAACCAAATCCAGAGCTGCTCCGGTCAACACCTGCAACTCTCCTGCGACTGCTGCCATATCCGGAGCATCGCCAGTGACAACATTGATGACCGACCCCGCCTTGTTCGGCGCGTCAGCAATCAAAAGCAGCGCTTCGACTATATCGTCAATATGTATCAGATCACGCCGATCATGTGGACGATGAAGGAAAACCGGGGCTTTCCGCAACAGGCGGCCAATGGCATGGGGTATGAAGAAATCTTCTGACTGTCCGGGACCATAGGTCAGCGCCAACCGAGCCGTAACAGCCTTGAACGGCAGCCGGGGCTGAGCCATTTCAATATATTGTGTTCCGGCCACCAGAGACGCACCATAGGAACTTCGCGGGTTCTCTCGCGAAGTTTCGACATAGGGCAGCTTGATATCACCATATTCCGCAATGGATCCTGTGCGCACAAACGCATCGGGCGGCTGATCACAGATGGCCAAAGCGGACAGGATCGCAACCAGCGTCGAGAGATTTTGCAAAATACTGGCATTCAGATCTGCCAGGTCATCAGTCTCGGCAAATTTTGTCTGCGCGGCGGTATGCAAAACTACCTCGGGTCGGAACGCATTCGCGACGCGTTTGATCGCGGCAACATCCGAATAACCATCAGTGAAAACGCGGATTCCCGAAACATCTTGCAAACGGTCCAGAGAGGAACCCGGCCGCGTAAGCACAGCGACCTCATCGCCCCGGGCCAAACAGGCCCGAGCCAGATGAGAGCCGATGAATCCGCTGGCTCCGGTGATCAGTACGCGCGTCATTGTTTTCCCTTCAGGGAATAACTACTGGCATTGGCAAAGGCACGATGAACTTGCCGCCAGCGGCTTCGAAATCAGCCATCTGCTCGCGGATTTCGTCAAAGAAGTTCCAGGCCAAAACCAACAGGTAATCAGGTTTGCGTTCCATGACCGCTTCGGGGGCCAATACAGGAATAAGCTTGCCCGGCGAATACAGGCCCTGTTTCAACGTGTTCCGGTCAACCAGAAAATCCAGAGTTTCCGTGCCGATATCAAAGTAGTTCAACAGCGTGTTACCCTTAGCGGGCGCACCGTAGCCAGCGATCGTTTTACCCGATGCCTTGAGGTCGGCCAGCATGGAAACAAGGCTGTCCTGCATCACGTGAACACGCTCGGCAAAAGCTTCGTAAGCCTCTTTGCTGGTCATGCCCGCGGCGTCTTCGTCGGCCAGCATTTCGGCGACGATCGGCGCTGGGGCTTTGTTCAACGCGGCAGGCTGCATGAACACGCGCATCGATCCACCATGAACCGGCAGCTTGGTGACATCCACCACATCCAGCCCGACGGACTGGCCCAGCTTGACGACGGACAGAAGGCTAAGTTCAGAGACATGTTCGTGATAGACATTGTCGAACTCGTTGGTCTCGAGGATCATCTTGCCCCAAGGCACTTCGATGATGAAGACGCCGTCGTCGGTCAGCAGGTCCAGCACGCCTTCGGTAAAGCCGTGCAGATCGTCGATATGGTTGAAGGTATTGGTCGTCGTGATGACGCTGGCCGGCCCTTCGGTTTCACGAATCTGCTGCGCGGTGGCGCGGTTGAAAAAGTCCACATGGACCCGAACGCCCCGTTCGCCGGCAATCTTGGCAAGGTTGGCCGCCGGGTCGATGCCCAATGTGCGCCCGCCCTGATCATTGGCATGGGACAGCATCAGACCGTCATTACAACCGATATCAATGATCAGCCCACCTTGCGCACGCTCTACCGCGACCGAGGCGAGTTCGGCGAAATGTGTATGCATTGTTGCCGCACCGGACGGGACATAAAGATAGTCCGTAAAGAAATCAGCAGGCACCTGATCTGCAACCTGGATCAAGCCACAATCCAGACAGGCCTGAGTATTCAGCGGGAAAGCCGGTTGCGGAACATCCTTTTGCTCGGGCCGTGCGAACATATTGGCGGGCGGGTGATCGCCCATCGGCAGCACAAGCATAAGGTTGGTAGACCGGCAGGTACGGCAGGTCGTACGAACAGACGTATTGATGCTTTGATCGTTCATCAGACCAGTGCTCCTTGGAATTTCAATGCAAATTCTTCAAATTTTGCATGCATATAATCGATTTGCGCTTGTATCAGGCCATGGTGACAAGCCAGCAGAATACCCCCGCGCATAACCGCATCGGAATTGGGATAGCCCGCGGGATCTGCTCGATATTCTACTTGCTTCATGGCAGGCTGACGCAGAATGTTTCCGGTAAAGACAGGCCGAGTTTGAATGTCTGAAGTCTCAAGGAATATCTGCATCTCGCGCCGCGTGAATGGGGCACCTTCGCGCAATGTCAGCGGGAAGGCCAGCCAACCGGTGCGCGAGTTCGGCAGTTGTTCAGGCAGGATAAACCAGTCTTCATAGCGGGCAAAAAAGGCGCGATGAGCAGCGAAGGCCTCTTCGCGCACGCGGATGTTGTTGTCCAATTTACTCAGCTGCACCAACCCGAATGCCGCGCTGATTTCCGAAGGTTCAACGTTATAGCCAAGATCCTCGAACAGAAATTTGGCATCATACTCGATCCCGTCCAGTTTGACGTTGAACCGGTTCTCGATGGCCTCGGATTCCACAAACAGCGAGGACGACCGCCCCCAGGACCTCAACAAAAGCGCCTTGCGGCCAAGCTCTTCGTCATTCACGCACAACATGCCGCCATTCCCGGCGCCATTGATGACGTGGCTGCCGTAAAAGCTGGTGGTAGAGACGTCGGAATAGACGCCCGTGCTTGTACCGTCGATGGTTGCGCCCAGCGTGTCGGCACTGTCTTCAATCACCTTCAGGCCATGCGCATCGGCCAGCTCGCGGATACGGCGCCAATCTGGCAGGTTTCCGATCAGTGACGGGATCATGACGGCAGATGTATTTGGCGTAATCATGCGTTCGATCGCGTCTACGTCGATATTATAGGTCCCGACCGCGGCATCCACAAAGGTCGGGATCAGGCCCTGACGGACAAGCGGAGCAACCGTCGTGGCAAAAGTCAGGGCCGGAGTGATAACTTCGCTGCCCTTTGGCAAGTCCAGAATCTCGACCGCGAGATAGTTCGCCGATGACCCCGAGTTCACCATGATGCCGTGGCGTTTGGAAAACAAAGCAGCCACTTTTTCCTGCATCTCGCGCACTTTGGGGCCCATCTGGGTGGACGTTTTCAGAACTTCGACAACCGCGTCGATCTCTTCCTGGCCATGCACGGTTTGACCGTAATTCACTCGCATTATTCTTTTCTCCTCAATAACCCGCTATTGCGCGGCGACCGGAGCCCGGTCGAAATCCCGTGAAGACATCAGGTCACTGTAGAACCCGATCTGATTGTTTGTGATCCCACCCATCTCCGCACCGGCGGCATGGGCCTTGTACCAGTCTACTGTCAGGCGAACGGCTTCGGGCAATGTCAGTTGCGGACGCCAACCCAATCCCGTTTGCGCCTTAGTGCTGTCCAGTCGAAGAATACCTGCCTCATGCGGCGCGGCAGATGTCTGTTCAGTAGACGCCATCGAAAACTGTGGAGCTCCGTCGCCCCAGGCATCCTGCATCAAGGTTGCCAACTGCCGGACATCCACCGTCCCCGACACATCAGGGCCAAAATTCCAGGCGCCAGCAAAGCTTTGCCCATCCCGATACATTCGCGCGGCCAAGGCCAGATAGCCCGACAGCGGTTCAAGAACATGCTGCCAGGGGCGCACGCTGAGCGGGTTGCGGATAACCACCGGTTCGCCCGCCTCGGATGCGCGGATCACGTCGGGGATAAGCCGATCTTCGCCCCAGTCGCCCCCTCCGAACACATTCCCGGCCCGGACTGTTGCCAGTTGCGGCCCATCCGCTGATGAAAAGAAGGAATGACCATAAGATTGCGCCACTAGCTCGGTACAGCCCTTCGAGGCGCTATATGGGTCCCTGCCGCCCATCGGATCGTTTTCGCGATAACCCCAGGTCCATTCCTTGTTGTCGTAACATTTGTCACTGGTGACAACGACCACCGCCTTCAACGAGCGCATCCCCAAAGCGGCATCCAGAACATGGGCCGTTCCAGATACATTGGTCGCAAAGGTTTCGGCAGGATCCCTATAGGACCGGCGCACCAAAGGCTGTGCAGCCATGTGGAACACGATTTCAGTGTCCACCCCTGACAGTGTATCCAGCACCGCCTGACGATTGCGGATATCCGCAATCCGGCTGTCGGTCAGCCCGTCAACAGAACAGGCATCAAAGAATGAATGCCCCTGTTCGGGAGGCAATGACAAGCCTGTCACCTCTGCCCCCAGACGCCTCAGCCATGCACAAATCCACCCGCCCTTGAAGCCGGTATGCCCGGTCACAAGAACACGGCGGCCGGCAAAAACGCCATCAAACTGAGAATTGACCTGCCCGCTCACGGTTCACCTCATATCGCCAGAGCAGGGTAGCTCTTGCCCGAACCTTCGTTGAAATTCAGCCAGGGCGGCGTTTCACCTTCGCACAGACCGTCCAGCGTATTCCTGTCGCGCAGAGTGTCCATCGGATGCCAGAACCCATCGTGGCGATAGGCCATCAGCTCTCCGTCGCGGGCCATCTGGGTCAGCGGGGTCTGTTCCAGCGGCTCATTGTCATCAACCATATAGTCCAAGACGCCCGGCTCGAAGACGAAGAAGCCGCCATTGATCCAGGTTTCGCGATTGCGGACCTTTTCGGTGAAGGCGTCAACCCTGTCGCCCTTGAGCTCGATGTTACCAAACCGCGCCGGGGGCTGAACCGCAGTTACGGTCGCCAGCTTGCCGTGTGATTTGTGGAAATCAATCAGTGCATTGATGTCGATATTTCCCACGCCGTCCGAATAGGTACACATGAACGGCTCATCAGGAGTCAGCCAATCCTTGAGCCGACGGATACGACCACTGGTCATGGTATGCGCACCGGTGTCGACCACTGACACATTCCACCCGCCCGGAGCAGAAGGGACCAATTGCAATTCCCCAGTGTCCAACGATACCGATATATTGTTGGCGATCAGGTGATAATTGGCAAAGAACTGCTTCAGCAGCAATGCTTTGTACCCGGCAGCCACAACAAAATCACGATGCCCGAAATGGCTGTAGATATCCATCACGCGTGCGATGATCGGACGCCCGCCCACTTCAACCATGGGCTTGGGAATGGAAACCGTTTCTTCGGCCAGACGCGAGCCTAGTCCACCAGCCAGAAGTACCGTTTTCATTGTCTATCCTTCCTTTATTCGATCAATAGAATTGATGGTCATGTGAATGGGCCCGCCCAGGAAAAATATAGGCAGGTTGAGTCGCGCAGGCACTGGTCATTGTTCAGCCCCTGCAGCTTTCAAGTATACCACACCTTGGCCGTAGCGGTTGTTCAGACCTGATAATTCGACCGGGCGGTAGTTGTTTGCCCGCGCATAGCTCAACAATGGGGCTTCCAGAACGGAATCGTATCCAAGCAGGAAAGCCGAAGGCGGGTTATCTGCAAACAGAGCCGGTAAGTCTTCGGCGCCTGCCATCACGTATTTGCCGGCAAGTTCCGGATCCGTGAAGGGTGCAATTCGGTAAGCGAATGGCCCCGTTGCAAATTCTGGATAAACGCTCAAGCCCGCCTCAAGCGGATAGATCGGCAGCAAAGTCGCGACCGGACCATCAGGCAGTGCACTGCCTACCACCGCATCCCGCAGGACAGCGCCGGAACCGGCAAAACGGGCCGAGGTGAACTTCGAAGGCTCTGTCAGCGAGACCAGGCCCATCCCAATACGCGGGAGTCCCAGGATGACCATCAAGACAATACCTGCCGCAAGCACAGGCACTGCCTCGTGCCGCCGTGGCGGGTCAAGCCGACGGAACAGAACCGCGAGCAGCAGAGGCAGACAGACCAGAGGCTGGATATAATATTGCGGAAAACCGGGCGTTGGAACAAAAGCCATTGAGGCAGTCAAGATAATGATCGCCAGAACAACACCACCATGCCGCAGTTGCGAGGGCTGCATTTCGTCGACACGCGCACCACCACGCAGGATAATCCAAAGCACGGACAGAATGGCCATAACCATCACCAAGCCCACTCCGGCCACCCATGCCGAATGGGCCAGCATCAACTTGCCCGACAATCCCAGGGCCAGCCCCGGTTCTGTTGCGGCGTTGGCCTCCCAATAGGCGACATGTGGTCCGGTGTGAAACCCCAAGACATGCGCCAGAAAGACGCCCGGATCAGCGAGCAGGAAGGCAAACAGGGGCAAGGCCCCGATCAACCCTCCGATCAGCAGCGGCAGAACCACGGCTTTCAGTCGTCGTGCCATCGAAACATCCGCAGGCAACAAGAATGCGGCAAGAGCAATCGGCGGAATAAACAGTACCGCACTGACCTTCATCCCCGCCGCAATAGACAATGCGACGCCCGATAGGACCAGCGTCAAAAATCGCGGCGCGGGCTTTGACGTCTCGATCAAAAACAGGCCAAGCCCGATGACCGCAAATGGCAGTGGCAACAGATTGTTGGTTGCGGCCATACCGGCACCGGTCAGAAACAGCTCGCATGTCACGATGCCGATAACTGAAAAGACGGCGAGAACCGGCGATCCTGACAAGCGCAGCGTTACCCAGCCAGTCGCAGCGATCAATCCAAGCCAGGCCAGAAACAGGCCGATCCGAGCGGACCCCAACAGGCCGAACTCATCGAACAGAATGCCGGACCCAAGATAATACCACGCCGAATAAGGGACGTGATTGTAGAAGAAGTCCGAATAGAGCTCCCACTCTCCGAGCAAACGCGCCGGAGGGACGAACATCAGCTCATCCCGGCGCAGATCATAGGTCATCAGGCGGCCGAACAAACCGGCAATCAGCAACACAAGCCCCAGACCAGCGGTCACGATCCCAAGCATAGCACCCATGCGCGTACTTGACGGGGTGGTGCCCTTAAAGCTTGATATTCTCGCATCGCTCATCTCAGCCCCTCCGATCCAACGCTTGACCCCGGCCAAGCGCACGCGAAATCATGAGGTAAGACAATATGACAACCGGCCCCAATGCGACCGCCTGTGCCAGATAGGGATCAAGCCCAACCTGCATCAAACCGCGCAAAAGCAGCGCATTCACAAAATACAGCACGACATAAGACATCGCATATAGCGGGAAACGGCGGTATCCCTGCACGCCAAAGACAAACCGGGCGTGGATACAAAAATTCCAGATCACACCCAAGATAAACTGAAGCAGAAGCGCAAGCTGTGGATGCATGCCCGCAAAAATCAATAGGGCAAACACGCTGTAGCCAAACGCCGTGTTGATCAGGCCGGCCCAGATAAACCGTACCACCTGCGCACGTTCCTCTGACGGCGCGAAAGCCGAGCGTATATTAAGCCTCGCCATCAAATGTTGGCCCTTTCGGCGGAAATATTAAACACAGAAACCAAATTCGGCAAAATAACCGACACTAGAAAACAATTCTTAATCAGCTGCCAGCGGGCAACAGTTCCGGGTTTTCTCCTTCAGACTGACTGACTGCATTTGCTGCGTTTGTGCCAGCGCTTTTGAAAATGGGCTTAGACGAGAATTCCGAGATCGGAACCGGACGCAGGCCATTTGCACCATACCCTGGCACCAACTCTTTCAGCAGGCGTTTGGCAGCCAGTTCGTCACCTTCTGCCGCAGCCTGTTCCAGTTTCCGGATCATGGCGCGCAGGCGGGCGACGGGAATGCCCTCGGGCCGTGCGGATCCGACGCCCGGAATGCCACATTCGTGGCGCTTCTCAGACGCATCAAACAATTCCTCGAACAGCTTTTCGCCTGGACGAATTCCAATGAATTCGATGTCGATATCCTCATAAGGCTTTAGCCCGGCAAGGCGGATCATCCGTTCTGCCAAATCCACGATCTTGACCGGCCGACCCATATCCAGAACGAATATCTCTCCGTGGCTGCTTTCCATTTTCAACCCGCTTGCGGCCGCAACCAGAGTCAGTTGCACGGCCTCACGGATGGTCATGAAGTACCGTTCCATCCGGGGATCGGTCACGGTCAGCGGACCACCGTTCGAGATTTGACGTTGAAACAGCGGGATCAGTGAGCCCGACGACCCCAGAACATTGCCAAACCGTACCGAGAAGAACCGGGTTTCTTCCTCGGTTCCGTTGGTTACACGGTCCTGCGCCTGAACGTAGAACTCAGCAACGCGCTTCGTTGCACCCATCACATTGGTGGTGTTTACAGCCTTGTCGGTGGAAACCTGCACCATCGCGATAGCACCATAGTTCCGGGCCGCATCCGCGACGTTACGGGTTCCGATCACATTGGTCAAAACGCCCTCGCAGGGATTCATCTCAACCATCGGAACATGCTTCAGGGCTGCGGCATTGAATACCAGCTCGGGGCGATGACGTTCAAAGATGTCATTCACACGCGACGCATTGCGAATGCTTGCGATATACATCCGCCGAGGAACATCTGGAAAGTTCTGCGACAAATCCATGTCGATGGAATAGGCGTTGAACTCGCAATGGTCGATCATCACCAGTTCCGCCGGATCGAAAGAGGCTATCTGACGTGCCAGTTCGCTACCGATCGAACCACCGGCACCGGTCACCAATACGCGGCGCCCACGGAACATCTCGCGCAACATCGAGCGTTCGACAGCTTTTTGTGGCCGCTCGAGAATTTCTTCCGGGTTGATAATACAGCCATTGGCCGCATCCTGGCCTTCTTCCCCAAGACCCGGCACGCGTGAGACAGCGATACCGTTGGATTCACACCAGCTGGTCAGCTTGCGGATGCCGTCACTTTCAAAATGCGTGATCGGTTCGGTCAGGAACAAGCGTCTGGGCAAATGATCCCAGGCTTTAAGCCGCTCGACCACGCGATCGGCATCCAGAAGAGATCCGATAATCTGAACATCGTGGAAATACAGCCCCATGGTATTGCGCGCATCGTCAATAATGCCCACCGGCTGATACTTGGAATGCGTATTCCGCAAAGACCTGACAAATAGATCACAACTTGCACCTGTACCAACCAAAAGCACCGGAACTTTGTCCTGATGTTCGGCCATCAACCGCGCATTCTGGCGATTCAGCTCACGGCTACGGGCAACTACACGCAGGGCACTGAGCAGAAGGATCATCAAGCCAAGCTGAATAATGAAAGCAGCGAAGGGTACAGCCTTGGTCACTTCGAAAACTGCACTGGCAGCCATGAGGCACAGGACCAACATTGTCGATCCCCGCAGAATCAGACGAATGTCTCGCAGTGATGTCGAGCGTGTGTGGCGCCGGTACATGCCCGCAAGCGGGAAAACCGCCAGTCCAATCAGGCTGGACAAGAGCATCAGCGGGAACATGGCTGGCGCCATCTGTTGCGCTACCGTTCCACCATTCGCAAGATTGATTGCCACTACGGCTGAGAAAGACGAAGCAACAATGTCTCCAAAGACTAATCGATGATTGGCACGCAACTCACTAACAATCTGCGTTTGCCAGCAATGAAAACCCGAAACCATTTACCTCACCCCTTTATCTCATCACCGGCTCAATTCCGGTCGAGAATTACTCGTACATCGTTACCCAACAGGGTCCTGCAGCATCAAAACATTGCCACAGCTCCCAACTGATCACTCACAGACCGCTTGCAGCTGTCCTATATAAACCAAAGGCTCGCGATCAGATGATCAACCGAAAGCCTTGTACCCGTATCTTTGTTTTGCCCCCTTCACTTGAGCTTGTCTCAATCGCCCAAGTTGAACACACTCACTTCACTCGTTAATAATAATAATTCGCGCAAGTAACAAAATTGTTCCTCTGGTTCGCCGGTTAGCGCAATTTCTTCAATCTCCTTCAACGCTAACATACGTTTCCGCGCCCTCAAAAGTAATTTCTTCACACTTCATTAACGAATTGCAGCGTTTTCTGAAGTACTCTTTGACTGATATTTTGCTGAGGGTTGCAGAATTTCCTCCCTGTTTCGGCTGACTTGAGCGCCGATTGACCTAGCGTAAACAAGAGAAATGCTAATCTCACGGGGAAAATTACAGTCATTTTCTCAATCCGATGAAATCTTCGGGGGCCGCTGTCCGGGTCTCAATATTGCCCAATCGATCCACAATAAGCCCCTATCGGGGCATTGTGAACCAAGACGCAACAAAGATGACAACTCCTTTCGGCCAATCCTCTAATGAGTCGCAGGCCGGTTTTCCTGACAAAGGCTTTGTGAACTTGGCGCATGCTTGGAAAAATTTCCGCATAGTCAGGGTGCCGGTCAGCTCTGCCGCTTGAATCGAGAATCGATTTGGGATCAACTCAGCCCAGACTTCGTATCAGTGCGCCGGAACTTGGATCCGGCCAGCAGGATGATCCGGGGAGATGTTGGTTCTTGGTTTGATATTCGTAGTTTTCAGCTACAGTTCTTGGGTTTGAATATGAACAGATTTCTCGAAATACTGTGTTGCCTGATCGCGGGCACGATCGCGCTGCCCTTTTTTCTGGCGGGTTGTGTGATTGTGCTGTTTTCGGTCGGGCAACCTTTGTTTTTTGGCCAACGGCGGGCAGGCTGCAACGGGCGCGTCTTTCGCATCTGGAAGCTGAGAACAATGTCCGACACACGCGATCAAAACGGGGCTTTGCTGCCAGATTCGGAACGTCAGACAAAAACCACCAAGCTTCTGCGCCGCGTAAGGCTGGATGAGATGCCCCAGCTTGTGATCATCTTGCGCGGAGATATGGCCCTTGTTGGCCCCCGTCCCCTGCTTCCCGAAACCATCGAAGAGTTTGGAGACAATGGGCGGTTGCGCTGCACGGTTCGGCCCGGTCTGACAGGGTGGGCTCAGGTCAGCGGCAATACCGCGCTTTCAAATGACGAGAAGCTAAAGCTGGATCTATGGTATGTCGCGCACCGGTCACTGTCGCTTGATCTGAAGATATTGTTCGAAACCATTATGGTAGCCTTGGCCGGAGAGCATAAACGCCCTGACCGAATTCAGGCCGCAGACAACTGGCTGGACAGCCGAAAGGAGACACCTGCATGAAGACGGTATTTGTGGGGGCGGTCGAAGGATCGCATGTCGCCTTATCCGCCATATGTGCCCGAGGGTTTGTACCGGATTTGGTGGTGACACTACCGCCGGACTTGTCTCACCGGCACTCTGATTTTGCAGATCTCAAACCCACTGCAGATCGGTATGATATTCCTGTCCACTATACCGCCAAAAGTGACTCGGCCGGAACAATCAAAACCATTCAAGCCGTAAAACCTGATCTGATACTGGTCATCGGGTGGTCTCAGATTTGCGGGCCGGAATTTCGGGCCCAGGCAAAGATCGGATGCGTCGGGTTTCACCCATCCGCCCTGCCCCGTCTGCGCGGGCGCGGTGTGATCCCCTGGACTGTCATATTGGGCGAAACCGATGTAGGCGCGTCATTGTTCTGGCTGGGTGAAGGGGCCGATGACGGCCCGATTGCGGCGCAAGCTCGATATGCGGTCGATCCCAACACGGTAACAGCGCGCGAACTGTATGACCGGGCGCTTCAGGCCCTGACGCAGCTGCTGCCTCAGCTTCTGACGCAAATCTCTGAAGGCGATATCCCGGCGGCTCCGCAGCCAGAAACCGGGATCAGCCTTTGCGCGCGGCGGCGGCCCGAGGACGGGCTGATCGACTGGACTAGACCCGCGGCAGAGATTAACCGGTTGATACGCGCAGCCGGACCGCCCTATCCCGGCGCTTTCACCTACACTGCCTCCGGTGAGAAGTTGGTCCTGCTGGGTGTACAGAACACCGCCCTGCAGGGCTACTATATCGGCCTGCCTGGTCAGATACAGGCCATCGAAGGAAACCGGTTTACGGTCGCCTGTGGGGATGGGAAATGTCTAGACATCACAAGCTGGACCGGCGCCGATGCGCCGCCCGAACTGCACTCAAAGCTCAGGAATTCCGAATGACAACGCTGACACCTTTTGACGGACAGGACGGACCGGTACTTGTGGTTGCTCCGCACCCGGATGATGAAGTCCTTGGGGCTGGCGGCACCATCGCACGACTGGCAGATGCAGGTCGCGCAGTCCATATCGCGATTGTCACAACGGGTCGGTCGCCCCGGTTCAGCACGGAACAGATCGCCAATGTACAGGCCGAAGCCAGGGCCGCACATGAGCATCTTGGTGTGACGCATACGCACTGGTTGGATTTCCCTGCCGCCGAACTGGCTGAGCACCCCCATGGTGACCTGAACGCAGGTCTGGGAACACTGATCCGCGATCTCGACCCAAGTGTCATCCTGGCGCCGCATCCCGGCGACATCCATCTGGACCACCAGTTGAGTTTCCTTTCGACTTTGGTGGCAAGCCGACCTTATCAGGACAAATACCCGACGACGATCGCGGCCTATGAGACGCTGTCCGAGACAAATTGGAACGCGCCATATCTGACGCCGCCATTCGTGCCGAACATGTTTGTGGATATTTCGGACACATTGGAGCGTAAACTGGAAGCCTTCCAGTTATTTGCAAGCCAGGTCAAACAGCCCCCGCACGAGCGTTCGGTTCAGAGCTTGAAAGCGTTGGCAACTTTGCGTGGCGCGACGGTTCACCGGGCCGCGGCTGAGGGCTTTGTCTTGGTCAGGTCGGTTATCTGACTGACTGATCGCAAAATCGCCAAGCTGCGATCAGCGCATCCACGCTTCGGACCATAGTTGGAACATAAAGACCGTCCACAGCTGAGCACCCCAGTTGCGTTTGCCTGATTGGTGCTCGGCCCAGCATTTTTCCAGCGCTGCCTTGTCCACGAAACCCTCAAGCCCGTTCCCATCCAGAAGAATGCTGGAAACACGGGACTTTAGGGGCCCGCGCAGCCAAGCGTTGAGTGGGATACCGAACCCGCGCTTTGGCCGGTCATACAGCGATTGCGGAACCCGCTTTTTCAAAAGCTCCCGCAACGCCACCTTGCCAACCTTCCCGTCGCACCGAAGCGATGCCGAAGAGCGCCAGGCGGCGGTGACAACGCGGTAGTCCAACAACGGCGCGCGCATCTCAAGGCCCACCGACATCGAAGTGCGGTCGGCCTTCACCAGAATATCATCCGGCAAATAATAGAGCGAATCCAACAACATCATGCTGTCCAACTGGCTCAACCCTGCGGGCAAATCATGCGTTCCGATCTCATTGCCCAGCGGGATGCCGGACTTTCCAAGCATACCGGAGGACCAGATCGAAAACTGGGCCTGATAGCGGCACTGGAACTCTCGCCCCTGCAGAACCGGCGCCAGCTTGGCCAGACGATCCGCGCTCAGATCGTCACGCATGCTGCTTGGGGCGAATGGCTTGAGGACAGGCACCAGAGCGCTCAGCACCGATTGCGGCGTCTGCGACAGCGCCTGAATCGCCAGGTCAGGCATCTTGCCCTTCAGGCGTTCAAAAGCCTGCATCCGAACATAGCGAGCATAGCCACCAAACGACTCGTCACCGCCGTCGCCGGACATGACGACCTTAAGCTGCTGGCGCGCCAGTTGCGAAACCAGCAGGGTTGGTAGTTGCGACGGGTCGGCGAAAGGTTCGTCAAACACCTGCGGCAAGCCTTCGATGGCTTGAAACGCCATTTCCGGCGTCGCCGTCACCTCGTGGTAATCCGTCCCAAGATATTCGGCGATGGCCTTTGCATGGTCGGCTTCGTTGGTGTCTTCGTCATCGAAACGCACGGTAAAGCTGGGCACTTTTCTGTTCGACTGCTCTTGCATCATCGCGGTGATCAGCGACGAGTCGATGCCACCCGACAGGAAGGTCCCAACCGGCACATCCGCAACCATCCGCTCGCCCACCGCGCGCAGCAGTTCGGATTCGATTTCAGCTATTGCTGTTTCATCGTCGGGATATGGGTTTGCGCGTGCCTCGGTGACTACCGCCTCGATATCCCAAAACCGCTCGATCCCTTGCAGAAGCACATCCAGCGAGGCCGGTGGGGTGTCAAGTTTGATCTCGACCATAGAGCCCGCAGGTAGTTTCAGGACATTTGGGTAAATCGTGCGCGGGGCAGGAATATATCCCAACCGAAGAAACGATCCTAAGGCTGCGCGGTCCACCTCTGCCGGTCCAAATTCCGGATGCGCGCGCAGTGACTTCAATTCGGACCCAAACAGAACGGTTTTCCCGGCCAGGCCCAGATAGAGAGGTTTTTTGCCAATCCGGTCGCGCGCCAGTGTCACGCTCTGGGTTTTCCGGTCAAACACGGCAATGGCAAACATCCCGTGGACGCGGTCCAGTGTCTTGCGGATACCCCAAAGCTGCATCGCCGCCAGCAAAACTTCGGTATCAGATGTGCCCCTGAAGCTTATGCCCAGATCCTGCAATTCCTGACGCAGTTCCAGATAGCCATAGATCTCACCATTGAACACAATGGTGAACCGGCCATCGGCGGAATCCATCGGCTGTACCCCAGTTTCCGACAGATCAATAATGGCCAGACGCAGATGCCCCAGGGCCACACCCTGATCTGGGTCCACAAACAACCCGGTTCCATCCGGGCCACGGTGTTCAATCGATTGACACATTCTGCCAAGGACGGATGAGGCCTGAGACCGATCAACGGTGCCAAAGTTGATAAATCCGGTGATGCCACACATCGCTCAGATCCCCTTCTGTTCTGGCTGAGAGGCAATCTTTTCGGGATCAAGACTGCCGCTCTCCAAAATGTTCCGATACTGCGCGGCAACGCGGTCAAGCTGGTAGGTATTGGCCACAATCGCCCGGGCTTTTTCTCTTTTTTCCAGATACTCCGGGGCCGACCAATTTGCGGCATGGACCAAAGCGTCTGCCAGCAATTCCGCGTTGCGGGGCGGTACGATCAATCCGCAGTCGCGAATGATCACCGCCGCATCACCCACATCCGTCGACACAACGGGGTGGCCATAGCTCATCGCTTCGACAATGACATTCGGAAACCCTTCGGTTCGGGATGAAAGCACCAGCGCATCAATCCGTTTGTAGAATGCAGCCATATCATGCAGGTCGCCGCACAGCTCTACATTGTCCGCAGTCAGGTTATAGCGCGCCAGCAATGATTGTACTTCGGAGTTTTCAGGCGACATATTCTCTCCGGCCGCGATGATGCGCAGATCGGGGACTGACCGCAGCGCCAGGGACAGAGCCTGGAAAAGGGTTTCGTGATCCTTCTGTGGATGAAACCGCGCCGCAATCCCGAAAACCCTGGGCGGATCGTTCCGCACCAATTTCACTTGCGGCATGATCAGACCGTTCGGAATGACGCAAGACCGCGCAGCAGCAAACCCGTTCTTCGCGTGCTGATCCAATGCGCGTTGCGAATTATAAATGATCCCCGCGCACCTGCCCGACAAACGCCGACACAGGTCCACCGCAATCCGTGTGCTGCGCGTGAACGAGCTGGTGTCGTCCAAAGCCTGCCTCACCGTCCAGTAAATTGGCACCTTTCGACCTGATATCCAGCTGGCAATCAGCCCGATGACCATCGCATGGTACATCCAGCACAGAACCGCCTGCGGTTTATACTGACGGATAAGACGCGATATCTGCAATATCGCGCGGGGCATGGACGACAGTGATCTGGCATTCAATCCGATCAGAACGGCGTTTGGATTTGCACATTGGCTTTTGATCCTGTCCGAAACCTCCGTCAGCGACACCACCAATACCCGATCCCCGGATTTGGCAATCAGCCGCGCCAGCATCGCCTGGGCCCCGCCCTGACCGGAAAAATCGGTGATGACATGCATGATCATCCGTTCAACACCCGAAACTCACTAACCTGATCCGGCGGCACATGCCGGGTCGGAACCTTCAGACACGCGCCCTGGATGCGGCGGTGTGAACTGCCTATGCACGCGCCCGATCTCCGATTTGGCGTACAAATTCTGCCAGACCGGTGATGTCTTGATGCGACCAGGTCGGATCAACCAGAAAAGCAAGGCTGGTTTCACCAAGCTCTTTCGCCACCGGCAAGGGATCAACCGGGCCGACACCAAGGCGTGCGAACATCTCTTCTCTATATATTTCAGAACAACTGCCCGAGAACACGGGGAAACCCGCCTCAGAAATCTCAGCTATGATGCGATCCCTGCTCCAACCCGAGGCCAGATTCTCTGGTCTTATGAACGCATAAAACCGGTAATAGGCGTGTGTCAGCCCGGCAGGTGGAACAGGTACCCGAAACGCAGCGCATCCGGATAGAGCTTCCGCCAAAATCTCGGCATTTCTGGTTCTATGGGCGCGCCACCCGTCCAATTTCGCCAGCTGAATGCGCCCGATGGCGGCGGAAAGCCCGGTCATCCGCAGATTGGTGCCCGGCTGGCCACTATGTAGCCAGCGAAACCCCGGAGGGTGGCTTTTGTTAAACACCTGTTCATAGTTTTTACCGTGATCCTTATAACTCCAGACCTTGGACCACAATTCATCATCATTGGTGATCAGCATTCCGCCTTCGCCGCCGGTTGTGATGATTTTATCCTGACAGAAAGAATACGAGCCGCAGGTGCCAAAGGTTCCCACGTGCTGGTCACCGATCATGGCACCATGCGCCTGCGCGCAATCCTCGATCACCCAGAGGTCCCGACTGCGCGCCAGATCCATGAGACCCGCCATATCCGATGGCCACCCGGCCAGATGGACTGCGATAATCCCCACGGTTCTGTCGGTCAGAACCGGTGCAATCGTTTCTGCGGTGATATTCTGGCTCTCGCGATCCACATCTGCAAATACCGGCTTGCCACCGGCCAGAAGGATCGAACTGGCAGACGCGATAAAGCTACGCGGTGTGACGATAACCTCGTCTCCGGGTCGGATGTTCAACGCCAGCAGCGCGGCGTCCAGAGTGACCGTGCCATTTGCCATGGCGATCGCATGCTGCGCGCCGGTATAGGCGCTGTATTCACGTTCGAACTCTTTGACATCGGGGCCGGTCCAGGCATTCACGCAACCGGATCTTAGCACTGCGCTGACAGCATCAATTTCATCTTCTTCGAAGAATGGCCATTTGGGCATCAGCTGTTTCCCTTCAGATAAGCGGCCAGAGGATAGCCGATGGAAGATGGGCCAAGCCTATTATTGCTCAAATTTAGACAGCAGGATTTCCGGATCATTTCTTTACCTCACGCCAAACCATCCGAGGAGGTCAGGCAAACTCAACAATTAACAAATTTTTGGCGGCCAGCGCCTGAATTGGAAACAAACTCCGCAGTTTCGGAAATATCTTTTTGTGCCGCGGCAGGCGAAACCTGACCTGAATCGATTGCTTATGCAAGGTTCCAGGTCACTTAACAGCGTGATTTTTCAACAATCAGGCCGCAGACAGTCAGAGGTGAAAAATAGGCAACAATCGGCTTTGGTGACAGCCCCGTTGACAGCTTCGGCGACATGGATCAGCATCGCCTCAACCTTGGTTTTTAAAGTTTGAAATGTTTCTTTGATGAGTGATATTCCCAACACCGCTTCCGGTGCCCAAGTCGTACCTGCCGAACGTAGTTCGACAACTGGCGGACGTCCAAAAGTTCTATTTGTCGGCAATCTTACGACCTCACTGACCAATTTTCGCTATGATCTGTTGAAAGAGCTTGCTGAACGCGCAGACGTACTTGCTTGCGCACCGGAAAATGATGCGACGACCGAAGCAGCCCTTGCCGAGATTGGCGTAACATTTCGGCAAATCCCCATGGCGCGCGCGGGGTTAAATCCATTTCAGGATCTGTCCACCCTGTTCACGCTGATCGGGATCTGCCGGGAAATACGGCCCGATATCGTCTTTGCCTATACGATGAAGCCGATCATCTTCAGCGGCCTTGCGGCGCGGTTGACCGGCGTTCGGCGGCGGTTCGCGATGTGTACCGGGTTAGGTTATGTATTTGCGGATGCCGAACTGACCCTGCGCCGAAAAGTGCTGAGAGCGGTGGCGACAGGCCTTTACCGGATCGGATTGAAAGGTGCCGACGAGGTGCTGGTTTACAACTCGGTCGACGCCGAAGAGTTTCGCAGCAGACGGTTGATGGCGAAAAAGGCCGCGCTGTCGATTGTGCCCGGTTCTGGCGTCAACCTCGCCAGATACGCAAAATCCAACCCGCCCACAGATCCGCCTGTTTTCCTGATGATCGCGCGCCTGCTGCGTGACAAGGGCGTGTTCGAATATGCCGAGGCCGCCCGGCAACTTAGGGAACAATTCCCTGATGTTCGTTGTCAGCTTTTGGGTCCGCTGGATGACAATCCGGACTCGGTCAATGCACTGCAGCTCGAAGAATGGGGTCAGCAGGGGCATATCGAGTATCTGGGCGAAACCAAGGATGTTCGGCCATTTCTCAAGGAATGTTCGGTCTTCGTATTGCCCACCGTCTATCGTGAGGGCATCCCCCGCGCCATTCTTGAGGCGATGTCGACAGGGCGCGCCGTCATTACGACCGATGCCCCGGGATGCGCCGATGCGGTCAGCGACGGGGAAAACGGGTTTATCGTCCCCAAACGCAATCCAGAGGGGCTGGCGGATGCGATGAGAAAATTCGTTGAAGACCGCAGCCTGATCGAATCCATGGGTCAGGCCGCGCGGGCGCGTGCCGAGCAAGAGTTCGACGTCGCCCGGATCAACACGATCCTGCTGCGGAAAATGGGGCTGATCGACAGCGATACCACCCTGCCCTCGACTGCCACCGACTGATCCGCGCCCATTCTAAGCCGACGTCTGATCCGAGAAACTGCGCCATCCACGGCTGAGACCCGGATCAATCGCATCAAGCTCGGCAACGTCAGGCCTATAGAAATCGGCCATTTTCTGCGCCAAAGCATCGGGCAATTCAGGGTATTCCACCTGCCGCGCCACCGCTTTGCGAATGGCCTTTAACGGCCCCGTATGCCGGATCGGGTCAAGCAACGGTCGAAGCGGCGCCAGAACCCGCCTCAGAGGCAAGGGCACGATTGGCGTATTTTTGTTTTTGACCCGCTCTTCTAGTGGCGGCTCCACGACGCCGGAATAACCGATGTGTTCGGCGACACGGCGTAAGGTTTCAACCGGTTGTGAGATCGTGTTTTCGTAGGCCAGCAACAGAATCTGATCGGTCGGAAACAGATCGTAGAAACGGCGCAGGTGATAGGCATATCTACCATTGTGCAGGAACCTTTCATCACCAGCCTTGTCAGGGTCCAGATACCGATGAATGTCGTCCCCAACAGTGCCTCTGCGAAACAGCATGCAGTAGTCGGAATAGGCCCTTCGAACCGGATCGCGCATCTGCAGGATCAACCTGACATCAGGATAGTCACGGGCAATCCTTTTGGCCGCCTCTGGATGTGTCAGATAGGTATTGCATTTTTCGCCTACGATACTCTGGTCTGAATAACCCTCGTATTGATCGCGATACCAGACCGCCCCCCGGTCATAATGATCCGAGAAATAGTGCAGCTCGGGATCCGGCATGAAAATTTGCGGTGTAGCCGTCAATGAATTCTGCAACCAAGTGGTCGCACATTTCGCAGCACCGAAAATCAGGAAATCTATTTTTCGTTCGTTCGGCAAACCCATTTTACCCCCAAAACCTTACATTTCGCATCCGGATTACGAAACCAATTCTCGGTACACGTCAGACACTTCGGCCACGTGTTTATCCAACCCAAAATTATCCTGCACATATTGGTATGCAGCCTGTGTTACCTGCTGCCTCAGGCTCGGGTCCCCAATCAGAGAGATGACCGGCTCAACAAAGGCCTCGGGGTCCTGCGGGTCTACCAGAAAACCGGTTTTGCCATGATCGATAGCCTCGACATTGCCGCCGTGCCGTGTGGCCACAACAGGCAGCTCAAGGTGCATTGCCTCGATCAAGGTGCGTCCAAATGGCTCGTTCAAGGCCGGCACAAGGGTGGCATCCATTGCGACCATACACTTTTCAACATCCTGCCGAAAACCCATCATATGAATCTGCGCGCCCATCCCCTGTTCTCGGGCCACGTCCATGGAGCCTGAGTCCAACCCGTCATCGGGATTGAGTACTTTGCCAAACAGCAGGCCATGTACCGGCCTGTCCGCAAGCTGTTTCTGAATGGCCACAAGGCTTTGGACAAAATGAACCGGCCGTTTTCGCGGTTCCAAATGGCCAAAATATCCCAGAAGAACTGCATTTTCCGGCGCACCGATTTCGTTCAGGATCATCCGACGCGCCGCGTCTGGATCCGGGCGCTGAATGCTCAGGTCGAAGGGGCTGCGGATGACCTGAAACTTTTTGTCAACCGAGCGTATCGGACGCGAGGGTTTCGAAAAATACGACACGCTTAGGATACGGTTCGAAAACACCGGCGCGACATAGTTAACGCCTACCGCGCGCGGATCCTGCCTGTGGTGCCAGATATGCTTGATCCCCAACCGTCTGGCCGGAAACACCCAATTCACATGCAATCGACCCTCATTTGTGTGGACGATATCTGGCTTTTTGCCCCGCAAAAACCGGACGAGCTGGCCGTAGGTCCGGGTCCAGTATTCCGGAAAGCCAACATCCGCATCCGTTTTATTGTTTGGAGGGCCCATAAGCCTGGGGCCCTGCAATACTTCGATATTCAGACCCAGCGATTGAGCATACTGCCCGACCGACCCGGCTTCGTTGTGGCAAAGGACCAATGGTTCAAACTGATCCCGGTCCAGACAGGACGCAAGTTTGAGCGCGGAAACATGACTGCCGCCCAGATCTGCCCAACCTGCAAAGGGAAATAAAACGCGTATCTTTTTCATTCTGGCCTGCCGCCTTTTTGGCTCAGCGCCGGACATCAGAACCGCGCGCTGAACCATAAATCATTGAACTGAAATCTATTGTGTTTGCGTGACGAAGGTTCGAGAAACCGAAAGCGTATCCCCGGGGGACAAGACAGTGTCACCCGAAATCGCCGTTGCGGCTCCTCCGGCCGCGCGGGTGACCGAGTATACGATCACGATCTCTTCGACCGCATCAACCTCTTCAACAACGCCAAGCGCTGCCAGCTCGGCCTGCAGGATTTTCGCGGTGCCCAGCCGGGTCTGCAAATCCTCGAGTTCGATCTGCACCAGATTCAGCCGCACCAGCGCATTCGAGCGCGCGGTATCAAGCAACTCCAGCTCATCGCGTTGCGCGCGGTTCAGCTGTTGCCGGGCCAAGCCCAGAGCGATCTCGATATCCACGCTTTTGCTTTCCAGGTCGTTCAGCGAGTTGGACAGAGATGACACGCGGGAACTGACCGTAAGGCCCTTTTTCTGTAGTGCCAGAGCATCATCCAGATCTTTGCGCGTGATCCCGATCTGATTTGCGCGCAATTCCAGCTGCCGTTCGAGGCTATCGATCTGATCTTTGAGGGTTTCCTGTAGTTGGATGATGCGTTCACCCTGCCCTTCCCGGGCCTGTTGATCCGCTTGCAGAATCTCCCCCTGCAGACCTTGCGGGGGTTCAATTTTGGCATCACCACCGTCCGGGGTTAGTGTTGACAGATCAGCCAGCAGTCGGCGTTGTTCGGCTTGCAGAGCTTCGATCTGTTCATTGTACAGCTGAACCTCACCCTGAACCCGCAGCCCGGTAAAGTTCGTTCCTACGTCATTTTGCAACGGCAACCGGTATTCCCCGCCCGCAAGCGCCATCGCCTGCTGCGCAGTCAGTTGGGGCCGATAGGGGTACGAGCCTGGAATCTGGACATCCCCCAGAATGTATACGGGCAGATGGCCGATGACTTCGATCGCCAGATGAGGCGGTTCTGCCATCCCCACGCGAGTGCGCATCTGAGTTTCCAGCAGCAGTACCAATTCTTCGGTCGTTCGCCCTTCAGCATGAACCTGACCGGCCAGAGGCACCATCAGCATTCCTCCCGAAGAAAGCGCATATTCACCGGAAACGCCTTGCCAGTTCACAAAAGACGCGCCCACCGGATCCCAGCGCATCGCACGCAAATTGATCTTGTCCTGCGGTGCCAGAACATATTCCTCGGCCTGAAGCGCACCGATAAAACAAGCCGAAGCCGCGATCACAGAAAGCATCAGTTTTTGCAATAATTTCACGACATTCTCCTAAGTGTATTCGTTGGTCCAAACACCGGCAGGCGCGACACGCTAAGCGCAATGGCTAGGACAAAGGGTACGTTCCAGAACCGGGCATAAAAGGTCGTCGCTCCGGCAAGCAGCACGACATACATCAGCATGGCAACGATGGTCAGTGCCCCGACCGATGGCGAGCGGCCGACAGAAATGGCCATCCAGGCCAAGTATATGCTGGCCAAAATAAAGCCGACCATACCGAGCAGAGAAATCAAGCCACCTTCGGACAGAGTCAGCAAATAGGCCGAATGAACCACGATTCCCTGTTCGCTGGCCAGGCTGTACTGGTTTGCACCCAGCCCGATCAACAAAGTGCCACGTGATACCTCGAAGGCCTCTTGCAGCAGGAATAGCCGGTCAGAGAACGTGCCCGCCTGGCTAATGTCACCTGCAAGAACGGCATTCAGCACTCGTTCGCGAAAGACCTCGGGCAAGAAAAGCTCACCAAAGTTCAGGACTACCAAAACCGCAATCAACGTGCCGACGATCAGGGTCACAACATGACGCGGGGACCCGCTGCTGAGGATAATGGCGACAGTCCCCACTATGGTCACGATCAGACCAGAATTCGAACCGGTCAGGATGACGCCGTAAAACAGGATTGGCAGCCCGATCAGCCCCCAGATGCGGCTGCTTTGCTTCTGCAGGATCAGGCTAAGCAGGAAAACGATGGCCATCGCCAGCATAAGCGCGCATTCATTTGCCCGCTCGACCAGCGAAAGCATGCGACCATTGGCGGATACAAACCGGTGTAGCGGGTCTTCCATGAAGTTGATTGCATAGATGCCAAACAGCACAACAATGCCCATACCAATAATAAATGCCTTCATCAGAAGGACGATCTGATCAAAGCTTCGATTGCCGATCAGAACTGGCAGCACGATCAACGAAAAGAAGTACTGAACAAACACAGTCAGCAGCTCGGTCGGGTCACCGTTGATCAACGAACCTATGGTCAGGCCCCCTGTGAAAAACAGGAACGAACTGTACCAGAACCCGCTTGCTGGCCCGAATATCTTAACCGGCAGCTGGCCGGTTGCCAGCATGACAAACCCAGCCAGCACAAAGAAGAAATCCGAGAGGGTGAAATAGACGAAATCCACTCTGAGATAGTTCATCGGCGCCAGGGCTACAGCCGCCATCAGGAAATAGAGAGCTGCCATGTCTACGCTTGGCAAATAGCCGATTCCATTGGTCGGCTTGCCAAAGGAAACAGATTGGGCCGATGCAGGTCTCATGGGCGCACCTGCTCCTTTCCGTGTAATGCAGGGTTCAGCAATGTACGCCGCAAGTGTAACACACACAGCCCTAGCCAGACGGAATTACACAGCACATGCGCCACAGCGGCACCGACCACACCCAAAACAGAAACCATCGGTGCGATGAGGATCAGAAACAAAATGGTGTTCAACAAACCGATCCGAACCAAGGCCCGGTCTTGCCCCAGGCTCAGCAGTGCAGGGTTCAGCAGTATCCCACCAAGATAAATACCTACCGCGATTGCCTGCACGCGCACGACCGGTACTGCGGGGGCATAATCCACGCCAAAAATCGCAGTAACGATCGGTTCCAGCATCAAGATCACTGGAATCAAGACAAGGGCAATTACCCCCCAGAACCCGGCGCTGAGACCCGTTAGCATTTTTTGCAAACGGTCAAATTCATTTCGGGAGGCAAACCGGGTGAACTCGGGATAGATCGCCTGGCTTAGCGGTCGTCCAAGACGCAGTGCAGCTTCGCCGCACCGTTTCGCGATATGGTAATATCCCACCATCGTCGGTGAAATCAGAACACCCAATATGATCACGTCCAGGCGCTGCGTGGTCTGACGCAAGATGACAGAGAGATTGCTGTTCCAAACAAAGCGCAGAAACCCGGAATTTTCACCCAGAGTTTGCTTTATTCCAAGCATCGGACGGCCATAGCCATTCCGCGACATTTCTCGCAGCCCCGCGGCAAAGGCCAGAACGCCGTCTAAAAGGCTGACAGCAACAAATATCGCGACAAAGCCAGGCAGCCCAAACCCCAGTTGCCAGGCAATCACCCCCAGCACCATCCGCACAGACGCTGCGAAAATATCCAGTTTGGCCAACAGATCGAACCGGTCGAAGGACCGCAACAAAGCCAACCCGGTTGGCCTCAGCGAAACCAGAATTCCCAGCGATGCGACCGGCAGCACCCATGCAAGATCCTGATCCAGCCCCAGCCATCCGGCAATGATCGGTGCGAATGCGATCGCCGCGCCGGCGGCCAATACGCCCCCAACCACGTCAATCAGGACCGACAGCCCGACAAGTCGGCGAAATCGTTCGCGGTCTTCTTCCTCCAGCGCAGTGCTTCCATATCTAATCACCGCCTGCCAGGGCTCAAGATGAAGGAACCGGGAAACGATCCGCGCATAGGCCTCGCCTATTGCCATTACCCCCAAGCCTGCAGCCCCAAGTGCGCGAGCGGCCACCGGCAGAAACACAAGGCCCAGCAAAGCGACTGCTATCTGAGAGGAAAAGATCCATTTCAGATTGCGCAGTAAACGCCGAAGCACAGCAGTCGGGATTGAGGTTGCGCCGGGCTGAGAGGTCATGTCTGATCCACCCGCCCGCCGCACAAACGACCGGCCAATTCCACCCCTTGGCGGCTGCCGGTCATTGGACCACGCCGCAAAAGCGTCGCGGGCGCTGTGCCCTCATATTCGCAAATAAAAACCAATACCCAATCACCAATCTAACAAATCCTACAAGGGTCTGCGAACCGTAATCAGCTGCTTTTCCCAGGCTCATCCGAGTAATGATATGTATAGGCACCATACCCATATTGCCTTTGCTTCCGCATGTTCACACCATTCATGATCGTACCGGAAATCTTGATATTGCTCATCCGCAGCTTTTCGATTGCATCCTTGAGAATTTTTTCGGTGGTCTGCCCCCAGCGCACCACCAGGAACGTACCATCGACAAGCGGCCCAAGTCGGATCGTGTCATCAATGACCAATGTCGGCGGCGTATCGACCAACACAAGATCGTACTGATTGCGCAACATGCGCCCGTATTCGCCAAGCTGCTGCATCAACTGTTTGCGGGATATTTTCGGACGCAGGTTCAGACTGATCGACGAAACCCCCGGTACCCTTTCACCATCGACATAAATCTGGCTGGGTTGCACGGCACCGCTCAGCGCGTCATCGATCTCGACCGGAGCCGCCCCGGTAAGACCCAGTGTTTTTGAGGCACGGCAACGGTGGTTGTCCATATCCAATAATAGAACGCGCATCCCATCTGTACCCGCCACTAGGGCCAGCGAAACCGCAACCACGGTCTTGCCTTCTCCAGGAACACCAGAGGTAACCATGACGATGCTGCCGTCATCATTTGTGTTAAACCACATGGTCAAAACACTGCGCAGCGCCTCGACATAAGGCGAGCGGC
Source organism: Ruegeria sp. CDSB114 (assembly GCF_059611025.1). Taxonomy (NCBI): domain Bacteria; kingdom Pseudomonadati; phylum Pseudomonadota; class Alphaproteobacteria; order Rhodobacterales; family Roseobacteraceae; genus Ruegeria; species Ruegeria sp. CDSB114. The sequence goes on from NZ_JBXWOT010000003.1 coordinate 294,785, forward strand.
CCTGATCACGGATAAAGCGCAACAACTCCTGCTGACCATCCGTGTCCGAATCCATCACCGTATCCGGCAGGAAACCCAGATTGGTCAGATCGGTTTGCTGTTCGATCTGGTTTTCATTGACGATCCGCGTGTTGCTGCCCTCCATCAACAGGGCGATCACAAAGGCCAGAGAGAACCCGACAATCGCGCTGACTGCGACGGCGACTTTGGTATTCGGCCAGAATGCCGAAGTCGGCGCATGAGCAACCGAAACCTGCTGAACCGCCTGGCCAAGAAACTGTTGCTGGGTTTCGAAATCATTCAGCTTTTCAATCGTCGTCTGATACCGGATCCGAAGAAGCTCTAGCGCGCGTTCCATCCGCAGCAATGCAATTTCCGAACCGGTCCGGCTGCGCAATGCCTGTTCAACAACGGCAATCTGGTCAGCAATTTTGTTGACCTCTTCGCTGCTGGCTCCGTTGATCTCATGCACATCTTTTTGCGAGTTGAGCCGCGCAAGTTCCGACCGAAGCCTGCCCGGCACGGATTCATCCGCCAGATTTTCTTCAAGAATAAAGGCCGCCATCTGAAGTTCGTCACGGGTCAGTTCGTCACCCAGCTCATTTACGCGGTCCTTAAGAAAAGAAATGGAAGATGAAAGACCCTGCTGCCGCCGCTGCTGCAGGCGAAGGATAAAAGTTTCTGCAACTGTATTGGCAATATCGGCTGCCAGCTGCGGGTCTTCGGCTGTTGAGATGATCTCAATCGCAAGGCTCTCTCCTTGCCGAAGTACGTTATATGTCGACAGTGTATTGTCGATTACACGATTGCGGATAACGGATGTGGATTGCGGATTTGCGGGGTTTTGCGCCCCGGCAAAAGCCTCATTCTCGAACAGGTCCAGCGCCAGGGCGACCTCTGCCGCAAACTCCCGTGACCGCAGGATGTCGATTTCGGTTTCAATCAAAGTGCGGGTCAGCTCGTAGGATTCAAGTTCGACACTGTCGGCGCGGACGCGCATATCCAGAGATGTGAGAACGATTTCGGCGCGGGATTTGTATCTTGGGTCCAGTTGATTGACGACCATAAACGTGCCGACGATCACAGCTGCGGTCACTCCGAGGATCAACTTCAGATGACGGTAAATCATCCGCCATATGCCATCCAGACGCTGTTGGCCAAATTGGTTTGCGATATGGTTTTGATCCATTCTCTATCGTCCCTTGTAGCGACCAAGATCACCGTCGCCTGAAATACAAATCTTTGATGCTGCGCCCATGTTCGAACGAATTCTTATCCTAATGATTGGACAGCTTGGCCATTTTTCCGAGTTTTCTTGTCGTTATTTGCTCAATGTTTCCACACAAGAGACAATAGGCCGAAATCCTTGCTGTTGCAGAAGCTAAGAGGCGGCGTCTTTCAAAGTTTTGCAGACCTGATTCATACGACAAAGTACTTAACCTCCAAAAGTGCGGCGACACCGCAAGCGCGCCAATATTACTAGTTAAACCTGTAGAACGTGTTTCCTGCGACAAAGCCGTCCAGCTTTGCCGATCTTGCATAGTGATGCAGATCACTGGTTTTGTTTATGAACCCCGCTCCGCGAAAGTTCAGTGACGTATTGCACAATACACCCGTGCCCGAAGCCGACTTGAATGCGTTCAGCAGGTCGTAAAAGAAAGCATTCTGATCCCGGCGGACTGTTTGGACCCTTGCTGTCCCGTCTACATGCGTGATCGCGGCCAGGTTCTGATTGGTCACCTTCTGCAGATGCAACATATAAGGCGCGGAGTTTTCCCACTCAAAATGCTGGCTGACATCTTCCTCAAGGCAGGATGGGGCCACGGGGCTTGTATCCGGGCGGTTTTTAGCCCGGTTCAGGCGCACGCGGGTTTCGGCCCAGAACGGGGCCGCCAGAATCGAGCGGTTGCCCAATGCGCGCGGACCGATTTCACAGTTCCCTCTGGCCCAACCGATGAGCTCACCGGACATTAACGCATCCGCGACATCGTTCAGACGCAGCTCGCTGACCCGCATGCCGCTACTGTCGATTTTATCATCCACAAAGGACTGTCCGGAATAAACCGTCCAATCCAGCTTTGCCTGGCCCGTATAGTGGCGCATGGCATCAACCGCAGTTCCTATGGCGCAGCCGGAATCACTGCTGCAAGGTGGTACAAATACATCTCGGAACAAGCCGCAATTCTGCCACTTGGTGTTCCAATCGCAGTTCAATCCACATCCGCCGGCAATCACCAGCGGATAGCCCTCTGTCAGGTTCTGTTCGGCAAAGGCAAGGAACCGTGAAAAAATCGCATCCGAGAGTTTCTGTGCAAGATTACTGAACTGCTGGCTGTGCATTCCGACATTGAAAAACGGGGAATCGGTCAACCGATCCTTGCGCAGAATTTCGGCCAATGGCTGATCTGACAAAAGATAGTCTATCAGCGCATGTTCATCCGCGTCATGTGAACCGGGCTCTGCATAGGCACATGCCGCCATCATCCTCCCGGGGTCCTCGCGCCGTTGTTCACGCGAAAGCACGGGATAATCGGGATCAACCAGTGCGCTCAGGAATGAATATCGGGCACCTGGCCCGGTCATTACCCGACCGACATGAGACAGCTTTAGATCTTCATCAATCTTGTAGAAATCGCCAAGCGTGTCTTCCCAAACCAACACATAACAAGGTTCACCCTGACGAAACGGAGACATCCCATAAGCGCCCCAAATATGTGCCCTTTCATGGGTCGATGAGAAAAAGTCGATCTCCTTGCCAAAAAACGTTCGTTTCCCCACGGTCTGAGCATCTTCGCCAATGCCGAAATACCCTGCCCCCGAGGTCGTCACATGTTGTGTTCCGGTCGTTGACCAGCCGCTAAGGGCCAGGATATCAGGCAAGTCCCGGAACCACAGGCCAGAGTCGATAAATGTATCCGGTGTGACTGACGTATTGCGGGGAAAACTGTCTTTCTCGGATTCATAGGAAAACAGCAGGTTACCGTTTTGGGCATCAATACCCGCAACCGTACCGTCATGCCCCGACTTGAATGACAAAATCTTCATTTCACACCTCAATACCGCGCTTGTTGCGCGGTCCTGGCAAAACACACCAATTCGTTACTGTTCTATCAAATTGCGTTGACGCAGCCCCTCTGTAATTGCCCGAGCGGCCAGTTCTGCGCCTGCTTCGTTGAAATGAGAATCCGGCGCATAATACGATGCCGGATCCTCTTGCATTTCGATAACATCCGTTAAGTCTATCACGTCCAGCCCGGCCTGCGCAGCCGCATCTTTCACCAATACTCGCAGCGGGTCGTGGATAAAAGGCTGGGCGACCAGACCCATATAGCGGCTGACCGTCGGCACATACACGATGACGATCTCACCATCCCATTGTGATGTTATCTGCTTTGCCCGGATCAGAACATCCGCAAATACCGGGTTCTCATCGGTCGCTTTGGGATAGTGAATCCCAAGAATCTCGGCCGTTTTCTGCAATGCCAGAAAGTTCCTGAACACCCTTTGCGCCCGCAGGTAGTCGATCCAGGACAACGTCGTCTCAGACCACCATCCAGAAATAATTGGAGCGGATATTTCCGACTGATCCGGATGCTCGATCGGGCCAAAATCTGCAGCCGGGTCGAGTGCTTCACGCAGCCACGGCTTCTCAAGCTCTCGTTCCAGATTGCGCCAGTCATTGCCCGCAAAGAAAGAAAAGATCGTAAGATCAGGCTGGAACTCTGGCCCGTATCGGCCCAAAACCGCCAGTTGATACAGCGGGCCAATGCCTCTGTGACCGGTGTTAAGCAAGCTCGGCATATCCTGACGCAGCTTATCCGCCAGATGCTCACCCTCTCTCAGGCAGAACCCTTCGGAAAACGAGTCGCCCAGCAGCATCACATTCAAATCGTTTTCAAAGACCGAAGGTGGATTGCGAAACCCCAAACGATCAGGCGTATAGGTCACCGGCTCGCCCAGCACCGAGCACAGCAGCATCTTGTCACCCGGCATGGGCGCCAGATACGCGGATTCGAGCAGCTGTGTATCCAGCGCATCGTTCACATGCTTCATTGTCCGGCCCGGCGGCAAATTTTCCTTGTATTCTTCGACGCTGACGTCTTCGCCGACAAACCCGACCAGCCCCAGACGCCCGGGGATTATCTTGATTGTCAGATAGGCCTCGAATGCGAACAGAGCCGCCAACAGGGAAACAGCGCTCACGCCAACTGTCAGCCTGCCTTCGTCTGATAAAAAGACCGCGCATAAGGCCAGCACCAGCCCAATCGCGCCCGGGGCCAGAATGTACCGAATCAGCCGCGCGGTTCCATTGGCAAATTCCGCTGAATTCATCAGCGCGTATGCGACGACCCCAAAGAAATAGAGAGCGGCAACCAGACATAGGATTGACCCGAAACGCGAACTGCGGGTTTTTTCAGTCATTCCATCTGGTCCCTTTCGACCGATATCGACATTTGCCGTCATTAACGGCGAAACCAGGCGAATTCAGTTGAACCGATTTGCATATCATCGGCAAGCTTTTCTGCGGCGCCCGGACAGGCGCAGGAAAAAGACGCATCACATGGACCTGTGAAATAGGAAAAATGCTCAAAAACAACGGGATAAACACACACGGCACACAACACTCGAATACAAAACAAAATCAGATTTTCTTACCACCGTTGTGCTGAAAAGCAAATCACCCGCTCTTTCAACACCTTGTGGGCACATGGCACAATCACATTTCGCGCATAATTCGCCTTTTCCAAGCCTATTGTTCCCGAATTCAACACGGCGCCAAAGCCCTTTCTGCGGCGGCAGAGCAATGATTTTGGTAGGTGTATCGTCTGCGGCACAGCAGACGGATGAATATACGGGAAACCCCTAATATCCAGCCAGCAGGGTTTTGTTACAGTTAACGCAACTACACCGGAGAGGCTTCGGCCTCCCCACTCGCTCAAAAAGGGACTGACTTTGGGGGTCGGTCCCTTTTTAGTTTTTACGTCAGGTTCAGAACCCTGCCCAAATCAGGACAGGGCACCTAGATTACCCGTCAATGATACCATTGAGTGTCGCGCTTGGGCGCATGACTGCTGCAGTCTTGGTCGGGTTGGTGTGATAGTAACCACCCAGATCTGCCGCTGCCCCTTGTGCGTTGGCCAGTTCGGATAGGATCTGCTGTTCTTTCGCGGCCAACTCTGCAGCAATCGGCGCGAACTCGGCGGCCAGATCAGCATCATCGGATTGCGCGGCCAGCGCCTCAGCCCAATAGCGCGCGAACCAGTAATGGCTGTCACGGTTATCCGGCTGCCCGACTTTGCGGCTAGGCGACTTGTTGTTATCCAGAATACCCTGCGTTGCGGCCTCGGCAGCGGCGCCAAGAACTCCGGCTTTGGCGTTGCCTTTGCTGTCGGCTAGGAAATTCAAAGACTCGCCAAGCGCGCAGAACTCACCCATCGAGTCCCAGCGCAGGTGGTTTTCCTCGACCAGCTGCTGCACGTGTTTCGGGGCAGAGCCACCCGCGCCGGTTTCGAACAATCCGCCGCCCTGCATCAGCTTGACAATCGACAGCATCTTGGCCGATGTGCCCAACTCAAGGATCGGGAACAGGTCGGTCAGATAGTCACGCAGCACGTTGCCGGTGATGGCGATGCTGTCGTTCCCGGCCGTGATGGTCTCCAACGACTGGCGGGTCGCCTCACGCGGTGCCAGGATTTGGAACTTGTCCGCCACGCCAGCAGCTTCCAGTGTTGGTTGGACGAATTTGATCAGTTCGGCATCATGGGCGCGGTTTGCGTCCAGCCAGAAGATCGCCTCGGATCCGGTCAGACGCTGACGGTCCATCGCTAGTTGAATCCAGTTCTCAATCGGAGCCATCTTCACGGTGCAGGCACGCCAGATGTCGCCCTTTTCAACCGCATGCTCGTGCAACGTCTCACCATTGGCCAGCACGATGCGAATGGTCCCATTCGCAGGCGCCTGGAATGTTGTCGGGTGGCTGCCGTATTCTTCGGCTTTCTGTGCCATCAGACCCACATTGGCCACAGCCCCGACGGTGGCTGGGTTCAGCGCGCCATTGGCTTTGAAGAATTTGACGGATTCATCATAAATAGACGCATAACAACGGTCCGGGATCACGCAGTTGGTGTCACCTTTCGACCCTGCTTCGTCCCAACCCTTGCCACCAGCACGGATCACGGCAGGCATCGAGGCGTCGATGATCACATCCGACGGCACGTGCAGGTTGGTGATGCCCTTGTCGCTGTCAACCATATACATGGACGGGCGGTCGCCCTTGATCGCGTCAATGGCGGCCATGATATCGGCGTTGCCTGCAACCCGCTCCAGCAGATCGCCCAGACCCGAGTTCGGGTTCACACCCAGCGCATCCAATTCAGCGCCATAGGCCTCGAATACCGGGGCAAGCCACGCCTTGACCGCATAGCCGAAGATGATCGGGTCGCTGACCTTCATCATTGTGGCCTTCAGGTGAAGCGAGAACATGGTGCCGTCTTTTTTGGTGTCTTCGATGGCCTCGGCCAGGAAAGACGACAGCGCATTGACGGACATGAAGGTCGCATCGGCAACGGTGCCCTCGGCCAGCGGCCAGCCGTCTTTCAGAACCGTAGTACTGCCGTCTTGTCCGACAAATTCGATTTTGGCGTCACCGGCTTGCGCCGCAGTGATGGTGGCCGATTTCTCGTTCGCGTAGAAATCATTGCCGGACATGGACGAGACTTTAGTCTTGCTGTCAGCGGCCCATGTACCCATCGAATGCGGGTTCTTCTGGGCATAATTCTTGACGGCGCGCGCGGCGCGACGGTCGCTGTTACCTTCGCGCAGAACCGGGTTCACAGCCGAACCCTTGATGGCATCATACCGCGCGCGGATCGCTTTTTCTTCATCAGTCGCAGGTTCTTCGGGATAGCTCGGGATGTCATAGCCTTGTGCTTGCAGCTCTTCGACGGCGGCCACCAGCTGCGGCACCGAGGCCGAGATGTTGGGCAGCTTGATCACATTGGCATCGGGTGTCTTCACCAGCTCACCCAGTGCGGCCAGATCATCGGTGATGCGCTGCGCATCTGTCAGCTTTTCGGGGAAGGTCGAAATAATCCGCCCAGCAAGTGAAATATCCTTGGTTCCGACGCTGACACCGGCGGCGGATGCAAACTTTCGAATGATGGGCAGGAATGAGGCGCTGGCCAGCTCGGGCGCTTCGTCTACAATGGTATACAATATGTCGAAGTTCGATTTATCTGCCATATTCTTTTACCTTTTTTAAGCCTTTCGGGGCGTGCGATCCAAGAGTTGGGGCCACATCGGCGTGGCGCGTAAGGGACGTAACAAGACTGCCGTCCCGGGATGACTCTGTATTGACAGGGCCTCCCTTAAATGACGTTTGGCTTGGGATCAATCGCCAGAGACCGCGCATTTTGACACGGTTTGCGGAAAATCATCAAAACTGCTTGCCAATGGGCAAAATTCAGACGCCCCAGGTATCGCTGAGCTTATATCCGCCCGGCCAGGGATCGTCCGGGTCAAGCATGTGTTGATGTGAACCGGTAATCCATCCGCGGCCACTGATCTCGGGAATGATCGCGGCACGCCCCCCGATCGTTGTGGCCTCGACGATCTGTCCGGTGAAAGACGAGCCGATGATCGAAACCGCCTGGAAAGTTTGCCCGACTGCCATTTCTCCCTTGGCGGCCATCAGGGCCATACGGGCAGAAACTGCGGTACCGGTAGGGGACCGATCAACTTTGCCCGGCTGGATCGCCACAGCGGATTTTCCGCGCAGGCCATTTGCAACCCGCTCGGTCGGGCCACAAAAAGCGCAGAATGAAATGTGATTCCAGTCCGGGTTTTCGGGATGCGTAAACCCAATCTGTTCGTTGGCCGCATTGGTGATCGCTACACCCAGCCGCGCTATGTCGCGCGCTTCGTCTTGTACAATGTCGAACCCAAGCGCCGCTGCATCGACGACCACGAAACTGTCGCCCCCATAGGCCGTATCCACGGTCAGGGTGTCAACGCCCGCCACCTCAAGCGGAACGGCGATCTGGTCGGCAAAGCTGGGCAGGTTCTGCACAAAAATGCGCTCAGCCTTTCCATTCCGGCATTCGGCGCGCACCTCGACCAGCCCGCCCGGCGCCTCAAGCGTCAGATGTGTAACCGGTTCCTGCATCGGAATGATCCCGCTATCCAGCAGCACGGTGGCCACGCAGATCGAGTTTGAACCAGACATGGGCGGTGTGTCTTCGGGCTCCATGATAATGAACCCGGCATCTGCCTTCGGATGTTTGGGCGGCACCAACAGGTTCACATGGCGAAACACGCCTCCGCGCGGTTCGTTCAGGACAAAGTTGCGCAGGGACTGGTCGCGGGCGATGAACGACCGCTGCTCCCACAAGGTGTTGCCGGGAGGCGGAAGAACACCGCCGACGATGACGTCGCCAACCTCGCCCTCGGCATGGGCAGAGATCACATGGAGAGTTTTGTTACTGCGCACGACCCCCTCCCTCAGAACCGGCCAGCAGCAAAGGGGGCTGGCGAAATCGGGGGGGCCTGACGGTCAACCATGGCCCCAACAAGTTCGGCCGTGCCTGCGGATTGGGTCAGCCCAAGATGCCCATGGCCGAACGCATAGAACACGCCAGACGCATTTGGAGAAACACCGATGACCGGGATGCTGTCAGGCATCGACGGTCGGAACCCCATCCATTGCGCGCCTCCTTCGGTCTTGAGGCCGGGTAGAAACTCTTCGGCTTTGTGCAATAACGTGTCGGCTCGTTTGAAATTGGGGGCGAGGTTCAGACCGCCCAACTCGACCGCGCCGCCGATCCTGACGCCATTGTTGATCCGGCTGGCAACGAACCCATGCCGCGAGAAGGACAGGTGCATCCGCAGATCAAATGAACCTTCGGGCAGGGTCGTGTTGTATCCTCGCTCGGTTTCAAGCGGGAACCGGTCACCAAGTGTTCTGGCGATGTGATGAGACCATGCGCCGGCAGCCACGACCACTTTCGCTGCGTCCACCGGACCTTCCGCCGTTTCAAGGCGCATGCCGCTTTGCTGTGGCATCAACGCCTGAATATCGCGCCGCTCGATCCGGCCTTGCCGGCTTTGAAAGGTCTGGGCAAGGCGCTCGACCCATTTCTTGGGATCAACGGTATTCAACCAGTTGGGCGTAAAACCTGCATGGGTGAATCGCGGGCTGAGACCCGGTTGTTTTTCGGCAATCGCCTCGGGGCTTTCCAGCAGCTCAAAGTCTATTCCGTGCTGGCGGCGCACTTCCCAGGCCGGCAGGCTCGCGCGGAATTCGGCATCGGACTCGTAAAGCTGCATCTGCCCGTCCCGCTGCATCATCGCCTCGCCGTCAACCGCTGTAATCAACCGCTCAAGCGCCTCGCTGGAAAGTTGCATGAGGCTGGCCTGAGCGGCCAGCACCTCGGCGTAGCGACCGGGCTGACTGGCGCGCCAGAAGCGGTACATCCAGGGCGCAATCTGGACTGCGTAGGCAGGTGGGATAGACAAAGGCCCCAGCGGGTCCAGCAGCCATTTTGGTGCTTTTTTCATGATGCCGGGCGTTGCCAGAGGCTCAACCTCGGAAAAAGCAAAAGCCCCAGCGTTTCCAGCCGATGTCTGCGCGGCAACACCTTCTTTATCCAGCACCAAAACGGAGTGACCCCGGCGCTGTAATTCCAGAGCAATGGTTATGCCGATTACGCCGGCTCCGATGACGACGATCTGCTGGGTCATACCTCAATCCCCGAACGGAATGGATCAGCCGCTTCAAAAATCAACCGCGACTCCGCCATGACATAGGCCTGCCCGGTGATCGAGGGGATGACACCGCCATTCGGACCAGCCCGATAGGACAGGCGATAGGTGCTGCCAATGACACTTTGCTGGACGATTTCCTGCCCCGGGGCCAATAGACCCTCAGCGGCCAGACAGGCCAGCCGAGCAGAGCTGCCGGTGCCACAGGGCGACCGGTCGTAATTGTCATCCGGGCACAGAACAAAGTTGCGGCTGTGAATCGCGTGCTCGGGCGATGCGTCCTGAAAGATTACATGATCAATCGGTTCACCCTGCTCGCCGCCAACCCCCTGCGCGATCGAGGCTTTGCGGATAGCAACGGCCCTATCGGTCAGTTCCCGAATATTGGCCGGAATGACGGAAAGCGGGCTTGGATCGACGATAAAGAACCAGTTTCCACCATAGGCCACATCCCCTGCAACCTCACCGAAACCGGGCACATGAAGTGAAATGTCGCTGTGAACGCGGCGGCTTTCGATATTCGTGACCGTGACAGTATTGGCATCGTGCAGCTCGACCGTGACAACTCCGGCTGGCGTTTCGATCCGATGTATTCCAACATCGATCCGACCAAGATGCGCTAGTGTGACGGTCAGGCCAATGGTTCCGTGGCCGCACATTCCCAAAACAGCATCGACATCAAAATAGATCACGCCGGTGACACAGGTTGGATCAACCGGTTCCACCAACAAGGCCGCGACCATGGCCGGTTGTCCGCGCGGTTCAAGCATGACCGAACGATAGAAATCCCTGTATTCGGTGTCCAGCCGCCGGGCGCGTTCAGCCAGAGGGCCAGAGCCCAGTTCTGGTGCGCCATCGAGGATAACCCGGGTCGGTTCGCCTCCGGTGTGGCTGTCGATCACATGCATTCTGCGATCACCCCACCTTGTTTCAACCAATCGGCGAACCAAGCCCCAAACAACGCGTATTGCTGTTCGCAATAATTCCGCTGTGCATCTGTCAGGGCATCAGTTTCATTGAAATGCAGGCGGTATTCCTCTTCCCCGTTCAACACCAGAAGATGCTTGTAATACAGCACAAGATCCGGGCCCTCATCAAAACTGGACAGCACCTGAATGGCCTCGGTCAGTTCTTGCGCCCGTAACCGGGCTTCGGCATCGCCCCGCGCGGCCTTTTGAGAAAGCGCAGCCAACAGCAACGCCTCACGCGGGAGGGCCGTTCCGATCCCGGTGATCGAACCGGTTGCCCCACAGTTGACGAAACCGTGGTAAACCTCGGTGTCCACACCCACCATCAACGTCACATCATCATCCTGACTGGTGATGTTTTCCGCTGCATAGCGCAGATCGTCCTTGCCTCCGAATTCCTTGAACCCAATGAGGTTAGGGTGTTCGGCGCGCAGGGCAAAGAACAGATCAGCCTTTGTTGCGAAACCATAATATGGGCTGTTGTAGATAATTGCCGGCACGTCCGGCGCAGCGGACAGGATTGCCTTGAAATGGTTCTTTTGCGCAGTTGATGAGCTCCCTCGGGACAGAACCCGGGGAATGACCATCAACCCGACAGCGCCGACCTTTTGCGCATGTGCTGCGTGGGCCTCGGCGGATTTGGTGTTGATTGCCCCGGTTCCGACCACAACCGGCAACCCGGCATCCACCAGACGTTCCACCCCTTCCATGCGCTGCGCATCCGTCAAAAGCGGCCAGTCGCCCATGGATCCGCAATAGACAACCGCAGACATGCCTGCGTCGATCATTTGCTTGCCCTTCCGAACAAGTGCGTTGAAATCCGGCTGCCTATCCGCCGAGCAAGGGGTCATGAGCGCGGGCATCGTACCGCTAAATACATTGGTCGACATACGGTGCTATCCTCTAGTTACAGGGGTCCAGATAGGCGTCAGGCGCCCGTTTTCACGCGATAACGGATATTGGATACAAAATCCATATATATTCGACGCAAAAAGCCCGCGTTGGACCTTTCGTCTGACGCGGGTGTTTTTGACTGTCTAAACGGCGATTATCTCAACCGCAGGCCGGTTTCAGGATCAAACAGCATGGTGCGTTCCGGGCGGATCGAAATACCAATGCGTGTACCCTGCTTACTGCGCTCGTCTTCGCGCTCTTCAACGATCAGCTTGTCGCCATTCGATGTCAGCAAATAGGAATAGCTGACGCCGCCAAGCGCCTCGGTCAGATCAACAGTGCAGGTATCGCCCGACCGATCAACCTGAATATGTTCCGGGCGGATACCCAGCGTGACCCGAGACAGACCCAAAGGAACCGATGCTGGGACGGGCAGAGGCTGAGTGATCGCCGGATGAGTCACCTGACCATCAACGATGTCGCAATCCAAGAAGTTCATGGCAGGCGAGCCAATGAACCCTGCTACAAACTTGTTATCTGGATCCCGATACAGATCCATCGGCGCACCGACCTGTTCGATCCGACCATCGCGCAGCACCACGATCTTATCGGCCATGGTCATCGCCTCGACCTGATCGTGAGTCACATAGATCATGGTCGCGCCAATTTCATTGTGAAGCCGGGCAATTTCCACACGCATCTCAACGCGCAATTCGGCGTCCAGGTTGGACAGAGGTTCATCGAACAGAAACACCTCGGGGCCGCGCACAATCGCACGCCCGATGGCAACGCGTTGGCGCTGACCACCCGACAGAGCCTTGGGTTTGCGCTTCAGGTACTGGTCCAGCTTCAGGATACCCGAGGCTTCCTGAACCTTCCTGTCGATTTCGGCTTTTGCCACGCCGTTCATCCGCAGGCCAAACCCCATATTCTCGGCCACCGTCATATGCGGGTACAGGGCATAGGTCTGGAACACCATCGCCACGCCCCGTTTCGCAGGGTCCTGATGTGTCACCTCGCGCGCGCCGATGTGAATTTGGCCCTCGGTCGTTTCCTCAAGCCCTGCGATCATCCGCAACAAAGTAGATTTTCCACATCCCGATGGGCCGACAAAGACACAGAATTCACCATCCTCGATTTCGAGGTCGATCCCGTGAATCACCTGTGTCTGGCCATACCGCTTAATCGTTTGGTTCAGAGTTACTCCGGTCATGTCGCTTGTATCCTGTCCTTCTGGCCATCGGGGCGTGTTTCAGGGAACCGCCAGGCCTGAGCTTCGGCCGCGATTTGTTCGGCCACCCGGCGCACGCGGGGAATCCAAGCCTCGAGCTGGTCGAAATTCATCCGCTCGGTCGAGCCGGTCACCGATATTGCACCCAGCATCCGCCCGCCCGGCGTTCGGATCGGGCAGGCAATGCAAATGATCCCCGTCTCGTGTTCTTCATCGTCCAGGGCGTAGCCCCGGCTGTGGATCAGTTCTAGATCGGACCGCAGCGCAGCTTCCGAGGCCAAGGTCTTATCCGTAAACCGGTGAAAGCTTTGCTGTGAGATCACCTTGTTCAGCTCAGCCTCGTCCAGAAAGGCCATCATCGCCTTGCCCACACCCGTACAATAGGCCGGTCCGACCTTGCCCGCCTGTGAATACATCTCAACCGGCTGGGCAGCATTGCGCTTATCGACATACAGAACCTGACCGGAATCAAGCTGCGCCAGATGCACAGTCTCGCCCGTTTCACCGCTGAGCGTATCAAGAAACGGCCTTGCGATCGGCGCCAGTGAGCTTTGCGTCCACGCCGCATGGGCCAGCCGAACCAGCCTCAAACCCGGTGCATAGGTCTGCCTATCCGGGTCATAGGACAACATCCCCTGATTAGTAAGGGATTGCAGAAACCGATACAGCGTTGCTTTGGGAAAGCGGCTGCTTTCCAGCAGTTCCGCAAAGCGAATTGGCCGCTGAAACGCGGCCACCTGATCCAGCACGTCACATGCTTTCCCTATCGTTCCATCACCTGCCACGGGCGCTCTGTCTCCTCCGATTAACCTGCGGCCGCAGCCACGAGGGTCTTGACAAGACTAACCGAGTCGATGTGTAGTTTTCAACATATAAAACTAAGTTCCAATATATGGAACTAAAATGGAAGCTAAGGGAGGAAACCATGCATTCCATCTACAAGCGCACCACGGCCGCGCTGGCCATGAGCGTTGCACTTGCTGTTCCCGCCTCTGCCGAGCTTACCGGCGAATTGCGGATATTCCTGGACACATCGAACCCGGCACCCCGGGCCACGATGGAAGCAATGATCGACAGATTTCAGCAACAGCATCCGGATTTGGCCATCGAGACAACGGTGATCGACCGCGAGGCCTACAAAACCCAGATCCGCAACTTCTTGACTGCGGATACGCCGGATGTCGCCACGTGGTACGCGGCGAATCGGATGAAACCCTATGTCGAGGCTGGCCTGTTCGAAGACGTCTCGGACCTGTGGGCGGAACCTGCGATTGCGGACAATCTGGCCTCAACCAAAGGTGCGATGACGATCGACGGCAAACAGTGGGGCGTGCCCTATACCTACTATCAGTGGGGCGTTTATTATCGCAAAGACATCTTTGACGAGCTGGGCCTGACCGAGCCCGCAACCTGGGAAGAAGAGCTGGCGAATTGCCAGAAGATCGTCGATTCCGGTCGCGCCTGCTATACGATCGGCACCAAGTTCCTGTGGACTGCCGGTGGCTGGTTCGATTACCTGAACATGCGCACCAACGGCTATGACTTCCACAACCAGTTGGCCAATGGTGAAATCAGCTGGGAGGATGACCGGGTCAAGCAGACCTTCGCCAACTGGAAACAGCTGATCGATATGGGTGCCTTCATCGACAACCACCAGACCTATAGCTGGCAAGAAGCTCTGCCCTTTATGGTCAACGGTGATGCGGCGGCTTATCTGATGGGCAACTTCGCCGTGGCGCCACTGCGTGAGGCGGGCCTGAGTGACGACCAGCTGGACTTCTACCAGTTTGTTGCCATCAACCCCGATGTCGAACTGGCCGAAGATGCACCGACCGACACGTTCCACATCCCGTCAAACGCGGCGAACAAAGAAGCCGCCCGTGAATTCCTGCGCTTCGTTGTGTCTGCGGATGAACAGACCGAGATCAACAATGGTTCGAATCTCGGCCAGTTGCCGGTCAATGCTCAGTCCTCGGTAGATGCCGACAAGTTCCTGCAGCAGGGCTTTACCATGCTGTCGTCAAACAGCCCGGGCGGAGTCGCCCAGTTCTGGGACCGCGACGCACCGGCAGAAATGGCCAAAGCGTCGATGGAAGGCTTCCAGGAATTCATGGTCAAGCCAGACAATGCGGACAAAATCCTGGCCAAACTCGAACGGGCGCGTCAGCGCATCTACGACAACTGAACCGGTCAGGATTGGCAAAGCCCATCCTGAGCCATGACCTGCGTAAGGCGGGTATCAACCCGCCTTACTCCGCCTACCAGAACCGGGGACGCCCATGACCGCCGTCGATACCCACGAACAGGAAAGCTGGTTCCACCGAAACCAACAGCGCATCGCGCCCTGGTTATTTTTGGCCCCGGGCCTATTGTTCTTTATGGTCTATGTGATCATTCCGGTCTTTCAGTCCTTCAACCTGTCGCTTTACGAATGGGACGGCCTAGGGGCTGCCGAATATGTCGGCTTTCGCAATTATGAAGACCTGTACTGGGAATGGTCGGACCGGGATGCCTTTTACATCTCGCTCAAAAACAACCTGATCTGGCTGCTGCTCTATCTGGCGGCGATTCCGGCGGGTCTGTTCATCGCGCTGTTCCTGAACCAGACGGTCTGGGGCATCCGCCTGTATAAATCCCTGTTTTTCTTCCCCTTCGTGATTTCTCAGGTAGTTGTTGGCCTAGTGTTCACATGGTTCTATGATCCCACATTCGGCCTGCTGAACGAATTCCTCGGATTCTTTGGCATGGGCCCCGTGAACGTGTTGGGTGACGAGCGGTTCGTGACCTATGGCATCATCTTTGCCGGTCTCTGGCCGCAGACAGCTTATTGCATGATCCTGTACCTGACCGGCCTCAACGCCGTGGACCCCGAACAAATCGAAGCCGGGCGGCTGGACGGTGCCAAGAGCTGGCGGATGTTGTGGCATATCATCCTGCCGCAATTGCGCCCTGCCACCTTCATTGCCTTTGTCGTCACCATCATTGGCGCGCTTCGCAGCTTTGACCTGATCTCAATCATGACACAGGGCGGTCCGTTCGGATCATCGCGCGTGCTGGCCTATTACATGTTCGAGGTCGCCTTGTCCGAATACGGATTCCGCATGGGATATGGCGCAGCTATCGCGGTGATCCTGTTCCTGATCATGCTGTGTTTCATCGGTTATTTCCTGTGGTCAATGTACCGCGAAGAAAGGGGGCACTGAGATGTTTCCCAAGCCAATCGAAAAACAACCTCGTGCAGCGCAGATCACCTATCAGGCGTTGCTGCCGCTGGCCTTGCTTTTGTGGCTCGGGCCGTTGCTGGCCGTCGCCCTGTTCTCGGTCAAACCCGCCGCGGATTTCACCAATGCCAACTACTGGGGGATGCCGTCCAGCTTTGAGGGCGCATTCAACTATGGGCAGGTGTTTTTCAATTCGGATATGCCGCGCTATCTGATGAATTCCTTCCTGATCACCGTTCCCACGGTCATCGGGTGCGTCGCGCTCAGCAGCATGACGGGGTTTGCACTCGGCATCTACAAATTCAAATCGAACCTTTGGATCTTCTTCCTGTTCGTAGCGGGCAATTTCGTGCCTTTCCAAATCCTCATGGTGCCCGTGCGCGACCTGACGCTGGACCTGGGCCTGTACAACACCAAGACCGGGCTGGTTTTGTTTCACATCGCGTTCCAGACCGGGTTTTGCACCCTGTTCATGCGGAATTTCATCCGCGCCCTGCCCTTTGAACTGATCGAGGCGGCGCGGGTCGAAGGGATCAGTGAATGGCGTATCTTCTGGTACGTGGTGCTGCCGCTGATGAAGCCCGCCATTGCGGCGCTCAGTGTGCTGATCTTTACCTTCATCTGGAACGACTATTTCTGGGCAGTAGTGCTGACGCAAGGTGCTGAGAGCCAGCCTGTAACCGCAGGGATCACCAGCTTTAACGCGCAGTTCCGCGCAGCCTATCAGCTGATGAGTGCCGGTTCCATTGTCGCGGCGCTGCCGCCGGTTGCCATGTTCTTCCTGATGCAGAAACATTTTATCGCGGGCCTGACACTCGGTGCCGTAAAATAACATCAAGCTAAAGGTTTGCCTGATGACCAAAATCACTTTTATCGGGGCCGGTTCCACGATCTTCATGCGCAATATCGTGGGCGATGCCCTTTTGACCCCCGCCCTGGCCGACAGCCATTTCGCCTTGATGGATATCGACACACAGCGCCTGGCTGAGAGCGAATCCGTGGCCCGCGCCATGGTGCGCTCGGTCGGCACAGGGGCCACCATAACCACCCATACCGATCGGCGCGCCGCATTGGAGGGGGCGGATTTCGTGATTACCGCCTTTCAGATCGGAGGGTATGACCCCTGCACAGTGACTGACTTCGAGATCCCCAAGCAATATGGCCTGCGTCAGACCATCGCCGATACGCTGGGCGTGGGCGGGATCATGCGCGCGTTACGCACGGTTCCGGTTCTGTGGGACGTGGCGCAGGACATGATGCAGCTCTGCCCAAACGCGACGCTGTTGCAATATGTGAACCCGATGGCGATCAACACCTGGGCTTTGGCCGAACGGTTTCCGACATTGAAACATGTCGGACTGTGCCATTCGGTGCAAAACACGGTCGAGGAACTGGCCCATGATCTGGAGCTGCCCAAGCAGGAGTTTCGCTATAAGGTCGCAGGCGTCAACCATGTGGCTTTCTTCCTCAAGCTCGAGCATCAGGGCCGCGATCTCTATCCTGCGCTCCGACAGGGATATGCAGGTGGACAACTGCCGAAACCGCCCCTTTTGATGCCACGCTGCCCCAACAAGGTCCGATACGAAGTGATGGATCATCTGGGCTATTTCTGCACCGAAAGCTCGGAGCATCTGGCCGAATATGTGCCCTGGTTCATCAAGGATGGGCGCGACGATCTGATCGAGCAGTTCTCGATCCCGCTGGATGAATACCCCACCCGCTGCGTCGAGCAGGTCGAGGACTGGAAGGAACAGGCAAAAACCCTAACCGACGGGCGGGCGGTAGAGGTATGTCGCAGCCACGAATTCGCGGCGGATCTGATGAACGCCATCGTGACCAATATGCCCTACACCGCCTATGGCAACCTGCCCAATACCGGCCAGATCCCGCAACTGCCCTTGGGGGCTGCTGTGGAAACGCCGTGCCTGGTGGACAGCAACGGGGTGCAACCCTCGGTCGTGACCGACATCCCACCGCAGCTGATTGCGCTGATGCGCACCCAGATCAACGTGCAGGAACTGACTGTGCGGGCGCTGACCGACCAGAACCCCGAATACATATACCACGCCGCCATGATGGACCCACACACAGCCGCCGAGCTCGACCTGCAACAGATCCGCAATCTGGTCAGCGATCTTTTGATCGCGCATTCGGATTGGTTGCCAGGCTGGTGCAAACCGGCCAAAGCGGCATGACCAAATATTAAAGGGCTGACAATAATGACAAAAAAACGCCGCTCGCAGCATTGGTATGGCAAGCTGGACAAGGATGGTTTCATCCATCGGTCCTGGATGAAGAACCAGGGCTTTCCCGACCATGCCTTTGACGGGCGTCCCATTATCGGCATCTGCAATACATGGTCCGAACTGACGCCGTGCAATTCCGGCCTGCGCGATCTGGCCGAAGGCGTCAAACGCGGCGTGTGGGAGGCTGGCGGCTTCCCGGTCGAATTCCCGGTCATGTCGCTGGGTGAAACCCAAATGAAGCCCACCGCCATGCTGTTTCGCAACCTACTGGCCATGGATGTCGAAGAATCCATCCGCGCCTATGGGATTGACGGCGTGGTTCTACTAGGTGGCTGTGACAAAACTACGCCGGGGCAACTTATGGGAGCCGCCTCGGTCGATCTGCCCGCCATCGTTGTCAGTTCCGGCCCGATGCTGAACGGCAAGTATCGCGGACAGGACATCGGCTCGGGCACGGATGTATGGAAGTTTTCTGAAGCCGTGCGCGCCGGGGAAATGACCCTGCAGGATTTCATGAATGCTGAATCCGGCATGTCGCGCAGCGCCGGTGTCTGCATGACCATGGGCACCGCGTCGACCATGGCATCCTTGGTCGAAGCGATGGGCATGAGCCTGCCCACCAACGCCGTGCTACCCGCCGTAGATGCTCGCCGAATGGCGCTGGCGCATCTGACTGGCAAACGGATCGTCGAGATGGTGGATGAAGACCTCAAACCCTCGGACATTCTGACCAAAGAAGCCTTTGAAAACGCCATTCTGGCCAATGCTGCCGTGGGCGGATCGACGAACGCCGTGGTGCATCTGCTGGCTTTGGCCGGTCGTGTAGGCATCGACCTGACACTGAAGGATTTTGAGATCGGGTCGGATATCCCGCTGCTTGTGAACTGTATGCCCTCGGGCCAATACCTGATGGAGGATTTCTGCTATGCAGGTGGCGTGCCTGTGGTTTTAAACGAACTCAAACCCTTCCTACGACCGGCCAAAACGGTTCTGAACAAGGATATTTCGGCCCATTACGAAGGTGCAGAATGTTTCAACCGCGATGTGATCCGCCCCTTCAACGACCCAGTAAAACCTGCCGCAGGCCTGCGTGTGCTGCGCGGCAATCTGGCACCGAACGGGGCCATTGTGAAACCTTCGGCGGCCACGGACGCACTGTTGGAGACCGAGGCTGTGGCCCATGTCTTCGAAAGCATCGAAGATATGAAGGCCAATATCGACAGAGATGACCTGCCGGTGACGCCCGAGACCATATTGGTGCTGAAAGGCTGTGGACCCAAGGGTTATCCCGGCATGCCCGAGGTTGGCAATATGCCGATCCCGGCCAAGCTGGTGAAGGACGGTGTGCGCGACATGATCCGTATCTCGGACGCACGGATGTCCGGCACGGCATTTGGCACTGTCATCCTGCATGTCAGCCCCGAAGCCCAGGCGGGCGGCACGCTGGCGCTGGTCAAGACCGGTGACCGTATCCGTGTATCCGCTAGCAAGGGCGCGCTCGAGTTGCTGGTTGACCAAGTTGAACTGGACGCCCGACGCGCCGCATGGCAACCGGACGCTCCGCATTACACCCGCGGCTATGCCAAGCTTTACATAGACCACGTCCTGCAAGCCGATCAGGGTGCGGACCTGGATTTTCTTGTCGGCAAAGACACCCGCCTTGTGACCAGAGAGAGCCACTGATGGACCAACCCGCCACTTTCCACGACCTGAACGGTGCATCCGTCTTTATCACCGGAGGTGGTTCTGGTGTCGGGGCCGCTTTAACGGACGGATTTCTGGCGCAGGGTGCGCAGGTCGCCTTTATCGGGCGCTCCGACGCCAGTGCCTTTGTTGATGAGATGCGCGCCAAGCACGGGCGCGGGCCGCTGTTTCTGCAAGGCGACATGACAGATACCGACCTGCTGCGCGCCACAATGGCCAAAGCCGCCGAGGCCCATGGCCCCCTTGATGTGCTGATCAACAATGCCGCCAACGACAAACGCCATTCGCTTGACGAAACCACGCCCAATTTCTGGGACTGGATGATCGAGGTGAATCTGAAGGCGTATTTCTTTGCCTGCCAAGAAGCAGCACGTCAAATGCAGGACAAAGGCGGATCAATCATCAATTTCAGCTCGATCAGCTATATGATGGGTAATTCCGGTTATCCGATCTATACGACATCAAATGCCGGGATCACCGGGATGACCCGGTCGTTGGCGCGCGAGCTTGGCCCGCAGAAAATCCGCGTTAATGCGCTGGCCCCCGGATGGGTTCTGACACAGAAACAGCTGGACATGTGGGCCACGCCAGAAGATCTGGCCGCACATCTGGAACGCCAATGCCTAAAGGACCACCTGACGCCCGAGGATATGATCGCACCGACCCTGTTTCTTGCGTCGGAAGCCAGTCGCGCCATGACCGGGCAATGCATGGCCGTTGATGGCGGTGTTGTAGTAACAGGATGAGAACATGACAATCGAATGGATCGCTGTTGATTGGGGAACAACTCATCTGCGGGCATGGGCAATGCAAGGTGACACCATTCTGGACCAGGCTCAGTCCGCAAGCGGCATGGACCAAATTCCCCGGGATGGGTTTCAAAAAGCACTGCTGGACCTGATCGAGGGCTGGCTTGGCGATACGGTCATGGATGTGGTCGCCTGCGGTATGGTGGGTGCGCGCCAAGGCTGGGTCGAGGCACCATATTCCGCTGTACCTTCGGTTCCTGTTCCCGATGCACCTGTCCGCGTTCCGGCAACAGATCCCCGTATCCGCGCCTTTGTCGTACCCGGGCTAAAGCAAACAAGCCCCCCCGATGTCATGCGCGGAGAAGAGACACAGATCGCCGGTTTTCTGGCCCACCGGCCAAACTGGGACGGCATCATTTGCCTGCCCGGAACGCATACCAAATGGGTACAGGTCAGCGCGGATGAAGTCGTCAGCTTCCGCACATTCATGACAGGCGAAATCTTCGGATTGCTCAGCAATCAATCCGTCCTGAAACATACGGTCAGCGAAGGCTGGGACGACGCAGCTTTTGCCGAGGCTGTGGCGGATGCCCTGTCCCGACCGGAACAACTTGCCGCGCGCCTTTTCGGCCTGCGGGCCACTGATCTGCTGCAGGGTCAGGACTCCGGTGTCGCACGTGCGCGTCTGTCGGGATACCTGATCGGAGCGGAACTGGCCGCGTCCCGTCCCTATTGGTTGGGCCAGCAGATTGCCATTATCGGGGACCAAAGCCTCTCGGAAATCTATGCCATCGCGCTGAAACAGCAGGGTGCATTTGTTGAAATAGCCGACAGCACGCAATCTACATTGGCAGGTCTTTTGCAGGCCCGAAATCTGACGAGGCAAACCGCATGAGCCGTCCTATCATTGCAATTCTGCGCGGTCTGCAACCCACCGAGGCCGCCGAAGTCGGGCATGCCCTGATCGACGCGGGCATAGACCGGATCGAGGTGCCCCTGAACTCACCCGATCCGTTGACCAGCATCGGCATTCTGGCGGAACGTTTCGGCGATCGCGCCTTGATCGGCGCCGGAACCGTCCTGACTATCGAACAGGTCGATGCGGTGGCCGGGGTCGGCGGCAAGCTGATCGTCTCGCCAAATTTCGACGCTGAGGTGATACAGCAGACGATCAAACTGGGCATACAAAGCTGGCCAGGCGTCTATACCCCGACCGAGACCTTTGGCGCGCTCAGGGCAGGGGCAACCGGGCTCAAACTGTTTCCGGGCGTGATGGCGGGGCCCTCGGGCCTGGCCGCAATACGCCCGATCCTGCCCAAAGACGCGCTGGTCTTTGCCGTCGGTGGTGCAGGCCCCGAAAACTTTGCCGATTGGCTCAAGGCCGGGGCGGACGGGTTCGGGATCGGCTCGGCCCTTTATAAACCGGGAATGGCCGTTGCCGACATTGCAGAGCGCGCGCAAAAGATCGTCTTGGCCTATGACAAGGCCGCCCAATGAGTGTCGTGTTTGACGACCGTCCCTGCGATCTGGGCGAAGGGCCTTTGTGGCACCCGGAACGGGCGCAGCTATTCTGGTTCGACATCACCGGCAACCGCCTGATGACCCAGAAGGACGGGCAGCAGCAAAGCTGGCAGTTCCTGGAAAATGTTTCAGCAGCGGGCTGGGTGGACAGGGACACGCTGTTGATGGCTTCCGAGACCGGGCTGTGGCGCTTTGAACTGAAAACCGGTGAGCGTAGCTTGGTCACCCATCTAGAAGCGGACAATACGGTCACCCGTTCCAACGATGGCCGCGCTGATCCCTGGGGCGGTTTCTGGATCGGCACCATGGGCAAGAACGCCGAACCCGGCGCTGGGTCCATCTATCGGTTCTGGCGCGGAGAGCTGCGGCGGCTGGTGCCGGATGTCACAATCTCGAACGCCATCTGCTTTGCGCCCGATCGCTCTTGCGCCTATTTCGCCGACACGGTCACCAAACAGGTCATGCGCTGGGAATTGGACCCCAAAACCGGTTGGCCCGAAGGCCAAAGCACCGTGTTCCTCAACCTCACCAAAGACCAGTTGAACCCTGATGGAGCAGTGGTCGATACGAGCGGAAATATCTGGATCGCCCAATGGGGCGCCAACCGCGTGGCTGCTTACTCGCCTGATGGTCGGTTCCTGAAGGCGGTCGGTTTTGACGCGGCCCATGCCTCGTGCCCGGCTTTTGGCGGGCCAGACCTGACAACGCTGTTCTGCACCACCGCTCGCCAAGGGCTGGATGCGGCACAGATTGAAACCCAACCTACCAACGGAATGACCTTTGCCGCGCCCGACGCAGGCAAAGGTCAGGCAGAGCACAGAGTCATCCTATGAACCCCGAACTTGGCGTTTGCTATTACCCCGAACATTGGCCAGAGGCGATGTGGGCGGACGATGCAGCACGTATGGTCGAAACCGGCCTGACATGGGTACGGATAGGCGAGTTCGGATGGAGCCGGATGGAGCCCACGTCGGACGATCTGCACTTCGACTGGCTGGATCGCGCAATCGAAACCTTAGGTGCTGCCGGGTTGAAAGTGGTGCTGGGCACGCCAACAGCGACGCCGCCACGCTGGATGCTGGACAAATACCCGGACATGCTTGCCGTGGATGCGCAGGGTCAGCTGCGCAAGTTCGGCTCTCGCAGACACTATTGCTTTAACCACACCGGGTATATCGAAGAATGCGTTCGGATCGCACGTGTCATGGGCGAACGCTATGGGCGCAACCCGCATGTCGCAGCATGGCAGATCGACAATGAATATGGCTGCCACGACACCACTGTCAGCTATAGCCAACCCGCCCTACACGCCTTTCAAATCTGGCTGGAAGGTCAATACAGCACGATTGGAACCCTGAATGCAGCGTGGGGAAATGTGTTCTGGTCAATGGAATATGACAGGTTTGATCAGATCGACCTGCCGAACCTGACAGTAACAGAACCCAACCCGGCCCATGTTCTGGCCTTCCGGCGGTTCAGTTCAGATCAGGTGGTGGCCTTCAACAGAGCACAGGTCGAAGTGCTGCGGCCCCTGACCGATGCGCCTTTGCTGCACAATTACATGGGGCGTGTGCTGGATTTCGACCACTTCGCAGTGGGTGCCGATTTGGATATCGCCACATGGGACAGCTATCCGATCGGGTTTCTATCTGACCGGCTTGAGGCGGATAAGGCACATAAGTCGGCCTTTCTGCAGCAAGGCGATCCCGACATGCAGGCCTTTCATCACGATCTGTATCGCGCTGTGGGGCGCGGGCGTTGGTGGGTGATGGAACAGCAACCCGGCCCGGTGAACTGGGCCCCTTACAACCCTGCGCCTCTGCCCGGTATGGTGCGCCTGTGGTCGCTTGAGGCCGTGGCGCATGGGGCCGAGGTGGTCAGCTATTTC
Organism: Ruegeria sp. CDSB114; assembly: GCF_059611025.1. Lineage (NCBI taxonomy): Bacteria > Pseudomonadati > Pseudomonadota > Alphaproteobacteria > Rhodobacterales > Roseobacteraceae > Ruegeria > Ruegeria sp. CDSB114. Next base: position 318,966 of record NZ_JBXWOT010000003.1, read on the forward strand.
CGCTGGCGGCAGGCGCCCTTTGCGCAAGAACAGATGCATGCAGGGCTGCTGACGCCGGACAACCGCTCTGCCCCGGCTTTGGCCGAGGCACGCCAAACCGCCGATGATCTGGCCGGGCTGGGAGCAATCACACAGGCCAGAGCGGATGTCGCGATCCTGTTCGACTATGCCTCGGATTGGGCCTGGGCGACGCAACCTCAAGGGGCTGGGTTCGACTATTTCAAACTGGTCTTTTCAACCTACCAAGCCCTGCGCCGGGCTGGATTGTCAGTGGATTTCCTGCCTGCGGATAACATCCCAAAGGCAGGATATAAGGTGATCCTTGCACCGGGTCTGGCGACCATCGGACCCGATCTGGAACAACGCCTGACCAATGGTTGTGATCTGGCTGTTCTGGGCCCGCGCTCTGGCGCCATCACGCAGGACTTTCAGATACCCGCAACTGGTCGCCCCGGGCTGACTGCACTGGATTGCACTGTCGATCTTGTGGAAACCCTGCCCCCTCAGGTGACCCGGGAAGTTGATGGTGGCGGCGCAGCCCGTCACTGGGTCGACCGCCTGTCAGGAAAGGCCCCGGGCCTTTTGACATTTCAAGACGGAACACCTGCCCTGAAAGGGACCGACCACATGTGGTATCTGGCCGGGTTCCCGGATGACACGTTATGGGATCGCGTGATCAGCATGGCCGCTGCTCTGACAGGCATTGCCTTGCATCCGATGCCTCAGGGTTTGCGGCGGCGCCAGACCGCCGGGCATACATTCCTGATCAACTACAATTCGGCGCCGGTTGAATGGAACGGCCGGATGATCGAAGCCTGTGATGTGTTCATTCAGGAAAATGACACGCCCGCCGAGGGGTAACCCCGGCGGGCGCAAACTGCGAGGCGCTTAGTTCGCCTGCAAACTGTTGGGATCAAAGGCACCGCCATTGCCCGAAGGCGTTTCAGTACCAGAATCCTCTTCTTCGTCACCCAGAGTATTCGGCGCAAACACATTGCCGAAACCGCTGTTATTTGAGGGTTTCGGGGCCGATTCCTGCGCACCCTCTCCCTCTTGCTCAGCCGCTTCCGCCTCGCGCTTTTTGCGCTGTTCTTCGCGCTGCTTGCGCAGCTCTTGAATACGCAGATCAGCTTCAAGGCGCTTTTGCTCTTTGACATCTGCGACACACTGAGCCGGATTGTAGGCGGTTGCGGTTCCGACCACAGTGATCGTGGCAACCGCAAAGACAACCAGCAGAACCGCAGCAAGGTTCCCGGCAAAGAAGCTGGGAAGCTTGATCTTGCCCGCCAGTTCCTCGACCGTGGCGTTCTTGCGTGCAGCAGCCACCAGTTCCTGTCGCTTCAGCTTGGCCTCGTTCAGCAGGGCAAAGAACACCGTCAGCGCCACGATGATGAAGGCCAGCGCCGAGATCGAGGGCGTGATGCCATAGCGCACCTTCTGCGCCAGTTCGATGGTCAGCGTCGGGTATTCACCAAAGGTGAAGGTGGTGGTGTTGTAGTTCTCGAACGAGGCCAAGAACGCCAGCACTGCCGCGCTGGCAATCGCCGGACGCATGAACGGAAGCATGATCTTGCGGAACGCCTGAGCATGGGTAGCACCCAGATCCAGCGCGGCCTCGGTCAGCGCCATATCATAGCGCTGCAACCGTGCCACCAGCACCAGCATGCAATAGCTGGCGATAAAGGTGGATTGGCCGATCACCGTCAGGAATATCCCGTTTGACAGGAAACTGTCGGCACCCAAGCCCAACATCCGGTTGATCCGGTCCCAGAACACCAGTGTCGAGATACCCAGAACAACGCCCGGGATCAGGATCGGCGCGATGATGACCGTATAGTAGGTCGCACGCAGTTTCGGCCAGATCTGCGTCAGCATCAGCGCGCCCGCTAGACCCATCGCCACCGATAGAACCACCGTTCCGGCGCCGATGATCAGTGAGTTCTTGATGCCGTTCAGGATGCGTTGGTCCTGAAACAATTCGCCGAACCACTGGAAGGTCAGACACTCCCACGGTGTCATCCTTGGGAATTCGGACGAGTTGAAGGCCGTGACCGACATGATCACCAGCGGACCCAGAAGGTACAGGAAGAACAGCACCAGGTAGACCCAGATGCTTACACGGAGGAAGGACAATTTCATTTCCCGATATCCCCCATATTCACCTTGAACAGGCGCATTACGGCCAGCACGAACAAGATACAGGTCACCAGCAGAACGATGGCGTAGGCGGCACCCTGCGGCCAGTCATTGTTGTCGTTGAACTGCTGATAGATCAGCTGCGTGAACCACAGGGAGGACGGCCCGCCCAGAATTTGCGGCGCGGCCAGCGCACCCGCGGACAGCATGAACACCATAGTACAGCCCGAACTGATCCCTGGCTTGGCATAGGGAATGACCACGCGCCAATGGATACGCCACCAGGGGGCTCCCAAATCTCGCGCCGCCTCGATCTGGTTTTTATCCAGACTTTCTATGACGTTATACATCGGGAAGATCATCAGCAGGATATAGGCATAGCCCAGCCCGGCATAGAGCGCGATGTCATTGCGGATGAAATCAAACGGCATATCCCAGACCCCCAGCCCAGTGAACAGCGTGTTCAGTACACCGGTTTCGCCAAAGATGATCCGCAGGGCAAAGGCGCGCAGGATCTCATTGATCCAGTAGGGGATGATCAGCATGATCGCAAAGATGCGGATGTGACTGCCCTTGGACTGACCCAGATAATAGGCGATCGGATAGCACAGGATCAGGTTGAAAATCGTAACGCATACCGCGGCCAGAAGGGTGCGGAAAAACACCCTCAGATCGACGGCGTTATAGTCCTGGCTGCCGCCTTCCGGGCCATAGATCAGGTATTTGTAGTTCTCCAGCGTATAGACATCTTTTGGCCCCCCGATCTCGGGCGGGGGCAGGTTTGGCCGGAATGAGAAATCCAGCATCGACAGCTGCGGCAGGATGATCAGGCCGATGGTCCAGAACAGGACCAAACCGAGTATCATCAATCCCATGCCGGTGCCGTTGCGGTTGAAGAATTCTTTCAGAAAATGGGGCATATTTTTATCCCCTTATTCCGCAGCCAGCTCACCCGCTGGAACCAGAACCGCATTATGGGTCTGATATTCCAACGTGATGGTCTGCCCGGTATGGTCATCGAAAGATTGGCCTAGATTGGGCAGCGATACCTTAATTTCCTTGCCGCCATCGCCTTCGGTGAAAATATTGAAGGCGTTACCTTCGAATTCTTCATGGTTCACGCGGGCGGTTACAAAATGGTCGCCCACTGCACCGTCCGGGGCAATCGCCAGCGCCTCGGGGCGAATGAACATCATCGCGTCATCGCCTTCTTTCAGCTTACCCTGATTTACAGTGGAAATCCGTGCAACCAGATCGCCGGATCGGTTGGTTGCAATCAGCGCCTCATCTCCCATGACTTGTTTGATCTTGCCGCGGAAAACGTTGTTTTCGCCCACGAACGAGGCCGCAAAAGCCGTGTTGGGGTCATTGTAAATTGTCTTGCCATCGGCAATCTGGTCGATCACTCCTGCACGCATTACGGCGATATTGTCCGACATGGTCAGCGCTTCGCCCTGGTCGTGGGTGATGTAGATGAAGGTGATACCAACACGCTTTTGAATCTCGCGCAGCTCGGTGCGCATATGCTGGCGCAGCTTCAGGTCCAGCGCCGAAAGAGGTTCATCCAGCAGCAGTACATCGGGTTCGGCACACAGCGCGCGGGCAATCGCCACACGCTGACGCTGACCGCCCGAAAGTTCGCTGGGCAGTTTGTCGCCCTGGCCCGGCAGCGCGATCATGTCCAATAGCTCATCGGCCCGCTTGCGGCGCTCGGCCGCGCTGGCGCCTTTGATCTCCATCGAGAAAGTGATGTTTTCCCAGACTTTCATCAGGGGAAACAGCGCGAGGTTCTGAAAGATCAGGGCAGTCGGGCGCTTGTTAGGCCCGATGCCGCGCATGTCATTACCACCGATCAGAACCTTGCCCTCGCTGGGGTCCAGAAACCCCGAAACAGCGCGCAAAATCGTTGTCTTGCCGCAACCGGATGGCCCCAGGAACGAAAAGAAATCGCCCCCGTTTATGTTCACATTTGCGTCCCGCACCGCGACAAAATCGCCGAAACGGATCCACAGGTTTTCAAGATCTACACCGACCCCTGCACTCATTTTTGGTATCTCCGATTGATGCGCTTGGTGGTGCGCACCCAAATGGGTTCCGTCACGCAGTGGCGTGCGGGTTGGGAGCCCCCCGCGTTTGGCGGAGGGCACTTTTTTGAAAAGCTATCAGGCGCTTTTGAACTTGTTGACGAACTCGGTCCGGGTTTCCGCATACCAGGGCGCTTCGGCCGGCCACGGATTGAGGTTGGCCAGCGAGTCGCCCGGATAGGCTTCGGCGAAGTTCTTCTTGTAGGTGTCGCCCGAATATTGGTCGGCACCCAGAACGGGCGAGTTGTACCCGTGGCTGTCGATCGCAACACCGGCCGGTTTGGCCTGGTAGGCAAAGTCGATGAAGGCATAGATCTGGTCGATATTGGCAGCACCTGTTGGAATTGCCATACCATCAACCCAGGCCATCGCCCCTTCAACCGGAGCCTGATAATGCACAGGCTCACCTGCAGATTTAAGTGCCAGCGGCGGGCCATCCCATGTCTGACCAACAATCACGCCTTCGTTCAACAGACCGTTCTTCTGTGTGTCGGCGTCGTTCCAGATCAGCTTGATGCGGTTTTTACGTTCGATGCACCAATCTGCGATCTGACCCCAAACCTTGCGCATGGTATCTTCGTCGCCATAAGCGGCCCAGACGGAACCGGGCTCCATCTCGCCTGCGCGCTCCATATACAGGCCTGCGCCCAGCATCATCGAGTGCGCGCGGCCCATGGTTTTACCTGCGTTTGCCTCGGACCAGACATCGCCATAGGACGGTGCATCACCTTCAGGCAGCCACAGGTCAGTCCGATATGCGATGCCTTCGGTGCCCCAGATATGCGGCAACCAGTGCACGCCCGAGTCGGCAAAGTTCCAGGCATCTGTACCAATCGCGGCCATCGCCGGGTTCACCAGATCAATCGGAACCTTGTTCATGTCAAAAGGCTGCAATAGCTCAAGCGGTTCCCACTGCAAAGATCGGTTATTGGTCGGCGACACGATGTCGAAACCCTGACCCTTGGTGGCCTTCATCTTGTTGATGATTTCTTCGTTCGACCCGATACCGGTATAGTTCACCTTAATTCCGGTCAGTGTCTCGAATTCCTGCAAGAATGCTGGCGGCAGGTAATCGGACCACATCAGAATGTTGATCTCACCCGAGGACGCCAGCGCGCTTTTGCTGTACAGCGGTGCAGCAAGTGCTGCCGCCCCTGCGCTCTTCAAGATAGTACGTCTGGAAAGGTTTTTCCGTTCGGCCATATTCGATTCTCCCATAGTTGGACTTTCAGTCCTATTGTTATGCAATCACAGGCTAGAGGGTTGCTGCAAAGCTGTCAGTCCAAAAGTGACAGTTTGCAGAATTCATAGGTCCAGTTTGCAATCATGTCCGCAAGCTCTGGTTTACTTCCACTTCCAGACTGAGACACCATAGGATGGGATTTCTGAAGTACCAACAATATATTGCCGATTTTTGTCATCCGGCAGAACCTGTGCGGCAGCCCCGAAGTTGAACGCAAAGCCGAGGTCACCCCGCTGTGTAACACGAAGGTCCGGGTCACATTCCCGTATCGGAAGGCCCGTCCATGTCAGCGCTTCAATCAGGGTCGCCCGTAGCAACGGTCCGTTTGGGATCATCGCCAGGTACATAGCCCGGTCCGATTGCACAATCGCCGGACTGCCAGCCCTGTAAGCACTTACGAAATGCGCGATTACCTGATTTTCGGTCTCGATGACTTCCCGCCAGCCCTTAAAATCAAAGGTTCCGGCGTTCTCGAGGCTTACGGATTCACCCGCCAGATCCGGCAGGGATTCGACCCGTATGACTTTTATCCCTGCAAGATCGGCCAACTCTCCGGGAGCGAGATTTTCAGGGGTCCACATGTCCACAGTCTTGCTGCCCGCACGGGCACCGATCAGCAATTTGGCCAGGCTGTGGCGCAGTCTCTTTGCCAGATCGGGCGAGATGATCATGTTTTGCGGCAATACGATCAATGAATACCCTGTCAGATCATCATCGGGTCCAACGAAATCCAGATCGACCCCCAATGCACGCAGGCCAGCATACCAAACCCGGAAAATCCCGGCATTCGGGAATGCGTCATCATGCGGCAGGATATCTGCAGCCCAAATGGATTCGTAATCCAACAGAATTGCCACAGCTGCCTTCTGCCGGGTGACTTCCGGCAGGGCAGCACGCTCTTGTGCAACCTGCGCCAGTTCCAGCGCGGCCTGATCCGGGCTGCCATCCGATCGCAGAAGCGCCGTGTGGAATTGTTCCTGCGCGAACTTCGCCTGGCGCCATCGGAAGAACATAACTGCCTGTGCACCGTGGGCAAAAGCGGCCCACGTCCAAAGCCTGACCATCCCATCCGCAGGCGAGGGGTTCTTTTCGGCCCAGTCCACCGGACCGGGCTGTTGTTCCAGAACCCACATTCGGCCCCTGCCCTGGCTGCGATACAAATCGCAGTGAAACCCCTGATAGTCCGGCGCGCCTGTTCGCAAGTATCGACGTTTGTCTTCATCAGACAGTGACGATCCCAACAGGTTGCCCAGCGGATAGCTGTCAAAACCGACCACATCCAGATCCGCCGCAACAGCGTGATGGTCGAACTCAAAGCTGCCTGCCATGAAATTATGGGTAATATCGCGCCCCGGCGCAAACCTGCGCAGAATATCCGCCTGAGCACGATTGAAATCCCGCACCCGATCCGAAGAATAGCGGGCAAAATCCAGAGCATGGGTCGGGTTCGGGCTGGCCACCAAACTTATGGGCAGTTCGATCTGATCAAAATCGGAATAGAGCGACCCCCAAAACACTGTCCCCCATGTTCGGTTAAGCGCCTCAATCGTACCGTAGCGGTCTTGCAACCATCTGCGAAAACCGGTGCGAGCGGCATTGGAATAGCTCAGAACCGTATCGTGATCGTTATATTCATTGTCGATCTGCCAAGCACAAACAAATGGATTTTCGCCATATCGACGGGCATATTCCGTGGTGATCCGACGGGCCTCGGTCAGGTAGATATCGCTGGAAAAACAATAGTGTCGGCGCGACCCGAACCCACGCACCCGGCCATCCGGCCCCACTGGCAGGATCTCAGGGCAGTCATCCACTAGCCATTTCGGAGGTGCAGCCGTAGGCGTCGACATCATCACGCGCAAACCGGCATCGCCCAGAATTCCAATTACCTCGTCCAGCCAGCCCCATTCAAACCGGCCTCTTTCCGGCTCGATCAGGCCCCAGGTGAATTCAGCAATCCGAACCCAATCCAATCCCATATCGACCATGCGCTTAGCATCGTCGCGCCACAGCGATTTGTCCCATTGCTCGGGGTAATAGCAAACGCCCAGCTCAAGCCTGCTCATCGGTTTACCCGTGCGCTGCGGCGTTCGATCCATTTGAGGAAACTAGCGCAACCAAGCGTCACCACGACATAGAGGATCGCCGCTGTGTTGAATGGCGCGAAGGGCAGAAAACTTGAGGCCTGAAACTCGCGCATGCGTTGGGTCATGTCGCGAACCGACAGGATAGACAGCAATGAGGTATCTTTGATCATCGCGATAAACTCATTGCCCAAAGGCGGCGTCACGATGCGCAACGCCTGCGGCAGGATGATCAGCCGGGCAGTTTGCCAGCGGGACAGCCCAAGCGAGCCGCCTGCTTCGATCTGACCTCGTGGGATGGCCTCAATCCCTGATCGGAAAATCTCGGCCATATAGGCCGAATACCCTATGGAAATGGCGATGATGCCGCGAGTCATGTTGGTCATGTCGATGCCGCCACCTGTCGCATCCTTGACCGCACCGGCAAGCGGCAAGCCGATATAAAGGATGATGACCAGCATTGGAATGCCGCGAATGGTATCGACAAAAAACTCGGCCCCTACAGCCAGCGGATGCAGCTTGTGCTGTGCGCCTCCGACCGTCAGTGTCAGAAGCAAAAACCCAAAAACCGCAAAAGTCAGCGCCGGGTTACGAAACTTGTCTGGCAGAAAACTGGATTGCCAGATCACCGGATAGCCCTGCGTATGAACGCCAGCCGGAACAAAAGCACCAGATACGCTGTCGACGGTTGTGATCTGATCCAGTGCAGAGACGGCATCGGGGGCGCTGCGAATGCGATACTGTTGGCCTTCACCTCCGTCGAACTCTCCGAAGCGGATCAAATCCGCCTGGGCCTGCGGCGTACCCCGAACAATGGCAATTCTTGCTTCAGTACTGCCAACCAGAACAAAGCTCACCTTTGGTTGCATAAAAAAGAACGCCGACACGGCCAATAGTGTCAGGCTGATGGACCCATAGACAACGGTTGTCCGAGCTTTGGGCTTGAAGGACTGCAAACCGACCCAGACCAGACCCATAATGGCCGCAAAGATATAGGCAAAGATCGCTGCACGGAACGTTATCGCGACCCCGGTCGCAAATTGCCAATGCGCCAGAAACATCAGGTAAAACAAAACCAGCCCGGTCAGCAGTTCGAGTCCAATCTGAACATAGACTTTCATGGATTGTGGGAAACGGGCCGTAAGAGGGATCACCGCAACCACCATCGCAAACCCTACCAGCAGGGCCTGTAATCTCATTTGCACCTTTGCGACGATCTCGGGGAACAAGACCCAAGGTTGCGAAGATCGGTCAATGAACTCAGACGTGTTTTCGCTGAGCGCATTAAAGAAGACGGATTCCGCAAAGGGCATCAGCACCTGAGGCTGGACAAGTCCAAGGATCGCCAACCCGACCGAGGCCGGGATTGCCAAAACCGCCGCAACCCTCAACCAGTTCGGCGCTATGGTTTGAAACCGGATGCGGCGCGCCGAGAGATAGGCCAATATGGCCACAGCCAGTATCAGAAGAAACCCAACAAAAATGGGCCCCGCATTTTCACCAATCCCCAAAATGGCAACCAATGACCTCAGATATTTCGAGGATGAGGCAAACAGGTAGATGATGAACGGGGCAGCGGCGAGCAAAACAAGATTACTCGGCCGGATCGAGCTTAGGCGGATCATGGCGTCCCTCGGGTTATGCTTGACCCGGCAGGTTTTCCCGCCGGGTCAGAAAGGGTTTCAACGGCTCATTCAGTGCCCCAGTATTTGGCAACCAATGCGTCCATCGTACCGTCTGCCTGAATGGCGGCCAGCCCTTCGTTTATGGCGTCAACGGTTGCGTCACCTTCCTGAAACACAATACCCAGTGGATCAGACTGAAGGCCTGTGATGCCTACAGCCAATTCCCCGGCAAATTCCTGTTCATATGCCGATGCCGAGGTTCCATCAATGATCACCCCCTGTACGTCAGCATTCTGCAAAGCCAGGATCGCTGCAGAGAAATTGTCATACAGGCTGACATTCTCGCGTCCGACCAGCTCTTCGGCCAGCTGGGCATTGGTGGTGCCGGTCTGCGCGGCCAGTTTCTGACCGCCTGCTTTGAAGTCATCCAACGTCATGTCGGCATTATCGACCTGCAGCAGGATGGCCTGGCTAACAATGATATAAGGCTCGGAAAAATCCATGTTTTCTTCGCGTTCAGGCGTGATCGAGACGCCCGAGATCACGAGGTCGAACTCTCCTTGCTGAAGCGCGGCGAAAATTCCGTCCCAGGCTGTATTCACGAAATTCGGAACGCAGTTCACCTTTTCGCAGATCGCATTCATCACATCGACGTCAAATCCCACAATCTGACCCGTGGACTCATCGACCGTTTCCATGGGCGGATAGGTGGCATCTGTTCCTATCTTAAGTACGCGCCCTTCAAGATCCGCTGCAAACACAGCAGGCGCGGCAAGCGCGGTCAGGGCGGCGGCGGCAAATAGGTTTCTTAACATCTCCGGTTACTCCTTTGTTGGTTCAGGTGTTTAGCGCCGCTTCTGGCGCGACTGTGTCAGGTTGCCGCTCGATCAAAATGGCCCTGATCTTTTTTTGTGTTTCGGACGGGTCAACCCCGTCCAAAGCCTTGAGCATATACTCACCCAGCAATCGACTGGTTTCCTCAATAGGGACGTAATAAGTGCTGGGCGGAGGGACAAAATAACGGCTAAGTTGCAGATCATCGGTCGAGATCACGGTCAGTTCGCGGCCGACCTCAACACCCGCCGCATGGGCAGCAGAAAGCACACCCAGGGTCATGGCTTCGTTCGCGCAGATGATCGCGGTTGGCCTGTCGGATAGCCGCATCAAAGCTTCAAAGGCATTATACCCCGTTCGCGCGGTCGTAGGCCCGCTGAAGATCAGGGCCGGGTCAACGGCCAGACCGGACGCTCTGAACGCCTGGGCATAGCCCGTTCGACGTTGCGTCGCATAAACCAGGTCATCCGGCGGGTTCACCAGGGCAATCCGGCGATGCCCCAAGGCTAGCAGTCGTCGCGTTGCATCGTGACCTGCTGCCTGACTGTCGATATCGACATAGGCATGTGATCTGCCGCTGTCGCTCATACCCATGGTGACAAAGGGGAAACCATTCTGTTGCAGATAGGCAATGCGCGGATCGGCGTGGCGCGTACCCGAGAATATCACCCCGTCTGCCAATCCGTTCTGAACGATTTCCTTCAGCGTCGCCATCGTTCCCTGCTGGCCCGCCACGCTGTGAACGCCAAGCTCATAACGCGACCCTTTCAAAGCCCGCGAAATACCCGCGACAATGCGTGTGAATTCGACGCCTTCCCATTCTTCATCTGAATCAGGTGACACGCTGACCAGAACACCGATGCGATAGGACTTTTTTGTCCGCAGCTTCAGCCCGTCCAGATTGACCCGGTATCCAAGCTGTTCGGCGGCGGACTGAATCATCTGCCGCGTTTCTTTCTTGACGGTTTCCGCACCACGCAGCGCGTTCGAGACGGTTCCGACAGAAAACCCCGTCTGCTTTGCAATCGACTTGATCGTCGCGCGCGCCACTATGTCACCTCAACGCTGCGCATTCGCATCAACAGGTCATGCCCCGTCTGCAATGTTTGCGCGTGATCGGCAGTTTTATCATGTTCCACAAAAAGGTCAGCGCAGGGACTGTCAGCCAGAACACGCAGGACCAGAGGCCAGTCCACAACCCCCTGCCCCAGATTTCGCCAGCACTCGTCGCCTTGTCCGGCCAATGGATCGACGTCTTTAGCATGCACGGAGACGATCCGGTCGGAATAACGGCTCAGCAGTGCAGCGGGGTCAGAAAGCGCCGAATATAGCCAACCGATATCCGGCTGCCATCCAATGGCCTCATGCGACAGGACCATATCCAATGGCGAGCCCTGCCCAAGATCGGCAAGGTCAAAATCGTGGTTATGATAGGCAAGGCGCACACCGTTTGTCGACAAGGCATCAGCCCATTCCGACAACCGGCCCGACACTGCCTTCCATCCCTCAGCTGTGTCGGGCCGAGCCTTGGGCGACAGCCAAGGCATGACCGCCACAGGGCATTCCAAAGCTTCAAGCATTCTAAGAATGTCATCAAACCGTGTTTCAAATTCTTTCCAGTCAAAATGGGCCGATCGAACAGTGAAACCAGCCTGTCTAACCACATTGGTAACCTGCCTGGGGGTAAGATCGTGGAACCCGACCGTTTCAATATCGGTGAACCCGCAGGTGCGCACCAAGTCAAGCTGGGCCGCCAAATCCCCAACCTGCCGGACTGTGTATAACTGCGCTGAAACTCGCATTTTCACGGTTCTACCACAAAATGAAACGTTTCAATCAAGTTGAAACAGCATCAGGGGTCTTGTCAAGAACCGTGTTGGAAAGGGTTATTTCCGCATGGAAACCCCCTGATGGAACAAATGAACCTTGTCAGGATTCGCAGAGACCATCACAGTCTTGCCCCGCATATTCTTCTGAACGCCCGGAAGCTTGGCAATAAGGGCATCCGTCCCATCCTCGACCGCGAAGTATAACAGCGTCACCTCGCCCAAAGCCTCGGTAAAGTCTACGACTCCTTCGAGAATTGGATCGCTGTCAACGGACACAAAATCTTCAGGGCGCACGCCAATCTTCACCTGCTTGCCTTCGTCATCGGCCTCGGTTGCAATCGCCGAAACGGCCTTTCCGCCACCGTCCAGTTTTACGACAGTCTGCGCACCAGTTTGAGTGATCACTCCGGGCAGCAGGTTCATTGCTGGTGAACCGATGAATTGCGCGACAAACTCATTGTCGGGCGTCTCATACAGCTCCAGCGGCGTGCCAACTTGGGCGATCCCTTTGTTGGCTAGCACAACGATACGGCTGGCCAGGGTCATCGCTTCGACCTGATCATGGGTGACATAGATCATCGTGCTGTCCGGCATCGCCTCTTTCAGACGGGCGATTTCGATCCGGGTGGCGACACGCAGCGCCGCGTCCAGGTTCGAAAGCGGTTCGTCGAACAGGTAAACCTTGGGGTCACGCACAATGGCGCGCCCGATTGCGACACGCTGACGCTGACCGCCGGATAGCGCTTTGGGCAACCGGTCCAGATAAGGTTCAAGCTGTAGGATGCGGGCCGCCCGATCGACCGCGGCGCCAACTTCAGCCGCCGGCATTTTGGCTATCTTCAGCGCAAAGGCCATGTTTTCGCGAACGGTCATATGCGGGTACAGCGCATAGCTTTGGAAAACCATCGCGATGCCTCGCTGTGCTGGCGGCACATCGTTCATCACCTGCCCTTCAATCTCGAGCGTTCCGCCCGAGATCTTTTCCAACCCGGCGACCATGCGCAGCAAGGTGGATTTGCCACAGCCCGAAGGCCCGACAAAAACGATCAACTCGCCCCGCTCAATCTCAAGATTGATGTTCTGAAGAACATCCACATTGCCATAGGTTTTGGCGACATCTGTGAGGTTTAGCTCTGACATGGTTTATTCCTTCTCCCTCAACAGCAGGCAGAATTGTGCAGCACCCAGAGACACTGTCCCCGTTCCTGCGACGCCGCCCAACTCTTCCCCGATCACGCGCCAGTTCCCGTCTGGCAAAATTACTTCGGAACGTTCGGTACCGAGGTTAAATGCGCAGAACACCTCTTCTGCATGATCTTCACGTGTGAAGGTCAGAACGGTCCCGATCTGCGTCATGTTCTTTTGCGGCCCCAACATCAAAGCCGAATGGGCATGGCGGAATGCAATCGCACGACGATAATGGTGAAGCATAGATTCGGGCTCGGCCTCTGATCGATCCACGGCACGCTCGGCCTGAGGGTCACTGACAGGCAACCAAGGCTTGCCGGTGCTAAAGCCCGATTGTTCATCCTGCGCAGCCCAAACCATCGGCGTCCGGCATCCGTCGCGGCCCTTGAACTCGGGCCAGAATTCGACGCCATACGGGTCTTGCAGATCGTCAAAGGCCACGTCCGCCTCGGGCAGGCCCAACTCTTCGCCTTGATACAAGCAGGCCGAGCCGCGCATGCACATCATCAAAACTGCATGCTGTCTGGCGGCTGCATCGTCCAGACGCCAACGCGACGCGTGACGTTCCACGTCATGGTTCGAAAATGCCCAGCAAGGCCAGGCATCACCTGCTTTGTCCTCGAGCTGATCAAATACCTGCTGTGCATAGCTGGCAGTCAAAGCGCGCTTTTCAAGGAACTCGAATGCATAGCACATGTGCATGCGCTTACTACCGCTGGTGTATTCGCCCATTATCTCAAGCCCACGCTGTGCGTCGCCCACCTCGCCCAGACAGGCGCGATCTTCATATTGATCGGTCAGGGCCCGCAGGCGTTCCAGAAAAGCAATGTTCTCGGGCTGGCTTTTGGAGAACAGGTGGTCCTGATGGTTATACGGATTCACCATCGGCGCGATTGAGGCATTGCGCTGATCCACGGGCAAGGCGGGATTGTCGCGCAACTGTTTGTCGTGGAAGTAGAAGTTGATTGTATCCAGACGAAATCCATCGACACCCAGATCAAGCCAGAATCTTGCGACGTCCAGCAATGCGTCCTGCACATCCGGACAGTGAAAGTTCAGATCCGGCTGCGAGGTGAGGAAGTTGTGCAAATAATACTGCAAACGTCGCGAGTCCCACTGCCAGGCCGAGCCCCCGAAAATCGACAACCAGTTGTTCGGCGGTGTACCGTCCGGTTTTGGATCGGCCCAGACATACCAGTCGGACTTGGCGTTTTCACGGCTGGCGCGGCTTTCGCTGAACCAGGGGTGCTGATCTGACGTATGCGACAGAACCAGATCAATCATCACCTTCAACCCCTGGGCATGGGCGTGATCCAGCAGGTCCCGGAAATCCTCCATCGTGCCGAACATCGGATCAACATTGCGATAGTCGCTGACGTCATATCCGAAATCCTTCATCGGAGATTTGAAGAAAGGCGAAATCCAGATCGCATCAACGCCCAGAGAGGCAATGTAGCCCAATCGCTGGGTGATGCCTTTCAGGTCTCCGATCCCGTCGCCATTGCTGTCCTGAAAGCTGCGCGGATAGATCTGATAGATGACGCCACCACGCCACCAGTCGGCGGCCACTTTAGTTGCTTTGGAAAGTTCTGCTGCATTCTGCACGTTCATCAGGCGCCTCTATTTTACGGACCCGGCCAGCAGGCCTCGGACCAGGTATTTTTGCATTGCGAAAAAGACTGCCAGCGGCACAGCGATCGAGACGAAGGCCGCCGTGGCAAGGATTTCCCAGTTCCCACCGCGCGTGCCCAACAGCTCGACAATCCGGTTTGTCATCACCGTGGTCTGGCCGGAGGCGTCGATCAGGAACACCTTGGCGACCAGCAGATCGTTCCATGTCCAGAGAAACTGGAAGATCGCAAATGACGCCAGCGCCGGAAAGCTGAGCGGCAGGATCAGTTTGGTAAAGATCTGGAACTCGGTCGCGCCATCAACGCGTGCGTTTTCGATCAGATCGCGCGGCAGCCCAGCCATGTAGTTGCGCAACAGGTAGATGGCCAATGGCATCCCGAACCCGGTATGGGCCATCCAGACTCCCAGATAACCTTTGCCTATCCCGATACTCAGGTGAAATTTCAGCAAGGGGATCAGTGCCAGTTGCAGCGGCACCACCAACAGGCCAACAACCGCAGCGATCAACAGCGCCCGACCGGGGAAATCCATCCAAGCCAAGGCATAGGCGGCAAAGGCGGCCACTAGGATCGGAATGATCGTCGCTGGAACTGTGACCGTCAGCGTGTTGAAAAACGCCCGTCCCATACTGTCCGTGCTGTCTTCTGCCAACAGAACCTTGTGGTAATTGGCCAGGGTGAACTCGGGAGGGAGTTCCGCCGTCACAAAGACGCGCACGCCGCGACTGCCGGTGAACTCTTCGGTGTTTTCCATCCGGTACTTGCCGTCGGCATCCACCGTAATAGTACCACCCCTACGCAGTTCCGCGGTATCGCCCGGTACAAAATCATCGATCGCACGAGAACTGATGCCCCATTTCGAGATCGCCGCCTGCGTGCCGGTTTCAAACAGGTTGCCCTCGATCATGTAAACGCCGTTCTCCAGCACCTGAGTTTCCGGTGCTGCAGCGCGCAGGGTCAGGTTCTGCTCGGATGGGAACAGCGACCGCCACCAGCCGCTTGTGGCAATCTGGTCGGCAGTACGAAAGGATGAGATCAACAGCCCCAGCGTCGGCACCACCCAGAGCACAACCAAAAAAAGCACCGAGGCATGGACAGCCCAGCGAAGGGCGGGTTTGGTTCCTGCTATATCGCTCATGGCCTACTCCATCTCTTTACGCGCATTGCGCACATTCCAGACAAGGATCGGTGCCACCAGCAGCATGATCACCATGGCCGAGGCCGAGCCCACGCCCCAGTCATTGGCGCGAAACAGCTTGTCATACATGTAATTGGCCAGAACCTGCGTTTCCCACTGGCCGTTGGTCATGGCAAACACGATGTCAAAGACCTTGAGCACGGTGATGGTGATCGTGGTCCAGACCACCAGGATGGTGGTCTTGATCTGCGGCACTTTGATACGGAAGAAAATCTGGAACGAATTGGCCCCATCCAGAATGGCAGCTTCGATGGTTTCCTCGGGAATACCGCGCAGGGCGGCCGACAGGATAACCATGGCAAAACCGGTCTGAATCCAGACCAGCACGACCATAAGAAAAAAGCTGTTCCAGAAGGGAATGGTCAACCATGTCTGCGGCTCGGCTCCTCCGAAAAAGATGTAAAGCGCGTTCAGCATCCCGATCTGGTCCTGCTCAACCGGACGGGTGTCATAGACCAGCTTCCAAATCACCGAGGCCCCCACGAACGAGATGGCCATCGGCATGAAAATCAGCGATTTGGCGATATTGCCCCAGCGGATACGGTCGGTCAGCTGCGCCACCAATAGGCCAAACGCTGTCGACATTGCAGGCACCACGATCAGCCATAACATGTTGTTGCGCATGGCTTCCCAGAATTTGGGCTCTTGCGCCATCTGGACATAGTTATCCAAGCCCACCCACTCGTACCCGCCGCCAGGAATGCGCTGCGTCAACGACAGGCGCAGCGTTTCCACCACCGGGTAAGCCAGATACAGGCTTAATGCAGCCAATGCGGGAAACAGGAACAGCCATGGGCGGATCATGCTCGCTCGGTTGATGTTGCGGCCTGCATTGGGACCGCGCGCAGGGAACAGAACTTTGTCCAGAAACTGATTAGACAGGTAGAAATAGCCCACACAGGCTGACACGCCGATTGCGATGGTCAGCAGGCCCTGAAATGCCGGATGCATGACGCCTCTCCCTTGTGACGGTTAGCTTGGGCAACCCGATGGTGCGGGTTGCCCAACCCCGGACGCTTAGTTCAGCGCATCCCAGGATGACTGAATTTCATCCGCCACTTCTTGGGCAGAGGCACCGCCTGCATAATCAACCATTCCAGTCCAGAATGTTCCGGCGCCTACGCCGCCCGGCATCAGGTCAGAACCGTCAAACCGGAACGTCGTTGCACCAAGAAGAATGTCGTTCATCTTTTTCAGCGTCGGATCCGAGAAGACCGAAGTATCTACCCCCTTATGCGGGGTCAGAAATCCGGTCAGCGCCATCGAGGTCTCATGCGCTTCAGGCGTTTGCAGATACTCGATCAGCGCATGTGCACCGGGACTGTCATTGGTGATTGCCCATAAAGTGCCCGCACCCAGAACCGGGCTGCCAAGGTCTTTGCTTTCATAGGCAGGGAAGTAGAAGAAATCCGCATCTTCCCCGACGATGGTGCCCTCTGGAAAGAATGCCGGAATGAATGAGGCCTGACGGTGCATGTAACACTGCGGAGGTGAGCTGAACATGCCTTTCGGGCTGTCGCGGAAATCCGTCGTTGCAACAGCACCGGCGCCCCCTGCGACATAGTCTTCATTGCGGGCAAAGGCCCCGAATTCCTCAATGGCCGCGACGACTTTTGGATCGTTGAACTTCAATTCATTGGCAACCCAAGCGTCGTAATCCGCGGGGGATTGTGTACGCAGCATCATATCCTCGACCCAGTCGGTCGCAGGCCAGCCAGTGGCCCCACCCGAACCCAGGCCAATACACCATGGCGTGCCGCCATCTGCCACAATCTGATCGGACAGAGCCTTCAGCTCTTCCATCGTGGTCGGCACCTCATATCCCGCATCCTCAAAATTCTCGGGCACAAACCACACAAGGGATTTCACATCGACCTTGTAGAAGAACCCATAAAGATGATCCTGACCGTCCGGCCCCGGATAGGTGCCGAGATCGACCCAGGATTGCCCGGCGGCATAGTTGTCGCGAATCCAGTCCCCTGACCCTTCTCCCAGTGGCGTCAGAAATCCGGATTTGGCCATATCCGCCGCCAACCCAGGTTGCGGGAAAACGGCAATATTCGGGGCCGATCCGGCCTCAGCATCAATACGGATTTGCGATTCAAAACTGTCCGAACCGACATAAGCGTATTCATGCCCGGTCGCCGCCGCGAACCCATCCAGTACCTTTTCGACATTCTCTTGGTCCGGCCCCAGCCACGGGCCGAATACGGTAACCTTGTCGGCCTGTGCGACACCCCCGATCAGGGTAAATGCGGCGACGCCAGCATAAAGCGAGTGTTTCATGAATTTCTCCTCCCAACGATATCTCGCGCCTTAGGTTTCAAATTTCCAAAGCGCTTTGGCTGGAGTGAGTTTATGCGCTAACAGCCTCCACCTGTCAACGATTGCTTTGCGAAGGCCCATAAATATAAATATCAAACGAGATGTTCGTAAAATCTGTTGACCACCGGAGAAAATGCCCGCAAAACAGGAATACGCAGTAATTTGTAGGCGCTTTGAACAAATATGAACCTAAAGCAGCTCTCTGAAATCCTTGGTTTGTCCCAAACAACCGTCAGCCGTGCGCTGAACGGATACCCCGAGGTCAGCGAAGCCACGCGCACAAGGGTTCAGGCCGCCGCAACAAAACACGGGTACCGCCCGAACAGCCGGGCCAAGGGTCTGGCGACAGGTCGATCACACGTGATCGGGCACGTGATTCCCAGCTCATCCCAGCATGAAATGGTGAACCCAATCTTTGGCGATTTTGTCGCCGGGGCTGCTCGTAGATATGCTGAACACGGCTATGACATGATGTTCACCAGCGCCGACGACACATCTATTGAACGCGCCTATCGCGACCTGTTTCAGCGTGGTGCCGTGGACGGTGTCGTTCTGCAGGGCCCCAAGGTGAACGAGCAGCGGATTGAAGTCCTCAATCGCATGGGCGCGCCATTCATTGTGCACGGACGATCTACTGGAATAGACGCGCCCTATGACTGGGTTGATGTGAACAACAAAAGCTCGTTCATGCGCGCCACCCGGTTTCTGATCGACCTGGGGCATCGACGGATCGCCCTTATCAATGGACTTGAAGATATGGATTTCGCCCAACGCCGCCGGGCCGGTTACCTGCAGGCCCTGAATCAAGCCGGTCTGTCACCGGACCCTGAATTGATGCGCAGCGCCGAGATGACAGAGGTATATGGCCACCACGAAGCGCGCGATATGGTGCAACTCAAGGACCCGCCGACCGCCATTCTGGTCTCGTCAATGATTTCGGCCATCGGAGTTCGGCGGGCATTGAACGAAGCAGGGCTGCAGATGGGCCGCGATGTTTCGGTGATCGCCCATGATGACGACCTGTCCTATCTGAAAAACGGGCAGGATGTACCGATCTTCACCGCCACGCGATCCTCGGTTCGGTTGGCCGGTGAAATTGCTGCCGAAATGCTGATCGAACGAATAAATGCGCCCGAAGACCCGGCCAAAACTAGATTGCTGGAGGCTGAGCTGGTAGTTGGCGGCTCGACCGGCCCCGCCCCCAACAGGTTCTGAATATGAAATACAACCGCACTGATTTCCCCAAAGATTTCCTCTTTGGCGTCGCAACCTCGGCCTATCAGATCGAAGGCCACGCACAGGGAGGGGCCGGGCAAACCCATTGGGATACCTTTGCCAGGACCCCCGGCAATGTTGTGCGAAATGAAAACGGGGATCTGGCCTGTGACCACCTGAACCGGTTCCCGCAGGATCTGGATCTGGTGCGCGATGGCGGCTTTGATTGCTACCGGTTTTCGACCAGCTGGGCGCGGGTGCTGCCCGAAGGCCGCGGTCAGGTGAATGAGGCCGGGCTGGATTACTATGATCGGCTGGCCGATGCGCTGCTGGAACGCGGTATCCGCCCCTGCGCAACGCTTTACCATTGGGAACTACCTTCGTCTTTGGCCGATCTGGGCGGCTGGCGCAATCGCGATATCGCCGGGTGGTTCGCCGATTTCACCGAGGTCATCATGGGCCGCATCGGCGATCGGATGTACAGCGTCGCCCCCATAAATGAGCCGTGGTGCGTCAGCTGGCTCAGCCATTTCGAAGGCCATCACGCCCCGGGTCTGCGCGACATCCGTGCAACCGCCCGCGCGATGCACCACGTCCTTCTGGCCCATGGCAGCGCCATCGACGCGATGCGGGGCCTTGGCATGTCCAACCTGGGCGCGGTTTTCAACCTGGAATGGGCCGAACCCGCAGATGACAGCCCCGAAGCGCGCCGCGCGGCTGATCTGTATGACGGCATCTACAACCGGTTCTTTCTGGGCGGCGTTTTCAACAAGGCCTATCCAGACAACGTTCTGGAGGGGTTAGAGCCCTACCTGCCCGCTGGCTGGCAGGATGATTTCGACATCATCGGTACGCCGGTCGATTGGTGTGGTCTGAACTACTATACCCGCAAGTTGATTGCGCCTTCGGAGACCACCTGGCCCAGTCTGCAGGAAATCGCCGGCCCGCTGCCCAAAACTCAGATGGGGTGGGAGATCGAACCCGCCGCCCTGACCCGGTTTCTGACCCGCACCAAGCAGGATTACACCGGGGACCTGCCGATTCTGGTGACGGAAAATGGCATGGCCAGCCCCGAACGGCAGCAGGATAGCGACCGGATCGACTATCTGAACCAACATCTATCGGCGGTACAGGACGCCTTGGCACAGGGCGTGCCGATCAAGGGCTACTTCATCTGGTCCCTGCTGGACAACTACGAATGGGCGCTGGGATATGAGAAGCGGTTTGGCCTTGTGGACGTGGACTTTCAGACGATGGAGCGCACACCCAAGGCGTCCTATACCGCAGTACAAAACGCCCTGACGGGAAGCACAGTGTCCTTACCGCTGGCGCAACCGGCTGGAGCCATGCACGACCATTGGAACCTCGTGGCCGATATCGGCGGCACCAATACACGGCTTGGCGTTATCACCAATGGTGAGCTGACAGATCTGCGCAAATACCCCACCGGCAAGCTGCCCGAATTGCTCGAAGCCTTTCACAGCCTGCGCGACGAGATCGGAACCGACCCAAGGGCCGTGGTCGCCGCCGGGGCAGGACCTGTCCGCAACGGTACAATCAGGCTGACCAACGCCCAACTTGATCTGTCAGAGGATGATATCGCCCGGGCAACGGGCGCCCGACATACCTTTGTGATCAACGACTTCACTGCCGCTGCGTGGTCTGTTGCCGAAATTTCCCATGACAATGTTGAAGTCTTGCAAGGGGCCAAGCATCCGCCGACCGGCACACGTCTGGTCGTCGGGCCTGGAACCGGGCTAGGTGTCGGATCGCTGCTATATTCGAATGGCCGCTATCACACGGTGTCCGGCGAAGGCGGCCATATCGGCCTCTCGCCCCGAAATCAGGACGAGGTCGAAATATTCAACGCCGCTCGGCAGGTGGCCCCCGAGTGTTTCTTTGACGACACTCTGACACTTGAGGCGGAAATGTTCCTCAGCGGCACGGGTTTGCCAATCCTCTATCAGGCCATCGAACTGGCAGGGGGTCGGGCAAAGGCCGAGCCCCGAACCGCGCGCGATATCCTTCAGGATGCACGCGACGGAACCGATGCCCATGCCGTCAAGGCCGCGCATATGTTCACCACACATCTAGGCGCGGTCATGGGCGATCTGGCGGTCGTCATGATGCCTGCCGGTGGCGTGTTCCTTGTGGGCGGCGTGGCCGAAAAGAACCGCTGGCTGTTCAAGGACGCCTTCCGAGACGCCTTTAATGCCGGAGGCCGGTTCAGCGAGTTGCGCCGATCCATGAACCTGTATGTCTCGGAACAGGATGAATTTGGCATTGTTGGCGCTAACAATTTCTGTAAAAATGCGCTAAGGCGGTAGTCTGACCGCACGTTTCAGAAACAGAAAGGTCCCGGCATGATCCTATGCTGTGGTGAAGCCCTGATCGACATGATCGAGACGCCCACGATCTCGGGCGAACTGGGGTTTGTGCCCCATTCTGGCGGCGCGATTTTCAACACGGCTATTGCCCTGGGTCGATTGGATACGCCGGTGGGTCTGCTGACCGGGCTTTCCTCTGACGTGTTCGGACAACAGCTTATGACCGCCCTCAAGGCCAGCCATGTTGACTCCGACCGGGTAATCCACTCGGACCGTCCGACAACATTGGCATTTGTACAGCTCAGGGATGGGCAGGCAGCCTACAGTTTCGTCGATGAAAACTCGGCCGGACGGATGTTGACGCCAGAGGATATGCCAACCCATCTGCCCTCGGTCTCGGCGCTGTATCTGGGCGGGATCAGTCTGGCATGCGAGCCTTGCGCAGATGCCTATGCGGCGGTGCTTGACCGCTTTGGATCAGAGCGCGCCGTCATGTTGGACCCAAACATTCGCCCGGATTTCATCCGGGATCAGACCCGGTATCGCACCCGGCTGAACCGCATGATTGCGCAAGTGGATATCGTCAAGGTCTCGGACGAAGATCTGGACTGGATCATTCCGGGCCCAGAAAGCCTTGCTGAGAAAGTTCCGCTGTTGCTGCAGGCAGGACCTTCGGTGGTGATCGTCACCCGGGGCAGCGAAGGCGCAATCGGGTATCTGGCGGACGGGTCCGACGTTTCTGTTCCCGTAAAAAAGGTCGAGGTCGTCGACACCGTTGGCGCCGGTGACACTTTCAACGCAGGCGTCTTGTCCGCCCTAGATCAATCAGGCCACTTAACAAAACCCGAATTGCGCACATTGCCAGCAAACGCCTTGCGCGCAGCCCTTTCGAAAGGGGCGGAAGTCGCCGCTGTAACTGTCGCTCGCGCCGGGGCAAACCCGCCCTGGGCCCATGAACTCTGACCCAACGAAGAAGCCGATGAAACGTTCCGAAATCAACGAAATCAAATCCGAGGCCGAGGCCTTTATCCGTTCCTTTGGCGCGGTGCTGCCGCCCTTTGCGGATTGGTCGCCCGAGGAAATGCGCAGCGAACAGGCGGCCGGTATCCGTGAACGCGGGCTTGGGTGGGACATAACCGACTATGGCCAGGGTCGGTTTGACGAACTTGGCCTGTTCCTGTTCACCCTACGCAATGGCGATGTCAGCGATCTGAACAAGGGGCAAGGCATGCTCTATGCCGAGAAACTGCTGGTGTCGCGGGACAAGCAGCTTTCGCCGATGCACCGGCACATCGTTAAAGCCGAGGATATCATCAACCGGGGCGGTGGCTATCTGGTGATGGAAATCTACGCCTCAGACCCTCAGGGCGGCATTGACCGCGATACCCCTGTGACCGTGCCTAGCGACAACTGCCCTGTGACGCTTCAACCTGGCGAACTGCTGCGGCTAAAGCCCGGTCAAAGCGTGACCTTGATGCCGGGTATCTGGCACGCGTTCTGGGCGGAAAAAGGCGATTGTTTGATTGGCGAAGTGTCTACCGTCAATGACGACCGAACCGACAACGTCTTCGAACAGCCGATCCCTCGCTTTGCGACAATCGAGGAAGACGCCATCCCGGATTTCCTGCTGGTTGCGGATTATTGACATTGGCGCATAGGCGCGCTGGCACCGGCTTTGTACCCGATAAGCCCCTTTTACTAAATCGGAAAATCAGTCTACCATGGGCGATACTGGCACGCTGATAGTGGTCCGCCGGGAAGGAGCCTGAGCAATGGTGACAAAAGCCGAGCTTGAAGCAGAGATCGCAGAGTTGCGACGGCAACTTGCCGAGCAGCCACCGGCAAAAAACGCTTCGCCAGATAAAGGGGCTGACGCCCCGCCGCACGAAACCATCGCCGACCGGCTTACAGATAACCTCGAATCTTGGTCCACACAGCTTGACGATATACTTGAGGAATTCGAAGATCTGCCGCACAGAAAATCAATTCTGTTTGCCGCTGGTATTTTTGCCCTAGGCTACATGCTTGGCCGGTCACGCTAGGAGACGCCCATGAGCCGCATATCTCGCAATGTCTCAGTCATTTTGCGCGCTGAACGCTTGATCGCACGCGCACAGCTTGCGATCTCCGTGAAACGGGCCGGGTTTTACATAGCCGCCGGAGTGGCGGTGGGCCTGGCGATCATCATGCTGAATCTCGCCGGATTTTTCTGGCTTTCCGCGACCCTGTCGAAACCCGTTGCTGCGATACTTGTTGCGGGGACCAATCTGGTACTTGCTTTGGTTCTGGTTCTGCTCGCCAATTCGATAAACCAACACGGCGATGCCTCGGCCGCAGTCGAACTTCGGGATATGGCGTTGCAAGACATTGAATCCGAAATCAGGGATTCTCTGGCCGAGGTCCAAAACACCGTAGCCGGAATTCGCCGCGACCCGGTTGGCGTACTGGCGCCCGAAGCCATCACGGCCTTGCTGAGCATGCTGCTGAAATACGCCCGGCGCCGGAAAGAAACGCCGAACGAATAAGACCTACTCCAGAAAATTCACCGCAGCCTGCGCGATCACCATCTCCTCATTTGTGGGGATCGTCAGAATCCGGACACGGCTGAAATCCGTGGACAGGACTGTTCCACCATCGGCATTCCTGGCGTGATCCATTTCGATCCCGATCCATCGCATTCCATCACACACCATCTGCCGGATCTGGGCAGCGTTCTCACCAACGCCACCGGTGAAGACAAGCGCATCAATCCCTTCAAGTGCAGCGGACAGGGCGCCAAGCTCTCGCCGAATACGGAAGACGTAATAGTCGATTGCCTTTCGGGCTTCGGGCGTATCAGCGGCCAGCAACGTGCGCATATCCGATGATATCCCCGACAGGCCCAGCAGGCCGGATTTTCTGTACAACATTTCGGCAATCTCTTCTGCGGTCATTCCGTCTTGCTGCAGCATATACAGCACGACACCTGGATCCAGTTGACCGCAGCGCGTGCCCATCGGCAACCCGTCAAGCGCCGAGAACCCCATGGTCGAAGCCACAGCGCGCCCACCTGAAACCGCACACATGGATGCCCCGTTTCCAAGATGGGCGATAACCACACGGCCATCATACAGACCCGGTGCCGTTTCTTTCAGCTTGTTCGAAATGTAGTCATAGCTCAGCCCATGGAACCCATAGCGGCGAACGCCTTTGTCATAGTAGCTTTTCGGCAAGGCAAAGGTGTCGTTTACCCACGGATGGGTGCGATGAAACGCCGTGTCAAAACAGGCAACCTGAGTTGTTCCGGGGAAGGCAGCGCTGGCTGCGCGAATACCCGAAAGACTGTAGGGCTGATGCAAAGGAGCAAAGGGAATAAACCCTTCTAAAGTGTTGATGACGGTGTCATCCACGCGCACAGGCTCGGAATAGACCGTGCCCCCATGCACTACGCGATGACCTATCGCGCACACATGAATGTCAGGAAGATATTCCCGCGCCATTTCAAGAAATGCGTGGATTGCTTCATCATGGCTTTTGGTGCTCGACAGGGGACGATCTACTGATCTGCCGCCTGCCGACTGGGCCAATAGGCGTGGTGCATCACCTAAACGTTCTATTTGTCCGCGCCACCGCATGCTGGGACGGTTGTCATCAACCAGTTCGTACAGCGCGAATTTCAGTGATGAGGACCCGGCGTTCAGTGCCAGAACATGGTCAGCCATGGAGTTTGCCTTTACTTGCATATGCATGAAGCGCCGCCACCGCGCAGGACGCCAGACGCGAGTCGTCATCATCCGAACGCGAGGTCAGGATAATCGGAGCAGCAGCCCCGACCACGATCCCTGCCGCCTCGGCATGAGAGATGAATGTCAGCTGTTTCGCCACCATATTGCCTGCTTCTATGTTTGGGGCGACAAGAATGTCCGCAGCACCAGCCACCTCGGACGTAATCCCTTTGGTGCGTGCCGCATTCAGATCGACCGCGTTGTCCATAGCCAAGGGGCCGTCAACCAACCCTCCTGTGATCTGACCCCGTTCGGCCATCTTCGACAGCAAGGCGGCATCAACTGACGACGCCATGCGCGGGTTGATCGTCTCAATGGCTGAAAGCACGCCTACCTTTGGGGTCTCAATCCCGATGGAATGTGCCAGATGGATGGCGTTCTGAACAATATCAGCCTTCGTTTCGAGGTCAGGGGCAATATTCACGGCCGCGTCAGTTACCATGATCGGACGCGACATCCCCGGAACATCCATAACGAATATATGTGACAGCCTTCGCCCGGTTCTCAACCCGTTTTCGCGGCGCAGAACCGCGCGCAACAAGTCATCGGTGTGCAAATGCCCCTTCATCAGTGTTTGCGCCCTGCCCTCAACCACCAGGTCAACCGCGCGATGGGCGGCGGCTTGGTGGCCATAGGCCTCGATAATTTCAAATCCGGACAGATCGGCACCCAGTGCCTCGGCTGCGGCAGCGATCTTGCCGGGATCACCCACAAGGATCGGCGTGATAATGCTGTTGCTATACCCCAGCAAAGCACCCCCCAATGAGTTTGGCTCTTCAGGTGCAACAACAGCAGTTGGCATCGGGTCAAGGGGTCTGGCTTTCGCCAGCAACGCTTCGAAATGGCGGTGGCGTTGTACGATAAGTCCCGGCACCTCTATCGAATCGAATTCCATATGCTTTGCGGGCGGCGTGACTCGGACATCTCCGCTCAGGACCAGGGTGCTGTCGCCAACACGCCGAACCTCGGCGGTGCAGATAGCATCACCATCGTCAGATTTTTCTGTAACCCGAACAACTGCGGTCAACTCATCTCCGGCCAGAACGATCGCGTGAAACCGCAGATTGGCCGCGCGGGTCTGGGTTCCCGCGCCCGGCAAAATATTCCCCAAGACGGCCGCCACCAGACCGGCGGGCCAAAGCGCAGGGGCCACCGCCTCGGGGTGGCCGTCGCCGTCACCGTCATAGGCCGCCAGATGCAGAGGATTGTGATCCCCCGATGCCGAGGCGAAGGCGTAAAGATCGTCAACCGTGCACAATCGTGTCAGCTGGGCTTCGTCTCCGACCGCGAGCTGTGAAAAGGTTCGGTTTTCCTGGATCTTCATTTGGTCAGGCCTTTTTTCAGACGGTGCATCGGCATGCCTTGGAATTGGCGGCGGGTCAGAGCGGGGCATTCTCGGTCACTATTCGACCTGCGCCAAATCCTCCAGATCGGATGACGGATCCATACCTTCACCAATAACACGTTCACCTACCTCTAGCCGATCCTCTGCTGACGGCAATAGGCCGGACAATGTTTCAGCAGCCCAATTTAAAATGATGGATTGTTCGACAACAGCACTGCCCGGACCCTCCGAAGGAGTACTGCGCCTGAGTGGCTTGCCATCCGCACCGTCAACCAAGAATAGTTTTCACAAATTGCGAGTTAAACTTTTGATTTAAGAACCACTTTTGACATATTACGACCCGGCCAAACCCTTTGCCGCCCTTAGACCTGTTCCCACTAGCCAGTAATGCGGGGGCAAAAATGGGACGGGCATTCACATCTGCACAGGCAAAAACCTGCGGAAGCTGGTATTCTTCAATGCGGCAGACCGGGCATATTGGTCTGATGACCCTGTTTGGGCTACAGCGCCGCTGTCCAAACTCTGTAACGTCCCTGCCCTGTCACCTCGCGGATCAAGCCCCTCCGGCTGAAACGGTCAATGTTGCGCTGAACCGCAGCGCGTGAGGCTTTGGTCAGCTCTTCCGCCAATGGGGCCGAGACCATTGGCCAGGCCGTAAACACGTCGATCAGTCTTGGTGGTGTGCGCCCGCTCAACTCTGCAGTGGTCTCTCTGGCGCGCTGCTCCCAGGCGCTGACCCGGTCCAGGTGCAGCAAGGCGGACAATACCGCCTGCCCTGTTCCCCTGATCCAGGCAGCAAGCTTTTCTGATGGTTCACCAACACCTCTCAAAGCACCCGGACCCGACAGAACCAAGGGCATGAACACAGCCCCGCCCCGCCCCATCTTGGCCGCATGACGGGCGGCAATGATTGCAGCCTCGGTATCCTGTCCGATGCCTTGAGACAGGGCCCGCCAGGCATGAAAACCGATGGCGGCCTGCGTCACCGGATGCAACCCTTCGGAATTGCGCATGACTTCGGCAAGATCGGCGATGGCTTCGGGGACTTCGTCAATCCCCTGCGCAATCCGATCTAAAAAGGCTGTCAGGCCGGTCTCCCACCCGCCATCCGATGGCGCGGCGCCAGATGTTAGCCGCCGTACGGCCCAGCCCGCGCGGTACAGGGCCTGCACATCATCCCCGGTTGCACCAATGCGAAGTCCGGTCCAAAGCGCCAGCCGATCAACGCTGATCCGGTCGCCGGTCCACCATCCCAAATCGGATACATCCATCAGCGCCAGCCGGTGTGTCCACCCATCCGGACCGGCGCGCAAACGTTCGTCCAAGGCGCCAAAACTAACTGCCAGATCGGCCAGTTCCAACGACAGATCTGCCTGCGCCGCACGCCAGTCCCTGGGATCAAACAAAAGACTGCGGTCGATCCTTGGACCGGGCGGCAGGAAATCCTCGACAGCCTCTTCGTCAGGTGGCAGGAACCACAGATCGTCCTCATCAGCGTCGTTATCATCATAGATGCTGCGCGGGCCGAGGGGGTCCTCGTCCTCATCCGGATCGGGAATGACGGGTGTGGTGGTCATGTCCGCTATATTTCTGGTATTTCCGCAGGTTCACAAGGCGTTTTTGACGCCGCCTCAGCTTGCAAAGGTCGCGGTCAGAATATCCAGCTTACTTTCCAGGTCAGTCTGGTCGCTGTCACCAATCAGCATATAGCCATAACCGTCTTTGGACCAGGTGGCCGTCGCCAACCCGCTGAGCACTGCCTCTTTCAAATCCTTGCTTGGCGCGCCTTCACCCTGACGAATGACACAGAAGGCAAAAGGCTGGCCCTGTTCATTCGCAAAGACCACTTGAACCAACGGTTTGCCCCTGAAGGACAACACCTGCGCACGCTTCAATTCCATCCCCGGCAACGCCTCAAGAGTGTCACGTCTCAAGGATAGACCCAGCTGTGCCTCGGCCTGATCAAACTGAGTTGTCAACGCCTGTTCCGAGCTGTCCATCCCCGCGATCGTGTCCGCCGCATATAGTGATTGATAGATCGCCGCCTGCTCAGCCCACCCCATGGGCTGAGGCCTGGTTACCAAATATGTGGCCGACACAGAAATCACCGCGACAGATGCAGCTACGGCCAACAGGCGCAGAGGACCGCTACTGGTTTGTATCTCGGCATTTGGGTCAGGCAAAACCATCCGGGGCATCTCGGCCGGGACATGTTCAAACACCGCTTGTACCACCGGTGCGAATGGATCAAGCCCCATCAGGCGCGCCTCAAGCTCGGGTTCGGCCGCAACCGCAGCTTCTATCGCCTGGGCCTCGGCTTCATTCACTTTGCCTTCCAGATACGCTTTGAGAACTTCATCGGAAAACTTCATTTGCGACTCCGTCGAACGGCATCTGCCGCCTCATGCTGCATCACGACTTTCAGTTTTTGTCGCGCATTGGACAGCCTGCTCATGATCGTTCCTATTGGCACCTCCAGCAATGCTGCGGCCTCGCGGTAGCTATAGCCTTCGACATAGACCAGCATCACCGTTTCTCGCTGTGCTTCTGGCAACTGCATCACTTGGGTAAACACTTCGGCGGCGAATATATTCGTTTCCGAGTCCGGTCCGGATGCAATCAGCTCTGACTCTGGGGTCAACGACAGTGCCTGCGCTTTTCGGACCGAGCGGGCACGCAGCTCATTCAACCAGATTGAACGGCAGATCGTCATCAACCAACTGTCCAACCGCTCAAATGACGTGACCTGGTGGTGGCGTTCAAGCGCACGCAGGCAAGTGGCCTGCAACAGATCATCGGCCACATCGGAAGCACCCGACAGGGCAAGCCCAAACCGCCAGACGCGCCTCGAATGCGTCTGGATCGCGCCGCGCACGGCCTGCTCGGAACTCAATTCACCGACCATAGTTTGCTTCACGACCTCTATCATTTTCACGAACCAGGTTCGCTGGGTCAGGCCTGACATACCCTGCGCGGGAAAGAAATGGAACTTATGTTGAAAAGGAAAGTACCATGCGGTCTTTGAAATTGCCCGTGATCTGATCGGAAATCCGCAGGCTCTGATTGATACATCCTCACTAGGAACGGAGTCTACATCCAGACAGCCGGATCAAGGAGAGGAGTTTAGGTCGCGAAGATACACGTACATATCCTGCGCACTCTATTTTCTGGATCGTTGTTGTGAAGTCAGATTTCAGGCATGAAGCCGCTTCACGACTGCGCTTCATCTAGGCGTTTGATCTCTGTGCAGATATACTCGGCCAACTTTTGTTGAAATGCTGTGAGGTTCCGGTCTTTTCGTTGAACAAGATAGATCGGAAAGGCCAGCGACATCCCCGGTGTTTTTATCTCTCGTAAAGACCCGTTTTCCAATTCGTCTTTAACAGAAGACCAAAACAGGAATGAGATGCCCGCCCCTGCCCGGACGGCCTGTTTGATGGCTTCGCCATGTCCAAATTCCAGTGTGACATTGCTTCTGATTATTCCATGAGTCATCAGCGCATAGTCTTCGAGATCGCGCCGGGCAGTATTTGCCCTTGCGGTGACAAATGGAAGGTCCTTCAACTTCTCTGGTGTCACCTGATTGCCAACAAAGGTCGTCTTATCTGACCCCGCCAAGATCAATCTTTCATTGTACAACGGCGTTACATCAAGCCCGCGGATTCCGTGAATCTGGTCGACAATCGTCAGTCCAAAGTCACATTCGCCTCTCAATACCTGCTCGCTGGCCAGTTTTGGGCTCGCAACCTGCACTGAAATATCACTCTGTTCGTGGTCCGTTTTGAACTGAGAAACAATGGACGGCAGGATGTATGACCCCAAAGTCATTGACGCGGCGATTGAGGCGTGCCCAACCGCGCCGGATTTGCGGTCCTGAAGTTCCTGCTCAAGCTCTCGTGTCTGCGACACGATTTCCTTGGCCCAGACGTATATGCGTTTCCCATCTTCTGTCAGCGCTATCCGCCGCCCATTGCGCTGCGTAAGCTGCACCCCCAGTTTTTCAGAAAGCGCCTTGATATGCGTAGTTACAACGGGTTGTGCGATGCTGCATTCCTCAGCAGCCCGCGAAACGCTTTCTAACTCGGCGACGTGACAAAACACTTCAAGCTTGTGAAGTGTTAGCTGACTGATGAGTGACCGCATCTGTTGACCCTCGCCCTTGGACTTTTTTGTTCTGATGAACTTCCACTGTCATATCTATTATATGATATGAATTACCTCTGTACTATATATTTTTCATCAGGCGTCAGCGTTTCTATTTTGCACCCCAACTTGGCTTGGAGATGTAGATGGCTCTTGATCACGACTCACAAAACGACGCTCGGCTAATTGATGCGGCTATTAACGAGTTGGTTTTGGCCAATAGAATTCTTGCGCGTGAAGACGTTATAGACAGTTTTGGGCACGTCAGCGTGCGCCACCCGCTGCGGAAAGATCGCTATTTTCTGTCCCGTTCGCGCAGCCCTATCAATGTGACTCGCGAGGACATCATGGAGTTCACCTTGGAAGGTGAACTTATCGGCGAAGATCATCGTCGGCCATATAACGAACGACATATTCATGGGGCGATCTACAAAGACCGACCCGATGTGAACTCGGTGGCGCATCATCATGCGCGCTCGATCATTCCGTTCACAATGAATGATGTGTCCTTGCGTCCGATCTTTCACATGTCTTCAGTCATTGGCAAAGAAGTTCCGACCTGGGACAGCCAGGACGAGTTTGGTGACACCAACATGTTGGTTGACCGGATGGATATGGGCCACTCTCTTTCGCGCGCGCTTGGGCAAAACAGTGTCGCCCTGCTGCGTGGCCACGGCTGTATCTGTGTGGCTGCAAACATCCGGGCAGTTTGCATGGTTGCGACCGGTCTTAAAGACAATGCCGCGCTGGTTCAGCAGTCGCTGGCGCTGGGTTCCCTCAAACATCTGACAGATGGTGAAATCGACAAAACCAGCGCGATGCTTTTGGGCGATATGCCCCTGGCCCGGGCCTGGGATTACTGGGTGTCGCGTGCGGGCTTCGCCGGCTTGTAACAAAGCCGAGCCGCGCATTTCCGGCAAATGGATATAGCTAAGAGCGTTGCCTGTGTGACCTCTTGCCAAAGTGACTAAGGAGGCAACAGTGCCAATAGAGCCTATTTTGATTGCAGGTGCCGGAATCGGCGGCTTGGCCGCCGCAGCTGGTCTTGCCCGCAAGGGTTTTCGTTCGATCGTTGTCGAACAGGCCCCCATTTTGGGAGAGATCGGTGCTGGTATCCAGATCGGACCAAATGCTTTTCACGCTTTTGACTATCTGGGCGTTGGAGACGAAGCGCGATCCAAGGCCGTGTATGTCGATTCACTGCGTCTAATGGATGCTAAGAACGGTAATGATATTACGACAATCCCACTGGGTGAGGACTTCAGAAAACGTATGGGCAACCCATACGCTGTTGTTCACCGCGCCGATCTGCACTCGGTCCTGCTGGATTATTGCGAAGCAAGTGACCTGATCGACATTCGAACGAACACACTTGTCAGCGGTTACGAACAGGATGGAAAATCCGTCAGCCTCAAGACATCTCTGGGTGTATTCAAAGGCGCTGCGCTGATCGGTGCGGAAGGGCTTCGTTCACCAATCCGATCCCAGATGATCGGAGATGGCGAGCCCAGAATTTCAGGTCACACCACATATCGAAGCGTCATTCCCACAGAGCAGATGCCTGAAGATCTGCGCTGGAATGCTGCAACATTGTGGGCTGGCCCCAAATGCCACATCGTGCACTATCCGCTGAAGGGCGGGAAGGTTTACAATCTGGTTGTCACCTATCACCGCGACCTGCAGGAGCCTATTGCAGGTCGACCCGTTAGCCGCAAAGAAGTGATGCAGGGCTTCGAACACATTGCCCCCCGAGCGCGTCAGATCATCGAACACGGTCAGGACTGGAAGCTTTGGGTGCTTTGTGACCGCGATCCGATTTCCAACTGGCGCGATGGTCGCGTGGCTCTCTTGGGCGATGCGGCTCAACCAATGCTGCAGTATTTTGCTCAGGGCGCATGTATGGCGCTCGAGGATGCTGTCTGCTTGTCGCATTGCATGGAAAACTACGGCGACAACATCGAGAACGCGTTGGAAATCTACCAGAACCAACGCCGGGTTCGGACGGCACGTGTTCAGATGAACTCGCGCCTGATCGGCGACTATATTTATCACCCGGACGATGCGCAGGCCGCCGTACGCGACCACGTAATGTCGAACATGACACCCGACGAATGGTGCGACCAACTTCATTGGTTGTACGGATCGAATGGACTTGAAAATTAAAGGATAACAGATGGGCTACGTTTTCCCCCCTCAAAACACCGTAACCCTTCCGGTAGCTGGCAGCGATGATCGTCTGCCAGTGCGCCGTATTTTGTGCGTCGGCCGGAACTATGCGGCACACGCACGCGAAATGGGTAAAGACCCTGACCGCGATCCGCCGTTCTTCTTTTCGAAACCCGCCGATGCAGTGGTTATGGACGGCGAAACCGTCGCATACCCGGCTGAGACCGCCAATTTCCACTACGAAGCGGAATTGGTCGTTGCGATCGGCAAAGAAGGTCGCAACATTCCAATGAACAACAGCCTCGATCACGTCTGGGGCTACGCTGTCGGCAATGACCTGACCCGCCGGGACCTGCAGCTTGCAGCCCGGGAACAGGGACGCCCCTGGGACATGGGTAAGTCGTTTGACCGCTCGGCCCCGATTGGCCCGATCCACCCGGTTTCGGCCGTTGGCCACCTGTCAACCGGGGAAATCAAGCTGACCGTCAACGGAGAAGTTAAGCAGCAGGCTGATCTTTCGGAATTAATTTGGTCCGTTCCCGAAATCGTTTCGATCCTGTCCAGCTTCATCGAGCTAAAACCAGGCGACCTGATCATGACCGGCACGCCGGCAGGTGTTGGATCGATGGATCCTGGTGATGTCTGTGTCGTCAGCATCGAAGGGCTGGGGCACATCACCACAACAATCGGGGCCGCTGAATGAACTTTCAGCTGCATAACTTCTTCAGGTCTTCAACATCGACGCGTTTGCGTGCGGTGTTGAACCTGAAAGGGTTGGACTACGACTATATCGCCTATGTTCTTCGCACGGGCGAAACCAGAAGTCCCCAATATCTGGCTATGAACCCCCAAGGGTTGGTTCCTTCCCTTGTACGGGAAGATGGCACGGTCATGACCCAATCCCTTGCCATCATCGAATGGCTGGATGAGGTTTATCCCGAACCTGCACTTTTTCCTTCCGATCCAGACGGAAAGGCCCAGGACCGTGCGCTTGCCTATATGATTGCATGTGACATCCATCCGCTGAACAACCTGCGCGTATTGCAATATTTGGGCAGTGAATTCGATGCGGATGAGGAAAAGCAGAAAAGCTGGTTCACACATTGGGTGAAAACCACACTTGATGCGTTTGAACAGACGCTGGCGTCTCGGGAAGAACAATCAATCTATTGCTTGTCCGACACACCCGGATTGGCCGATGTCTGTTTGTATGCGCAAATCTGGAACAATAAGAGATTTGGTATCCCGATGAATGATTGGCCAAACATATCGCGTATTTACAAAGCATTGGATGCACTTCCTGCGTTCCGAAATGCGGCGCCACCGAACCAGCCCGATGCAGTATAATGAAAGACTTTAGGAGACTGTTTTGAGTTCCGATACCAGCCACGAGAACGTTGAGCATTCAATGCAGCCCGAAGACAGCCCCGAGCTGCGCAATTTGTACAAGAATTTTGCAGACGAGCATATCATTCCGCTCTGGACTCAGCTTGGGGATTTGATGCCCATGCATCCCAAGCCGAAGGCCATTCCTTATGTTTGGAAGTGGCAAACGATCCTGCCTCTGGCAGAGGCGTCTGGTGATCTTGTCCCCGTCGGTCGGGGTGGCGAGCGTCGCGCGTTGGGATTGGCCAATCCCGGCCTTGGCGGCAACGCATACATAACCCCCACGCTTTGGGCAGCGATCCAATACTTGGGCCCCAAGGAAACCGCGCCTGAACACCGCCACTCACAAAATGCGTTTCGTTTCGTCGTCGAAGGCGAAGGGGTTTGGACCGTTGTCAATGGCGATCCGGTTCGAATGAGCCGCGGAGACCTGTTGCTGACACCAGGTTGGAACTTCCATGGTCATCACAACGATACCGACAATCCCATGGCCTGGATTGATGGTCTGGACATTCCGTTCAGCCAACAAAACGATGTCGGATTCTTCGAGTTCGGATCGGATCGGGTAACCGATTATGCGACGCCGCGGTTCTCACAAGGAGAGCGTCTGTGGTGCCACCCAGGTCTGCGGCCATTGTCGCAACTGCAGAACACCGTTTCGTCGCCAATCGGCGCATATCGCTGGGAGTTCACGGACCGGGCGCTGACAGAACAGCTTTTGCTGGAAGACGAAGGAAACCCGGCAACCATAGCGCCGGGCCACGCCGCGATCCGATATGTGAATCCAACGACCGGAGGCGATGTGATGTCGACAATCCGGTGCGAATTCCATCGTCTGCGTGAAGGAACAAATACCCAGACACGACGCGATGTCGGATCAACCGTGTTCCAGGTATTCGAAGGCAGTGGTGCGGTCATCATAAACGGTGAACGTCGCGCGTTGGACATCGGCGACCTGTTTGTGATCCCGTCCTGGGTTCCATGGGCCTTGGAGGCGGAAACACAATTTGATCTTTTCCGTTTTTCGGATGCCCCGATTATGGAACGGCTCAACTTCGCGCGCAGCTACGTTGAAGGCCAAGAGTGACCGATAAGGCACGGCAAGACCACCGAGCAAGAATGGGTTCTGGCGCCAGATTTGATTCAGATCTGGCACCAAAGCAAGACTTGCTTCTAGCCCGCCGCGGCACCGCATTTTTTGCACGCTTATTAAATGATCTACCCGATACCGCTTTATCAGCGGACAGCACTGTGCCTGGTTGGCAGCGGCGACATGTCATTGCTTCAGTCGGTTTGCACGCCCGGGACATGTGCGAAACGATTGAACGTGTTCGATCTGATAGCCCCAGCTTTGAAACAACGGTCCCTGGGCGAAATGACATACATGAATACGCAACAATTCCAGCCCGCGCGCTTCATCATCTCTTCAGCCACGCGGCCGTTCACTTAAATGTAGTTTGGCGTGACTTAACTGATTTCGAATGGGGAATGTCCGTTGCTCAGACCTCAATATCGGACACGCCTTCCGAACGTGCAAAGGTCATATGGGCCGCGGCACTTGACTTGAATGTCGGGGCTGACTCCGCTGTATTTCCAGATCAGGCCCGGGCTCTTTTGGAAGAGCGCCATCACCAATAGACGGCGAGTGGTTCCGTCTGAATATCGCTTCTGATCGCTGGACGTGAATGCACATCAAAACAGCGGCGAAAGTCCATTCGAATTCAATCTATGCGCGATCTACGAATGCTAGATAGCAATTCGAATCTCTCGCTTTGCATCCCCCAAAAGGCGCCAAAGTTTCTCTTTTGGTTGTCAATCCTGACGAAGTTCAACCCCAGTTTGAAAATCTATGACAGAATTGTCAATTTAAAGGAAAAGCACTGTGTTTTAGTACGTGTTTTCTTTGTATTTGGGAATTTTGTACTCTATAAGCTCCCTAATACTCATATTTAGGGATTTCTAGGGAGGACCTCATGAATACCAAGACACCACTAAAGGGCATGGCCTTGGCGGCGTGCGCTACCATGGCAATGGCAGAAGAACAGGACACTCAGGATGGCGGCCAGCAGGGCCAGCTACCGGTTGGGATTGCTGCGATCTACAACCTTGGCGGGTCTGGCTTGCTGGAAAGTTATCTGTCGAATGAACCGTTTGGCATAGCTCAGACAAGGATTGGGGTCGCGCGCGCTGTTACCGGTGTCGCGCATGCAGGAGGGCCAACAACCGGATATGAGACGTCACCTGTCTCGGGGATCATTGATATTCATGCGTTGAAGATGATCGGGCCGGATTCCTTCATTCGGTTTTCGACTGAATACGTCGCCACAGATGGTGATGGCAGCATCGTCGTGGTAGACGCCGACACCATTCGTCTCGATGCTCAGTACGTCAAATTTTTTGATGTGAATACAATGCTTGCATTCGGCGCCTTTTACGAAAACACCGACATCGAAAACATTGGCGTTGCCGATTTGACCTATGGCGGATGGGGTCTGCGCGCGGATGCCTTGAAGCAATTCAATCCAAATTGGGGCATGTCAGCTCGGATGGAATACATGTTCGGCGAGACTGATATCTCGCTGCCGGTAAGCCCAACAGCCACATTGACCCAAAACCAGGACGATGATCGCCTGTACATCCAATCTGAGCTTGTCGGCCGGTTTGATAAGTCAGACTTGAAATGGTTGCCACAAGGATGGGTGTTGAACCCAATCTTTGGCGTTTTGTACCAACGGGCATGGATCGAAGAGACTGCTGACAGCTTTGGCAATCTGGCGTCAGGTGTCGATGGTCCGGACGAGACCTATAGCACAATCTGGGCCAAGGCCAGGATCTCAAAAGAGCTGAGACCTGGAACTTGGTCACCCAAGGCGACGTTGGGCCTTGAACACGAGTTGGTCAACGACTTGGATGAGTACCTTGACGAACCGACCTACGGTGTTGTCGGGCTGGGGATTACGCATCTGACGAATTCCGGCGGCTATTTCGACCTGACATATTCCGGTCGCCTCGGCCTGAACGGTGTGCGCCGGCAAAACGGGCTCACTTTTGCCTTCACCAAGGCGTTCTGATCTATCTAGAAAAGGGCGGCACATCTGTGCCGCCCATTCCCCAAGTGCAACAACATTCAATAGCTGCAAAAGAAAGCCGACCCTATTAAACGAACCGGCGGTTACTTTTGATAGACTGTATGTTCTCGTCAACCAGTTCTAGTGCCCTGAATCTTGTAACGTATGAAGCACGCGTTGCATCAGGCGCACAAATTGCTCCCGTTCGTCTGGAGCAAGGTCTTTCAATGCCAAATCGTTGACCTTCGTCGCAGCTTCGTAGGCATCATCGCGGATCGATTTGGCTTTTTCTGACAGAAAAATGAACTTTGCGCGGCCATCTGTCGGGTGATGTTTACGCGAAATCAAACCATCACGTTCCATTCTGTTCAACGTGTTCGCCATAGTCGCCTGCTCGATGTCCAGCTTGTCGACAAGTTCCTTCTGCGTTTGCCCATCCTTCTGCCACAGCGCAAGTAATGCGGGGAATTGTCCCGGCACTATGCCCAAAGGTTCAATACGTCTGCGCAATTCCTCAAAAAACAAACGAGCCAAATGGTTTATAAGGTACCCGGGCGAAGACGTGTGATCAAATTCCATAGAACCTTTTAGATTTGCATAGTGACGGATGCAATGATATATAGCAGGCTATGCACAGCCAGGTGTACGACACGCGCAACTGCATAGAAGGACTATCCAGATGAAAACCCGCATCCATGCCACCGCCGGTGGCATCGCGTTTCTAACAATTTTGACATTTTGGACGTCGAGTGTTTTTTCAGAACTGTTCCTTGATCATGAAGCCATTGCATCGGTGAAGACCATGATTTTGCGGGGTATGTTTATCCTGATACCCGCGATGATCGTTGCAGGCGGCTCTGGTATGGCGCTTGGGAAAAACCGGACAGACCAGCTGGTGTTGGGCAAGAAAAGGCGCATGCCGTTCATTGCCGGAAATGGAATTCTTGTCCTTATCCCATGTGCATTTTTCCTTTCCAGCAAGGCCTCGGCAGGAGAATTTGACACTGTGTTCTATGTCGTACAGGCTGTCGAACTTCTTGCCGGTGCAACCAACCTCAGTCTGCTGGGGATGAATATACGGGATGGGCTGCGTATGACCGGCAAGATCGGCGGCGGTTCTAGCGTTGCGGACAACACCGCGACGATCCGCGGTCTTCCAGATGGCCCCCTTCTGGCCAGAGAGATCCCCAGATTGACCGATGCTGACGGTTCCGATGTAGCCGTGAAAAAATCTTTGGCCTTGTGTCGTTGCGGAGCGTCAAAGTCCAAGCCTTACTGTGACAGTTCACATACTGGTATTGGCTTTAGTTCAGCGGTGTCCAAGGATCGAACCCCGGACCAACTGACCGCCTATCAAGGCAAGGATATCACAGTTCACTACAATCGCCTGTTGTGTTCCCATGCGGGGGAATGCGGCCGCAGATTGAAGTCTGTTTTCGACTCGAGCAGAAAGCCATGGATTGAGCCTGACAATGGCGACGCCAACGCAATTCGCGAAATTGTTGCAGCCTGCCCTTCCGGCGCGTTGTCCTGGAGCGAACCAGGTGGCGAGCCACAGCAACCCAGCGTCGACATCCCCGGCATTACAATCGAGCGTAACGGACCCTTTCGGGTAACCGGAGTTGACTTGCAGGATGTTCAGTGGGCTGAGGGCGCGTCATCCAATAAATACGTCCTTTGCCGGTGCGGTGCCTCCAAGAACAAACCATTCTGCGATGGGTCGCATGTCGACATTGGCTGGGAAGACAGCGCTGAGTGATCTCGAAATTCAACTGAGGCAATCGAAATGAAAAGTACAACAACGTCTTATGGGACTGTGGCAATCACTCTGCATTGGCTCAGCGCAGCATTAATCATTGCGCTGTTTGCAAGCGGGTTTCGGGCGGCGTCCATTGATGTCAGCGTCGCGAAGGCAGGGGTTCTTTCAGTCCATGTCCCAATCGGTATTTCGGTACTGTTGCTCACACTTATCCGTATCGGGTGGTGGATGTTTGCTGATCAAAAGCCCGCCCATTTGGAAACTGATCCGGCTTGGCAGGTGTTTATCGGCAAAGCGGTTCATCTCCTGCTCTATATCGTTACCTTGGGTATGGTCGCCAGCGGAATAGGCATGGTCGTGATGTCTGGCGCCGGAACTATTCTGTTCGGCGGATCAACTGCACCGTTACCGAACTTCTTCGACTATCCGCCACGGCTTGCACATGGGGCCGGTGCGCGGTTTCTGCTTGTTTTGCTAGCGCTTCATGTCGTTGGCGCGCTTTACCATCACTATGTCAAAAAAGACGGCACTTTCGGGCGCATGTGGTTTGGTCAAAGTTAACTAACTGATTGGGGCGCGGTGCGATTTAGGCCGCGTCTCAATATCTAGCTCGCGTGCCATTTGCCTTGATAGCTTTGGTAATAAGAGCAACAATTTGCTGCTGCTCAGTATCGCTTAGCCCCTCCAATATTAACTCGTTTTGCTTGCTTGCCCGCTTCAGCGTTGGCTCTTTCAAAGACTTGCCATGCTCTGTCAGCCATGTTTGTCGGATGCGCCCATCTTCTGTATCTCGCCGACGGATGATCAGGCCGTCTCGCTCCATCCGAGCCAAAGTATAGGCCATTGTTGCCTGTTCGATCCCGACACGCTCAACCAGTTGTTTTTGCGTCAGGCCGTCGTCTTCCCATAAGTGCACCATGATCGGGAAAACACCTGTTGAAAGGCCAAGAGGCTTTATTTGCTCTTGTAGCGCGTTCGCAAACAGGCGCGCGAGGTGATTAATCAGATATCCCGGAGAATTCTCTCGTGAAAAGGTCATGTTCCTTCGATTCTTTTACATAGTAGACTATACATTTATTGTATAGCTTGCTATATGTGTTCTGGCAATGAGTCGTTTCACATAAGACTCACACCATTATACATAGCTTACTATGTAATGATGCGAGAAAGGAGACTTCAGATGACCAAGAAAATTCACCCGATTGCAGGCGCCCTTGCCTTTATTATGATCGCCAGTTTTTGGCTTTCCACTGTGATCGTCGAACTCTTTGGCACCGAAGCACAGATCATCGCGGTCAAAACGACAATACCTTGGGGCTTCTTAATTCTCGTCCCGGCAATGGCCGCTGTTGGCGGCTCGGGCTTCACCCTTGCAGGCAAGCGTCGCGGCGGGGTCCTTGGGGACAAGGCCCGCCGGATGCCAATCATCGCCTTCAACGGCATAGTGATCCTGATTCCTGCAGCCCTTTTTCTGGCCGCTAAAGCGAAAGCCGGAGAACTCGATAGTACCTTTTATCTGGTGCAAACTCTCGAGCTGGTCGCCGGTGCGACGAACCTCACGCTAATGAGCCTTAGCATGCGCGACGGTCTTCGCATGAAAGGTCGACTTCGTCATCGGAAGGTAAAAGCATGATGTCCTTGGCCCGCACGGCGGAAGCGATCACAATCATAGCCTCGGGCATGTTTGCCGGGTCGATGCTGTTTATTGGAATGACGCTTGGCGGCTATTGGCAAAGCCTTGACGCGCAGCAGTTCCTGGACTGGTTTGCTGTGAACAACGTTTTCATCCAGCGAACCATACCCTTGGTATCGATGCCGGCTCTTCTCGGCTCGATTCTCTGCGTGGCATTGTTTTGGAGAAGCCCCGCTCGTGGAATGTGGATTGCAGCGCTACTCAGTTGGATG
This sequence comes from Ruegeria sp. CDSB114, assembly GCF_059611025.1. Lineage (NCBI taxonomy): Bacteria > Pseudomonadati > Pseudomonadota > Alphaproteobacteria > Rhodobacterales > Roseobacteraceae > Ruegeria > Ruegeria sp. CDSB114. The sequence goes on from NZ_JBXWOT010000003.1 coordinate 360,221, forward strand.
ATCGTGGCGATCCTGACATTCGCATTCTTTGTTCCGACGAATACGGCTTTTGCCTCTGGGGGTCTGCCAACAGCCGAAGTTGCTGACACGCTGGAGCTTTGGCTGCAGGTGCATTGGCTTCGGATCATCTGCGGGATTGCCGCAACTGTCTTCGCTTATCTGGCAATACGACGAGCTTAAAATCTCGGCACTGACCAAAGGAACCTAAGACGATGAAATCACCTCTCATTCTAGCCACAGCCATTGTGATCACCACGGCTGCATGCGGCGCGACCTATTTGCAAACCGTTCAAGATGCCAAAGCTGCATTACAAGGTGCTCCTGCCGAACGTCTGAAAACCTGCATTGGCGAACCCGCGACTGTGGAAACTCAGGGCCGTCAATTCATTGCCACCTATAGTTCTGCTCAGGCGCGCGGACCGGACGGATTAACACTGCCATCAGCTGCAGCCGCCGAAGACCCTAAGGCTTGCGTCTTCAACTTCACCATCTCGGATCGCGTTATTCAGAGCATCAATAGCGAAAACCGCGCCGGTTGGGGCGGTGGCAGCATCACGAAATGTGCTGAACTTGTAAAAGCCTGCACAAATCAGGCTCAGTGAAAGGGTTCAAAAATGGCTTTTGAGATTGGACTTCGCGGGGGGCTTTCCGCGCTGGTGACCGTGTTCGCTTTCAGCGCTGGCAGCCCGGTTGTTGCAGATAATACTACCTTTCAATCCGTATGTGCAGAATGCCACACGGGCGGCCTTAAAGGCTTCATGTCAGGCGCGCCCAACGTCAAGAAACCGGACAACTGGCAAAAGTTCCTGCAACGGGATTCAGAACAGCGCATGCGCGATATCGTGTTACGTGGCACCAAGGACCATAAAGCGAAAGGCGGCTGCACCACCTGTAGCGACGAACAGATCGACGCTGCGATCGACTACATGTTGGAGTTGGTGAAGTAACAATGGAACGTTACCACCCTCTTCTTGTTACGCTGCATTGGCTTATGGCAATTCTCATAATCCTGACACTTTTGTCGGGAGGCATTGCCCCTCTGAGTTTCCATTTGACCAGCGGAATCTTGATCCTGGGGCTGATAATGCTTCGGCTTCTCGTCCGTTTTAAAACAGAGAAACCAAGCGCACCAGAAAGTGGATTGAATATACAAGTGCGACTGGCAAGCTGGATGCATACCTCCTTGTATATTCTTCTTGGCGCCGTCGTCGTAACGGGCACCGGAATTGCTGTCGAGTCAGATCTGATACACGTGGTACAAGGCAACAAGATGCTACCCGCCGGGTTCACTGAGACAGCCCTGTACAGGGTTCATGGCCTAGCAACGGATCTGTTGATGGTCGCAGTCGTCGCTCATGCCTTCGCTGCCGCTTGGCATCAGTTCGTTCAAAAAGACAAGCTCTTTGCGCGGATGTGGTTCAAAAGGCCCAAGCGCGGCCGTGCACAGACATCCTGATACTTGATGAACGACATCGCGAAATTTGCGCACCAGTGCACCAAACTATTAAGTCAGACGCCCAAAATCTGAGCTTACAGCTCTTTAGTTAAATCCCGAGGCACACCGATGCTGTTTACGCTTATGAAGTTCACTCACTTGTTCGGAATCCTACTGGTCGCGGCCGGTTTGTTTTCGGTTTTTGTCCAAGACATTCTGTCCCGCGGAATTGCAACACAGGCTGGCTACAAGAACGCACTTGGGGCCATGGGCATTGCCTATAGCTTCCTCGCCCTGCCGGGGGCCCTGTTTGTCATCTCATCAGGCGGATGGCTGATTGCGAACTACTATGGCCCGGTTGAATTATTGGAAACACCATGGTTGGCGGGCATGGTTGGCCTGTTTTCGGTTTGGCTGTTTGTGGTTCACGTCAAAGTAAGATTTGACCTGCGTCGCTGTCGTAGAATGCTTGGCGAGGGGCAAACGGTCAAAAAACTCGAGGCACTTCGAAATAACGGTTTGTCCCTATTTTGTCGGGCTCTGGATTTACCGATACTTATTTTGATCTTGGTCCTGGGAACCTTTCGGCCCGAAAGCTGGGCCCTGCTTCTGATCGGGATCGGCTTCGCGATCGAATTCGCGCTTATTCTGACAACCGTAGGTTCTTGGCTCTGTCGCCAAGCTAATCGTCAGGAAGCCACGGGTTTTTGACAGAGTGATGGACTTTAACGCGTTGGGAACGTTCAGCACTAAGCTATTGCTGGTTCCTCGCGCATCGCTTGCCGAGTAGTGCCCCACGAATTTCAGAGGTAATGGTGGCCTATGGCCCGAAGAACCAGAAGTCATCGGGCCAAAAGATTGATGACAATACTGAGTATTAACCCACGCAGAAACCTGGGACGGTCATCTTGGTGAACAAGTGAGGACGCACGACTGCGCTCTCAGGGTATTGACCGATCCGGGCCTGGAATTCCGGGTTGGTAAATGCGTTGCGGAAAGACGCGACGTCCTCCCAGATTGCATAGTTCATATAAGTTCCGCTACCGGCCAGACCTTTGTGCATCTGAGTCGAAATGTAGCCAGGCTGCGCCTTCATAAAGCCGGCATCATGCGCCCACGCGGCAACCAGCGCTTCTTCGTCTTTCGGATCGATCGAGAATACGTTCACCAGAACAACTGGGCCTTCACTGCTGCCCAGTTGCTCGGCCAATGTGACGACCTCATCAAGTTCTACAAGTTTAGCCATGATTTTCTCCTAGTTGGTGGGTTTGCTAACTGTTGCGGGTCAAACCTGCGTTCTACCCGCCTGGATTCTGGTGCGCCTTTTTTGCGCCCAAACGCCTATGACTAGGCATGCTTTGTGTTGACCAAATAACATAGTCAGCTATGATTTTATATATGATCTTTTTTGACATCATCAAATAGACCCTACGAACATCGTGCAAGCTTTGGCGCTATCTTGTCACTGTGCAAAGGTTCGGCTTCAGATCAGTTTCACCTTGTTTTGAATGAGTTAGCTGCGCACTTCACTTTCTTTATCATTTTTCCCACTTTACGGGAATTTCTTCATTGTTAAATATTCATTAATCCTATAAATAGACAAAAGCAACAGGAGATGCCCTTAAGATGACGACTGCGCCGGATATGGACAAACAGCCAAAACTTGACCGCAGTGTTCACCTGAACTTTACTGGTGACTGGGGCCAAGCAAATTTTCACCGCATCTGCTCATGGCTGTGCCAGGAGGTCTGCGACCGCACCGAAAAAGGATCGCGCGTTGCAATTTGGAATCTGATTGCCGGTGCTGACTCTCCGATTGCTGTGTCTAACGGTGAGGTTGATCTCTGCATCGCCACGCCCGTCCAAATGTTGCCCGGCGCGCTGGCTGGGGAAGGAATCTTCGAAGGAAGCCCGCTTCCACGGCTGCGCACGCTTGCAATTCTTCCACAAACAGACCGCATGGTTTTCGCCATCGATCCAAAATATGGCGTCTCAACATTTGAAGAGCTGCGTGAGAAAAAACCACCAATCACACTCGCCACTTCGGAAGATGACGGTGTAAATCTGATCGGTTATACGGCCGCCCGTTATCTAGAGGCCCATGGCATCGACCGCGACACTCTGGAGTCCTGGGGTGGTAAATTGATTACGGATACCAGACCCGAACAATCGGTGTTCCGTATGCGGGATGGCGAAGTCGACGCCCTACTGCAGGAGGCATATATGACGCCTTGGTGGCGGGATGCTGTCGCAAACCGCTCTCTGGTGTTCTTACCAGCAGAAGATGCTGCCCTGACGAAGCTGGAGACCCAGTACGGCTGGCCCCGTGCCGTTGTGCCTGCTTATTTCTGGGAAGGTCAAACCGAAGATCTGCCCGCGTTGAATTTCTCTGATTTCGCCGTGCTTGTGCGTGATGATATGCCCGAAGATCTTGCGCATCTGTTGACCTGGTGTCTGGTCGAAACCCGCGAGGTTATCGAACAACAATTCCGTCACATCCCATCACATCACAGCCCCCTCAGCTATCCGCTTGTGCCGGAACGCATGGCGGATTCCCCGATACCCTTACATCCCGGTGCTGCGCGCTATTACAAAGAAGCGGGCATCATCGAGTAGAACCACCCCATAACACCTACTCACTCACAACCCCCCCTCGCTCTACCACTCACAACTCCCCTCACTCACAGACCCCCTCGCTCTACCACTCACAAACCCCCTCGAACTTGTTCCCTTCAACATTCAACACGGAGCACGACATTATGGCTATTGATAGTAAGACAATCACTATTACTGCAGCTGATGGCCAATCGTTTTCAGCCTATCGCAGCAGACCGTCATCGACCGACGCTATCGGTGGAATCGTTCTGATCCAGGAAATTTTCGGTGTAAACGACAATATCCGAGCAGCATCCGACTGGTTTGCCGAGCAAGGTTACGATGTCATCGCACCGGATATGTTCTGGCGGCAGGAGCGCGATATCGAACTGAACGCCGCACTTGAAGAAGATCGCGAAAAGGCGATGGGGTTTATGCAGGGGTTTGACCTCGAGGCAAGCCTTGGCGACATGGATGCCGCCGTTGCACTTCTTCGCGAGGATGCCAAGCTGCAAGGCAAGATCGGTGTTGTTGGCTATTGTCTGGGAGGGCGCGTTGCCTTCCGCATGGCGACGTCCAATGCTGCCGATGCCGTCGTTTGCTTTTATCCAGTGGCTATCAGTCAGGATCTTGGGAGCAGCACTGGTCCTCAGGCTCCGCTTTTGATCCATTTGGGTGCCGACGATCATCTTTGCCCGCCTGAAGCTCAGACCGCGATTACCGAACATGTCGAGCAGTCAAAAGACGGCTCTGTAACTGTACATGACGGTGTCGGCCACGCATTTGCACGTTTGGGCCGTTCTGGTCGTGCAGAAGAAGCTGCTATTGCCGCAGAATCGGCCACTCTGGAGTTCTTCAAAAAACATCTGGGTGCATAAACCCAAGGCGAACCAAGCGGGTCACCTGCTCTTCAAACGTTATGAGAACCGGATTTTGTAAGTCCGGTTCTTATTGCATGCGCAAGCACCTACTCAGCTCGCTGAGCTTGCTGCGCAACGTCCGTAAACTCTAACTCGATGGGGAATGTAAATGAGCACGATGCCAAGGAAGATAATATCCTGGATTCCAAGACTAACTTTGCTGTTGTGTGGGCTCATCATGTGTCTCGCCGGTATTGCTGGCGTAATGGACCCTACCGTCATCAGTGGAACTGCAACTCTTGCTCCTGACGGGATCACCAGCATCCGCGTCGACTTCGGCGGCTTCCACTTGGGTTTGGGACTGTTCGCTCTTTACGGCGTATTCTTTCGGTCGTTTTTGAAGCCTGGGTTGGTGGCAGTTGCCACCACACTGACTCTTGTTGTCATTACCAGACTTACCGGGATCAATCTGGACGGGTCGAACGATGCCCAGCTCACAATCCTATCCAGAGAATTGGTTCCCTTCACCCTCTCGGTCGTGGGATTTCTATGCCTCGTAGTTTCATCCAGAGCGCATTCTGAAACCTGAAGCTCTTTTAGGGCAATCATCCGATTACAAAGACTGGCCCGCGGCCCCTACCTATCCAGTGAGAACAGGTAAGGGTCAAACGCGTCGCCTAAATTTATTCAGCTTTCATAGCTTCGATCGAAATCGAAATGTCGACTTTATCGCTGACACCCGGCGCGTATTTGCCCAAACCAAATTCAGACCGAAGCACGGATGCTGTCGCATCGAACCCCACCCAATCCTTTTGCTCTTTGTCGTGGAAACCCATTTTGTTCATTCTTGCATCAAGAGTGACTGGATGTGTTGAACCATTCATCGTCAGGTCGCCAGTTATCTTGGCCGTTGTCTCACCAGTGACTTCAATATGCGTTGACTTGAACTCGATCTGATCATTCTCAGTCGCAACAAAAAAATCTCCACCGACGGTAAAGTTCGCATCTCTCTGCTCGAGGCCGGTGAACATCGTTGACACCGGGAACCAGACCGCAACACTGGATCCTTCCGGGTTCTCTTTGTCAAAGTCGATCTCACCTTCAATACCTGAGAACATGCCGGTTGTTCTGGAGTAACCAAGATGATCGTAGCTAAATATAATTTGTGACCATTTCGGCGCCAGAAGGTATTTTTCCGAGTCAGCCACACTGGTGGATGCCAGAGCCGAGGCAGTTAAGGCCATTGCGGCAAACAACACCGAAAGCTTCATGAAATATCTCCTGATAGAAGCGTGAAATTCTAAGGACAAAAAGCCACTCGTAAGAAAGAGCTCACTTAGTGTCCGCTAGCGTCGTGCTGATTTCATTATCTTCCTGAGCGGCACGGAATCGTCACTAAAGATGGCTTCGTCACCGTGAAAATTCGGGTCGGCGATCATTCTCCGTAACAAAGGCATATCGCGGGCTTGATTGATCGTAACCGCACCTTGGATCTTGTTGTCGACAAGCTGAATCAGGGTCAGCCCATCATCCTCGCCCGCACGCTCAATACAATGCATCTCTGCGTCCAACTGCCCCAGAATTTGAATATTCAGATCGCCCTGATCAGACCAGAACCACGGAATCGTGGAAACTTCGGTCAGCTCGCCCACCACCGATTTACCGACCGCATCACCCTGTACATTGGCATTTTCCCAAGATTCCAGGCGCATGTGACGATCATATTCAGGGTTCATCTGGTTAACTGCATCACCTATGGCGAAAATATCAGGATCAGAAGTTCTGCCAAAACTATCCGTCTTGATGCCGTTTTCGATAGTCAATCCAGCATCTTCGGCAAGCGATGTATCGGGGTCTACCCCAATACCGACTAGGATCATATCGGTGGGAACAGACGTGCCGTTCGACAATACCAAGTTTTCGCCATCCATTGCCTGGGCCTGAACACCAAACAGAAAGCGCACGCCTTTGTCAGAGTGATAGGTCTGCACAAAGGTACTGACAGTGGGTGATCCAACTCGGGGCAACAGCGCTTCACCAGCTTCAACGATTGTGACAGTGCACCCAAGCTTTTGGGCCGTTGCCGCAACCTCAAGTCCGATGAACCCGCCACCAATGACGGTCAATCGTTTGCCTTTTGTCAGTTGATCCCGCAATTTGCTGCAGTCATCCATGCTGCGAAGATAGTGAACACAATCCTCTTCGGCACCGTCCAACGAGATACGCCTTAGCCGGCTACCGGTCGCGAGAATCAGTTTGTCATAAGCTATGTTTTCGCCATCTTCGAGAAGAACGGTTTTTGTCGCCCGATCAATTTTTGTCACCGACACTCCCAAGTGCAAACGAATATCCCGTTCCTTGGCCGTCGCATCATCAAAGACAAATGGAAGCTTGCTTTCGTCATCCAGCAACATGGCTTTCGACAGAATCGGCCTTTCGTATGGTGCGCAAGGCTCCATTGAGATCAGAGAGATGTCGGCAGCTGGGTCTGATGCGCGCGCCGCCAGAGCCGCACGGCCACCCGCTTGTCCGCCACCCACAATCACGATTTTTTGTCGCTGTGACAATGCTCCACCCTTTCTTTCGTGAGTCGGGATTCGATGAACCCTTCCTGCGATATGGACTCCTGCCTGGCGAGTGCGAATATGTCAGGAAATGCACGCTCAGACAGCATTCAATTTCAATCGCATATGGCACATTTTCTCGCATTTAACAATAAAATTAGATGTTCTATTTGACATTTTTCCCAACATATGCGATTTCTGGCTGAAATTGGTGATCAAGTTGAACACCTATTAACGAACCATTGCTCAATGGGAGGAAATCCAAATGGCTAAACCAACACTTGAAGAAATGACTCAGGAAATGCGCAAGCGCGTCGGTGAAGACAGCGGCTTTGGGCACACTGTAAAATTCAACTTTGGCGACGAAGGCGTCATCTATATTGATGCCAAAAATGTCCCTCATATCGTTTCGAATGAAGACAATGACGCCGAAACAATCGTAAACATCAAATTTGGGGATTTCTGCAAGATTTCTGACGGCAGCAAAGACCCAACCGAAGCCTTTATGGCTGGCCGGATGACGATCGACGGAAACGTTGACGCAGGCTGGAAGCTCGGCTCGATCATCGGACCCGACCGGGCTTGAGTGGAAATTAGTTGAAACCCAACATGGGACGTTAGCGAATGAGCACAGACAGCACCCAACTAACTATTGCGCCACCTGATCCGGATCGCCCGCCTATGGCGTCGAACGCATTCCATGCAGCTCGGACAGCAAATACGACACTTACAACCCCGTTCCCTTATGTGACGGACGAATGCCTTGTTCCTGGTATCGCCTTGTTCCAAGGCGACCTGGGGGATGATGGCATGGGCCATTTCCATCACACAAACTCGGTTGATGAGACCTTCCTTTGCCTGGCTTCCAAGGGCTCGGCGGTCAGAACTGGTACGCTGATGGTTGGTCCACGAAGCCACCACGTTGGGTCGTTCTTTGAGAACGAGAGAGACCCGGAAAACGTGATGCTGATGATCGTTGTTCAACGTCAATCAGCAGAAGGTGTACGTCAGCATGAAGGCCTGACCTTCCATTGCCACAAGTGCCAGAATGTTATGCTGGATCACGAATTCGACGTTGAGAATTACAACGAAATCCGCGGCCCTGTGCCTGGGTACTTTGCTCCGCTGGAAACGCTGCTCAAGAGCTATGAATTCGGCAAAGAGTACAACGACGACCCAGAAGTTCGGAAATGTTCCAAATGTGGGCACGAGCACAACCTGTTCCCGATGCACGTCTGGGGTTGGACGAGCTACCATACAAATTACGAAGCCAGTGAGCATTGCCGCGATTTGCTCATCGAAGCGACGTCCGCTTGAATTTAGCGAGGAGACAGAAAGATGCCACGTAGGCGATTTCATCAAACCTATCAACTCGCTCAGCAGATCGGCTGCTATGACGAGTATCCAGCAATCTCTGAAGGTGTAGACCCGCAGGTCAACATCAGCCGAAGCGACCGCATTCAGCCGTTCCATCTGATTTGTGAAAAAGACACAATGATCGTACTGATGTCGGGCGCAGCCAAGGTTGAATTCCGCGACAGCAGCGTGAATTACGTCAAAGGAACGCCGGGTGAAATGATCTATGTTCCGGCCCGTACCCCGCATCGCGTCGTACCTTCGGAAGAGACCATCCATTATCGTTACAAAGCAGAGCATGCCGGTTTGGAGGCTGTTGCTTGGTATTGCGAGAAATGCTCGTCAGAAGTTGCGCGCGTAACTTGGGATACGGCCGAGGAACTCCCTCAAGAGGCGTATCTGCGTGCGACCAACGCCTTTAACAGTGATAAAGACATGCGCACATGCGGCGACTGCGGCACCGAACATCCGCCGGTGGATACTACCGGCAACAGATGGCAGGCAATAGTCGACGAGTTAACGGCTGAAACAGACGACGATGACGACTGGTAGGTTGTGCTGCGATTAATTACCATCGGCGATCAGCAAATAGGAGAAAAGCTTTATGACAACTGCAGATAAACTTTTATCAGTCATGAAGCTTTTCACCATTGAAGAACCGGAATGGACAGTGGAAGAGGCGACCAAACGTCTTTCCCTGTCCAGCAGCTCGACTTACCGCTACTTCAACAGTCTGAGTGCTTTCGGTCTGGTCGAGGCCTTGAACCCCGGCGTTTACACTCTTGGTCCGGCGATTATCGAATTCGACAGAATGATAAGGCGTCAGGATCAATTAGTTAAAACGGCAACGCCGATCATGCGTAAGCTGGTCGATCTGACGGGCGACAATGGTTCCGCATTGCTGTGCCGAAAGTATCGCCATCAGGTCATGTGTGTTCACTCGGAAGGGTTTGTCGATCCCGAAAAATCCCTTTCCTATGAGAGGGGCCGGCCTTTGGGGTTGTTTCTTGGCGCAGCTTCCCGAGTTGTCCTTGCCTATATCCCTAGCAGAAACCTAAAAACGATCTTCGCCGAACACGAAAAGGAAATCGAAGCTGCCGGTCTTGGGGCAACCTGGGAAGAGTTTCGTCGCAATTTGAAGCGCATCCGGTCCAACTCCATCGTAGTTGCGTATGGGCAGCTGGATCCAGGGAAGGTCGGAATCGCCGCACCTATATTCGCAGCTAACAAGTCTGTGATCGGCAGCATGACGCTTGTCTTGAACGAGCATGAAGTGAATTCGCAGATGGTCGAACGGCTATCAATTTATGTTCAGGCTGCGGCTCAGGAAGTAACCTTGGGTCTCTCAGCAGCCTTTATCGAAAAACAGTCCGGTCCGACCGGTTCAAAGAATGCAAAACCCAAATGACGGGTGCTGCGAAAGGATAGAAATGAACGATCATCCAGTTGTTGTTCTGGTCGCGTCTATGAGCGGCGTTGCAGAAATGGTCGCGGATGAAGTGGCCGATAAGCTTGTTGAAACCGGGTACAAAGCCCGCGTTGTCCGCATGGAAAAAGCATCACAAAAAATGCTGGATGCACGCGATACCTATGTGATCTGCAGTTCGACATATGGCACTGGTGAAGTGCCGGACAACGGCAAAGAGTTTCACGAGTTCCTGACAAAAGATCGCCCCGATCTGTCGTCCGTGCGCTATGGCGTCATTGCTTTGGGAAGCATGGATTATCCACAGACATTCTGTGGTGGCGGCAAAGCCTTTGATGCAACCTTCGCTGAATTGGGTGCCAAGCGGCTGGTAGATCGCATGGAACATGATGCGAAATCCGGCGTCTATCCTGAAGAAGCCGCGCTGGACTGGATCGACGGTTGGGTCGCGGCACTATCCAAAGAAATGGCCTAAAAAACCGGGAACCTTGCACCTTGCGAGGTTCCCATACAACTTGTGAGGACGGCCTTCAGAAATCAGGTTTTGTCACGGCAGTTCCCGAAGCATTTCGCCAGGAAATGCAATGAATCTACGCCTCAAACATTTTGATACCGATACCTGCGTCAACAAGATTTCTGCGAATTTTGGTTCCCATAGCAACGGCACCAACAGTATCGCCATGCAAACACACCGTATCAACGCGACATGGAAGGCGTTTCCCGGTTTTGGTGATAACCGCCTGCTCTTTCAACATCATCATGATGCGCTCGGCGGCATAGTCGGCATCCTCCAAAACAGCGCCCGGTTGCCTGCGGTCTACCAAGGTTCCGTCATTTTCGTAAGCGCGGTCAGCGTAGACCTCGCCTACCCATGAGCAATCCAGTTCCTTCACTGCCTGCTCCATCGCAGTTGATGCAATCGCCATGAGTATGATTTCGGGCTGAACTTTCAACGCGGCCTCAAAGCAGGTTCTGGCAATATTGATGTCTTCCGACGCCATGTTTCCCAAGGCACCATGCAGCTTAAGGTGTCGAACTTTTCCACCCGACAGTAGCGCCATCGACTGCGCCGCACCCAGCTGATATCCAATCATATTGGTCAGCTCATCCGAGGAAAAACTCATCCGACGGCGACCGAATCCAGTCAGATCGGGAAAACCGGGATGTGCACCAATTCCGGTCCCTTTTTGGACCGCAATTTTCATGGTCTGGGCCATAATGTTCTGATCTCCGGCGTGGAATCCGCAGGCGATGTTCGCAGATGAAACGATGTCCATCAGTGCAAGATCATCCCCCATTTTCCATGCACCAAATCCTTCGCCAAGATCCGAATTTAGATCAACCACATTAGTCATTATTGCCAGGCCCTAATTCTTAGATGTCGGATTATTGAGTGTCTGAGGCAGCCACGCGATTTCTCGAACCCACAATGAAGAAAGCAAGCACAGACAAGCCCACAATATCTGTCCAGATCGCGGAGGGAAACAAATCTGAAGGCAACAGACACAGCACACCACAAAGCGTCAAAGTTAAGCGACCGATGAACCCCCTGACATGTTGGAAAAACCCAACGAAGCCAGCAGTTACCATGTAAATACCAACCAATGCTGTTGCTATTGACCAAAGTGCCTTCAGCAGATTGCCTTCCAAAATCAATCCGGGTGCAAACAGAAAAAGAAACGGGACCAAATAAGCCGGCCAAGCCAGCTTCATTGCCTCTTTGCTTGTCTCCCATGCTGATGACCCCGCGATATTCGCTGCGGCAAATGACGCCAGTGCAACAGGCGGAGTGATCATCGACATCAGCCCGAAATAGAACACGAAAAGATGTGCTGCCATCACTGGGACACCGAATTCGATCAAAGCCGGGGCGACCAGTGTCGCCAACAGAATGTAGACCCCAACAGTTGGCATCCCCATCCCCAAAACAATGGAAATCAACGCCGTGATCAAGGCGAGCACCAGCAGACTGCCACCGCTTGCGGTGATTATGTGCAGTGTCAAATTAAAGGCAAGGCCGGTGATATTCAGAATACCAATGATCAGTCCAGCAGCTGCACAGACAACAACCAGCCCGATAGCCGATTGGCCCGCAGACGCTATGGCCTGCCAAATCTGAATTGGCCTGATACGACGGCCTTTGTAGCCAAAAATCAAGCTGCCGACCAATAACACCACAATCGAAATGACCGCAGAACGCTCCGGTCTCATGTTCAGGGCGAACAGCGTATAGATCAGCACAACGAACGGTAAAATGAAGTGCCAACCCTGTTTGAGTGCTTCGCGGCCGCTCGGGATATCAGCTTCTTCAACCTGTGCCACCCCTCGCCTGGCCGCTGTCAGATCAACATTGATGAAGATAGCGCTGTAGTAGAGCAGAGCAGATGGTAAAGCCGCCAACATCACGGTCGAATAATCCACGCCAATAAAGTCGGCCATGATAAAGGCCGCTGCCCCCATCACAGGCGGCACCAGTTGCCCACCCGTAGACGCGACCGCCTCAACCGCGCCAGCATATCTTCCATTAAAACCAGCTTTTTTCATCATCGGGATCGTAACCACGCCAGTGCCGACGACATTTCCAACCGCTGATCCTGAAATAGATCCGAACAAAGCCGACGCCGAGACTGCTACTTTTGCTGGCCCACCCCTGAAACGACCCATTCCGGATAAAGCCAGGTCATTGAAAAAATCCGCGGCTCCACAGGCCGTCAGAAACTGACCGAACAACAGGTAGGGAACGACAATTACGACGGCAACTTTCAATGCTGCGCCAAGAATGCCGTTTGCATCCAGGCTCAGATAAATGACAAGTTCGTCCCAATAAGTAGGGCGGCTCTGGAGATCACCGGGGAGAAGATGCCCCCAGAGCCCGTAGGCTATGAAGACTAGCACTACGATTAGAATTCCGGTGCCCGCAGAACGCCGCAACAACAAAAGCAACCCACCCAGCAGAACGCAGCTGATCGCAACCAGCACAGGGGGCACAAACGGAGCGTCCATCGAAAGCCGGACATAGTTCACCGCAACGTAGCCACCGGTAACAAGTGTGACCGCGGCCCACACGACAGCAATTCTGCGGGTGATCGGCCTGTCCGCGGTTTTCGCAAAACTTAAAAATCCAGAGGCTAGTGCGAGCGCGAAAGACGCGACCAATAATTGCGCATCATAGACGGACACCCCGACATAGCGATGCAGATTGGCAGCATAGATGACCGAGAGGGCCACGATCAGCCCTCTCAGCACCTGATTGGCTTGCTCCAAACGAGCGGTTTTGGATGTTCCAACCATGATTTATGTCAGCAGACGTTACTGCGACAAACCTACTTTCTGATAATAGGTGGCCGCTGCCGGATGGTAGACGAGATCCCCCATATCAGGCGCCATTTTTTCCGGGTCGAACCGCGCGAAAGTCTTAAAGATACTTCGCACTTTTTCCGGATTCTGGTGAATGTATTCGACAATCGGGGCGATCGTTTCATCCGAAACATGCGCGCCTGCCAAAAGCACATAATCATAGAACATCATGTTCGTATCGACATCCACGCCAGGGGCCGATCCTGCGGCTACAGTGTCAATATATGCGGTCGGAACGAATTCGCGCACACCGGCGAGTGCCTCGGGTGTATTCTCCAGCCCCAACCAACGGACTCCTATCGCAGCGTCCGCTTCGCGTGTCTTGCCCCCAGCAAGGGCAAAGAACGCAACTTCGGCGGTGCCGGAAATCAAGTCGTCGACGCCGTTTGGCACCGACGGTACATTGTCGAGCTGCATCTCATCGATGCTTAAACCGCCGCCTGCAAGAATGGCGTCGACCTGTGGCCGAAGCGTCGGTTGTGCGGTGTATCCATAGGTGATCGTTTTGCCCTTGGCGTCTGAGACCATGGCCATGTCGGTGTCTTTGTTGACCATGAAACCATAGGCGGACCCACCCATGGCTGCGACGATGCGCAAATTACCTAGCTGTCGCCCTTCGAAGGCACCTGTACCACCCGCGGCGGCAGAAAAGTCAGGGCTAGGAGCAAGCAGCAAATCCAAGCGGGCATTATCGACCAGAGGCATTGTTTGACCTGATCCCCCAAACGATTGCACTCGAATATCGTACCCAAGCTCATCGGCCAGAAGTTTTGCGAAACCAGCATTGGCCGCATAATTCTGTGATCCCTGTTTACTGGCTCCGATCCCCAAGCTTTGTGCGCTGGCAACTGTGCCAAGCGTCGCAATACCCAAGGCAAGAATTGCCATCCGGTTGATCTTACTGAACATAAAAATCCCTCCCTGTCAGGGTTGGCTCTTGGCTCATGCGGCAAAAGACGAGTGTTTTTAGGCTCTTAAAGTTTGCCAATGGTTTTGGGTGAGCAAAGCCAACCTCTATGGTGGGGATGATTTTTAGCAGAATTTCTATATAACAATAATACAATACACGGCATATTACATATCGTATAAAGTATACTTTTCTGTTCAATTCACTCAGCCAAGGCTGGAGCAGGCCTGCCACGCGCCCCTTTCAACTTGATGCACAGGAGGTCGCGCACCGACCTCGGTAAGTTGATGGCTGGTCAAACAGCCAGCCATCTCATTAGGTTACACTGCGGGCTGCGAAAGCCCCAGAAGTGACCGCGCTTCTGTCCAGGTTGCCACTGGGCGGCCGTGATTATGACAAATCTCTGCAGTTCGGGCCACCAAAGCGGCATTTGATGGGGCAAGTGTGTTTCGATCAAGTCGGACATTGTCCTCAAGCCCGGTTCTTGCATGACCGCCGGCCGCAATCGACCATTCGTTCAGTTCAAGCTGATGCCTTCCAATCCCGGCGGCACACCATTCCGCGTCCGGAGCAAGCCTTTGCATTGTTTTCACATAGTAATTGAAAACACTCTTGTCGGCCGGCATCGAGTTCTTCACACCCATCACGAACTGCACGTAAAGCTTGCCCGGAAGCTTACCTGCGTTACTCATGGCGACAGCCTGGTGAATATGGCTCAGATCGAACGCCTCGATCTCTGCGGTAATTTCGTATTTCGTCATTTCCGCAGCCAGCCAATCGACCAGATCGGGTGGATTGTCGTAGGTCCGAGTTGGAAAGTTTGTCGATCCAACGGACAAAGAGGCCATATCGGGACGCAACGGCAAACTGCCCCCGCGTTCATGTCCTGCGCCCGATCGTCCTCCGGTCGAGAACTGAACAATCATACCCGGGCAATGTTTGTTCAAACCTTCAAGCAACCGGCCGAATTTATCGGGATCCGAGGTAGGCGAGCCATCGTCATTGCGAACATGGCAATGCGCGATCGTCGCGCCGGCTTCGAATGCAGCTTGTGTGCTTTCTATTTGCTCGGAGACCGTGATAGGCACCGCCGGGTTGTCTGATTTTTGGGGCAAAGATCCTGTAATTGCCACACAAATAATACAAGGCTTTTGCGTCATTGGCTTAGGACTCCACCTTTTCTGGCACCATCACAAAGTCAAAAGGAGAACGCCAAACTGTATCACCGTCCTTGTTTTCAACAAATGGGGCAACCAGCGTCGCCTTTACGCCGAAAACCGCATCAGATTTGAGGTATTCATCTTCGCCAACAAAGGTATGCGTCACGATTTTCTCATGACCAGGCGCCGTCACCATGTAATGCATATGAGCAGGGCGGAAAGGGTGGCGATCGAGCTTGATCAGAAGTTTTCCAACCGGCCCATCATGGGGGATCGGATATGACACCGGCTTAATCCCCTTGAAGTGGTAGAACCCATCCGGGCCAGTCGTGAAGACACCCCGATTGTTCCACTTGGGCTGAATACCGGGTTGCTGAACGTCGTAGAAACCATCTTCGTTGTCACACCAGACATCGATACGCGCACCTTCAATCGGGTTTCCTTCAAGGTCCAAGACCCGCCCCTCAAACAGGCAAGACTGTCCCTTGCCGTCCAATGAGATGTCGGCACCCATTTCGTATTCAGGGGCGTTTTCGACATGGAATGGGCCAAACACCGTGTTCTCGGTTGCGCCTTTCGGGCGTCGGTTATTGATTGCGTCTGTCAGCATCGAAAAACCCATGACATCGCTCAACAAGATAAATTCCTGCCGGTTTTCGTCACATATTTGACCGGTTGCCGTAAGGAAATCGATTGCGATATCCCACTCGTCCTGACGCAATTCGACGTCCTTGGCAAAAGCATGCAAATGCTTGATCAATGCACCCCAAATCTGTGCCAGACGGGCATCGGCATTTGAACCATTGCGCCCAAGCACGGCCTCAACAGATGACTCTTCAGTGAAATAGTCGATTTTGGAAAGATCAACCAAATTTGACATGGGTATACCTCTATATTTGTGTGTGTCAGCGCGCTTGGTTTTCTTCCGGGGGCAGCTGTCGCAGAGACAAAAGCTCAATCCCGGTTTTTTCAGTGAACAGCCCCCACAATCCGCGCCGGGCGAACAGCATCACGGCAATCCCAAGACAGCCCAGGACGATCAGATAGACCGTGCCATAATCAGCAAGGGCCCGTTGCAGGAAATAGAACACGATCACACCGATGATCGGTCCCGGCAGTGTTCCGATTCCACCAATCACGGTTATAAAGATCACGAAAGCGGTCCAATCCACCACCGAGAATGCCGCTTCGGGTGTAACCCGTGTAATCTGAATGAACAGAAGTGCACCACAAAGACCGGTACCAAAAGCCGTCAGCATGAACACCCAAGCTTTCAGACGCGTAGGATTTACACCAACTGACCGGGCAGCCTCTTCGTTGTCGCGCAGCGATTGCAGGCCCAGGCCCATTCGTGACTTTAGGAAAAGATACGCCGCAATAAGGGTTGCAAGGGCCAGGATCAGTGCTAGCCAATAGGTCAAAGCGTCAGATGCGGCGGATGAACTACCACCCAACCAACTTTTGATCTCAGGCACGCCAAACATGGTTTTTGTAGTGCCTTTCGGCAATGAGGTGCCGGTTCCGCCGCCAAGTGCTTTCCATTGGGCAAAGCAAAGGCGCGTTATCTCTGCGATGACCCATGTTCCGATGGCAAAATAGGCCCCGGCCAACCGGAATGAAAAGAAGGCCATTGGAATTGCCAGGATCATGGCAGTGATACCTCCAACGGCGATGCCAATCAGAGGATCCAGACCCAGCAGGATAACGCAGGCGAACATGGCATATGCACCAACGCCGACAAAAGCCTGCTGGCCCACGGATACCAACCCGGCAAATCCTGCAAGCAGATTCCAATTCTGCGCCAGGATCAAAAGCGTCAGCACGCCAAACAGATCTTGCACCAAGGCCCGAGAGCCAATGACAGGCACGAGAAACAAAAGTACGATGCCAGCAAGGCCAAAAAGCTGAAGCAAGCGGGTCATATTCTTTTGATCAGACACTGCGGGTACCTCAGTCTTTGGAACGTGGGAAAAGTCCGCGGGGGCGAACGAGAAGGACAACGACAAATGCGATATGTCCGGACAGAATTTGCCATTCGGGGTTGATGGAAGCGCCCAAAGCCTGAGCGACACCGATAATCACCCCACCAGCCAAAGTGCCCCAAAGCGAGCCAAGCCCACCAATGATCACCGCCTCAAATGCGTAAAGAAGGCGTGCGGGGCCAATGCTGGGATCGAAATTGGCGCGAATGCCAAGATACAAGGCTGCAATCGTGGCAACTACCATCGCAATACCTGTAGCGACTGCAAAGACGTTATTGGGGCGGATCCCCATCAGACCCACGGTCTCGCGGTCGTCCGAAGTGGCTCGGAATGCGCGCCCAAGCTTGGTTCTGTAGAAGATCTGGTTCAGCGCAAAGATAACCACAACAGCGGATACAAAGGTCAGCAAAGGCATCACCCCAACGGTGACCGGCCCCAGCGCCAAAGACTGTGCCTCGATGGGCCCGGCTGTCAGTTTCTGACTATCCGCTGTGAATATCTCCAGCAAACCATTCTGAATCACCACAGACAGGCCGAAAGTCACCAGCAAGGGCGGCAGGATATCGTCCCCCAGCACACGGTTCAGCAAATAGGTTTGCAGCCCCCACCCCACAGCAAACATGATAGGAAACGCGAGGATCACGGCAACAAACGGGCCGAGATTCAGAGCCGTGCCGATGGACAAAATGACAAATGCTGCCAGTACAATCAGATCACCATGTGCCAAGTTGACAAGGCGCATAACGCCAAACACCAGGCTAAGCCCGGCAGCGAACAGAGCATATAGGCCACCAAGCAAAATGCCCTGAATGAGTGTGTCGACTAATATCATGCGCTTACCCCGAAATACGCGTTGTGAATCTCTTCTCGCGACAACTCGTCGGGCGTGCCCTGTAACGTCACGCGACCTTCCATCATGCAAAACACCCGGTCTGCAACTTTCATCGCTTGCCCAATATCTTGCTCAACGACGACAACAGAGGCTCCGCGCTCTTTGATCGTCGGGAACGAAGCATAGATTTCTTTGATGACAACAGGTGCCAGCCCAAGGCTGAGTTCGTCACAGAGCAAAAGATCCGGGTTTGACATCAACGCCCGACCAATCGCTACCATTTGCTGCTGACCACCGGATAATGCGGTACCCGGATGATCCCGGCGGTCCTTCAGTGCAGGAACAACTTCGTAAACACTCTCAAGGTTCCAGACCCCATTTCCGGTTCTGGTATGTGCCCCGATCAGAAGGTTTTCTTCCACCGTGAGAGAGGGAAACAACCGTCGCCCTTCCGGGACCATGGAAATCCCCCGCTCCAGCACCTCTGGTGCAGAGAGGTCACCAATGCTCTCACCCCGAAGTTTGATTGCGTCCGGTTTGTTCTTCAATAGACCCGTGATGGCACGCATCAGTGTGGATTTTCCTGCACCGTTCGCACCGATGATGGCAATCGTTTCGCCCTGCTTGATGTCGATATCGACACCAAACAGGGCCTGGAAATCACCGTAGTGAGCCGTAAGTCCGTGAGTGGATAATAGTGGCTCAGTCATACTTCAATCCCCAGATAGATTTCCCGGACCGCAGGGGCGTTCATGACCTCGTCAACCCCTCCGACCATGAGATTCTTACCGAAATTCAACACCATAAGACGATCAACAACCGAGTTGAGAGCATGCAACACATGTTCAATCCAGATGATCGACGTACCCTGACTGTGGATGTTCTTGATCGTCTTGATCAGATCGACACACTCACCGTCGGTTAGACCTCCGGCAATTTCATCCAACAAGATCAGCTTGGGAGAGGTCGCCATAGCCCGCGCCAATTCCAGGCGCTTGCGCTGCAACAGTGATAGACCACCCGCCAGATCGCGTGCGCATGATTCAAGGCCGGTTTCAGACAAAATGGACATGCAAAATGTCCCTGCCTCGTATCCCCGATGTTCTCCTCCGAACTGGGCGGCAACCATCAGGTTTTCGTAGACACTTAAATGCGCAAAAGGTTGTGGAATTTGGAACGACCGACCGACCCCGGCATGAACTCTTTCCATGGGTGTCCGCTGAGTAACGTCCACACCCTCAAAAAAGACCTGCCCTTCATCCGGTTTGATGTTCCCGGCAATCAGATTGAACAGGGTCGACTTCCCTGCCCCGTTGGGCCCGATAATTCCCAGAGCTTCCCCTGCCTGAACGTCCAGAGACACATCGTCCGTAACCTTCAAAGCCCCAAACGATTTGGATACTGATTTGAGTGTCAGGATAGACATTCGAATCTCCGAACAAAAGGAATTGGCACCGGGCCCGATTGGCCCGATGCTCAAAGGCGCTAGTTGAGGGTTTCGAGTGTACCGTCGAGCGGGATCTCGGGCGCGTTGCTGTTCTCAACGATCAGAAGTTCGAAATCACCACTGTCCTGGCGGCGCCACTGGCCACCGACCAGGGGTGTCTTGGCCACGTTTTTCTGCGCAAATGGTGGCAGGTTGTCTTTGCCCCAACCGATATGGCCAACCACTGTTTCCAGGTCGGTGCTGGCAATCGCTTCAGCCAATGCATCTCCGTCTGTTGGGTCTTCGGTGCGCTGAATTGCGCTGGCCGCAACTTCGAACAGGGCGTGAGTAAAGCCGACGGGTTGCGTCCATTTGCGCTTAGCCGCTGTTTCGAAACCGGCGGCCAGCTCAGCGCTTGTTTCACCAGTCAGTGACGATTTGAAGGGGAACGAAGGTGTCCAGTAGACTTCGCAGGTCAAGTTGTTCCCGAGATCGCCAAGTTGCTGAACGCTTTCGGGAAACAACAATGCCTTGGCGATCGAAGCCATCTTTGGATTATAGCCCTGCTGTTTCGCCTGAGTCCAAAACGTGGTGAAATCCGGAGGGATCGGAATGCCCGTGAAAATTTCCGCGTTCGCATTTTTATAAGCGTTGATCTGCGCGCTGAAATCATCGGTCAGGTTTTGGTACCGACCCGGATCGATCAGCTGATATCCTGCAGCCGCTGCAGCCGGTGGCATGCCAACATCACTTGCCCAGGCGTTCCCGTCCCCATCATTGGGCCACAGCGCCCCTAGTACCTTGTTGCTTTCAATGCTGTTCCACATGTTCAGGAACACGGACACGTTGTCTTCCAGCCCCCAGAAGAAGTGGTAGACATAGTCGAATTCCTGCCAGCTGGACGGATCACCCGGATTGCCTTGCTGACCGATGAACCACGGCTGCCACGGAGCCACAGAAGAAATCACCGGGATTTCTTCGGCTTCTGCAATGGTGCAGACAGGGTTTGTAGTTTCAGGTGTCGATGCGACGCAGATCAGATTGACCTCATCGCGGACAATCAATTCGCGCGCAACTTCGGCCGCACGGTTGGGGTTGGATTGGCTGTCTTTGACGATCACTTCAACATTCAGACCGCTTGCGGCACTGTTCTTGATGAACTGTTCGATGACATAGTTGTCAGCCTCGGAAAATGCGCTGAGCGGGCCGGACTGCGGGCTGACATATCCAATCTTAACCGTTCCGTTCTGGGCCAGGGCTGGCATCGCCAAGGCGGTGGCCCCGGCGGCCGCGCCTGTTTTCAGAAGTGTGCGTCGTGTCAGCATGTTGGTTTCCTCCCTGATGCATTTGACGGTATTTCAGGCTGTTACTCTGGTCGGCGACCTTCAAAGGCCTGCTGCAGCAATTCCCTGATCGCCTGACGTTCTATTGGGCGTGGATTCCAATAAGGATTCTGGGTCGCAATCTCGGTCGCGAGGTCCAGATCGACTGCTTGGACATTCAAATCGCGCAGTGCCAGCGGGGCATTCAGAGATTTCGCAAAATCCCACAATCCTCCGCCAATAGAACCACCGAACAGATCGGCGATCGGTTGCATCTCATCAACCACAGCAGGCGCGTTATATGCGGCTGAGTGTGGCAACATGATCGCGTGCGTTTCCGCATGCGGCAGATCAAATGTCCCGCCCAGTGTGTGGCAAATCTTGTGGTGCAGAGCCATGCCCACAGTCCCCAGGACCGCGCCACAAAGCCAGGCACCATACAGTGCTTCGCTGCGTGCTTCGATGTTTTTTGGGTTCTCCACAATGCCGGGCAGAGCGTCTCGTAGCGCGCGAACACCTTCCGCTGCCATAAGCGAGGTCACCGGGTTGCGGTTTTCAGCGTAAACAGCCTCGACCGCATGCGCCATCGCATTCAGCCCCGACGTTACGCTCATGCCTACGGGCAGACCCACGGTCAATTCGGGATCATAAATCACAACTTCGGGCAGGATCTTGGCGTGACGGATAGTTGTCTTCAGTCCATTTTCAGTCTGCCCGAGGATCGGCGTGACCTCTGATCCCGCGTAAGTGGTTGCAATCACGACCTGAGGGGTATCATTGCGATAGGCGATTGCCTTGCCGAGGCCGATAGTCGACCCTCCGCCCAAGGCAATAACACAGTCAGCATTCGCAGCTTCATAGGCCGCCATTGCTTTCTCAGTAACATCCACAGGCGTATGCATGGCCGCCTGTGAGAACACCCCAACGGCAAGTGAGCCCAGATCCGCAGCCAGTTTTTCAGCGTCATTCGCCTGAAATGGCGTCGACAAAACCAGTGCCCGGCTACAGCCCAGGCTGCTAACTTCTGCCGCAACATTGGTCGATGCTCCCAGCCCGAATACGATCCGCGCTGGATTTGCGTTGTAGGTAAACCCTGAAAACATGGCGCCCAACCTCACTCGGCGGCTACGGCAACGGCCGTATCCAGGTGCAATGCTGACATGACCTTGTCAAAACGAGATTGCAGATTTTCCGGTGTGTTGGCGGTAATAGCCACGTAAAAATCTGGACGTACCAAGACATATTTCGCGTCGATGTCTTCCAACCAGGCCTTATAGGTCCCTTCGGTGTCGACAACATCATGCTGACCGCCTGGTGCACCAATCTGAACGCCGAAGCCTTCCAGTTTTCCTAGTTGCTCACGCTGGGTTTCAGTCAATGCTGCAATCGGGTCCGCCTGATAACCGATCAGAACCCAACCCCGACCAACAGCCTGGTCAAAGCGACCCTTGTTTCCATCGTATTCGACAACGCCTTGCACAGAAAGTTCACCGGCATGGGCGCTTTCATCACACCAGACACCCTCGCCCAGATGGCAGATATCTGTCGGTACCGGCTGATTGTTCCGATGTTTCAGATCGGCGATCATACGCGCGTCGCGGTCAATCGCTTCCTTCTCATCACTGATACAGATGATGCTGCCCAACTCCTGGCTGAAGTTGATGTAGTGTTTGGCGTGCTCAATGCGTTCTGAGGAGTAGCTTTCCAGCACTTCAATCCCGGTCTTACCCTCAAGAATGGCATTCAGACGCCAGCCCATCGCCACTGCATCGCGCAAACCAGCGCACATACCTTCGCCAGCAAAAGGCGGCATCAGGTGTGCAGCGTCGCCGCCGATGAGGCACCGGCCGCTATGCCATTTCTTGGCCCAGCGGGCCTGAAAGCGATAAACTGCAGCGCGTTCCAATTCAGAGTTTTCCGGGGTCAGCCCCCAGGGCTTCAACAACCTCCAGGCATTTTCCTCTTTCTGAACTTCTTCCACGGACTCACCAGGGAGAACCATGAATTCCCAACGCCGGCGATCCGGGCCACCTTCGACAGGGCCAGGCCCGCCTGGCACAATCGTTGTTGGGCGCTTTGGATCGCACAGCTGCCACTGCGCCGGATCTTCCGGGCGTGAGGCGCAATAGTCGAACTGCGGGACCATATCTAGGATGAGCCAATCGAAGAAGTAACCCTTGTCTTCGTTCTCGATACCTAAGCTTTCGCGCACGAAACTGTTCGCGCCATCGGTTCCAACGGCGAATTTTGCGCGAATGACTTTGCGTTCTCCGTCGGGCCCAAATTCTTCGGGGTTTTGCTTAAGCGACAGCGACACGCCAGTGCTATCCTGATCCAGAGCAACGCCGTCCCAACCGCGCAAGATTGTTACGTCGGGGATTTCACCGGCAATCTTCAGCAAGCGCTTTTCAAGCAGCGGCTGGTTGAACCAGTAACGCACGCGCCAGCCGCTGGCTGATTGGCTCTGCCAGTCAACAATCTGCAGGTTCTGACCATCCCGGTTGCGCCAGTAATACAACTCATCATGACAGTTGATCGCTGAATCGGTTTCAGAATCGATTCCAAGGGACGCCAGAATGCGGGCAATCTCGTGGTCGTATGTAACCGCACGCGGCAGGCCGTAATGTGTGGACCACCGCTCAACCAGAGTGACCTTCTTCCCCTTCTGGCCCAGCAGAATGGCCAGCATGGTGCCAACCGGACCAGCACCTACAATTGCAACATCAGTATCGAAATCGCTGTTGGTCGCGGGATGGGTCATCTTTGTTTCCTCCTAAGCCCTTAGCCGTTCAACCAGCGCCCTTAAACGGGCTGGAACGGCCAAAAAGTTACCTCTTCTTGACGCTAGATCGTTTTCGAATGTTCGTCAAGTTTGGTTACTATTCGCTATTGGACGCCACTCTTTCCAATGAAGGTGTGAAATATTATCGTTTGTTTATCGTAAGTTATGATCACATTCCGCCGTTTTACGGTGAGATCCGAAAATCCGTCAGAAGCAATCCATAGGCTTCAACTTTCCCAATGGTTGTGAAAGAAGTTGTGGCAAAATTCAAAATTGAATATGATTCGATTATTGTCAGGCGGAACTCAAAATGAGCGAAATGATCCCCGTTAAGGAGGGCCGAGTTGCAAAGCGTCAGCGTCGAAATAAACAGGCGCTGATTGGGGCTGCTCGTGAAATCATGTCCGAGCGCGGCGTCGATGCCGCAACCATGTTGGAGATTGCCGAAAAGGCAGATGTCGGCGCTGGCACAGTCTATAGCTATTTCAAATCGAAAGACGAATTGGCAATCGCCGTTTTGGAAACCCTGATGCATGATCTGGCGTTGAGGATCGAAGAGGTCACGGACACGTTCGACGACCCCGCCCAAGTCTACGCCTTTGGTATTAGAACCGTGCTCGATACAGCAACAGGCGACACGCACTGGAAACAGCTTTTGCACAGATCTGAGGTCATATCAGACACGATGTTCCGGATGATGGGTCCCTTCGCCATTCGCGACTTGAGGCGGGCCTCACAGGCCGGTCGATTTCAGGTCTCTGATGCCGAGCTGGTCTGGAGGTTGACCACACATGCCCTGATTGGTGCCGCCCTTGCGATAACCAATGACAATGTCCCTCACAGCAGCAAAAGCCAAATCATCACCCAACTTTTGTGCATGACGGGAATTGGCAAGAATGCAGCGGTTGAGCTGGCTGCGCGTCCACGTCCGGAAATCAGTGGTCAATAGCACCTACGCTTCAACGCCTACTGTCCAAGCATGAGGTTCGGCAGCCACAAGGTCAACGCAGGGAAGAAAACGACCAGAACCAGCAAGACAGCCAATGCGATTAGGAACACTCCGGCTTCACGCACGACCTGACCAACTCTGGCACCAGACTGGGCCGCGGTTACGAACAGCAAAATGCCAACCGGTGGAGTAACCAGTCCAATCGCACCGGCCAGGACCACCACAAGTCCAAACTGAACTATATCCACCCCTGTCATGATCGCTGTGGGTGCCACAATCGGGGCCACAACGATTGTGATGATCACCGGGTCCAGTACCGTCCCCAGAATCAGCATAAAAACCGCCACAAGCGCCAAAAACATTGTCGGAGTGAGCTGAATCCCATTCACCATTGAAACGAATTGCGCCCCAACCCCCATGCGTGCGGTGATCCAGATGAATGCACCGGACACACTGACGATGATCAGGACCTTGGCGCTGTCAATCGCCGCATCCCCAAGCGCCGCACAAAAGCTGCGCAGCGTCGTCTCGCGATATATGAGAAGTGAGACAATTATCGAATACAGTACGGCAATCGAACCAATTTCTGAAACGGTTGCGAAGCCAGATACCATCCCTCCAATGACGACAACTGGCAGGATCAGCGCAAGGATACTGCGCTGCAATGCGACCCAAACCGCACGCCAGCCCTGCCAACGCTGAGCGGGATATCCGCGCTTGATCGAAACGACGATCGATACGCCCAAAAGGAAAATCCCCATGAGAATCCCGGGCAAAATCGCAGCCACGAAAAGTCGCGTGATATCTGCACCCGTAAACAGCGCAAAAACGACCATCGGAATTGAGGGGGGAATGACAATTCCGATGGTCGCAGAGGCTGCAGTCACCGCCGCCGCGTAGGCAGGGCTATACCCATCGCGTTTCATTGCGGGGATCATTACTGATCCAACTGCGGCGACATCAGCTATGGCAGAGCCTGAGATACCGGCGAAAATCATGCTCGACCCGATATTGGCATGGCTCAATCCACCCCGGATATGCGCCAACAGAGTCCGGGCGAGATCCAGCAATCGCGCACTCATGCCTCCGGCGTTCATGATTGTGCCAACAGCCATGAAGTAGACCAGCGCCGTAAAGGCGGAATTGTCGAGGCCCTGAACCAATCCCTGCACCACGACCGAGGGGCACATGATCGGTGCATAGACAATCGCAAAAGCTACGACCGAAAGTGCCATCGCATAAAACACCGGAAACCGTAGCAGCATCAGGACAATCATTACGGCTACGGTAAACGCAGTCTCTAACACGGCTTCAGTCCTTTCGAACGAGTGCCGTGATACTGACCAAGATCAGTAAAAACGACCCCACCATCACTGGAAAGAACTTCAGGTTTGCATGCGCGCCAGGTATTGATGTCAGATCAATCTGCGCATAGCGGGCCGCAGCCTCAGACGCGTGATACAACAGGAACCCACCGCTCACCGCCATGGAAAGCTGTAAAACAATTTGCCCTACCCTGCGCAGGGACCGGATGTTTGGCACAGGTATGAAATCGACGGATATATGCGAACGTTTCATCCACAACAGCGGGGCGCCCAGCCAAGCCAACCACATCAACCCGATTGTTGAAACATCTCTTGCCCAAGGCAACCCCAGCGCAAAAAAGTAGCGCAGAATGACCTGCGTAGACTCCAGCAACACCAACCCGACCAAAAGCCCCCCCAGCACAGCCCGCAAAAACCATGTAAGGGAGGTGTCGATCTGTTTAGACCAATCAACGACGTGCAACATGAACCTCAGAGACCTTTGATCTGGTCGTACAACCCAGCGGGCCACATCTCTCCGTCAAGTTTTTCGATGACTGGGGCTATGGCCTCCTGAAAGGCCTCAATATCCGGCGTCGAAATCGTGACACCACGCTCCGCCGCAAGCGCCTGAGCGGCCTCCATCCGGGCTTCTCCGGCCGCGTTTATAGTCGCAGAAGTGACAGTTGCGGCTTCGGTCACCCAACCCTTTTGCTCCTCTGTAAGTGTGTCCCACTTTCCACCTGACATCCAAAGCCCCATGCCGGCATGGACGGTATTGATTGGCGCGTAATAGGGACTGGCCTCATCATAGCCCGCGTCAAGGTAATCTACGAGACCTTGATCTTGACCATCTACCGTTCCGGTTTTTAAAGCGATCATAAGTTCGGGCGACGGGATCGGTGTCGGCACCGCACCAAACGCTTCGTAGGTCGCTACGATGGCCGGGTGCATTGCTACACGCACCCTTTGGCCCGAAAGGTCTTCGGGTTTGACAACTTCAATATCACGGGTGGAAACCGCACGTGGATAGCGATCGCCAACATACCCGACATAATGAATTCCGGTCGCAGTGTCAGCGCGGTCCATCATGGCCTTGAACAGCTCGCTTTCTGTAAACCGGTGTAGATGCGCTTGATCTTCAAACAGATAAGGCGCGAAGAGCACTGAAAAGTCCGACGCTTCCTTCATGAAGCTGACGCCGACAAGTTCAAACAGATGCAGATCCAGATCACCGGCCCGCAGTTGAGCCCAGTGATCCGGAATACCCCCCATTGCGCCGCCGCCGACAATATCCACGGCAACCGTTCCGCCGGATAGGGTGTCCAGTGACTCGGCAAAAATCTCGGCACTTTCCTGAAACACCGAATTTGTTGGTGCTGTATGACCTAACAAAAGTGTGACATCTGCTGCATATGCAGCGCCTGCGCTTAACGTCAGTGATGCAATAGTACCGTTCATCAATCTCGCAAGCATTCCCATGAGTTTTCCCCTCCGTATTCGGTTTCAAACAACCCTGAATTAATCCAATCGGCATCTCTCTAAACTGGACAGCCATTGGCGCGGTTGTTTCCTGGGCCGATCTCAGAATTCACATTGGGCGCATCAGAGATGTGGCAAGCCTTGCAAGCTGACGGCACATCGACAGCGTTGTTCTGCATTTCGAACCTATTAGCCAAAACGGCCCCCAATTCGGCTAACGATTGTAGCCTAATGTCGTAGAAAACATTGTGTGAAATACATAATTTTTACCCCTTTGATACCCTATTGGATATGTATCAAAAAACTACTAAGAGGTTGCCGCAATGGAAATCCCGAGACAGCTCCCAAACCTAGTGAGCGAGGACAAGGCACTCAATCTAACCTGAGGAATCCGCCTTAGGTCGGTCATCCTGGCCAGTCTGACGCATCGCGCTTGTCAAAAAAGATGCAAAACTTCGGTTTTTGTGCAGACTAGAAAAGAAACCGAAGGGAGAATGCGCATGTGCCAGGTATTTGCCGGTCAAGACCCGGAACGTTATGCGAGCGCAACGCGGCGCATTCGTATTAATGGCCAAAGCACGAGCATCAGACTCGAAAACGCATTTTGGCAAGTCATTGATACGATTGCGGATAATGACGGGATGACGACACCGGTTTTCATCTCGAAGCTGCATAGCGAAGTTCTGGAGCTTCGCGGAGAACCCGTTAATTTTACGTCGCTTTTACGCTGTGCCTGTTTGAAATTCATGGAGATTTCTACCCATGATGAACAGCCAGCGGTAGCCGCGGAATAGCCGCGGAGTTCTTAGAATATAAATTCTGCAGGGTAGTAAGCCTATACTACCTGCCTAGCCAATGATGGTCTGTAGACTGCTTCTGTCACAACAGAAGGGGGAAGCGGGCTTTGGCAAAAGCAATACACTCGATGATACGTGTTCTGAACGAGGCACGATCCGTCAGCTTCTACGACACAGCATTCGGCCTCAAAGTCGCCGATCGTCTTGATTTCGAGAATTTTACGCTCGTTTATCTCAGCAACCCTGAAAGCAGTTTCGAGCTGGAACTGACCATCAACAAAGGCCAGACCGAAGCCTATGAGCTGGGAAATGGCTACGGCCATTTTGCGGTGTCTGTCGACAACCTTGATGAAGAACATGCGCGGTTCGAACGCGAAGGGTTATCTCCACGTAAGCTCGTCGAGTTTGCCCCGGACGGCAGACTTGTCGGCCGCTTCTTCTTTGTCACCGACCCGGATGGCTATGAGATTGAAGTTCTCGAACGGTCTGGTCGCTTTCAGTAAAATCAAAGGGAGGAAAAGATGGAGAGTTTAAAACGCCGGAAGGGGCTGACACGTCGACAGCTTTTGTCCAATGCGACAGCAATAGGCGCGTCCTTCGTCGTCGGTGCAACATTCATCGCCGCACCAAACGCAGCCTGGGCCGTCGAAACGTCGGTTCTAAAGCCCGAGACATTTGCAACGCTGGTTCAGATGGCACGCGATATCTACCCGCACGACAAGGTGGGTGACGAATTCTACGTGGTCGCGGTCAAAGGATATGACACCGACGAAGCCGCAGCATCTGTCGAGGCCGGTATTGACGCCCTGAACGCGGCTGCACAGGGCAAGGGATATGACAGCTACCTGGGCACCGGCTGGGAACGCGATCGCGTCGATATTCTGCGCAGCATGGAAGATAGCCCGTTTTTCCAGACAGTTCGCGGTGGTCTTGTGACCGGTCTTTACAACCAAAAAGCCGTTTGGCCAATTTTTGGGTATGAGGGCTCCTCTTTCGAGTTCGGGGGGTACATCGACCGAGGCTTCAACGACATCAACTGGCTTTAAAGGGAGAGATGGCACCATGACGGCACCTTTTGATCTCACCGACGACAGCGTTGTTGTCGTAATTGGAACCGGCGCTGGCGGCGGCGTTCTGTCAAACGAATTGGCGCAGAAAGGCATTAGTGTTGTCGCGCTAGAAGCTGGCGGGCGATACCTGCCAGAAGACTATGTAAACGACGAATGGGAAAGTTTCGGCCAGCTCGCCTGGGTCGACCCTCGAACGACAACGGGTGACTGGCGTGTTGCAAAGGATTTTTCTGGCCTGCCAGCCTGGATCGTCAAGGCCGTTGGCGGCACCACAACGCATTGGGCCGGAGCGTCGCTGCGCTTTCAGGACCACGAATGGAAGGCCGCGACGACCTATGGTGACGTTCAAGGCGCAAACCTATTGGACTGGCCCATCGATCCGCGCGAGATGGATGATTACTATACCAAAGCCGAAAACAAACTGGGTGTGACCCGAACCGGAGATCGTGCCGGCTTGCCGGGAAACAACAACTATCTCGTCTTCGAAAAAGGTGCAAAAGCGCTTGGGTATGAGCAGGTTAATACCGGTCGTATGGCAATCAACTCTGCCGAAACCGAAGATCGCCTGGCCTGCCAACAAACCGGGTTTTGTTTTCAAGGATGTAAGTGGGGTGCGAAATGGTCCGCAGCGTACACTGATATCCCAGCAGGCGAGGCCACCGGCAACCTAGAGGTGCGCGAAAACTCCCACGTCGCACGCATCCTGCACAATGATGAAGGCAAAGTCACCGGCGTCGAATACTTCGACAAAGATGGCAATCTTCAGATGCAACAGGCCCGTGTAGTTTGTGTTGCAGGCAACTCGTTCGAAAGCCCGAGAATGCTTTTGAACTCTGCCTCTTCGATGTTCCCTGACGGTTTGGCAAACAGCTCTGGCCAGGTTGGGCGGAACTATATGCGTCACATGACCGGTTCGGTCTATGCTGTCTTCGATCAACCCGTGAAAATGTGGCGCGGCACCACGATGGCAGGGATCATCCAAGATGAATCACGTCATGATCCAAGTCGCGGTTTTGTCGGCGGTTATGAACTTGAAACTCTGGCTCTTGGGTTGCCATTCATGGCGGCCTTCTTGGATCCGGGCGCTTGGGGCCGTGAATTCACATCAGCTTTGGATTCATACGAGAATATGGCCGGTATGTGGATCGTTGGCGAAGACATGCCACAAGAAACAAACCGCGTTACGCTCAACCACGAAGTGAAAGACCAGCATGGACTGCCAGTCGTGAATGTACATTTCGATGATCACCCAAATGACATTGCAATGCGCAATCACGCCTATGCGCAAGGCGCTGCTGTCTATGAAGCGGTTGGTGCGACACGGGTCTTCCCGACGCCACCTTACCCCTCCACCCATAACCTCGGGACAAATCGAATGTCCGAGAATCCGCGGGACGGCGTGGTGAATAAATGGGGCCAGACCCATGACATTTCCAACCTCTTCATCTCGGATGGTTCGCAGTTCACAACCGGCGCTGCCGAGAACCCGACACTGACCATTGTGGCTCTTGCCATCCGTCAAGCCGACCACCTTGCCGAACAAATGTCAGCGGGTAACCTCTGAAACTTTATTTGCGTGCCCGGGCAATCCGGGCACCAAAACATCATATTTGGATCGCATTATTTCAGCGTGAATCCGCTGGATTTTGAAGATACAAGAAAAACTATGCCAGAGCCCATGTTTTTAAGGGCATTTCATCGTTGTATTCGGTGCTCAGCCTAGACTCAGAAGGCTGTAATTGCTAGTTTAAGATACATAATAAAAAGCCAAAATAGCACGCGGACAAACATATCGCTTTTTGTCACGGTTGTTGCCCCCGTTGTTTTTTTGGCGAACCGAACAAACAGGGAACTGCGAGATTAGGCATGGTTGATATTTTCTCGAAAAAAGACGGCCCGCGCCGTGAAGACCAAGACGCAAGGCGCCTTCTGCAGGGGAACGGCGCAACCATTCGTCGACTAGCAGATCAAATCAGCGGCGGCGGATACTCTCGCTCCCGCGCTGCCATGGCAAACGCCAAGAAAGAACCAGAGCCGCAGGGCCTGAACATCCATGTCTATGGCGGTCCATCTTCGCCTTCGGAACCAAATCCCGTCGTTCGCATCAGTACAAACGAACGTGTTTTTGTTATGGATGCGAACTCTGGTAAACAAATGGAGTTCCTAGGACAAATACGCGTAAATGATGGCGTAAAGTTCTTCGCACTGGCGACCAAAGAGAATGGGTTCGTATCTCCACTCCCCGATGAAGTCACAGAGGTATTGAGCGACCTGAACAACATCGTAATCGAGTCTGATGAAATAAAGGAAAAGCTCGCAGATGTCATAACACGTCGTCTCGAACTTTGAGGCCATCCCAGAAGTAGCCGTTTTTTGAACCGCCTATCTATTTAAGGTGGTGTCAGTGAAAGAAAAACATGCGAAACAGATCCTCCACCTTCCCCAAAACCCCCCTCACGCAAGTCAGCAACGACAGCGACCAAAGAGCAACAATGAACGCTTGGGAAGCTTTCGTCGACACTGGGCGAAAGTCCGAAGAAGTCGAGAAAACCGTAAGACGGGAAATTCTGGACTCGTGGACGAGGTGCACAGATTTAGGCATCAACGCACTGACGCCGGCGGGCACACCGCAAAAAATTGGCGACGAACGCGTAGACGAATTGAAGCGGAAAAACGCTTCTTTATGCCGTGCTGCGCGCTCGGCTTTTCTGCGGCTTGGCCCCCATTTGTCAGAGTCCGGTGCTGTCCTCCTTTTGACCGACCGAAACGGAACAATAATCGATGCCATTGGCGATGATAAAACTCTGGACGAAGGGCGTGATATCCAACTGGAAGTAGGCGGTGTCTGGGACGAAAATGTGATTGGCACAAACGGTATCGGCACAGCTTTGCGCACAGGAAAACCAACCTATGTGCACGCGTCAGAACACTTCTGTCAGGGTATCAAATCCTGGACCTGTGCCGGTGTTCCGATCTTTGATCCGCTTGACCGGCAAGTCTTAGGGGTGGTCGATCTGTCGGGACCACTGGATATTTTTCGCCCCCATAATTTAGCGCTGGTTGTGGCCGCCGCAAAAGAAATTGAAATCGCTCTGGCAGAACAACAAAGGGAAGAACGAACCAATTTGCTTGAGGCATTTATCGATTTGCAAAAGCCACGCAGCACAGACGACACTGTCGTCTTGCTGGATTCAACCGGACGGATCGTTTTCAGTCGAAATACCGAGGTTGAACCTATTCTGAAAACTGGCGGCCTACCGATCGGAAAACAGCTTTTGTCCTGGACGCCAGATATGACGGACGGGGATCTGGTCGCAGCATTACCATCTTCACTGAGCGGTATTGAGATAGATATTCTTAAGTCCGGAACGCAGATTCAAGGCGCGGCACTGATACTTCCAGAGAAAAGAACATCCCCGACACCTACACGATCCACTGGGATCACCATTCGGCCACGGCATGGCGTTGAAGAAGACGAGATCCAAATTCTCGGCGAATGTCCTAAGATGTTGGAAGCTATCGAATTCGCCCACCGGGCCGCAAAGGCAAACGTCACGGTTCTTGTTCAGGGCGAAACCGGCGTTGGAAAAGAACTGTTCGCCCGTCTCATCCACAGCCATCACGCCGATAAAAAAGCCCCCTTCATTGCCGTCAACTGTGCAGCGATTTCGGGTGAACTTATCGGGGGTGAACTGTTCGGCCATGTTGCCGGGGCCTTTACAGGTGCCTTACGTGAAGGTCGGCCCGGAAAGTTTGAGCTGGCAAATGGCGGTGTCCTTTGCCTGGACGAAGTTGGTGATATGCCACCCGAGCTGCAAACATATCTGCTGCGCACGCTAGAGCAGAGGGCGCTTTATCGAATTGGCTGTGACAAACGCCGTCCGATTGACGTTCAACTGGTGGCGGTGACAAACAGAAACCTTCGGCAGGATATCGAAGCCGGCCGGTTCCGCAGGGATCTTTTCTATCGAATTGGCACCATAGTCATCGATGTACCTCCACTGCGTGAACGTGGGCGGGACATCGTCTTGCTGACTGAACATTTCAATCAAAAACTGTCGGCGAATTTTGATCGTGAACCGCTGCAATTTGATCAAGATGCCATGGCCGCTCTTCAAAGCTATCATTGGCCTGGAAATGTCCGTGAATTGCGCAACATAGTCGAACGGCTTTGCCTGTTGCACGGTACCGCAAGGGTATCTTTCGCCGATCTACCCGAAGAGATTTCCAGCCCCGAACCAAGCGACAGCATGTTTGGGAATACACCCCGGAATGTATCCACCAATTTCAATCTGCATGGAATTGAATCCGAAGCCATCCAACGTGCCATTGAGCAGGAAAATGGGAACCTGACGAAGGTGGCTCAATCACTCGGAATTTCGCGCCCAACTTTGTACCGGAAGATAAACCTGTACGGTCTTGGCCGCGGGAAATAATAGATGCGGCGACAGATCAAATCTGCCGCCGCATTTAGGGACCGATTTTCCATGGGGAGACGGACAGAACAGGTTCCCTAATTAGGCTGTTATTCGCGACTCTAAGGAACGATGACAGCGCGTCCCGTGAACTTGCGGTTTTTGAAATCGTCAATCGCTTGATTGATGTTATCAAGCGAATACTCAGTCTGGTGCATCTTCACCAACCCATCGGCATTCAGCTCCATCAACTCTACAAGTTCGGTATAGTCTCCAACCAGGCTACCGCCAATTTTGATCTCATTGACTACTAGGTCGACAGTCGGGATCTCGATCTTACCACCATAACCCACAACGATCAGTTCGCCGCCTTGCCGCAAAAGCTTCCAGCAAATGTTCTCGACGCCAAGCTCGCCGACAAAGTCGATGACAACATGGCTACCACCGCCAGTTACATCCATGACCTGTTCGATCAGATCCGGACCACCATCAAGAACAATGTCGGCACCAAGTTCCTTGGCCAGAACCTGCGCGCCTGGCTCACGGTCTACTGCGATAACTCGGGCGCCGCACAGGTTCTTCAAACACTGAATCGCAATATGCCCTAGGCCACCAACGCCCAGAACAGTGACATATGCACCTGGGTAAACCAGTTCGGCCGCACGCTTTGCAGCGCGATATGCAGTAATGCCCGCATCAGCCATAGGGGCAACTTCCAACGGAGTCACATTGGTGTTCAACTTGATCAATGAGCTCTCGTTTGTAACGAAATACTCTGCAAATCCGCCGTCCAGACCGAGGCCGGGAAACAAGCCATGATCACAATACATATCGTGGCCATACCGACAGTTTAAACAGATCCCGCAACTGCGATGTGGATGGCAAATCACCGCATCACCGGGTTTGACAGAGGTCACGTTGCTGCCAACATCTTCCACCCAACCGGCATTCTCATGGCCCATAATGTAAGGCAAAAGGCTGCCTTCGACATCCATGATATCTTTCCAGACGCCTTCAATGATGTGCAAATCAGTACGGCACAAACCTGCGGCACCGACTTTCACAATCACCTCATCCGGAGAATTTACCGTTGGGGCAGCGACCTCTTCGATCTTTAGCTGAACATTCATGGCCGGATCGTAATCATACAAGCGTGCGGCTTTCATGTTTCATTCCTTTTCTTAACTTATTTTCGGGTCTTCAAAAGCGATAGGTTAAGGGCGGCCCAACAATTCGGCACCGCCACCCAGGGCCGGGCCTTCGGTCGGATCGGCTTCACCTTCTGACAGGTCACCGACCAGTGTTTCAGTGGTCAGAATCAGCGTTGCCACTGATGTCGCATTGACCAAGGCACTGGCAGTGACACGAACGGGATCGATTATTCCTGCTTCAAACATGTCTCGGAACTCGCCCTTTGACGCATCAAAACCGTGCCCTCTTGGACCGGCCGTAATGGATGCAATCACTGCATTCGGATCCGCGCCGGCGTTGCTGGCGATCCGTTCGACTGGACGGGTCAGAACCGAGCGAACCAATTCAACACCTTTGCTGACATCGCCGTCATTCGCCGAAACGATGCCTTCCAGGACCGAGCCAATCTGTGCAAGCGCAGTTCCACCACCTGCGACGACCCCATCTTCAGAGGCCGCGCGAACCGCACAGAGGGAGTCCTCGATCAACTGAATTTTGCGCTTTTGTTCAACAGGTGTGAAACCACCGGCATAGATAACAGCAGTTCCGCCGGATAGTTTGGACACACGCTCACGCAACTTGTCCTGCTCAATATTCGGCGGAGCGGCGTCATGCTGGCGCTGCACCTGCGCGCGTCGAGCGCGCACTGCAGCCGGGTCACCGTCACCCTTCAGAATGCTGGTCAGAGAGGATGTAACCCGCGCCTTTTGAGCACCACCTAATTGTGCCAATGTGACGTTTTCGATCTTTTTGCCAAGGTCACGCGCAAGCACTTCACCGCCGGTCATGATCGCAAGATCATCCATCATCGCGGCGCGCCAGTGACCATACTCGGGTGGGTGCACAATCAGGTATTTGCCCGCACCGTTATTGTCCATCAACGAGATCACGACTTCTGGCGCAATTTCTTCAGCGATAACCAACAAAGGTCGTTTCTGTTCGTCGGCAATGCGTCTTGCATTATCCAGAATCTCAGGACGCAGGATTTTTTGATCCGTCATCAAAATCAGCGGATTCTCCAGGACCGCTTCCATGTTTTCACGGTCCGTCACCATATGATGTGAGATATAGCCCCGTTCGAAGGACATACCCTCGACCACCTCAAGCGTTGTGTCGATCGTCACCCCGAAATCGGCAGTGATTACACCCTCTTTCCCTACACGTTTGAAAGCTTCGGCAACCAACGATCCCAGTTCAGGTTCTGTTGCGGACACCCGCGCGACGGATTCAAGATAGCTGGGGTTGTCGTCGCAGGACCGCGATGCCTCATCCAGCGCGTTGATGATTTTGTGTACAGCCAGCTCTATGCCTTTGCACAAATCCACGGGTTTGACACCCTCAGCGGTCAATTCGACGCCTCTCTGGATCAACGCATTGGCCAGAACTATTGCAGTGGTCGTACCGTCGCCCGCGACTTCATTGGTCTGCATCGACACTTCACGGACCACTTGTGCACCCATGTTTTCAAACCGGTCGGACAACTCAATTTCGGATGCGATGGATACACCGTCCCGGGTCACCAAAGGGGTGCCGACGGGCCGGTCAATCATCGCGTTCAGCCCCTTGGGACCAAGGGTCGGCTCCACTGCCGCGGCCAGTTTGGAAACACCCTTGGCGAGCGCCCGCCGTGCTGTTCCGTTGTGTATCAGTAGTTTTGCCATGACTTCTCCCTTCCATCGGCTTAGAACCGATGGCTTCTTATGTTGACGGTTACGCGTGAAACGTTTTTAGCTGCGGGCTTCAGAAACTCTTGGTGGCACCCGGTTCTGAATGAAATCGATCAATGTCGGTCCATCTTCACCAATTTCAACCTCCTTGTACCGTGTTGATTGAAGCCCCCGACAAAGCGCGCCGTTGAACTCCATGTTGATGCGAACACCCCTGAGCTTACCCAGGTAGTCGCGCAATCCAGCCGCTGTTAGACGGTCACCTTCCCAAGTGACAAAAGCCGGATCTTCTGCTGATTTTGCCAAGTTTTGGGACAGCAGCAATTCGCGGTAACGCGGTTTCTGCTTGGACTCCTCACCGCCAGAAAACTCGATGGCGTCAAATTCTGAAAGTGTCATGTTGACGATCTTGGGCCCCGAAAAACCTTTGGCTTCCAACCCAAGCAATACGGTTTCCTGACGGCGTATAAATGCCTTCTCCAGAAACTTCGCACGGATTGAATTGAGATCATCACCATTACAATATTCAGCGAACACTTCGGTGAAGTCTTTCTCACCGTTAACGCCGTCATTCACTCGATCTGCAAAACAGTGATCATTAAGGGTGACTCTCACCTGACGAACCCAACTCAGCTTGCTAAGCTCATGGCGAATATCAAACGCCATGAGAAAGGCAAAATTTGGAGAGCACCAATAGGTCGGGAGCCGAAATTCGACCTCTACAAGTTTTGAATCAATGTTCACGTCAACAAGTTCGACAAACCCCATATCGGTGATCGGTTCGTCCAACTCAGGGTCCGTGACCAGATCGAGACGTTGCCAAATCTCCAACTCCAGCTCATCTTTGTGCATCTCCAAAAACATCGGCTTACTCCGCCGCGATCTGCACTGGTGATGCGCTAAGCTCAGCCTTCTTAGCTTCGACATCGATATCGTAAAGTGCTGCTGCATTCAGACCCAGGATCTTTTCTTTGATCTCATCGGTCAGTTGAACGCCGCGTTCTTTGGCGATGTCTTCAGGGATCTGATACTCCCAGAATTGCTCAACAAGCCATTGAGGGGTCCAGATTGCATAGTCCGAGCCGAACAGGATCTTATCCTCGCCGATCCAGAACAGCAGTTCCGCCATCACTTCACCGAAATACCTGGGACGGGTGAAAATGAACGGCATGGCAACGGCAAGACCGCCGTAGACATTGGTTTCCTGCGTCGCAATCCAGCAGAAATCATCCAAGCGCGGCAATCCGCAATGCTCAATTATCCAGTTCAGATTCTGGAAATCGGTAGCGGCATAATCCACATCACGAACGTCAAACGCATCCATGCTGAGCGGAATGATGGTCGGACCTTTGTGAACATGGATATTCTTGATACCCAGCTTGTCGCACAGTTCAAAGCACTTGTAAGCGGCAGGGTCATTGAGGGCCCAACCTTTGCTTTCTCCGTTCCATTCAGCGGTGTACATTTTGACACCTTGGATATCGAAGTTTTCCTTCATGTAATGGATGTATTCCAGCGCTTTCTCACCGTCTCTCGGATCGAATGACCCGTTCACGATAAAGCGCTCAGGATGGCGCGAGGCCATTGAGCTGCTGCGCTCGATGCTAGAAAAACCATTCTTGTAGAAGTCGCGCAGATATGTCGACTGGATGATCGCCACATCATCAGGCCCATCGATGAACAGATCCCGATAGACATCGTCTTCCGAGTACTTTTCGAACCGTCCTTTTTCCCACAGCTGTTCCGGCGGGCTTAGGTTGGTGTGGTAAGCATAAAAGCAGTCAATGAACTGCTTACCGTGAATATTGCTCTGGTTTTCCGGGCTGCCGTCCCAAAAATGAGTGTGACCGTCGACCACGAATATTTCTTTGCCATCTTTGGTTTTAAACATCGATTCCTCCTCAGGTAGTCTGAATTTTCACGCCGTGAAGTTTGGGAATGCGAACCCGAGCAAAGCCGGGTTCGCACATCGATTTTGTCACTCGATATATTCGAAGACGTCGTCCATGTTTCCAAACAGGACGACGGTGTTGTCATCGACCCGGACCATCCGGCCATAATGAGTGGACGTGTTGACTTCGAAAGTTTCCGCAGTCATTTCGCGACCCAGAAATTCACTGATCTCATCCATTTTGAAGACCAGTTTGCCCTCGCCGTCGACACGGATGGTCGCAGGGTTGTGGGTTACTGTGACTTTGGGATCTTCGCCCATGAACTCGGCAATCGCCCGGGCTTCAACAGAGTCATTCATGGTCACACCGCACTGGTGCGAAATGGTCTGTTCAAACTTGATTTCGTTCATCGGCTTGAAGATGTTTTGTTTTGAAGCGTCGCGTGCTGTACTCGACATCGTAAATTCTCCTTTGGGTTAGCGGCTCAGGCCAAGTTCAGACAGGATTTGGCCAAGACGCTCTTGCGAGACGGCTTTGACATCTTCGAAAGCAACGGGCTTGGAATGCGGCTGTGACCAGACTGGCTGCAACGCCAGTACGGCTTTGTCAGCCAGATCAGCATGTTTCTTGATCCAAGTTTGGAACAATGCCTTGTTATGCGCACCATGCTCTTCATCGTTTGCCAGCAGGTACATTAGGTCGATTGTGTTCGCGAGGTTGCGCTCATAATCGGCCTCGGCGGCCGAGATAACTGGCGGCGTGATGAAGTCATTGTTCGCAGCGGCGGCCTGCATCAGGAAACCCGACCGGAAAAGCTCACCAACCAGCGGTTCAAAGATCAAATTGATCGCGAAATACTGCTCAAGGTAGTCTTCCGACCCCATGATGGTTTCGATCGCCTCGCGGCAGGGTTGCCACATTGGATCTTCCAGCCAGGCTTTCTTGCCCAGTTCATCGTTCCAACCTTCGATATCCATTCCGATCTCGGCCAGATACAACGTGATATCCTGGCACAACCGCATTTTGTAGGACGAGTTGGTCAGCGTGGCGTTGTTGATCATCTGAGTATAGCCATACCTCTGGGCTTGCATCAGAGATGTGCCAAGACCAAACTCTGCATGTTTCCAGGCACCCAAATGAGTTTGCAGGATACGCTCCCAAGCCTTGTCAAACGACTTGTGGGCCCCGGCCTTGCGCGCATTGTCGACGACCGATTTTACCATTGAACAGATTTTGGACTGGCGCTGATAATGCGTGCGCTCCCATTCCTGATCAGGGGCTCGGAAGGCGTGCCAGTTTGAACTCAGCGCAGCTGTATTGTCCTTTTGATAGGCACCGCCGCCTTTGCCGCCTTCGAACTCGATGATCCAGTTTTGGATCAGATAGCGTTCGGGATCTGGTTGCACGTCGACGGTTACGTCTTCGTAATGCGTGGCGCGTTTGCCGCGTGGTTCAAAATAGTTGTATTTGCGGCTGGTCGATCCGACGAACGTTGCAGCGCCTGCGGCACCGGATCCAACGGAACTTGATGTAGCTACCATGGTAGCCTCCCTTGTTGTGTTTCATTCACATGACTAGCGATCAACCCAGCATCAGTGGGTCGATGAACCGGAAGTCGGTGTGAATTTGTCGTAAAAAACGCGCTCGCCATCGAAGTCGTTCATGAACAGCACCGGCGTCAGTGCATCGATCATCGGAGGGGGGCCGCAGGCGTAAACATCGCCTTCTCCATCGACGTCCAATTCCTTTAGATATTCGTCCACGATCTCGTGAACGAAGCCCCTGGCACCCGTCCAGTTATCGTCATCATCTGCGTGGCTTAACACTGGGATGAATTTGACATTCGCATTGGCGCCAGTGATCTCTGCGATCTCGTCCAGCTTGAACAGATCCTCTTGCGTGCGAGCCCCGTAAAAGAAATAAATATCGCGATCTTCGCCACTGCTGAGTTGATCATGCAGTATTGACCAGACCGGCGACATGCCGGAACCCGCCCCGACCAGGATCACCGGTCCTTGTCGGCCTTCCCGTCGGAAACACATTCCGTACGGTCCGCTGATTTCGACGGTGGCGCCTTTTTTGATCCCCCCTGCGTCGAGCTCGTTTGAGAACCTCCCGTCTGGGTATTTTTTGATGATGAAGGAGAGTTTCTGGGCTTCGCTCGGCGAATTTGCCATGGAGAACGAGCGTGTAATCTTCTCCCCTTTTTCGGTGGTAACCGTGATGTCGACATATTGCCCCGCCCAAAATTTGAGCGGTGTATCAATTTCAATATCAACACCGCGAATGTCATGGGTCAGCTTTTGGAAATCGACAATTCGGCCATTGAATTCTTTGACCGGAATGGATTTCGATAAAACCTCCTCGTCATAGTTCAGGAGTTCAATTTCGACGTCGCTATACGCCACAGTTCTGCACATCAGAACGTGTCCACTTTCCTTCTCAAAGTCATTGAGTGCGAAGGTTGAATACTTGAGCATTTCGGTTTCGCCATCCAACTGGACACATTTGCAAGCCGAACACTGGCCTTCTTTGCATCCATGCGGCAGAGCTATGCCTTGGCGGAAAGCGGCATCGAGAATGGTTTCATCCTCTTCAACCTCTATTTCCAAGCCAACCGGCTCAAAACGAACCCTGTATATTTCACCCATTAGTCGAGTCTCCTGTGTCCCGAAATCACGCGCGGAATTCGGACCTTCCTGTATGCAAGGGCCAATCAAGGCCCTTGCAAAAGATTGCTTTAGTTGAAGGGTGTGATGGTGAAACCAGCACGGTACTCGGCCAGATGTGCTTCACGCTCACCGTCCGACATGCCACGCAGTGCATTAAGCGGCGAGCCAAGGGTATGACCGCGAACATCGTCCAGCGTCCACATATCCTTGTTGTCAAAGCGCAGATGCGGCTGCGGCACCAGTGTCTTACCGTCTTCACGAACGAAGTTGAGGTCTTTGATGGCATCCGCCAGATCCCAACCGTCGTAAACAGTTTCCCACTCACGTTTGCCCGAGAACTTGCCCATCGCCGGCGTTGGCCGACCCTGGTATTCGTCTGCGAACGCTTCAACAGCGGTCCAGCGATCAAGCTCATGTGCAAAGGTGTGCAGCTGACCGTCGATTTCGTCGACAACCATGTCTTCGCGGATCAGGCACGGCACCAGGCACGACCAGCAGCGATGCGGATAAACATAGCCAACTTCTTCGTTGAAGGTGATGACTTTCTGGCCCGGAACGCTCAACTTGGCATACCATTTCCAGAAGTCGCCAAACTCGGCATACCAACCCGGATACTTGTGCTCAAACCACTCAAAATCTTTCTCGGTCTGAGCTTCAATCCGCCAGAAGTTCACCGGCCAACCGACTGCAAAGAACTGAGCAACTTTGTGCACATAGTTCTTCTCGGTGATCCGCTTCCAGGCTTCTTGCACATCGTCGTGATGTACTTTTACGCCGTATTTCTCGAGCGGCAGCATGTAGGTCCGGTAGTAGTCTTCAAAGATCCAGCGATGCCACATCTCCGCATAGGATTCCTTTTCCTTGTCGCGGTTGGTGGTGCCATATTC
Source organism: Ruegeria sp. CDSB114 (assembly GCF_059611025.1). NCBI lineage: Bacteria > Pseudomonadati > Pseudomonadota > Alphaproteobacteria > Rhodobacterales > Roseobacteraceae > Ruegeria > Ruegeria sp. CDSB114. Next base: position 402,551 of record NZ_JBXWOT010000003.1, read on the forward strand.
GATGAACGTACCGATCGCCGCATCAACGATGGCGTGGTTTTGCCAGAAGGAGTACCGCAGGTCGCGTTCCAAAAGCAGATGGTTCTCTGGCTCTTTCAGGGCCGCCATCAGAAGCGAGTGACCGTTACCGATGTGACGGCTTTCGTCAGACTGAACCGACAGGAACACAGTCGGCAAAGCATAATCGCCATTACGGGCGGCCTCTGAAGGCATTGCCACAAAGAGAGTGTTCGTGAACGCGGTTTCAGCAACGACGGTCAGATACATGCATGCGGCGGTCATTGTGTCGCCGGTGATGAACCCTTCGCCGAACTGACGGCCAATGGTGGTAGCATAACACTTACCAAAGGCTTCTTCGGTGATGTCGAAACCAGCCGGATCGATGTAGTTTTCCATGTACCACTTTTTCAGGTTCATCTGAATTGTGGAGTGACGGAATTCATCAACCATCTGCATAGTGAAACCTGTGCGCAGGTCTTCACCCGGCGCCAGACGAGCCACCATGGCCATCGAACGCGCAGCCGAAATTTCCGGGAACGGAATGATCGCCAGGAACAGCTTCATCCATTCGATCCAGCGCGGTTCAACGTTGCGGAACATGTCACCACGCAGCGCAGCGTCTAGCGCACCGTATACCCGGTTGTCTTTCTCTTCTTCCATCGGGAAGTAAGAGCGCAGAACCTGCTTCATCGGGTCGCGCGGCGCTTTGGTGATCTTATAGTCTGTGGGGAAAGTATTCGCTTCCTGAACATAGGTTGGATTCCAACCCAGGTCCGAAATCTTCTTGGTGGCCTCCCCTACCGAGATTCCTCTCTGAGAGGTAATTTTATTTAGCGTAATCGCCATGCCATGAGACTCCTTTGTTGCTGACCAATTTCTCGGTCGGTTGGAGACAGCGCATGCTGCCGTTTCTTCGACCCGATCACTGAACAGAGCCAAGAGGCACGGTCAGTTGATCCAGTCGTTCGGATCACGGCAAAGGTTTCGGAATGTATGCTCGGCGCTGCGCGTCAGTTCCTGCCGAATTCATCGGCGGGCACTCACTTCTTTGGCCGAACCCTCCCTGGTCCTTCGTTCTTGATGGTCCCCGTTTGAACGGGAACGCGGCGTTATGCCTAATTACATGCAAGGGGCATGCCAGATTTTGGATTTGGGTGATATTTTGGCTTAGAAAATCAGAGTAATTTATATAACATATTGTTTTATATGTTTATTTAATCTCTAAAAATTCTACTTCGTTCACACATGCTGTGAAGATATCGTGTTTTGACAGTTCCAGAATCCTGTCAAAACTGTCACGTTGCTTTACAAACTTTACGTTCACACCGCTGTTTACACTTAGGTCATGTTGACAAATGACGGATCCAGAGGCGGATTGAAGTGATATCTACGAAGCCGAGGAAGCTTTCGGCTATC
>NZ_JBXWOT010000004.1:0-315395 GCF_059611025.1 Ruegeria sp. CDSB114
ACCGTCGGCGCCGGCGTTGTGTCGAAAATCGTCGAGTAATTCGCGCAAGCGAATGATCAAATGGAAAGGGCGCCCATTCGGCGCCCTTTCTCGTTTGATCTCGACAAGCCCGCGACGCGCCCATGTCGTACACCAAAGAGCGTTGAGTGATCGGAGGCGGTGATGAGATCGTTCGCCGAATAGTCTCAGACCTAACCGTCGAAACAAAAAAAAGCCCGCCCCAAACCGGGGCGGGCTTTTTCTGTTTGAATTTGGTAATTCAAGACGGGGAATTCCTAAAGAAGCAGCATGCTTTAGTCGTATGCGGCGTCCACTATGAATTCCACCTTAAGTTCGGGCCGCGCCAGTTTTGCTTCGCCACATGCCCTCGCAGGTGCGTATCCTGCAGGAACCCAAGCATTCCAGACCTCGTTCAAACCAGCAAAGTCCTTCATATCGGCCAGCCAGATGGTCACACGCAGCATTTTTTCCCGTGATGAACCTGCGCGCTCTAGCAGGTCGTCAATTTTCCCAAGGCAAATACGCACCTGTTCCTGAATGGTATCACCTTCGGCGACTTGCCCGGTCAAATAGGCCACACCATTATGTTTAACGATTTTGGACGATCTCTCGCCGGTTTCGATGCGTTCTATCATTGGAGTGATCTCGCTGTTTCCTGTTTGATGCACGCGTTCATGGTCATAAGATGCCCCGCATGGCAAACGGAAACCGCTTGAGTAACTTTCAGAAAAGTTGAACTGGTCGGGGACGCAGCGGGTCGATAGCATTTTGCCGCGCCTAGGCTAGCTTGCCAGCGACACAGTATACCAGATTGCGCTTTTGCCGTTGAAGTGCTCTCTAGTTGGTTTCAGTGGATTGCATCGGGCGAAACCGCAAGAAGGATACTTCGACATGGACGAAACCGTAGAACGACTGTCCAAACGCCTGAAGCGGCGAGGATATCAGGTTTCGCCAATGAAGGAGACGGGTGCCTATATCGGAAATCTGGGTTTTGAGGTCGAGACAGTATTCGATGTCGGGGTGGCCTCGGGAACCGAGCATTTGTACGAAGCTTTCCCGGCAGCCAAGTTTGTGTTGGTTGAGCCCATTTCGGATTACGAAACCAAGGTACGGAAAAACTGGGGCGACAAGATCGATTTTGATTTCCATGCTTGCGGAGTTGGTGCCGAAAGCGGACAGACGACTCTTCGAATTCCAACAGTCGGCGATCGTTGGCTCGGCACACGAGCAACGATGCAGGAGTTTGACGAAGCGGCAATCCAGCACACCTCGCAAGTTGAAGAGCGACAAGTCCCGGTAAAAACACTGGATGAGATTGCGTCTTCCTACAAGGAACCTTTCGGATTGAAAATCGACACGGAAGGTTTTGAAATCGAGGTTATAAAAGGTGCATCGGAGATGCTGAAAAAATGCACCTTTGTATTGGCTGAAGTCTCTGTACGGCGTCGGTATCACGGCGGTTATAGGTTCAGCGATTTTGTCGCCGCGATGGCAGATCACGGGTTTGAGCTACACGAATTCGTCAGGCCACCGTCTGCAGAAGCGACCGATTGCGATGCCATTTTTGCCCCATTCGAAAGCTCAGTGTTCGACTATCAGGATACCAGACTGTCTCGTATGGCGGCGCGGGTAGCCAAGACATAGTCTAAGGGCATCTTTCCGCATGCAACGCGAGTTGTGTTGTCCGCGAAGGCGTTGAGCCAATCGCGCTGGGAGACGCCCCGCTTTTCGCTATCCGTGAAAGTGGCCGCTCCTCAAAGGACGGCCTTTACAGAGGTTCGGATCGAGATGAGGTTACTCTGCGCCCACAAATCTGAAAGAGGTCGTGCAAGCCTCAACCAATTTGAAGTTAGAAACATGTATCGCCTCAGTTGCACTGATGACATATCGAACGTTACGAACAAGGGCAGAGTGAAGACACACGATGGAAGCAATATTCATCCTCTTGTTTCTGGCCTTTTTGCTCTGGGCGATCTGGCAACTGTTTGCGCTAGTGGGGGATATGGCAGAGCGGCGCGGACAAGATCGATTACTTTGGCAAGTGGCAGCACTGTTTATCAACCCGTTTGGGGCAATTATCTTGCTTTGGCTTTTTGTGTCTGTCCAAGAAAATCCCTAAGCATTCAGTACAGGAATTTGGTGGACCAAATTTAGATTGAGTCGATCTTGTTAAGACGCCCAAATTCAGAAAATATACGCATAGGGTATGAGCCAGGTGAGCGCATTCGACTTGTTTGAACTTCCCCCCTTGCCAAACCCCTCACACCCCTGTAGATCGCGCGAGTTCTCTATAAGAACATCAAGGCGGGGTGATTCCCGCCTTTTGGGTTCGATGAGGGTTGGCGATGCGCGCTTGTCCTCCTCTCAACCTCAACGCCTGAAAAAAGGCTGTTATTATGCAAAGCCAAAATATCCGTATTCGGCTGAAGGCATTTGACTATCGCGTTCTGGATGCCAGCACGCAAGAGATCGTCAACACTGCCAAGCGGACCGGCGCGAATGTGCGCGGCCCGATCCCGCTGCCGAACAAGATCGAGAAGTTCACGGTTCTCCGTGGTCCTCACGTTGACAAGAAATCCCGCGACCAATTCGAGATCCGTACGCACAAGCGTCTGCTCGACATCGTTGATCCGACCCCCCAAACCGTTGACGCGCTGATGAAGCTCGACCTCGCTGCTGGTGTGGACGTCGAGATCAAGCTGCAGTCGTAAGATCGGAGGGTATAGATTATGCGCTCTGGTATTATCGCAAAAAAAGTCGGCATGACCCGCCTGTTCATGGAAGACGGCAAGCAGATCCCTGTGACCGTTCTTCACCTGGACAACCTGCAGGTTGTTGCACAGCGCACGGACGAGAAGGACGGCTATACCGCTGTTCAGCTGGGTGCCGGTGCTGCCAAGGCAAAACGCACCTCGAAAGCCATGCGCGGTCACTATGCCGCTGCCAAGGTTGAACCCAAGCGTAAGCTGGTCGAGTTCCGCGTCTCCGAAGATGGCCTGATCGAAGTAGGTGCCGAGATTTCGGCAGAACATTTCCTGGAAGGTCAGAAAGTTGACGTTTCGGGTACTTCGATCGGTAAAGGCTTTGCCGGTGCTATGAAGCGCTGGAACTTTGGTGGTCTTCGCGCCTCGCACGGTGTTTCGATCAGCCACCGTTCGCACGGTTCAACTGGCCAGTGTCAGGATCCGGGCAAGGTTTTCAAAGGCAAAAAGATGGCCGGTCACATGGGTGCTGCCCGTGTAACCACCCAGAACCTGGAAGTCGTCAAAACCGACGCCGACCGTGGTCTGGTCTTCATCAAAGGCGCCGTTCCCGGACCGAAATCCGGTTGGGTTACCGTCAAGGACGCCGTCAAGAAGAAAGCACCGGAAGGCCTGCCTTTCCCGGCTGCTGTGAAATCGGCTGCAACCGAAGCACCTGCGGAAGAAGCTCCCGCGGAAGGTGGTGAAGCATGAAACTTGATGTAATCAAACTGGACGGCGGCAAAGCCGGCAACATCGAGCTGGATGCGGACCTGTTCGGCCTGGAGCCGCGCGCGGACATCCTGCACCGTGTGGTCCGTTGGCAGCGCAACAACGCGCAGGCTGGCACCCACAAGGTCAAGACCCGCTCGGAAGTGTCCTACTCAACCAAGAAGATCTATCGCCAAAAAGGCACCGGTGGCGCACGCCACGGCGCCCGTTCGGCACCGATCTTCCGGGGTGGTGGCGTTTACAAAGGTCCGGTCGTGCGTTCGCATGGTCATGACCTGCCGAAAAAGTTCCGTAAACTTGGTCTGCGCCACGCGCTGTCTGCTAAAATGGCAGCTGGTGAGCTGGTTGTGATCGAGAACGCCGAAGCCGAAGGCAAGACCGCCGCTCTGGCCAAGCAGGTTGCAAACCTGGGTTGGAAACGCGCTCTGGTCATCGACGGGGCGACCGTGAACGAAGGGTTCCTGAAGGCGTCGCGCAACATCGAAGGTCTGGATATCCTGCCGTCGATGGGTGCAAACGTTTATGACATCCTCAAGCGTGACACTCTGGTGCTCACGAAAGCGGCTGTCGAAGCACTGGAGGCTCGACTGAAATGAGCGCGAAGGCAGAACACTACGACGTGATCCGCAAACCGATCATCACCGAAAAGTCGACCATGGCGTCCGAAAATGGCGCGGTTGTCTTTGAGGTTGCGATTGACAGCAACAAGCCACAGATCAAAGAGGCCGTTGAGGCACTGTTTGGTGTGAAGGTCAAAGCGGTGAACACCTCTGTGACCAAAGGCAAGGTCAAGCGGTTCCGCGGCCAGTTGGGCAAGCGGAAAGACGTCAAAAAAGCATATGTGACCCTTGAAGAGGGTAACACCATCGACATTTCCACCGGTCTTTGATCGGGCCTGTCTTTGGACAAACCATTAAGACCCCCGCGAAAGCGGGGGTTTTTCTTTAGGTAGTGACACCAAAAGTTGAGCGCCATTCCCAGCGTCTCGAACAGAAAATGATTGCTATGCCGGTGGGGTCGTCTATCCGGTATGGAACAAACAAACGATATGGCAGGCGCATGACCCAATCCACTCTCTCGACCCGGGACAACCCGGATGTGACTGTCGCGCGGGACTGGGTGTCGACGCTGGCCAAATATCGGGAGCCAAGCCAACCGCGTAGCTGGTTCGAGCTGGGGGTTACCTGTGTTCCCTTCATAGCGCTTTGGGCCTTGGCCTGGATGTCTTTGTCGGTCAGCTATTGGCTGGCGCTTGCGATCTCGGTTCTGAACGCGGCCTTTCTGTTGCGCCTGTTTGCCATTCAGCATGATTGCGGTCACGGGGCATTTTTTACGAACCGGACGGTCAGTGACTGGGTCGGTCGGGGGCTCGGGGTGCTGACGTTGACGCCTTACGATGTTTGGCGGCGCACACATTCCTCGCATCACAACTCATCTGGCAATCTGGATAAGCGCGGGATGGGGGACATCCATACGCTGACGGTGGCCGAATACCGGGCGCTGACGCCCTTGAACCGGTTATTTTACCGGCTCTATCGCCACCCGATCACCCTGTTTGGCTTTGGGCCCGGCTATCTGTTCCTGTTTCAAAACCGCCTCCCGCTTGGCTTGACCGGTATTCCGAAATTCTGGGTCAGCGCGATGGCGACGAACCTGGCCATTCTGACCGCACTGGGGGCCATCTACTATTTTGGTGGCCTGATGCCGGTGCTGCTGATTTTCCTGCCCTCGACCCTGATCGCTGCAACGGCTGGCGTCTGGCTGTTCTACGTCCAGCACCAATTCGAAGAGACGCAATGGGACCCTGATCAGGACTGGCAACTGCACGAGGCCGCCCTGCACGGCAGCTCGCATTACATCCTGCCATCCGTATTGCAGTGGTTCACGGCCAACATCGGCATCCACCACGTACACCATCTGTACAGCCGCATCCCGTTCTATCGCCTGACCGAGGTGCTGCGGGATCATGACGAGTTGGCCAACAGCAACAGGATGACCATCCGCGAAAGCCTCTCCAACGCACGGCTACACCTGTGGGATGAGAAAAACCGCCGCCTGCTGTCCTTTGCCGAAGCGCGCGCGCTGTATGGGTGACGGGATCGGTCAGAGGGTGTGAACGATAGCCGGAAATCCGGTCGTTGCCCCCGGCGTGTGATGCGGATACGGTCGCTGTTATGAAACATGTCCCCAAAGAAACAACAGATGAGGCCCTTATTCAGGAGTTCCTGGATAAAGGAGGCAAAGTCAGCGTTGGAAAAACCAAACCCGCGCCTGCTGAGCTGGGTTTGAGCAAGAATGTTTGGAACGCCAAGCTGACCAAAGAAGAGAAGGCCGCGCGCGACAAGAAGTGATCTTGCGAGGCCGGTTGGACAAGCGGAAAGACGTCCAAAAGCATAGGTGACCCGGGAAGAGGGGGCACGATCGACGTGTCCACCGGTCTCTGATCGAGCCCGTCTTTGGAGAGAGACAAAGGCTCTCCGCGAAAGTGGGTTTTTTTGGAGTAGAGCTACTTACAATCGTATGCGTAGCCACCGCGATCTAACCAAATGCCTCCACAGGCTGCGCCTTTTGGCCCCCACATTTCTACACCGTTCACGCCACCATATCCTCGGCATGCACAGTACTCGCCTTTCGATAGTTGCCTGCAGTCGTATGAATGTGTACCCCAGACTTCAGCGCCCCAACACGGCGTCCCTTTAGGGCCCCAAGAAGCTACCCCCTGAACACCGCCACCGGCACCCTGACACATGCAGATTTCGTTCACTTGAGAACTGCTGTTTTGATAGCGCTCCCACGCGCCGGCCATGCCGCCGCAGTCATCGTTCTGTGGCCCCCATAGTTGTAAGCCCTGAACTCCACCATGCCCAATACAGTAGGCAAGTGTCGTATCGAAAAGGTTGTCTGGAACAACTATTTTGATCAATGGAATATGAATAGAATCCGATGAAATGTCTGCTCCGTTTCTGCGCTGAATCCGAAAGGCTGCAGTAAATGGTTTGTTCATATCGCGTTTAACAGAGAATACGGTATTGCTTGGGTTGGATACTTGTCTCTGTTCTACGGCGTTTTGGTTTGCAACAATGCCTGAAAATTCGACAACCAATGGCAGCGGCCCCCTTTGTCCGTCTACCTCGGTTCGAATTGTTACAACAACATCCTCCGAGTATGGTGAACCTACATCCAGCCAGGCAGTAAGCGGTTTATTCTGCCCTTTAATACATGCTGTATAAGCCGCAACTCCATTTGCATCCATACCCGCTTTTAGATAGGATGATGCGTCATCGTAGCTGTAATTGAACTGGTATTGATCGAACAGTTGCCTTCGTTTCTCCTGAAAGTCACTCCATGAACCGTCAAAGCTAAATGGGGTATCAGGTATAGTTACGCCAAGGCTGCCATCCTGTTTACGCTGCTCGAAATTATCTTGTGTCACGGTTCGCAAGAAAGACAGAGACTGGGAGATGTCTAGATCAGCAGTGTTCAAATATCTAAACGCAGTTGGATCGCAGTCTTGAGATTTAACTGCAGTTGCAGATGCCGTTGCAGCTATCAGGAATAGGAACAACCATTTCATCAGATTCCCTCCAAAGATATTTGTTTCAAAGAAATAGAGATCATTAATCCGCCAATTGTATCACGATTCGCCGATTTTCTGTAGCCGTCCGCACGCATTGAGTTTCTCATTTTGCAATGGTCCCATAGGTTCACAAAGAACCAGATCTCCTATAGACACCCACCCCCAACACTGCTAAACGCACCCAATCTTACGGCCTCGGATTCGTTCCGGGGCCTATGATATTTGAAACCGGGGACCTTCGGGGCCCTATACCCTTGGCACCTACGGGGGCCTATCACATAGCGGGGCAATGCCTCGCACTTGCTAAACGGAAGACAGAAAGCATGGCACTCAAGTCGTACAAGCCGACGACGCCGGGCCAGCGCGGGCTGGTGCTGATCGACCGTTCGGAGCTTTGGAAAGGACGTCCGGTCAAGTCTCTCACTGAGGGTTTGACCAAATCGGGCGGCCGGAACAACACCGGACGGATCACTTCACGCCGCCGCGGCGGTGGCGCAAAGCGTCTCTACCGGATCGTTGACTTCAAACGGAATAAATTTGATGTCGCGGCAACCGTCGAGCGGATCGAATATGACCCGAACCGGACCGCGTTCATCGCACTGGTAAAATACGAAGACGGCGAGCAGGCATATATCCTGGCTCCGCAGCGTCTGGCTATTGGTGACAAGGTTGTGGCTTCGGCCAAGGCCGACATCAAGCCGGGCAACGCAATGCCGTTCTCGGGTATGCCTATTGGTACCATCGTCCACAACATCGAGATGAAGCCCGGCAAGGGTGGTCAGATCGCACGTGCGGCCGGTACTTACGCGCAATTCGTCGGCCGCGATGGCGGTTATGCTCAGATCCGTCTGAGCTCGGGCGAGCTGCGCATGGTTCGTCAGGAATGCATGGCCACCGTTGGTGCCGTGTCCAACCCCGACAACAGCAACCAGAACCTCGGTAAAGCCGGTCGTATGCGCCACAAAGGCGTGCGTCCGTCGGTTCGTGGTGTCGCAATGAACCCGATCGATCACCCGCACGGTGGTGGTGAGGGCCGTACCTCGGGTGGCCGTACACCGGTTACGCCTTGGGGTAAGGACACCAAGGGTAAGCGTACTCGCAACAAAAACAAAGCGTCCCAGAAGCTGATCATCCGCTCGCGGCACGCCAAGAAGAAGGGACGTTAATCCATGTCTCGCTCTGTTTGGAAGGGTCCTTTCGTCGATGCTTACGTGCTGAAAAAAGCCGAAGCAGCGCGCGAGTCGGGCCGCAACGAAGTTATCAAAATCTGGTCGCGTCGTTCCACCATTCTGCCCCAGTTCGTGGGTCTGACCTTTGGTGTGTACAACGGCCAGAAGCATATCCCCGTCAACGTCTCGGAAGACATGATCGGTCAGAAGTTCGGTGAGTATTCGCCGACTCGCACCTATTACGGTCACGCCGCTGACAAAAAAGCGAAGCGGAAGTAAGTCATGGGCAAGGAAAAGAACCCCCGCCGCGTGGCTGAAAACGAAGCAATGGCGAAAACGCGCATGCTCCGTACCAGCCCGCAGAAACTGAACCTGGTTGCGCAGATGATCCGCGGCAAGAAAGTTGAGAAGGCTCTGACCGACCTGACTTTCTCGAACAAGCGTGTCGCGCAGGACGTCAAAAAGTGCCTGCAGTCCGCAATCGCCAACGCTGAGAACAACCACAACCTGGACGTCGACGAGCTGATCGTTGCCGAAGCATGGGTTGGTAAGAACCTGGTCATGAAACGCGGTCGCCCCCGGGCCCGTGGCCGTTTCGGCAAGATCATGAAGCCGTTCTCGGAGATCACCATCAAGGTGCGTCAAGTTGAGGAGCAAGCCTAATGGGTCATAAAGTAAATCCGATCGGCATGCGCCTGCAGGTGAACCGCACCTGGGACAGCCGCTGGTACGCCGACACCAAGGACTACGGTGATCTTCTGCTGGAAGATCTGAAGATCCGTGAGTTCATCAACAAAGAGTGCAAGCAAGCCGGCATCGCCCGTGTGATCATCGAACGTCCGCACAAGAAGTGCCGCGTTACGATCCACACTGCACGTCCGGGTGTCATCATCGGCAAGAAAGGCGCGGACATTGAAGTTCTGCGCAAGAAAATCGCTCTGATGACAGACAGCGAATTGCACCTGAACATCGTCGAAGTGCGCAAGCCCGAGCTTGACGCACAGCTGGTTGCCGAGTCTATCGCTCAGCAGCTGGAGCGCCGGGTTTCGTTCCGTCGCGCGATGAAGCGGTCTGTTCAGAACGCCATGCGTATGGGCTCTCTGGGTATCCGGGTGAACGTCGCTGGCCGTCTGGGTGGCGCCGAAATCGCACGGACCGAGTGGTACCGCGAAGGCCGTGTGCCTCTGCACACGCTGCGCGCCGACATCGATTACGCACAAGCCGAAGCGATGACTCCTTATGGGATCATCGGGATCAAGGTCTGGATCTTCAAAGGTGAGATCATGGAGCACGATCCGCAGGCACGTGACCGTAAAGCACAGGAACTCCAGGACGGCCCTGCACCTCGTGGTGCTGGTGGCGGTCGTCGCTAAGGAGGGAAAGATATGCTTCAACCAAAGCGTACTAAATTCCGCAAGATGCACAAAGGCCGGATCAAGGGTGAAGCCAAGGGCGGCTCTGATCTGAACTTTGGCACCTATGGACTGAAAGCTCTTGAGCCTGAGCGTGTAACTGCACGCCAGATCGAAGCTGCACGTCGTGCCATGACGCGTCACATGAAGCGTCAGGGTCGCGTCTGGATCCGCATCTTCCCCGACACTCCGGTTACGGCTAAGCCGATCGAAGTTCGTATGGGTAAAGGTAAAGGTTCGGTCGACCGCTGGGCATGCAAAGTCAAGCCTGGCCGCGTGATGTTCGAAATCGACGGCGTCAATGACGACATCGCCCGCGAGGCCCTGCGCCTGGCTGCGATGAAGCTGCCGATCAAGACTCGCGTCGTGGTTCGCGAAGACTGGTAAGCGATTGGGGGCGACCCCGCTCGCGACAAGATTGACCCCCGTCGGGAAACCGGCGGGGGTTTTTGGTTTGATGGCGTTGCTCCGCCACAGCCTCGCAAAACACCCATCGCCTTCATCGAGAGGCTGGTTTAAGACAGGCCCATGGCACAGATTGAATCACTTTTTGTCACCCGTCTCTATCGCGCAGCTTTGTCCGAGTTTGATCCCAAGATCGACCCGGAGGAGCTGGAAAGCTCCTGTCTTGTCATCGCCGAGGATGATGAGGCCGGGCAGGAATGGTGCGAAGAAAACGGCTATCCCGGTTATACCAGCTATGCCTCGCTGACGGATCTGCCCTGGCGGTTTCCGATCTTTGCTGATCTGGTTAAGGTGCTGGACCAGCACGTTGCAGCTTTTGCTAAGGATCTGGAGTTTGATCTGGGTGAGGGTGAACTAAAGCTTGAAGACCTTTGGATCAACATTTTGCCCGAGGGCGGAATGCACTCCAGCCACCTGCACCCACACAGCGTGATCTCGGGCACGACTTATGTTTCGATGCCCGAAGGCGCTAGCGCGCTGAAGCTTGAAGACCCGCGCTCGGGCCGCATGATGGCAGCGCCCACGCGTATGAAAGGGGGGCGTCGGGACCTGCAGCCATTCATCTATGTGAAGCCTCAGGTTGGCGATGTCTTGCTATGGGAGAGCTGGTTGCGCCACGAGGTGCCGATGAACATGGCCGAGGATGAGCGGATTTCCGTCAGCTTTAACTATAAATGGGACTAGCACGGTCGTTTAAGGGACTCTGATTCAAAGGAATGTGTGAAAAGTTCTTGCATTGTGTCGTCAGATAAACGATGTGGGGGGCGCTTACGTTTTTCTTTTTCGACCACTGTCTCCCGAATATCGGCGTTCAGTCTTTCGATCCAGACCGACAACGCCGCGCTGTCGCAATTCCGCGGACAGCAATTTACTAGGAGACTACGGATATGGCCAACGGCACCGTAAAATGGTTCAACACAACTAAAGGTTTTGGCTTCATCGCACCGGAGACCGGTGGCAAAGACGTGTTTGTACACATCTCTGCTGTCGAGCGCTCGGGTCTGACCGGCCTGGCCGACGACCAGAAAGTAACGTTCGACATCGAACCCGGCCGTGACGGTCGTGAGTCGGCTGTGAACATCGCTCTGGCGTAAGTCACTCAGACTTAGACAGTTGAAGACGCGGTCTCGTGCAAACGAGGCCGCGTTTTGCGTTTGTGAGTGGGATGTCTACATGCTGTAATGGCTGGTGCATTCAACGCACCTGTCAACGAGGCCTAGGGTGGCGGGATTAATGCCAGCTTTTCTATTTTGTGGGAGTAAACCATGGGCGCGCCAAAACCAGCAAAGGTTGTACTAGCGGTTTCACTTTTTTTGGCGTTGGCCGTCGCACCTGCACTTGCGACGTGCCCAACCCGTGTAGATGTCGGTAAAGGCGTCTGGTTGGACTATGGCGGAACATGGCTTTTACGAGTTCAAACCGTTGTTGAGACGGGGTTTGTCGTTGAGTTGAGAACCGAAGCCTCTAGGCGCATAGGTTTCGCTAGCCACTACGCGCATCCTTTGCTGTTCGGCGAGACCTTTATGAAGTTCACCGCCTCAAAGCGTTCATACGAGCAATCAGTTAGTTCCTTAGATGACCTAGAGCAGCAAAAAGAGTGGCAGTCAGGCTTCACGATACAAGATGGCGATAAAGAAGCCTTACTCGGCACTGTAACGGTTGAGTTCCAGAAAAATCGAATTGAACGGGTTGGAACGTGTAAATACAAAGTTTGGGAAGTTCTGGTGCGTGAGCATGTATCAGGGGATGACGAACGAACGGTAAAGGTGCTGTATTCTCCAGAGCTAAAGATAGTTTTGAAGCAGGCGCATATGCTGCCGAACTCTGGATTGGTTTGGGGAAGAGGTTTCGATGGAATTCGCTCCAAGAGCGAATAGGCTTCCAAATTCGGTTCAAACATCTCGTGCCCGTCGCTGGTTGCTCAAGTGAGCAGAGCGCTAAAAACGGCCTCTCGATCAATCCTCCATACTTTCCCTTGCCACCCACCCCAGAACCCCCTATAGAGCGGCATCTTGCGTTCCCCCGGCCGAGTCGGGGGATTCGTATGTCTATCATTCATCCACCAGGTCAAAGGTGACCCTGCATGGGGCCTTCTGGTGTTTTGAGCAAAGGAAAAGGCGATGAACGCCCAAGAACTGCGTGACAAGACCCCTGACCAGCTCCGCGAGGAACTGGCCAACCTGAAGAAAGAAAGCTTTAACCTGCGCTTTCAACAGGCAACCGGTCAGATGGAAAGCACCGCTGGCATCAAAGCGGCCCGCCGCAACGCCGCCCGCGTTAAAACCATCCTGAACGAAAAGGCCGCTGCTGCGGCATCGGAGGAGTAATCCTATGCCTAAGCGTATCCTTTCCGGCACCGTAACGAGCGATGCCAACGCACAGACTGTAACCGTATCCGTCGAGCGCCGCTTTACGCATCCGGTTCTGAAGAAAACCATCCGTAAGTCCAAGAAATACCGGGCTCACGATGAAAAGAACGCCTTCAAGGTCGGCGATACAGTTCGCATCATCGAGTGCGCGCCGAAATCGAAGACGAAACGTTGGGAAGTTCTGGAAGCGTAAGCCTCCGGGATTTTCCCATTTGTCGAAACCCTGGGGGATCTAACAAGACCAGCCCCCACAGGTCGGGAGAAACCACATGATCCAGATGCAGACCAATCTGGATGTCGCTGACAACTCCGGCGCACGCCGAGTTCAGTGCATCAAGGTCCTGGGTGGTTCCAAGCGTAAATACGCCTCTGTAGGCGACATCATTGTCGTCTCGGTGAAGGAAGCCATCCCACGCGGCCGCGTAAAGAAAGGTGACGTCCGTAAGGCCGTCGTCGTACGCACCGCCAAAGAAGTCCGTCGCGAAGACGGCACCGCGATCCGTTTCGATCGCAACGCCGCCGTCATTCTGAACAACAACAACGAGCCCGTAGGTACCCGTATCTTTGGCCCTGTTGTTCGTGAACTGCGCGCGAAGAACTTCATGAAAATCATCTCGCTTGCTCCGGAGGTGCTGTAATCATGGCTGCTAAACTCCGCAAAGGCGACAAGGTCGTCGTGCTGGCTGGCAAGGACAAGGGCAAAGAGGGAACTATCACCTCGGTCGACCCGAAAGCCGGTAAAGCCGTTGTTGATGGCGTGAACATCGCCATTCGCCACACCCGCCAGTCGCAGACCTCGCAAGGTGGTCGCCTGCCTCAGGCAAACCCGATTGAGCTGTCGAACCTGGCTCTGCTGGACAAAAACGGTAAAGCAACCCGCGTTGGCTTCCGCATGGAAGGTGACAAGAAGGTTCGTTTTGCCAAGACCACGGGGGACGTGATCGATGCTTGATACCGCAACCTACACCCCGCGCCTGAAAGCTCAGTACGCTGAAACCATCCGTGCCGCTCTGAAAGAAGAGTTCGGTTACAAGAGCGATATGCAGCTGCCCAAGCTGGAAAAGATCGTTCTGAACATCGGTTGTGGTGCAGAGGCCGTCAGAGACTCGAAGAAGGCGAAAGCCGCTGTTGAAGATCTGACCGCGATTGCAGGCCAAAAGGCTGTTGCAACACTGGCGAAGAAGTCGATCGCGGGTTTCCGCGTCCGTGAAGACATGCCGCTGGGTGCGAAAGTTACCCTGCGCGGTGACCGGATGTATGAATTCCTGGATCGTCTGATCACCATCGCGCTGCCGCGCGTTCGTGACTTCCGCGGTGTTAAGCCTTCTTTCGACGGTCGTGGCAACTTTGCCATGGGCATGAAAGAGCACATCGTGTTCCCGGAAATCGACTTCGACAAGGTCGACGAGGTCTGGGGCCTGGATATCGTAATTGCCACCACAGCGAAAACCGACGCTGAAGCGAAAAGCCTGTTGAAAGCGTTCAACATGCCGTTCAACGCTTAAGCGCCGGGAGGATTGAGACATGGCTAAAAAAGCAATGATCGAACGCGAGAAGAAGCGCGAACGCCTGGTGGCCAAATATGCCGCAAAGCGTGCCGAGCTGAAAGAAATCGCGAATGACGAGAGCAAGCCGATGGAAGAGCGTTTCAAAGCGCGTCTGAAACTGGCGAAACTGCCGCGCAACAGCTCGGCAACTCGTCTTCACAACCGCTGTCAGCTGACAGGTCGTCCTCATGCTTACTATCGTAAGCTGAAGGTCAGCCGTATCATGCTGCGCGAGCTGGGTTCTGCAGGTCAGATCCCCGGCATGGTGAAATCGAGCTGGTAAGGGAGACATAGATATGAACGATCCTATCGGCGATATGCTCACCCGTATCCGCAACGCGCAAATGCGCGGCAAGTCCACTGTAAACACTCCGGCGTCGAAACTGCGCGCCTGGGTTCTGGACGTGCTGGCGGACGAAGGTTACATCCGTGGCTACGAAAAGATGACTGGTGAAAACGGTCATCCGGCCATCGAAATCAGCCTGAAATACTACGAAGGCACCCCTGTCATTCGCGAGTTGAAGCGGGTCTCCAAGCCCGGTCGTCGCGTATACATGGGCGTCAATGACATCCCGCAGGTCCGTCAGGGTCTGGGTGTGTCGATTGTCAGCACTCCGAAAGGTGTGATGTCGGACCAGAATGCACGCTCCAACAATGTTGGCGGCGAAGTGCTCTGCACCGTCTTCTAAGGAGGTCTGTCAATGTCTCGTATTGGTAAACGTCCGGTCGAACTGCCCAGCGGTGTAACCGCCTCGGTTTCCGGCCAGACCATCGAAGTCAAAGGCCCGAAAGGTGCCCGTAGCTTCACTGCGACTGATGACGTTACGCTGTCGGTCGAAGACAATGTGGTTCAAATCAACCCGCGTGGCATGTCCAAACGTGCTCGTCAGCAATGGGGCATGAGCCGCACCATGGTTGCCAATCTGGTAACCGGTGTGACCGAAGGCTTCAAAAAAGAGCTGGAGATCCAGGGTGTTGGTTACCGGGCTCAGATGCAGGGGAACACCCTGAAGCTGAACCTGGGCTACAGCCACGACGTTGATTTCGTTGCTCCGGAAGGTGTCACCATCACCGCACCGAAGCAGACCGTGATCATTGTGGAAGGTAACGACCAGCAGCAGGTGGGCGAAGTCGCGGCGAAAATCCGCGAATGGCGCCGTCCCGAGCCGTATAAAGGCAAGGGTATCCGCTATAAGGGCGAATTCATCTTCCGCAAAGAAGGCAAGAAGAAGTAAGGACGCAAACAATGGCAAACAGCAAAAGAACCCTGTTTCTGAAGCGCCGCCTGCGCGTTCGGAACAAACTTCGCAAGGTCAATGCAGGTCGTGTACGCCTGTCGGTTCACCGTTCGAACAAGAACATCAGCGCTCAGCTGATCGACGACGTTCGTGGCGTGACCCTGGCCTCGGCCTCGACCCTGGAAAAAGATCTGGGTGTAGTTGGCACAAACAACGTCGAAGCGGCTACGAAAGTGGGCGCAGCCATCGCCGAGCGTGCCAAGAAGGCAGGCGTCGAAGAGGCTTATTTCGATCGTGGCGGCTTCCTGTTCCACGGCAAAGTGAAGGCTGTCGCCGACGCTGCGCGTGAAGGTGGTCTGAAGATCTAAGACTTGCGGGCAGCGCCTCAGCTGCCCCGATGATCCGGGGGCCTCGGCAATAGTCGAGGCTCACTTGGATTGAAACAACGGCGCCGCAATGCGCCACATGAGAAAAGGGATGCCAAATGGCAGAACGTGAAAACCGTCGGGGCCGTGGCCGCGACCGCGACGAAACTCCGGAATTCGCAGACCGTCTGGTCGCGATCAACCGCGTGTCGAAAACCGTAAAAGGTGGTAAGCGCTTTGGCTTCGCCGCTCTGGTGGTTGTCGGCGATCAGAAGGGCCGCGTCGGCTTTGGCAAGGGTAAAGCAAAAGAAGTACCCGAGGCCATCCGTAAGGCAACTGAACAAGCCAAGCGTCAGATGATCCGCGTGCAGCTGCGCGAAGGTCGGACCCTGCACCACGATATCGAAGGCCGTCACGGCGCCGGTAAAGTGGTTATGCGCTCGGCACCTGAAGGTACTGGTATCATCGCCGGTGGTCCGATGCGTGCTGTGTTCGAAATGCTGGGCGTCAAGGACGTTGTGTCCAAGTCGTTGGGCTCGCAGAACCCGTACAACATGATCCGCGCCACCATCAACGGCCTGCAAAAAGAGCAGAGCCCGCGTTCGGTTGCACAGCGTCGCGGCAAGAAAGTTGCTGACATCCTGCCCAAGCGGGACGAAGCGCCTGTTGCTGCTGAAGCAGAAGCATAAGGAGAGCGACCCATGGCAAAAACCATCGTCGTCAAGCAGATCGGTTCCCCGATCCGCCGCCCCGCCGAACAGCGCGCGACCCTGATCGGTCTGGGCTTGAACAAGATGCACAAAACCCGTGAGTTGGAGGATACTCCTTCGGTCCGCGGCATGGTCAACAAGATCCCGCATCTGGTAGAGATCATCGAAGAACGCGGCTAATCGCGAGTTCTTTGAAGACTTAAAAACGCCTCCGATCTGATCGGGGGCGTTTTCTTGTTTGGCCGGTCGTTTTTTTTCCGGCTCGTCTTATGGTGCTGATCAGTGCCTCGGCGCAAACTCGGCTATGACCCGAGCGCCTTTTTTTCTGCAAACTCAATGTCGACTTCATGGCGCAACGGGGGTTCTCTGCCTGGTTTTTCGTACAGCCTGGGGCATCCATCGCAAAAACTGGCTGCTGCTTCGCGTTTGGAATGAGCACGCGGGTTCCAGACCTGCCGGCGCAGAGCTTTGTATTTTTCGTTGTTCCAGATGGTTTCAAGTGGTTCGTCGAAAACATTTCCCAACACATGCGGATCACGGTTCTTGTCGGAAACATATTGGCGGCCGGATCGCCAGAGACAGCAGGGAATCACATCGCCATCAAAGCGAATGACCGTGCTGCTGTGGGGCCAATGGCACCTTGGGGTGAGGGATGATGACAGGGGCGGGCCATTTTCAATCCGATCGGGATCGTCGTCTACGACGTTGTACAGATCTCCATTTGCATCGAACCGTAGCCCTTCAAACGTGGTAAAGGCGTCGATACCAATCTCGTCTACGATGGCCTTCACCTGATCCAATTCATCCTCGGCGTGATGGGGGAAAGAGATATGCTGTATTTCTATGAACGGAGATTTCAGACCCTTCCTCTTTTTATAGCCAGCCAGTAGTCGCAGGTTGTTCAGAACGAAATCCAGGCGTCCGCGAACACGGGTAACCTGAAAGCTTTCCTGCGTCGCGCCATCAACCGAGATTGTGATATGGCTAAGCCCGGCATCGACCAGGTCATGAATCCTCTCGGCTTTTAGCCGATAGCTGAAATGGGTGGTGATATGGCTTTCCAAACCGGCTGCAGTCGTGGCCCGGATCATGTCGTTGAGGTCCGGGTGTGCCAGAGGATCGCCATAGTAGAACAGGCTTACACCAAGCGCGCGATCTTTGATCTGGTCAATGATATGCCGGTACTGCTGAATGCTGAGTTTGTCCTGCTTTCCGAAATTCTGATCGCTGAGTAATGGCCGGTTGCGTCGGGACGGGTTCGCATGGACGCAATGTGGACAGGCTAGTGAGCACAGCGGCGAAATATCAATTTTCACCAGAGACGGCAGCGGGGCGGCTTGTTGAGAGTGAAGAAGATAGCCCCGAACGTTGCGCAACAGGTTTGCCGATTGCTTCAAGGAAGGACGGCGCTGAATCCAGCGCAACCTTCTAATAACGCTTGAAACCAAAGGCATGGAGTATCCTCATTCATGAAGTCGAGGACGCCCTAAACGTGCGAGGCGAAAATGGTAAAACAGGCCGAAATAGCCCGATAGTTCACGGATATGTGATAGAATAGTGAAAATATGGGTCCGTAAAAGAAAAAAGATATTAAAATATATAAATTTGATAGATCTTATCTTTAGCCGAGAAATCCACAGGTCTATTTCAACGAAAGCCTGTAGTGGGATGTCTAAACAGTGTTTTCACTGCCATTCCCCCAATGCATACCGGCCAGACCGAATCTTCTGTTGTTAGCGTTATCTGGCGTTCTTATTTGAGCTTTGTCCCAAATAGGAACGCAAACGAAATCTGGAGAATACGCTCCGGTTTAGAAAGGAATATAGAAATGGCAAACACAGCAACTTTTTCCCGCGAAGGCTTTGGTCTGACCGCCCGCATCGCAACTCTGATCGCACGCGTGAAAGAGGCCTATGCCCTGCGCGCCGAATTCGGCCGCACCTATTCAGAGCTTCAGAACCTGACTGATCGTGAACTGAACGACATTGGTATCCGCCGGTGCGATATAAGTGATATTGCGCATAAGCACGTCTACTGCTGAGAACCTGGCAGGCTGAACAACACCGAGGCGCCATTTGGCGCCTCTTTTGATTCTGCGTGCTTGAAAGGCACAGGCACGGTGAAATTGGTCGCTCTGCATTGTGGATCGTTTGGAAATTTTCCATGAGAACTATTAGAGGGGGCTATGTCCCAATAACGCGATCACGAGGCTGACACAGTGCGAGACTATCAGATTGGCGTATTGGGTATTCCGTCAGACTGCCCGGCGCTGGATCTGCTCATCGAATATACAACGGACCCATATCGGATTCCTCCATGGCTGCCCAAACACCGGATTAATCCACTGGACGCGCCAATCCAAAATGCTGAAGGCTAGACAGTTTGGGCGTTGTTCACTTCAAAACTTGCATCCTCAGCCACAAAGCTGTATCGGGCTCCGGTGGCGTACTGCGCCGCAAGAATCAAAACCAAGAAATGCCGTGTTTGACCCATCACGCTTCGGGGTCATTTCCGGCGAAGGAGAAGCGAAATGAAACTGAATGAATTGCGCGACAACCCAGGCGCCACACCGAAACGGACCCGCGTCGGCCGTGGTCCCGGTTCCGGTAAAGGTAAAATGGGTGGCCGTGGTATCAAAGGTCAGAAATCCCGTTCGGGTGTGGCGATCAATGGCTACGAAGGTGGCCAGATGCCGCTGTACCAACGCCTGCCCAAGCGTGGCTTTAACAAGCCGAACCGCAAGGCGTTTGCCGTTATCAACCTGGGCCTGATCCAGAAATTCGTCGACGCCGGTAAGCTGGACGCCAAAGCCGCGATCACCGAGGACGCACTGGTTGCATCCGGTCTGGTTCGCCGTAAACTGGACGGTATCCGCGTTCTGGCCAAAGGCGAAATCAGCGCCAAGGTGACCCTGGAAGTAACTGGTGCTTCGAAAGCTGCCGTTGAGGCAGTCGAAAAAGCAGGCGGTTCACTGACGGTCACAAAAGCCGCTGCGGCAGAGTAAGCGCTTGTGAGCGGGCCAAGACCCGCTTACATAGACCTCAGAGTTTTCCAAGACGCCGCCCGAGCCGGAAAACGGTTCCGGGCGGTGTTTTCATAAGAGAGACCGATTTATGGTATCAGCAGCAGAACAAATGGCAGCCAACACTAGCTGGGCTGCTTTGGGCAAAGCCACCGATCTGCGCAACCGCATCCTGTTCACACTGGGTTTGTTGATCGTCTATCGCCTGGGCACTTTTATACCGGTGCCGGGGATCGACGGACAGGCCCTGCGTGAGTTCATGGAGCAAGCGGGGCAGGGCATCGGCGGTATGGTTTCGATGTTCACCGGTGGGGCGCTTGGGCGGATGGGTATCTTTGCCCTCGGCATCATGCCTTACATCTCGGCCTCGATCATCATTCAGCTGCTGACCTCGATGGTTCCCGCGCTCGAACAGCTCAAGAAAGAGGGCGAGCAGGGTCGTAAGAAGATCAACCAATATACCCGTTTCGGCACCGTGGCGCTGGCCACTGTTCAGGCCTATGGCTTGGCCGTTTCGCTGGAGTCGGGCGATTTGGCGACCGATCCGGGCCTCTATTTCCGCCTGTCGACTATGATTACACTGGTTGGCGGCACCATGTTCCTGATGTGGCTGGGTGAGCAGATCACCGCGCGCGGCATCGGCAACGGTATCTCTCTGATTATTTTCGTTGGCATCATCGCCGAGGTTCCGGCAGCGTTGGCTCAGTTCTTCGCAAGTGGCCGCAGCGGCGCAATCAGCCCCGCAGTGATCATCGGAGTGATTGTCATGGTCATCGCCGTGATCACCTTTGTGGTGTTCATGGAGCGCGCTTTGCGCAAGATCCATATTCAATACCCGCGCCGTCAGGCCGGTATGAAGATCTATGAAGGCGGCTCGAGCCACTTGCCGGTCAAAGTGAACCCGGCTGGCGTTATCCCGGCGATCTTCGCCAGCTCTTTGCTGTTGCTGCCGGTGACGATCTCGACCTTCTCATCGGGTGCGACCAACGGGCCGATCATGTCCTGGCTGCTGGCCAATTTTGGACCCGGTCAGCCTCTGTACCTGCTGTTCTTTGCGTCGATGATCGTATTCTTTGCCTATTTCTACACGTTCAACGTGTCGTTCAAACCGGATGACGTGGCGGATAACCTGAAAAAGCAGAACGGTTTTGTGCCGGGTATCCGTCCGGGTAAGAAAACCGCCGAGTATCTGGAATACGTGGTCAACCGCGTTCTGGTTCTGGGTTCGGCTTATCTGGCGGCGGTTTGTCTGCTGCCTGAAATCCTGCGGGGCCAGTTTGCCATTCCGTTCTATTTCGGTGGTACTTCGGTTCTGATTATCGTCTCTGTGACCATGGATACGATCCAACAGGTTCAGAGCCACCTGCTGGCGCATCAATACGAAGGGCTTATCGAAAAGTCCCAACTGCGCGGGAAGGGTAAGAAACGCGGCAGGAAGGGACCCGCTCGTCGATGAACATCATTCTTCTGGGCCCCCCGGGGGCGGGTAAAGGAACGCAAGCGCGTCATCTTGTTGAAACACGCGGCATGGTGCAGCTGAGCACCGGAGACATGCTGCGCGAAGCCAAAACCTCAGGCACCGAGATGGGCCTGAAGGTTGCAGCCATCATGGATGCCGGCAAGCTGGTCACCGATGAGATTGTCATCGGCCTGATCGAAGAGAAGCTGACCACCGAAACCGGTGCCGGTTTCATCTTTGACGGTTTCCCCCGCACATTGGCACAAGCCGACGCATTGGCGGCTCTGCTGACCAAGTTGGGCCAGTCACTGCACACTGTGATCGAGATGCGGGTGGATGACGATGCCCTGGTGGATCGGATCACCGCACGTTCGACCTGTTCGGGCTGTGGCGAGGTCTACAATGACAAGACCAAGCCGATTCCGGCAGATGGTCGCTGCACCAACTGTGGTGAGCAAAAAGAGTTCACGCGTCGCGCCGACGACAACGAAGACAGCCTGCGCACGCGGTTGATGGAGTACTACAAAAAGACGTCACCGCTGATTGGTTATTACTACGCCAAAGGCGATCTTCGCCCGGTCAATGGGTTGGCCGATATCAAGGAAGTGACTGCGTCGATCGAGGCCGTACTCGGCTAGCTCCAATATGGCCTTGACGCCAAGCGGAAAAGCCCATATCGACCCCCATCCCTAAAGGGAATCAAGATCGCAGGCGGGATTCGTCCTAACTGCCCCGACCACCTCGAATAATACTGGGCCCTCTGGCGTCACTGCCACGGTCAAGTGTTGTGAAAAAAGGTTCCGGAGCTACGGAACCGCAACAAAAAGGAAAGTGACACGTGGCACGTATTGCCGGCGTAAACATCCCGACTGCAAAGCGGGTACCTATCGCCCTCACATATATCACCGGTATCGGCAACACCTCGGCGCAGGCCATCTGCGAAGCCGTAGGCATTGAAGCGCACCGTCGCGTCAATGAGCTGTCGGATTCCGAAGTTCTGGCCATCCGCGAACATATCGACGCAAACTTCACCGTCGAAGGTGACCTGCGTCGCGAAGTTCAGATGAACGTCAAGCGCCTGATGGATTTGGGTTGCTACCGCGGTCTGCGTCATCGTCGTAACCTGCCCGTTCGCGGTCAGCGTACCCATACCAACGCTCGTACCCGCAAAGGCCCCGCAAAGGCCATTGCTGGCAAGAAGAAATAAGGAGGGTCTGACCGATGGCACGCGAAAAGACTCGTACCAAGAAAAAAGAGCGCAAGAATATCGCATCGGGCGTGGCCCATGTGAATTCGACCTTCAACAATACCAAGATCCTGATCTCAGACGTGCAAGGCAACGCCATTGCATGGTCGTCGGCCGGGACCATGGGGTTCAAAGGGTCGCGTAAATCTACACCGTATGCTGCTCAGATGGCTGCGGAAGACGCAGGTAAAAAGGCGCAGGATCACGGCGTCAAGACGCTGGAAGTCGAAGTTCAGGGCCCCGGTTCGGGTCGTGAATCGGCTCTGCGCGCACTGGCTGCAGTGGGCTTCAACATCACGTCGATCCGCGACGTGACGCCGATCGCTCACAATGGCTGTCGCCCGCCGAAACGCCGCCGCGTCTAAGCGAATTAGAATTGAGCTGGGGCCCGCGTTTTTGCACGGCCCCAGCACGTCATTTTGAACCTCGGGCGTCTGCACCTTGTTGGTCATGGGGCGCGGACAGGAATGGAGGGATTACATGATCCACAAGAATTGGGCAGAATTGATCAAGCCAACCCAGCTGGAAAGTAAGCCGGGCAACGACCCTGCGCGCCAGGCAACGCTGGTTGCAGAACCGCTGGAGCGTGGCTTTGGTCTGACACTGGGCAACGCCCTGCGCCGCGTTCTGATGAGCTCGCTGCAAGGTGCGGCCATCACCAGCGTTCAGATCGACAACGTCCTGCACGAATTCAGTTCGGTTGCAGGCGTGCGTGAAGACGTCACAGACATCATCCTGAACCTCAAGCAGGTCGCTCTGCGCATGGAGGTCGAAGGCCCCAAGCGTCTGTCGATCAATGCAAAAGGTCCGGCAATCGTCACCGCAGGGGACATCAGCGAAAGCGCTGGCATCGAGGTTCTGAATCGCGATCACGTCATCTGTCACCTGGATGATGGTGCCGACCTGTTCATGGAACTGACCGTCAACACCGGTAAGGGCTATGTCTCGGCTGAAAAGAACAAGCCAGAAGATGCACCTATCGGCCTGATCCCGATCGACGCGATCTATTCGCCGGTTAAAAAGGTCGCCTATGATGTTCAGCCGACGCGTGAAGGTCAGGTTCTAGACTATGACAAGCTGACCCTGAAGATTGAGACTGACGGTTCGATCACCCCCGAGGACGCGTTGGCCTATGCCGCACGCATCCTGCAGGATCAGCTGTCGATCTTCGTCAACTTCGATGAGCCGGAAGCGGCTGGTCGTCAGGACGAGGATGATGGTCTGGAGTTCAACCCGCTGCTGCTGAAGAAGGTAGATGAGTTGGAACTGTCTGTCCGTTCGGCAAACTGTCTGAAGAACGACAACATCGTCTACATTGGCGACCTGATCCAGAAGACCGAAGCCGAGATGCTGCGCACCCCGAACTTCGGCCGCAAGTCGCTGAACGAGATCAAAGAAGTGCTGTCCGGCATGGGTCTGCACCTTGGCATGGATGTCGAGGATTGGCCGCCCGACAACATCGAAGATCTGGCGAAGAAATTCGAAGACGCGTTTTAAGCGCGTCTTCCCCAATGCCCGGGCTGCCGGGGAATCAAGGGCGATCTTGCCCCAAGGAGAGTCGGTGACACGCATCGCCGGCCAGACAAAGCAAAACGCTAAAGAAGGAACTAGAAAATGCGTCACGCACGTGGTTACCGCCGCCTGAACCGTACTCATGAGCACCGCAAGGCTCTGTTTGCGAACATGGCTGGCTCGCTCATCGAACATGAGCAGATCAAAACAACTCTGCCCAAGGCAAAAGAACTGCGCCCGATCGTTGAAAAACTGATCACTCTGGGCAAGCGCGGCGACCTGCACGCCCGTCGTCAGGCCGCATCGCAGCTGAAAGAAGACAAAGACGTCGCAAAGCTGTTTGAAATCCTGGGCCCCCGTTACGCCGAGCGTCAGGGCGGTTATGTCCGGATCCTGAAAGCAGGCTTCCGCTATGGCGACATGGCCCCGATGGCGATAATCGAATTCGTTGACCGCGATCTGGACGCCAAAGGCGCTGCAGACAAAGCGCGTACCGCCGCCGAAGAGGCCGCAGACGAAGAATAAGAAAGCCTGGCTTTCATGTGAAAACCCCCGTGTCTCGGACGCGGGGGTTTTTCTTATGGAGCCAGTCGCAAGTCCGCTCTGCTCTTG
Source organism: Ruegeria sp. CDSB114 (assembly GCF_059611025.1). Lineage (NCBI taxonomy): Bacteria > Pseudomonadati > Pseudomonadota > Alphaproteobacteria > Rhodobacterales > Roseobacteraceae > Ruegeria > Ruegeria sp. CDSB114. The sequence continues at coordinate 24,177 of NZ_JBXWOT010000004.1, forward strand.
GTATGTGTCAGCTTTAGTCAGGGCCCGAGAAGCGTTTGCAAATGTCTGGTTGCTGCTTCGGCGCGCCTTGCCAATGTTCCCGGATCGGGCTTTTCTGTGCGCCCGATCGCGCGCTGGATCTGAAGATCACCAATCAACAATCCCAAATACAAATCAACCACGTCCGAAATATCGTCGCTGCTGATTAGCTCTCCATTGGTTCTGGCAGCTTCAAACAGCTGTGCCAGGAGAGGGGAAATCGTTTCCCGACCCGCCTCTGACAAGGCTTTACCTAGTTGGCCGGTTGCGTCAGCTGCGGCCGCGCGATTCAGAGAAACTGCCTTCTCGCCCAATATGATATCCAGCAATACCGGCCCAAAGGCGTCGAGTGTTTCGATCGAGGCTTCACGCTGTGCAAGCGCGTTTTCAAGCAACGTTTTTGCTTCCGCAGCGTTTCGTGACACCATGGTGCGGAACAAGCCAAGCTTATCGCCATACCAGTTGTAGAGCGTTTCGTTTGAGCAGCGGGCACGTTTGGCGATGCTCAGCATCGAAGTTCCCGCGAAACCTTTTTCTGCGAGCAGTTCATAAGCCGCTGTTTCGATCTGTTCCTGCCGGGCAGTGCGTAGGTGATCTTTCAATCTGGCCTCCTGAATGGTGTTGACACTAAGCCGTACATTGGGTTACGGCTTAACGCAACCGTACACTTTGTTACGGAAAAAGGAGGCGAATTTGATTTATGAGAAAGATCGGGCGGCCAATGCTGCTTTGTTGACACTTATCGTTTTGCAGATCGTTATGCTGAGCGCTCTCTATGCCGGAGTACCGCCACATCCGCCCACAGCTACACCACTGTTTGGGATCGCGCCTTTTATTGGAGCCGCACTCAGCGCAGCCTGCGCTGCGATCCTCCTTGGCGCCACGGAAACAAAGGCCGGTATATGCCTGACACTTTTAGCAGCACTTCTTGCTTCGGTTTCCTTCGGACCGCAAAAGTACACAGACGCGCAGTTTCCCCTGATCTGGCCCGCAGTACTCGTAGGGCAGGGGGCCATACTTACGCTTGTCGTTTTGGCATACCGATCGGTTCGCTTGAAACCGAGACAGCTCAGCTAATACCTAACCGTCTGACTATGAACGTCGTAGTCAGGCGGTCGGACATGTCAAATGTGGCGGGACTGGCTTAATCTTGTCAGGGTGGTGATGACTGAAGTCTGGCAGAAACTCCAATACCGCGCTTGCAAACACAGACATCGCGCCGCATATCCAAAACAGTCCAAAAATTTTCGGGAACTATGATGCTTCGCGCCACGGCCTTCGCTTTATCGCTTTTGTCTGCCTCTGCCGCGGCGGAAACCAGGGTGCCACGTTCTCAGGCCGAAATCAGCCTAGGGTTTGCGCCGGTGGTGAAACAGGCCGCGCCAGCTGTGGTGAATATCTACGCCAAGATCGTGCGCGAAGGGCGCTCGAATTCACTGTTCTCTGACCCGTTCTTTCAGGATTTCTTTGGCGGCGGCTTTGGCGAACCGCGACCGCGCGTTCAGAATTCGCTGGGGTCGGGTGTGATCCTGACGGATGACGGTTATGTGGTCTCTAACTATCATGTTGTTGGTTCAGCGACAGAAATACGGGTCGTCACGACGGACCGGCGCGAGTTTTCGGCCGAGGTGGTTCTGGGCGATCAGGAAAGCGACATCGCCATTCTGCGTCTGAAAGATGCCGAGGCGTTGCCTTCGATCGACATGCGGGATTCCGATTTGGTTGAGGTGGGTGAATTGGCTCTGGCCATCGGCAACCCGTTCGGCGTCGGGCAGACGGTATCATCGGGCATTATCTCGGGGCTGGCGCGGACCGGTACGGCGACGGGCAATGCGCGGGGCTATTTCATTCAGACGGACGCGGCGATCAATCCCGGCAATTCGGGCGGGGCGCTGATCGATGTAAACGGTGATCTGATTGGCATCAACACCTCGATCCTGACACGTTCTGGCGGATCGAACGGGATCGGCTTTGCCATCCCTGCCAATCTGGTTGCCGAATTCCTGCGGCAAGCGCAGGCCGGCAATGACAGTTTTGTCAGCCCCTGGGCCGGAATGGCAGGGCAGCACATGAGTGCGGATATCGCTGAGTCTCTGGGCTTGGTCATCCCGCAGGGTGTGGTGATTTCGGATCTCCATGCGCTCAGCCCGTTGGCCGAGGCAGGGTTGCAGGTTGGGGACGTCGTGACCCATGTCGACGGGGATGAGGTGAACTCGCCGGCAGAGATGAAATTCCGCATGTCAGTGGCCGGTGTGGGCGGCACGTCGGTGGTGACGCGACTGCGCGGTGAGGATCGAGCTGAACTTGAGGTCGCTTTGGTCAAAGCGCCCGAGGTTCCGGCAGCGGAAGTGACAACGCTGAACGATGAAACCGTGATGCCAGGCCTGACCGTGTCGCGGATCAACCCTGCTGTTATCGCGCGGCTGGGGCTTTTGCTGTCGCAGACGGGGGTGGTTGTGGTCGACGCCGGCCGCTATGGCGGTCGGTCCGGGCTGCGTCCGGGCGATGTGGTCGATGGGATAAACGGCGCGCGGGTCGAGCGACCTGCTGATGTCGTGAAGGCGCTGACCGATCCGGGGCGTCGGATCAATCTGGATATCCTCAGGGGCGGGCGGCCGGTTTCCTTGCGGTTCAGGCTGTGACCGGATGAGTGACCTTTTCGATACCGGGTCACCTGACCCTGCGCCACCTGTACATCGCCCGCTGGCCGACAGATTGCGCCCGCAAACGCTGGCCGAGGTGATCGGGCAGGAACAGGTGTTGGGCCCGGATGCGCCTTTGGGCGTGATGCTGGCCTCGGGCAGTCTGTCGAGCCTGATATTCTGGGGGCCGCCCGGTGTCGGCAAGACCACGATCGCGCGGCTTTTGGCGCAAGAGACGGACCTGCATTTTGTGCAGATCAGTGCCATCTTTACTGGTGTACCCGACCTGAAGAAAGTGTTCGAAGCTGCGAAGATCCGGCGTCAGAACGGGCAGGGGACGTTGCTGTTCGTTGACGAAATCCATCGCTTCAACAAGGCGCAGCAGGACGGGTTTCTGCCGCATATGGAGGATGGCACGATCCTCCTGGTCGGTGCGACCACGGAAAATCCATCGTTCGAGTTGAACGCCGCTGTGCTCAGTCGGGCACAAGTGCTGGTGCTGGAACGGCTCAGCCTGGCTGATCTTGAGCGTCTGACGCAGCGCGCTGAACAGGAATTGGACCGCGGGTTGCCGTTGGCCCCTGCGGCCCGTGATGCGCTGCAGGAAATGGCCGATGGTGACGGACGAGCGCTGTTGAACCTGATCGAACAGGTGGCCGCGTGGAAAGTGGATGGCCCGCTAGACACTGACGCTTTGTCGACCCGGCTCATGCGCCGTGCTGCGAAATACGACAAGTCGGGGGATGAGCATTACAACCTGATCTCGGCCCTGCATAAATCGGTGCGGGGGTCCGACCCCGATGCCGCCCTGTACTGGTTCGCGCGAATGCTGACGGGAGGCGAGGACCCAAGGTATCTGGCACGCCGGATCACGCGAATGGCGGTCGAGGACATTGGTCTGGCTGATCCGCAGGCTCAGGCGATCTGTCTGCAGTCCTGGGAAACCTATGAGCGGCTGGGCAGTCCCGAAGGCGAGTTGGCTTTGGCGCAGGCGCTGGTCTATCTGGCTCTGGCTCCGAAATCGAACGGAGCCTATGTGGGCTACAAGGCCGCGATGCGTCTGGCCAAGCAATCAGGTAGTGAGCCGCCGCCCAAACATATTCTGAATGCACCGACCTCTTTGATGAAAGATCAGGGCTATGGTGCGGGCTATGCTTATGATCACGATGCCGAGGATGGGTTTTCTGGGCAGAACTACTTTCCCGAGTCCATATCGCGCTCTGTTCTGTATCAACCTGTCGAGCGTGGGTTTGAACGTGAGCTGAAGAAACGGCTGGACTACTTTGCCAAGCTGCGCTCGCAACGGAAACCAGACTAGCACCGGCTTGACTCTTTGGCCGATGCGCGCGACAGACGCGCATGTTTTCTGGGACAATGTTTACAGCGTGGTCCGGGCGGGTCTGCCGCGCGGCGCAAGGGGCAATGGCATGAGTGGCGTGCAGATGATTACGGTTGCGGATGGGGATGGCGATCAGCGGGTGGACCGCTGGCTGCGGCGTCTGTTTCCGCATGTCAGCCAGGGGCGCATCGAGAAAATGTGCCGCAAGGGCGAACTGCGTGTGGATGGCGGACGGGCCAAGGCCTCGACCCGGCTTGAGGTCGGCCAGGTTGTACGCGTGCCACCTCTGCCGGATGCGGACCACAAACCGGTCGAGGTGAAACCGCGGATCACAGATGCGGATGCCAAGATGATGCAGGCTTGCGTGATTTATCGTGATGATCACGTGATCGCGCTGAACAAACCGCAAGGCTTGCCGGTGCAAGGCGGCAGCGGCCAGACCCGGCATGTGGACGGCCTGTCCGAGGCGCTGCGCTTTGGATATGACGAAAACCCCCGATTGGTGCACCGACTGGACAAGGATACCTCGGGCGTGCTGTTGCTGGCCCGCACACGCGAGGCCGCCAAAGCACTGACCGCCGCTTTCCGTCACCGGGACACGCGCAAGATATATTGGGCTCTGGTCGCTGGGGTGCCGACCCCTTATCTGGGCGAGATCAAGACCGGTTTGGTCAAGGCCCCGGGCCATGGCAGCCAGGGCGAGGGCGAAAAGATGATCCCTGTCCATCTGAACGAAATCAACGACTCGCCAGGCGCGAAGCGGGCCCATACACTTTACGCTACGCTATACCGAGTGGCCGGACGCGCCGCCTGGGTCGCGATGGAGCCGATCACCGGTCGCACCCATCAGTTGCGTGCGCATATGGCAGCGATTGGGCACCCAATCATCGGGGATGGAAAATACGGCGGTTCGGGTCAAGAGAACCTTGGCGATGGCTGGGGTGCGCAGTTGGGCGGTGTGATCAGCAAAAAGCTGCACCTGCATGCGCGGCAGGCTTCGTTTCAGCACCCGGTGACGCGTAAGAAGATCACGGTTACCGCACCCTTGCCTGATCATATGAAACACAGTTGGGACACATTCGGATGGGCCGAAGACCTGGCTGCGGATGATCCGTTCGAGTCTCTGCAATGAGCAGACCCTTGCGTCTGGTACTATTTGATGTGGACGGAACCCTGGTTGATAGCCAGGGCAGCATCGTTGCGGCCATGACCGCCAGCTTTGATGCCTTGTCTCTGCCGGTACCGGATAGGGCGGGGATCTTGTCCATAGTCGGATTATCTCTGCCACAAGCCATGGCACAGTTGGTGCCCGAGTGTTCTGCTGTGGATCAGGGGCGGTTGGTAGAGGGCTATAAACAGGCCTATCACGCACATCGGCTGGAACAGGGAATGGCCAGTTCGCCGCTCTACCCCGGAGCCCGTGAGGTTATCGAGGCACTGCATGCAATCCCCGAGATGTTGCTGGGCGTGGCGACAGGCAAATCGCAACGTGGTCTGGAGGCTTTGATCGAAGGTCACGGTCTGCAAGGCTATTTCGTGACCCGGCAGGTCGCAGATCACCACCCGTCAAAACCGCATCCTTCGATGATCGACACGGCACGGGCCGAAACCGGCGTCGATGCGGTTGATACGGTCATGATCGGGGATACCCGATTCGACATGGATATGGCCGCCGCCGCCGGTGTCACGGGAATTGGCGTCACCTGGGGGTATCACGAACGGCCTGCCCTGGCCGCTGCCTCTCGTATTATCGAAACGTTTGACCAGTTGCCGGGCGCACTGGACGATATCTGGACCTGAAGACATGAGTGACTGGAAACCGAAACGATTTTGGACTGCATGTCAGGTGGTCGAGGCCGATGGCGGATTTACGGTCGAACTGGACGGTCGTCGGGTCAAAACACCTGCGCGGGCCGGACTGATCCTGCCGACCTTGCCGATGGCTCAGGCCGTTGCGGCCGAATGGGACGCGCTGGAAGAACAGGTTGACCCAGGGACGATGCCCTACACGCGTTCGGCCAATGCAGCCATCGACAAGGTACAGATTCAGCACGCCGAAGTTGCAGACATGCTGGCCGATTATGGCGATTCGGATTTGCTGTGCTATCGCGCCGCCCACCCGCAAGAGTTGCAGCAGCGGCAAGCTGAGCAGTGGGACCCGGTGTTGGACTGGGCCGCGGAAGCCATGTCGGTTCGCCTGCAGCCCGTCACAGGTATCCTGCATCAGCCGCAAGACGTGGCGGCGCTGGATCAGTTGCGCCGGCGAGTGCATGATTTCAACAACTTCCAACTGGCTGCCTTCCACGATCTGGTCAGCCTTTCGGGCTCGTTGATCCTTGGGTTTGCGGCCACTTCCGATTGGTGTGATGCGCAAGAGATCTGGCGGATTTCGCGGTTGGACGAGCTGTGGCAAATCGAGCAATGGGGCCATGACGACGAGGCGCATGAAGCAGCCGAAGTCAAACGTTCTGCCTTTTTACACGCTAAACGCTTCTACGACGTCTCTGATTGATCTTAGATTTCTGAATTTTTACCGCTCTGATGGACATCTGTGAGTTGATCCATCGTTTTCCCTGATCCGACCCTTGACGTTTGTTTATGAATGCGACCAAACTCGTGCGCACTAAAGGGGAGACACCTTTGGGGAAACCTTTCTGGTACCTGAGGTGCCGGATAGAACCGTCCCTGAACGGGATGGACAATCAGGAAGAGGTAAAAATGAAAAAATCCGTAATCTTGGGCGCGGCCACAGTTGCCGGTCTGGCCGCAGGCGCAGCCATGGCGGGAACCGTGGACGACGTCAAGGCGCGCGGTAAGCTGAACTGCGGTGTGACCACCGGTCTGGTCGGCTTTGCCGCGCCCGACGCAAATGGTGAATGGCAGGGCTTTGACGTTTCGTTGTGCCGCGCCGTTGCCGCTGCGGTTCTGGGTGACGCAAGCGCCGTTGAATTCGTTCCGACCACAGGTAAGACACGCTTTACTGCGCTTGCTTCGGGCGAAATCGACATGCTGGCCCGGAACACCACCTGGACTTTCAGCCGCGACGTAGACCTGAAGTTCGAATTCGTCGGTGTAAACTATTACGACGGTCAGGGCTTTATGGTTCCCAAAGCGCTGGGCGTAAGCTCGGCTAAGGAACTGGACGGCGCGACTGTCTGCATCCAGACCGGCACCACCACCGAGCTGAACTTGGCGGATTTCTTCCGCTCGAACAACATCAGCTACGAGCCGGTTCCGATCGAAACCAACGCAGAAGCGCAGCAGCAGTATCTGGCTGGCGCATGTGACGTCTATACCACCGACGCATCTGGCCTGGCCGCAACTCGCGCCACGTTCGAAAACCCCGGTGATCACATCCTGCTGCCCGAAATCATCTCGAAAGAGCCGCTGGGCCCGCTGGTCCGTCATGGCGACCACGAGTGGGGCGACGTTGTTCGCTGGACACTGAACGCACTGGTTTCGGCTGAAGAGCTGGGTGTGACCTCGGCGAACATCGACGAGATGTCTGCTGGCACCGACAACCCCGAAGTGAACCGTCTGCTGGGCAGCGAAGGCACTCTGGGTGAGATGCTGGGTCTGGACGCACAGTGGGCAATGCGCGCCATCAAGGCGGGTGGTAACTATGGTGAGGTCTTTGCCAAGAACATCGGTGAAGAAACCCCAATCGGTCTGGCACGCGGCCTGAACGGTCAGTGGACCGATGGCGGCCTGCTGTACTCGCCGCCGTTCCGCTAATATCCATTGAAGAGGGCGCAGTTCATCCTGCGCCCTTTTTCAATCCATAAGAAACAGTCCCGGTTAGATTGAACAGAGATCAACTCTGTCTGCGAATAACGGGATGACACGGGGATATACATAGGTCATGTCGACTCTCACTGACCCGCCAAAGGAGCAGTTCCGGCTGTCCATGCTCCTTTACGATACGCGGTACCGATCTGCGACCATCCAGGTCATTGCAATGATCGGTTTCATGCTTTTGGCAGCCTGGATCATTTCCAACACCATTCAGAACCTCGAAGCACTTGGTAAACCCGTAGAATTCGGGTTCTTCGGCGAACCTGCAAGTTACGATATCAACCAACGCCTGCTGGAATACGATTCTCGAGACAGCCACTTGCGTGCTGGGCTTATCGGATTGCTAAACACACTTGTTGTTGCAGTTCTCGGCTGTATCACGGCGACGATTATCGGTGTTTTCGTTGGTGTATTACGGCTTTCAAACAACTGGTTGATAGCGCGGATCATGACTGTTTATGTCGAGATGTTCCGTAACGTGCCTGTGCTGCTTTGGATCGTTCTGGCTATGGCCATTCTGATCGAAGGTTTACCGGCACCCAATGCATTCCGAGGCGAAACCCCGACGGCCACGATGGATTTTTTCAACTCTGTCGCCGTCACCAATCGCGGTGTCTATATCCCAGAGCTCCTGTTTTCACGCAGTCTTGGCGATATCCACTTGTTTGGTGCGTCCAGCTTACGCTTCGACATTTCATTGGATCTGGTCGCCTTTCTGGTCGTTTTGGCGGGCAGCATTTTTGTGATGCGCAAAGTATCCGCTAATGCCGCTGCAAAACAGGAAGCAACTGGTGATCGCCCAACCATCTGGCACATTCAGTTGGGTATTCTGTTTGTGCCGATGTTGATCCTGCTGACTGCGTTGGGATTCCATTTGGGATACCCGGAACTGAAAGGGTTCAACTTCAAAGGCGGCACCCATTTGCGGAACTCGCTTATCGCATTGTGGTTGGCCCTGTCCCTTTACACTGCAGCTTTCATCGCTGAGATCGTGCGGGCCGGAATTCTCGCCATTTCCAAGGGGCAGACCGAGGCCGCCGCCGCGCTGGGTATACGCCCGAGCCGGATTATGCGTCTGGTGATCCTGCCGCAAGCGTTGCGCGTGATCATCCCGCCAATGATCTCGAACTACCTGAACCTGACCAAGAACTCGTCTCTGGCGATTGCGGTGGGATATATGGATATCACAGGTACCCTGGGTGGCATCACCATGAACCAAACCGGCCGCGAGCTGGAATGCGTTCTACTGCTGATGCTGGTCTATCTGTGCATCTCGCTGAGCATCTCGGCAGTGATGAACTGGTACAACAATAGTGTCAAATTGGTGGAGCGGTAATATGAGTGATGTTTCATTTGTCCGCGCGGAAATGTTGCCGGAGAAAGCGCCACCAGCGTCCGAAGTGGGAATAGTAGGTTGGGTTAAGCACAATCTGTTTTCTGGTTGGTTCAATTCGATCCTGACTTTGGTTTCGCTCTATGCAATCTACTATGTGTTGTCGGGCGTTCTGCCATGGACGTTCCAATCCGTCTGGAATGCCAATTCACTGACTGAGTGCCGTGAGATCATGATGGCAACCTGGGGAGACACCCATGGTCATGCTTGCTGGGCTGTCATCAATGATCGCTGGCTGCAGCTGTTGTTCGGATTCTACCCGAGCCATCTGTACTGGCGGCCGATTCTGGCGCTTGTTCTGTTGCTGGTTGCTCTGGCACCAGTGCTGTATTCGGACCGTGTTCCGAGCAAGTTGCTGATCTTTAGCGCGATCTACCCCTTCCTGATGCCTTGGTTGATGTGGGGTGGTACCATCTGGGGGCCATTGTCGGCGGCACTTGGATTTGTTGCCGGCTGGGCCGTCTACACCGTCGTCAGCAAGCAACAAAGCGAATTGCTCGGGATGATCGGTGGTGCAGTGGCTGCGTTGATCTGGTGGCTGTTTCTATCGAGCTACTTCGTTGGTGCCCTGGATTCGATCCTGCCGATCGGTATCGAAGCCGTGCAAAGTCGTCAGTTCGGTGGTTTCATGCTGGCGATCCTGCTGGGTGTTGTGGCCATCGGTGTCTCGCTGCCGATCGGTATCGTGTTGGCGCTGGGCCGTCAGTCGGACCTTCTTATCGTCAAATACATGTGTGTGGGCTTTATCGAGTTCATTCGCGGCGTACCGCTGATCACGCTACTGTTCGTGGCCTCGCTGCTGTTGAACCTGTTCCTGCCACCAGGCACCAATTTTGACATCATCCTGCGGGTGATGATCATGATGACCCTGTTCTCAGCCGCCTATATGGCCGAAGTGATCCGGGGTGGCCTGGCTGCATTGCCACGCGGTCAGTACGAGGGCGCCGACAGTTTGGGCCTGAACTACTGGCAGGCACAGCGACTGATCATCATGCCACAAGCCCTGAAAATCTCAATTCCGGGCATCGTGAGCACATTCATCGGGATCTTCAAGGATACGGTTCTGGTGTCGATCATCGGACTGTTCGACGTGCTTGGCCTAGCCAACGCGATCCGCGCTGATACCGCTTGGAACGGCATCTACTGGGAACTGTTCGCTTTTATCGGCGCGCTGTTCTTCGTCGTCTGCTTCTCCATGTCCCGTTATTCCATGTATCTGGAGCGCAAGCTTCAGACTGGCCATCGTTAAGGAGTTCAACACATGTCTGAACTTGCAATAGACCGCGAAATCGACCGATCCAAGATGCAGGTGAGCGACGAGGTCGCCATCGAAATCAACAACATGAACAAGTGGTATGGGTCTTTCCATGTGCTGCGCGACATCAATTTGACCGTCAATCAGGGCGAGAGGATTGTTATCGCGGGGCCGTCAGGGTCGGGTAAGTCCACCCTGATCCGCTGTCTGAACGCGCTGGAGGAACACCAGCAAGGCACGATCATGGTGGATGGGACGGAACTGTCGAATGACCTGAAAAACATCGACAAGATCCGGTCCGAGGTCGGGATGGTGTTCCAGCACTTCAACCTCTTCCCGCATCTAACCATTCTGGAAAACTGTACGCTGGCCCCGATCTGGGTGCGCAAGACGCCCAGGAAAGAGGCTGAAGAGCGTGCGATGCACTTCCTAGAGAAGGTGAAAATCCCAGAACAGGCCGACAAGTATCCTGGCCAGCTTTCGGGTGGTCAGCAGCAGCGTGTTGCGATTGCCCGTTCGCTCTGCATGATGCCGCGGATCATGTTGTTCGACGAACCTACATCGGCGCTGGACCCTGAGATGATCAAAGAGGTGCTCGACACTATGATCGAGCTGGCCGAAGAAGGCATGACCATGCTTTGTGTGACCCACGAGATGGGTTTTGCCCGTCAGGTCGCCAACCGCGTGATCTTTATGGATGCCGGTCAGATTGTGGAACAAAACGAACCAGAAGAGTTCTTCAACAACCCACAAAGCGAGCGGACCAAGCTGTTCCTGAGCCAGATTTTGGGTCACTGATCCCGATCGGAAGAACCATGAAAGGCGGGGTTTTTGCCCCGCCTTTTTTATTCCGGCAACTCGCGTGGAATGACGAACCCCAAGACATCCCCACTGTGCCACCGAAGCGCGGCCCAGGAGTTGATCTCGAACTGTATGACTGTTGTTGCGCAGGTCGGGTAGTCATCGAAACGGCCGTGATCTGGCGCCTGCCGCACAAGCTGTCTGGCGAATTCAGAGATCCCGGGGTTGTGGCCCAGCATCAGCACGGTTTGGCCAGAAGCCTGCGACAGGGCCCGCATCATGAGATCGGAACCGGCCAGATACAGCGAACGTTCGAACTGGATCAGATCAGCCTGCAGCCCCATTCGATCCCACGTCTCGCGGGTTCTGAGGGCGGTAGAGCTGAGCACCTCATTCGGTAGCCAGCCATTCCTGAGTAGCCAGCCGGACACAGCAGGTGCGGAGCAGCGTCCACGTTTGTTCAGTGGCCGATCATGATCGCTGAGCGTCTGCTCATCCCAACTGGATTTGGCATGGCGGGTCAGGATCAGGGTGCGAGTCATGACGGGTGAAAAGACCTCATGTGGTGGGCGGATTGTTCTGGGTCCCGCCCGGCCCCGGGGCTGAGAGGGCAGGCCAGGCGCGCAAGGCAGCCACCGGTCATGCAGGTTTGGCCCTGCTCTGTGCTCAGATGCCCGTGGCAGGCCTCAACGTCATAGAAGCTGTGGGTGTTCAGGGCCCCGACTGGGCAGGTCTGAGCGCAAGGGGCATCGCATGTAACACAGGGCGATGAATTATGGGCACCGGCAATCTCGAATTCCTGATCAAAATGCAGCGCGCCGCGATACGAGATCATCATACCGACCGTGTCATGCACCAAGGCGCCAACAGGGCTGCTGAATGTACGCCCCGATTTCAGCGCCCAGTCGATAAACGGCACATAGGGTGGGCCACCGAATGGGAAATAGGCTCGGGCCCCCAAATTCCGCGCCATCTGATTGACGGCGCGGTGCGACCACCGGTCAACAGGGTCGGGACCTTGCCATTCGGGGGCTGATTTCAAAACAGGCCAGAACGTGGGCCCTGCACCTAGCAGGATCAGAGTGCCGCTGTCCAATTGCTTGGCATTAGCGCGCCCAGGATGCAACGCACCCATCACGATAAGCCCAACCTCAGCTGCCGCGCTGTCGACACGTTGATAAATGTTCGGAGAAGGTGCGGTTTGTTCTGTCATGTCACCTCCGTCGCTGTCGATCAATCGGGTCGGATCAGCGACCCAGCTCCGTGTTCGGTGAACAGTTCCAGTAGCACCGCATTGGGCGCGCGCCCATCCAGAATGACTACGGCCCGTACCCCACTATGTAGTGCGTCCAGCGCCGTTTCGGTCTTGGGGATCATTCCGCCTGCGATGGTCCCGTCCAGGGTCATCTCGCGGATCTGACCGGCTTTTAGCTCGGTCACGACCTCTCCGGCAGCGTTCTTGACGCCTGATACGTCGGTCAGCAACAGCAGACGGTCTGCCTTCAAGGCCGAGGCGATGGCACCGGCGGCGGTGTCACCGTTGACGTTGAACGTCTCACCCTCGCGCCCGGCGCCCAGTGGCGCAATTACCGGGATCACGTCATGCGTAAACAGATCGTGCAGGATTTCGGGTTTCATCTCGGAAGGAGAGCCAACAAACCCCAGCGAGGCATCGGTTTGATCACAGATCATCAGGTTGGCGTCCTTGCCCGACAGGCCAACCGCAGTCCCTCCCTGTCCGTTGATGGCCTGAACAATGCGTTTGTTCACGAGGCCCGAGAGCACCATCTCGACCACTTCGACAGTCGCCTTGTCCGTCACACGCTTACCGTTCACGAAATCGGATTGGATATCGAGCTTGTCCAACATCGCGTTGATCATGGGACCGCCGCCATGTACCACAACCGGGTTGATGCCCACCTGGCGCATCAGAACCACGTCACGGGCAAAGCTTTCCATCGCTTCATCGCTGCCCATGGCGTGTCCGCCCAGCTTGATGACGACAATGGCCCCGTCATAGCGCTGCAGATAGGGCAGTGCGCTGTTCAATGTGGCGGCGGTGGCGATCCAATCCCGGTTCATATCTCTTGTCTTCATGGCTAAGGTCCCTCTGGCCCACCGTGTTAGGGCCTTTGAAAGGTGCTGCCAAGGGCCAAGCTATTCCAGATGCGTGATGATCGAGCGCAACGTTGGGATACCATCCCCTTTTTCGGACGACGTCAGCACGATTTCGGGGAAAGCGGCGGGGTGTTTGGACAGGGCCGAGCGGACCTGGTTCAGAACCTTTTCGCGTTCATTGGCCTTGACCTTGTCTGCCTTGGTCAGCACGCATTGAAAGGTTACGGCACTGGTGTCCAGCAGCTTCATGATCTCGGCATCAACAGGCTTTACCCCATGGCGCGCGTCAACCAGGACAAAGGCCCGGCGCAGGGTCTGTCGGCCACTGAGATATTGTTTCAGCAACCGCTGCCACTTTTCCACCACCTGAACCGGCGCATTGGCATAGCCATAGCCGGGAAGGTCGACCAGATACAGCTCTGGCCCTTGGGTGAAAAAGTTGATTTCCTGCGTGCGGCCCGGCGTGTTCGATGCACGCGCCAGCCCCTTGGTTCCGGTCAGCGCATTGATCAAACTGGACTTGCCAACATTTGAACGGCCTGCGAAACAGACCTCAAGCCGGTCGGGGTCAGGCAGCCCGCTCATGGCGACAACGCCTTTGACAAACTCGGAAGGCCCCGCAAACAGCTTGCGCCCGCGCTCCAACGAGAATTCATCGGGATCTTGGGCCAGAGGGAAGGGTAGGGTGCTCATAACGGTATCACCTTGTCACCGACCGAGATTACCCCGCCGCGAACCACTTCGGTATAGATGCCGAAATCCTGATGGCCCCAGCTGTTCAGCGCGCCCAAAGTGTCGGCATCGCGGTCGCCGGTATCGGGGTTCGCAGTGGTCGCCAAACAGCGCACAATCCGCTCGCGGACGCGGAATACGGCCTCACCGATTTGCAACTCGCGGTCGAGCCAGTCGAATTCTTCCCACAGGGGCAGGCCATCGAACCAGATGTTACCACGCCAGCGTTTGATTGACAGGTCTTGCCCCAGTTTTTGTTCAACCGCCCGGTGAGAGGCCATGTTGCACAGACTGATTGACGGGAAATCGCTGTCTGTCATCCCACGCCCTGGTATCCGAACGATCCGGGCAGATGCCGCCCTGTCCGCGGGCATCAGCGGGCGCACCCAATCCAGAAAAACGTCCTGTTCCCGATCCGGGTCAAAGGTTAGATCGGGGCGATCGGGATGGGTCAGGGTCAGCAGATTCGCGTCCAGATTGGCGGAAATGGCCATCAGGTTTGGGGCTTTTGACCCTCGGCTGAAATTGACGCAGGGTACCCATTTCGTGCCATCGGCTTTTGACGCTTCGTGCGCAACTGCCCAAACGCGATCCCCGGGCATTGTCTGCCTGGGGGTCACTGTCACGGTCTGCACGGCTTCGTGGCCGTGGCTTTTCATAGGATGCCGCCAAATATGGGTGACTTCAGCCGTCATTTGTCATCCGTCTTAGCGGCGCGCTTGAAACCGGATTTGATGTTGCCAAATACATCCGGTTTATAACCCTGGCTGCGCATGATCAGATACTGTTGGGTAAAGGTGATCGTGTTGTTCGCGATCCAGTACACCACAAGGCCGCTGGCAAACCCACCGAGCATGAACATGAAGACCCAGGGCATCCAGGCAAAGATCATTGCCTGTGTCGCGTCTGTTGGTGCCGGGTTCAGCTTTTGCTGCAGCCACATCGAAATCCCCAGCAACAGTGGCAGGATGCCGATGAAGATCAGCGCCATAAGGGTGTCAGGTTGCGGCCCGGCCCAAGGCAGCCAGCCGAAGAAGTTCATGATTGACGTGGGATCCGGTGCGCTGAGGTCCTGAAACGGGCCAAACCACGGTGCTTGACGCAGTTCGATGGTGACAAAGATCACCTTATACAGCGAGAAGAAGATCGGGATCTGCATCAGGATCGGCAAACAGCCCGCGGCGGGGTTAACCTTTTCCTTCTTGTACAGTTCCATCATACCTTGCTGCATTTTCTGACGATCGTCACCAGCGGCCTCTTTCAGGGCCTCCATCTGCGGCTGCAGTTCCTTCATCTTCGCCATCGAGACATAGGACTTGAACGCGAGCGGGAACAAGATCGCCTTGATGATCAGGGTCAGGCCGATGATCGACCAGCCCATGTTGCCGATCTGGGCGTTAATATTGTGCAGCAGCCAGAAGATCGGCTTGGTCAGGAAATAGAACCAGCCCCAGTCGATGCTGTCGATGAACTTTTGAACGCCTTCGGCCTGATATTCACGAATGGTTTCCCATTCCTTGGCACCGGCAAACAGCTGGGTTGTTACCTCTTCAGTAGCCCCAGGTGCGACAAGCAATGTCGGCAGTACAGTTTCCGTCTGATAGATCTTGCGACGGGCATCGTATTTGGCTGCTGCCTTGAAGGTCGTGCCCTCAGCCGGGATCAGGGTGGTCATCCAATAGTGATCAGTAAAGCCGACCCAGCCACCGTCTTTGACCTGAAAGACCTCGGCTTGCGCCCGTTCGTTCGGATCAATGTCAAAGTCGCGCACATCGCCGTAGTCGATTTCATCCAGAACACCGTCGGCCATGACCATCACGCCTTCATGCAGGATGAAGAAATTCTTCAGTCCGGGCAGGTCGCCATCTTCGCCGATACCATGGCGGGCGAGGATGCCATATGGCGCCATGCCGACCTCGGCTTGTGTGTTGTTCTCCACCGCTTGTGTGACTTCGAACATATAGTTCTCGTCCACCGAGATGGTACGGCGGAAGGTCAAGCCGTTGCCATTCTCCCACTTCAACGTAACTGGAGCGTTCACCCCAAGTGTTTCACCATTTTCGACGATCCAGACCGTGTTCGGCCCGGGTACGTCCGTGCCGGTGACACCAGCGCCAGGCGCCCATCCGTAGAGCGCATAATATGCAGACTCAGATCCAACCGGAGAGAACAGTTCGACAATCGGTGCGTCGTCCTGGATCGAGACTTTATAATCCTTCAGGTACAATTCATCGATGCGGCCACCGGACAACGACAGGCTGCCCTCGAGGCGGGGCGTGTCGATCTTGATCCGCGCGGCCTCGGACGACCCGGGCAGCGTTTCTTCTGCGCTCGCCGTGGCTTCGCCTACGGTGCCCGCACTGGAGGCGCTGGGGGTCTGAACCTCATCGCTTTCGATGGCGCTGATTTCAGCCTGATCAGTAATGGTGGTTTGCTCGGGCGGTGGAAACAGCACGAACCAAACCAGGATCACGACAAAGCTGAGCGCGGTTGCGAGGATGAGATTCTTGTTCTGATCGTCCATCTGGGACAGCCACCTTAAGCAGTGAAACACACCCGGTGGGTTCAACAGAGTGCAGCCCCAAAGGTCAAGCGGATTCGCCCGCCTTATGGTTCCAGATTGGGCTTTTGTGGTGAAAACCTGCGATCAGGAACCCGCTTGCCGTCCAATCTTGGGAATGCCTTTGACTTTGTTCTGGTGGGCCGAGATCCAATCCATGGTCTTTTCGAACGGCATGGGCTTGCCAATGCCAAAGCCTTGAACGTGGTCACAACCAAGCTGTGCCATCAACGCGTGCTCACCGGTGGTTTCAACACCCTCGGCGAGTGTTTCCACATTCAACCTTTCGGCCATAGTCAGAATTGCACTGACCAATTGTTGTTGCGATGCATCACTGTCCGCCTTGGCCACAAAAGTTCGGTCTATCTTGATCCGCGTCACATCAAACCGTTTGATCGAGGCGATCGAGGCATGTCCAGTGCCGAAATCATCCAGATCGATACAACAGCCAAGTGCTGCAAGGCTGGTAACGTTGCGGGTAATCACATCGTCCGGACGTCGCGAAAACACGGTTTCCAGAATTTCGACAGCCAGTCGGTCGGGCGTCAGGTCGTTTTGGTCCATTTCCCATTTCAATCGGTCCAGCAGAGCAGGGTCTCGTAGCTCGTCCGAAGAAAAGTTGATTCCGATTCGTGGGACGTGAACCCCGTTCCGGTCCCAGTCGCACATCGCGGAGAATGCATGATGCCGCATCGTCTGGCCAAGCCTCTCCATAAGCTCGGCCTGTTCGGCAAAAGGCAGAAATATCTGTGGGTTCAAGATGCCTTTTTGCGGGTGCTCCCAGCGGGCCAGGGCTTCAAACCCCGTAACCCGCCCTGTGTCTGTGGAAACCTGAGGCTGAAACCAGGGGCGGATTTGTCCGTTGTCCAGCGCAGCCTCGAACTCTTTGCGAAGGTTGGCCCTGATATTGGATCTACGGCGGGTTTCGTTTGAAAAGGCGCGGATCGTTGAGGGCCCATTACGCTGAGCTTCGCATAGCGCAGCAGATGCGGCATCAATCCAATTTTCAAACCCGGATCCGCGAATTGCGGATTGCAGGCAAAAACCGATTGAACACGAGACATAGGCAGTGGTGCCGTTTAGGGTGATCGGCTCTTCAACGGCGGATTGGATGCGGCCCGACATCTGAATACAGGCTTCGAGATCGAGATGCTGTGACGGGCGCAGGCCGATGGCGATTCTGCACTCGTCTAATCGTGTCGCAATATCGCCGGTTCGAATGACCGAGAAGATGCGGTCACAAAATTGGCTGGACAGATGG
Source organism: Ruegeria sp. CDSB114 (assembly GCF_059611025.1). Classification (NCBI taxonomy): domain Bacteria; kingdom Pseudomonadati; phylum Pseudomonadota; class Alphaproteobacteria; order Rhodobacterales; family Roseobacteraceae; genus Ruegeria; species Ruegeria sp. CDSB114. The sequence goes on from NZ_JBXWOT010000004.1 coordinate 42,091, forward strand.
GTCGCGGCCGCATTTCCGTGCAGGTCAACAAATTCTGTGAACCCGTCTAAGGCTATAATCATACAAGCCGATCCCATGTTATCGTGATCGGTACGGTCAAAGAAATTTTCAAGTTCGGCGGCAAACTTATCCGTTGGCGCCAGTCTTCCGTGTTGGTGCAGTGGAGAGTTGCGTGCAGTTTGCGTGCGTCTGACTGAGGCGAAGGCGACGATCAGCAACGGTAGGCTCAGTGCCACAACGACAAGCGCACGTTCTCCACCGATCCAGAAAGCCGCAAGCGAAATGGCGGGAGCAAAGGCCAGCACCGGCGGGCCACTCAGATACGTGGTGAGAGTATCGAGAAATTGATCAACGGAAACAGATTTCCTCATCGGTTCGTCTTCGCCTTTACCCTGAGCATCTTGCGCTCAGGTCAAACCGTAGAAAATCAGTCTGAGTCACTCGTTAACGCAGCTGTGGAATATCATCCGTTTTTTCTGTTTTTTCGCTCGAATTGATGGAAAGATTAACAAAATCAAACAATTTCGGGTCCAAAAGGTGCGAAGGGCGCGCATTGGTTAAGGCGCGGAACATCACTTGCCGCCGTCCGGGGCTGTTATTTTCCCACTGATCGAGAATCTGTTTGACCTGCTGGCGTTGTAACCCGTCCTGGCTGCCGCACAGGTCACAAGGAATGATCGGGTAGTTCATCGCATTGGCGAATTTCTCGCAATCCGCCTCGGCGACATGGGCAAGGGGGCGAAAGACGAACAGGTCGCCTTCTTCGTTCACCAGCTTTGGCGGCATCGTTGCTAGACGGCCGCCGTGGAACAGGTTCATGAAAAACGTCTCAAGGATGTCGTCACGGTGATGACCCAGCACCACGGCCGAGCAGCCCTCTTCCCGCGCGATGCGGTACAGGTTGCCCCGGCGCAGGCGCGAACATAGCGCGCAAAAGGTGCGGCCTTGGGGAACCTTGTCCATGACGACCGAGTAAGTGTCCTGATATTCGATGCGGTGCGGTACACCCATGCGTTCCAGAAACTCGGGTAGGACGGTAGCGGGAAAACCCGGCTGGCCCTGATCCAGATTGCAAGCCAGCAGATCGACCGGTAGTAGGCCGCGCCATTTCAGCTCGTACAGAACCGCTAGCAAGGTATAGCTGTCCTTACCGCCTGACAGGCAGACCAACCAGCGGGGTGGCTTGCCGTCTTTCTCATGCGCGGACGGGTCCACCATGCCATAGTGTTCGATGGCTTCGCGGGTGTGGCGAACGATGCGTTTGCGCAGCTTCTTGAACTCGGTGGTCGAAGGCGCGCCGGCAAACAGCGGATGGATATCGTCAGCTTCGTCAAACATGCGCTGCCCCTACAGCAGATGGCGTATCCGGGCAAGTGTGCGGGTCAGCCCAACCGCGCAAGCAGGGCACCAGTGTCCAGCCCGGACACCGAACCGGGGATGCGGCCATTGTTACCTGTCAACCGAGACGCCACAAATCCATCAGCGACCGGCCCGGGCGCTTGGCGTATCAGTTGAGAGGCCGTCAGCAGCAAAGCAGTGCGCTCCGCAAACCAGCGCGCCTCGGCTTCGGGTGGGATATTGGTCCAGCGGGCGCGGTGGTCCCTCAGCGCCGCATCATAGTGGCGGTTCACTCCGGTTGCCGCCTCAAGCTCGGCCTGCAGGACCTGGGCGGCCAAGGGGTCGCGGGTCAGGGTGCGCAGGATATCCAGACAGATCACATTGCCCGAACCTTCCCAGATGCCGTTCAAAGGGGCTTCACGGTAGAGCAGGGGCAGGGGGGTGTCCTCGACATAGCCCATGCCGCCCAACACCTCCATGGCTTCGACCACGACGGCTGGACAGCGTTTGTTGTTGAGGAATTTGGCGAGTGCAACAGCGATGCGGGAAAAGGCTTTATCCTCGGGTGTATGACCGTCAAAAGCCTGCGCCACACGCATTCCCAGTGTCAGCGCCCCCTCCCAGTCCAGCACGAGATCGGCCAGAACGATGCGCATCAGAGGGTGATCAATCAAGCGGCGCTGAAAGGCGCTGCGATGGCTGACCCAGTGATGCGCTTCGCTGAGGGCCGCCCGCATCAGACCTGCCGGAGCCATCGCAGTGTCGAGCCGTGTGTGATGCACCATCTCCAGGATTGTGCGCACACCCGCGCCCTCATCGCCAAGCTGATAGGCCAGCGCATCATGGTATTCAATCTCGGCCGAGGCGTTGGACCGATTGCCCAGCTTGTTCTTCAGCCGCATCAGGTGGATTGCATTGCGTTCGCCGTCCAGCCAGCGGGGCACAAGGAAACAGGTCAGACCGCCGGGGGTCTGGGCAAGTGTCAGGAAACCGTCGGACATCGGGGCCGAGCAGAACCATTTATGCCCACGCAACCGCCAGTGATCTCCGTCGCGTGTGGCCGTCGTTGTAGTGGCGCGAATGTCCGAGCCGCCCTGTTTCTCAGTCATCGCCATGCCCAGCGTGGCGCTTTTTTTGGAGGCGATAGGAGCGATAGAGGAATCGTGGTTCCATTCCGTCAATCGGGGAACCCAGATCGAGGCAATCTCTTCATTCGCCGCAAGTGCTGGAACGGCTGCGTAAGTCATGGTCAGCGGGCAGCAATGTCCGGGTTCGACCTGACTGGCAAGGTAGACCATGGCGGCGTGGGTGGCGTGACCATTCGGTAGGTCAGACCAGGCAACGGCTGCGTATCCGGATGATTGACTGAGTTGCATCAGGTGATGGTATGAATGAGTGAAACGCACTTCATCCAGGCGGCGTCCACCTTGGTCAAACAGAACAAGTTCTGGGGAGTGGAAATTGGCCTCGCGCGCCATGTCTCTCACTGCAGCACGCCCAAGGTCTGCACCATAGTTGCGAAGAATAGAGCTTCGCGCGCCTGTCACATTTTGCAGTACTGGGTCAGAGGCCCAAAGGTCTAAATCTCCGCGCACAGGCGGCTGGTTCAGAACGTCATGCGTGGGTAGGGAATGGCGCGCGTCAGATGTCATCTGGCCCTCGAATTGAACAGCACAACTGTTCAGCGAAGGTGCGCTCCGGTCAAGTCCGACGACGGGTCAGGAGTGATCTTCACGGTCCGGAACCGGATCATACCCGTCACCACCCAAAGGGTGGCAGCGCCCAATCCGTCGCGCGGCCAGCCATGTGCCTTTGATGGCACCGTGTTTTTCCAGTGCCTCCAACGCATAGGCCGAGCATGTAGGCTGATAGCGGCAGTTGAACCCGACCCAAGGGCTGAACAGCAACCGGTACGCCCGAATGGGTAAGGCAAGGATATGCGAGAGCAATGTCATTTCCGCGCAGCATGGACTTTACGCAGAGCATAGCGCAAATCAACCAGCAGCGCCGCATAGGGGCGTCCGTCCGTGACATCGGCGCGACCGATCAGCACGTAATCCCAGCCGTCCTGCCCCTTCTCAGGCAGTACCTCGCGCGCAGCTTCGCGCAGGCGTCGCTTGGCCCGGTTGCGAGCCACGGCATTGCCGACCTTTTTGGAACAGGTGAAACCGACGCGAATCCCGTCCGCCTCGCCCTCGGCGCGTTTGCGCGCCTGCACCATCATTGATGATGTGCCCTGCCGACGCGCACGCGCGGCTTTCAGGAAATCGGATCGTTTCCTGAGGATGATCAATGTTTTGGATGCGCAAACGGACGCCGCCGGGGGCGTATCCCCAGGTTGGTTCTTACCATCCTCAGGGGCCTCCGGCGGCGTCATGTTCATAACCTGATCGGTGAGCGGTTTATGCGCTCAGCGACTTGCGGCCACGTGCGCGGCGCGAGTTCAGGATCTTGCGGCCGGCCTTGGTGGCCATGCGCGCGCGGAAACCGTGGCGGCGTTTGCGAACCAGGTTCGAAGGCTGATAGGTGCGTTTCATCGCTCCGTCTCCAATCTATTCGGTCGGGTGCAGCGCGGATTCGCCTGCCCGTGGTGTTCGAAGCCCGTCCTCTACTGCCAAGCGGGGGGTAAGTCAAACCCCTTGGTGGGGGTTTTGCCGCCTTTTGCAACAATTCTGTAATCCGGCGGGTCGAAAGATTTCAAAAACACGGATTTGCGGTCCGAAACCCTCACATTCGCTGTCGAAAAGATCAAGGCAACGTGAGGCCCCTGTTGCACAGAGGCGCGACATCGCATGTTGGGGCCAGAATGAAACGCATAAAACCGGACAACCCCATGAGCGATACAACTCAGGCCCCGCGCAGCGGGCTTGCGCGACATATTCCTTTGCTGGTGATTCTTTCCGTTGCCACCGTGGGGTTCTTTACCTTGGGTGATTACCTGACTTTCGAGACCCTGCGCGACAACCGAGAGGCCCTGTTGGGCTGGCGTGACGCCAATTACTGGGCAATGGCAGGCGCGTTCATTGCGATCTACATTGCCATCGTTGCGTTTTCGCTGCCTGGCGCTGCGGTGGCCTCGATGACCGGAGGGTTCCTGTTTGGCCTTTTCGCAGGCACGGTCTTCAACATTTTTGCAGCAACCATCGGCGCCTCGGTGATCTTTCTGGCGGCGCGCTGGGGGTTGGGGGCGTCCTTGACGGCGCGTCTTGAGGCCTCGGAAGGCACGATCAAAAAGCTGAAGGACGGCCTGCGCGAGAATGAGATCTCGGTCCTGTTCCTGCTGCGCCTTGTCCCGGTGGTTCCGTTCTTTGTGGCCAATCTGGTGCCGGCGCTGGTGGGGGTGAAGTTCCGCAACTTTCTGTTCACCACGGCGCTGGGCATCATTCCCGGCGGTATCGTCTATACTTGGATTGGCGTCGGGCTGGGCGGAGTGTTCGACCGGGGTGAGACGCCGGACGTCTCACTGCTGTGGGAGCCCTTCGTTATCGGCCCGATTGTTGGCTTGTGCGTGCTGGCGGCTCTGCCCATTCTGATCAAAACGCTGCGCGGCCAAAAGGACAGCTGATCATGCAAGAACTGAAATCCGATATCCTGGTGATCGGGGCCGGGTCAGGTGGGCTGTCGGTCGCCGCGGGGGCGAGCCAGATGGGTGCGGATGTGATCCTGCTGGAAGGTCACAAGATGGGCGGGGATTGTCTGAATTTCGGCTGCGTCCCGTCCAAGGCCCTGATTGCCAGCGGCAAGGCCGCCTATGGGCAGGCGCATGCCTCGGCGCTAGGTGTGGCGGATGTGGTGCCACAGGTGGATTACGCCGCCGCCAAGGACCACGTGCATGATGTGATTGCGCAGATCGAGCCGATGGACAGCCAAGAGCGGTTCGAAAGCTTTGGTGTCAAGGTAATCCGGGAATTTGGCAGCTTCGTCTCTCCGACACAGGTTCAGGCGGGGGATCACCTGATCACCGCGCGGCGGGTTGTGATTGCAACAGGTTCATCCCCCTTGGTCCCGCCGATACCCGGTTTGGACAAGGTGCCGTATTATACCAACGAGACCGTCTTCGACTTGCGCGACAAGCCCGATCATCTGCTGATCATCGGCGGCGGCCCCATCGGTATGGAGATGGCGCAGGCGCATATTCGGCTCGGTTGCAAGGTCACAGTCATCGAAGGGCAGAAGGCGTTGGGCAAGGATGATCCCGAGGCGGCAGAGGTCGTGCTGGACAGCCTGCGCGCTGAAGGCGTCGAGATCCATGAACGGGCGATGGCGGCACAGATTCGCAGTACAAATGGCGCGGTTGAGGTCGTGACAGAGAATGGGGAAATCTTCTCGGGCACGCACCTGCTGCTGGGTGCGGGGCGGAAAGCCAATATCGAACGTCTTGATCTTGCCGCCGCCGGAATTGAGCCAACGCGATCCGGCATCAAGGTGGATGCCTCTCTGCGCACTACAAACCGCAGGGTCTATGCGATCGGAGATGTCGCGGGTGGGCTGCAATTCACTCATGTGGCGGGCTATCACGCGGGGATTATCATTCGTTCGGCGCTGTTTGGGCTGCCCTCCAAGGCGAAAACCGCACATATCCCCTGGGCGACCTACACCGACCCCGAGCTGGCGCAGGTTGGCCTGACCGAGGTGCAGGCGCGCGCCGAGCATGGCGATAAGATGGAAATTGCGCGGTTTGACTATCACCACAACGACCGCGCCATTTCCGAGCGTAAAACGAATGGTTTCATCAAGGTCATGGTCGTCAAAGGCCGACCTGTAGGTGCCACAATTGTTGGCCATCAGGCGGGTGAGCTGATCAGCTTGTGGTCGCTGGCGCTGGCCAATAATCTGAAGATGGGGCAGGTTGCCGCCATGGTTTCGCCCTATCCGACGATTGGAGAGCTTAACAAACGGGTGGCGGGCGCTTATTTCTCACCAAGGCTGTTTGAGAATCAAACGGTTAAACGTGTGGTCAGGTTCGTCCAGCGCTGGATGCCCTGACCTGGAAGGGAGAGCAATGTGAACTCGCTGTCAGGCCGATTTCTGATCCTGACGACGGTCTTCGTGATGTTGGCCGAGGTTCTGATTTTTGTCCCTTCGATTGCGCGATTCCGCGAAGATTTCCTGCTGAACCGGCTGGAGCGCGCTCAGATCGCCTCGCTCGCTTTGTTGGCCGATGATATGCTGGCCGAGGACCTTGAGGCTGAACTGCTGGCCAATGCGGGCGTCTATAACGTGGTTCTGCGGCGAGACGAGATGCGCCAGTTGATGCTGTCCTCTCCTATTCCAGGGCAGATCAGCAAGACCTATGACCTGCGTGACGCGCGACCATGGGTTTTGATCCGGGATGCTGTCGTGCGGTTGTTCACGCCGGAAAATGAAGTCATCCGTGTTATTGGCGAGCCTGTGAAAGGCGCAGGTCTGCTGATTGAGGTGACGACTGACAGCATGCCTTTGCGTATGGCGATGACGGATTATGGGTTACGCATTCTGGGCCTGTCATTTGTGATTTCGATCATCACGGCTTTTTTCCTGTTTCTTGCGGTTCGGGTGGTTCTGGTAAAGCCCATCAAAAGCGTTGTCGGATATATGCAGCGCTATGCCAGCGCCCCCGAAGATGCCCGTGGAATCATCTCACCGGATTCTAAAGTGACCGAGCTGCGCGAGGCCGAAGAGGCGCTGAAACAGTTGCAAACCGAACTGACCCAGGCCCTGAAACAGCGCGAGCGTCTGGCGCAGCTGGGCGGGGCTGTGGCCAAGGTGAGCCACGATCTGCGCAACATCCTGACCTCGGCCCAGCTGTTTACCGACCGGATCGAATCCAGCGAAGACCCGTTGGTGCGTCGCATGGCCCCTAAGCTGGTGAACTCGATCACCCGAGCGGTAACCCTGTGCGAAAGCACATTGGCATTTGGCCGCGCTGAAGAACCTGCACCGTCGCTTACACTGGTTCCGCTCCGCACTGTGGCCGAGGATGTGGTTGCTAGCGAGAAACTTGCCGTTGCCGATGCCTGTGTCGAGATCATCAATGATGTGCCGGAAGAGTTGGTCGTACGAGCTGATCCTGAACAGATTTTCCGTGTCATGATGAACCTCGTTCGAAATGCCCGTCAGGCGCTGGTTGCATCAGGAAAGCCCGGTCGGATCACCCTGTCCGGGCAAGAGCAGGACGCCAACTGGTGTATTCAGATCAGCGACACAGGGCCGGGCCTGCCGACCAAAGCGCGTGAAAATCTGTTCACACCCTTTCAGGGTGGCGTCCGCAAAGGCGGGTCGGGTCTGGGCTTGGCGATCTCACAGGAACTGTTGCGGGGCCATGGGGGTGACCTTGTTCTGACCGAGACAGGGTCAACAGGTACCACCTTTGAAATTCGCCTCCCGCGGGGCGATGGGGCTTTTTGAATTATTTTTACAGAATCGACTTGCACGTCCCGAATGCCGGGTCTACATAGCGCCTCACCAACGCGGACCGATAGCTCAGCTGGATAGAGTACTTGACTACGAATCAAGGGGTCGGGGGTTCGAATCCTCCTCGGTCCGCCATTTATCTCTGATTTCATTGGAGAAAATGACGGTTTGATCCAGCTACCCACCAACCTACCCGCCAAAATTAATTTTCTGGCAGTGATTGCTAAAACGCAACCGGCCTGACGAACATGCCCTTTTAGGTTGTGTTGGTTTTGCTTATGCCATTGGCACAATGCCAATGTGAGACTTTTTCTTGAAGACTGAATTCTTACGAAAACTGCTTAACGGAATAAAGAGAGACCTGACCTCCTACCGTGAGTACGCAGTACGATCCGTTTTTATGGCATTTGGTGGCCTGTTTCTATTAATCGAGTCATTTGAAGTTGTCACAACTGACGGCGACATTGAGTTGCCTTATCTTTTGTTTCTGCTTGCGGGGCCGTTGATTGGTTTAGCTTGGTTTTACCTAGACGGGCATCTGATCGCGGGATTTCTTAAGCGACAGGTCGAGATAAAAAGCAAACACATTGACACGCCTGTTGTCGTAAAGTTTGGTGATTTTTTTGCCGAACAAGGCTGGAAAGCTGTTGGCGTAAACGATTTCTTTGATAGCGAAGTCGACAACGTTTTAGTTTCACGCATAACACTGCACGGGCACATTATCGAAGAGTTTTGGTCTGACAACCTTGCAGAACTGGATGGTCAACTTGAGGCGGCTTTAGATGGCGTCGAATCCAAATCTGGGGAACGCCAAAAAGGTAATCAGAACCGCTACCCGATCGGAACCACTGCGCCAGTAGTGTGTGATGAGCACAAGTTTCTTTTACTGCACTGAGCCGGACGAACGTCTCTGATAGCGTGACAAAGGCAGGCACAGATGACGTAATTGTCGCAGTTAGAGGCCTCCTGAGATGTGCACGTAAGCTGTGTGCAAAAGAGCCACTTGTTATTCCATTGATGGGTTCAGGACTAGCCAGAGTTGGCATTGGCAACTCGATCCTAGTGGACCTGATTTTGGCTGCCATAGTGGAGGAAACAAAGCTGATGAAAATCACGGACAAAATCATCGTCATTCTACCCGAAGAAAAAGCCGAGGACATCAATCTCGGAGCTATCGCGAGAGACTGGAACTAGTGCATGGCATATCGAAACGGAACCTACATAGCTTTTGATGGTCTAGGCGAAGCTAATCCAGCCAAATCTGATTTTAAGTACTATTCTGTGCTTCAGAAATGGAGCGCTGGTAGAAATTATGAGTTCAAGTACGTTGACAGTCACGACAAGGTTTACAGTGTAAGAGACACAAGTAAGCTGCCTACGTTGCAAGCAAGTATTCGTAAAAGGCTAGCAAACTCGAAGCAAACGGTTGTCATCCTGAGCGACGACACGCGAAAGAGTGGCAGCCTGCTTTCATACGAAATCGAACAGGCTGTGGATAGATTTCAGCTACCGTTGATAATCGCGCACACAGGCTATGATGGAATATTTGGAGGGAGCGAGCTATCTCACAGATGGCCGAATTCACTAAGAATCAGAATTCAGAACAGAACCGCACGTGCAATTCATATCCCTTTCAAACGAGCCGCCATACTAGATGCTATTGGCCAGTTCTCGATACATGATGATCCGCTGTCTGGTCCCAACCACTACTACACACGCAAAGCTCACATAGAAATGGGGTGCATCGAAGGTTGACCCTACCGTTCACTTTAAGATCGAGCCTTTTGGGCCGGATAATCTAAAAACTGGGAACGCGAGAATTTTGGGAACTAACAGATCACACCTACAGACGATAGAGATGCTCTTGGCATCAATAACACTTACCATGGGGAAAAACGGTCTACGGTCCTCTTTTTTCTATGGAAATCCCGGTGAGCCGCATCGCAACCGTAGGATTGGAGCTAATATTTATTATCATTCAGTCGAACTCAACTTAGCGGCGTTGCATTTACGCGGCATAGGCCCAGCCTATTTGAAAGCGCTTCCATTGAGCGAGATATGTTCGAAGCTCCAACACTTTTTGACCGAGAACTTTGGTATTATTGGGAACTCAACTTTTTCTGCAAACGACGAGAGACCGCTAAACGAGTGGATCCCCGAGGGTGAAAAATTGGGGCTTGCAACGGCATTAGCATCCAGCAGCCTTTTTTCACCCACTATGGAAGTTACGGTTTTCCCGCTATCAACAATTGCAGTTGATCAGAAGCTCAGTTTCCCCGAGTTTTTCTTTTCCAGCCCAAACGACGATGACGCATTTGGGTAAAGCGATCCAAACTTGCAGGCCCGCTTTGATACAACAAAGTTTCCGCCTCAAATTGACCAATCGGGCCGGGAAGAAAGGCCAACGACTTGGCTTGGTGTAATGTCGCCAGATGTTCGTGCCGCTAAGAAAGCGCGATCCGCTATTCTTGGAGCAGTTGCTTTAACCTGTCCTTCGCGCCATCGACATACCTTTTCGGGCAGGCGTGTTTTTGGTGGGGAATGTACCATTTCCCGTTCGGAGCAAACCATATCATGGGCCTTCGGTCCTACCCACACGCCACCTTGTATGTATGACATCGAATTAACTGAAGTAGACGTCAATTGGATGCAGATACTGTCATGCAAGTTAGCTGGGCAAGATCCAAATGCGGGTCGGAATTTGAAGGCTCTTGAATACTATTATCGCGCATGGTCACTCAATCCCGCAGAACGGTTTCCTGTGTTGTATATGGCACTGGACGCTGTTTTCGGTGACGCAAACAATGCCTCTCAAGCGGTCGTTGACGGCGTCAATCAAACGTTGGGTGGTAACATTTCAATGGAACAATTGAGGGCGCTTGTTAGTCTCCGCGCTTCGGTCATACATGGGGGGCACCCGATGTTTATGATTCCAGTAAATACCCGAAGTATTTTCGAAAATATGGATGCGACCCGATTCATGATTTGGAACTGATCGTAAGCGCCTGTATGCGGCGGAAGATATTTGACGACCGGTTGAAAGAACACGCGGATCCAAATGCCCAATTCATTGAGAAAGCCAAGTCAGACGGTATTTTGCCGCAAAACTCCGATACGGTTTCTATTTTGAACCCACGGACTTCATCCGAACCGTGACGAATATTTTCGAAGCCAACTAGGTTTTCTGCTGGCAATAGGTAAGAGTTAGCTAAGAGTACTTTTTTGTGGGACATATCTTGCATTTTCGTAAAAACCACAGGCTTTCAGAAATCGGTGTTTGTCTGCCTCCGCTGCTAGAGCAGTATCCATTGCCTCTAGGCGGACTGAAGCGTCGGCGCAGGTTGCAGCAATCTCCATACAATCGGTTCTAATGGCGTGATAAAAGGCGAGTGTCTCACTGACCAATACCACGATGTCGGCATGTTTCGCCTCCGCCAAGAGGCGATCTGTCAGCTTATCAAAGAGACGCTGGGCGTGTTTGGAGGATGTATCCAGTAACGCCCCAATCTGCCCAAGGGGTGCGCCCCTCAGTGATAATCGGTGGACAACAACCAATCTAAACTCATTGATGTAATCAACGTCGTCACATTCGGCGTTCGCAGCTTCACCTTCGGCTGCGGGTTCAATACAGTTTGCACCCGGGTTCAAAACGGAGCGCGAATGACATGTGGCAATCCGTCTTGGGTGAATAGCAACGTGGGAAAATGCGTGGTCCAGGCGAATTTGGCGATCTTCCCGGATGGCGGCTTCGATTTCTCTGTCGATGCCGTCCAACGCTTCCGGTGGCCGTTCGGGATACTGTCTGACGGACCGTTGTATTTGTTTGCGTACATGCTGCATACGGCGACCTTCTGTGAAACCGCCCTTCGGTGTTTTCCTGTGAGGGATTTGACCTGAGGTTGGGTCTCGTTCTTGGCTTGTGTTGCCCATGTCGTTTTCCTCTGTAGCCTGTGCGCGTCAGATAGGGTTTCGCTTTTGAGCCGCGTTCAGAATTGCGCCCGGGTTCAAATGTCTAAGTCCAAACGGGCGATTATCCAGCCAAAGGCGAGGAACGCCGGATAGAACAACAACCAACCCCCATATGTCAGGTAATGGACCAACGATTTTTCATTCCGATGGATAAGCGACAACATCGCGTCTTCATCGCCGCCAAGAGCTTCGCGATATGTGCTTGGAATGATGATCTTGCTGTATGCGGTATGGCCGACCAGCAAATACAATACTGTGGCAAATGCTATCATGACATTCATGGTTTTCTCCAAATTTCTTGGTCGCTTTGATGGGACTTTGAACCCGGGTGCAAATCGGGCGCTTTCTCTGACAGGTTTTCCCGTTTGGATGTTAATTCTATGACGGTGCTGCAGGGCGTGAACGGTGTGTAAGAGATGGTGATTAGATGTGCGGCAAACTCAGCAGCAGGGAGTGGGTGAAATTGGGCGGTTCTTGGTGCAGACATTGCAGCAGGTTGGCTCGAACCTTGGAATTTCTGCTGCAAACTTTGCAGCAAGGGAGCAGCAGACTTAGCGGCAGGTTTCTGAATTACTCGCCTCGAAACCTAAGCATATTGGACGCTTCAGTATTCGCGCTCTGGAACCGAGTAGCGTCCCCCCGAGCGTGACCGGGCCGTTTACTGCTTTTGTATTCAATAACCTCGTAGTCTTTGCCCTTCTCCCAAAATCTCGGGTCGCATGTTGGTGCTTTGGGTTTGCCAAGATGTTCGGTCGGCAGCATCGTCAATCGCCATTCCGGCGACAGCGCATTGCCTTCGACGCCCTTTCTGTGTCGTTGGGTGCATACGATCCACCCCTTGGCCTGCAAGTCTGCCAATGCTGTGGCTGCTGTCTTCGGGGCAACACCCATTTCTGCTGCGAGTGTCCGGGTGGACAGCGCGACAACGCCGTTGTTATTGAATTTCAGCCTCTTGCCTTCATAGCGACATCGGACTTTGAGATGCATGTATGCTGCTTGTGCCGTGGAGCTTAAGGCCTTCCACGCGGGTAGTCGGGTGTCTTCCTTTATCCATTTGGCGAATTGGTCGATTCGGTTCTCATTAAGTCTGTCACGCCCCATGGTGATGATCCTGACCGAGGTATGTTGAAGGCGCGATCGACCGAAGCGTAGAATTTCCAGATCGCAGGTTTGCGTTCATGGAACATGAAATGGAGCGGTCAAATGCGACCAATGCAGCGCCTGTTTTAGCGTGCCACAGGCGTGCAAGCGCGTCGCGGGTCATGAAGTACCCTATTGCCTTCCATCGTGTTGCAGCACGCTCGTTTTGGGGCTTTATGCGTCTTTGAATGATCCACTGAACTCTGTCGGAGCATTCAATGATCCGAAACTTACCTAGGCGCTCTATCTCGTAGGCATAGTGTTCACTGCTTTCGGCAAAATCATAACGTGAGGGCGCAAAAATTCTTCCGATGAACCCGGGTGCAATCTCTGTTTTCATTTGTGGGGCCTTTGGGCTTTACCCATTTTCCGGGAAGATGGTGAATTCAGTCAGCTACAACAGAACGGCCTCTTCCTGGACAACTGGGGGAGGTAGTGTATTTCTGATCGTCGAGTTGCTCACTCGTCGGATTGAATTCAAACGAACAAACCTTGGTCCTTTCAATCCGACCGTCAGAGTATCGCGCTTCCTGATCGAAGGTCGTGTGTTGTTCCAAATGCTTACGTATTTCTTGCGTCACGGGAACTGGTTCGCCGTTCTTGAACAGAATGGGGTTTGCCCTTTCAGGGCCAATTGGCATTAGGGTGTAGGTTTTGCCGTAGCGGAGGGTTCATTCTCGTTCATGGTCTTACTCATCATTGAAGGAAGTGATGCGCCCGCCAAGTGCGGATGCTAGTTGAGTGCAGCGCTGGGCGCGGGATACGTTTCATGCCGCTGCGCCTTGCTGTTTAGCATCTTCCCACGCTTCGATTTCTGATAACCGCCAACGCGTGCAGCGCTCCGAAAGTTTAAAGGGTTTGGGGAATGTCGGGTCGTGTTTGAGCCAATGCCAAATCGTGCCGCGATGAACATCTAGTCTGTTGGCGAAACTCTTATCGCTCAGTAATACTTCAGTTTTTTGTATCATTGTCGCCTCGCTGAGTAATACGTCTTGTATGGTCGTATTAATCAGTAGGGCGGGTGTGTCAGCAATTTGTGGAATTGGGGAAAGTAACAGATTAGGGCCAAGAGCTTAAAAATGCCCAACCTAAATGGCCGCTCCAATACTAAAGTCGGAGGGTCGAAAAAAATTGGCGTTCGACCGAGTTGCGCAACATTGTTGCCTTGGTTTCAAGCACCTCATAGATTGCTGTCGCCAACTGTCAAAACTGATTGGTATTGCCGCCGCCTAAATGCACAACAAAACTGACAACTCGAAAGAAGAAGGGTAATCCCTCGTTTCTGGAGGGCCGCCGAAGCGGCCTTGATCACAATGTACGCATCCTACAAGGCAGGGACAACAAAGGCCTACCTCAGTATCGCGCTCTGCCCATACACTTCTCACCTTTCAGGCCGGATGAGTCACACTCAGTATTTCAGGGTCTCCGAAAGTGTGGATTATTTGGCAATTCTTCGGCTCCAAGTTCAAAGGTGCACCTCCCAACTGAAACACCGCGATATTCTGCGATATGCTGCTATTGCAGATAGCATCAAACTCAAATCTTGTTGCTTTAGTTGATCGATAGTCCGATGAATTCAATATAACTATCCTATCAGTTCGGCTATAAACAAACTCCATGATATTATAAATGTTCAACCCAAATTGATCTGCTGAATACTCGTGATAATTGTAGCATTTTAGTCCGCGAAATTTTGCCATATTAGATAGCAGATAAGCCTGTTCATTGCAGTCAGAGGAAAAACTCAACGCAATATCAAAAAGTCCAATACAATCTTCAATTTCTTTAAATAAAGTCTGCCGCAATTCTTTTCAAAACTCCTGATAGAACACCTTGAGTTATTAAGCGTTCAATTGATGGCTTTGCATCATCGGACATCGCAAACCAGTTGACTTTACTTCGGTTCTTCTTGTCAGTTGATACCAGAACGCCATGTTTCTTGAAGGCTTGGATCATATTTTTGGCCTTAATAGTAGGATTGGACCCGTTGTAATGGCGCTCAATAAAGTTCTCTGAAAAAACTTCGTATCTGCCACTGGAGTAGAAATCAGAAACAAATGCTGTAATATCTGATTTAATCTTTTCTTGCACATCGATGATTTTTGTTTCGCCAATCGAGAATGCTTTTTCAAATGCCTCATCAAACGTGCATGTTGTGTCAAAAGTATCAACAGTAATGCCACTGTCCTTGGACCGGACGCCTTCGCACGCGATAAACCTGCAACGAACAAACTTTGAATAATGATCAAACTGGCATGACCATATATCGATCGAATGAAACAAGCATTCTACAAATGTTAGCCCTCTAAAATCCAGACGAAACTTCGTATCACCACTGTGAACACCGTCCATTATAGCCATTCGCGATATGGTATTTCCGTCAGATGAAAAAATGTCGGTCAATGCTTTGGTCAATGAGGATGTATTTAGGTTGTTCTTTAACGACATTTGGGCAACGATTAAAGAAATGAGCGAATATGAGAACTGTGAAGCCGCGCTTCCGGGGGTCAATATGTTGCTCTCTCTATCATCAAGGTGTTGTGCGATCAGGCGCTCCCCCGTGACTTGTAAGCCAATGATGCTAAGCCCAAACTCGTCATCATCACCGCCAAGACGTAGAGCCAAACCTCGACACATAGTTGAGTCTGCTGTACAGTATTTTTTGAAAACTTGGATGTCCAAGATATCATAGAACAGATCGGTTTCTTGGTTGGTTGTTAGTTTCTTTGCTAAGTCTAACATCAAAAAGTGTTCCGTCATGAAATCAAAACGTAGGTCTACTACCGACTCTGATCCCACGTTGGAAACAACAAGAAACGGATGTGAGAGGAAAGTGTCCGACAGGTCTCCAACCGACTGAAGACCAGTTGCTTGACGTATCAGTTTTCTTACAAAACGAGTGTCAGCTCTGCCATTATCGCCTTCATTTATGTAGGCTATTCCGCAAAAGACTTCAACTTGTTGATCAACGGTTAAGCTTCTGAATTTTTCACCAACCTTCTTAATTTCGCGCTCGCAGAACTGGCCAATTACCCTATCGCTATATTCTGACTGCATGAGTCGTTCAGAAAAGAAGTTTTGAAACTGATCCTTGTCATTGGAAGCTGGGTCATCGGCCTCTTCGATCATTATATCAACGATTAAGCTAAGTACGAAGGGGACATAGCGCCGTGTTTCAGGCAATATAGCTAGATTCTCACTGAGCTGTTTTGCCCTGTTCATTTTATTGTTTAACGTGCCCAAACCGTCGTTGAAGTATGTGTCCCTCAAATCTTCATTAAAGGCTAATATTTCGTAGGTTTGGACGCTTGGAAACTTTAAAGCGTATTCATATTGATCAAAAAATAATTTGCGACACGACAGAATTACCTTTGCATTTGATCCGCCTTGCATGCGAGCCTGTAAGTTTCCAAAAAAGGCATCTGGGTCAAAGCTACCTCTGTGTCGCGCAATAATTTCATCCAAGCCATCAACAAATACTACGATACTTCCCATTTTAAGGGCATTATAGAAAATTTCTTCTTCTATGGGTGAGATTGATTTGCCTTGAATTTGGCTTCCTGCAACCGCAGCGACATATAGATCGTACAAAGTGAAGGAGCCCGCAACGTCATTGAGAGTAGAGCCGGGCCGGGTAACGTCAGTGGACGCAATGAAGATTGTAGAACGCTCTAGATCGTTGGATAAACGTATGTTGCCAGACCTAATGCGTCCTAGAAGCTCCTTCATAGTCCATGTTTTGCCGATTCCGCCTTGGCCTTCAATCACCGTAACGCCTGCTGAATCACTCTCAAGCCATCCAACTAACCGCCGAAAATCTGAACCCTTTTCAAACTTATCGAAAGATAAATTACGGCGAAGTTGAGGCTCAAGGAAATAGCTGCTGTGGTTAGCGTAGCTGTCCCAAATCGCCTCATCGTTCGCTGTTCGAATTTGCTGTGCCACTATATCTTCTAAGTACATCACATTCTTAGTCTTGAACGCTTTTTTGATGTTCTCGATCCGATCATTAAAGTTTTTTTGGCCTGCCTCTCGGCTCAGCAGGAAGACGGCGTCGTGCGCGTCAGGAATCGGATTATCTTTTAGATGGGCTGCAGTGTGGGTCAGGGTAACACCTCGGTAGAGGTGGATGTAAACTGTGGAGGTTTCACGTATCTTGTGCCGACATGTATATACGTCATATGCTACGTTCTTTTCTGATACACGTTCTTTCGCGGTCAGCTCGACATCGCTAGCTGCCTCTATTGCTTCGATAACTGAAAAAACACCGTCGAACGCTGATAGATGGTTTTCAAAAAAACCGATTGCTTCTAGCTTTTCAGTCTTCTGAAGTAGAATGTTCCGCGTTTTGGTGCTGTCCACGTACCATTGTATATTTTTCAACCAAGTGTTGGTGATGGTATCTTTGAAATTTTCGTCTATCAAAAGAGGAAAAATTCTCGCGTTCTGTGCTCCAGTCGAGAGTGAAAAGAGACGCTGCATCGCTTCAGGGTCGACCGTGCCTTCCGTCGACCCACGTGCGACACCAAACCATCCCTCGGAGATAACGAGGACCACCAAAGCTGTTTGTTCGTTGACAAGCGTTCTTGGGTCATGTGACTCTAAGCTGCCGGAAGCACTGGGGAAATTGCCGACGACAGGGAGGTCTTGATCTGTGAGTAGTTTTGCCAGTTGTGTCGCGACTTGTATGCCATCAGATTGACACACGATTGA
Source organism: Ruegeria sp. CDSB114 (assembly GCF_059611025.1). Classification (NCBI taxonomy): domain Bacteria; kingdom Pseudomonadati; phylum Pseudomonadota; class Alphaproteobacteria; order Rhodobacterales; family Roseobacteraceae; genus Ruegeria; species Ruegeria sp. CDSB114. Next base: position 59,644 of record NZ_JBXWOT010000004.1, read on the forward strand.
AATGCTTGGTTTCAAAAGAGTTCCTCGGTTAGTTGCTTTGACAAGGAGACCTGCGATGGACGCAGAATTCAATACCTTTGACGGTAAGCCCGCAAAAATTGCTGCATATTTCGAGTTTTGCAGGTCAATCGAGACAAACATTGACAGACGATATCAAGCCAACCGATTCAACTTGTCTGTCCTTACAGCTCTTTGGGTGTCGCTCGGTTATCTGCTAACTGCTCAGGCACAAGTTCCTCCGGATATCAGCGCCAAAGTGGCTACGGCAATCAACGTTGTTTGGTTTGCGATTTCAACTATTTGGTTCTTTCAAATACTAAGGTTTCGAGAAGTTTCCAGAGTAAAGTATGCTGTTGCTACTGAACTTGAGCAAGAGCTCGGCATCAGCGTTTATACAAAAGAAGAGGAAGCTTTCGCGCGCTCAAGTTCAGTTATTGAGTATACTCAGATCGAGATGATGTTACCTGCGCTGTCAGGGGTCATGGCCGTGATATACTTCCTATGGTTCAGATAAATACTTGTAGGACTTTGGCTCACCACTGATCATAGACAGCTTTCTACTGTTACAAACCCAGTGTTATTGGCGCTTACCAACCAGTATATTGAAAATCCCTGTAGCGCGTATTTCTAACGAAGCCCATATTGGTTCGTCACAACTGTGCTCGCATCTCGAACTGAGGACTTTCATGCAGAGCGCAGCATCGGTTTTTTTGGCGGGGTTTCGCGAGGGTCATTCTTTACGCGCCGCATGATTAACTGCTCTGTGGGACTTTTCTGTCATTTGCTTCGTTGATCTGAAATCATGCTATTCCGGGCGCGGCCACAGAATTAGCACACCGCAACTCGCGATGACCCTCGTGCTGACCTATTCCTGCAGGTAGTTTGCGTCGCCGCGACTGTCATCTTTTGGTTATGATTCCTGAGCCTATGCTGGCTTTCTACCCGCAACCTTCAATCGCTCTCTATCCTCAACTGGAAGGCTTTGAAGCACAGCATTCATAATTGTACGAAGGCCACTGTTTTCCGCTGACATCCCGGGGTATCCAAGTATTTCAGCGTGCATTGACTTGCTAAACTTTAGTTTCTCCGTTTCTCCCAAGCTGAGATAATGCACTGTGGCTTGCTCCACCAACTGATTGAAATTCTTTCTATCTCGTTTAGGCGTCAGGAGGGGATTTAGCGGTATTGCCAAGTTGTTCAGGCTGAGTGATCCAGCTATGTCGCGCGAATGAACATCCCAACGATCATGCCACGCCTGAAGGGTTTTCGCTTTCCTCGTGAGATCATTGCTTACGCGGTATGGACTTACCATCGATTTGCCTTGAGCACAGCTGACGTAGAGGATCTGTTGGCTGCGCGTGGCGTGATCGTCAGCCGGGAAGCAGTTCGGCTATGGGTCAATCGCTTTGGTCGACACTTTGCAGATTGCATCAGGCGGGATCGTCCACGGCCAAACGACAAGTGGCACATGGACGAAGTCGTGATCATGATCCGAGGCAAGAAGCACTGGTTGTGGCGCGCGATTGCCGCGAACGGCGACGCGCTCGACATTCTCCTGCAAACTCGCCGAAACGCCAAAGCTGCGAAGCGCTTTTTCAAAGGATTGGTTGCCAAATTCGGCGAACCCAGGGTCGTCATCACAGACAAACTGCGTAGCTATATCAAACCAATCAAAATACTGGCACCGGACGCTGACCATCGTGCCCACAAAGGTCTCAATAACGCGATCGAAGTCTCGCACCGACCGACTGGCAAAAGAGAGAAGCTATTTGGCAAGTTTAAGTCTCATCTACAGGCTCAGAGATTTCTGTTTGCCCATGACCAAATCAACCTGATCTTCCGTCCCCGCCGATATCAACTCACCGCAAACTCATACCGCCACGCTCGTAGCGACGCATTCAACCTCTGGGGCGATTATACTGCGGAAATGACCGCTTGATCCTGCCTTTGCCAATACCTCACATGCTTTGGTTAACAACTTGGCAATACCGTTGGATCAGCTTGCTCGAGGACGTGGACGTAGTCGTGCATCTTGCCGGTGACAAAGAGCCGGCCGCCACCTGGCCCTCAGCGATCAAGCACAATATGGATGCAACCCTTACGCTCTATCACCATGCGGTCGCTATGGGTGTCAGTCGCGTGGTTCTTGCCAGTTCCAATTGGATCCATGGCGACAAAAGATTCACGCATGACGCGCTCAACAGCAAGACGCCTCCTGGCCCAGTGAATGCCTACGGAATGTCAAAACTGTTCTGTGAACGAACAGGGGCTTACTTCGCCGAGCATCACGGACTGTCCGTCATTTGCCTGCGCATTGGATGGACGCAATGGACTCATGACAACCAACCCGGCACGCATATGGCGATGGGCCGATGGGGCCAAGAAATGTGGCTGAGCGATCGAGACTTTCTAAACGGCATGCGCGCCGCAATTGATGCAAAAGACGTTTCCTTTGCAGCACTGAACCTAGTGTCGGATAACCCGGGCATGCGTTGGGATATCACCGAAACGCAGCAAGTGATCGGCTATTCTCCGCAAGATGGGAGCCGGGCAAAAATTACCGCAAGCACTGCCTTTAAGTCTGCGCTGAAGCGCTTGTTTACAGACCGGCTCCCCAGTTATTTCACCACACGTTTTCCGGATTGGTAGAGTGCAGGGCCCAGACATTGTTGTTGCGTTCGGTATTCAGTTGCCGAAATCTAGCCTTGAGTTAAGCGCCGAAAAGGTCAGCGTTGTCCGCGTTGTGTGAATTTGCGGATCATCAATTTTCGCAGATGCAGCGAATGTCTCCTTCGACGGGCCGCGCCGCGGCATGCTGGCTATCGGTCGAAAGGGCACTGTCAGACAAAACCGGCTTGAGGCGGGCAGGGTGGTCACCTAGCCTTTTCGGATGACAAAACCCATTCTATTTCGCTACTTCAAGACAAGCCCTGAGATCATCCGCCTGGCGGTAATGATGTACGTTCGATTTCCTCTGTCTCTTCGCAATGTCGAAGACCTGTTACATGAGCTCGGCATTGAAATTAGTCATAAAACGGTTCGGTTCTGGTGGAACAGATTTGGCCCGTTGTTCGCGGCTGAGATCTGCAGAAACAGGGTCAGCCGTATGCGATCTTATTCGAACCGGCAGTAGCATCTGGACGAGGTATTCGTGAAGATCAATGGCGAGACGCATTACTTGTGGCGTGCTGTGGACCATGAAGGCGAAGTGCTGGAAAGCTACGTCACCAAGCGTCGAGACCGCAAAGCGGCGTTGAAATTCCTCAGGAAATCAATGAAGCGATACGGCACTCCAGAAGTGATCGTTACGGACAAACTCCGATCCTACGGCGCTGCGATGAAGGACATTGGAAACGTAACGAAACAGGAAACAGGCCGCTGGCTGAACAATAGGGCGGAGAATTCTCACCTGCCGTTTCGACGACGAGAACGGGCGATGCTCCGCTTTAGACAAATGCGATGTTTGCAGAAATTCGCCGCCGTCCATTCTTCGGTCCATAACCACTTCAATCAGGAACGCCACCTTTACTCACGAGACAATTTCAAACTTAACCGAAGCGCCGCTCTCTCCGAGTGGCGCTAGCTTTGTTCCGCCTAGGTTCACACATTCCTCGGCAAACTGAGACTGGTTCGAATTCGTCTGACAGCACCCGCAGTATTCTTTAAGGTGGGAATTTACAGGTCGCGGACTTTGCAGCCATTCGGTTGCCCCTGCTGAATGTCCGCTACTCAAAAATAGACCCGACGCTTGGCCGGGTCAGTTGGTGACGACGGGGATCGTCACTCCTTAATGTGGTGGTCAATAGTATTCCAGAAAGCGCCTCATTCTGCTTGTTGGGACTTGCGCCTGACAAAGCGGGAAAAAAGCCGGCCGTCGGTTACAGCAAAGCCAAGGGCAATGATGGCGAACCCGACCCAAGCCTCTGGCTCCATCTTTTCACCCAGGAATGAAACGCCAAGGCCGATAGCGAACGGTGGAATCAGTAAGGTTACCAAAAGAAGGTTGGCAGCACCTGCGCGCGCAAGGATTGCGAAATAGAGAACATAGGCCAGTGCTGTTGATAGTGCGGCCATCCCAAGAAGCGCAGCCCATGCGCCAGAAGACAAAGCCAAGTTTGGGGGGCCATCCATCACGAGAACAATCGGGATCATAAGCACTGTGCTGCCGATCAGCATACCAAGCGCATTCACCAGCGGTGGTTGGCCGGAAAGAGCAGTCCTGCCCCATACACCGGCAAATGCATAAGAGAGCGTCGCCCCAAGAATAGCCAGCTGTGCCAGATTGCTTGGATTGAACTCGGTCAATGCGCTTGGCCCCATAATGAAGGCCACCCCCAAAATACCCAGTGCAGCACCTGCTATCTTCTTCGGAGTCAAGGGCTCGTCCTTAAGAAGCAAACCCGCCACGACCGCTGCAAACATTGCTGTCGTTGCATTTAGGATTGAAGCCAGCCCGCTGTCGATTTGCGTTTGCCCCCAGAAGATCAGCGAGAACGGAATGGCATTATTGAGCGCCCCCATTACGAGATAAGCGCCCCATGCCCGAGGGGTGCGTGGAACACTCAGTCCTTTGAATATGACGATTAGCGCAAGAATAGGAACCGCCCAAAAAACCCTGTGCAATGTAATTGTAAGTGGTGGCACCTCTGACAGGGCTACCTCACCAAAAAAGAACGACCCGCCCCAAACCGCGGCGAGCAAAAGCAGCATGACGCCGGCTGTTAAATCCATTGCTGGCATGGGTTGGTTTGTCATGTCTTCTGAATCCGTCACTAACTATTACCTAACGGATTAGCTTACGTGACCGCGACACCGCGACCCGTTTCTTGCGGAAATCCAATACAAAGCCAACTTTCATCTATCCAATTGTGAACGGCTGCGTTCGCCTATCGGTGGAGTGCCTCAGCAATCATTTCTGCAAGCCTTTCGGGCTGATCAACGCTCGCCCAGTGAGTGGCGTTTTCGAGAATAATCCGATCCATCTTGTTTTCTTCCAGCCACCGGACGGTGCTGTCCGGACAGTTGTCAGGATTGTAGAGATAAATCACATTTGCCGCGCTTTGCAAAAGCTCGCCGGGCACGCAGCCTGCTGAAAAATACCGTGCGTCGGTGCCGAGTTGCCACAGCGCCAGAGTATCGGCCTTCGATACTTCATTACGATACCGTCGGATGATTGGTGCCGTTTTCGCCATTTCATCAAGCCGCTCAAGAAAAGCTGCACGAAACGCAACCGGATCACTGTAGTCCGCGGCAGTTCCAGAAAAATAGGCATCCTCGGCGGTGATATTACCCTCTAGAGAAATAATGGTTGTCAAAGGACAGTCGGCCCTTTTGGCGGCCAGGGAGGCTATGATTGAAGCAACCGAATGAGCGACAATGATCTCAGCTCCGTGCTTGATCGCTTTGTCGGCGACGGTTTGTGCAAGTGCTTCAAGAGTTGTTGCCTTTGCCAGAGGCTGAGCGCCAAACCCCGGAAGATTGATGGGTAGCACACGATAACTGTTGGCGAGATGGGTGTCAGCCAAACTTTCAAACATGCTCGCATTGTCACCAAAGCCTGCAACACAGAGAATGGCGAGTCTTTCATCGTTCACTTGACTCGGGTGTTTGGTCATTTCGGTTTCCAGAGCATCGTATGCGGACATTAACACGGCTCCACAGCATTCGACAATTTGAGCTCGTAGCTGCCGAATGCGTCTGCGGCGTGTCCCAAAGAACAGGCAACCTGACAACGGCCATTCAAACTGCCTGTAAAATTCAGGTGTCAGCACGGTGCTGATGTCTGCGTTTGGCGGGAGGATTGGAGGGCGCACTATGCCAAGAGTCCAACTTCCCGCTGTCCCGAACAATCCACGCATATTGACGTGGCGATATGTGAAGGCGCTCATGAGAACAGCCTAGCCAAAGATATTCTGATCCGACCATCAATTCGTATTCCATCCATTTCTCGACGGATGTGCGGGTGCCTTCAGATATCTCAAACCGAACTGACTTCTGCGTCTTGTTCTGTAGCACTGAGGCGCGTTCCTTGATCTGGCCTGACGCCATCACATCCACAACTTTCATCTTCACAAGGTCGCAGCCGCAAAGCTTGCTGTCGATTGCCATATTGAACAGAGCAAGATCACGATGGTTCTCTGCCAATTCAAGCCGCACCTAGATTGCTCAGACATGCTTAGGTTTCAGTGGCCGCTTCTGACCGACAATGCGGCCCTTATTCCAGGCTAGCCGAAGTGCGCGAATGGCAGGTAAGTTTGGTATTTCCATGACTAATCCTCCGATCCGCCATGCCCTCCCAAAACGACGACCCGACGTTGGCACAGGCGTCATACCACAGGATGCCGCGCCGCCTCCGATGTCAGGAACCGAGTCCGACCTGCCCATTCGACAGAGCGCAGCGAAAGTCAGCTTTTTATGGCTTGGCCATAAATGCGGCTCGGATCGCCTCCTTCATAGCGTCCTGAGGCCCTCGTTCTTTCGGCTTGCTGGATGCCATCACCAGCTTGGAGGCAGGTGTGTTCCCGAAGCCCAATGCGTCGTTCACCAGAGATAGACCTGCGTGAAACGACGAGCGACCAAGTAGACCTACTGCAATCCCAGCTTCAACCGCTGCAATCACGCCAGAGACGCTCTGGCTGGAATATACAACGCGATATGGCTCTCCGCGGGCCTGCAATGAATTGACTGCCGCGTCGCGCCACCAGCATGCATGATCGAACAAGGCAACCGGAAGGCTTTCATCGATCTGAAAATTGCGGCGCGCCGACGACACCCAACAAGTTGGGTCTTCATAAAGAACTTCCTCATGGCTGGACGGGTTTTCGACCTCATAGACCGCAAGGTCCAGCGAACCTTTGTCGAGGGCCTCGGGAAAACTGGTGCTCAGAGCGCATGTGATATCCAGTTCGACTTTCGGATGATGGCGGGTGAAGGTCGCAATGATCGCCGCGAGTTTCGTTCGTCCGTGATCGTCGGGTATGCCCAAACGTAGTTTCCCGCTTACAGTGTTCTGGGAAATCTCCCGTAGTGCCGCGTCGAGACGTGCCGTCACCTCCTGCGCGACTGGAAAGAGCTTTCGTCCCGTGTCGCTCAGGACCACCCCGCGACCATGCCTGTCAAAGACCGGCTGACCCAGGATCGCTTCGAGGCGCTTGATTTGAAGACTTGTTGCAGATTGCGACCGGTGGATGCGGGCAGCACCGTCTGTGACGCTTCCGGCATCAGCCACGGCGACGAAGGTTCGCAGAAGATCGCTATCCAGGTTTTCCATTTGATTTTCCAATATCGGAAATTGAAACTATGCGTTTCACAGATGCCTCGCGCCGCACTATTTTTCAAGGTCAGAGGAGTATCCCATGTCCGATCAGACAGCTGCCAACCGACCATCCAACCGGAAACCCTTAGTGTGGGGCCTGTTTCTGCTTCTGTTGGCAGGTGTAGGTTTTGCTTGGCCGGAACACGCCGCAAACGCAGCAAGGTTCGTCCTATGGGGTCTAATTGTCGTTGCCCCCATTGTCATTCCGGGCATCGTTCTAGCAGCTTGGATCATCGCCAGCGGCGCGGATACCCACATCGCTGGCGCGTTCGAAGGCAGGACGCTGAGAGCGGTTTTGGCTGCATCGCTCATCGGAGCCATCACGCCGGTCTGCGGTGTGACGGTGCTGCCCTTAATGGCCGGATTGCTGGCAGCGGGCGTGCCACTCGCTCCGATCATGGCATTCTGGCTGTCCTCCCCAATAACTGATCCGGCGATGCTCGCGACAACAGCCGCGACACTGGGTTTGAGCTTTGCGATCGGCAAAACACTCGCAGCTTTCGGATTAGGCGTATTCGGGGGCGTGATCACAGGGCTATTCGCCAAGACACCTTGGGCAATGAGCGCGCTTCGAGACAATGGTCTTGCGCGCCAACTGAGTGCCGCACGATGCGGCAGGGATCAACCCTTTGATCCATGGGTATGGCGGTCTGAGGCACGAAGGCATTCTTTCAGCAGACAGTTCTGGGCGACCACGCGGCTGATCCTGATCTGCCTGATCCCGGCATTTGCCGCCGAGTATGCCTTAAACGCCGCACTGACGCCGGGCGTACTGGCAGCATATGTTGGCGAAGACAAATGGTGGGCCATACCCGCCGCTGTCTTTGTCGGTGCCCCGGCCTATATCGACGGTTACGCTGCGCTCCCGCTGACACGCGGGTTGATCGACAACGGCATGTCCGAAGGCGCGGCGATGGCTTTCCTTGTCTCGGGCGGTGTTGTCAGCATCTGGGGTGCGATGGCCATTGCACCGGTGCTCAAAATGCAACCGTTCATGCTCTATCTGCTGCTTGCAGTTCTGGGGTCGCTTGGGGCGGGGTATGTCTTTGGGTGGATCGTCTGAGATTCAGCGTTTAACGGGAAGCAGACGTTCAGCAACCGGCAGTTTCGCCCGCAATGTGTGAGTTCGAGTAGCGCCAAAATTTGCACTTGCAGCGAATGACCGGAATGCGGGCTGCGACCGCAGAATCCCAGCAGGGTGCCGAATGTCTCTTATGGGCCGTCTAGGAAAACAACCCTGTGGCTCTAAATTTCAAAAGCTTCCGCGATGGCCAATGTGTCCTCCAACTCTAGGCCAGGATACCGTACCGTCCTATCCATTTTCGTATGTCCAGGCAAAAGTCGCTTATTGCGCAGATTGTCAATGTTTCTGCAGATCTGAGTAACCTTGGTTCACCTCTTAGAATGCGTTCCGTTGGTGCTCGCCTCGAGGTTTATGGGCTTCACCCATTCCCGGACAATCCGCACATACTGGCGGGTCGAGACGAGCGGGCGCTCATGAATAGCCGAAATTAACATGCCCGTCGTTTGCTAATGTCACTAATACTCTTAAGGTGAATGGAGCCTTAGGAGGCCTTAATGAAAAACCTAATTTTGATCTCGGTCTTGGCCGCTACTAGTACTGCGACCAGTGCCGAGGAGCAACGCATCGAGCTTAATAATTTCTATCCGCTTTCTCAGGAAAACTTTGACCTTGGTGATCATATTTTTCACATCGCCGACAACAAAGGAGGATTTGAAGTTATCGAAGGTCCTGTTGACGGCGGGCTTGCTCGATGCCTTGGATCGGGGTTCGGTTACCAAGATGGGACCAACTCAATCTCGGGAATATGCATTTTTGGTGAGGGCGAAGACACTTTCACGATGCGTTGGAAAGCAGGTGAAAAAGGCGCGGCAAACTCTTGGGAAATTATCGTCGGAACCGGGCGCTATGATGGGATGACTGGCGAGGGCATAGCCACGACGGACATTGTGTCGATGTACCAAGCACTACCTTTGAGGCGAACCCACATAGTAGGAACCGTGGAAATCCCTGAGTGAAATGTTGTCCCTGAGTTTATGACGGGTAGGGCCGTTGGATTGATCGTGGGAAGCAGGGCATGGGAAAACGTTACTGTTGCTCCAATGTTCGGTAGGTGATGGCGTCAGACATCATACACATCACAGAGAGCAGCATTTCGCGGTTGCCGACGCAATGTAAGCCGTCCCAACAAAGCGCTCTTACTTCGAGGCCTTGAGTTGTTCGTCCAGATCAGAGAACGATGCGGCCCAGAATTCTGCCAGGAACGCTGAAACCTCCTGTTCTGAGATTTCCGACCTATTGCCCTCGGCATCCGTCGCTTGACCCATTGTGTATCGCAAGTCGGTGCCAGAGTTCGTTTGCGTCAGCTGATATGTCTCGGGCAAGCTCACCCCGGTGCGCGCCGGGTCTTGGATGCAGGTCGAGAAATAGTCGAACGGTTCCCAATCAGTGATGCGATAGAAAAAGTCCGCCAGTTCGTGAGAGCAATGATATCCCGACCCGTTGCCGAGGCGCCCTTGCGGGCTGTCGACGGTGATTTCCTGTACACGGTTCATCCATTTCAGCTTTAGTTCCGGCGCGACCAACGCCTCCCAGACGACCGCAATTGGGGCATCGAAATGATGGAGGAACGTCCAAACTCCGTCTTCCTTGGTCAAGAAATGGCGTTCGCGGTTGGCACGCAAACGTTCCCAAGATTTAGCCAAATCGTAGACCATCATCGAAACCTCGCCAAAATGTTCGATGTCCTGTGAAAACGGTTCCACTATACCTTTGATATCCATGGCATTTGCAGCAGCTTCGCTGAACAGCGCGTAACTGCGCACACCGGTGGCTTCAGCAACGTTCGTCTTGGCCATTCGGTGGACCAGAACAACGTCGGCGCCGGAAAAGTCTTTTACCGGGCCAAGTTGCATTTCTTCGAACTGGCCATGATGGGCGATAACCTTCAAATCCAGCCCTCCGACATTGGCACACGCGTTGCAGGTACAGGTTGTGTTGGCAATTATGTCCTGCCGACGAAGAGCAAATGCGTTGTAGAGATTCTCGCAGATGGTCAGGAAGGTCTCGCCGGAGGGGAAATCCTGCCGCGTCGAATATGCCAGAACGGCATCGCCTTCGGTTTTCCAGAAATGGAGCGGATCACCCACCTGTTCGACCAGTACGCCCAGCAAGGAATGCAAAATCGGATTAGCGTGATCCATTTCCGAAGTGGTCAAAAATTTTGTGTAGCCGGAAATGTCGGCGATCAACAGATATCCAGTTTGTGTTGACATGGCACGCTCCCCAAAAGAGTGTTTGGCGTGGTTATTTTGACCTACAAAGGGTTCAAAACCACTTTGGGTCCAAATGCGCCTTAGACGGTCATCATGGTGTGTAGGCTGGAGCTCAGACGGAAAGTTGCCGGTGAGAGCCCGAAGTGGTTACCAAGTTCCGCAAAACAGCCCCTAAATGGCGCCGCCGCTATAGCGACGTCACTACGCCCATCCGAGTTGTTTTAGAGAGTGCCCATCATTCCAGATTTTGGTCATTCGGGCGATCTTATCACCTTCAAATTCCATAACGTAGGCATAGTTGGTTGCGATTTCTTTGCCGGTGGCAGGAACTGGTCCACCTTCACCGGTTTGTTTGCCGCTGAATACTGCTGTGGCCGTTACGATGTTGCGTTCGTGATCAGTCGAGAATGAGGTGATGTCGTAACTGCCATCTGGGATTGGGGTCAAAATTCCGGCGGTCCAAGCTGTATAGCCTTCGATTGTCGAGATATCGGCCAATGCGTCGGCTTCACATGTAAAAGCGGCACCGTCCTGACAGTATGACTTGCAGACGTTCCAGCCTTTGCCTGTTTCGCATGCATCAAAGAAGGCCATGGCCGTTTCGGAAATACTCATCGTGTTTCTCCTATCCCTGTTTCACTAGCGTCCAGCACGTCGTTGCTTTCAATTCCGTCTGGATGGGATAGTTTTAGAACATTTATTTTAAAAAATCAATTTTAAAATAAATGAGGGATGAACTTCACTCGCGAATTTCCCTCATGATCAAGTCGTAAAAATTTGGTATCACGTGCTTTTTTTCGTCGTGCCGCCCATACAAGACGGTCCCGTGAACGCAAAAAACCACAAAGCTTGCAAGCTGCGCCGTGTCCTTCTCCGCCCCGATGTCTCCATCCGCCTGGGCATTACGAAGAGCGGTTTCAACCAATGACTCGACTTCTGCGCAGAACGCGCCCACTTGCTTTGCGGCCTCAGGACTTATCACATGCTTTTGTGCAAGGTGGTTCATCATCAGGCAGCCCTTGTATTCCGACTTGGCGGCCCCCAAAAAAACGTTTCGGAGAAACATTTCGACGCCTTCTAAGTTAGGGTTGTCGATCAAAATACGATAGCGCGGCCCGATAACATGATCGCGGTAATGATCCAAAGCTGCTGAGAACAATCCTTCCTTGTCTCCAAACTCCTTGTACATGCTGGCCGTGTTCAGCCCGGTTTCGCAGACAACGTCACTTATCGATGCAGCTTTGTAGCCGTTCTGCCAAAAAACACCCATGGCTTTTTCAACTACAGCTTCGCGTGAATATGATCTTGGTCTACCCATCGGAGCATATTAAAATGATCATTTAAAAATCGCAACACGTACCGTCTGAGCAAGATCATGAAAAACCGTTACGCAGGGTAGAATCTTCGTGAACTGCCACGTTTTGCATGGTGCGCTCTTAATTTCCAACTCGCAGGCAAGTAGTTGACTTGCTATTGCTCCGTGTAGTGAGAATGCTCCCGCATTTTCTCAAATTGACGTCAGGATTGACCGCCATTCTTATTGTTCAAACCAACTGCAGAAAATGCGCGGCTCAATTTTCGCATCCCAGCGCGGCCTTCAATGACCGGTTCGATGAAATTCGCTGAGAGGCAAAGTTCCGATGGTCGAACGAGCCTGCCCTGACCTAGACCATTTGCACGAGCAATGCTGCATGATTTACAGCCTGGTCGCGTATCCCCGAAAATGTGAATCCTGACGCGTTTAGGTATCTCTGTAACGAGCGTCGGCTCGCTCCCATTTCATTTGCCACGCATTGGACCGTTGGCCTACCGTCTCGTGCCAAACCGAGCCTTGGCTCGGGACTGAATGGACCACTCGTGGCGCGCTGATGTTCGCGTAATCTCCAACGTGGAAATTCGACCTATTTGAGTGCAAGGTAATTACGGGCTGCATTTGGAGGAATCCGTTTTGATGGAATCGAATTCTGACTCTGGGACTTCCTCAGAATACTCCATAGCGGTGGAGGGCTTTGATCTGGACGTCGCGAAGTCTGTCTTTTTCGGTAATTTCAGCGACGGGATCAATGCATGCGTAGAATGTTGTGATGTCCATTTGCAGGGCAATCCCCTGGCTTTGAACTGGATTGCATTGGACGGGCACTATGAGACCCGCGAATTTAAGCAGTTGCGCGACGAAGCTGCGCGTTTTGCCAATTTGCTTAAGGAACAAGGCATCCAACCCGGCGACATCGTGGCGGGTCTGTTGCCGCGCACCCCGGATCTTGTGACAGTTGTTCTAGGCGCCCTCCGGGCCGGTGCGGCCTACCAACCTTTGTTTACAGCCTTTGGGCCCAAGGCCATTCAGGACCGTTTGACCATGAGCGGCGCGAAGATGGTTGTGACTGACGCCGCGAACCGCAAAAAGCTCAACGGAGTGGAAGGTTGCCCGCCTGTCGCGATGATTGCAGACACGCGACAAGAGGTTGTTGGGGGAGACATTGATTTCCGCCGGGCAATGGCCTCGCAATCGCCTGAGTTCGTCCCGGTATTGCGGAACGGCGATGACCTGATGTTCATGATGGCGACATCTGGAACTACAGGTCCCGCAAAAGGAGTTCCCGTGCCCCTAAAGGCGCTGCCTGCCTTTCGATCGTACATGGTCGAAGGGATTGGCCTGCGGCATGAGGATGTATTCTGGAACATTGCCGATCCAGGCTGGGCCTATGGTCTATACTATGCGTTGATCGGCCCGCTACTGTTGGGTCATGCAACCACTCTGGTCGAGGGACCATTCACAGTGGACAATACATATGACGTGATTTCGAGATTGAATGTGACTAACTTTGCAGGCGCGCCTACTGCGTTTCGACTAATCATCGCCGCCGGAACCGAGCGCGCGTCACAGCTGCGCGATCAGATCCGGTGCATCAGCAGCGCAGGCGAGCCTCTAAACCCCGAAGTCATCCGCTGGTTCGAGACCGAACTGAATGCGCCGATTAAAGATCACTATGGGCAGACCGAAACGGGTATGCTGGTGAATAACCATCACGGGCTCGTACATCCGGTCCGTCCGGGATCGGCCGGCTATGTTATGCCGGGATACAGGGTCGAGGTTCTGGCCGAGGATGGCAGCATCGCCGATTTCAATGAGCCTGGTCAATTGGCCGTCAACACCGAGGATTCACCTCTCTTGTTCTTTAGCGGCTACCTGAACAAGGGCAACAAATCGATCGAGAACGGATACTATCTTACCGGGGACACTGTGGAGCGGGACGAACACGGATGTATCACTTTCGTAGGGCGGAACGACGACGTCATCACCTCTTCGGGGTATCGCATCGGACCGTTTGACGTTGAAAGCGCCCTGATCGAACACCCTTCTGTGACGGAGGCGGCAGTCGTAGGCGTGCCGGACAAGGAACGGACCGAAATAGTGAAAGCGGTGGTCGTACTGGCGGAAGGCACAGAAGGTAATGAGGAGTTAGCTGCAGAGCTGAAGGATTATGTAAAACAGCGCCTTTCTGCACACGCCTATCCTCGGCTTATCGAATTCGTTAAAGAACTGCCAAAGACACCCAGTGGCAAAATTCAAAGGTTCCTGCTCCGAGAAGCGAGTGTCGGCGCCACTTGATCTAGCCTCTCGAAGGCAAGCTTCGTCGTTCAACTACATGGCAATTCTACTGGGCAGCGAACGGCGACTTAGTCCCGCAAATGTGAGTTCGAACTGACCCAGAGTGTACCAGCGCGGCGAATGGTAGCTAACCGTTGCCATTGCTCATCCTCAGTCAATGCCAACGGCAAACCGGTTACGACAAAAAGCGCTGCGAGGAGCCACATCAAATACGTAATAATCATCGACCCGGTGACAACACGCTTGTTCAAACCAGTAATTGACCAATGCGGCTTCCGCAAACTCACCAAGTTGGGGATGGTCACTGAAATAGTACAAAAATCTCAACACGGCCTCGTTCTGTGCAGGCGTTAATTGGTCGAACTAGGACTTCCTGAACTCGTGCAGCATTTCTTTCGAAGTGCCGGGATTGAGTGCCAGCAGAATGCTTTCACTGGCATATTCTGGGCTGTTTGAGTTTCGTAGAGTCCAAAGCAGATACGCGGGCAAATAATACAGAAATGCCTTTGCGCTGAAAGCAGTGGGGGCGAAAGACTGTGTGGTCATCTCCGCAGCGAACAGCGTTGGCGCCCAATTGCTATCTCACTTACTATCACAATTGGGCACGTATTTCGTTAGAGTACTGCCTCTGCCACAATAGCCTGCGGGTTCATTTAGTATAGCAAGACTGTATACGGACACGTGTTTTCGTTTGCTGAAGATCAGCTTTGCCGCGCTTCTCAAACGCTACTAAGCCCGCTTTGTTTGGCGCAATCACTATGAGAAAGCGTTACCGCCCTGTCTAGCGTGTTTGTCGCGGTCGAACCAAACCAACGACAACTGTATCAAACCATTACCGTCCAGGGTCCACTCCTCCCAGCCCAATCGGCGAATAGGAGCATTATCACCCCTTTCGGGGCCGACGAGCATACCGGTAAAGAGAGCGTGGTTCCCTGATAAACGAAAATCATGCAGTAACACCGAAGAACCAGGAAAATCACGGAAGAACTGTGCTGCGTAATCCGATGCAATCGCTTCCCGACCTTGAATTGCTTTGCCGGAATTGAGCCGTGCTGCCCCATTTTCTGCGAAATGTGCGGCCACTTGCGCCGGATCATTGGAACTCCACGCAGCGGCATACGAAGAAGCTTTCTCCAGAGCATCAGCAAACAACATTGCGGTTGTCCCTTGTTCGAACATGCTCCCCCTTAGGTTCTCAAGATGAGCCCATGGAAATATCCTAGTCGCGTAAGTGCAATAAGTCAGCTGTGTCCGCATAGTGTTGGTTCGAGAGCGCTAAGATCATGGAGCCGCATCGAACGTCCGGTCTGGTGAAGCTACGCCGCGGCGCCCGGTTCCATTGGCAAAGTCCGGTTTGGGCGGCCCTCATCCCCGCGATCTGAGCCCTCCAATAAGATGCCGCGGTTGCTCCGATGGCGGCAACGAGCCCAAAGCAGAATCTTGAGAGTTAGTGGAAGGAGCACTCCGCCGTCACCACGGCGAAGTGCTGAATTGTGTGTGTCTAGCTGCCGTTCGTCGAGCGTGCGAAATCTTGTAGAACGGTAACTCACAGTCTGCGGACGAAATGAGCTTTCGCTGCAGCAACGCTTAATGGCTGGTTATTCGGGTCCCGGGCAATGATTAAACCACTGGTGCGCGAGGTAATATCATTTCTACTCATCAAAAGGCACTCGCAGGCTGGCTTTAACACGATCCACCACAACGGAGGTGGCAAACCGGCGAATGTTTGGGTTTTCGACAAAAACTTGCCGCGAGAAGCGGTCGTAATCGTTCATGTCTTTCACTAGCACAATCAGAATGAAGTCGGCATGGCCGGTGATGTAATAGCATTGCTGGACTTCCTCCAGCGCCAGCATGGAGCGCTTGAAGTCGTCCAAAAGGTCAACGCGTTCGCGTTCCAGCTCGACCTCAACAACGAATGTCATCAGTGCATTTGCCTTCTGGGGATTTATCTGGATGACCTCACGCTCGATGACACCAGTTTCATTTAACCGTTTCAGACGTCTCTGAACTGATGAGCGTGATGCTCCGATCCTATCAGCCAACGTATCTGTGGACAGGCGCGCATCATGTTGCAAAACCGACAGTATAGCACGGTCAGTTTGATCTAGAGGTGTGGTCACTTCGCGTCTCCTAGAGAAGTATTCTGATGCCAAAATATCCACCTATCAAATATATTCGGGCAAAATAGGTCATCTATTCCGGTTAACCTGTGTTCACCATAATAGAAGAACCTAAGCAGATGAACCATATACCAAAGCTATCAGAAACCTACATCGACCCTCACCCCTATCCCGTTGGCGTAGCTTATCAGGACGGGCAATACATTCCTATTTCAGAGGCAAAAATTTCCATCTTGGATTACGGGTTTTTGCACTCTGACGCGACGTATGACACGGTACATGTCTGGGATGGCGCTCTTCCGCCTCGAAGACCACATTGAACGGTTTCTCTCCGGCGTGGGTCGGTTGCGAATGGAACTGTCTGTGACCCCTGAAGACATTCGCCAGATACTGCACAACTGCGTCGCGCTGTCAGGGCATCGAAGAGCGTATGTCGAGATGGTCTGTACAAGAGGAGCAGCAAGCAACTTCAGCCGAGACCCGAGAGACGCAACGAACAGATTTCTTGCCTTCGCTGTGCCTTACGGTTCTGTTGCTAACGACGAACAAATGCGTCGTGGATTGAATATTACCATAACAGATACCACCCGGATTCCGTCTGGTAGCGTTGATCCTGAGATCAAAAATTACCACTGGCTCGATCTGATCGTGGGCTTGTTCGACGCCTACGACAAAGGCGGGGAGACGGCGCTGCTGGTGGATGCCGACGGAAATATATCAGAGGGGCCTGGTTTCAATGTGTTTTCTATCCGGAACGGTTCGTTGCTGACACCGGCTCACGGTGTTTTACCAGGGATTACGCGCCGTACCGTCATGGAGATTTGCGCAGCAAACAGCGTTCGTGTTCGAGAGGATGTTCTTTCACAGGAAAGCTTACGCGCCTCTGACGAGGTTTTTGTCACTTCGACAGCAGGTGGCATTATGCCGGTACTCGAATTGATGGGCGGCCAGTTGGAAACGGCGAGATTGGCCCAATGACCGAGCGGCTGAAAACAGTTTATTGGGAGTGGCACAAGGACGACCGCTTAATGGACACAGTGATCTATCCGAGCTGAATGAATATGACACTCGCAAAATTCTCTCAACATTCCCGTTATATTCAACATCGGTTGCTTGATCGAATCTCGGCGTGGGTGCGTTCGAATCTTTCGGGTGGCCCGGGTACAAAAACCTATGCTCTTGTCGCCGGAGCCGTCGTGTTGTGGGCGAGTTGGCCAGCGCTCGCAATTATGGTTCGCCCTGCGCCGCCGCTCTTGGTTTTAGGTGCGTCAGCGCTAATTGGCTTTTTTCTCTCCTTGTTGCTGGCTGTTCGTCAAAATGCATCACGCGCATTTGTATCCGTGCCGCTTAGGACGCTAATATTTGTCGCTGTCGGGTTGATGGGCAACAACGCATTCTACCTCGCAGCCATTGCGCGGATTGGACCTGCAGAGGCCAATGTCGTGCACTACCTCTGGCCGGTGTTCCTTGTGCTACTGGCGTCCATGTTGCATCGGCATTCGCCGTCTTTGCTTCAGGCGTTTGGAATAGCTTGCGGGTTTGTTGGTGTAGCAATTGCCCTGTTTCCCCAGATGGGTGGTAATCTCGATGTTATTGGGGTGTCGCTTGGTGCCTGTGGCGCTTTGACGTTTGCAGTCTATTCCGTAGGCCGTTCCCTTGCGAAAGTCGAAACGGATGTTGTCGGACCCTCCCTTGGGCTTGCAGGGATTGCTGCTTTGGTTGCGCATTTCATTCTCGAACCCTCCTACTGGCCGTCAACAGAGGAATGGTTTGCGTTCACACTCATGGGGATTGGACCTTTTACGGTTGCGAATATCTTGTGGGACAAAGCTACGCGTTCAGGTTCGGCGGCTACAATCTCTAGCTTGGCGTTTCTTACGCCCCTTGTTGCCATGGGGTTGCTGGCTGTATTCGGGCTAGGGAATGTGACCATGCCGACCATCGTTGGAGCGCTATTCGCAATCACTGGCGCTTTGTTAAGCTCAGGCTCAAAATGAAAGATGTAGGTTTCGCGTCACATACCACAGTTGCCTGATAACTGCCGTTCATGCTAACCACAGCATCCGTGACTGCGGGCTCGAACCGGTCATCTGAGTAGGTCATCGGGTCGGTTCAGACGGCATCAAGGTCGGCCTCGCGGACTTTGCTGACCTTGATGATTTTGACTCGAATGACTGCTTTTTTCTAACCAAGTGAAAAGATGCACCCAGAAATTTGGTGTTAGAAGCTAGGTTTGCTGGCTCTCCGTCGCTTGTGGCTGGATGAACAAAGTACGATTGCTTGCACTCAATTTCATGTGCGGCTCAGAGGAATTTGCCTCAATAACAGCACGCCTTAGTAGATCCGACACCTTTTAGAACCAATATCCATCCAAAGATCATCGAAACGGAATCCTTGCTTCTCCGATTGTCTCGATAAGCGGTGCTAAGTGAGATTCGTAGTTTCGCCATTTCTCCTTTGACGAGCTGTATAATGGCTGGCGCACTTGCTGAACACTTGCAGTGCGGACACGTCGTGCCCCTTTGTAAAACTCGAGACAACGATTATCCCACTCGAGGCCACAATATGCTATCAAGCGTCGCGCTTCGAACTCGATATCATCGATAAGGCTCTCATAGTGAATGGTGTGAAAGCTGCCGGCGGGGAGAACTTCCTTCCAATGCTGCATAACGCGCACATAGGCATTAAAGTATCGACCCAATTCGATCTGGTCGTAGCTGTGGAGCTGACTGCGCTGAAACACTCGGGTGAAGCAGGACAGACACGTATCTAGCGGATTGCGCGCGACATGCACGATCCGCGCATTGGGCATGATCGCATGAATCAGGCCAACCATCAGAAAGTTCGCAGGCATCTTATCAACGATATAAGGTTTACCAGGAGCGTGCGCATCGAGCCGCTGGACATATCGTTGGGCGCGTTTTGAAAGCTCCTGATCCGAGAGAGCCGCAATCAGACTTCCAGTTTTCTTGTTTCCACCGCGCAGTTGATCGGTGAAAAGTTTGTGCAAATAGTTAAGCTCTCCGGCTCCGAATACGTCTGGATGGCTGGCGAGGATCGACTCCGTCAACGTCGTTCCAGACCGCGGCATGCCAACAACAAAAATTGGTTGGCTGCTGTCCACCGAGCTCTGGTGAAGTTTTTCGAGCAGTTCCGGTGTAAAGGCCGTGATCAGGTCGTCTGCCGTTTCCTCGATTTGGTCGGCATCAAAATCGATAATGCTGCGCTTTATTGCAGCCCCTTTTGCAAAATGCTCAAAAGCGCTGTCGTAGCGCTTGAGGTCCTCATAGCATTTTCCCAATGCGTAGTGATACGATACCGATTGTTCAGGAAGCATCTTGTCGGCTTCAGGCAACGCAGCCACAAGACCCTGAAAATCAAGGTTGTCTTCGGTAACTTTATCCAACTTAACCAACGCGATCTGCGCGTTCAAACGCGCTTTGTCCCTTTCTGCGGCCTTGTTGAACCAGCTGCGGGCAGCGTCAAAATTGCCCTGCTCCATCTCCAGATGGCCCAATGCGATCATTGTGGCCGAGAAATCCGGTTTTAGCTCAAGGGTCTTCTCGTAGTTGGCAAAACCGGCCTCGAGGTCGCCAAGGTGCGATTTGCAAACGGCTATATAGTGATATGCAGGCGCGTGGCCGGGGTCTAAGTGCTGCGCTTTTTCTGCCTCGACAAGGGCAAGTTCATGCAGGTTTTTCTCGATCAGGACCTGCGCAAGCCCGACATAAGCTTCGGGCTTTTTTTCATCTAGCGAAATCGCATTTCGAAAACAGCATTCGGCTTCGTCCCATTCGCTCTGCAAAACGTGTAACCGTCCCCGATTGCGGTGCAACTCTGCGGAAATATACCCCTTGCCAAGACAGTCATCTGCAAAATCTCTAGCTTCTTCTAGCTCCTCAGCTTCTATCATTACAGAAATGAGATTGTTGACACTCTCGAGATAGTCCGGGCGCAAATCTAGCACCCTACGATAGAACGAGATTGCCCCTTCACTGTCCTCGTTGTCGCGCGCGATTGATCCAAGATTATTCAGCGCAGCAATCAGATCTGGATTAAGGGCCAGCGCTCTCTTCTGAGATGCCTCGGCTTCGGATAAATCACCTATATCGTAATAGGCAAGCCCAAGGTTTGAATGCGCATTTGCAACCCCCGGGGCAAGCTGGACTGCACGTTTGCCAACCCTGATTGCTTCTTCAGGTTTTCCGTTCGTGCGTAACACCTCGGTGAAATTCGACAGGAACCCAGCATTGTCCGGCTGCAATCGGATCGCTTCGCGCATAGCATTTTCAGCTGGCCCGCTTTGACCGGTTTGAAACGCAATTACGCCAAGCAGTTGATGCGCTGGCGCGTATTCGGGCGCAGCTTTGAGCACTTGGTTCAGAACATTGACAGCTTTATTCAAATGCCCTGTATCGTAGGCCTGAACTCCTTGGTTGTAAGCCTCACCGATGGATAATGTCTGGTTTTTAGGCATTCAAGTAGCTCCGGGCTGGCGCATGACAACAGCCTGATCTCAAGCGCCGTCAAGTCGCCACATTGTGTTGCAGTTTTCCTACGAATTTCCAACAGCAATAGGTCATCCTATGCAATGGAAAATTGGTAGATTGCATACATGTTAACGATTTATTAACGGTTCGTAAGCGGAGCCGATTGCAAAAACGCGACGAGTTTCGAGAAAAAACAAGATAATCTAACGGGATAGTAAATGACTAATAATGAGTCGAGGGCGAACGCCCCCAAGCTCCGTGGCGGGCGTATTTTCAAGTGGAAAGGCCAAATTGTCAGCGCGGCTCCAGCGGCGTTGCTGGCGCAAGTATCAATGGTTGCCCTGATGGCCGGGGACGTACATGCGGATACGATCTCGAATGTGGTGACGACACCTCAGGTTTTCTCGACCGATGCGGATCACAAAGTAACGGCAAGCGGCGCGATCGAGATAACTTCTTCCACCGCTGCAGCTTTGACGATCACGACCGATTACTCAAGCACGTTCACGAATAACGGGACAATCTCGGTCACGGCAACGGATACCGATACTGCGACGGCACTTTTGCTGGACGGAAATTTGCAGCAATCCGGTGCTTTGGTGAACAATGGCACCATTTCTGTAGATGTCACCGGGTCTGATCCTCAGGATATCTATGGCTTGCTGGTGAACGGTGACGCCGACGGGGTAATCCAAAACACCGGAACGATTGATGTCGACGTGTTGTCCACGGATGGCGATATCGAGGCCTGGGGTATCTACGTTGACGGTGACGTTTCTGAAACAGGTAAGATCGTCAACACCGGGACGATCAAGGTTGATGGGCTGATCACCGACGGAAGCACCGCATCAATCTACGGTATTGCGGTCGACCGCGACGTCGCGGGTGTGATCAGAAACAGCGGCACGATTGATGTCCGCGCCAGATCATTCGCCGATGATTATGCCTATGCCTGGGGCATTTACGTGCAAAGTGACCTGGAAGAAACCGGTCAGATCGTGAACTCGGGAACAATCAAATCGGTTGCCATATCGACCAGTGACAGTACCGCGTCTGCCTATGGGATCGAAGTCAATGGCAATGCGCACGGTGTGATCCGCAATACCGGCACATTGGAAGTATTGGCCTCTGCCCCGTCGACCTATGAGGCGATTGCCTATGGAATTTTGGTCGATCGTGACCTGTCCGGTCAGATCGATAACAGCGGTACCATCGAGGTAACCGCAATCGGTGTTGAATCCGACGCTTCTGCTTTCGGCATTTACGTCGATGATGACGTATTGTCCGGCGCGTCCGTACATAACAGCGGTACAATTGAGGCCTTTGCCAGCGCGGATACCGATGACGTAGCATATGCGGGCGGGCTTTACCTTGAGGACCTTGTTGACGGGATCGTGGTAAACTCGGGCACGATTACGGCCACTGCTTTGTCTCTCAACACCGCGGACGAGGCGACCGCGACGGGCATTTATGCCGGGGATGACGTTTCCGGTGCAATTCGTAACTCGGGCACTATGACGCTTTTCGCAGAAGCTGCCGAAGATTCTGCAGAAGCCTCGGGGATTTACCTGACCGATAACCTAAGCGGCTCTCTGGCAAACACGGGCGAGATTACAGCGACTGCGATTTCGCATGACACCTCTGCCGAGGCCTATGGGATTTATGTTGATGAAATCGTAACCGGTGACATCAAGAACACCGGAAGCATCACCGTCACCGCCAATGGTGCGCAACAGAATGGTGGGCCACCGCCAAACGCATCCGAGGCATTCGGCGTGTACGCCGGCGACATGCAGGGAACGTTCTCGAACACGGGCCCGATTACCGTGCACGCGACCGGCAGTTCCGGCACCCGTGCAGCCGGTATTCAGTTCGACAATTTCGACGGAACGATTCATGATCTGGGGACCATCAGGGTTTCGGGGAATGATGAGGTCTACGCCGTCTACCTTGGAACCGGCACGGGGACGCTGAATGTCGATACAATGGACGACGTTGAGGGTCTGATCCGCGTTCAGGACCATGACGTGAACCTAGAAGCCAAAGGCGGCAGTGGCGTGTTTGCGTTCGAAGATGCCGCGCCGGGTACGGGTACCTTCAAGACCACCGTGTCTGACGGGCAATCCGCTTGGTTCGTGCAGGACAAGGGCAGCGCGGCCCCGATCTATTCTGTGGTCGACGGCAATGACATTGCACCATCGGGCGATGTCGCGGCCTTCTTCGGCAGCATTGTCGGCGGCAGTGGCAATGCGCTTAGCTATGGTCAGGGACCGCAGGTCGCGCAGGGCGCAACTTTCGCTGGTTTCCGGCCCTTCGCAATGATCGACGCCCAGTATCGAGAGTTCGAGAGCGGCTCGAACGATGACACGGACGTGACGATGTTCAGCGGAAGCGCCGGGTATACGGGGCAGATGGACAACGGAGTGTCTCTGGCTGTTGCCATGGGCGTGTTCACTTCGGATGGTGACAACAGCACCACTGATTTTGACACGAATGGCTTCTATCTTGATGCCGCAGTGGGCCGTCAGTTTGGTGCCTACACGCTGGATGCCGGATTCGGCATTGGTTGGCTCACGACTGATCGTAGCCGGTCGATCTCGGGCAGCTCTGACGCCAAGGCCGACTATAACAGCAGGCTGTTGACCGCGAACATCGGGGTCGAGCGTGCATTCGACGTCAGTGACGATTTCGGTTTGCTTGGTTTTGCCAGCGCCCGTTACACCAACCAAAAGGATGACGGCTATACCGAGACGGGGTCATCTGCGAATGCCACCGTCGGCGATATCACCACCGAAGTTGTCGAGGCCCGTTTGGGGGTTGAGGCATCAAAGGACCTTGAAAACGGCGGTGTTCTCAGCGGTCAGCTTGGCGGCGTGTTGCGGCGCGACCTAGGCAGTTCCGAGGGCGACGTAACCGTCTTCTCTCAGACCGAGTCTCTGGCCTTTGCGTCAACCGACTTCACCGGCGCCAGTGTCGTGGTCGGATACGAGCAAGATCTCATTCAGGACATGCGGCTTGAACTGACGGCGGAACAGGAAATCGGCAGCGACGCTCAGGGGCCATTCCTGCGCGCCGGACTTCGCTGGTCGTTCTAGATCTAAAGAGCACTGCGGCACCCAGAGCGGTGCCGCAGAAATCGGCTCCAAGCTGAACTATGTCGGGCTATTTGGTGTATAGTGTTGACCCTTTCACAAGTCTATTTGAGCTTCTCAAGTAGTCGACAATTATCCGAACATTATTGCGGTTGCCTGAAACCTATTATGCAACTGTTTCTTTAGCTTGTGTAAGCCGTCATTCGTTCGATGTGCAGTATCCGTCAAAATGGGCTCAGTGCCGACCTCAGATGCGGCGCGGCATCTGCCAGTTTCGCAGAACTAGCATCGTAGCAGATGGCCCAAAGGAGACATCCATCTTCCTCGACAGCGCCGCTTCACCAGACCTGCCATTCGCTGCGCAAGCAACATCAACGGGCGGATTAAGGATCAAGTCGCGGTACGAAGCGGTAATTCGTCTCTTGGTACATGCGTGACTGAGTTGGGGACAAAGCCTGATATGTAGGTCGTGCCTGCGGTACTATCCTAACGTCCCGCGTAAGTTTCCGGCGGTAAGGAAATTGACCATAGTTCTGAGTTGCCCAACGCGGAATCGACAGTATATTCTATCTGGCTCTTGTAGAGGCAGCCAAAAGGGAAATTCCTTGTCTGGCCGTTTTGTTTTGTTGCTCGCATCCGTTGGGTTGTTCCCGATCGCACTGTCTTATGGCGCGATGCCGTCGGCGAGTGTGCCGATGTTGCTGGGATTTCCAGTCGACACGACAGAGCTCACCCACATCTTCCGGGCAATTATGGGGCTGTATCTGGCGATGTTGATGTTTTGGATTGCCGGGGCATTCAAGCCCGCCCTTACAAACGCCGCCCTTTGGAGCCTGTTCCTCTTCATGGCCGGGCTCGCCGCTGGCCGACTGCTGAGCTTTTTGGTCGATGGCTTGCCAAATTTCTTGCTGGTGTTCTACTTTCTGGCAGAAATCCTTTTCGCAGCTTTGGCTCTGCTTCGTTTGCGTCAACAAGGCGCGGTTTGATCAGGAGGATCAACTTGGGTATCCGAAACACTCTGTTGGCCGCTGAGCTGGCATTAACTCCGATCTCCGCCCATGCAGATGATACACTGCAAGCCGATACCGATATCGTGTTCGAAGCAGTGGCAGAGGCGGTGACAGATGCCAAAATGGCAAGGGTGATCGAGATAGATCATGCCCGTTTGGCGGCTGGCGAAGGCGTGGAGATGCCACCGTCGAGAGTTTTGCTTTTCTCTGATCCCGGCGTGAACGCTGCCATCCTGAGCGAGAACATTCGTGCGGGGTTGGATCTGCCCTTCAGGGTGTTGTCATACGGCGACGAGGCTAAGCCGTCCTTGTCTTACACGTCCTCTGCGTTCATCGCCAAACGTCACGGACTTGAGGGGTCTGCGGCCCTTGCTGCCTTTGATGAGCGCCTGCAAGCGGTACTGCGCGCGGTAGATGGCGCAGATCCGAGCCCGATTCCCACCGATGCTGTCGAGCGTGATTTTGGCATTATTGAAATTGCGTCGGCGTATGGCGTTGCCGAAACGGTTGCGCGCCTCGAAAAAGCAGTGACCGCGCAAACAGATACAATTTGGTTCGGCGAGATCGATTTTATGAAAGAAGCTGCCGCGTTTGACGTTGCCCTTCCCGCCGCAAAGTTGCTGCTGTTCGGGGGGCCAGCGCCCGGTGGAGTCGCAATGGCGGATTACCCGGCGATCGGTCTTGATGCCTTTTGCCAGAAACTGCTTGTCTATGAAGGCACCGATGGCAACGCTGTGGTTCTGTTCAACGACATCGCCGCCTTTGCACAGCTCTACTATGGCAGTTCAATCGAGCCACACGCGATGCTCAACAAACGTTTAAGCGCGACATTTTCCGCTGCTGTACAGTAAGTACGCGCTTGTAAATTTGGGGCTATGAGGTCGACCAGACGAACCTGATACGATGCAAGAAAGGATGATTCATGCAGAAACGCTTATCAATCGCGCGCACTTTCGTCGGAGCGGTCGTCGCTTCGGTTGCTGTCGCCGCAAGCGCAGTTGCTCAAGAGGACAAGCCAAATATCTTGGTGATCATGGCTGACGATGTCGGTTGGGCCAGTTTGGGAAGCTACCACCAAGGCATCAAAAGTATCAAAACACCGAACCTGGACCAGCTTGCCGAAGCGGGAACGCGACTGACGGACTACTACGCGGAACCGACCTGTACCGCAGGTCGCGCTGCGTTTTTGACGGGTCAGTTTCCTGTACGTGTCGGGATGCACACTGTTGGTCTTCCCGGTGATCCCGTGGGTCTGAGCAATGAAGACCCCACGCTTGCAAACATGCTAAAGGCCTTGGGGTATACCACCGGTCAATTCGGGAAAAACCACTTGGGCGACCAGAACCAGTTTTTGCCAACAACAAAAGGTTTCGACGAGTACTGGGGCTGGCTCTACCATTTGAATGCGATGGAATATACGTCGGACCCGGACTGGCCAGACGATCCTGAATTTAATGCCCAATTCGGTCCGCGCAACATCATACATGCC
The DNA here is from genome assembly GCF_059611025.1 of Ruegeria sp. CDSB114. NCBI lineage: Bacteria > Pseudomonadati > Pseudomonadota > Alphaproteobacteria > Rhodobacterales > Roseobacteraceae > Ruegeria > Ruegeria sp. CDSB114. Next base: position 86,070 of record NZ_JBXWOT010000004.1, read on the forward strand.
TTTGCAACCGAAGAACTGGATGAAACCGCGGATCCGCGTTGGGGCGTGGTCGGCAATCAGCGCATCCTGGACGATGGACCCGCGCCGCCCGAGCGTCAAAAGACGCTCGATGATGAGGTGACCGAAAAGACGATCGACTTTATTGATCGCGCTGTCGAAGCGGACACACCGTTTTTTGTATGGATGGCCCCGGCCAGAGCGCATGTTTGGACGCACCTGAGCCCCAAATACGAAGACATGCTGGGCGATGGGCGTGGGCTGCAGGACGTTGTGATGCAAGAGCTTGACGACAATGTTGGCAAAGTGATCGCGCGGCTTGACGAGCTGGGTGTCACTGACAACACAATTGTGGTTTTCACTGCTGACAATGGCCCTGAAACGATGACCTGGCCGGATGGTGGCACGACACCATTTCACGGGGAAAAAGGAACAACCTGGGAAGGTGGTTTCCGCGTTCCGGCGATTATCAAATGGCCCGGCAATGTACCTGCTGGACGCGTTGCAAACGGCATTATGTCCGGTATGGACTGGATGCCGACGCTGGTGGCAGCGGCAGGTGGCCCTGACAACCTGCCCGAGGCGCTCTTGTCTGGATATGAAGGCTACACAGCACATTTGGACGGATACAACCAACTGTCGTATTTGACGGGAGGTGCCGAAAGCAACCGCGACGAAATCATCTACTACGAAGGCACGAGCCTTCAGGCCGTCCGCTACAGGGACTGGAAAGCCCATTTCGTAATCCAAGAGCATGGCTGGGCCGGACCAAAAGAAGAATTAAATGCGCCGATGTTGTTTAATCTGCGCCGCGATCCTTATGAAAAGGCCGCCGAAGAATCCGGGATGTATACCAAATGGATGGGGCAGAAGATGTGGGCGTTTGGACCTGCTGCGCGACTGGTGCAGCAACACCTTCAGACATTCCAAGAGTTCCCACCGCGTGGCTCTGACCTGGCCAATCAAAGCCAAGTTGAGAAACAGGTTTCCAGCGAAGGCGGGATGTCTCAATAACGGCTAGAAATACACAATTCAGCACTTCGCCGTGGTGACGGCGGAGTGCTCCTTCCACTATCTCTCAAGATTCTGCTTTGGGCTTGGTATCGCCGTTCGCTGCTATTCACATCAGGGACTGATTGCAGTCCGAAGCGCGCGTTATTACACGCTTCAAATCAAGCCCTTCGAAAAGGGCCTCAAACTGCGATTTGGTCATCGTCATCACCCCGTCACTGACGCGTGGCCATTCAAAACCCTCACCCCCGATCCGCTTATAGATCAGCACAAGACCCGCCCCGTCCCAAACTATGAGCTTCAGCCGGCCCGTGCGTGTCGAACGGAAAACAAATATGGCAACACAGCATGGATCGAGATCGAATTCATTCAGAACGATCGCCTCCAAACCACCCATATCTTTACGAAAATCGACTGGCTTGGTGGCGGCGTAGAATTTAAAGTTGCCAGCTGGTGAAATCATGAATGGCTATCCATCGCGAGTGCAATTTTGACCAAACAGTTCACCGGATAATTGGCAGGAAAGGCATGGTGCTTTCCCGGTGCGCCAGAAGATTGCGATTGTCAGTTTCTGGATCACGGCCTGGCTGCGTCTCTTCGTTAATTAGAACCTTCGAAAAAATTTGTTCTTCGTTCCGCGCGACGCTTTTGACCTATGAAGATTTCACGCCTGACTTCTATTTGTAGACGAGGGATTGCGAAACGTTGCAATCCTCCAAGATGTCACCAACAGTCAGTTCACCGAGATCAAGTTTGGTTTTGACAAACCGCTTGAAGCCGGGTGGCCAGACACGGCGTCCTCCCGCATGCACCTAAATGGTGAATCCATTGGCTTAGAATGATTGTGGAAATTGCCTCATTGCTGCCGCCTCTCGTTTTAGACAATATGCCATGGAAACAAGAGGCAGATCAGGGGCTAATTCGGGGGTCAGTTGCAACGCCCCGCTCAACGGATACATCAACGGATTCTACAATCCGGGCCGCCGACATTCAGCACTGAGCGGGAACATCCGGTCGCATATTAAGGGTTTGGGCATCCGTATTGAGAAAAAAACCGGCGCAAGCAGCGCCGGTTTTCATAGTCTCATCCTAAGAAACTGCTAACGGTGTCAGCCGAATACACGCCCCAGTGCGCCATCGACAGCATCGGTGATTTGGTCGATGTCATCCGCGGTGGCAATCAGCGCTGGTGAAAAGCACAGAGTGTTGTTCCGACCGGGGACCGAGCGGTTAGTTACGCCGATGATCACGCCTTGCGCCATGCAGTCGGCCACAACGGCCTGGGCAAGCTTCTCATCAACTGGCTCACGGGACGCGCGGTCTGCGACCAGCTCAGCACCCAGGAACAGGCCTTTGCCGCGTACATCGCCGATGACCTTGTGTTTTTCCATCAGCGCCTGAAGGTTGCCCGTCATCCGGTCACCCATAGCCGTGCAGTTGCCCAACAGGTTTTCATCCTCGATAATCCGCATGTTCTCGATCGCGGCCGCTGGACCGGCGGTACAGCCACCAAATGTCGAGATATCGCGGAAATAGCCCATCGGGTCCGAGGCGTCTTCTTTGAACATGTCAAAGACTTCCTCGGTGGTCACCATGCAGGCGATGGCAGCATAGCCCGAGGCGACACCCTTGGCCATGGTCACGAAATCCGGCTTCACACCATATTGCTGATACCCGAACCAGGTACCGGTGCGGCCAACGCCACAGACGACCTCGTCAATATGCAGCAGGATGTCGTACTTCTTGCAGATCTCCTGCACACGCTGCCAATAACCCTCTGGCGCTTCGATCACGCCGCCACCGGCTGTCACGGGCTCAAGGCACAGGGCGCCAACCGTATCGGGGCCTTCGCGCAGGATCACCTCTTCGATCTGATCCGCGGCCCATTCGCCGAAATTCTCTTCGGGCGCGCCGTCCAGCTCGTGCTTGCGGTATTCCATGCAATGCGGCACGCGGATGAAACCGGGGGCGAAAGGCCCGTACTGCGCGTTGCGCTCGTCCTGACCACCTGCCGACATCGCTGCCAGGGTCGAGCCGTGATAGTCGCGGTCACGGTACAAAATCTTGGTCTTCTTGCCGCCGTATTTCTTGTGGGCGATCTGGCGAACCATCTTGAACGCCTTCTCATTCGCCTCGCTACCCGAGTTAGTGTAATACACGCGGCTCATGCCAGGCATTTTCTCGATCAGCTTTTCGGCGAACAAAGCACCAGGGATCGAGCCCGCCGAGTTGGCGAAATAGCACAGCTTCATCAACTGGTCATAGACCGCCTTGCAGATCGATTCGCGGCCATAGCCGACATTCACAGTCCATACGCCGCCCGATACAGCGTCCAGATGCTCTTTGCCTTTTTGATCCCAGACACGCATGCCCTTACCTTCGACAATGATGCGCGGGTCGTTGGTTTCAAAGGGTTTATGCTGGATCAAGTGGTGCCAAATATGGGCGCGGTCGGCTTCGACGACGCGGGAAAGATCGTTTTCGTTGAACGTGCCGTCCATGACATGTCCTTTCAAAATTAGCGTGTGCACATCTTACAGAGGCGGTGTCGCCTCGGCTTGTATATTCGATGGCTCAGATCAGCGTGAATGGCCAGTACAAGATAGGGCCAGATCGGGTAGGTTGGTATCGCCAGTCGGGCACAGCACAGTTATTTGGCCGCCTCAGCCCGTATTTCTACGGGTTTGTCATAGGACTATGTTTGTGTTCAATTCGCGCAACTTGCGATTTGGGAGGATCCGCAGATGACAGGGGCCAACATATATGAACGCCACTTGGATCAATGCCAGGCGAATTATACGCCGCTGTCACCGCTAAGCTTTATCGAACGGACGGCGCAGGTCTACCCTGATTACCCGTCAGTTGTTTATGGCGTCCGCCGGTATTCCTGGGTCGAAACCTATACCCGTTGTCGTCGACTGGCGAGCGCTCTGGATAGGCGTGGAATAGGGCGAGGAGATACAGTTTCGATCATCGCAGCAAACATCCCCGAACTGTACGAGGCCCATTTTGGCGTTCCCATGGCTGGCGCCGTGCTGAACGCGATTAACACCCGGCTGGACGCGCCGATCATTGCCTTCATCCTGAACCATGCGGAAACCAAGGTGCTGCTGGTCGATCCGGAATTTTCTACGGTTGTGCAAGACGCACTGGAACAGGTTGATCACGATATTCTCGTCATCGATATCGAGGATCCCAGCTTTGATGGTGGCGAGAAACAGGGCAGTCTGACTTACGATGCGCTCTTGGCCGAAGGCGATCCCGAGTTCGCATGGTCCCTGCCAGCGGATGAATGGGATGCGATCACGCTGAATTATACCTCGGGCACCACAGGCAATCCAAAAGGGGTTGTGTATCATCACCGCGGTGCGGCCCTGAATGCCCAATCTGATCTGCTGGACTGGGGCATGCCCCGGCATTCAGTCTATCTGTGGACCTTGCCGATGTTCCACTGCAACGGCTGGTGTTTCCCTTGGGCCATGGCGGCAAATGCAGGGGTCTCGGTTTGCCTGCGGGCGGTTCGGGATGAGCCGATTTATGCCGCCTTCCGGGATGAGAAGGTCACGCATTTCTGCGGTGCGCCGATTGTTCTGAACATGTTGGCCAACGCGCCCGATCACCTTAAGGATTTCGATCACGAGATCAAAGTGATGACCGCAGGCGCACCACCTCCAGCGGCTGTGGTTAAGAAGATGGAGGATATGGGGATAGAAGTTACCCATGTCTATGGCCTGACCGAGACTTATGGTCCGTCCGTGGTCTGCGCCTGGAAGGATGAATGGAACAGCAAAGAAGGCGAAGAACGCGCCGCTTTGAAGGTTCGTCAGGGTGTGCGGTATTCGGCCCTGTCCGGGCTTATGGTGGCCGACCCGGATACGTTGGAGCCCGTGCCTGCGGATGGCGAGACGCTGGGTGAGATTTTCATGCAGGGCAATGTTGTCATGAAAGGGTATCTCAAAAACTCCGATGCCACGGACAAGGCGTTCCGGGGCGGCTGGTTCGCCTCGGGCGATCTTGGGGTGATGCATGCGGATGGATATGTCGCACTCAAGGACCGGTCCAAAGATATCATCATCTCGGGAGGTGAGAATATCTCATCGGTTGAGGTTGAGGATATCTTGTACAAGCACCCCGCCGTGATGGAGGCCGCCGTGGTCGCCCGCCCCGATGACAAATGGGGCGAAACACCCTGCGCCTTTGTTGAACTCAAACCAGATGGGCAAGCGACAGAGGCAGAGATCATCGCGTTCTGCCGGGACAACATGGCCCATTTCAAGGTGCCTAAGACGGTGGTCTTCGGTCCTTTGCCAAAGACCTCGACCGGCAAGATTCAGAAGTTCAAGCTGAGAGATCAGGCGAAGGCGTTGGGTTAAAGCTGGTCGAAGATCGACAGATCCAGATCCAGCATCTCACCCATCCAAATGGCACGGTCGCGGTGGTCTGCCAGATGCTCGCCGGTTTCGGGATGGGTGAATATCGTCAACCCTTGCCGATTCAGCGTCAGCCAGGGAATGACCTGATCAAATGCGTCGGCTGCAAAGCCCAACTGGCAGCTCCACCTTGGATGTGGGCCTACATTGCGGGCGTGCATCCGCCCCATTGCAACTGGGAACAGGCGCACTGCTTCTTCACAGAGCTGCCGGGCGGTATCCTGCGTTTCTGCATCGAAATAGACATGGGCGTGATAGCCGATGATTTCGGGCATTGGGGCCTCCTGCATTTTGTTTTGAAGAACGTAAGGCAGGGGTCAGGCAATTCCCATTCGCATCGTCACACAGACCCTGTGCAGAGGATCAGGTGGGGGCGTGTTGATCGGGATGCGCTGCGGCAAAGGCTGGGTGTTTGGCGCAGGCGGCCTCGACGCCCAGGATACGGGGCAGGTCGGTCAGATCGACCTGATAGCGGCGGGCATTGTACATCTGTGGGATCAGGCACAGATCAGCCAGCCCTGGCTGCGGACCAGTGCAATATGGGGTCTGTTGGAAACCGCCCAACTGGGCTTCGAACGCAAGCAGACCCGGTCGTATGAAATGGTTCATCCAGTTGCCAGGCATACCTTCTGCATTCCCACTGAGCGCGGTTGCATGGCGTGCGACTGACAAATTGCAGACTGGGTGAAGATCAATGGCGATGGTTTGTGCCAGCGCCAGTGCTTGTGCGCGAATACCGGGTTCCGCAGGAAGCAACCCCAGACCCCGAGTCATGTCCAGATAGTCGATGATTGCCAAAGATTGCGTCAGCTGCAGCCCGTCAATCTCAAGCACAGGAACCAGCCCCTGCGGGTTGCGCCTCAGATGCGCATCAGATTTTTGATCTCCGGCGACAAGATCGACAGACACCGCACGATAGGTGATGCCAGCCAAGTTTAACGCGATCCGCACCCGGTAGCTGGCCGACGAGCGCCAATAATCATACAGAACTACGCCACTCATCGCTGGCCTCCTGTTTACGTCAATTCTCGTTCAGCTTGGCGGCTTTCAGGGCTTCAAACAACACCTCGGCATTTCCGATATGGTTGGCTAGCACCAGTACCAGCCGCGCATTCAGCGCGTCGCTGTCGGTTTTATCCAGCCCGTCATGGGCGGCGATCAGTTCAAAATAGAAATCATCTGCATTGTCCAGATTAGGGGTGAGGATCAGTTGGGTCATCTCGCTTACTCCTTACCGGTGGCCCTGCGGATCGCCTGCCGGAATGCGTTTTCTTCGTACGTATCACGGCGGGCGGCCACGTGTTGATCGGGACGGATCAGATAAACCGCGCTGGTGGCATCCCCCAGATAGCGGCGCTTGAGCGCCAGGGTCGGATCGTCCTTAACCGACAACGCCAAGCGGGTTGCCTGAACCCCGTCTTCCTCAAGAGTGTCTGGTGCGTCGGCGTCAATCGTCAAAAGGGTAAACTTGCCCGCGAGTTTCGGCAGCAGGAACGCGGCGCCGAGGGGGGCATCCGGGCACGCAGCGCCGGGACGGGTGATATCTGGCCCGTTCAGCGCATCTGCGGAATTCAACGACGAGCCCGCATAGGTACAAGGTGTGCTCAGACGGCCGGAATTCACCAGAGGGCGCGCGAATTCGTAGTGCTCGCCCAGGTCAAGAACGGCGTCGCGCAACAGGCGGGACATCTGGGATTTCGGCGTGATAAAGTCGGTCGAGCGACTGGAATAGGCAATATTCTCATCAGCGGCCTGCACCCGTTCATGGCTGTAGCTATCCAGCAAATAATCGGGCGCTTTTCCGTCGATAACCAGCTTCAGCTTCCAACACAGGTTGTCCGAATCCTGCACACCCGAATTGGCCCCACGCGCACCAAACGGGCTAACCTGATGGGCGCTGTCGCCGGCAAACAGGACCCGGCCATACCGGAATCGCTCCATCCGGCGACACTGGAAGGTATAGATCGAGACCCATTCCAAATCGAATTCGACATCTTCGCCCAGCATCTCCTTGAGGCGCGGGATCACATTCTCGGGCCGTTTTTCCCGTTCCTTGTCGATATCCCAACCCAGTTGCAGGTCAATGCGCCAGACATTGTCGGGCTGTTTGTGCAGCAGGGCGGATTGCCCCCTGTTGAACGGTGGATCAAACCAGAACCAGCGTTCGGAAGGAAAGTCAGCCTCCATCACGACATCAGCTATCAGGAAGTTATCTTCGAACACGCGCCCGTCGAAATCCAACCCGAGCATCCTGCGGGCCGGAGAGTGTGCGCCGTCACAGGCGATCAACCAGTCGGCTTCTATGTTGTAGGGGCCTTCGGGGGTCTCTACCTCAAGCGTGACCTGGTCCTCATGGGTGCCGATCGCCTCGACCCTATTGCGGCCGCGAATATCGATTGGCGCGCCTTCAGCTTGGAGTGCGCGCAAGCGGTCCACAAGGATCTGTTCTAGGTGATATTGCTGCAGATTGATAAATGCCGGATTGGCATAGCCTTGTTCTGGCTGCAAATTGAACTCATAGATCTGTCTTGTGTCGAAAAAGACCTTTCCGGTATCCCAAAGAACACCTTTCCGGACCAAGGGCTCTGCGCATCCAAGCCTGTCGGCTATGTCCAGCGTGCGCTGTGAAAAACAGATGGCCCGGCTGCCAAAGCTGACCTTGTCATTTTCGTCCAGAACGACAACCTCAACGCCCTGTTGTGCCAGATCAATAGCTGTGGCCAAGCCGATTGGCCCGGCGCCGATGACGATCACCTTGTGGCGTATTGGGGCTACGGCGTCCTGATCGGGATTTCGGGCGTAGGCGTAAAGCGGTATTTCGAAGATCTTGTTCATGGGGCTCTCCCATTGCGCTGCGCTGAGGGTCCTTTCCACCAGCCGTTCAGGCTCAGTGGTCCCGATCCCAGGGTCTCACCAATCCGTCCTGCGAAAAACGATCTGGATCAAATGCGACCGTATGTCCTTAACTCTGCAAGGCTTCCCACATCTCCAGATCTCGTTGGGCGGTCCAGATGCGCGGGGTGTCGATCCCGCGCGCCTCGTCATAGGCACGGGCGACGTTGAAGGGCAGGCAGTGTTCATAGATCGCGTAATCGGCGAATTTCGGGTCGCATTCGGCGCGCACCGCGTCCCATGCTTCTTTCAGGCTTCCTCCGCGCGCCGCAACCTTGGCTGCTGGACGATAGGTGCTGTCGACAAAATCGCGGGTGTTTTCGATTGCTGCATTGACCATGTCCTTGCCGACCAGGGCATCGCCACGGCCTGGCGCAATGGCGTCGACATCAAACCACTTGATCTCATCCAGTGTATCGCCCCAGTCGCCGAAATGCCCATCGCCGCAGTAACAGGCCGAGTGATACTCGACGATGTCACCGGTAAACATCACATTCTGATCGGGTACATGGATCACGATATCGCCTGCTGTATGTGCGCGGCCTAGATGCATCAGGTCAATCCGACGTTTGCCCAGATATACCGTCATGGTGTCGCTGAACGTGGTCGTGGGCCAGGTCAGACCGGGAATGCTTTCGTGCCCTTCGAACAGGCGCGGGAAACGCTGGAACTCACTGTCCCAATCTTCCTGTCCCCGTTCCACCACCATCGCGCGGGCCATGTCTGACATCATGATCTGCTGCGCCCCAAAGGCGCTGGCACCCAGAACACGGACGGCGTGATAATGGGTCAGCGCCACATGCGTGATCGGCTTGTCCGTGACCGAGCGCACGCATTCGATTACCTTGTTGGCCAAACGGGGCGTCGCCTGTGCCTCGACAATCATGACACTGTCATCACCGATGATGACGCCCGAATTCGGATCCCCTTCGGCGGTAAAGGCAAAAAGCCCGTCTCCTACCTCGGTGAACGAGATTTTCTTTTCCGACATGTCCCCCTGGGACGCAAAGGCCTTGGCCATATCTGGTTCCTTATCGCGAGTATGGGTTTTCAAGCGCGGGCAGCACGGTTCCGGCACATTCGCCAAATCCGATCGTGTACCCTTTCCCCTTGGCCGCCCCTGTCAGGGTCAGCGTGTCGCCATCCTCGATAAAGCTGCGGCTTTCGCCGGTCTCCAGCGTTAGCGGCTCTTTCCCGCCCCAGCTGAGCTCCAGCAACGAACCGCGCTCGGGCTTTGTCGGGCCAGAGATCGTGCCGGACCCCAGCAGATCACCGGTGTTCATCGGGCAGCCCGACGTCGTGTGATGGGCCAACTGCTGTGCGGCGGAATAGTACATCTGACTATAGTTTGTTCGCGCGATTGTGGTTGTGGCCTTGCCGTCCGGAGCCATCGTGATCGACAGATCAATGTCATACAGCATCGGGCCGGTCTCTTTGAGGTGACCCAGCAACTCAAAATCCCGCTCGGGCGTGTCACAGCGGAAAGGTTCCAGCGCCGCCTTGGTCACGATCCATGGGCTGATCGACGTTGCGGTTGCCTTGGCCTGAAACGGCCCAAGCGGCTGATACTCCCACGCCTGAATATCGCGGGCGGACCAGTCATTCAGAAGGACATAGCCAAAGATATTGTCGTCGGCCTCTTGCACGGAAATTGGTCCGTCAGAGGGCGTGCCCACGATGGCGCCCATCTCAAGCTCGATGTCGAAACGACGGCTGGGAAGGAAGGCCGGAAGGTCCTGATCAGGGGATTTCAACTGGCCCCAAGGGCGGCGGATATCTGTTCCCGACACAACGACCGAAGATGCCCGGCCATTATACCCGATGGGAATATGCAGCCAGTTAGGGGGCAATGCATTCTCTGGTCCACGGAACATGGTGCCGACATTTTGGGCGTGGTGCCGACCGGCGTAGAAATCGGTATATTCGCTGACGGCAAAAGGCATGTGCAGCTCGGCATCCGCCTGCGCCACAAGCAAAGGCGCGACGTCCTCTTGTGCCGCGCTGCCTTCGGCCAGCAGATCCATCAGACGGTTGCGCAGGGCGGCCCAAACGGCGGGGCCTTGCTCCATCAGCGGGTTCCAGAAAGGCAGGTCGAACAGCGGTTCGTCGTCCAGAACGACCAGGCCCTCGGCCTCGGCAGCTGTGACATCAAGGATCATGTCGCCGATTGCAACACCACAATGCGGGTCTTCACCGCCTGTCGAAAACACGCCATAAGGCAGGTTGTTCAAAGGAAAAGGGTGATCGGCAGAATTGGCCGAGCTCACCCAGGATTTCTTCAATGGCATTTTGTCTCCAAACCTCTGTCAGGGGCCAAGATTTTTCGTCGAAAAATCTGCGACCTCAATCGGTATTATTTCTTGCCCGGTGTACCGTCGAACTTTTTCTCAAGCGACGTCCAGCAGTCAATGTAATCATCCTGCAGCGGGGCCTCGGTCGCTGCAAATGATGTCAGATGCTGCGGGAACCGGGTTTCGATCATGAAGGACATCGTATTATCCAACTTATCCGGTCCAAGGTTCGAATTCGACGCGTTGTCAAAGGCATCCTGGTCAGGTCCGTGCGGCAACATCATGTTGTGCAGACTCATGCCGCCGGGAACAAAGCCCTGTGGTTTGGCGTCATACTGGCCGTAGATGTTCCCCATCAGCTCGGACATGATGTTCTTGTGGTACCACGGAGGACGGAACGTATCTTCGGCCACCATCCAGCGTTCGCGGAACAGGACAAAGTCGATATTGGCTGTGCCCGGCTGTCCAGACGGCGCGGTGAGTACGGTGAAGATCGACGGGTCAGGGTGGTCAAACAGGATCGCCCCCACCGGGCAATATGTGCGCAGGTCGTATTTGTACGGGGCATAATTGCCGTGCCAGGCGACTACATCCAGCGGGCTTTGCCCAATCTTTGTGGTGTGGAACTGCCCGCACCATTTGACAGTGACGGTCGATGGTACCTCACGGTCTTCATAGGCCGCGATAGGTGCCTTGAAATCGCGTGGGTTGGCCATGCAGTTGGCGCCGATCGGGCCGCGTCCGGGCAGTTCGAATTTCTGCCCGTAATTCTCGCAGACAAAGCCGCGGGCAGGCCCCTCGAGAACCTCAACCCGGTAAACCAACCCGCGCGGGATAATGGCGATTTCCTTGGGCTCAATGTCGATGATCCCCAACTCGGTCGCAAAGCGCAGGCGGCCTTCCTGCGGCACCACCAGAAGCTCAGAATCGGCGGAAAAGAAGTAGTCATCCACCATCGATTCGGTGACCAGATAGATATGGCTGGCCATTCCGACCTGCGTATTCACATCCCCTGCTGTGGTCATCGTGCGCATGCCCGACAGCCAGGTTAGCCCCTCTTGGGTATGGCCGACCGGGTCCCAACGATACTGGCCCAGGCTGGTGACATCCGGATCAACACAAGGGGCCGATTTCCAATAGGGTAGGTCGATCTTCTCGTAGCGATGCGAATGTTTCACCGAGGGGCGGATACGATAGCACCAGGTGCGCTCGGGCGGGTTGGCGGTAAAGGCAGTGCCGCTCAGTTGTTCGCCGTATAGCCCATAGTTGCAGCGTTGCGGGCTGTTCATGCCCTGCGGCAGCGCACCGGGTAGGGCCTCGGTTTCGAAATCATTGCCAAAGCCGGGCATATAGCCCGGATGGGTGCCAGCGGGCGTACTGGCCTGGATCATTTTATGCGGGTCTGTCGGATGGTTCATCCTTGGCTCCTGCTGTTTTCTGCTTGTGAGATAATAGTTGATTTTGTAACTAACAAGCATGACAAAGACAGAAAGTACCGAAAGAGACGGGTTTGATCTGCTGGATTTCCTGCCCTATCTGCTGAACCGGGCAGCCGAGGAAAGCGCACTGGAATTTCAGCGTGTATACAAAGACCGCTATGGGATGCTGCGCACGGAATGGAGAGTGTTGTTTCATCTGGGCAATTACGGAGAATTGAGCGCGAAAGAAATCGGTCAACGCGCCCGGATTCACAAAACCAAGATAAGCCGCGCGGTCAGCAGGCTTGAGCAGCGCCGATTTCTTGTCAGAACCGTCAGCCAGACAGACCGCCGCGTTGAACATCTTGCATTGACCACGGCCGGACGGTCGGTTTATCGCGAATTGCGCGGTATTGCGCAGCAATATGATGCTCAGCTTGCCGCAATGTTCACAGAAAACGAGGCTACCTTGTTGCGCAAAATGTTGCGAAAGCTGGCTGATATGAATTGACCTCTGGTAATTCGAACCTTTCGCTCCCAGATGGAAGCCAGAGCGGACACAGGAATGTGAAATGACAGCCCCGAACCAAAACGCGGCAAAATCAAATGATCTGATCAACTGGCTGGTGACGCGGGGCCTTGAAGGTGCCGAAAAAGAAGAATTGCTGGATGGCTATTGCACCCGTCTGATTGAACTTGGTGTGCCCCTGATGCGATTTCACGCGGCGCAATCGGCGCTGCACCCGGTATATGGCGGCACCGGATACAGCTGGTATCAAGACACCGGCGGTGACTATCAAAAATTCGAGTATTCAGAAGAGACCAGAGAAGACTGGATGAGCAGTCCTCTATATGCGATTTTACATCACGATCTTGACGGCGTCCATGAACGCATGGTCGATCAGAACGAGCCCAGCCGCTATCCATTGATCAATGAATTACGCGAAGCTGGTGCGACCGAGTATTACGCTAAAGGTGTGAATTTCGATCCGCGGTCGCAGACCTCAAAAAAAGCCGTAGATGGAGTCCTGTTGTCGTGGGCCTCGAACGCGCCGGATGGGTTTCGGGAACAGGATCTTGACCTTATCAATACGGCCCTGCCCCATTTGGGCCTGGCACTAAAGTCAGCCTCGAACGCGCGGATATCCAAAGATCTGATGCGCGTCTACTTAGGTCGGGATGCTGGGCGGCGTGTTTTGTCGGGTGAAATTCGTCGCGGATCCCTACAGCAGATCGACGCCGTGATATGGAATTTCGACCTTGAAGGCTTTACCAGCCTGTCCGAGAATCTGCCCGGGATCGAGATCATCGATATGTTGAACGACTATCTGGCGGTTGCCGTTGGTGTCGTGCACGATAATGGCGGCAATATCCTGAAGTTCATGGGCGATGGACTGATGGCTATGTTCAATGTCGGCGAGATTGAAGAGGACGTGCAGGCGGCCTTGCAGGCGGTTCCCATGTTGCAGGACCGGATCGCTGAACTGAATGCGCAGCGCGAATCCGCTGGACTGCCGGTGGCCAACTTCACACTGGCCTTGCATGCGGGCGAAATTCTGTATGGCAATATCGGTTCTGAGACACGTTTGGATTTCACCGTGATCGGCCCAGCGGTGAATCAGGCCGCGCGTATCGCTGGCATGCATCGGTCCTTGGGGCAACGGATACTGATCTCTGATGACGTAGCCCGCGCGGCGCAGCCCTGCGATCAGGATCTGATCTCGGTCGGGCGCTATATGCTGCGCGGTGTGGCCGAGCCGAAAGAGCTGTTTACGGTTTATAATGTTGCCGGAACGCAATCAGGCGTTTGAGCGTCCGGTTTGAGCCCATATTAGCGGTTTTCTGCAACGCGGCGAAAGTCAGCTTCCGCAAAACCGGATGCAGTCTAACCGCTTGACGACAGAAAAATTTCAGATTAGCCAACGTACAGGCTGTGGACGCCTGCCTCCCGCTGACTTTTGTCTTGGTTAAGTTCTGCGACGTAATTCTCTATCTACCTCTTTCCGCATATCGCGCGGATGGCAATGCGGGTCCCATCTCAAATTGCGCGATCAGGCAAGAGAGATATGACCGATAGCCCCACTAATACATTCACCGATGGGCCGCTTGGCACCATCTATTTTAGGACCGCACTCCCGATCATTTTCGTGATGGGAATGAATGGGCTTCTGTCTGTTGCAGATGCGCTGTTTCTGGGAATTTATGTAGGCCCTGATGCGCTGGCTGCGGTCACGTTGATGTTCCCGATCTACATGCTGATTGTGGCGCTTTCCACGCTTGTGGCGAACGGCATGTCGAGCCTTCTGGCGCGATCCCTTGGCGCGGGTGACGTGAACGGCGCGCGTGCCACGTTTACAGGCGCACACGGGCTGGCAATTGGATTGGGCGCAGTTCTGATAGTGTTGTTCCTTCTATTGGGCCAGCCAGTTGCATTGCTGGCCGCTGGTGGGTCAGAGACTTTGGCGCAAATGGGGTTGGTCTACCTGCGGATTACGGTGTTCTTCTCACCGCTTTTGTTCGTGTTGTCGGTAAATTCTGATGCGCTGCGCAACGAAGGGCGCGTGGGCTTTATGGCCGCGATGAGCCTGCTGGTTTCGATTGCAAACATCGGGTTCAACTACGTACTCATCGCCGTTCTGGACATGGGCGTAGCTGGGTCAGCCTATGGCACAGCGGCGGCACAAGCGCTCGCGTTTGCGATCATATTTGCGTTCCGATTGTTTGGGGAAACATCGCTGCGTCCTGCGACCTTGCTGTCCCATTCCGTATGCGGAAAATGGGGGCGGATCCTCGCACTGGGTGCACCACAAAGCCTCAATTTCATTGGACTAGCTCTCGGGTCGGCCGCGATTATCTCAGCCCTCCAATGGATTGGTCGCCCGGGTTACGCCGACACAATTACTGCTTACGGGATCATCACGCGGGTCATCACCTTTGCTTTCCTGCCACTTCTGGGCTTGTCGTTTGCAATGCAGACGATCACGGGCAACAACTATGGTGCTGAACTTTGGCAAAGGTCAGATGCAAGCCTGCGCATGGCACTTTGGGTCGCGTTTGTTTATTGCGCAATCGTGCAGGTCGTTGTGATTAGCATGCCTAGCCGGATCGCGAGCGCGTTTGTAGACGACACGTCGGTCATTGCAGAGGTTGCGCGCATCTTGCCGGTAATGACATGTGTCTTTTTCCTGTTGGGCCCGTTGATGATGATTGCGACCTATTTTCAGGCGATTGGATCTGCAGGAAAGGCAGCCCTTCTAGGGCTGACAAAACCTTATGCCTTTGCGATCCCGTTGACGTTCCTGTTGCCCCTCTGGTTTGGCGAAGTTGGCATCTGGTATGCGGGCCCGCTGGCCGAAGTGATGATGTTGGGTCTCACTGTTGTAGTGTTGTGGCTCTCTGCCCAAGACCCAGAGTTAAAATGGGGTATTTTCCACACCAAAAAAGGAGTGGCGTCATGAACACGCAATTTCCGTCAGCTACGCAAGCCAAGGATCAAGCTAAGCGTTTGCGCACAAAATTGACCGAAGAAGGGGCATCGATTGGCCATGCCAAGTCCCTCGAGTTGGTCGCCCACCAACACGGGTTCCGCGATTGGAACACGATGTTTGCAGCCATCGGAAACGGACCACTCAAGGGATGGGCCATCGGGGACAAGGTCAGCGGAACGTATCTATCGCAACCGTTCACGGGGCATGTGGTCTCTATTTCGATCATGAAACCAGGATGGTTCCGGTTAGAGGTGCACTTGGATGAAGCCGTAGACGTTGTCACATCCGAAGGCTTCTCAAATTTCCGCTCGCGCATTCGTGGTGTAATTGGTCCCAATGGACATTCTGTTGAACGGACAAGCGACGGGCAGGCGCACCTTCAAATCAATTTATGCTGACAGGGAAATCCGGTTCTTAAATTTGTCAGCGGCTGTTGGCGCGATTGAAGCCGATGGCCGTCTTGTCTTGCAACCTGTAAATATGTCGTATTAAAAATTCTGCGCAATCGACGAATGGCAGATTTTGCCGCTGCCCTGCGGCGGCGGAACCTAACCTCTTACGGCGATTTTCGTGCTGCGAGCGCGCGCAGCAAAAATACCGAAGGTACAGATTGGGCTCATTGCTGACCTTCTCTGCATACACGATCAATGGCTGTTATTGGGCAAATTAAGTGATGGTGCGTTGGGCCCTCTGATGAGCTGACCACTCAACCAGAGATCGCTTCACATAACACCGTTTCAGCGACGTTCGTACTTTGTTACGGTGGCGCAGAACTTCCGTTGATTGCGAAAACTTGCGTTCGAGGTGCGGCCCGGCGACGATCGCTATTTTTGCTTCATTTCTACCAAAAGAAACGGCCTGCGCAAAAAGCGGAATTTGAGCTGGTTATTCGGCGGAGCCATTCCAAGACTGACCAGCTAATTTCTCAACCGTGAGGGAAGGAGGCTTTTAGCATTGTTGCGCCGCTGGAACACCACAATACTCGCACAAATTCTACTATCTTGAACAAAAGGCGCTGGCGATAGATGCCGCCAACGCATTCCATCTCACTGGGTTATGATTTCCGGTCCCATGAACGTGTTGGGCAGGAATGTAGACAGGAACGGAACGTAGGTGACGATGATCAGGAATACAAACAGCACCGCCAGGAATGGCAGGGCTGCCTTAACCACGCTCATCATCGGCATCCCGGCAACGCCCGAGGTGACGAAGAGGTTCAGGCCCACCGGCGGGGTGATCATACCGATCTCCATATTGACCACCATGATGATGCCCAAATGGATTGGATCGATGCCCAACTCGATGGCAATCGGGAACACCAGCGGTGCCACAATGACCAAGAGGCCCGAGGGTTCCATAAACTGACCACCGATCAGTAGGATGATGTTGACGACCACCAGGAACATCACCGGTCCGAAGCCCGCTGACAACATCGCATTGGCGACCTGTTGCGGGATTTGCTCGTCCGTCAGTACATGTTTCAGGATCAGCGCGTTCGCGATCACAAACAGCAGCGTCACAGTCAGTTTCCCCGCATCGAACAGGGTCTTTTGAGTGTCCGGATGCACAATCGCGGTGACCACTGCCCAGGGCTTACTTTTCAGGGGAATGCGCGGGCCGGCAGGGGCGTCTTCGATCACTGCGGCGGCCGACAGGCTGCGGGTTTTGGGGGCGGCCAGCGGGCCCATGTCCTTGTAGACAAAGGTGGCGATGAAGAAGGCATAGACTGCAGCCACAGCGGCGGCTTCGGTGGGGGTGAAGATGCCGCCATAGATACCGCCCAGAATGATCACGATCAGGAACAGGCCCCAACCGGCCTCACGGCCCGACTGGAAAACTTCGCCCCAGTCTTTCCACTCGCCCTTGGGCAGGTTCTTGATCTTGGCGATGACATAAATGGTGACCATCAGCATCACACCGGCCAACAGCCCCGGAATGACGCCCGCAAGGAACATCCGGCCTACGGAAACTTCGACCGAGGCGGCATAGACCACCATCACGATGGAGGGTGGGATCAGGATGCCCAGCGTACCGGCGTTACAGATCACACCGGCTGCGAATTCCTTGGAGTATCCGACCTGCCGCATACCAGAGATCACGATTGTGCCGATGGCGACAACGGTGGCTGGCGATGAACCTGACAGCGCGGCAAACAGCATACAGGCAAACACACCCGCAATCGCGAGGCCGCCCGGGAAATGGCCCACAGAGGCAATCGAGAAGCGGATGATCCGCCGCGCTACGCCTCCGGTTGTCATGAAGGCCGAGGCGAGGATGAAGAAAGGGATTGCCAGCAGAGTAAAGTGGCCTTCGAATGCGGCAAACAGCGTTTGTGCGACCGACGCCAGTGAACTGTCTGAAAAACAGAGCAAAAACAGGATGGATGACATCCCGAGCGAGACTGCAATCGGGACACCGATCATCAGGAAACCGATGACCATCGCAAAGAGAAGGACGACTTCCATTATTTTGCCTCCGCGTTCTTGGCTTCGATCTCAGCCAGTTCATCTTCAACCTCGTGGCTGGCCACGAGCCGATCCGCATTCCCGTTCAGGATGCTGAACGTCGCCTGAACAAACCGCAGCAACAGCAAGGCCATTGAAATCGGCAGCACAATGTAGGGCAGAAAACGCGAGATCTTTTCGTAGGCCTCGCCCTCATTGAAGGTGTCTGCCATCCAGCCGAGGATACTGGGCATCGGGATGTCGTTGGTCTCGTACCAGCCCTTTTCAAGGTAGTCTTGCTCGAACCCAAGCGGGAACCATCGCCCTTCGGTGGCGGGCAAGTTGGCGAAGTTGGCCCAGTAATCCCACGATCCCTTCAGCATAAGAAATGAGAAGGCGACACAAACAGCAGCAGCGACCAGGGCCAGTCGTTTCCGGGCATTGCCGTGCAGCATGTTCACCACCAAATCGACCCCCAGATGCGCGTGTTTTTTCACCGCATAGGAAGCCCCGAGCAGAACAAACCAGGCGAACAGGAAGACTGTCATCTCCAACGCCCAAAGGATATTTGAGTTAAAGACATATCTGGCGAGGACGTTGGCAAATGTTAGTGCAGTCATCAGACCCAGAATTCCGGCGATCAAACCTTCTTCGATCCGGTCCATGAACGAGTGATTGTTGTTCATAGCCTACCCTCCCAACAGCCGATTTCAGGAAAACAGCAGGCAGGATTGTCCTGCCCGCCGATGGTGTTGCTCAGAAGCCAGAGTTGATCTGGACCGCTGCGTCGAGGGAGTCCTGGCCGATATCACCCGAGAACTGCTCCCACACCGGTTGCATGGCGGTGACCCATTCCAGACGTTCGTCATCCGTCAGCGTGCGAATGGTGCCGCCTGCGTCCAGGATCGCCTGGCGGTTCTTTTGATTGACCTCATAGGATTCCGAGTTCCGGGTGGCCGTTACCTCGTCCAGAATAGTCAGGAACTGTTCGCGCACTTCGGGGTCCAAGCTGTCCAGCCAGTCCACCGAGGTTACCACTAGATAGTCGATTATGCCGTGATTGGTCTCGGTGATGCCGTCCTGCACCTCAAAGAACTTCTTGCCGTAGATGTTGGACCACACGTTTTCCTGTCCGTCGACAACACCCTGCTGAAGCGCACCGTAGACCTCGGAAAAGGCCATTTTCTGCGGGCTGCCGCCAATAGCTTCCATCTGCGCCGCCAGCACGTCCGAGGACATGACCCGGAATTTCAACCCACCCGCATCGGCCGGTGTTACCAGCGGGACATTGGCCGACATCTGTTTCATGCCGTTGTGCCAGAAGGTCAGCCCCTGAAGGCCACGACGCTGCATCGAATCCAGCAGGGCTTGCCCGGCGTCCGAGGTCTGGAAGGCATCGACAGCTTCGATATTCTTGAACAGGAATGGCAGGTCGAAGATGCGGAATTTCTTAGTGAACTTTTCGAATTTCGACAGCGACGGTGCCGCCAGTTGTACATCGCCGTTCAGTAGCGCCTCGAGCACCTTGTCATCATTGTAGAGGGTTGAGTTTGGAAAAACCTCCATGCAGGCTTTTCCATCCATTTCATCATTGATGCGCTGTTCCAACAGCGTCGCCGCGATGCCCTTGGGGTGTTTATCGGTATTGGTGACGTGGCTAAACTTGATGACGACTTCGCCCGGATCACAGGCGGCAAAGGCCGCACCTGCACCGGTGACAAGCGCAACGACCAGGCTTGATGTCTTCCAGAACTTCATAGCTTCCTCCCTTTCAGTCAGGCCGGTCTGACCTGAATAAATATGCTGACCGAGAGTACATGCTTGGGCGGTGTTGATTTTTCGGAAGAATTGATCAGTAAAGTCGATTAATATCATCAAAAAAGTCGGCTATCTTGAATGACAAATCGATTTAGCGGAGCGCACCGGTATGTTTCTGGATTTCGCGGAACTGACTTTGAATGTCGGCGAGCAGAAGATTTTTGTGCGCCAGGGTGGCGACCCCAGCAATCCGGGCCTTTTGCTGTTGCACGGCTATCCACAGACATCGGCCATGTGGCATGCGGTTGCTCCGCAGCTTACAGATCAGTTCCATGTCATCTGCCCCGACCTGCGCGGATATGGTCGGTCGTCTAAACCCGCCTCAGACGACCGGCATACGCCCTATTCGAAACGCGAAATGGCAAATGACATGGTCTCCGTCATGTCTCAGATGGGGCACAAAACCTTTCTGGTCGGTGCACATGATCGCGGTGCGCGTGTCACCCACCGAATGGCGCTGGATCATCCACAGAATGTCCGGGCGATGGTCCTTCTGGACATCGCACCGACGCGCGAAATGTATCGCGATACTTCAAAGGAATTTGCCACCGCCTATTGGCACTGGTTCTTTCTGATTCAGAAACACCCCATTCCGGAACAAATCATCGGCAATGATCCCGCGCAGTTCTGGAAATTGAAATGCTTTAACCAGGCGAAGGGTGAAAACCCCTTTGCCACTGCTGCGCTGGACGAATACATCGCCACCTTCAGCGCACCCGAGGCGGTCCATGCCGCTTGCGAGGACTACCGCGCTGCGGCAACCATTGATATCGAACATGACGATCAGGATGACGGGCGTAAAGTTGAACAGCCGCTGATGGTCCTATGGGCCAAGCGTGGGGTGATCGAGACCTGTTTCGACGCGATGGCGTTGTGGCGTGAGCGTGCAAACCGGGTCGAGGGCGAGGCCGTCGATGCCACGCATTACATGGCCGAAGAAATTCCGGACGAAATAGCCAGGCGAATGCGCGCATTTTTCCTGCACCAGAGTGAACAGAAGGATGCTGCCGAATGAGCAGGACGCTTTACGATAAACTGGTGGACGCACATAAGGTCTGCGACTTGCCTGACGGCGACATGCTGATCTATGTCGATTTCCACATCATGAATGAATACACCAGCCCGCAGGCCTTTTCCGGGCTGGATCGGAAGGGGCTTTCCGTCTGGCGGCCCGAGGCTCATTTGTCGGTGGTCGATCACGTGAATGCCACACGGCAGCGCAATCCGCATGATGCGGCGTCTAAGCTGCTGATCGACAATCTGGAAGCCAATTGTGAAAAGCACAACATCGCCTTCTACGGCTTGGGCGACCGCCGCCAGGGGATCGAGCATGTTGTTGTCCCCGAACAGGGCCTTGTCGCGCCGGGGATGCTGATTGCCTGCGGTGACAGCCACACCACAACCTATGGGGCCTTCGGAGCGCTGGGTTTTGGCATCGGCACGTCCGAGGTTGAACACGTGCTGGCGACGCAAACCCTGCGCTATAAGCGGCTTAAGGCCATGCTGGTCAAAATCGATGGCGATCTTGCCCCCGGTGTGACCGCCAAAGACATCATCATGAAGGTCGTTCAGGTGGTCGGCGCGGGCGGTGCAAATGGCTATGCCGTCGAGTTTTCCGGCTCGGCCATCCACGCGCAGGAAATGTCCGGTCGGATGACAATCTGCAACATGGCGGTCGAGTTGGGCGGACGGGCCGCCCTGATCGGGGCAGACCAAAAGGCGCTTGAGACAATCAAGGGGCGCGCGCATAGCGGCACACTGGACTTCGGCGGGCTGGAATGGAACTCGGATGCGGGCGCGGAATACGACACGGTGTTCGAGATTGACGCTGCCGAGATTGCCCCGCTTGTCAGTTGGGGCACCAGCCCGGATCAGTCCGTTCCAGTCGACAGCTTGGTCCCCGCCGAGACCGAGGGGATGACGCCAAAGGCACGCGAGGCGCTGAACCGCGCACTAAACTATATGGACCTGAGGGCCGGTCAGGCGATCACCGATATCGAGATCGACAGCGCCTTTATCGGCTCGTGCACCAACAGCCGTATCGAGGATCTGCGCGCGGCTGCTTCAATCCTGCAGGGCAAAAAGGTCGCCGGATCGGTGAACGCCATCGTCGTGCCCGGCTCAACCTATACCCGTCTACAGGCCGAGGCTGAGGGGATCGACCGGGTGTTCAAGGAAGCGGGGTTTGACTGGCGCCCGGAAAGCGGATGTTCGATGTGCCTTGCGATGAATGACGATATCGCCATGGATGGCGAGCGGATTGCGTCCTCGACCAACCGCAATTTCGAAGGACGGCAGGGCAGGGGGGCACGCACCCATTTGATGAGTCCCGAAATGGTGGTCGCCGCCGCCATCCGAGGCCGTATCGCGGATGTGCGTGAGTTTCTGAGTAAAGGAGCGGAATAAGATGCCCAAAACAGTTCATGGACTCGCCGCCGCCCTGCCGCTTGCTAATGTCGATACCGATGTGATCATGCCCAAACGCTTTCTGATCACCATTACGCGCGAAGGACTGGCAGAGGGCACATTCGCCGACCTGCGCTTTCACGACGATGATACGCCGCGCTCGGAATTCGTGCTGAACACGCACCCGTGGCATGAGGCCAAAATATTGGTTGTTGGCGACAATTTCGGATGCGGGTCCAGCCGGGAACACGCGGTCTGGGGGCTGGTCCAACTGGGCATTCAGGGCATCATCGGCACCAGCTTTGCGGGCATTTTCTATGACAATGCGCGCAAGAATGGCCTTGCCTTGCCCATGGTCAGTCCCGAGGTGCGGGATCGGTTGATGCATGCGGCGTCCCATGAGGATGGTGTCAGCTACACGATTGATATCGAAAACCGAGTCATCAGAATGGGAGAGGCAGAGCTGCCGTTTGAAATGGACGACGCGACGCAGACCGCCCATCTTGAGGGCCGCGACGACACCCTGAACTCGTTGGAGTTCGCGGACGCGATCCGCAAATATGAAAGCGGGCTGGGCGATCAGCAACGGGTGCGCGTCATACAGTAGTCGGGATAGGTTGCCTTGGAATTTCGCCAACTTCAGTGCTTTGTAGCGGTCGCAGAAGAGTTGCATTTTCGAAAGGCGGGCGAACGTCTTGGCCTCAGCCAGCCTGCTTTGTCTGACCGTATTTCCGCGCTGGAACACGAGCTGGGCTTTGCCCTGTTCTTTCGGACAACCCGGCAGGTCAGCTTGACGCAAGCGGGGTCCGAGTTCCTGCGCGACGCCAAGCGTATTCTGGCGGATATCGACAAGTCCGTTTCCAAAGCCCGGCATGCGGCCGATAGCGGCCTGAAGACATTGCGGGTCAGCGGGGTTGATGAGGCGATCTCGATGCTGTTGCCGCCAGCGCTGATGGCGTTCCGCAAACGGCAGCCTTCGGTGCATGTGGACATTCTTGAGATTTCGTCCTCGGATTACCATACGCAAGAGCTTGCAAATCACCGCACCGACATTGCTTTTGTCCGCAAAGCCCCTGAGGAAGAGTATTTGAAAGCGGACCTTTTGTACCAGCAGGGCGCTGTTGTGGTCTTGCCATCCTCATCGGAACTTGCAGGCCGGGACACGCTGTCAGCGGCAGATATCAGAGATCATCCGATTATAGGGTTTCCAAAACACGCCCGCCCGATCCTTCACGACCTGCTCTGGAACAGCTATCGCGCCCATGGGTGGCAACCAGACATCGCCTGCGAAGTCATCGACAAATCCACCATGTTGCAGCTGGTGGCGCACGGGGTTGGCATCGGGTTGGCACCGGCCTGGATCCGTGCCCTCGCTCCGGCGCATTTGAGTTGCATCCCGTACCATACGGACGGTCAAAGCATTGAACTCTACGTCGCGCGACGGGCAGCGGGAAACTCGAAAATGGTGGACGAATTCGTGGATGTGGTCAAAGATGTTTCGTCGCGACTGCACCCCACAGGGGTTGGTCAGTGACAAGACCCCGACGGGGTCTGGACTCATGCTGAGATGTCTTGAGAAACTGTTCTGCGGACGAACCGTCATCTGGCCAGTTGTTCGAATCCAGGCGCATGACTCATAGCGATCAGCGGGATACTACGTAGTGAACGGCCGCTTTGAACTCTTCACGATCTCATACGGCTAACTTGTCAGCGTCGCTTTCCATTGTTGTGCTTCCACCGCATTAACCATCAGCTCAATACATAGCTGGCGCACAGCTTCAAATGCATAGGTCGCTGGGCGATCGCTTAATTCGCCAATATAGAGCGTGCGACTGAGTTTCGGCTTGATGATCGGGCGTGTCACCAACATGCCCGCGTCAATGTGTTCCTTCAGGATAAACTCTGTGCCTACAAGGCAGCCGATGCCGGAAAGAAGAGATCCGCCGATAGCGGCAATCGAATTTATTTGGAACTGCGCGTTCTCTTCGATCCGCCTAAGTAGGGACGGGTCGTCCATCATGGCCCGCGTGTACAGACCCTGGCGAAGAATAATGAGCGGTAAGTTCAGTAATGCCTCAAAGCTGATTGCATCGGTCCCGCCGATAACATCCGGGCGGCCAACCAAAACCAATTCTTCTTCCAAAATCGGTTGGAACCTGAATCGTGAGTCAGGAGGCTGATTATAGGTGAGGGTCAAATCGACCTCCGAAGACGCAAGCTGTTGGGCAGTGGACCCGGAAAAGATCTCTGATAGATGCAGGCGGAGTTTCGGATAGTCTTGCGAGACACGTTGCACCAAGGGCACGCCGATTGCTTTGACCGCAGAATGTGCGAAGCCCACCGAGACCTCACCCGCTATCTCGTTCGCTGTATCTCTGATATCGATACTAGCGGCTTGCATGGATCGCAGGATCGCGCGTGCGTGTTCATATAGTCGAACACCAGACGCCGTAGGTCGAACACCCCTTGGCAATCTCTCAAATAGCTGCGTGCCAAGTTCGGCTTCCAGATTGGACAGATGCCTGCTCAAAGCAGACACGGCGACCCTCTCGCGCTCGGCAGCGCGAGCGAGCGCGCCTTCCTCAAAGATCGCTGCAAAGTACCGGAGCTGGCGACTGTCCATGCTTTCTCAATATCAGAAAGAAACCTTATTAACATTGAAATTTAGTAAAGCATGTCGATCAGGTAACGTTGGTTAACGCGAGTCCAATTGGAGCACACATCGTGTCAGACGATTTCAGGCCTTTGCGGGGTATCCGCGTCGTTGAAATGACCCACATGATAATGGGGCCAAGTTGCGGTCAAGTCCTCGCCTATCTCGGGGCTGAGGTTATCAAAGTTGAGCCCCCTACAGGCGATAAGACCCGGCACCTGACAGGAATGGGGCGAGGGTTCTTCCCAAGTTTCAATCGCGGCAAGCGTTCAATCACATTGGACCTCAAGTCCAAGGCCGGTACGTCGGCACTGGATCGATTATTGGCTACCGCCGATGTTTTCGTTGAGAACTTCCGCGACCAGTCCCTTGCAAAGATGGGATTTGGGCCTTCCGCGTTGCGAGAGAAGTACCCCAAACTGATCATCGCATCCTGCAAGGGCTTCCTGCATGGCCCATATCAGGATCGAACGGCAATGGACGAAGTCGTTCAGATGATGACCGGAATGGCCTATATGACTGGTCCAACGGGTCGTCCGTTGCGCATTGGGTCGTCTGCAAATGACATCATGGGTGGGGTCTTCGGCGCGCTTGCAGTTCTCGGCGCGTTGATGGAGCGGCAGCAATCCGGAGAAGGCCGGACGATACGCATTGGCCTGTTCGAGAATTGCCTTATGCTTGTCATGCAACACATGGTTCAGTTCGATTTGGACGGACACGAACCGGCTCCTATGCCGGAGCGGGAGTTTTCCTGGCCGGTTTATGACATCTTCGACACGCGGGACAATCGTCAGATCTTTGTGGGTGCTGTCACAGGGGGCCATTGGAAGACATTGTGCAAAGCTATCGGTTTAGAGCATTTGCTGGAGGATAGTCGCCTCCAGACAAAGATGGATCAAATTGAAGCGCGGCATTGGACGCTTACCCTTTTTGCAGAAGCGATCAAAAAACGCGATTTTTCTGAACTGATCGAGCTTTTTGAAGCTTCAGGCATTCCCTTTTCGCCAATCAATCGTCCGGCAGACATGTATCAGGACCCACATGTATTACGACCCGGTGGTTTGCATCACTCACATGACTCTGGCGGTGAGGTATTCCGGGCTCCAGGCTTGCCCTTCGAAATTGATGGCGACAGTCCTCGTCCGGTTTCACTCGATATCGCAGATGTCGGCGATGATACGGATACCGTGCTTTCAGAGCTTGGCCTGTCATCTTCGGAAGTACTGGCGGCAAGTGGCGCGGCGGACAGGAATTCAACGTGACCCGCCTGTCAGAAATATACCCGCCCGATAGGGTCGTATTGCGGGAAGTTGGATTGCGCGACGGTCTGCAGATGGTCCAACGATATCCCTCGACTGCAGCGAAGGCCGAATGGTTGCGCCGTGAAAGTGCCGCTGGTGTTCGGCACTTTGAGATCGGCTCTTTCCTTCCGGCAAAGGCCATGCCGCAATTCGCAGATGTCAGGGACATCATCGACATTTGCCACAGTCTCGACGTCCATTCGGCGGCACTGGCCCTGAACGATCGAGGGGCGTCTGACGCAGTTCAGACCTCGGTTGATGAAATCGTCACAGTGGTCTCGGCGACCGAGGAGCATAGTCAGGCGAATGCTAACCGTTCTCGGGAGGAAGCAATTGCCTTGGTCGGCAGAACCGTCGAACTGGTTAAGGGCTCGGAAACCTTGCCTTTGGTTCAGGTCGGCATCGCCATGGCTTTCGGTTGCTCGATAGCTGGGGAAGTAGACCCGCACGAGGTGGTGCGCATCGCAGCGGCATGCGCGGACGCAGGCGCAGACATAATAGGTCTGGCAGATACTGTAGGTTTTGCAGGTCCAGATCAGGTGCAAGATCTTGTGGAGCAAGTGAAGAACGAATTGGGCGATGTCGCGGTGAACATTCACTTGCACGATACAAGGGGAATGGGGATTGCCAATGCCTCCGCTGCCCTCGACGCTGGCGTCCGGGTAATCGACGGTTCGTTGGCGGGGCTCGGAGGCTGCCCTTTTGCTCCAGGCGCAACAGGGAACGTGGTCTTTGAAGACCTTGTATATCTCTGTGAACGTAAAGGATTTGCAACCGGCATCGATCTGGAAAAGCTGATGTCTGTGCGAGTGGTCGCCGCGTCTGAAATGCCTGACGAACATCTCTTCGGTGCGTTGTCACGCGCCGGAGTACCGCGCCCAATCAACTGGCGCGCCCAATAGACAACAAAATGACAGAGTGGAGGAAACCATGAACTTTTTCAGAACTGCAGCGGCCGCGTTATTGGCCGCAACAACCGTGAGCAGCGTGGCCCATGCCGAGGCAACCGAGATGCGCTGCAGCCACCAGTTGCCACCTGGGCACCATATCGCGAAGGTCATTGACCAGTGGGCCGCAGAGATTGAGACCTTGTCGAACGGGGAAATCGACGTGCAGGTTTTTGGTGCCAACAGCCTTGTTGGCGCGCGCGAGAACATAGCATCAGTAGCCAAAGGCAATATTGAATGCGCGTTTTCGATCAACCCGCAGTGGGGCAAAACCCTGCCGATCATGAACGTAACCCTGAAGCCTTATGCGGTCACCGATCCAGAGACGCTCGCTGCTTGGCCGGGTAGCGACGCAGCTGCGTTTCTGGATCAGAAGCTTCTTGAAAAAGGAGTGCAGAACGCGGTGTGGCTGTTCACGACACGGATGACAGCGATGACTTCAAAGGGATCACCGCTGATCAATCCGGAAGATTTCGAAGGCGTGAAGATCAGGGGCCTGAACCCGGTGGCGGATGAGGGGCTTGTCGCCATGGGGGCCGCGCCTTCAGCGATGTCTGGCTCTAAGGTATATGAAGCACTCTCAACCGGTGTGATCGATGCAGGTATGACCGATATTGCGGCTGCCTATTCGCGCAAATACTTTGAAGTTCAGGACCACGTGACGGTGGTGCCGCTATTCAGCGTGTTCTTCCACGGCTACCTTAACCCGGCTTGGTATGATGGTCTGACAGATGCACAGAAGGCCGCAATAGCCGAGGCGGGGGCCAAAGCCGCAGAATGGGCGGTTGCCGCGTCCGAAGAAGCGTCGGCTGCTGCGCCCGAACAACTGGCTGAAAATGGCATGAAGGTGCATTTCCAGACGCCTGAGGAAGAAGCTGCCTGGAAAGAGTTAATGGTACCGGCTTTCGACAAATCGTTTGGCGACGCAACTGGTGACGATGGCGTCAAGCTGCTTGAGCTGGTCGGCCAAATTTCGAACTGACATGAAGCAGGCTCATGAAACTGACACCGCTGAGGCCTTGCCGGTCTCAGGGGTGGAGCGCGCGGTGCGTTTGGTTACGCTGTCCGGTGCAGGGGTTGCCGCGCTGCTTGTACTCATCGTATTCGGGGTCGTGAGCTACAGCGTTTTCATGCGCTATGTCCTTGGAACACCGATCACTTTTTCTGACGAACTCAATGGCTTTATCGTCGTGGCCATGGTGGCCCTCGGAGCAGGCGAGGTACTCTTGCGCGGCGAACACTTCGGGGTCGACCTGCTGACTGAACGCGCCGGACCTCGCACTCAATGGCTGGTTGAGGTTTGGGGGATGATTGGTGTGATCCTGGTCGCTGCAGCTGTTCTCTACAGCGCAGTGATTATGGTGCAGTTCTCATACGATTTTGGGATCTATTCAGACGGGTATCTGAGCGTTCAAATGTGGATTCCGCAAGGCTTCCTACTCATCGGCATGATGATACTAATCCTTGCGGCTCTGGCTCGCATCTTTACGCTTCTGACGGTGCGCCGACCATGATGACTTTTCTTATTTTGGCTGGTCTGATTGTCCTCTTGCTCACGGGTATGCCAATCTTTGCCGGGCTCGGGCTTACATCTCTAATCATAATGATGCTGACGGAAGGCAACGTGAACAGCGCGGCTGATACGGTGTTTGCCAAGCTGAACAACGGACTTCTTACGGCTATACCGATGTTTGCTTTCATGGCACACGTGATGATCCGTGCCGGCGTGGTTAAGGACCTTTACGATGCAGCAAATGCAATGGTCGGCCATTTGCGTGGTGGACTTGGGGTCGCCACGATCCTCTCCTGCACCATATTCGCAGCCATTTCCGGTTCGTCTGTAGCCACAGCACTTACTATTGGCTCGACGGCTATCCCGCAGATGAAGCGCTTCAACTACAGCCCCAGCTATTCCTACGGTGTGATTGCAGCGGGCGGTACGCTCGGGATTCTAATTCCTCCCTCTGGGCCTCTTATTCTCTATGCCATTGTAACCGAGGCCTCGATCGGAGCTCTTTTCCTAGCCGGGTTGGTGCCGGGTATCATGATGGCTGTCATATTCGCGGTTTGGGCGATGGTCAGCGCTGGGTTTGGGGGCACAGTTGTCTCTCAACCATTTGCAGGTATGGGCGTTATTTGGTCACGTATGAGACAGTCGATCTGGGCCTTGTTGATGCCACCGGTGGTTTTGGGCGGGATCTACCTCGGAGTATTTACGGCCACTGAAGCAGCTTCTATTGGCTGCCTTTACGCGCTGTTCATCAGCGTAGTTGTTTACCGCAATTTCGGTCTGAACGACCTTTGGGTGACTGCGTTTGAGACTGTACGCACAACGGCGATGCTGTTCATGATCCTGGCTGCTGCGGCGCTGTTTGGTCACGCCGTAACCATTATTCGCCTGCCCATTGAGATCGTCGAACAAGTGACGGCAATCGGCCTCAGCCCCGCCATGTTTGTCATAGCTGTTATGCTGCTCATTCTGGTGCTGGGCATGTTTTTGGAGACCATCTCGATCATCCTGATCACGACGCCAATCGTTTTTCCTGTCATGCTGGCATTGGGGATCGATCCAATTTGGTACGGCATCCTGCTAATGATCAACCTCGAACTTGCGCTGATCACACCTCCCGTGGGGATGAACCTCTTCGTTATCAAGGGTATTGCCAAAGCTCCCTTGTCGGATGTCATTCGCGGGGCTTTACCATATGCAGCGCTGATGCTTCTGGGCCTGATCCTAGTCTTTGCATTCCCACCTTTATCCACGTGGCTTCCCGAGGCGGCGGGGTTCGTCGGCTAAGCAACGCGTTCATGAAACTCCTTGAGTATTACCCTTTTCATCCTTAACGCCATGTCTCAGTAGGATTGGACCCCATGGCTAGGGCTCATTTGAGACACTAACCGTATACTTTCTGGGTCAGAAATGCCCGGCGTTTAGGTCAGAATTGAATGACGTGATCCTCCGACTCATTGAGGTTTTGGCTGTCAATTGAGCCAAAGGTCAGTGACGTTCCACCTTTCTTGGTCTGGTCGTCATTTTGTGGATCAGCGTCGGAAACAGTGAACTCTCTCCCCGTATTTCCCAAGTAGCATAACTTTGACAGCGAACGTTGTCAGTCACAGAAGCTGTCAAACGGGCCCGACCCGGAGCTGTTTTTAGACCGGTGTCATTACCGAAGGGAGTTGATCATGGCGAAACTACTTGATCCGTTTCAGCTCAAGCACCTGACGCTGCGCAACCGTATCGTCAGCACCTCTCACGCGCCCAATTACGTCGAAGATGGTCATCCGCGAGACCGTTACAGGCTGTATCACGAAGAAAAGGCCAAGGGTGGCGTCGCCCTGACAATGATCGGAGGATCGACGAATATCGCTGCCGACAGCCCCTCGGTATTCGGCCAGCTTTATGCCGGCGACGACAGTATCGTTCCCTGGTTTCGGAAGCTCACGGATGGCGTGCATCTGCATGGGGCCGCTATCATGTGTCAAATCACTCATATGGGACGCCGCACTGCTTGGGATGATGGGCATTGGTTGCCGGTTATTGCCCCGTCCGGCGTTCGCGAACGCGCGCACCGCGCCTTTCCCAAAGCAATGGAACAAGAGGACATTGAACGAGTGATCGGCGATTATGCCGCTGCGGCGCGACGTTGTCAGCGGGGCGGGTTCGATGGGATCGAGCTTCTGTCCCACTCGCATTTGCTGGGCCAGTTTCTGTCTCCACTCACCAACCAACGCGACGATGCCTTTGGTGGAACGTTGAAGAACCGCATGCGCCTGACCCTGCAGGTATTGGATGCGGTGCGCGCCGAGGTCGGTCCGAAGTTCATACTGTCCATGCGCATCACCGGCGATGAGTTGATTGAGGGCGGGCTGAGCGCCGAGGACTGCATTGCCGCCGCCCGGATGCTGGAAGATAGTGGCCATGTCGACCTGCTCAACATCCTGATCGGGGCGCCCTACGATGACCTTGGCCTTGCTGAATGGGTGCGCCCTATGGGTCTGCCAGCCGCTCCGCATATTACTGTGGCCGGACGCATCCGCGAAGCCGTCAACCTGCCGATCCTGCATGCAGGCGGCATCGCAGACATTGCAACGGCTCGCCACGCGGTTACAGGCGGCCATGTCGATCTGGTGGGCATGACGCGCGCCCAAATGGCTGATCCTTATTTGGTGGCAAAACTGGCACGCGGGGAAGAGGATCGTATCCGTACCTGTGTCGGCCTCGGGTATTGCGTGGACCGGGTCAATCAGGGCAAGCCCGCCGTGTGCGGACACAATGCCGCCACCGGGCGGGAGCAAACTTTACCCCATGTCATTCCTGCCAGCCGCACCCGAAGGAAGGTGGTTGTCGTCGGCGGCGGACCTGGCGGGCTGGAGGCAGCGCGGGTCAGTGCCTTGCGCGGTCACGATGTGGTTTTGTTCGAGGCGTCAGATCGGCTGGGGGGGCAGCTTGTTTTGGCAGCCAAGGGCGGGACACGCAGGCAGATATGGGGTGTTGCCGATTGGTTGATTTCCGAGGTTGCCACCCTTGGTGTTGATCTTCGCATGAATACCTATGTCGAGGCCGGTGACGTGCTTAGAGAAGCCCCGGAATTAGTCATTGTTGCTACCGGAGGATGGCCCGAGCCAGTATCCATTCCGGGCGGCGATCTGGCGCTCTCCAGTTGGGAGGTTCTGTCCGGAGAAGCGCGTGTCTCGGGCGAAGTTCTATTGTTCGACGAGATTGGAGACCATCCCGCGGCAGTCACTGCCGACATGTTGGCAGGCGCTGGCCACAGCGTCGAACTTGTGACCCCCGACCGGGCGATTCTGCATGACCTTGGCCCAACGACCTCTGCCGTTGCTTTGCGCGATCTGGCAGCCAACGGGGTGACCTTTACCTGCCTCCACGAACTCCGTGCTCTAAGCCAAGAGGGAAACCGGGTGTGCGCCAGCCTGCGCAATGTCTTGACCGGTGATATCACCAAGCGTCTTGTCGACCACGTGGTTGTCGAGCAAGGTCTTATTCCGACGGACGCGCTCTATCACGATCTAAAGCCAAGTTCGCGAAACCTTGGGCAGGTTGATCACAAGGCGCTGATCAATGGTTCATTCCCGTTCAGGGAAGACGAGCCGGATGGCCAGTTCTATCTGGCCCGAATTGGTGACGCGATCGCAGGCCGCAATATGCACGCCGCGATTCTCGACGCTATGCGTATTTGCTGTTCAGCCTGAGCTGCGCTTCGAGCATTTTCATCAGTTGCGGCGAAGGCAAAGCTGTACCTCGGCCCGCATCGAAAAACCTTCAGGAAAGCAGAAGTTCGCAGCACTCGCACAGAGACCTAGTTTGCAGACGAAAAGCAGATCTTAAGTTCGAAATACGATGCTTGCTCTACGCTGGAGGAAGCGGCCGCCTCAGCAAAGGGCTGCCTAAACAATGCGGCATCAAAATACGCTCCCGATACTCAAACTTGGTGCTGTAAACAGGCTTGGCGGTTCAATACCCAACGGTGCAAAAACCAATGCTCGTTGAATTTTCTTGCAGAACCAGCAGTACAGTGTTGAGATTGCTTCTGTCATTGGGAGGCTGGTCGGATGTTGATCTGGCCAACGCAATTAGATCAACTAGCGACTTAGAGCGACCGCCACTAACGACGAATTGACGAGTATCGCGCTGGGAATTTCGGCACGACACATAGGGGAGGAAAGAAATTGAAAAATCTGACGACGACGCTGGCGGGATCGCTGATAGCATTTGCGGCTTCGCTAACTGCGGCCCAAGCTGAGAAGCTGACGTTTTACTGCTCGGCACAGGAAGATTGGTGTCAACTCATGGCGCGCAGTTTCGAGGATGCAACCGGTATAGACGTCAATATGACCCGCAAGTCCTCGGGCGAGACGTTTGCACAAATTCGCGCGGAAAGTTCTAACCCTAAAGGCGATGTATGGTGGGGCGGTACCGGTGATCCCCATTTGCAAGCCGCCGAAGAAGGCTTGACGATGGAGTACGTGTCGCCGATGCGTGACCAGCTTCACGACTGGGCGATCTCGCAGGCTGAAAGTGCAGGAAACAAGACCATCGGAATTTATTCAGGCGCACTCGGCTACGGCTATAACTCCGACCTCTTGGCCGCGAACAGCTTGCCCGAGCCCGCATGTTGGAAAGACTTGCTGAAGCCCGAGTATAAAGGGCACGTGCAAATGGCGAACCCGAATTCCTCGGGCACCGCTTATACGACGCTTGCCTCGATGGTTCAGATATTTGGCGAAGACGACGGCTTTGAGTTCATGAAGGGCCTACATTCGAATATCAACCAATACACCAAGTCGGGTTCAGCCCCAATCAAGGCCGCCGGCCGGGGTGAGAACACCATCGGCATCGTCTTCATGCATGATGCGGTCAAGCAGGCCGTATCAGGTTTTCCGGTCAAGGTCGTGGCCCCATGCGAAGGCACAGGCTATGAGATCGGCTCGATGTCGATCATTGACGGCGCTCGAAATGAAGAAGAAGCTAAAAAGTTCTATGACTGGGCGCTCAGCCCCGAGGCCCAGAACCTTGCGCTTGAGGTTAACGCCTTCCAGGTTCCGTCCAGCAAAAATGCGGAAACCTCTGAAAGCGCACCTGACATGAGCCAGATCAAGCTTATTGACTATGACTTCAAAAAGTACGGCTCGTCTGACGAACGCAAGCGTCTCTTGCAGAAATGGGACGAAGAGGTCTCAGTACTGCCACAGTAAGTGACTGACACCACACCAAAAACGAACCACCCGGTTCTGATCTTCTGGATTGTTGCCGGGTGGGTCGGTTTCTGTCTGCTGCCATGGTTCATGGTGGAGGATGGCATTTGGTCATTCGTATGGCTGGTCGATGGATATCCGTTCGATGAAGATTATGCGCCCGCCGCTTTCCTGATCGGACAGGGCGAAAAGCTGTGGCTTACGCCGCTTTTGGTCCCGCTTACCTTGCCTTTGTTGATACTCGGCAAACCGAAGTCCGATCCACAATACGCACGTATCCTGATTTTGGCTGGTGCCTTGGGTTTTGGCTGGCTGATTGCGCAAGGGTTCTCAATTGGCATTCGCGGGTTCAATTTCGACTGGATGAAGGCGCTGTTCGGAGAGCCGAAGATCCGCCAGTTCGGCATGGGATACGGCGCGATGATCTGCGCCACAGCGTTCCTGTTCCTTTTAACTCAGGGTATTGCGGCCCGCGGCGCAATAAATGGCGACGTTTTCGTCGTCAGCGCTATTGGTGGCGTAATCACCATTGTTACAATTTTCGTTTTCTTTCCAATTGCGAAGATGTTGTTTGCCGCCTTCGTTACCGAAGATGGTGCCTATTCAGTTTCGGTATTTGCCTCGAAATTCTTTGATGACCGACTTTGGGGATTGGGCTGTTTTGCCGGTGCCAAATGCGGGGCCGCGTGGAACTCTCTGTTTCTTGCAGTTCTTGTGGGCTTCATCACAACCGCGCTTGGCCTTTGTTTCGCGCTTGTCGTCACACGGTCAGGTTTTCGTTTTAAACGCGGGATGCGCGCGTTGACAGTTTTGCCGATTATCACACCGCCCTTCGTGATTGGTCTTGCACTGATCCTGCTGTTTGGGCTTTCCGGTTCGGTCACCAAATTTGTTGCCGAGATCTTTGGTGTGCAGCCTACGCGCTGGCTTTATGGCATGCCCGGGGTGCTAATCGCTCAGACTCTGGCATTTACGCCGATCGCCTTTCTGGTTTTGATCGGGGTGGTCGAAGGGGTGTCACCTTCTATGGAGGAGGCCGCCCAAACCCTTCGAGCCAATCGTTGGCAAACCTTCAAGACTGTGTCCCTGCCTCTGATGCGCCCGGGCCTGGCTAATGCTTTTCTGCTGGGGTTCATCGAATCCATGGCCGATTTTGGCAACCCGCTTGTTTTGGGCGGGAATTTCGATGTGCTGTCGACCGAGATTTTCTTTGCCATCGTCGGAGCGCAGTACGATCAGGGCCGTGCTGCTGTTCTGGCCATGGTGCTCTTGTTCTTCACACTTTCCGCCTTCTATGCGCAGCGCGCGTGGCTGGGGAAAAAGAGCTATACCACCGTTTCCGGCAAAGGCGACGCGGGTGTACATCCCTTGATGCCAAAGGGCCTTGCCATACCGGTTCTGGGCATTGCAATTGCCTGGGCAGTTTTCACTGCCGTGGTTTACGGGATGATCATCTATGGAAGTATCGTCGAACTGTGGGGCGTCGATAACTCGCTGACGTTCAAGCACTACGTCACAGCCTTTTCGGTTCGCTTCGAAGAAGAAGGTATTCGCTGGACCGGAGCCGCCTGGGACAGTTTCTGGACCACAATCACCATTGCTGCCATTGCCGCACCGTTGACGGCCGCCGTGGGGTTGGTCACTGCCTATCTGCTGACACGGCAAAGTTTTTCGGGAAAGAATGCGTTTGAGTTTGGCACGATGCTCTCTTTCGCTATTCCCGGCACGGTTATTGGCGTCAGCTATATCCTGGCATTCAACGTGCCGCCGATCGAGATCACTGGCACGGGCGTTATCCTTGTGGTCAGCTTTATCTTCCGCAATATGCCGGTTGGGGTTCGTGCGGGTATTGCGTCTATGTCACAATTAGACAAGTCGCTTGACGAGTCTTCGCTGACGCTCGGTGCAAATTCCTGGCAGACTTTCAGGCGTGTGATCCTCCCGCTTTTGCGGCCGGCCATTCTGGCTGCGCTGGTCTACAGCTTTGTCCGGGCAATGACGGCAATTTCGGCGGTGATATTCCTCGTTTCTGCCGAGTATGACATGGCCACCAGCTACATTATCGGTCGGGTCGAGAACAACGATTACGGTCTTGCAATCGCATACTCCACAACGCTGATCTTCGTGATGATGGCGGCAGTCGGGATGTTACAAATCCTCGTAGGCCGTGTTCAGATTGGGCGACGTACACAACTCGGAGCAGAGAAAACGACATGACCGAAACGACTATAGCAAGTAAGGCCGCGCCTGTTCGTTTCGAGGGGGTTTCGAAAGTGTTCGGCAGGGATGTGGTGGCTGTCGACAGCATCGATCTACACGTCCAGGCCGGCAAGTTGGTGACGCTTTTGGGCCCTTCTGGTTGCGGCAAAACGACGACGTTGCGCATGATCGCAGGTCTGGAAATGGCGACCTCGGGCCGAATTCTGATCGGCGACCGAGACGTGACCAAATTACCTGCTACCGACCGTGACGTGTCGATGGTATTCCAATCCTACGCGCTTTTTCCGCATATGAGCGTGCTAGAGAACGTCATGTATGGGTTGACCTTTTCCGGCTTTGACAAGCGCGAGTCCCGATCGCGCGCGCTGCATGGGTTAGACTTGGTTGGCCTGAAGGGCTTCGACAATCGTTTGCCAAGCGAACTTTCCGGCGGGCAGCAACAGCGTGTTGCTGTCGCTCGTGCATTGGTTTTGGAGCCACAGGTTTTGCTCTTTGACGAACCTCTCTCAAACCTCGATGCAAAACTGCGCCGCCAGGTGCGCGAAGATATCCGCGCCATTCAGCAAGATCTCGGTTTGACCGTCGTCTATGTGACTCACGATCAGGAAGAAGCCCTTGCCGTTTCAGATGAGATTGTCGTCATGCGCAACGCTGCCATCGCACAGATCGGCACGCCGCGTAAACTCTATGATGCGCCGGTTGACCGGTTCGTGGCCGATTTCATTGGTGAGGCTAACCTGATCAGTTGCACGATTCTTTCCGTCAAAGGCGATTTAGCCACGATCGAAATCGAGGGCTATCAACACGCGCTCCCCTCTCGTGGCCTAACGCCTGGTCCCGCAACGCTGGCCGTGCGCCCGTCACGGATATTGATTGGATCTGATATCGGCATCCCGGCCAAAGTTGCCAAGGCGACCTATGTTGGCGTGCGGATGGAGTACACTCTGGCCGGTGCCTTCGGGCAGGTATTTGCTGTGCAGGACGACGTGGACGAGCCACTGGAAATCGGCTCGGAAGTCAAAATGTCTTTTGCCGAACGTGGCCCCGTTCTGTTGCCGGAAGGGTGACGTGGGTAAACTTTTAGCCGTCTCTCAACCGGAGGTCGTCCTTGAGCCAGAGACACCGGTCACCGAATGGGGTTTGAGTGAAATCGGCCGCGCCCGAGCCGACACATTTTCACAAAGTAAGGCCATGTCTAGCGCGACAGATATCTGGTCCAGTACCGAGCGAAAAGCGTCCGAAACAGACGCTATCCTTGCAAAGCCTTTGGGGCTGGTCGCGAATTCCGAGCCTGGATTGAGTGAGAACGACCGAAGCACTACCGGATCCCTTCGTCCCTCGATATTCGAGGTCCGCCGCTGACACCTTCTTCAAGGCACCCAAGTCCAGCTTCTGCAGTTGGGAAACAGCCCATGCCGCGCAACTGCGTATCGTTCGAACAGTCCTGTCAATCGTCAAAAACCACGACAGAAGAGACTTGGCCATTTTAACCCACGGCGCGGTCGGAACACTGCTTTGATGCCATCTTGCAGGGCAGAAAATCGATCGTCGGATTGTTCAACCTGGTCTGGGCCACTTCTGGCGTGCGGATATTAATACTCTTCAACCTGAATTCGGGTCGAGCCCGATTGCCTGAACGACGTCATTCGTTCCAAGCGTCGTCGCAGATCATTTTCAAGGTCTCGAACACGGCCGGTGTACCAGCGATCACGCGACCACCGTCCCGGATCATCCCGTCGGCGTCTTGATCCTCGATCTCGCCACCTGCTTCGGCAATCATCAACTGACCGGCGAGGCAATCCCAGGCGTTCATGTGCTCTTCAATGTACCCCAATAGACGTCCCGCCGCGACATAGGCCAGCGAAAGCGCACCGCTTGCATTGCGATGATAGAGAGCGCCACGTTCGATAAGGGCCGCAATCACCGGAATGACCTTTGATGCTTCGACCCGGTTCGAATAGCCAATTGAGACGGTCCCACTTGCAAGTTCCACGCTTGAGGCAACCTGCATGGCGTGTCCATTCAAAGTGGCACCTTCGCCTCGGACCGCCACGTAAGTTTCACCAACGTTTGGCTCGAAAATTACGCCGACCTGCGTCTGACTGTCTGAGACGCCCGCTAAGACAATCGTCCAGGCCGGAATGCCATTGACGAAGTTCGTTGTCCCATCAATCGGATCGATCACCCAGTCAAAACCGCTGGAGCCAGCTTTTTCCGCGTGTTCTTCGCCATAAATCCCATCATCGGGAAAAGAGTTCATAATCTTTTGACGAATGAAGGTTTCGACGTTGCGATCCGCCTCGCTGACCCAGTCTTGCGCGCCTTTTTGATCAATGACCAAGGTATCTCTGGAAGCAAAATACTCTAGTGCAAGCGCGCCTGCCTCTTCTGCTACCGCAACGGCGAAGTTTCTTCGTGCAATGATGTTATGCATAGGTCGGCTCACTTCCTGCTAAATGCAACACCATCCCTAGTGGATGGGGTGTCAGAACACAAAACAGTGTTTGCCAGACAGAAATCCACTTTCTTCGAGTCGCCCGAGTTTCTGTCGAAAGAATATGCCAATTAAAGCACTCATTCACTTCCGTGCAGTGAAGTCGCATATTGCTCGTGACCATCGCCGGATTTTGAGAACACTGCATCGCAGCACTTGAAGTTGCGATGACGGTCCGCATCGGGCTGCCTGCGAGAGCGGCCCAGAGATATTGTATTTCAATGGCTTCAGCAATAGCCAGGGCATCTTCAAGTTCAACACCAAGATACCTGACCGTGCTGTCCATCTTTGTGTGCCCCAACAGAAGCTGGAAGGCGCGAAGCCCAAAGCTCCATATGCTGCGCCCTGCATCATAGTCCGCTTTCGTTCAGTCGATCCAATGAGTCAAATCACATGATCACTATTGTTCCCTTCATATGTGGATGAAACGCACAGAAATATTTTGTTTCCATACCTTTAGTAACCTCAACTTTGGCGCTGACACCGTTTGGGATCTCCCCAGTGTCCCATCCGAACTCATCTGCCGTGGCCGTATGTGGCGCCAGATCTTCATTGGTCCATTGAATGGTATCACCAACAGACACGTTCAGAAGCTTTGGCGTGAATGCGAATGCTTTGATGCTGACTTCGTGGACTAGTGGTTCTGCCGCCAGGGCCCGCGTTCGGGTTAAAGCGAGAACGGCCGCCGATGCGACCGCTCCAACCATTACGCGACGGCGTGAATGGGCTTTTTCCATCACTGCAGTGCCTCGACCATCATTTCGGCGTGGCCTTCATGGGCTTTAAAGATCTCAAGTCCCTGCTCGAACAGAGCCTTCACCTCGGCATTGTCGATATTGGGGATCATTGTGTTCTCCACCAGATCATTCACCGCCTGGTGATAGGCCAATTCATTGGCTGCATAAGCGGCATCAAACTCTGCTCCACGCAGCTTGACGAAGCCATCGATGATCTCTTCGGCATTGGCATTCAGCGTTTGGCTGAACGCATTGTCCTGCGCTGACACGCCCAGTTTTTCGAGCAGGCCCAAGGCCGCTTCGTTCACGGCAGTATGGTCGCGGATCATCGTGTTTGCGAATTCATGGATGTCGGGGTTCGACGACAAAGCCAGCGCCAGATAGGCATACCGAATGTCGATGTTATCGGCCGTATAGGCAATGTGAGCGTATTCGAGATCGCTCATCTCGGCGACGTCCTGCGCAGAGGCTTGAGCGCCAGTCATGGCAAGTGCCACAGCAAATGCGGAAATCAGTTTCTTCATTTTGGAGACTCCACTGAGTGTTACGATGGCAATAGGAGTAATCCGAACCGGGAAGTGAGATATATGCGGGAACGTTCGATTTTCTGTGCAGATCGTTCAAGCTGCTGTACAAAAACGCCAAATACTGCGATGAAAATGCATGCTTGATTTGCTTAGCGATATTCTTACGAAACTGTCTGTTCAAGGCGCGCTCTATTTTCGAACTTCGTTGACCACCCCTTGGGGGATTGAAGTTCCCAAGTTCAAAAACGTCGCCCGATTTCATTTTGCTCATAGGGGTAATTGCCTGATCGAAGTTGAAGGATATGAAAAAGTGGTGGCGCTGGAGCAGGGCGATCTGTTGATTGTTCCGCATGGCGCGTCACACAAGTTGTACTGCGCGGCTGAAACGAGAGATGCAGTTTTGCCGCTGGACACGGTAATCGAGCGGTCGGGATACACTGGAACTGGGGTTCTGGTTTACGGCGGCGATGGCGATGAACGTGACACGCAACTTATCTGCGGCCATTTTTCATTCGACCCTCATGCAAAACATATACTGTTGGAACGCCTTCCACCGATCATTCACCTCAGGAATTACGGGGAATCCGCTGGAAAATGGATGGAGGCGACACTGCGCATGATCGGAGATGAGGCCGGGGGTCTTCGCCTCGGTGGCGATCTCATTGCTTTGAAAATGTCAGAAGCCATTCTTGCGCAGGCCATACGTTCGTTTGTGGAAAGTGACGAATCCTCGAGGTGGGGCTTGAACGGATTCTCTGATCACCATCTGGCCCGGGCTCTTGACGCGTTTCACAAGGATCCAAGCGCATCCTGG
Source organism: Ruegeria sp. CDSB114 (assembly GCF_059611025.1). Classification (NCBI taxonomy): domain Bacteria; kingdom Pseudomonadati; phylum Pseudomonadota; class Alphaproteobacteria; order Rhodobacterales; family Roseobacteraceae; genus Ruegeria; species Ruegeria sp. CDSB114. The sequence continues at coordinate 126,675 of NZ_JBXWOT010000004.1, forward strand.
ACGATAGAAACAATGGCGCGCATTGCAGGCATGTCACGAACAAACTTTGCGGTTCAGTTTCAGAAAAAGATGGCGATGTCGCCAATGCAATACGTAACAGCTTGGCGGCTGGAGATCGCCAAACGCTGTCTTACTGACCCATCAAGTTCTGTTTCGGATGCGGCAGAACGTGCTGGATACGCATCGGATTCTGCTTTTGCACGCGTTTTCAAGAGGGAAATTGGCCTCTCACCTGCCGGCTTCCGTCGGCAAATCACGTTATCATCGGCGCAATAAACCGGACGGGATCTGTTGCGAAGTTTTAACTTGCCACAGTGATATCTTTGTACCGGCGGACTAAGCCGCCAGCTCCGCAAATTGCCGAAACGGACAGACACCGGGCGTGATTTGTCCTTTGCGGATTATGTGCACCACTTCTATTCCGTCGAGCGTTTTGCTGTGGATGCCGACGGCTGGGTAAAGATAGACCCACGCGCCTTTCCCCTTGATGTAGGTCGTACCATTCACACTATAATAGGTATTGACAATGCCTATTATAGTGCGCAGATAGTGAGGCGTATCGTTAAGGTAGATCCGATGACTCGTACCATGCCAATTCGGCCACATATGTTTGACATCACAGCGGATGAAATCGCGGCTTTGGTCAACCGGTTCTATGCGCGCATCAGAGTGCATCCTGATCTGGGGCCGGTATTTGACAGGGCAATCGAAGATTGGCCGGAACACGAAGAAAAGATCGCAGCCTTTTGGCGCGGCGCCATTCTACGAGAGACAGGCTATTCGGGTAACCCGATGCAGGTTCACCTGGCGAACTCTGAAATCCTGCCAGAACATTTTCGCCTGTGGCTCGACCTGTTCGAAGACACCGCAAAAAAAGCCCTTAAACCTGCAACCGCCGAAGCGTTCTCACATTTGGCCAGGAGGATCGGTAAGGGCTTGTCATTCGGAATTGAGAACTTTCGTCGAGAGGCTGACGCTCCGCCGGTGTTGTCATGACGGTCTCTGTCTATACCAAAGCTCAGGTCATCTCTGATCCTCCCGCACGCGTTGTCAAACGTTGGCTGCAGTCGGGCTGGGGCGACGTGAAACGCAACCCGGGATATTCCTTGCTTTACGGTGGTTCACTCGTAGTTCTGGGGTGGATTTGCGTTGCGGCCCTGATGCTCAACGATCTTGGTTGGGTTTTGTTGCCTTTGCTAGCTGGCGGCGTTTTGGTCGGACCACTTGCAACGATTGGTCTTTATTCCGTAGCAAGCGGTAAAACAGGGCTCAGTGCGGCCACGGGTCAGATTACGTTGGTGGGCGTCATACTGATGGTTTTTGCCCTAATCTGGATTCGCGCGGCCACAGTTATGTTCGCCATAGTCTACGGGCTGCGCCCATTCTCAAGCTTCGCAGATACGCTGCTTTTGCTGATTACTACGCCATCAGGATGGGCGCTGTTGATCGCAGGATCATTGGTTGGCGGGCTGTTTGCGGCATTAGGGTTTGCGGTGTCAGCGTTTTCATTGCCAATGCTGATCGACCGCAAGATCGATGGCTTCTCGGCTATGGGGCTCAGCTTCAACGCCACCACTCACAACTTCAAGCTTTGCTTGTGCTGGGGAGCCATCATCACTCTTTTGACTTTGGTTGGAATACTGTCCGGGCTACTGGGTTTGGTCGTGGTGTTCCCATTGCTCGGGTACGCGACCTGGCATGCTTATGCCGAGCTTTTTCATGGAGATGCATAAATGACTGAAGCGCTTCCAAAAGGCGTGGTGCACTATGCGACCTCGCGGTTCACGCATGAGACATTGCCAGAAAAGCTACGCAAAGATCACAGCACCAAAGCGGGTGTCTGGGGTCAATTGGCTGTGCAACATGGGCAGCTTCTACTGTGCCGGGATGACAAGGATGACCTAGTTCTGGGCGCAGGGGATACTGCTGTGTTCGCACCACAGCAAACTCATTCGGTGAATCCGATTGGCGAAGTCGAGTTTGAAGTACGCTTCCACCGGCAGGAGGCGCCCGATGCAGCGTGAGAGTTTTCTTGAGGATGCTGCCGTCCTGTGTGCCCTTGCTTTGATCTTTGTCGGTGGCGTAGCCATACTTGGTTGGGGGGTTCCTACCGCCTACGTGCTGCATGGTTGGTTGATCGCAATAGCCGCTGGTTGGGGGTTGATGTGGATGATCAACCGTTTGAGCGAGGCTCCAAAGGACATCCCTTTAGAATACAATGACAAGGTCATTCGGTTTGGTGTCATCGCCGCGCTGATTTGGGCAATCATAGGGTTCACGGTTGGCGATATCCTCGCCTGGCAGTTGGCGTTTCCAGCACTGAACGGCGATATGTTCTGGTCGAACTTCGGCCGGTTGCGCCCGGTTCATACATCTGCCGTGATTTTTGGTTTTGGCGGCAACGCGTTAATCGCGACATCGTTTTATGTGGTCCAACGTACCTCGCGCGCCAGATTGGCCAGTGAATCGCTGCCCTGGATGGTGTTCTGGGGGTACAATCTGTTCATGGTCCTTGCGGCGACCGGCTACCCCTTGGGGATCACCCAATCCAAGGAATATGCCGAACCGGAATGGTATATGGATCTGGTTTTGCTGATCGTCTGGGTTGGTTATCTTGGTCTGTACCTAAAGACGCTCTCTCGCCGAGCCGAACCGCATATCTATGTGGCTAACTGGTACTACCTGGCCTTCATCGTCGTCATCGCGATGCTGCATACGGTGAACAACCTCTCGGTTCCGGTTTCCATCGCCTATCCCAAAAGCTACTCGCTGTTTTCCGGCACACAGGATGCAATGACGCAATGGTGGTATGGGCACAATGCTGTTGGCTTCCTGCTGACCGCCGGGTTCCTAGGGATGCTGTATTACTTCTTGCCCAAAGCTGTGAACCGGCCGATCTACTCTTACCGAATGTCAATTGTTGGCTTCTGGGGGATCACCTTCCTGTATCTCTGGGCTGGTTCACATCACCTTCACTACACTGCACTACCGGACTGGGTTCAGTACCTTGGCATGACCATGTCGATCATCCTGCTGGTCCCCAGCTGGGCCTCTGTGTTCAACGGCATCCTTACGATCAACGGGGCCTGGGATAAGGTCCGGACGGATCCGGCGGTCCGGTTTATGATGGTCGCGATTCTGTTCTACGGACTGTCGACATTCGAAGGGTCGTTCATGGCGATCCGTCCGGTCAATTCGCTGAGCCACTACACGGATTGGACCGTCGGCCATGTACATGCGGGGGCGTTGGGCTGGGTCGCCTTCATCACCTTTGGTGCCATGTATAAAATGGTGCCCTGGATTTGGAAACGAGATGGCGTGTATTCATTGCGGCTGGAGGCATGGCACTTCTGGCTCGCCCTGAGCGGGACGCTGATTTACGTCGGCGCTATGTGGAACAGTGGCATCACACAATCGCTGATGTGGCAGACCTATGATGCGGATGGTGCGTTTCTTTATTCCTTCCTCGACAGTGTGATCGCAATGCATCCTTACTATGTCGCCCGTGCGATCGGGGGGCTGCTGTATCTGATCGGTGCGTGCATCGGTGCATACAACATCTACATGACGGTCAGTGGGCCGCGGCAAACCGAGACCAGGCAATCCGGACCTTTGGTCCAGCCGGCGGAGTAGCAGCCCATGAGTACACAACACCAAAAGCTTGAACGCCACTCACTTGGCTTTGCGATGGCCATCCTGCTGGTTGCATCAATCGGTGGCATTGTTGAAATCGCCCCTTTGTTCACCATCGAAAACACGGTGGAAGAAGTCGACGGCATGCGGCCCTACACTCCGCTGGAACTAGCCGGGCGCGATATCTATGTGCGCGAGGGCTGCTATGCCTGCCACAGTCAAATGATCCGCACCCTACGGTCGGACATCGAACGCTATGGGCACTACAGCCTGGCCGCCGAAAGCATGTATGACCACCCGTTCCAATGGGGCTCGAAACGTACAGGGCCGGACTTGGCGCGAGTTGGCGGTAAATACTCTGACGCGTGGCATGTGGCGCATCTGGAAGCGCCGCGAGAGCTGGTCGAGGGGTCGATCATGCCGGGTTATGCGTTTCTGTCCGAGGCGCGCCTTGGGACAGGACATTTACCTGCCTCGCTGACAGCGCTCAGCCGAGCTGGTGTGCCCTATACGGACGCCCAGATCGAAAACGCCGAAAAGGACGCTGCATGGCAGGCGGATGCTGAGCAGTACTTTGAAGGAGAATTACAAGAAAGTTACGGCGAAAACGTTCAGGTTCGGGATTATGACGGACAACCGGGCAAGCTGACGGAAATGGATGCTCTTGTGGCTTATCTTCAGGTTCTTGGCACATTGGCCGATCTGGACTCGTTAAACCTTGAGGATGTTCAACGATGACACATGATACGGTTCTCGTTTTCTCCAAGACTTGGGGCGCAATCTACCTGCTGGTCGTCTTTTTAGCTGCAGCTATTTGGACCTATTGGCCCTCGCGCCGGAAGGTTTACGACCATGCCGCCCAATCCCCACTCGACAGCCGGGAGGATCAGCCATGTCGTTGAAAGAAAAAGATCCCGTTTCCGGCACCGATCTGACAGGCCACGAATGGGACGGTATCAAAGAGTTGGACACACCCGTTCCCTGGGCTGCCCGATGGGCGCTTTGGATCAGTATCATCATAGCAGCGCTGTATTGGGTGTTTTATCCATCTTTCCCGAGTGTGCGTAACTACGCGAAGGGAATGCTTGGCTATTCCTCGCGCGCAGAAGTTACGACGGCACTTCTGCAAGCTGATGCAGATCGAGAGATGACGTTCGCGCCCTTCGCTTCCGGGGATATCGAGGAACTGGCCGCCGACCCCGCGCTTGAGGCAAGGTATAGCGCGTCGATTTCCAAGCTTTACGCTGACAATTGTGCCGCTTGTCACCGGAATGATCTGAAAGGGCAGCCCGGTTTTCCCAATCTGGTAGACGGACATTGGCTGTGGTCAGGCGCACCGGAAGAGGTTGAGGCGACCATACGCTATGGGATCAATGCGCAGCATGACGATACACGGATTGCACAGATGCTTGCCTTCGGTGCGGACGGCATGATCGAAAAGCAGCAGGTTGAAGAGGTTACAGAATTTGTCTTGGCCCTCTCTGGAAAGCAGCATGATGCGACGGCGGCTGGCGCCGGTAGATTGATCTTCGAAGAAAACTGCGCGGCCTGTCATGGCGATGACGGGCGCGGGGGCTATGAAATCGGCGCGCCCGATCTGGGTGATGAACGCTGGATCTATGGAGGCGACCGGGATGAGATTTACCATAGCATTTATCACGGTCGGCAAGGTGTGATGCCTGCGTGGGAAGGACGTCTGAGCGACGCCCAGATTCGAATGCTCACGTTGTATCTACTGTGGAATGCAGAAGATGCACCAAGTTGAAGAAAATCCACGATTCCGAAGGGCAATGTATCTGATGATACTGGCCCTTCTGGTCGGCTACATCGGGTTCAAGGCATGGCACCTTTCCATGGCATTCGAGGCATGGGAAGGGCAGGCGATTGTAGGTGTCGTGCCGGGCGCAGCTAAATGAAAATAGTGAGTTTATACGATTTCAGTTTGCGTATTAATGACCTGAAGCCAGTGCATGACTAACTTCTAGCGCTCGGATCAAGTTTTTCATTCCACGATTTCCTTCTAAAACGTCCTGCAATGTCTTGCTGTCCAAGGCAGCAAAAAACGCCTCCTGAGCTTCGTTCAGAATTGGCAACAATCCACAAGCGGGCGTCATTACACAACAGCCGCCGTCTTCCTTCATGCATTCCACCAAAGGTGTGCCGCGTTCAGATTTTCTTAGTAGGCCGCCAATCGATATCGCATTGGGAGGTAGGGCCATACGCATGCCACCGTTGCGCCCACGCGTGGATTCTACATAGCCCTCGTGTGTAAGCCACTGCGAGATCTTGGCCAGGTGATTAAAGGGCAAGTTTTGCATAGCCGCGATCTCACGCGTCGACATCAACCCTTCTTCGTGGGTGGCAAGATGGATCAGGATGCGCAGGGCATAGTCGGAGAACTTGGTAATTTGCATAGTTATTCTTCCCATAAAAAATAGGCTTTGAAAATGCCTATTTTATTGACATCTTTTTCTTACCTTTATAATAGGTATTCAAGATACCTAATAAGGGAGATGGCTCATGCAGCCCGTTGTGTTATTGATCTCGCTGATCCTGATGGCAGTGCTGTCACTTGTCTTCTGGTTGGCCGTGCGGGCTTCTGATGGGCCGGAACCCGGACCCAAGGCCAACTCGAAACGTTCGGGCTTGATCTGGGCAATGACGATTGTCGGCGTAATTGTTGCGGTTGGCACATTGCGACCGTGGCCGCATGCCGTAGCCAGCAAAGACGACGCCTTGACCGTCTCTATCACCAGCGGGCAGTGGTGGTGGGATATCGACACCGTCGAGATCCCCGCTGGAATACCCATAAATTTTAGCGCCACGACCGAAGACGTTACCCACGGATTGGGCATTTACACCTCAGACCTTCGCCTTCTGACGCAGGTCCAGGTGATCCCGGGCTACACAACCGAAGTCACGTATACGTTCGATGATCCGGGCTCCTACCAGATCCTGTGCATGGAGTTCTGCGGAGTGGCACATCAGGACATGGTCAACGAATTCGAAGTCGTCGCGGTGGAGGACTGAATGAGCACTGCATCTGAACCTTTTGCGGGGAAATCAATCGCCGCTGAACCTCAAACCGGAGCAGTCAAGCTCACGATGATCCTTTCAGGCGTGGTTTTTGCCTTGATGATGGTCTTTGGCCTGATAATGCGCGCCGCGCAGGGTCAATGGATCGAAGTGGATCCTGCATTGTTCTATCAGCTCCTGACGGCCCATGGTGCCGGAATGGTCGGTACAGCGGCGCTGTCTGGCGCCGCGATCATGTGGTATTTTTGCGGACGTCACATTGTCCTGACAGCTGCAATTTTCTGGGCTTTCCTTGCCCTGTTCCTGTTGGGTGTTGTCCTGATCCTAGGCTCGATCTTCATCGGCGGATATGGCGGCGCATGGACATTCCTGTTTCCGTTGCCCGCGATGTCAGGCGGAGCGTGGGAAGCGGGCGCGGCTGCTGCGTTCATGCTTGGATATGTTTCAATTGGCGTTGGTTTTCTGCTTTATTACCTCGAGCTTGGCCGCCAGATCCATGCCCGCTATGGCAATCTTGTCCGGGCGCTAGGTTGGAATCTGATCCTCGGGCGAGAGGACGACAATCCTCCACCACCAACCATCGTTGCAGCGGCGGCGGTGACCATATTCAATTCGATCGGAATCATCCTGGGCGCAGCGGTTTTGGTGGCAAGCCTTGTCCATCTGCTGGTACCGGGATTTGAAGTTAATGCGCTGCTGGCCAAGAACCTGATCTATTTCTTTGGCCACGTTTTCATCAATGCCTCGATCTATATGGCGGTGACTGCGGTTTATGAAATCCTGCCGGAATACACCGGCAAGCCTTGGAAATCGAACCGTCTGTTTGCGATAGCCTGGAATGCGGTACTGATCTTCGTGATGGCTGTTTACTGGCACCATCTGCTGCAAGATGTCGTCATGCCACCCTGGATGCTGGTGGTCGGGCAATTGGTTTCGTACTTCAGCGGCATTCCCCTCATCGCGGTCACGGCGTTTTCCACATTCCTCTACGTGCGCGGCTCAAAAATGACCTGGGATCTGACGTCCTCGCTGCTGGTTCTGTCCGTGGCAGGCTGGGCGGTTGGCTCAATCCCCGCGTCGATCGATGGAATGATCAGCGTGAACAAGGTGATGCACAACACTATGTGGGTCCCGGGGCATTTTCACACCTACCTGCTGCTGGGCGAGGTGGCGATGGCCTTTGGTTTCATGGCCTGGCTGGTTCGCGGTAAAACTATCGCCCAGATGAGCGGGCTGGACCGTGTCGCCTTTGTGACCTACCTCGCGGGTGCCGCAGGGTTTGTGACGGTGTTTCTTTTCTCTGGCGCGGCTTCGATCCCACGTCGCTGGGCAGTGCACTATGAAGAATGGCTGATGCACGACCGTATAGGCACTTTGTTCAGCGTGCTGATCGTGTTGGCAACATTGGCTTTTGTTTTGCGCTTTGTTTTGCGTCTTGGGCGGAGTAACGGCTGATGATGGCGCGCGCTCTTCCATCGGTTCTGGTCGCAATCATGGGCCTGGGAATGCTCTGGCATGCCACAGACGGAGGGCAGGCATTCACCAGCGAAGCCGCACGGAGATTGGACGTGGTGCGCGCACCACGTCCAGTTCCGGCCCTGCAATTGGAAGATATGTCAGGTCAGTTGCTGCCCCTGTCGCCGCAAGGGGAAGAGGTGGTTCTGGTCGAGTTTATCTACACTGTGTGCGGCGACATCTGCCAGGTTGCAGCGGCGGATTTTGCCGAGATCCGGGATCAATTGGAGCTGCGCGAAGTGCCCGTCCGGATGATCTCGGTCAGTTTCGATCCCGTGCGGGACACGCCAGAGCAGATGGCAGTTTATGGAGATGCCCATGAGGCGGACGGCAATATGTGGACCGTCGCGCGGCCGAGACCGGAAGAATTACCGGCATTGTTGAAGCTGTTTGACGTGACCGTCATCCCGGATGAGTGGGGCGGGTTTCAGCACAATGCCGCGATCCATGCGATTGACAGCAACGGCAGATTTTCGGCGGTGTTTGATACCGATGCGATCGACGCTGTTCTAACCCATTTGGAGGAGCACAGCTCATGAAGTTGCTTGGCCTTGCATTACTTGCGGCTGCTGAAGCTGTCGCACTTCGTTATGCGGTGATTGAAAGCCCGATCCAGCATGTCTTGGTTCAGATGCCATTGCTGGTTTTGGCCGGGGTTTTGTTGGCCTGGAACAGGCAGGTTCGGCAAGAATGGGCGGTTCCATTGCTACTTGTCGCCTTAACCGTCTTTCTGTTCTGGATGCTTCCGCGAAATGTCGATTGGGCGCTGACATCGACGGGCGAAATTGCCAAATACCTAAGCTTGCCACTGTTGTTGGGCGTTCCTCTAAGGGTGTCCTGGCCCAGGCTGGACCCGGTCCTGAGGGGGTTTCTGAAGGCTAACGCGTTGTCGATGCTGGGCGTGCTGGGATTTCTGTACACGCATGCACCTGTCAGGATCTGCAACTCTTACTTGGTCTCGGCTCAGAAGGATCTGGGCATGGCCTTTCTCTACCTCGCTGCTGGCTTGAGCTGTCTCTGGGCTATCCCGATCCTGTTTGGAATTCCAAGTGGCCAAAGGTCGAGCGCGACCAGCTGCGCAAGCTGTGGAGTGTAATACGAAATGACCTATGCTGACACAGTCATTGGGTTTGCAGAACTGGCGCAAAAGAAAAGCGTCAACCTGCGAGCAGATCCAATTGCCTTTCTGATCCTCGCTGTGAAGGCGGGTGCGTTTGTTGGGGCGGGCATCCTGCTGATCTTTTCCGTGGGGCAGGGCGCGGATCCATCCATCCGTCCCATCGTCATGGGGGCTAGCTTCGGTATCGCCTTGACCCTTGTGGTCTTTGCAGGGGCCGAGCTGTTCACCGGTCACACCATGTACATGACGCACGGATTGCTTGCCAAAAGTATTGCGTGGTCGGATGTGCTGCGCTGTTGGTTTGTCAGTTGGGCAGGAAATCTGATCGGGGCCATATTGTTGACGTTGCTGTTCGTCGTAGGCGGTGGCGGACTTATCCTGGGAGCAGGAGAAGACGCTTTGCTTTACAAGGTGGCCACCAAGAAGATGCACGGCACCGAGTTGGAGCTGTTCGCCAAAGCGATCCTGTGCAATTGGCTGGTTTGTCTCGCCTTGTGGTGTTCGGCGCGCGCAAAAGACGATGTTACCAAATGCATCGTCATCTTCTGGTGCCTGTATGCATTTATCGCCGCCGGGTTTGAACACAGTGTTGCGAACATGACTGTGTTTTCACTGGCGCTGCTCTCAGATCATCCCGACAGCATCACCCTGACTGGAGCCGCCCACAATTTGACGTATGTCACCTTGGGCAACGCATTCGCCGGTGCCGGGATCATGGGCTACGGCTATTGGCGAGCGGCGTCCAAACCCACGGTCAAGGGTGTCGCGACGCCTGCGTCAACCAGGCATCCTGTCTAGTCAGGGCGTGATCATGAGCGTGATACAACTTGCCAATATCCCCGTCTCCAGAGACCGATAAGCAAATGCCGGGCCTGTGTCTGGGGCCGAGCAACTCAAAAAGGTAGGATCACTCACAATCTCCAACTGGATGTATTCGCTGGAAATCGCATACTTTCTTGTTAGGGTGCAGCCGGCGCAGAATTCAATCTGCAGCCGTTTGCACAGCGTTTATTGGAGCTGCCATTTGATCATTCCATTTCATGTGCGGGAGATGCTGCGGCGCATCAAAATGCGATATGATGTTGAACGCACGCCACAGCAGATGGCCCCAAGCGACGAAGTGTTTTCGCCTTTACGCCCCTCTCGCAAGGCTGACCGTAAGACAGTTGCGCGGTTCTGGGATCATCTAAAGCCCAAGGCAAGCGGCGCAGATCAGGCATTGATTGCGGATCCTGCAACAGTCGAGGCATCTGAAACCTACAGCGCCAATATTGAAAACTTCATTGGAACTGTGAAAGTGCCAGTTGGCATCGTCGGGCCTTTGCGCTTGAACGGTATGAACGCCAACGGGGATTTTTATGTGCCTCTGGCGACGACTGAGGCCGCGCTTGTTGCCTCTTATGCGCGGGGGGCCTTTGCAGCTGGCCGGTCTGGTGGGGTCAGCACAGCTGTTTTGTATGAAGGTGTTTTGCGTACGCCGGCCTTTGTGTTCGAAAGCCTTTTGCAGGCCGGTCAGTTCGTGGATTGGGTGGTCAGCAATGTCGATGAACTCCAGGCGGCGGCTGATGCCACAACCGGGCATGGTAAACTTGTCTCGCTGGAGCCTTTCATAGACACAAATATCGTCTTTCTGATTTGCCGCTACACCACAGGTGATGCGGCCGGTCAGAACATGGTAACCATTGCAACGGATGCGCTGTGCTGCACCATCACCAAAGACTGTCCAGTTCCAATTGAGAACTGGTATATTGAGGGAAATTTTTCAGGCGACAAAAAAGCCTCGGCGCTTGGATTGGTAACGGGTCGTGGCCGAAAGGTTAGCGCGTCGGTAACCTTGCCTGCGGACGTCGTGGAAAAGACGCTTGGCACCACCGTGGATGCCATGCTGGCTTATGGTCGGGTCGCCAATCTTGGGTCACATCTGTCGGGTCAGCTTGGAGCTCAGGCCCATTATGCCAATGGGCTTGCGGCCTTTTACATAGCAACTGGGCAGGACGCGGCCTGTGTCGCCGAAAGCGCGATGGGGGTGACGCGGATGGAGCCCAGAGGGGATGATCTTTTCTGCTCGGTGACGCTCCCGAACATCCTTGTCGGCTCCGTGGGCGGTGGTACCGGTTTGCCCAGCCAGACTGCGGCACTGAACATTCTGGGATTGAAAGGCGCCGGCCACGGCACGGCGCTGGCCGAAGTGGCTGCCGCCATATGCCTGTGCGGAGAAATATCGATTGTCGCCGCAATCGCTGCGGGGCATTTCACGCGAGCCCATGAAAGTTTGGCCCGCCAAAGATGACTTTGCTGGCTCGACTGTGGATATATCAATCCGAACGCTTCCCACTGAAGAAAACTGTTCCGCTTTTGCTGGTGTTTTCAGCAGCAAGTATCTGCGTATCGGCCCGGCTTGCTGATCGACCATTGCCCGAGTGGTCTGCCTTTGTGGTGGGGTTCGTACTGGCGATGACGCTGTTTTTTCAGATGCGCGTTTGCGACGAATTCAAGGATGCCGAAGAGGACCGCCGCTACCGGCCCGAGCGACCGATACCCCGAGGGCTGGTGTCCCCGGCTGAGGTGCTTGTGCTTGGTTTGCTGACCCTTCCCATGGCCGCCGCCGCTGCATGGTTTTGGTACCTCCCGGTTCTGTGGTGCCTTTTCTTGGTTTGGGTATGGCTGGCGGCAATGACGGCCGAGTTCGGGGTGCCAACCTGGTTAAAGGCGCGCCCAGTTCTATATCTCGTCAGTCATATGGCGATCATGCCGCTGATCGACTTGCTGCTGACCAGCATCGAATGGCTTCCGGCCGGAAAGGCCGCATCAATGCTGTGGTTATTTCTGGCGTTGTCTTTCGTGAATGGCTGCGTTCTTGAGATCGGTCGCAAGCTATGGTCGCCCGAAAACGAAATTGACGGGGTGGACACCTATTCCGGTCTTTGGGGGTATCGCCGCGCCGCTATCATTTGGCTGTGCTGCGTTGTGCTGTCATTCGTGTTTCTGGTTGGCACGGGGTTTGCGTCTGGAGCTGGTTGGTTAACCGTATTGGTCGGGGCCGCTGCGTTCGTGCCTTGTGGTCTTGCGGCACGCAGCTATGTGAAGGCTCCAACACCCAAGGCACAAGACAGGATGGACGCAATCGCGGGGCTATGGGTATTTTTCTGCTATGCCACTGCGGGCTTTCTGCCGTTCCTGATTGGAGGCTTTAGATGACCCTTATCATCAATCAATCCGATGCGACTGACCCAACAGTGGTCGGAGGAAAAGCCGCTGCGCTATCAAACCTCGCTCGTCGCGGATTCAATCCACCTGCGTTTTTTGTTATCACCGATGCCGCATTCCGTGCAGGTAAGACAGGGCCTGTCGCAGCACGTGGGTTGAGTAAGGCGCTTGCCGCTGCGCTGGATGCGTTGGGTCCGGGATATTATGCAGTGCGTAGTTCCGGTCGGGCCGAAGATGGTGTCGAACACAGCCATGCAGGTCAGTTTGATACGGTTTTGAATGTCACCGGTAGCAAGGTCATACAGGCGGCAAAACAGGTTTGGCAATCGGGGTTTGCGGATACAATTGCCACCTATCGCTCGGTCAAATCCGGAGGCGAGACAGAAGCGCCCGCGATAATCGTACAGCGCATGATTGATGCGGCGACCGCGGGTGTTGCTTTTTCGGCCGATCCAGTGACCGGGCAGCGAAACACCGTTGTCGTGTCTGCCATCAAAGGTTTAGGCGATGCGCTGGTAGCAGGTGAGGTCGATGGTGAGGATTGGATTATTGATCAAGCCAAACAGCCCGAGTGCGCGCAAACCACGCCTCAGGTTTTGACACCGGAACAGGTGCTGCAGGTTGCGATGCTGGCGCGCAAAGCGGAAGAGGCTTTTGGCGTCCCCCAAGACATCGAGTGGGCGTTCGATGCGGATGGGCTGCACATTCTTCAGGCTCGGCCGATTACGACCGAGCTGCGACCAGTGGCGGTGCCGGATGATGTACTTACCATTTTTGACAATTCGAACATCGTCGAAAGCTATCCGGGCATGGTCAGTCCACTGACCTATTCTTTTGCCCTGCACGTCTACTCACGGGTTTATCGCGCTTTTGTGCGGCTTCTGGGCGTTTCGAATAAAACTGTCGCGCAGAACTCAGCCATATTCGACAATTTTCTTGGGCGTATTGATGGGCGTGTCTACTACAATCTGGTCAACTGGTATCGGGCGCTGTCGTTGCTGCCGGGGTTCTCGCTGAATCGCGATTACATGGAAACGATGATGGGTGTGTCCGAACCCATGCCCCGCGAGATCACAGATAGCATTGGACCTGCTCCTGCCAGAGGTGTGCGCAAGATACTGGAATACGCCAAACTAGCGACGGTAGCGGGCAGTCTGATCTGGCAGGCCGTGCGTTTGCCGCGCACGCGGCGTAAATTCTATGTCAGGCTGAACGATGTTCTGGACCGTGGTCTGGACATAGAAGCTGCGAATGCAACCGAACTGGCCGCCGAGTATCGTCAGATCGAAAGCACTCTGCTAGATCGCTGGGATGCGCCGCTTATCAATGATTTCCTTTGCATGGTCGCGTTTGGGGCATCGCGCAACTTGCTGCACAGGTGGTTGGGTGAAGACGGGCTGTTGCTGCATAACGACGTCATGATTGGTCAGGGTGATATCGTCTCAGCCGAACCGGCGCAGCGTATTGCCCGCATGGCCGGCTTGGTCCGCAAGGCCGGGATTGCTGATCAGCTAGGCGCGAAATGCCGGTTGGAAACCCTTGCTCCTTACCCTGAGATTGAAGCCGAGGTTCGGTCATATCTCGATAAATTCGGGGATCGATGCACTGAGGAGTTGAAGCTGGAGAGCATTCCGCTGCGCGATGATCCCACCAGCCTATTGATGGCCGTCGCAGCCAGTGCCGCCCGTCCTGAGGGTAAGCGACACATCGGCACCGAGCCGGATTGGAAAACCCTGTTTCCCGGCAATCCGCTGAAACGCTACCTATCCAAATGGTTCGTAGGCTGGGCCAAGGGCCGCGTACGTGACCGTGAAAACCTGCGCTTTGAACGCACCCGTATCTTTGGCCATGCGAGACGTGTTTTTCTGGGAATTGGTCGAGAGTTTTCGGCAAGGGGGCTGCTTGCAGAACCCCGAGACGTATTTCATCTGACGACGTATGAGGTCTTGGGAGCCGTCGAAGGGTTCAGCCTTTCGCCTGATCTGAAAACCATAGTCGCGCAGCGTCAGCGCGAAGAATCCGCTGCGTCCCAGCGTCCGGATCCGCCAGAACGTATAGAAATTCGAGGTCCCGCCATTGCTCCGATTTGGGCGGAAATAGAAGAAGTCGACAGCGACCCGGAGCGGATAAAATCCGGTACTGGCTGTTCAGCTGGACAAGTTATCGCAAAGGCCCGTGTGATCCGTGACCCGCGGACTGAGGCGCTGCAACCTGGTGACATCCTCGTGGCGCGTCACACCGATCCGGGCTGGATCGCAGTATTTTCGAACGCCTCGGCCATTGTTGTGGAACGGGGGTCACTTTTGTCGCATTCCGCAATAGTGGCGCGAGAGTTGGGAATCCCATGTGTGGTCGGTCTGAAAGGGGCCACTCATTGGATCAAGGATGGCGAAACCCTGTCGGTCGACGGGGCGAGTGGCAAGGTGGAACGGTGCGATGGGGCATAGTGAAATCGAGGGCAGGGCTGATTTTGATCACATCCGCTATGCACAGCTATGGGAAGATGCAGACGTTTTGACCGACGCGCTGGGCGATTGTGCCGGGGGAACGCTGGTATCCATCTGCTCGGCCGGGGATAATGCGCTGGCTATGTTGACACTCGATCCAGCGAAAGTTGTGGTTGTCGATTTGTCGCCAGCACAAATCGCCTGCCTAAAGCTACGAATTGGCGCTTTCCAGACCCTGACACATCCCGAGTTTCTGGAGCTGACGGGATCGCAGCCCAGTAAGAGGAGAGCAGCCCTGCTGGAGCGAGCTTTGCAGGACACCGATCCTGAAACCCGAACCTTCTGGAGTGGTTTTGTCCCTGACGTGGAACGTTACGGGGCAGGCGGGGTTGGCAAGTTCGAGCGGTATTTTCGCATCTTCCGCACCCGGCTTTTGCCGTTTGTGCATTCACGACGTACGATTGATGACGTTTTTACACCCCGGTCACCTGAGGCGCGCGAGGTTTTTTTCGATACGCGCTTTGACACCTTCAGATGGCGGCTGTTGTTGAATGTGTTCTTTTCCCGCTTTGTGATGGGGCGCATGGGTCGCGATAAGGCGTTTTTCGATCACGTAGAGGGTAGCCCCGCCCAGCATGTGGCTCGTCGCATTCGCCACGCGGGCGTTGATACCGACCCGTCACAGAATCCCTATTTGCACTGGATTCTGAAAGGCACGCACGGAGACGCGTTGCCGATGGCATGGCGGCCCGAGCATTTTGATACGATCCGCACCCGCCTGGATCGTCTCGATATCCGTCCGGGATCATTAGAGGCTTTTGTCTCGACCGGTGAAAAAGCCGACGGGTTCAACCTGTCTGACATTTTCGAATACATGTCGCCCGATGTATTTGAGCAAGTCTATGGCTCGATCCTGTCGGCTGCCGCGCCCAAGGCACGTCTCGTGTATTGGAACATGATGGCACCGCGCCGCGTGCCTGCTCGATACAGGAGCGAAGTTGAAACACATCGCAGGACTGAGGATCGACTGAAGTCACGCGATATGGCATTTTTCTACTCGGATTTCGTCGTGGAAGAGGTGCTTTCGTGAGCATCCAGGCCCAGATTTTACTGGCCTTGGCGTCTGTTGCGGCCCTGTTGGGATCGATGGCAGTTGTCCGATGGCTGGCGCAAAAGTTCGGCTTGAGCGCAGAAGTGCAACGTAAACTGATGCATGTTGGAACCGGACTCTTTACACTGGTTCTGCCGTGGATTTTTCCGGAACGCTGGCCAATATACATGCTAATAGGGGTAACGCTGATCGTCATGCTGATCTTGCGCCTGCCCCGGTTCTCACAAGGTCTGGGCGCAACCCTACACAGCGTCGAGCGCACGTCATACGGCGATTTCCTGTTGGCGCTATCCGTTGGGCTTTGCTTGTTGCTGGCCGGGGAAAACACCCTGTATTACGTGCTTCCGATCGCCGTTTTAACACTGGCTGATGCCGCAGCCGCGCTTGCCGGGACCACGTACGGGACCAAACGCTATGTGGTCGAAGATGGCGAAAAAAGCCTAGAAGGGTCAGTGGTGTTTTTTGTCGTAACGCTATTGGTTGCGATCATCTGCTTCTTGTTTTCGTCGAAACTCCCACCGTCCAACATCATGATGCTGTGCCTTATGGTTGCGGCCTTTGGCACATTGGTCGAGGCACAAAGCTGGCGGGGGTTTGACAACTTGTTCCTGCCGCTTGGCTTGCTGATTTTTTTGAAAGTTCACTACTACAGCTCCTTGGCAGAGCTGGCTTTGCTGGCCATTTTGTTCTTTGCCGCACTTGCCAGTTTTGGGGTGGTGGGAACCAAGCTGGGCCTGACCAAACATACGACCCGTGTGTATGTTGTTGCGGTTTTTCTGCTGCTGGCGACCGCGAAACTGCAAAATACAGAACTGCCGATCATGGTTCTCGCGGCACACGGCTGGGCACGTACTGCTTCTCCTTGTGACAGTAAGTTCCCCGATTTGGACATCGTAGCCGCCTTGGGGCTAATAGGGTTCGGCTGGCTTGCAGCGGGAAATGCAACGGGATGGGATGCAATATCCTTTTTTGGAATGAGTGCAATGGGGTTGGCCATGGGGCTCACAGCTGTGGCGCTGCGTGCCATTCCTATTGCGATACCGCTTGCTGCAGCTGTCCTGTTTCTAATCCGTACCTGGGCGGTTTCCCTGAATTCTGACCAATCAAATTGGGCCGAGCCTTTGACCGCGCTCTCACTTGTATCACTCGCATTTATGGCGATTGTGCCCTTGGTGCTTCCGCATTTGCTCCAAAAGAACCGCGTTTCGAGGCTCACGCTTTTGGCGCTGTTACCTCCGCTTGCCTATTTCATCTGGTCCATAGCAGGGTCTATTGACGGCGGGATTGTTGCTGGAGTTGTATCATGACGAAAGAAAACATTCAGACCAAAGGCGCCAAACTATCTGTTTATCTGCAGGGCCCTGATTGGGATGGTGCCCCAGCGGCAACAATAGGCGACTTCTCGTGCGAGACCCCAGAGGCCGGTCTGGAGGTACTGCAAACGGCTATTGGACGGGTCCGGTACGCTGGGGTTGATCGGATTATTGGACCTATGTCCGGTGATACATGGCACAGTTATCGGTTTGTATCGGACAGTGATGGATCAGCACCCTTTTTAATGGAGCCGACGCACAAGTCACATGAGCCCGATGTGTTTAGGGCGGCAGGATTTGCCGCCATCAGTAAGTATTTCTCGGCGCGAGTATCATTGGCGCAAACGGCCAATTCGTCTCTAGCTGCAGTTGATGGGTTCGACGTAGAACCCTGGGACGGAACCAACCCTGAGGAGTTGTTCCGGCAGGTGTATCAACTATCTGTCGAAGCTTTTTCACGAAACGCTTTCTATAAACCTATTTCTGAGCGCGATTTTCTTGCAATGTATATGCCTGTCGTTCCGATGTTGAAGCGCGAGCTTATCTTTTTTGCCCGCCGTCCGGACAGCTCATTAGCGGGCTTTCTGTTTGGTATTCCGAACTATGCTGAAGGCCCAAACCCAACAGCCGCGATCCTGAAAACTTATGCAAGCCTTGAGCGTGGTGCGGGTCGCCATTTGGCCAGTCATTTCCACAAATCTGCTCTGAAGCTAGGCTTTGATTCCGCTATCCACGCGCTGATCCATGATGACAACCAATCCGCGGATCGCAGTTTTGTTGAAGGGGCCACGGTATTTCGGCGGTACAACCTGTTAGGACTGCGCCTGGATGACTAACTTGTTGGATCAATTTGCCGTAGCGGTTGATAGACACCCGGACCGGACGGCCATTGTTGAAGGCAGCGGTCGCGAGGCCACCTTTCGTGATGTGCAGATACGCGCGCAGCAAATGGTTAGAAAGTGGAGACGTAAGGGGATTGGGCGTGGCGACCGCGTTCTTCTGGCGATGCCGGTCAACGCTGATCTCTACGCAAGTCTTGCGGCCTTGTGGTCGTTGGGCGCAACGGTGGTTTTGCCTGAACCCGCGATGGGACTCGCGGGGCTGCGTCATGCAGCGAGAACGACCCGACCCAAGGCTTTTTGCGCGTCGGGTTATTTCGCGTTGCTCAGGTTTGTTGTGCCGGAACTCTTGAGGCTGCGCCTTTTGCTACCAGGCACCGCCCGGGGTGATCTGAGCGTCGCGCCCGTTCAAGACGGTGACACGGCGCTCATTTCCTTTACATCCGGCACTACAGGTCAGGCCAAGGCCATCCCCCGCAGCCACGCGTTTCTGATGGCACAACATGATGCCATTGCGCCGCTTCTGGACAGTGATGCAGTTGAACGGGATCTGGTAGCGTTCCCGGTATTCACCCTGATCAACCTGGCGGCTGGGCGCACGACAGTTCTGCCGAATTGGAGAATGAGTAATCTGGATCGACTATCCTCCGAACAGTTTGCGGGCTGGATATCGAAGCAGCAAGTGACCCGTCTATTGATACCTCCGTCGTTGTGCGAAAAACTTGCACAGCGTAAAGATACGGGCCGGCTGCACACAGTCTTCACCGGCGGCGGTCCGGTATTCCCTGACCTGATTGAAAGGCTCCTCGCCAATTCCGGTCTGGACGTGGTCTGTGTCTATGGGTCAACCGAAGCTGAACCGATTGCGCATCTTGATGCGCGGGAAATCACCGAAGTTGATCAACTTGAAATGGCGGCGGGCAAGGGGCTTCTTGTTGGGCATCCGGTTTCGAAAATCAAACTCCGAATTCAGGACGATGAAGTTCAGGTGGCGGGCGATCATGTAAATGATGGCTATCTTGATCTCGCACACTCCAAGGAAAACAAAATCAAAGACGGTACTACGATTTGGCATCGAACCGGTGACGCGGGTCGGTTAGATGATCAGGGGCGATTGTGGCTGTGGGGCAGACTGGGGAGCGATGTGACAACCCCGGCTGGTCAAACCTTTCCTTTTGCAATCGAAGTAGCTGCCCGGCAATGGCCGAGCGTGACGAACAGCGCGCTCATGAGCTTCGATGGGCGTCCGATTTTATGCATTGAAGGCGACGCGGATCAGCTTTCAAACTGGAATAGCCTGGCGCAGGAATTCGGTGTTGCCAATGTGACCCATGTGAAAAAAATGCCTATGGACAAACGGCACAGGTCCAAAGTTGATCGGAAAAAACTCACCCAATTATTGGGTTATTAAATCACAGAATTTTCACCTTAAGAGCTCCAACGGAAAACCGTGGTCGAGCACACTTTTTGCCTTCCAACCGAAAGGCAGGAAAGTCCGGGTGCTTATGAAAAACCAGTGCCAGCATAGCTGCTCGCCGCATGAATGACTATTTCTCCCACTGCAAGTTGGCTGTGAGAAAGCGCAAGGGACAGGTTGGGCTCATTTGAGACATTTATCGCAGCGTCGATGAGGGGTTGTTGTTCGTTCTGGGTTAGAAATGCTTGATGTTTCGGTCAGAATTGAATGAACCAGACCCAACCGTCACAGTTGGGCTAGAAATGTGATGAACGTTCGACGTCAGAAGGCGCTTCAATGTAGGGCATCAGCCGAATTTGATCTTTGGGTGGCTTTGTTGATGGCTTAAAAAACATCACATTGGCACGTTGCGATTTCGTCAGGAGGAGGCACCCACGTCCTCAGCAAAGCCTATCCCAACCTTGGCTGGTCTCGTTCTAGGTATTTCCGTTCAAATATCGCGTCATATCCGGAGCGGCCATAAGCGTCTGAATGAAAGTCCCGAAATGTTCAAGCGACCCTGCGCGCGGGTCGCTGTCGCGCCATGCCAATCTGATAGAACGGCCAAAGATCCCATCAGCAATGGGATGTGTCGTTGCCAAGCCGCCGAAACGATCAGGGCCACTCACAGACAATGCCGGAAACAGCGCACAACCCTCTCCGAGTGCGACCATTTGCCGGAGCATTTCAAGGCTGCTCGCCACCCTCTGTCCAGGTCGGTCAATCCGGTCGCAGAATGCTACGGTCTGATCTCTTAGGCAGTGCTCTTGAGAAAGCAGAACGAGCTGAGAGGACAGAACCTTGGACCAGCGAACTTTCTCATTGGGTCTGAAGTTCAGATCCTTGGGGCAGGCAAAAACAAATGGTTCGTGAAACAACGGAAGCGCTCTCAGTACAAGCTGTTTCGGGGCCGTCGCAATCAGTGCAGCGTCCAGCGTCCTCCTGACGAGCATCTCTTCAAGAACGTGAGTGGGTTCTTCGAACAATGACAACTGGAGATTGGGGTACGCATTTTTGAGAGACTTGAGGATAAGCGGCAGCAAGTAAGGCCCAAGTGTTGGAAGTACCCCAAATTTCAACTCTCCCTCCAGATTGTCACTTAGGCTCAGCGACAATTCCAGCAGTTCACGGGCCTCTGTCAGAAGGATTTCTGCTTTTTGCAGAACTATCTGGCCATTTTGCGTCAACGAAATATGCCGTCCGTGGCGTTCGAATATCGAAAAGCCAAGACGCGCCTCCAGCTTGGATACCTGTTGACTGATTGCAGGTTGTGAAACCCCACAGATATCAGCCGCCCGGCCAAAATGACCTTCTTCGGCAATGCTTTGAATGTACTCAAGATCTCTGAGTGAAAGGCCGGCGACTGAGGTTCTTCTAACCATGCATCACCTCTGATTATCGATCGGATAATTTATATAAGTTGGAGTAATTTGGCGGTTTTCGGTTTTGTCCTGCCAATACCAACTCAGGAGATTGACATGACCAGTAAATCGAAGCTGACCACCGCATTTGGCGCGCCAGTGCCTGACAACCAACACACACTGACGGCAGGGCCGCGTGGACCTGCGCTGCTTCAAGATGTTTGGTTTCTCGAGAAGATGGCCCACTTTGATCGCGAGGTGATCCCCGAACGTCGGATGCATGCCAAAGGATCCGGCGCTTACGGCACATTCAAAGTGACCCATGACATCACCCAGTATACGCGTGCCAAAATGTTCTCTGATGTTGGCAAGAAGACGGATCTCTTCCTGCGGTTCTCGACCGTTGCAGGGGAACGCGGCGCAGCGGATGCAGAACGGGATATCCGCGGCTTCGCTATCAAGTTTTATACGGAAGAGGGCAACTGGGATCTTGTGGGCAACAACACCCCTGTGTTCTTCCTTCGCGATCCGCTGAAGTTTCCCGATCTCAACCATGCCGTCAAACGCGATCCGCGGACGAACATGCGCAGTGCGGATAACAATTGGGATTTCTGGACCAGCCTTCCCGAAGCCTTGCTTCAGGTGACGATTGTTATGTCTGATCGGGGGATTCCGGCCACCTACAGACACATGCACGGCTTTGGCAGCCACACGTTCAGTTTTATCAACTCGGACAACGAGCGGTTCTGGGTCAAATTCCATTTCAAAACGCAACAGGGGATAAAAAACCTCACCGACGAGGAAGCAGCACAGATCATCTCCGGTGACCGTGAAAGCCACCAGCGTGATCTTTTTGACGCAATTGAAAACGGCGATTTTCCTAAATGGACGCTTTATGTCCAAGTCATGCCAGAGAAGGATGCGGGTACATATCACCTCAACCCGTTTGATCTGACCAAGGTTTGGCCACATGGGGATTATCCGTTGATTGAGGTTGGCGAGCTGGAATTGAACCGGAATCCTGAGAACTACTTTGCCGAGGTTGAACAAGCAGCCTTCGCCCCCTCTACAATCGTGCCTGGTATCAGCTTTTCGCCGGACAAGATGTTGCAAGGACGTCTGTTTTCTTATGGTGACACTCAGCGGTATCGGTTGGGTGTCAACCATTCCCAGATCCCTGTGAATGCGCCTCGTTGCCCGTATCATTCCTACCATCGTGATGGCGCGATGAGGGTCGACGGCAATGCCGGATCTCGGATTGGCTATGAGCCCAACATGCATGGCGAATGGTCCGAGCAACCGGATTTCTCTGAACCACCTTTGTCCATCGAAGGTGCTGCGGATCATTGGAACCACCGCGAGGATGATGACTACTTCTCGCAGCCCGGTGATTTGTTCCGCCTGATGACGCCAGAGCAGCAAGAAGTACTGTTCGAAAACACTGCCCGCGCAATCGGGGCTGCACAAAGAGAAATTCAGATCCGCCACATATCGAACTGTCTCAAGGCAGATCCTGCATATGGTGCCGGTGTAGCAAGGGCTCTTGGTTTGACCGATGAAAGTGGGTTCCCCGCGTAAAGACAATTGGCAAGCCCCCGATCTTCGGGGGCTTGCCTGATACTGCGGGGTATTCGACGGCGGGCACCGTTTGGTGTGATCGGGTATTCCGTCGCTGCGTGTGGCTAAACAGCCTTTTGGCGACGACCTTGGGGAAAGACGGTTTCCATACGCGGGCGCATTGGCCGGCTCACACATTGCAGCTACCTGATGCGCCTTCGTTTTGATTGACGGTGGCGGGATTGCTTGTGACCGATGCGGCCCCTCGTGTCAGAAGACTGCCAATCTCAGACCCCAACTGCAGTTCTGAGACCTGTCCAAGGTGATGCACAACGATCCGTCCCGACTGATCCAACAAGACAAGGCTTGGTGTGCCGCGCATGCCAAAGCGAGACATAGTGTTTGGCAATGGTCCTGCGCCCTGTTTGTCCACGCCGACAGGGAACGTGATGCGATATTCATGCAGGAAAGCTTGCAAAGACACCGGTGTCATAGCGTTGTGATGCTCGAACACGGTGTGCAGGCCAATTACGGCTACCTTCTCTTCAGAAAACGTCCTCTGAATCGACTGCGCCAAGGGAATACCGTGCAGGACACATCCTGGGCACAGCATTTGAAAGGCCTCAATGACGACAACCCGTCCTTTTAGGTTATCTAGGGTTAGGGGTGTGTCTGTGTTGAACCATTCCCTGACGTCTAACTCTGGTGCTTGCATTTTCCTCGTCCTCAGTAGCAGGCAGCCGCCGTGGGTTCGGCGGCTGCGCAATCGAATGTTAGTGAAGCTTGCCCGGCAGGCTCAGTTCGCCGGATGCGACGTCGAAGACATCTGTGACGCACAGCAAGGGCGCATGGATATTAGCGTTCACACGCAAGGCCGAGGTGACACCATCGTAAGCCACGCCATCCAACTCCACATCGCTGGCGAAGCCTGCGTTCACCGAGATTTCAGGGCCGTCGAACAAGGGCGTAAATCCAGGGCTGTCTAGAAAGATCGGAAACCCAGGCCATGTCGCAGGTAGCTTGGGCGAGGAACCCTCGGGGATGTCACGCACGGCAAGCGCGTCGGGCCCGCACGCTTCGGTCGGGGTCAACACAACCCAGTGGCTGTGCCATTCGATGCCGTCATTCGCCGGATCTCCGTCGCCGTTCTCGTCGAAAAGCGGTGTGTCATCAAAATCAGGATGACTGGTTGCAGCCATTGCAAGGATACCTGTGCCGCCTTCGAACCCAACAGCTGAAGGGTCCAAAGAAGTAGGCCAGACATATGACCAGACGTCTGATCCACCGACCTCTCCGGTTGCCGCTGGAACCGAAGCGCCAGCCGTCCCATTCGTTGTCATGTGAAAAGTGACCGTGTTTCCATTGCGATGCGCATGCGCGGCCAGAATGTCAAAGTCCGCGACTTTACTGGCGTCTGCCGAAGATATGATGGCGCCATCTTGATGGATGGCATGGTTCCCATCTGCAAGAGCCGTGCCTCCGATGACCAGCGCCAAAGTGGAAGTGAGCATTGAGAGTTTCATGAGTGTCTCCAATCAAATAATATCGAGTCGCTACTATAGTGAGAAATGCATTGCAACTATAATTTCGACTCGCTACTAAAAGTGTTATGAACACAGACCACCGCATACGCACACTGATCAACCGTCTGGCCCGGATCGATGCTTCCGAAGGGTGGGCAGGAGATTTGAACCCGACTCAGAGGATGGCGCTGGAATACCTCGCAGAGGCGAACATGTTCTCGCGCTCGCCGTCGCATGTTGCAGAATACATCGGAACAACCCGTGGAACGATGTCACAGACGCTCAAGGCTTTGACGCGCAAGGGCTATGTAGAAGAGCATCGCAAAGAGCTTGATCAACGGTCGATCTCTTATGACCTGACCAAGGAAGGGGTCAAAATTGTACGTCAGCCGAACCCTGTTGCACAGGCAATTGGAGATATGCCCGTAGAAAACCAAGCCATGCTTGAACAGGGTCTGATGCAAAGCCTCAGTCTGGCTTTGGCCGCAAATGGAGGCCGATCGTTCGGTCAATGCAAATCCTGCACTCATCATGATGCCACGACTAAAAACGGTTTTTGCAAATTGTTGGGTGTTTCATTGGAATCCGGCGACAAAGACAAGATCTGCATTGAGCACGAGGAAGCTAGATGAGCCATCCGGAACTGTCGGTAAACATCGACGGCATTTTTCTTGGATCCATCAGAGATTGCTGGGAAGGTAAACCACCGTCTGCTATTCAAAAAGACCGGGTGGGTGGGCGGCAAGCCATTACCTTGCTTGGATTTTCCGGGGACGCTCAGGCGGACCTGACCGTGCATGGAGGCGAAGACAAAGCCATCCATCATTATGATTTTGATCACTATTCGGCTTGGCAAGCAGAGGACCTAATGGCACCCGGCACAGTGCCAGCGGCGTTTGGCGAGAACATTTCTACGACGGGACTGACCGAGGAAAACCTCTGCATCGGCGACATCCTGTCACTCGGGACGGCGGTAGTTCAAATTAGCCAGGGACGGCAACCGTGCTGGAAACTTGGGCTACATACGGGACGCAAGGAAATGCCTTACCAGTTTCAGAAGACGGGCCGAACCGGATGGTACTACCGTGTCCTGGAACCGGGTGAAGTTGGCGCCGGTGATCGGATCACCTTGGTTGAAAGGTTAAATCCCAATTGGTCTGTATTGGCCGTCACACGTGCAAGGTTGACTCGTCGCATTCTGCCAGAAGATGCAGAGGTGTTGTCTCAGATGAAAGAACTGGCTCAAGGTTGGCGACAAGCGTTCTGCCGAATGGCGGAAGGCAACGCCATAGAGGATACATCGGCGAGGCTAGGTGCCTGAGGCATCGTATGAAGCATTTAAGCCGTGGTCGGCGATAACGCACCTTCCTCGAGCCGAAAACAATCGAGAACACGAAAGCAGCTAACCGCCTACTATCAGTCCTTTGGCAAACCGAACTCATTTGAGACATAAGCCTCAGCCTCGATGAAAGTTAGTAGCCTTGGGGCTGAAATACTTGACGTTAGGGTCAGAATTGAATGACGCAAACTGCTCATTGCTTGAGGACACCCTCTGATGGGCATGTTTTCATATCACGTCTCCGCGAAGTCACCCGCCGCTTGCGCAAGAATCCAGTCAACCCCCCGCAGAAAATCGTCTATTGTCAGGGGATTGTCTTCTCCGCTCGAGGCTGAGAGCACAAACCCATGTGCATAGTCGATCAGCACGTGAACAAGAACATCACCGCCATCGCTGTATTCGAGTTGGTCCGTGCTGACCTTTAATTCCTCGGCCACGTTCATGAGGTCCGCGCTCATGAGCGTTACATCGTCTAGGATTGCACGGAGTAGATTGGCGTTCTTCAAAGCGCAACCATAGTAAGCCGCCATAATGCAGCGGGCGCGTTTGACCGGGTTGCCACCATTCACTCCATCCAAGACGCCTGCAAAGGCAAGTTCCGCCAGATCGGACAATAGTTGCTTCTTGCTACCTGCGTGATAGGTCACGGCCATCGGAGTGACGTCAAGCTGATCGGCAAGTATGCGAAACGATAGCGCATCAACACCTTTGCTTTGGACGATCGGCAATGCGGCCTGCAGGATCACTTGCTTCGAAAGGCGCTGTGCAGCCTTTGACGGTCGCCCTGGTGGAGAAGCTTTCGTCACCTGGTTTTCAGTCTGTAATCGAGATCTACCAGACCGGAGGAAAAGCTGCTAACCGAAACCAATTCCAGATCAACGTCACCTTCTGTTTCACCAAAGATCCGAATGCCTTCACCGATCAGAATGGGAACCAAGGTAATCCGCATGTCCTCAATCAGCCCGGCTTTGAAGAAGGATTGGATGATTGCACCGCCATCCACATAAACTCGATTGTAATCACGCGCGCCAAAATCCTCCATCAAATCAGTGGGTGTTTTGTCTGAAACTTCAACTCGATCGCGCAGTTCATCTGGAATGCCTGAGGGTTTCATTGAGCGACTGAGAACCACCACCGGTTTCGTGTAAGGCCACTCTCCAAATCCCAGAACTGTCCGGTACGATCCGGACCCCATCACGATCACGTCGACGCTACTCTGAAACGCGGCAAACCCGTGATCTTCGTCTGCAGTGGGTTGCTTTTCCAACCAGTCCAGCCTGTGATCTGGCCTTGCGACAAAACCGTCTAGGCTCATTGCCATCATGATATGTCCTGTGGGCATCCTCTGGGTCCCTATAATTTATTTATATGCCGTATAATAATGGCTCTGAGGATACTCAAGGGGAATGACTGCTACGATTGACCCAGAATCCAGTCCGAGAAGGACTGTACTGCGCCGGTTGGAGCGGAGCTATACGGTTGAACCAAAAAATACCCATAGTCGGGCAGATCGGTTTCCGACAACCGAAACAGTCTTTCAGCATTTAGATCGTCCCGAACCAGATCATCCATCAAAGCTATTCCCTGTCCGTCGATGACTGCTTGCGCCCGGACATTTGGGTCAGGAACGATTAGCGCATCTCTCCTTGATTGTCGGGGAAGCTTTGCGACGTTCAGCCAATCAGACCAGGCGTTGCTGTCATCACGATCTCTCAGTAGCGTAAGATGCGATATTGCCTCTTTCATTCCTAACTCTATCACTAGGTCAGCTGCCGCCCGGTCACCCACAGGATAGGGCGGCATGGGCATGAACGGAGTAACGGTGCCGCCGATCCAATTCCCGTTACCCCACCTGATTGCAAGATCCACATCCTGCATCTCAGCTTGTGAAAACTCGATCATCGGTTGAATGCGAATCTGTACGTCCGGGTGGCTTTGCATGAATGACATCAGGCGTGGCGACAGCCAGCGCGCAGCGAAATAGGTCGAGACCCCAACGGTTAGAGAACGCGTTGAAATCCCCTTTAACGCATGAATTTCAGCTTCGATTTCTTCGTATCGGGTCTGACAGATCGCGAGCAGTTTTAATCCTTCACCAGTGAGTGTGACACCACGCGATGTGCGCTGGAACAGGATCATTCCAAGATCGGCTTCAAGCGTTTTGATCTGATAGCTGATGGCGCCCTTTGTCATGTTGAGCGCCGATGCTGCCGTCGAGAAGCTGGAATAACGAGCAATCTCAGCAAATAGCCTGAGTAAGTCATGGTGATGAAATCGGGTACTCATATTCTTAGTGTACAAATTTTCTAAACGCTAAGAGTAGTTTTTTTCGATTTTCAAACATGTTTTTAAGGTCGACAACAGCATTCAAGCTCGTGGAGCGATGAAATGACGTTGGACTCGTTGAACGCAATAGCAGAAACACCGACACCGGCGGGGCACCGCGGCCGCGCGCGCAGACGCCGCTTGGCCCGTAGTATTGCCCCTTCTGAGAGCACACCGTTCACGGGTCGCAGGATACCTGCATACAATCTACTAAGTGAAACGGTATTGGCCCGGATCGAAGATCAAGCCGACTGGATTCTAAGCAATATTGGCGTCGAGTTTCGGGGGGATCGAACGGCACTGGATCACTTCGCCCAAACGGGTGCCCGCATCGATGGCGAACGCGTGCGGTTTGAACCGGGTCATGTCCGTGCGCTTTGTGCTACGGCCCCAGGTGAATTTCAGTTGCATGGCCGAGACCCGGTCAGAACGGTGACACTTGGCGGTGACAACGTTGTGCTGATGCCGGGATACGGCTCTCCCTTTGTCAGCGATCTGGTGAAGGGCCGACGATATTCGACGCTGAAGGATTTCCGCAATTTCGTCAAACTGGCCTACAGTGCGGCTGCCTTGCATCATTCCGGCGGCACGGTTGTCGAGCCGACAGATGTGCCGGTGAATAAACGGCATTTGGACATGATGCTGGCGCATCTGACACTCTCAACCAAGCCCTTTATGGGCTCTGTTACGGCACCCGAGCGCGTGCGTGACAGTATCGAGATGGCACGCCTCGTCTTTGGACGCGACTTCATGGAGCACCACGCGGTGATGCAGGCCAATATCAACGTCAATTCGCCATTGATTTATGATGATACCATGTCGACGGCTCTGCGTATCTATGCGGAGGCAGGCCAATGTGTCTGCGTCTCCCCTGCGATTTTCGCGGGTGCCATGGGGCCGCTTTCGCCGGCGGCGGTGGCGGCGCAAACTCTGGCAGAAGCGATGGTTGGCATTGCGCTTGCGCAACTGGTGCGCCCCGGTTGTCCGGTGGTGTTCGGCTCGTTCCACTCCACAATGAACTTGCGCACGGGCGCTCTAACCTTTGGATCGCCCGAGGCGAACATGACCACGATGGCGCTGACACAATTGGGACGAAGGCTTGGCGTACCTGTGCGCTCTGGCGGTGGGCAGATCACCGCCTCCAATGCGCCAGATGGGCAAGCGATGCAGGACAGCACCGGTGCCATGTGGTCCACGCTTTTGTCCGGAGCCCATCAGGTCTGGCATGCGGCAGGCTGGCTCGAAGGTGGGCTTGTGATGTCCTACGAGAAATTCATCATGGATCTCGACCACTGTGGCGCGATGCTGAAACTGCTGCAGGGCTTCGAAACGGATGAAGAGGCCTTTGGCAGTGATGCCTATTTTGAAACGGGCCCGGGCGAAAATTTCCTGTCGACCAAACACACGCTGCGCCACTATGCGGCAGCAAATTATGAGCCACAAATTTCTGACGCAGGGCCATTCGAGACCTGGTCTGAAAATGGTGCTCTCACGTCAGATCAACGCGCCACCGCGCGGTGGCATCAGATGTTGAACGATTACCAGCGTCCTGAAATGAAACCCGGCATACAAGCCGCGCTTGAAGACTTCGTGTCAGAGCGCAAAGCGCGAATGCCGGATGAATGGTACTAGAACGGAATACCCAATACCTAAGAACTCTGCCGGGATTGCCAACTTACTTGAGCAAGATTGAAGAACGTCGGCGCCTATGTCGTCAGGAGGACATTTCGCGGGCATAGCTGATCCAAAACTGGAAGGCATCTGATCGGGCATGGTGGTATAAAGCTGAAGTAAGTTGATAGCGGGGAGACGGGAGCTGATGGTGATCTGGTCATGGGCAACCAGAAATCTCTGAGTCTGCCAGAGTGACTTGTCGGGACCGATGATCTTTTCGCGTTTTCGGGTTGATTGGTGGGATCCTTCAATCCGGTTACTTAGACCCTTGTGCACCTGGAGGTTGGCATTCGGAGCCAAATCGCAGATTGATTTGATATGGCTGCGTAGTATGTCGGTAATGACAACGCGCGGCTGACCAAATCGGTCTATCAATCGCCTCAGAAATGGCTTGGCCACTTTGGCGTTCCGTTGCGTTTGCACCAGAATGTCGAGTAAAACGCCGTCTGCATCTACCGTCCGCCAGAGCCAGCAAAATTCAGCGTAGGTGAAACCGGTTCTTCTGATCTGAAATAACTTTCTATGCGCAGTGCTGGGCTCAGGTTTTTGAAGACACTGAACAATTTCAAAATTTGATTTCGAGAACGAACTCACTTCGGTGTTTCCAGTCGCCTTTGTTCTCGCGCTTTTCTTGTCTTCGCATTGAGACCGGCTCGGGCCTATTCAGCAATTTCGTTGATCAATCGTGTCTCTAGAAGTTGACCGTTCTGGTAAAGGACCGGGTAAGCAATCGATGCAATATGACTGTTGAACTCCCGGAAAGCCCGCAATGTCTCTAGATGAATATCACTGGTTTCGAAGCTTTCCGTTGTTCCATGCTGCAACCGGCGCAGGTGACGCTTGCGGCTTTCACGTTCCACGCGTTTGATTTCGGTTTTCTCAAGGCTGAGAAGCCGGGCGCTTTCCAGATCGTCTGAAACAAGTACATTTGATGCCAGTTTCATGTTTGCAAGAATACCTTCATGCATCTGAACAAGTTCGGACCAGCCATCTTGCGAAAAGCTTGAGCCTTTGGCCCGCATTTCACCGGCCAATACAGTCAGGCGTTTGGCGACAACGTCACCCGCCGTTTCAAGCCTGATCGCAAACTCCATAAGGTCGCGCGCGGTTTTAGCATCGTGTTTTTCATATAGCTCAGGGGGTATCGCGGCGACGAAGGCTCGAATACCCGAGAGGCACCGGTTTACGTCCTCGTCAATGGCCTGAACTGACCGGATCTGTTCTTTGTCTCCGCTGCGGTAAAGTTCAAGAGCAGGACGGAACATGGTTTCGAGAAGATCGCTCATCCGCAGCAGCTCACGCTTGAGGCTCGGCAAGGCCTGATTGGGATTTGCCACGTCTTCCATGTCCAATGCGCTGACCGGTTGTGCGGGTTGCGACTTCTGTACTTTCTGCTGGTCTGGCAAGAGCCTTTCGAGCAAGTTCTGCCAGTGTCCACAAAACGGAAGGGCTAAAACCAAAAGCGACAGGTTGAAAGCAAGATGCACGTTGACTAGCATTTGCCCCCCTTGCGGGTCGCCCAAAAGCCCGGTTCGTAGGGCAAAATTTGCTGCAAACAAACTAGCCAACGCCCAACTGCCTCGCAGCGCCAAATTTGCATAGGGTATTCGTCGGGCAGTCACTGGCATTCCTCGGGTTAGCCATACCGGAATGAAGGCCGAGCCAAAGTTCGCGCCAAAAACCAAAGACATTCCGGCGGCAAATGGGATCGCTCCAATTTGCACAAGTGTCACACACATAAGGATGGCCGCTACCGAGGAATGCATGACGAAGGCTAAGGCACTCCCGACAAGAAATGCAGTGATATAGTCGCGCGACAAGTAATCCGCCACTGCGGGTAAAAATGCACTGTCCCGAATTGGGTCCATCGCCTCACGAAGGAACCGAAGTGAGATCAGGATAAAGGCAACGCCCATCAGAATGCGCCCTAGTTGTCGGGCTTTTTTGGCTTCGGTCTTGACGAATAGATAGCCTCCAATCGCCAGCAGCATTGGAATAAGCCAGTCCAACCGGAACGTAAGAATCTGGATGATCAGTGCTGAACCCAGATCGCCTCCGAGCACAATCGCCAGACCGGCAGGAAAACTCAACATTCCACTGGCAGCAAACCCAGAGGTCAACAGCGCCACTGCCGCCGAACTTTGCAGTACAACCGCCATCATCAGACCCACAAGTGAGGCCTGCAGGTAACTGTGCTGTCGCGTCAAAACGCGCTGGAACGACGCTCCATAGCTGCGCTCAATTCCAGTGCGTACCATTCGAACTGCAAAAAGCAGCAACATCGTCGCGCCAGCAAGGCTGATTAAAAAGCTGACTATCGCCATGCTCTACCTCACTCCCACGGTTTGCTTGGAATAACAGGGTGCGCTGCAATCTTGCCAACCAACGACCGGAGACCGACCCGGTGATTTTGCGGCCGAGTAATTTCGATAAAACGCTCAGCGCCCGAGTTTGCTGAAATAAATCGGACGCGCCTGTTCCACCGGGAAAACGCATTCACTTTCTTGGCGGTAGGCAATGGCCCTTGGCGCCATAACTGAGAATTGATCTCCACGTCCATTGACCACTGTTTTCCTGGAAGCAGACAGAGCAACGGCGTGTTTTGCTCTAAAGGTATGGCCACAAAGATCAACATTCGTCCTTAATCGCGTTGACAACAATGTCGATTGCACAGTCGAGATCCTTGCGCGTGATCGTTAGCGGCGGTGACAATGTAAGCACACATCCCTGACTGATTTTGTAGCTTAGGCCAGCTTCCAAACAAGCATAATAGATCCGCTCGGCTCGTGCATTTCCAGGTGTCTTGTCGGCACGGTCATCGACAATTTCGACACCAAACATCAGACCACGGCCGCGAATGTCACCCACGATCGGGATATTCTGAAGCTCGCCCATCAGACGATCCATAGCGTGCTCGCCCAACTCAGCCGCCCGGTCAACCAACCCCTCATCTTCGATGATTTGTATTGTGGTAAGCGCGGCGCGTGCAGTCACCGGGTTTTTTTCGTGTGTATAATGTCCAATGGCAAAGTCTCCGCAGACGTCCAGTTTGGATCGCGCGATACAAGCTGCAATCGGCAGGATGCCTCCGCCAAGTGCCTTACCCAAGGTGACGATGTCAGGGATAATCTCGTCATGCTCAAAGGCAAACATCTTGCCGGTCTTTCCAAGCCCCGTGGGAATCTCGTCCATGATCAAGAGAGCCCCGTGACGATTACATGCCTCCCGCACAGCTTTCCAGAAGCCCGGTGGCGGCACATAAGGCACCGCGCGCATAGGCTCAGCGATGACCGCAGCTACGTCTCCCTCGCGTTCTAGAACGAACTCGACCATTTTTGCACAAGCCAACCCACAGGTATCTGGGCCGGCGTGATTGTACGGGCATCGGTAACAGGCAAAAGGTGCCACGTGCTCTGCACCCGGGAGAAGCGGGCCGGCTATATGGCTGCGAAATGTCGCCTCGCCGCCGACGCTTGCGGCGCCAAAACCGGCACCGTGGAAGGCATCCCAGAAGCTAATTGTTTTGAACCGACCGGTGGCAGCGCGCGCTATCTTGAGAGCGACCTCGTTTGCATCAGAGCCGCCGGTCGTAAACAGCATTTTCCCAAGGTCGTCTGGCGCGATTTCGGCGAGCTTTTCGGCCAATTCAACCGCGGGATCATTGGTGAAGCGACGGGGTGCGAAAGACAGGTCATCCAGTTGCGCCTTGATCGCGGTGATCAAACGGGGATGTCCGTAACCGATATGATGCACTGAATTGCCATGGAAATCCATGTAACGGCGGCCGTCCAGGTCTTCGACCCAAATCCCCTCAGCTTTGGCAATGGTGCTAACGCATGGCGAGGACAGTGACTGGTGGAGAAACGCGTTAGCGTCGCGTTTCAGCAAGGGTGAAGATTTAGGCCCTATAGATTCCTTCATCCATGCTTTTCGCGCGCTGGAAGTATTGGATTCGCCTTCCGTGTGGACGATTTGTGACATGCTTTTTCCTCAACGCCGCTTGTGAAAAAATGCGGACCTCGCAAAGTCCGCCAGTACCAGGGAGGAACTTGTGGTGCCCCGACCCGGGTCGGGTCGGGGCACAAAAACTAGCGTGGCCAGGGCAGCGAGTAAGTTTTTACGTTAGTAAAAAACTTCATTGCCTCGATGACACCTTCTTTAACCCCATTACCGCTGTCCTTGATGCCTCCGAAGGGGGACATCTCGATACGGTATCCGGGTTGTTCCCAAATGTTGCAGGTGCCCACGTTCAGACCGTTGATAAAGGCAATCGCACGGTTCAAGTCGTTCGTACAGACGCCTGAGCTGAGGCCGAATTCGGTACCGTTCGAAATACGCATCACCTCGTCGTCATTGTCCGGAACCCGAACGATGGGCACAATCGGGCCAAAGGTTTCTTCCATCACCAGCTCGCTGTCATGGGGGACCTTATCGACCACGATGGGCGGCAGTAGTGCGCCCTGACGGCCCGGATGATAGAGGATTTCTGCGCCGTCGGCCTCGGCCATGTAAACGCGTTTTTCGAATAGTTCAGCTGCCTTGTCATGGATGACACAGCCCAGTTCGGTCTCGGGGTCTTGTGGGTCGCCGAACTTGATCTTCTTCGCCTTTTCCAGAACCAATGGCACAAACTTGTCGGCCACGCTTTCTTGCACCAGAATACGTTTGATCGCAGTGCAGCGCTGACCCGAATTGCCGGTGGCGCCTGCCACAGCAATGGTCGCGGCCTTCTCAAGGTCCGCGTCAGAAAGATCGTTCAAAACGATCAGAGGGTCATTGCCCCCCAGTTCCAGAGCTTGCCGCTTGTAAACGCCTTTTTCGGCGATCATCTTACCCACCGGCACGCCGCCGGTGAATGTGATGATGTCGATGTTGTCATTGGTGATCATCTCATCGCCAATGTCACCTGGCCAGCCGGTAACCACTTGGAACATCTCGGGTGGTAGACCCGCGTCGTAGAGGATGTCAGCTAATGTCAGCGCCGTCAGTGGCGTCAGTTCCGTCGGCTTACACACCATGCAGTTGTTGGTCGCGATTGATGGCGCGATCTTGTGGCTGACCATGTTAAGTGGATGATTGAATGGTGTGATTGCCGAAATCGCATTCACCGGCTCGCGCATGGTGAATATTTTTCGATCTTTGCCATTATGGGTCAGGTCGCATGAAAAGATCTCACCATCATCCTTCATCGCCTCAGCGGCGGCGAACTGATAGACATCTTGCGCACGCTTGGTCTCATAAATCGCATGCTGGTGACAGATACCCAGTTCCAACGTCAGCCATTTGGCAAGGTATTCACGACGTTCACCAATCAACTCGCCCGCACGCTGCAGGATCTGGCTGCGCTCATACCGTGTGAGCTTTGGAGTGTAATTCGCCGCGACTTCGAACGCTTTGCGCGCATGTTCTGCCTTGCCGGCGGGTACATGCCCGACAATCTCGTTTGTGTATGGGTACAGAACCGGCACCGTTTCGTCGGTAAAGACGATCTCGCCCCCGATGCGCATTCCTTCATTGCGGATTTCGATTTTCGACATGGTTTGATCTTTCATGGATTACTGCGCCGCCGCTGTGGTTGCATAGAAAAACGCATCAAAATTGCGCAACTCGGGCGCAGTCCCCAAGTCGATAACCCGGTTTACGATGAAAGGAACTTCCTGCTCGGTCAGTCCACCGTGGCTGCGCAGCGGCTCGTTGAGAGCGGCCAGATCGTGGCGGTCTTCAGAGGTGCCGATACAGATGTTCTCACCCGAGACCATCACAATATCACCAATGCGGTCACCGGGCAGTTCAAAACGCTTGATCGCTTCTTCCTTGGTCAACACGTGGGTGATGCCGGCTGTTGCTTTCAGTTTGCCGATGATGTCGCTGCGATCCGCGTCTTCGGGCAGATAGCAGGTGGCAAACGACCCGAGTGCGCCGTGGTGCACCACATAGGGGTCCGTGATCGGCAAGATGACACGGGCCGCGTCCTTGCCCAGCCATTCATCCACCAGATCCTGCACATATACCACGCTGGGCGAGCCATCGGCGTGGTGCTTGGGCTTCATGCCGTGGTCGGCGGTGACCACGATGGCAGCGCCCATGGCGTCCAGTTCGGTCAGATATTTGTCAAACATCTCATAGAATGCCTTGGCCTCGGCCTGATCGGGTGCGTATTTGTGCTGCACGTAGTCGGTGGTGGTCAGATACATCACATCTGGTTTCCACTCTTTCAGCAATTTGACACCCGCAGCAAAGACAAACTCGGACAACTCTGCCGAATAGACCTCGGGTTGGGCCATGCCCAACCATGCGCTTGCTTTCTCCTGACCATGCTCAGCCTGGGTCGACGTGTCGGACTTTTCCGCAGAGAAACATTTGGCCCGGTCGTCGTCGAACTTTAGACCCGCCCCCAACAACGCGCGCAGCTTGTCCTTCGCGGTGACTATGGCAACCTTGGCGCCAGCGTCATAGAACTGCTTGAACACGGTCGGTGCACGCAAAAAGCGCACATCGTTCATCATCACTTCTTCACCACTGTCCGGATCAATCAGATAGTTTCCACAGATGCCGTGCACGATAGGCGGACGGCCAGTCGCAATGCTGAGGTTGTTAGGGTTGGTAAACGACGGGATCACCGAGTGGGCCAGCCGGTCAGTGCCGGTTTCGCGCATTCGCTTGAGAGTCGGCATCAGACCGTCAGCAATAGCTTTGTCCAGGTATTCTGGCTCACAGCCGTCAAGGCAGATGGCAATGGCGGGCACTTTGGGCATCGGGTAGACACGCTCGTTGGCTTCAACAGGGGTGTGGATGGTCATTTGGTTTGTTCCTTGATCCTTAAGCGGCCAGTTTGGCGCGTTCTTCTAAAGCTTGGAGAGGAGGTGTGGCACTCGACACACCCATTTTTTCCAAAGTTTCCTTGGCTGCAATTACAACTTTCCGCATAACCTTGTCGTCCATCTGACCGATGCACCCAACGCGGAAGCTGTCGACGACGGTCAACTTGCCCGGGTAAATGATGAACCCTTTTTCTTTCATCAGATTGTAGAACTGATCAAAGACAAAGTTTTCATCGGCCGGGCAGAAGAATGTTACGATGATTGGGCTCAGCCAGCGATTGTCGAGCAGAGTTTCGAAACCCAGCTCACGCATGCCGGCGACCACAACATCCCTGTTGCTGGTGTATCGGGCTCCGCGACCGGAAACGCCGCCCTCAGCCGCATGTGCCCTGAGGGCTTCGATGAAAGCGGCAACCACATGGGTGGGCGGCGTAAATCGCCATTGACCGGTTTTGTTCATATGCGCCCACTGCGCGTGAACGTCCAGAGACAGCGAATGACTGTTACCCTTGGCATCCTCAAGCTCGTTCTTGCGCGCGATTATGAACCCAAACCCCGGAACACCCTCAATACACTTGTTGGCGGACGAAACCATTGCCTCATAGCGGACTTCCGTAGGCTTCAACTCGATCGCGCCAAAGGCTGACATTGAGTCGACAAGAAGTTTGCGACCAGCGGCGTAAACCGCCTCCGATATTTCCTCTACCGGATTCAGAATGCCCGAGCTTGTTTCGCAGTGGATAGCAACGACATGGGTGATCGCGGAATCATTCGCCAGAATCTCGGCAACTTCTGAACCACGCGGCGGCAGATAGTCGCCCTTGTCCAAGACAACATGATCGCGTTCCAGATACTCGAGCGTTTGCGCCGAGCGTTGACCGTAAGCGCCATTGGCCAGCACCAATGCCTTGCCATCGCGCGGAATGAACGAAGCCAGCATTGCCTCTACGGAAAACGATCCGCTCCCCTGCATCGGTACACAGTCAAACTCATCGGCGCCTTCGCCAAGCAATGCCAAAAGACTGGAGCGCAACTCCTGGGTCATACCCCGAAAGTCATCATCCCAGCTTCCCCAATCCCTCAACATGGCTTCTTTCACGGCGTATGACGTGGTCAAGGGGCCAGGAGTTAGTAGATAGGGCTCGCCGAGACGCGGTTGTTCAATTTGAGGAAAAGAAGACGTCATAACCAAGCTCCAGATCAACGTTTCAAAGACACAGTTGCAGCAACCGCAGCTATATGTGAAATTGCAAATATCAATCTAATTATAAGCTCAGCCTATGCTCGAACCTTCAGGAGTTTGAAATGCGACATAGCCAGCTCAAAGCCTTTCATTTCGTGGCCAAATATGGTGGGTTTTCGCGTGCTGCAGAGGCGCTTTTTTTGACGCAGCCAGCAATTTCAGAGCAGGTCCGCAAACTTGAGCAGGATCATGATTTGTTGTTGTTCAAGCGTGAGCGAAAAAGAGTGAACCTAACCCCGGAGGGGACGCAGCTTTACCGGTACACCAAGCAGTATTTTGAGATCGAGGATCAGATCGAGGACTATCTGTCTGAAACGAGGGCTGCGATCGACGGCGAGCTGCGGATCCTTGCCGATTCCGCGCACCACTTGACCGACTTTCTGGGGCCGTTCCGAGAAAAATATTCAAACATTACGATTACCGTTCGCGCTGGCAACACCGAGGACATTTTGGAGGAACTCAGATCTTACAACGCAGAAATTGGTGTTGTTGGCAGCGTGTCTCCCGGCAAGGACATGAGCGTTCTTAGCCTCGGTTCGACCGAGATCGTGGCATTCACGGCCCGCAGTTTGCTTCTCGCCTCAAAACCTACATTGTCCCTCGCAGAGTTGGCGGAGTTGCCTCTCATCTTCAGGGAACAGGGATCAAAAACACGTCAAAAGCTCGAAGATGAAGCCAGTAAACGGGGGGTGCCGCTGAAACCGGCGATTGTGGCCGAAGGAAGAGAGGCCGTCAGAGAGTTGGTGGCATCAGGTGCAGGTATCGGGTTCGTGTCCCAGGCAGAATACGGTCACGACGACCGTCTCAGACAAATCAAGTTGCAAGACGTCGACCTGCAAATGGGAGAAAGTATGATCTATCTCTCCCAACGGCGTGAGGTGAAGACCATTCGCGCCTTCATGAAATTCGCCAATTCTGTTCTAGAAGAAAAACAAAACCCCACCAATCAGTGATCGGTGGGGAGATGCCTAAATGGGTTTTCTTGTTAGCGGGTTCGCCAGGCTTGCGTGCGACCGAGGACGCCTTTGGAAGCAATCAGGTGGATGATCCGCGCTGCGGCGTTTGTGTAGAAGATCATCATCCCCATTGCGGCAGCCGGCGCAATATCGCCCGCATCGTCCATGTTTAGCACTGCAATAGATGCCAACGTGGTTTTGGGCGAGTATAGGAACACAACCGCAGATACCGTCGTCATTGCGTTTACGAACAGATAGATTGATATGTCCAGCACGGCTGGTAGGCAAACAGGGACCGTGACACGGGCAAACAACTTCATCGTCGGTTGCTTGAGCGAGGCTGATACCGACTCGAATTCTCTGTCCATCTGCTTGAGCGCTGTCACTGCCGTCAGGTGCGAGACAGTATAGAAGTGTGTTACCGTACAGATCACCAAAATTGCCATTGTTCCGTAGATACCGTTCAGCGGATTAGACGGGCTATTGAAGAAGAAGATGTATGACAGGCCCAGTACCATGCCCGGGATCGCCATTGGCAGCATCGCGAACATCTGAAAGATCGATCGACCTGTTCTAAACCCGTTCGACTTTTCAACCAGATAAGCACCAAAGAAGACGACTGAAGTACCGATCACCGCCGTCAAAAGCGCCAGCTTGATCGAGTTAATGTAGGAGCCCCAACCGCCACCATCCATCTTGTTGAAATCGTAGTTCTTCAGGCTCAGGCTCAGGTCGTAGGGCCAAAACTTGATTAGCGCCGCGAATTGGCACACAGCCAGCAGCCCAACGATGAACAAACCGATCAGACAGCAATAGACTAGAAAGAACCGATCTGCCTTTCGATTTGGGGTTGGCTGGTACGGGACCGACCGGGCCGACAATAAGGCAACCTGCTTTGATTGCACCATGCGGTCGATCGCGAACGCCAGGATTGCCGGGATCACCAGAACGACCGAGACTACGGCACCCATTTCAAAGTTCTGCTGGCCGATCACCTGCTTGTAGATATCAACCGCCAGAACGTTGAACTGACCTCCAATCACTTTTGGCAGACCAAAATCAGTTATGACCAGATTAAATACAACGAAAGCGGCCGAGATCAGACCATATCGCGCGCCGGGAACGGTGACCGTCCAAAAAGTACGCCACGGCGTTGAACGCAGGCTGACTGCAGCTTCGTATAGTCGTGCATCAGAGATCGCCAGCGCCGTTGAAATGATCAGGAAGGCGTGCGGGAAGGTGAAGAACACCGAGCCTATCACGATGCCAATCGGACCATAGATACTGGCGCCGAACAGCAACTCTTTTATCATGCCCTGATTGCCGAACAGATAGACCAGCGCGATCCCGGGCAACAGCGAAGGCACCAAGATCGGAGCCATCGCAATCAGACGAAACACACCCTTGAACCGCATGCAACTCCGGTTCAGCGCATAAGCGAACCAGAACGCCAAAGTTACTGTGACAATGGTGCTAATTACAGAAATCCAAAGGGAGTTCTTGATAGAATTGAACAGTGCCGGGGTTGAGAAGTAGTTGACGAAATTTTCCAAGCCTCGCGATTGAACTGGCCTCAGCTGAACCCGCCGGAACTGATTGGAATCGAGCGTGACCCAATCCGTATTGTCTTGCAGCGTAGAACCGACAAGAAACCGCCCGGTGTCGCTCGTGTTACGGATTTGGTACATGACCGGACTGCGAAAGCTGAAATCGGGAAAAAGCTCGGTTACCGAAAGCCGCCCGTCTGAGCCGGTAGACAGTTCGGTGCCTGAAAAAGCCCCGATTTGTTCGTTCAGTGTGTCGGCTGACAGGATGGTTCCGTCAAATTGCCCCGCCTCGTCACTGACCTGAAACTCGTATTGTGACAACTCCATCCGATAGGTGGAGAATGACTTGGAAAGCATCGTGTAAAGCGGCAGGACCAACGTCGCGACCAGATAGAGTGCGATCACGAACATGCTGCCGCGCATCAGGATGTCATCCCTGCTGAGCTTGGGTTTGATGTCAGGCCCGGCTGGAAGAGTCCCCGGGTTGGTTGAAATCTCGCTCATGCTGCCGTCTCCGGAACATCAAAGGCCATTAGCCGGTTTTCGGGCAGTTCAATCACCATGGTCCTACCCTCTTCCAGTTCTAGGCGGCGCACGGCATTGATCGAAAAATCTGCGATCAGTTCCGAAGATCCAAATCGCTCGTTGCTTAAGCGGCATCGCCAGAATGAACCGAGGAATTCCATTTCATCGAGAGTGACGTCGATGCAGTTCCTGTTGCCGCCGGTATCGAGATAACCAGCCTCATGCGGGATGATATCCTCGGGTCGGATCGCCGCAATCGCTGGCATTCCGTCGTTGAACGTGTGGCTGAGGCACGCAAAGGTCTTTTCGCCGACGCTCAGTCGACCACCCTTGGTGACCTGAGACTGGATCTGGTTCATTTCTCCGATGAAGTCGGCCACGAACAAGTTTGCGGGTTCCCGGTAAATTTCTGTAGGTGACCCCACCTGCTCGATAACCCCATGATTCATGACCACGATCCGGTCAGCCATCGCCAGCGCTTCTTCCTGATCATGCGTAACCATCACAGTAGTCACACCCAGTTTGCGCTGCAGCTCTTTGATTTCGTGACGTAGATGGACGCGCACCTTTGCGTCCAATGCCGAAAGCGGCTCATCCAGCAACAAGAGACCGGGGTTGGTCGCAATTGCGCGGGCCAACGCAATCCGCTGCTGCTGGCCACCGGACAATTGCGCAGGATACTTTTTGCCCTGTTCAGGCAACCCGACCAAATGAAGCAGTTCGCTGACACGAACGGCAATATCCGATTTGCTGCGACCAGTGTTTTCCAAGCCGAAAGCAATGTTCTTTTCGATCGTCAGGTTCGGGAACAAGGCGTAAGACTGAAACACAATCCCGAAATCACGCTCTGACGGCGGCAGATTTGACACATCCTTGCCGTCTTGCATGACAGTGCCCTTGGTTTGCAGATCGAGACCCGCAATCGCCCGGAGCAAGGTTGTTTTGCCGCAACCCGACGGCCCCAGAAAGCAGACAAATTCGCCTTCATTGATTTCGAGGGATATGTCCTTGAGTGCAAGAAAGCTGCCGAACGCCTTCCACAAATTCTGGATGCTTAGATACAGTTCACCGGGTGGGGTTTTCTGAAGCACGGGAGCGGTCCTCATATCTGCACCTCGGGAACGGCCGATCTGGGCCGGTTGAAGCCGGGCGCGCTGGTCGCGTTGTTTGGAAAAATAGAGTGGTGTGCAGAAGAGGTGCTTACACCTCCTCTGCAGGTTGGTTTACTTCGCTTCAGACTTCCCGTCATAGCGAGACTGCCATTCTTTCAGTATCGCCGCGCGGTTGTTGGCGGCAAATTCAAAGTCGTTGTCGATCATCGCATCCAGAAGACCTTCAGGGAAGTGCTCGACCGGTTTTGCGACGCCAGGATAGGCGACAACGGCGTACCCTGTGTTGTACATCTCGTTGGCTTCCTTGGTGACGGTGAAATCAACCAGTTTCTGCGCGGCTTCGAGATTTGCAGTACCGGCAACAATAGCGGTCGCTTCCATGTCCCAGCCGACACCTTCTGACGGGACAATGATCTCAAGCGGCGCACCATCAGCTTTCGACTTAGCACCACGGAAAGCAAAAGAGATGCCAATCGGGATCTCACCTGCAGCAGCCAGTTTGCACGGCTTTGAACCAGAGTGGGTATATCGCGCGATGTTCTCGTGCAATCCGTCCATGTACTCCCAGCCGCCTTCTTCGCCGAACATCTGCAGCCAGCTTGACACATCAAGGAAACCGGTGCCCGACGAGTTCGGATTTGGCATGATCACCTGATCCTTATACATGGGGTCTGTAAGATCCTTCCACGATGTCGGCGGCGTCAATCCCGCTTTCTCGGCCTCGACGGTGTTGTAGCAAACTGCGGCAACCCAAGCGTCCATGCCAACCCATGCCGGAGGATTGTCGCCATCGACAAATTTCGCGTCTAGGTCGCCAACACCCGCTGGCGCATAAGGCTCCAGCATACCTTCAGACTTGAGCAACAACAGCGAAGTAGCTGCCAGCCCCCACACAACGTCTGCCTGAGGGTTGTCCCTCTCGGCCAACAGTTTGGCGGTGATGATCCCGGTCGAATCCCGCACCCAGTTGATTTTGATGTCCGGATTGCTCGCATTGAACGTCTCGGCGTAACGCGCTAGGTCTTCAGCTTCTACCGCCGTGTAGACTGTCAATTCGGTTTCAGATAACGCAACTGTAGCAGTCAAGGAGCTTACGGCCAGGGCTGCAAGAAATTTGGTCTTATGTTTCATCGTGATCCTCTGTCGGTTGATTATTCTCGGGAACGCCATTCTTGAGCAGCGCTTATTTGCAGTTCCATGCCCCGGCAGTGTGACAGATAAATAGATCAAGAAAAATCGATTATACCTTCCACATCATAAGCAAAACCTATGTAAGGCAATCCGGCCTAGCGTTCGGAATTGAGTGTCATACCCCATTGATATGAGATAGGAACTCTCCCTGCGCCAGTCACCCAAGAGTTCCGTTCAAATCAGTGCGCTTTGGCATTGGCCTATCGAACTGGCGGTGGGCTACGAAATCCGAGGCTACATACTGCTACCTGTCGACTGGACAGCCGCCAATCGAACATGACGGTCATAGTGCTCGCAAATACCTTCGCAAATGTCTGACGTCAGCACTTGCGGGACAGTACAGGTCGATTTGATAAGAGAGATTTTCTGGCACATCGTACCCGTCAAGGAGTGGAGGTGAGATAGAAATCCATAACACGTAAGAGCCACGGCGAAAAGATCGTCAAGGATATCCGTCGTGCTACCCGCAAGCGCTATTCAGCAGAGGAGAAGATCAGGATCGTTCTGGACAAGCTCAAGGGCGAAGGCAGCATTGTGGAGCTGTGCTGCCGGGCAGGCATCGCTCAGAGTCTGTACTATAGCTGGTCCAAAAAGAACTCCCTGAAGCAGGCAAGAAGCGCCTCGCGGGCTATAAGACACCTGCGGCGACCTTATCCGAAGCTAAAGACCTGCGCCTTGGACTCGTTATCGCGCAACTTCCTTCGTCTTAGTCCAACTTGTACGTCATCTTGTTAGGGCCAGGACCACAATTCCAACTGCCACGATTATCGCCGCCAGGAGCCTGTTGGATTTTGGACCCTCTCCAAACCACATCACACCTATTACTGAAGCGAAGATGACCGAACTTTCTCGGAGCGCCGATACGACACCCAACGGTGCGAAACTCTTAACATAGAGCACCAGACCATAGGCTAAGCCGGAAATGATTCCTCCTGCTAAACCTGACCAGACATATCTCTTTGGAAGTGCGATGAGGCGCTCCCATCGGGTCGAGAAGATGAACCCCGCCACGAAGATCTCAGCCACGAACAATACCGTGATATATCCAAGCGTATTCCCTGACAGTCTCACACCAATACCGTCAACCAAAGAGTAGGAAGCAATCATCAAACCAGTTCCGAATGCCGCCGCGATGCCTACCCAGTTCGTGCCCTTTCCAAGTCCGCCAAAAGACAGGCAACCGATGCCGGCTGAAATGCAGACAATACCGATCCACGCGCCCGGAGGAAGGAATTCACCGGCAAGAAAGACCGCTCCCAACGCCACTAATATGGGCGTTATCCCGCGCGAGATGGGGTACACCACCGATAAATCGCCGTAACGGTAGGCGGTGTTGAGAAACCAGTAGTATCCCCAATGAATCAAGGTGGAACCAATAATGTATGGAATTGCAGCCATTACTGGAAAGCCCGTAAAAGGAAGCACGGCAAGCGCAGGTATGGCATGCCCGATCGAGATTAATCCCAACATAATGGCCTTGTCAGGCGCGCCCTTTACGACCGCATTCCACAGCGCATGAAGGAAAGCCGCAAACAGTACGATGAGGATCGCATGTACTGTCATTGCTCGTCGCAATCAGCGAAAACGCCTTGTAGACACATATGATTTTGCACCTCTATGCGCTCTGCTTCATGCGCTGATCGACTGGCGTTCTACCAAATCTTTGCTTGTATCGCTGCGAAAGCGTCGTACAGGAAACAAATCCACAGGCCAATGCAATTTCTGTCATATACAGTTCAGTGAATTCGGCGATGGCATGAGCCTTCTCCAACCGCTCTGCCATATAGTTTGGCTTTGAGTTCGTCATGGTTCGTAACGAGGTTAGGCATTGATTGGCGGTCAAAACTGTCAGGCTTCCGTGTCTTGAGAGAATTCAATCAGAATTGAAGAAAACGTATTATATGCGAAATGAACGCCGCAGGGCCCTATACCCGCCTCAAGGCCAAATCCGTTAACAACATTCAACACGCCAGCAGGCAGGATATCCGCGATCAGTTCACAGATCACCATGATTGTCGCTGGCGT
Source organism: Ruegeria sp. CDSB114 (assembly GCF_059611025.1). Taxonomy (NCBI): domain Bacteria; kingdom Pseudomonadati; phylum Pseudomonadota; class Alphaproteobacteria; order Rhodobacterales; family Roseobacteraceae; genus Ruegeria; species Ruegeria sp. CDSB114. The sequence continues at coordinate 171,551 of NZ_JBXWOT010000004.1, forward strand.
TGCTTGGCCGGATTCAGAACCACGCAATAGCTAGCAGCTCCAGATTGTCTGCCAGCTTTTGCACTATCCGCGTGAGAACATTCGCACGCTCGGTCACGCTGGTCGAACCTCAGGTATCGGCAACCGAATGCGCTGGGTCCAGCGCGGCCTCAACGACTGAAGCATCAGACCGTGCGATCCGGCCAATGGGCTGGACGGGAATCGGGCTTAGATTGTCAAAATACCGGCCTGCCTTTGGCTTGCAAAAGCCGCCTCCGATCAAATTGTCATAACGGGATGCAGGGGGCGAGATACTCGTTACCGCCTGCAGATTGGTCATCTCATTTATTGATTTTCTCCATAAGTTCACGGTCGGGGCTTTTGATATCCCGCGCATCGGCTGACGCAGCGGTGTGGAACCCGGCCTACCGTTCTTGTTGTACGGCGACTTGGCTAACACGATGAATTTTCAGAATGTATCCGAGCACAATAGTAATACTTTGGTCGCTGCTTGGGGTCTTCCTGTCCGCAATCGCCGAGAGCGTCAAAAAATGCGCCTCAAATGTAAGCGCTTGCACGAATCAAATGTAAGCGCTTACAGTGTCGCTCAGAACTGCAACCTTTTCGGATCCTGTTTTATGTTCCTTACCGCCTCGCTGATCGTCTTTGTCATCTACTTCGCCAACGTCGCTCTGGGGGCCTTTGCAGCAAGCGCATTCCTTGGGGACGTGGGCGAAATGCTGGTTCTGTTTGCCGCGTCGATATTGTTTGTCGTCGCCATTCTTCAAAAAGAGGCTGACCGAAACAAAAAGAACGGCAGCTAAGGATTTCTGGGAGGAAACATAATGGACAAAGATCGCAAGGACCTTGCGTCGGCAGCACGCCGAAATTTTCTGAAATTGACGGCAACAGGCGGCTTCACAGCGGCCATGGTAGCTGGTGCTGCGGGGACGTTGTGGTCAACTGAAGCTGCAGCGCAAAGTGCCAGCGAAGAGCGCGACCGCGAGGCTGCAGCGGACCATATCATGGTTCTGGCAACTGCCTATCCGGTCGGTGCGTCGCGTGGTTATCCAATCATGCAGCTGGACCTGAAGGAAAACATCCAGAACGCGACCAACGGCAAGGTCTATGTCAAACTCGCGCCTGGCGGGCAGCTGGGTGCAGGCGGCGCGCTGGTGCAGGCGGTGCAGGGTGGCACAATTCAGGCAGCACAGCATTCGCTTTCGAATTTCGCGCCGTTTGCGTCGACCGTTGACCTGATCAACATGCCGTATCTGTGCGGGTCAAACCAGCGTTTCACAAACCTCGTCAACTCGCAGTTCTGGAAGGACACGGTCGAGCCGAAGGTTGAGGAGAACGGCTTCAAGGCGCTGTTTTATATCAACATCGACCCCCGTGTCGTTGCCATCCGCAAGGGTGGCCCCGGACCGGTCTTGACACCTGGCGACCTGTCCGGCGTCAAGTTCCGCGTTCCCGGCTCGAAGATGCTGCAGCAATACTACCGCATGGTTGGTGCAAATCCGACGCCTGTAGCCTGGGGAGAAACCCCGTCTGCGATCAAACAGGGCGTCGCTGACGCGCTTGACCCGTCCGTGGGTGCGCTCGAAGTCTTTGGTTTCAAAGATATCCTGAGCCATGTGACTTTCACCCAGGCCGTGCCAGACAGCCAAGTTTATTCGTGCAACCTGGAATGGTTTAACTCAATGCCCGCCGACGTGCAGGAAGGGATCATGTGGGGGTCCGAGATGACCTCGCACCAGAACCTTGCCAAAGTGCCATCGGCCCGCGCCTACGCTATGGCCGAACTGATCAAAGCAGGTGTCGAATTCCACTCGCTCAGCGAAGAGCAACTGGCCGAATGGAAAGCCGCTGGTGGCTACCAACGGTCCGAATGGGACGAGTTCAAGATCGATCTGGCTGGGTCCATGGACAACTTCGCCAAGATGGAAGAAGCCGCAGGTACCCAAGGCAAGTACTACGTGCATGACGCTTAACTGTCGGGTCGGGCGTGCCTCCACGCGCGCCCGATCACCAATCTTTCCCGCCTCAGTAAAATCCAAACGCGTCAGCGCGGTGCGTTTTGCTAGGCAAATCAGTAGGTTCTCACATGAGCTTTTTGCGCCGAATTGATAGAGACGCCGAGCGCTGGTTGCTTCTGGTCTTCTACGTGATGCTTGTCATCACCATGGCGATCGAGGTGCTGCGCCGGGAAATATTCTCTTTTTCCTCGATCTGGGGCGAAGAAATTGTGCGGTACTCCTTCATCTATCTCGCATGGATTGGTGCTGCGGCTGCAGTGAAAGAGCGCGCGCATATCCGCATTGACGTGCTGATGCACTACCTTGGGCCGCGTCCGAAGGCTTTGCTGTATATCTTTGGCGACCTGGTGATGTTCGGTGTTGCTGTGATTGCCCTCTATTGGTCCTACGAAGCCGTGCATGTGTCTGCCAAATTCGGGTCGGTCACGGACGGGCTGCGCATTTCCAAAGTATGGTTCCTGATGGCGGTTCCATTGGGGTTCGGCCTGATCATATTGCGGCTGATTCAATCCCTACTGCGCGACATCCATTCTCTCAGAACGGGCAAACCCGTTTTTGAGGGCGACACACTCTTTGATTGAGGGATGATTTGAATGCTTTGGCAAACCTTTGATCAAACCGTCGAGCTGGGTTGGGATTTCTATCTGCCCGTTATCATATTCGTCTCGCTGATTGCACTGGCGGTTCCGGTTTGGGCCGCCATCGGGACCTCGGCGATCCTGATGTTGGTCATGTCCGGCGACCTTCCCTTGAGCCTTGTTGGTGAAAAGCTGTTCACCGGCATTGATGCCTTTGCGCTGACCGCGGTGCCGCTGTTTATCCTGACAGGGGACGTGCTGGTCCGAACCGGGCTCAGTCGAAAATTCCTTGATGTTGCCGAGGCACTGACGTGTTTCACCAAAGGTGGTTTCGGGTCTGCGACGGTTCTTGTCTGTGGCATGTTCGCGGCCATTTCGGGATCGGACGCAGCTGGTGCTGCCGCGGTCGGACGTATGACTATCGCACGCTTGGTCGAAAGCGGCTATCCGCGTCCCTATGCCTGCGCTCTGGTGGCGGCGGGCGCCTGTACCGGCATTTTGATCCCACCGTCGATCGCCTATATCATCATCGGCCTTGTTCTGGGGATATCCGCATCGACCTTGTTCCTTGCGGCCTTGATCCCGGGGATCGCGATCCTGTTGTCGATCCTGATCACGAACCTGATCGTGAACCGCATCTACGCCTATGAAGGTGGCGGACAGATGACGATGGCCGAATGGTTGGGTAATCTGGGCCGTGCTCTAAAATCCGGTTGGTATGCGTTTATCGTGCCGGGCATCATCTTTTACGGCATATTCTCGGGCCGCCTGACACCAACAGAAGCGGGTGCAACGGCCGTCGTCGTGACAATCATCATGGGCTTTATTCTGCGGACGCTGTCCCTTGCGGATTTTCCCGCCATGCTGGTCAGTTCGGCAAAGGTGAACGGCGTCATCCTTCCCATAATCGCTTTCTCGGCTCCGCTGGCCGAAGCGCTGGCCATCATGGGCGTGCCGCAAGGTTTTGTGACATCGGTGACCGGGCTGACGGATGAACCATGGTTACTTATCCTGCTGATGATCGGAATCCTGATCGCCGCCGGTTGCGTTATGGAAACCACGCCGAATATCGTGATCCTTGCGCCTATCCTGAAACCACTCGCGGACAACATCGGCATGAACGAGATACAGTTTTGCATCATGATGATCACAGCTCTTGGCGTAGGCTTCATCACGCCGCCATTGGGGCTCAACCTGTTCGTGGTGTCTGGCATAACCGGGGAATCCATCCTCAAGATTGCCGCCCGTGCCGTTCCCTTTGTTCTTTGCATGTTCTTGGTTGTGTTGCTGATTGCTTATATGCCAGCGATTTCGACTACGTTCTTGCCCGAAATCTACAAGTAGGACCTCGCTAAGATGAAACGTGAATACCTGAAAAAAGCGACCCTAACCGCTAAATCGGATGCTTCCGAAGTCCACGAGACGGTCAGGACAATTCTGGCCGATATCGAAACGGGCGGAGATGCAAAGGCTCTGGAATACGCAGCCAAGTTCGACCGTTACGATGGCAATGTCCTATTGACCGCCGAGGAAATCGAGGCTGCAGCCGCGCTCGTGCCGGAAAAGCTGAAAGCGGACATCCGGTTTGCACATGACAACGTCAAACGGTTTGCCGAGGCGCAAAAGGCCACGGTATCCGATGTCGAGGTTGAGATCGTACCGGGCATGGTTGCGGGGCAAAAGGCGATCCCGGTTGATGCGGCGGGCTGTTATGTGCCCGGTGGTCGCTATAGCCACATTGCGTCAGCCATCATGACGGTGACAACGGCCAAAGTTGCAGGCTGTGGTCACATCACCGCTTGCTCGCCCCCCCGTCCGGGTGTGGGTGTTGCCCCGGCCATCATCTATGCGGCGCACCTGTGTGGTGCGGACAAGATCATGGCGCTGGGTGGCGTTCAGGGCGTGGCCGCAATGACGTTCGGACTGTTTGGCCTGCCCAAGGCCAACATCCTTGTGGGGCCGGGCAATCAGTTTGTCGCAGAAGCCAAGCGTATTCTCTTTGGCCGCGTAGGGATCGACATGATCGCGGGCCCAACGGACAGTTTGATCCTGGCAGATGCGACCGCTGATCCACATATCGTGGCAACGGATTTGGTCAGCCAGGCCGAGCATGGCTATAACTCACCTGTTTGGCTGGTCACAGATGACCGGGTGTTGGCCGAAAAGGTGATGGAGCTTGTGCCTGCCCTGATCGATGATCTGCCCGAAGTGAACCGCGACAACGCCTTTGCCGCCTGGCGCGACTATGCCGAAGTGATCGTATGTCCAGACCGCGAGGAAATGGCCGCGTGCTCCGATGATTACGCGCCCGAACATCTGACGGTACAGGCCGAAGATCTGGATTGGTGGCTTGATCGGCTCACCTGTTACGGCTCGCTGTTCCTTGGGGAAGAGACAACCGTTTCCTATGGCGACAAGGCAACGGGCACCAACCATGTGCTGCCAACGTCAGGGGCCGCGAATTATACCGGCGGTTTGTCGGTCCATAAATACATGAAGATCGTCACTTGGCAGCGCGCCACACGCGAAGGTGCCAAGCAGGTGGCCGAAGCCACAGCGCGCATTTCCCGCCTTGAGGGGATGGAAGGGCACGCCCGTGCTGCGGATGTTCGTCTGGCCAAGTATTTCCCGGATGAAGCGTTCGACCTGACTGCAAATGGCTGATCCACGATCTCTGTTTGACCTGACTGGCCGTGTGGCCTGTGTAACCGGCGCCAGCTCCGGCCTCGGGCGGCGTGCGGTCATCGCACTGGCAAGCGCCGGGGCCCGCGTGGTGGGCGTAGCCCGTCGCGAAGACGCTCTGCAGCGCTTGCAAAACGAGGTCGGCAAAGATGTGGACTACGTTGCAGCGGATGTCGCCGACCGTGATGCACTCTCACACTTGGTAGAAGCGGTCAGCGCACCGTTCGGAGCGCCAGACATCATTGTGCACGCCGCTGGCATCAACATCCGTCAGACGGCGGATGACGTGACACCAGAAGGTTGGGATCAGACCGTGGCACTAAACATCTCGGCTCCGTTTTTCCTGAGCCAGGCGTTGGTGCCCGCGATGAAGGCCAAGGGGTGGGGGCGGATCGTAAATTTTGCATCGCTCCAAACCACGCGCGCTTTTCCCGGTGGCATCGCCTATGGGACGACCAAGGCGGGCATTGCCCAACTGACCCGCGCTATGGCCGAGGCCTGGTCGACCTATGGCATCACAGCCAATGCGATTGGGCCTGGGTTTTTTCCGACAGAGCTGACCGAGGCCGTCTTTGCCGATCCGAACCGAGCCACGCGCAATGCCGCCCAGACCTGCATCGGACGCAATGGCCGTTTGGATGACATGGACGGCCCCATGCTGTTTCTCTGCTCGGACGCGTCAGGTTACGTGACCGGACAAACCTTGATGGTCGACGGAGGGTTCACAGCAAAATGAAAGCGTTGGTCTATGAAGGCGTCGAAACGCTTGGTGTGCGCGAAGTACCCAACCCGACAGTCGGTCAGGGCCAGTCGCTGGTTCGTATCGAAGCCTCGGGCATCTGCGGGTCGGACATGCACGCGTATCTCGGGCATGACGACAGGCGCCCTGCGCCCCTGATCCTTGGCCATGAGGCCGCAGGTGTGATTGAAGGCGGCGCCCGTGACGGCGAACGGGTCACGATCAACCCGCTGGTCAGTTGTGGCACCTGTCCCGGGTGTCAGACGGGCCGCGATAATCTGTGCCCGGACCGTATGATCATTTCCATGCCGCCGCGCGAAGGGGCTTTTGCCCAATATGTGGCAATGCAAGGCAGCAATCTTATCGCGGTGCCGGGTCATGTTTCGTTGCAAAAGGCTGCACTGGCCGAACCTCTGGCCGTCAGTTGGCATTCCATACGGTTGGGGCTGATGGCGCTTGATCCGGGTGCCAGCCGCACGGCGCTTGTGCTGGGTGGCGGGGCCATTGGCCTTGCTGCGGCCCTTGCCCTCAAGGCACAAGGAGTCGATGACGTAACCGTTGCTGAACCAAGCGACAAGCGACGCACATTCCTGGAAGATCAATGCCTAGTGAAATCTGTACCCGCAGGGGCAGGGCAGTACGGCATCGTGGTCGACGCCGTCGGATACGCGGCAACACGCGCGGCAGCTTCTGCCATGGCTGAACCGGGGGGTGTCATTGTCCACATCGGCCTGGGCGAAGACACGGGTGGCCTCGATATCCGGCGGATGACTTTGCAAGAGGTGACGTTCATCGGAACCTATACCTACACACCGGAGGACTTCCGGGATACCTGCACCGCGCTTTTCGATGGTGCGCTTGGCCCGCTAGACTGGGCAGAACATCGCAGCCTGAATGATGGACCGCAGGCATTTGCCGATCTACGATCGGGAGTGGTTGCAGCCCCCAAGATCATCCTCGACCCGTGGGCCTGACACTTATGATCACCAACCAAATGGAGACACTTCATGTACCATAAAATCCTCGTCCCCATGGCGCTGGACCATGGCGTGTCGACTCATACACTTAAGATAGCCAACGCGCTGCGTGCAAAAGATGCCCAGATCTTCGCCCTTCACGTTCATGAGGCGCCCCAAGGCTCTGTCAGTGCGTATCTGGACGAAGAAATGGTTGCCGCCGGGTTTGAAAAAGCGCGTGCTGATCTTGAGGGCAAGTTGTCTGGACATCCCGGTGTCACGCCTGTGATTGTAAAAGGGCATTCGGCCCGCACTATCATCGACTATTCCGAGGCTCATGGCATCGACTGCATCGTGCTTGGATCCCACAAACCTGGTCTGAGAGATTATTTCCTGGGCTCTACAGCTGCCCGCGTCGTGCGGCACGCAGGCTGTGCCGTCCATGTGCATCGCGCGTCCTCTTGATGACGCTCTCCTCTCCTTTCAAGAAAGGCCCTTCTGCAACATGAACATAGACAAGAAGATCACCGATGATCTTGTCGCGAATGACATCTCATTCGTGACGACGGTGCCCTGCAAACAGCTTGCGGGCGTTATCGAGGAAATTGATCAACACCCCGATATCTTCCATATTCCGTCGAACAAGGAAGACGAGGGCATGGGCCTGTGTGCCGGTGCGTGGATGGGTGGAAAACGCCCTGCGATCATCATGCAGAACACAGCCATTGGGGTGACGATCAACACTCTTGCGACGTTGATCCAGTATTACCGGATGCCGCTGCCGATGTTGATCAGCTACCGCGGAGAGCTGCGCGAGCCCGTGGCGTGCCAGGTGGAAATGGCTGTGCATACCAAGGCGCTGTTGGCACAGATGAATATCCCCACCTACCACTTCCATCACCAGAAGGATGTGGAAGAGCTGGATATGATCCTGAAGTATACCTTTATGTGCAACAAACCGGTGGCAATCCTGACCGATGCCAATTTCTGGGGAGGCTACGGCGACCAATGATCCGTTCTGAAATCCTCAAGGAAATTGCACCTCAACTCCGTGATCAACTAGTGGTCTGCAACATTGGCATCCCCAGCCAAGAACTGCATGCCATCGACGATCAACCAACGAATTTCTACATGCTCGGCACAATGGGCCTTGCCTCGTCCATCGGCTTGGGTCTGGCGCTGGCGCAGCCAAAAACCGTGATCTCTATCGATGGGGACGGGTCGGTGTTGACCAATCTGGGCACCTTGCCAACCATTGGGAACAACATGCCCCCGAATTTCATCCTGATGGTCATCGACAACGGATCATATGGATCAACCGGTGATCAGCCGACTTATACCGGGCGCAAGACCGATCTGGCAGGCATGGCGCGCGCGGCCGGATGTGACAATGTCGTTGAAGTGCAGGATGTTGATACCGGGAAAGCATTGCAAGAGGCGATGGACGCGCAGGCCGGCACGGTCATGATCGTGAAGTGCGACAGTGGAAATGCCAAGATGCCGGTCATCACGATGGACCCGGTGATCATCAAGGATCGCTTTATGAAAGCGGTGGCTGGTTGATGAACCGCGCCGCGCGAATTCATTCCAGTGAGGATGCGCGGCGTTTGGCCAAGGCACGTCTGCCTTGGATGGTGTTTGACTATATCGATGGGGCCGCAGGGTCAGAAACGGGGGCTGCGCGTAACCGCGCTGCTCTGGATGACATTTGCCTTGAACCCCGGATATTGAAAGACGTCAGCAATCGGTCTTTGGACATGCCGCTGTTTGGCAAGATTGCCAAGCGGCCCTTTGGCATTGCGCCGATGGGGATGTGCAACCTGTCCAGACCTGGTGCCGATCTGATGCTAGCGCGGTTGGCCGCACGCGAATCCGTGCCTTTGGGGGTCTCGACCGTGGCCTCAACCCCGCTGGAAAAAATGATCGAGGTTGCCGAAGGGCACGCGTGGTTCCAGCTTTATTTCAGCGGAGACGGGACGGGGTCGTTCAAACTGGCAAAGCGTGCGCAAGATGCCGGTTACGACACCCTGATCGTCACGGTTGACGTGCCCGAGGTTGGTCGCCGACCGCGTGAGTTGCGCCATGGTTTTACCATGCCATTCCGTATCGGACCCCGCCAATTTCTGGACTTTGCCCTGCACCCGCAATGGTCGCTTATGTCACTTGCCGCAGGTCGTCCGCAGATGGCAAATTTCGAGATGCCGGGCTTTGAGTTCGACCGCACCGAAAGCCGCGCGAGGGCGACTTGGACAACATTGAAGGCTCTGCGCGATTTGTGGCAAGGCAACCTGGTAGTAAAAGGCGTGACCAACGCCGAGGATGCGCTGCAGCTGAAATCCGAAGGCGTTGACGCCATTCAAGTATCAAATCATGGCGCGCGGCAACTTGAAAGCGCACCCGCTGCCGTTCACGCGCTGGGCCGGATACGAGACAGCGTTGGTGCGGATTTTCCGCTATTTTACGACAGTGGCTTACGATCTGGCGAAGACGTTCTGAAAGCCCTCGATCAGAGTGCAAATTACGTGTTCTTTGGCCGCGTATTGCAATTTGCCATCGCCGCGGCCGGCGAAGAAGGTTTGCATAGACTGTGGAATATCCTCAGCGAAGAGTTGTCCAGTGCACTTGCTCAGGTTGGTCGGACGAAACTGACCTGAAGCAACTGAACAAATGTGAATGCCGTCGGTAACGCCTCTAACGCACACGATCCGGATGCCGCTACGAATTATTTTGCCCCGGACGCTGTGTTCGACTACGCCAGCGGCCCGAGGTGTTTGCCCGCCGGTTCGAGAGCACTAAGACCCTGAATTGGGAAGCGTTGGGAAACCTAAGCAATCCTTCATTTCAGACGCGCATGCGTGCGCTTTGCAGGAATCGAAAGCCGATCACGTTTCTTTCGCCGACCGCGATTTTAGCCAGTTTACGACTTGCATCACCGCGTGTTGGTTTGCGGCCGAACGCTCTATGAGGAGGTAAAAATCGCTACCACCGATGTCTCTTGCCGCACCAACCTCTACCAGGCGTCCTGCCTCAAGATCTCGGGAAACCATGAAACGGCTGACAAGGGCCACACCCTGCCGCGCGATGGCAGCGTCAACCGCAAGCGCTGTCTGGCTTAATCGAAGGCCGCGTTGCGATTTGTCACGAACTCCTAGGTCTGCAAGGTATCGCGGCCAAAGGTCATGCGTGTCATGAATTTTGGGCAGGCGTGCAAGGTCATCTGGTGTTAACGGATTGAATCCGTCGCTGATAAACTCGGGTGCGGCGACGGCAATCACCTCTTGCCTGAAAATAAGCGCCGCCCGAAGCGCGGCCCCAAACGGCGGCGATCCCTGCCGGACGGCAAGGTCGATCCCGTCGCTGTGAAAGCTGGAAACTTTTTCAGTGGCCATGATCCGCAAGTCGATTTCCGGATGGCTCTCTGCAAAGTCCGGCAGATTCGGGATCAACCATCTGGCAGCAAAAGTCGGGGTGACGCTTATTATAACCTTGTCCGGTTCCGGCTTTAGCTCGGCGGTTGCAGATCTAAGGCTCGCAAAGGCAACCGATATACGTGCGTGATAGCTACGGCCAACCGAGGTGAACTCCAATCCTTTGGGCACCCTTTCGAACAATGTGACTTCTAGGTGAGCTTCCAGTAGTCGCACCTGCTGCGCCACCGCCCCTTGTGTTACGCCCAACTCATCGGCAGCGGCGCGGAAACTGAGGCGGCGCCCAGCGACTTCGAAAGCCCGTAAACCGTTGAGGGGAGGAAGATCAGCCATGAGACAATAGTATTTCTACTGTAATGAAACATCAAATCTCAATCGAACGACCCATTGAAACAGGATATTTTCGCAGAATACATAAGGGGAATCGTCAGATGGCAGTAGAAAAAGTAGCTTTGATTACCGCGGGCGGGAGTGGCATGGGGGCTGACGCGGCGCGCCGGCTTGCCAAAGATGGCTTCAAAGTCGGCATCCTCTCTTCTTCGGGTAAAGGCGAAGCACTCGGCGCCGAGCTGGGTGGTTTTGGCGTCACTGGTTCTAACCTCAGTGGTGACGATCTGACTGCTTTGGTCACGGGCGCGACGGAGCGTTGGGGCCGCGTCGATGTCTTGGTCAATTCCGCCGGTCATGGCCCGAAAGGGCCCGTATTAGAGATCGGTGACGATGACTGGCATCAAGGGATGGAGGTCTATCTGATGAATGTGATCCGCCCAACACGGCTGGTGACACCCTTGATGCAGCAACAGGGCAGGGGGGTGATTATCAACATCTCTACTTTCGCGGCGTTCGAGCCCGATCCGCTGTTTCCAACATCAGGCGTCTTCCGGGCAGGATTGGCCGCCTTTGCCAAACTCTATTCCGATAAATATGCCGCAGAGAATATTCGCATGAATAACATCCTGCCGGGTTTCATCGACAGCTTGCCCGAAACAGAAGACCGCAAAGCCCGGATTCCGATGGGACGTTACGGTCATGCTGCGGAGGTCTCTTCGCTTGTCTCATGGCTGGCGTCTGAAGGCGGTGGCTATATGACGGGTCAAAACTTGCGCGTTGACGGAGGATTGACCCGCGCTGTCTGAGGCAACGTATCTGTTTGCACAACATCAAGCCTCAATGCATTTGTGCATTGCCTGAGGCAGTACAAAAGGAAGCGGGCCGGTCGGCACAATGCCGATCGGTAGGTTGATGCCGTAAACTTGCTGCATCAGGTCGTCGGTGAGGATATTTGAAGGTGTGCCAGAGCCCCAGACAGTGCCCTGTGACATCACGTAAACACAGTCTGCAAATAGCGCGGTGAGGTTCAGATCGTGCATCACCACCACCACACCTCCACCTTGGGCGGCAAAATCGCTTGCGATACCAAGGACCGTAAATTGATGCGCGATATCCAGGCTGGCAACCGGTTCGTCCAGTAAAAGCCAACTGGGATGATCGGCCCGTTGTGCCTGCCAGACCTGCGTCAAAACACGGGCTAACTGTACGCGCTGCTGCTCACCCCCGGACAGGGTCTGGTAAGACCTCTGCTCGAACCCGGCTAAGTCGACATGTGCCAGGGCGGTAGTGACCGAACTGTCATCTTGTGCGGCCAACCCGTTTGCCAGCCCCAGTCTGACAATCTCGTGCACTTTGAAAGGAAAGGCCACGCTGGTCGATTGTGGCAGCACGCCCCGTTTCGCGGCCAGTTGCCAGGGCTTTAACTCTGAGATGTCGTGGCCGTTCAGGGTGACGGTTCCGGTCGAGGCAATCTCTCCGGCCAATGCCTTTAGTAAGGTCGACTTGCCCGATCCGTTGGGCCCGATGATTGCGGTGACCTGACCGGGATCGGCCTTGAAATTCACGTCGTGCAGGATGTTCTTTCGGCCCAGACTGACGCAGATATTCTTACCTTGCATGATTTACATTCCCATAATGCCGTGGCGGCGCAGGAGGATCCAAAGAAAGACCGGTGCGCCGAGAATTGCCGTGACGATCCCGATTGGCAGTTCCGCCGGGGCCACCACGACCCGGCTGATCATGTCGGCGCATAGCAGCAGACTGGCACCCAGCAGGGCGGAATTCATCAAAAGCCTGTGGTGGTCCGGCCCCGTTGCCAGACGTAGCAAATGGGGGACCACAATTCCGATGAATCCGATGCCGCCGGACACGGCAACAGCGGCCCCTGTTGCACCGGAAACTGCAAGAATGGCGATGTTCTTGCTGCGCTGAACCGGGAGGCCCATGTGATGGGCCACCGCCTCTCCCATCGCCAGACCGTTAAGTGCGCGAGCCAGAAATTGTGTGCTTGCAAGGGCAACCAAAATGATTGGCGCAGCCGAGGCGATTTTGGTCCAGGTTGCCCCTGCTAACGATCCCATTCCCCAGAACGTCAGGTCGCGTAATTGCTGATCATCGGCCATGTAGACCAGAACACCCGATGCGGCGCCGGATAAGGCACCCAATGCAATGCCGGCCAGTAGCATGGTTGCGACCGATGTCTGCCCTCCGCTGGTCGAGACACGGTATAGGATCAGAACAGACACCCAGCCACCAAGAAAAGCAGCAATGGCCACTAACCCGTTTCCGGTCCAGACCAAAATCGACACTGGCAAGTGGCTGCCAAGGATGATGGCTGAAATTGCGCCCAGACCTGCGCCCGCGCTGACGCCGACAATTCCGGGGTCCGCCAACGGATTTCGGAAAAGCCCTTGCATGACCACCCCTGAAACAGCCAGTGCGGCACCGACCAGTATCCCCATTGCAAGCCGGGGCAACCGTATGTCCCAAAGGACAATCCGATTCAGGTCAGTCAGGGACCGCCCATTGATTAGGTCGATCACCGCCATGTTTAACGACGCATCCGAAGCACCGACTGAAATGCTTGCGGCGCTGGTCAGGCCAAGCAATACCAGTAAGGCCAAAGTAACCCGCCGTACGGTTGCTCGCCGATTGTACCCAGGTGCCTCGGCGCTCATATGATCCAACGCCAGCGTCATGAGCCACCTTCATCCTGCAGGGCTGCTGACAGATCAGAAATGGCACTGGCGGTTCGAGGGCCAAACCCAAGCAGATATGCACCCTGCATGCGGATCAGCATCTTGTTCTGGCCCGCCGGGGTCAGCTTGACTGCGGGCAGTGAAAAGAGCGCGGCATCCTCGGTATTATGATCACCCCGCCGATCCATCATAAGGATGACATCAGGCGCAGCCGACACCAGCGCTTCGGGCGTCATTGGCTTGTAACCTGACACTTTGGCGGCGGCATTTACACCGCCAGCCAATCGAATGATGCTGTCTGCTTGGGTATCCACACCTCCCACTGTGATCCGGTTATCCTGCACCGACAGAACAAACAGAACCCGTTTCGGGTTGGATCCTGCGGCACTACTAGCCGCCAATTCCGCCTGATTGATCTGGCGTATGGTTTGCGCTGCCAATCCCTCGGCAGCAACGTCAGCTCCCAGCACGGCCCCAACGGTTTGGATTTTTTCGACCACGCCTTCCAGAGAGAACTCATCCTTGATCGTGACGTATTGCACGCCCGCTTCCTGCAGAACCGCAATCGCCTCTGGTGGTCCTGAACCTTCAAGCGCCAGGACCAAGTCTGGTTCTACCGACAAAACGCCTTCGGGCGACAGCGCGCGTCGGTATCCGATATCGGGCAGGTTCATCGCTTCTGTCGGGTAGGTTGATGTTCGGTCGCGACCAACAAGCCTGTCTTGCTGACCCAGAGCGTAGACGATTTCAGTGATGGAACTGCCGATCGCGATGATCCGCTTTGGTTCGTCGTCCGCAGCCTGCGCGACCTGTGTACTTAGCAGCATAGCCAAGGCAGGCCAGATCACTCGCATCCTGTTCATGTCAGCGCGGCCTCGGGTTGGGGTTCAAGTGCGGCAACTAACTCATTCCAGATTGGGCGATGGTCGGATTCGCCGGCGCGGCGGCCAAAAATCTGGAAGATCAGCCCACCTTCGGCATCGAAGGCCTCAACCGAGACGGCAGGGCCGCGCTGAGTCGGTTTGGTGACAGCCCAAACCTCTGCAATATGGTCCGTCCTCAGATGCAAATTGAAACGCGGGTCAAGCACATTGAACCAGGGTCCCATCTGCTTGATCGTTCCGATACGGCCACCGTGAATTTCGATACATCCACGATTGCCAACAAAGATCATCACCTCAATTTCATTGTCGCACACTTGTTCGAACATTGGTGATATTACCGACGGCGTCAGTTCCCTGACGAGCGGTTGGCCGGCGATGCGATAGGCCCCCAAGCGGTTCATCTTGAGCTTTGAGGTCAAGCGCATGAACTGGTGGGTGTCCGTCATCTTGGCCCATTCCGCACGTAGGATTTCCGTCTTTTCGGGGTTGGCTTTGGGCGCTTCGGTCGGTCGGCGCGGTTCTAGATCAAGAGTTTGCGATTGGTCTTCAGACGCCAGGGTACTGACAAGCTGGTTCCAATGATCCAGGTCCGAACCCTTGCGCAGGAAAATCTTATGCACTGCGTCGCCTGCGGCATCAAAAATCTGCAGGGACCTTTTCACGCCGCTGTCGGTTTTGCGTTCGATCGCAAAGGCATGGACCCAATGGCTGGGAAACATGCGCAAATCAATCTCATCCGTTAGAACCATCGAGGCATGCGCGCCCGAATGGTAATTGTCGTATTGTCCGACCTTTTCGATCACGCATGAGGTATTGCGCGTCAAAGCCATAACCTCTCCCAGACCGTTAAGCCTTGGAAAAAGGTCATCAAGTTTTGCTGTCAGCCGTGTAACGTCGTTCCCGGCGAAGGCAGCGACCAACTGGCCTTCGGTAAGTCCAATCGATTCTGCCAGATCGCGGTCACGTTTGCCGCTGTTTTGCGCATAGGCTGCACGAATTTGAGCCGGGGTGTTAGGCACCTGTTCCGTCATGGGTTTTCCCATCTTCGAGTTGATTTTCAGAGGTGCTGGCCCGGCAGCCGAATTGTTCGGGTGCCCGCTGGCGAGAGTCGGCGATGCGACGACGATTTATTGTTGACTGTTTTAGTAACCTTTATTAACGAGCACAAGTCGCCAAAAAAAGGCGGCTCCAAAAAACAATAAAACAGATTGACCAAAGCCAGCATGGCGCAAGCATTTCAGGTCCTCCTGCTGTTTCGAAGGGACAGAGATGCGTGTGCAAATACGGAAGATAGCTTTGCTGGGAACGGCTTCGTGCCTCAGCATGATTGCGGCTGGCGCTAGGGCGCAAGAACAGAATGACGGTTTCCTGGGCACCCTGATACTTGGGGAAAGCAAACGAGAGATTCAGACAAACACTGCCGTGCCGGTCACAAATATTGATCAGGAAGAGATCAACGACCGGCAGGCCAATACGGTTGCAGAGCTGATCGACTCGGTTCCGGGAGTAAGTTTGGTGAACGGCTCGACCCCTCAGGGATCGGGCATCAATATTCGCGGCTATGGTGCAAACGGCACGTTCGGAACCGACCAGAAGGTACTGATCCTGGTCGATGGTGCCACAACGGGCGCGGAAGAGCTGTATCGGATCGGCAACCAGCTTTTTACTGACCCCCAGCTTTACAAAAGCGTCTCGGTCATTCGGGGCACTGTCGGTTCATTCGAATATGGGTCCGGGGTTGTTGGTGGTGTCGTTCAGCTGGAAACCAAGGGCGCGTCAGATTTCACCGGTGGAGAGCCGGGTTTCCGTTTCCGTCAAACCTTTGAAGGGTATTCCAACGGTAACGGATTTGCCTCGTCCTCTATCCTGGCTTGGCAGCCGAATACCCAAACGGAATTTCTGTTCAACTACGCCTATCGGGATCAGGACGATCAGGAGGATGGAAACGGCAATACGATCGGCAACAGCGCGTTCACGCTGCCGTCGCTTCTGGCTAAGGGCAAATACAGCTTCGGCAACGATCTCGAACATTCGTTCACCGCATCCTACAACCAGTCCACATCTGAAGAGCGCGACGTCCCTTATGACTCGTTTGGCACCACGTCGGATGCCTTTGGTAATGTAGACCGTGATATCGAAACAAAGATCGGTATCCTGCGGTATCAATATCAACCCGTTGGAAATGATCTGGTCGATCTGGATGTGAACCTCAGCTATTCTGAGCAGGCGATCGAAAGCAGCTATGTTTCCGGGTCTTCCAGCCTTGAGGGCACGCCATTCTTCCCTGGAATTCAGGCTCTGGCTGATGCCACGCATAACTATGAAACGACAAAGCTGACGATCAAGAACACGTCGTATTTCCAGACCGGCATCGCCTCGCATGATCTGCGGGCAGGGATTGAATTCATCAACCGCGAACGGTTGGACGCGGCATCGGCGCCGGGTGGAACCGACCGTCGATTTGCCCTGTTTGCTGTGGACGATGTGCAGATCGGTGACAATCTGACGATTACCCCCGCGGTGCGATATGAGACGCAGGACATCGACGGTGATGATGACGCCGCGGCCCCGTTCAACGAAAGCTATGACAACAACGCGCTTATGGGCGGGTTGTCGGCGCGGTACGCGTTCAACAGCGGTTTCGCGATCTTTGGTGGTGCGGCCTACACGGAAAGCCTGCCGATCATCGATGATCTGGGCACGCCGCTTTACATGACGCAACCCGAGAGATCCCGCACGTGGGAAGCTGGTTTTTCCTATGATCGCGGTGACGTGTTTGCCGAGGGCGACGTGATCCGCGCCAAGGTCAATTTCTATCAAACGACCCTGTGGGATATCACCTCCTACGTCTCTGGCACCCCGTCTCAACCCCTGTCCGAAGTGGAAACAAAAGGCGCCGAGATCGAAGCCTCTTATGCCAATGCGGGTGGGTTCTACGTCGATTTCAACTCGAACATCGTGACGGGTACGGAAACCAGCGCCACCGGCGATGACTCGCGTTGGCGGAATGAGCCGTCGGATTCCGCGCGCCTGACATTGGGCAAGCGGTTCGGTCAGACGTTGGACGTCAGCTGGGAAATCTTCGGTGCCCGGGCCGGAACGGACTCGAGCGGGGACGCGACCGCGGGATACGGAGTAAACTCTCTGCGTGCGACCTACATGCCGCAAGAGGGTATGTTTGAAGGCTTTGAGCTGCGCGCCGGTATCGAGAACATCCTTGATAAGGACTACCGCCCGAACCTGTCGACCCGCAATTCGACGGGCCGGACCTTCAAGCTCGGCCTGGCCAAAACCTTCTGATCCCAAGGAAAGGACCCGTTATGCGAAGTGCGGCAGCAAACAAAGCCAGCGCTGTCCTGTCGACCCTGCTCTCAGTCTTGGGGGCAGGGATCGCCAGCGCAGAAGACGTGCCCAAGACTGGCGGCGTATCAATCGAACTCAGCTCTGCCGAAGCAAGGGGGCAAAACTGTCTGCTCAGCTTTGTCGCCGAAAATATGCATGAGGTCGACATCAACGGTGCGGTCTATGAAACCGTCCTGTTTGGCAAAAACGGTGCGGTCGCGTTAATTACCCTGCTGGATTTCGAAGAACTGCCCGCAGGCCGCCCACGGGTCAGGCAGTTTCAATTCACCGACATGGCCTGTGACCAGATCAGCCGGATTCTGTTCAACGGCGTGCAGGAATGCATGACCCAGAGCGGTAACAAAGATGCCTGCATGAATGGCCTCAGTCTAAAAAGCCGCCTTGAAACTGAGATGATTGGATAAAGCTATGTCCGAAATGCTGCAAAAACTGATGGAAATCCTGCAATTAGGGGGCCCGGTGGTGGCGATCCTGATTGCAGCCTCAATCGCGACCCTCGCCTTGGTCTTTTACAAAATCTGGCAATACAAAGCGGCGGGAGTCGGCCGACACGTCGAATTGTCAAGGGCGATCGACGCATGGGACCGAGAAGACCCCACGGCCGCCAGAATATACCTGAACAAAAGCCGTAGTTACCTGGCGCCGGTGATCGCAATGGCATTGTCCGGGAATGATCGCACCTTGTCCGAACGGGTCGATGCCGAGGCTGAGACGCGATTTGCAAAACTGGAACAGGGTCTCAACGTGCTGGACATCGTCTCGCAACTTGCGCCCCTGCTTGGATTGTTCGGCACAGTGCTGGGCATGATCGAAGCCTTCCAGACCCTGCAGGGGGCAGGCAACGCTGTTGACCCATCGTTGCTGGCTGGGGGCATCTGGGTGGCGCTGATGACAACAGCAGCGGGGCTGGCTGTAGCCATGCCGACGTCACTGATCCTGACCTGGTTTGAGGCCCGCGTGAACCGGGAACGCGTCTTTGCCAACCGTGCGCTCAGAACAATATTTGCCCCCGGCCATGCCGAGGAGACCGAGCAAACGGCAGGGGCGTCAATTACGGCGCTGGTACATGGCGCTTAATGTGCAAAGAAAGCGGCGCAAACGCCTGTCAATGACGTCGCTTATAGATGTCATCTTTTTGCTGCTGTTGTTTTTCATGCTGACATCCACATTCTCAAAATTTTCCGAGATTCAGTTTTCGACGGCCTCCGTCGGCGGCGCGGAGCCAGAACAAGCCATCCGGTTTATTAAACTGGATGCAGACCGAATTCTGGTCGATGGTGCGCCTGTACCATTGGCGCAGGTCGCCCCAATGCTGCTCGACGCCAATTCCCAAATCGCGCTCATCAGCCTCGGACCAAAAGCAACCTCTCAGCAGCTGATTGATCTGCTCATCGTGCTGGCACCTGTCGAAAACTTGCGCACTCAGGTTTTGGGCTGATGCAGTTGAAATCGAAGCCCAGACAAAGCCGAGAGCCAACCATCGCGCTGATCAATGTCGTGTTCCTGATGCTTATATTCTTCATGATCGCAGGCACCCTTACGCCGCCGCTCAACGGATCGGTTCAGCTTGTCGAAACGATGGATCTGGAGGGACGCGAGCCGCCTGATGCATTGGTTATCCGTGCGGATGGCACACTTGAATATCGCGGGGCAGAGCTGACCAATGCTGCGGCCTATGTAGAGCGGGCGGCTGTTGATCTGCCCCTTGATGCGGTTCGGATCGTGCCGGATCGATCCTTGCCTGCGGTTGCGCTCAAACAGATCAGCGATGACTTGCGCGGGTTGGGTGCAAGTCAGGTTTATGTCGTGACCGAAAGGGGATTACGGTGATAACCAAATCCCGCGTGGTAGTTGTGATTTCTGTCGCATTGGCCGTAGCGACACATGGCCTTGCGCTTTTGGATTATTCGACCGCCGAACAGGTGCAGGTCGAAGGTGGCGGAGAGGAGAGGGCCGCCGCGCTGGGATCTGTATTCAAGGACTTCGTCGCCGGAACAAATGCACCAGCACCGGCCAGCACGCGCAAGAAACCGGCAGCACCTCATCGGTTGCAACCCAAGGCCCGCCCTGTCAAGCAGCAGCGCACAACGTCGCCGCAAACTCTCAGCCCGGTTGTGAGCAGCGCTACGGCCGCCACCGCTGTTGCGCCAAGCCCTCTCAGGCCTCAGGACGCTGAAACACCGAATAGACAGGGTGATGCTGCTTCGGTGTCGCGGACCGAGGATGCCAAGCCGCCAGAACCGAAGAAACAGGCAAGCAATCAAACTGCCACCGCGCATGGCAACGCGAAACAATCGGGGAAAAAAGGCGACGCCACCGGGAAAACCACGAAAGGCGCGGCAAATGTTGCTACATCCAAGTCAGCGCTGACCGCATCCGGCAATGCTGACGCCAGCAACTATGCCGGACAGATTAAACGCAAGATTATCCGCGCCCGGAGAAAGAGCGCCAATATTCGAGGTGCCGCGTTGGTGGCCTTTCGAATAGCTGAGAACGGGACATTGCAGACGGTTGGAATAGTACGCAGTTCGGGATCAAAGCGGTTGGATCAGATCGCCCTTGCCCAGGTGAAAGCGGCTGCACCCTTCCCGCCACCTCCGGCAGGGGTGAGACGAGATTATACTTTCGAAATCATCGGGCAGCGATAGGTGTCATATCCCATCGAGCCAAAGGGCCCCTTCGTAAAGATGGGGACACGGCTGCGCTTTGCGCCATCAACTATGAACACCGGTGATCATGGCGACAATTTCGTTCTTGTCGGTCTCGGCAGTTGTCCTGACGCCTATCTGTTCACCCCGGCGTAAAATGCAGATGCGGTCGGCAAGACGAAAAACCTGATCCAGGGAATGGCTGATGATCAAGATTGCCAAATTGCGATCCTTAAGTGACGCGACGAGGTCCTCAACCTTCGCAGTCTCTGCAACGCCAAGTGCTGCAGTGGGTTCATCCAGAAGGATCAATTTGCTGGCCCAATGGGTTGCTCGCGCGATAGCAATGCCCTGTCTTTGGCCTCCGCTCAAATCACGTATGGCTGCGCGCTCAGAGGGGATGCGCACGTCAAGCTGATCAACAAGGCTTTGGGTTTCGGCACGCATGCGTGCTTTATCCAGCAGTCCAAAGGGTTTGCGCGTCAGTTCGCGACCCAGAAACATGTTCATATAAACCGGCTGTTCGTCAGCCAATGCGAGGTCCTGATAGACCACCTCAATACCATGTGATCGAGCCGCGCTAGCATCCGAAAAACCGACTTCTTCGCCGTCAAGCTCGATCTCGCCGCTGGTTGGTCGATGCACGCCAGAGATGATCTTGACGAGCGTGGATTTACCCGCGCCATTATCACCGACCAGAGCCACGATTTCACCGGGGTAGAGGTCCAGTGAAAAATTCTGGATTGCGACCACTCCGCCAAAAGATTTGTGGATTTGCTTGAGAGAAAGAACCGGAGTCATTGCGCAAATGCTCCCGGCCAGCTGACGTGGTCGCCAAAGCCGTTTTCGATTGTGGTAAGCTCTGGCATTCCGCTGTCTACGCCTTTTATCCCGGCAACCAAAGCGCGGGTCACAAAGGCCTGCCCACGGAAACCGAAGACAACCGTGTCGCCTGGTGCGGGGTTTTGATCACTGTCGCTGTCGATCATGGCGTAGTAATCTATTGCGGAATAATCAGGAATTTCGACATTTCGCAGGGCTGACCGGCTGATTGTCGGGCTGCTGCTGACCAGCGCCCGAACCTGGTATTTCGGGGAAACCGGATCGATATAGAGCCCGCCGCCAAAGCAATAGGCTTTCCCGTGATGATGGTGCGAGACCTCGGAAAGGTAAAGTACGGCGGGATCCTCAGGAAGGTCTTCTACCGCATGGAGAGGCGTCGTGCCATGTAGGCCATTGCCCGGTTCAACCTGCGTGGCCCCGGCTTCGGCTAATGCTGGAAGAACAGCTGAAGATGTCGTTCCGGGGGCATTGATTTCGATCTCCGTACGCCCAGCACGCGCCAGTGCTTCTGCAGCCATGTTGAGCGTGTGGAGGTTTGGGGTCGGCACAACCTTGCGGGCATCCTGGTCGAAAAGCAGGGCGGGAAAGGTCGTAATGCCTGCAAAGCGCCCGCCCTGCAGCGCATCCAAACGGTCGGCCACCGCCAGGATATCATTCGCGTCAAATCCCCCCTCGTGGCCACGATAGAACGTATCCCCTTCGGTCTGGATGCGCGCCATCAGTGCCTGTTCTCTCTCGACCCGAGCAGAGGCGTCTGCCGCCTCTTTTGCCTTGTTGTCCGAGAATACCGTCCAATAGTCCGGGCGTAGTTTGGCCGCGGCGAAGAAAGCTTCTTGGCGGGGCACCTGTACAAGGTGACCCAAATGACCTGTCCTTAAGCCAGCGCGGTCACATGCCAAGGCACAGGCCATATCCACGGCGACGGACCGGCTGATGCCACCGCGCATGACCGCCTGACAAAAGCCGGAATGGCGGCCCACCTGTTTGGTCATGGCAAAAGTTGTAAGGCCATGCCCACGGGCCACATCAGAGAAAAGGCGCGCGTTGCGTTCGACGGCATCCAGGTCAAGCACATAGGCGTTTGCGGGGATCTTCCCTTGTTGATGCAAGGCCATAGCAGCCTCGATGAACTTGGGGTTGCGGCGTATGAGAAGATCAAGAAACATTGGGTTGCTCCGGTGTCTATCGGCGGATTTCGCGGAGTGAAATTGCTACGGCGATCAGTATGATCAGCCCGCGTACGATCATCTGGTCCGAGACCTGAAGCCCCATCAGGATCAGCCCGTTATTCAGCATTCCCATCATGAGCGAGCCCAAAAGCGCACCTATTATGGATCCCTTGCCGCCATTAAGCGCAGTGCCACCTACGATGACAGCGGCAATGACCGTCATCAGATCGCTTTCGCCCATTGTATATTTGGCGGCTTGAATACGCCCGGCATAGAGCAAACCAGCCAGCCCAGCGGTTGCACCGCACAAGGTTAGAACCATCAGCCGGATACGGGGAACCCTGATGCCAGAGACTTGGGCTGCGCGGGCATTGTCTCCAACGGCCAGAACGTGTGCGCCAAAACGTGTGTGTCGGTAGATGACATGGCCAATCAGCACTGCAATCACGGTCCAGATGACAAGTGAAGGTACACCAAACAGCTTGCCCGAGCCGAAGACCCCGGTGAAAGTCCCGTTAACGACAGGAATGGATCGCAGATCGGTCATCGAACGCGCAATTCCGGCAAATAAACCCATGGTGGCCAAGGTCACCAGAAATGATGGCAACCGCAGATAGGCCACCAATGCACCATTGAACGCGCCGATCAGAATGCCTGCGCCAAGCCCCGCTGCGACACCCAGGATCATTGGGCCGTTCTGCATCGCAACAGCTGCCGAGAGGGCTGCAACTGCAACGACAGAGCCAAAACTCAGGTCGATCTCTCCCGCTGACAGGGCAAAGACCAATCCGATGGCCATGATCGTGGCCGGGGCTGTCTGAAGGACGATATTTGTCAGATTCCGACTGGTCAGAAACCCGTCATCGTAGAGAGTGATCCCAAAAAACAGAAAGATCGCAAGAAAGCCGAAATAAATGACGCAGCGCTGTAGATCCAAGTCGCGCATACGTTGAAAAGCCTGTTCCATGGATGCCTCTGGGAATATCCGGTTGCGGCAGGTCGCCAGAGGCGACCTGCCCATCAGGTCTCTACTTCGATGTCAGACTGGCTGGAGCATCAATATTCAGCGAGTTTTGCCATCCATCGGCAACGTTGTCCGCTGTCACAGTCAATGCAGGGGCTACAACAAAGGATGGTACGTCCTCGCCCAGCAGGTCGAGCACGGCACTGGCGGCCATTGCACGCCCCAGTTCATAGGCTTCATCGGCAACAATCGCCGCGACATTACCACCCTGAACCATATCAAGGGCAATCGGCTCTGACAGATCCAATGTCACGATCTTGGTCGAGGTGTTTCCGTTTGTCCGCAGCGCTGCAAGAATACCCTCTGCCGGACCAGCCCAGGTTACGTAGATTCCACCCAGGTCTGGGTTTTTTAGCAGCATCGCATTGGCAATCTCTTCGGCGCGCGCAGGATCAGATATGCCTTGTTCTGCAACGATTGTGATGTTCGGATAGTCGTTCTCAATCGTGGTCTTGAAAGCGTTGTCGCGCTGATTGGTCACATAATAATCTGCGTCGTGATAAATCCATCCAACTGTTCCTTCATTGCCCATGGCAGCCGCAAGCGCATCCGCCGCTTGTTTGCCCATCTGAAACAGGTCATCCGTCACGATTGCCGCATAGTCGTCCGGGTGCTTGTAGCCGGCCGGCAGGTTCGAGAGGAAACTTAGGGCAACTCCGGCCTCTTTTGCCTCTGCAAATGCTGCGGCAGAGGTCACCGGGTCCAGAGGAAGCGACAGAATGATATTGGGCGATTTGGCCATGACCGTCTCGATATCGCTACGTTGTTTTGCAGCATCAAATCCTGCGCTTGTCACGGCAACGACCTCGATCCCCAGACGTGCAAATTCATCGCTGGCACCTGCTGTTACCGCATTCACAAAGTCGGATTGGTCATGCCACAACAAAGCCGCTGAATATCCAGCCTCTTTCACCTTTTCGACATCGTCTTCAGCGACAACAACCATTGATGAAGGGGTGGCACTTTCCCCCGCTGGACCGATGGTTTCGGCGTATAAGCTGCCCGCCAGCGCGAACATCGCGGTTGCGGCAAATGTGCTTCTAACAAGTGACATGTTTGTCCTCCTCAGGTTGGATGCATTGCGAGTGTGTCCGACGCACCGAACTGCGCTATGAAAAGCGCAAAGGCCCGGACGGCGGCGAGGTATTCTTCGACCTCAATTCGTTCTTCAAAAGTATGCGCCACGGCGATATCACCCGGTGCGCAATAAACGGTTGGACAGCCGATCTGTTCTGTTAAAAATGGCATCTCAGACCAGTAGGGCGCGCCGCCGATTTCTACTTTTCGGGACAGAGTTTGCTGTACACAGTTTTGCAACAGGCGAACCGCCTCAGTATCGGGGTCGTTTTCAACTGGTGAGCCGCCCTTGGGATGATCACGACCGGCTGGGTAGTCGATGCACACCTCTATGCCCGTGGGTAGGTGATCCAGGCCAAGCGCTGATTCCAATGCTGCCACAGCAACATCAAGCATTTCGCCAGGTCTAAGTTTCCGGATCAGCGAGAGCCTGCATTCTCCGGGCACTGCGATAAACCCGCCGCCATCGATATGCGTCACCAGAACAGAAGAGGCACCGACAAGGTCATGACGCGGGCCCGCGTTCAGTTCTTTTTCATGATCCCAGATTTTCGACAGAAGCGTATGCGTTGCTTTCAATGCATCGACCCCCAATTCGGGTCGGCCGAAATACGCTGTTTTTCCAGTTATCGTGATCTCGGCGATAAAGAACCCGATCTGGGCGGAATAAATGTCCAAACTCGTTGGCTCGACATAGATCGCGAAATCAGGACGGGGGATTTCGGCGGACTTGATGCGTCCAACCAGATCTTTCGCCCCGGCGCTGACGCCGCTGCCAGGTTCACCGCTTTCTTCGTCACCGATGAAGGCAAAGGTCAGACTGGCTGAAGGCATAACGCCAAGTTTTTGCAGCAGGCGATACCCGGCAATCGCAGCGCAGATCCCACCCTTGAGGTCGCTTGCCCCACGCGACCAGATGTGCCCGTCCTGTTGGGCCGCGCCGAATGGATTTTTGCGTGCATCGTCTTCCCAATATTCCTCCCAGCCCCGGACATGCACCGTATCCGTATGGCCCAAAATCATGAGGTTGGGTCCCTCCACAGAAGCAATTCCCCAGACATTTTCGCGTTCACCCGTGAAACAGCCCCGTCCGGTATTCAGCCCCAGGGCCATAAGTTGCTGGTCCAGAAAACGCGCAAAACGTGTTTCATTGCCCGTCACGCTTTCGATGGACAGGGCATCGCGCAACAGAGTCAGGTCTGCATCAACATCCTGTTCTTGACTCAAGCGTTCTGAAAGAGCCTTAGCGGTCATGACATACTTGCCTTGAAGGTATCGAGCGCTGGAGGTGGTACGTTGATCTCGGCACCTTTCTGACCCTCGGCGAAAAGAGAGATATGTAAATGCGACAGGGCAATAGACACACCTCCGGCAAGGGCAGCATGCGGACCCAGCTTTGAGGGCTGGATCTCTATTTCACGGGGGTAGCACTGGGCGGCAAAGCGTCTGATCCGGTGCATCAACTCGTCACGCGCGCCGATAGAGCCCCCCATCACGATAAGGGACGGATCAAGGACCGCTACAATCGACGCCGAAGCCCGCGCGATCTGATAAGCGACATTGTCCAGCGTTTGCTCGGCTGCTTTGTCGCCGTTATTGGCAGCCTCAAAGATCGCAGGAACTGAGCAAGTTTTGCCCGTAAGCATCCTGTATTCGCCAATGATTGCATCGGTGGCGGTTACGCGTTCCAGTGCGCCTATAGTATGGCTTTCCTTTGCAATCGGATCGGCACCAATGGGAAGAAAACCAATTTCGCCAGCTGCACCAGATGCGCCACGCAGCAAAACACCTCCGACGACGATTCCGGCACCAATTCCGGTTCCGACGGAAACGAAGACCAGATCATCCTGGTCGCTTCGATGATCCATCCAATGCTCACCCAGAGCGGCAAGGTTGACGTCATTTTCGACAAGGATTTCTATCCCAAGCCGTTCGTTCAAAGTGCCAGCAAGATCAATCTGATCCAGCCCGGTTATGTTAGGCGCCATCAGGACCGCGCCGCTCTTGCTGTCCGGCACGCCTGGGACACCGACGACAGCTATTTTCAATTCGCCTGACGGGCATTGGGGATCGTCTGCGGTTGCGCGAACCATACGGGCAACCTGATCGACTACTTGTCTGCCGCCGCTTTGTTCTGTCGGCTCTACGCGTTCGGCCAGAACGCGACCGGTCAGATCGCATAGTGCGACCCTGATCTTTGTTCCACCCAGATCGACGCTGGCGACCGTTGCCGCATCCGGAGCGATTTCATATACCACGGCGCGGCGTCCGACATGCCCCTCGGTCTGACCGACTGTCCGCACCCAGCCATCGCTTTCTAGGTTTCCGACAATTTCCGAGATTGTCTGTTTCGAAAGACCGGTCAGCTTCGACACGCTGGCGCGCGAAATGGGCCCATAGGTCGCAATCGCCTGAACGACCGCACTTTGAGACATTCGTCGAGAGATTTTCGTCTGCGTTGCCACGTCGATTCCATTTATTCGTTCTGTTACCGAACTAAATATGGAGTGCGATTTGAGTCAACCCCGTTTTTCTGCGCTAAAGCATGAAATACGAAAAATGAGCCTGCTGCGTCCGGGTCAAATTTTGGCTAAAGGCTTGGAAGCCGTTCTGAAAATTGGTGCTGGGTCAGAAGGTTTGGGTAAGGGTGCCCGAACCAGAAAGAATCTGATTGCGGGCTAAGAAAACCGGCTTATCCCAAGATGGTCTCGATCTTTTCAAGGGTCGCAATATTTACAGCCACGCCTTGTGTGGCCGATGCGACGCGTTTTGCGCGTCGGCCATCGCCAGGCAAATGTGCATCGTCTTGCGATCGAATGGCACCGACGAGTTCCTCGATGCCCTGAGCAAAGCCACCCGACGACGATGTCGCCACAGGGTCGATTGCAATGAAAAACTGTCCGGTCTTGGGCGGACCGCCAGCGGTTCCGGAAAAGGGCGAGGCGTTGATGCCCAGAGTGGCCCCTGTAAGAGCGGCCGCCATAACTTCGGTCAGAAGGGCCACACCGACGCCCTTGTACCCACCAGAAGGTGCCATGGAGCCCTTGAGGCCCACATTGGGATCAGTGGTCGGGTTGCCCTCGGCGTCCAATGCCCAACCAACGGGGATCGGCCTTCCTTCTCTGGCATGTTTCATGACCTCGCTCTTGGCGATTGTGCTGGCGCTTTGATCGATCAGCAGGGCGGGTTGCCCATCTGTACCGGGTACGGCAACGGAAAAGGGGTTGGTCCCTACAACCGGCTTTGCGCCACCCGATGGCGCGATCGAGGCTGGCGCGTTGGTAAAACCAAGCCCGACAAGCCCGGCCTGTGCCAGACGATAGGTGTGATAGCCCAGCACGCCGCAGTTATAGCTGTTGCAGATGCTCAGCACGGCAACGCCCTGTTCGCGCGCAGCGGTGATCAGCGTCTCATACCCGAGATCGATAGCTGAATGGGCAAATCCGGTTGCGGCATCTACGGTAACCACACCTGGCTTGGGCCGTGTCATGACCGGTTTGGCAAGCCCGTCGACCTTGCCACATTGGACATGCTCACAATAGATCGGGATATAGGCCAGCCCATGGCTTGCCACGCCGTCCGCCTCGGTTGCCGCGGTCGCAACCGCCAGCGGGCGGGCGTTTTCCGGTGAAGTCCCCGCAGCAACAAGCGCGCGAAACGACAGGTCTTCGATTTCGTTCAGAGTAAGGGTCCGGGTCTCGGTCAAATCAGTACCTCATCAGTCATTGTCAGAAAGCCCGGCCCCTGCACCCAGCAGGCGGGATTCCTCGGTTGCGGGGGCATAGGTGCGGTGGGCAAAGCGATTCAGCGTTGCCCAAGCCTGATCAGTCGGGGCGGCGCGGGTCTGATGTGGGCGGGGGCCTGTGCGCTGTTCCCCCAGCGAAACCACCACCCTGCGCGCCTGGGCGGGTAAGGTATCTGGGGTCGACACGGAATACCCATCACATGCCGCCAGATGCCCATCACAATCAAGCACCACACAGCCCTTGAGTTCACGTGCCGCATAGGCAGCAAAGGGCAGTAACAGTGCAGGGATTGCAATGTTGGCCATCTCAACCGGTCCGGCGCGCAGCTGTTCGGCACAATCCGACAGCAAGGTGCCAGTGGCCAGAGGGCACAAAGCGCCCTTGCCCTGCCATGGGCCCTGCATCGCATCTGGTCTGTGATCTGCCGGCGCCGCAGCCAAACCCAAGTCCAGCAGGTGGGCCAGCTCTGTAGTCCCGTCCAGCCCATGCCCGCACAACCAGCGTGTGGCCTTGGCGGCCTCTTCTGCCAGACCCCAGGCATAACCTGCCCCTCGGGCGGCGCGTTTAGAGGTGGCTTCGATCTCGTTCAGTGAATAGGTCATTGCGGCAACTCCGGATAAACCCAAAGATCGGCATTTTCCGGCGTTAACTCATCAGGATATGGTGCGCCGGAATACATGCAGATCCGCACCCAGCGGTCCGACCGGGGGTCAAAATGGGTTGCCCCAAAAAACGACAGCTTGGCCCGCAGCATGTCGATAGGCAGGACAGCGGCGCTGATGGTGTTGTCGTGGATTTCACCATAGGGGGCTACTCGGCTCATTTGAGCGCGGCGCAGGGTGTGGCGATGTTCAGGATGGCGCAGCAGAAACTCTGCAACGGAGGAGCGAGTATCCCATTCGGCAAGTGCCTTATCCGCCATCGCGGCGTCACGGGCCGGGGCAAGGGGCTGTTCGTAACCGGTTATCGGTTCCTCAAAGCGCTCACCCAGTCGCGGCTCCAGCTTCTCCTCGGAGATATACCAGGCCCGCGCACAGTTTTCCGCTGCGTTCCAATCCAGATCCAAGGCCCAGCCAAAACTGTTACTGATCAGATCGCGCGCAGCGCCTACCGACATTGATCCATCAATCACATGGGCACTTGAATTGCTGTCGGCCATACAACAGCTCAGCCCATCGACCAATTCGCTATAGGGCTCAAGGATAAGCGAGGCGAGCAGTTCCTGGCCCTCCTCGCTCAGCGCGGATTGCGACCACAGGATCAACCGATCCCAGGGTTGGTTCTGCGTCAGATCATCCCTGTCCAGATACCCAGAGATTGCCTGCAGATCGTTGTTGAGCGCCGCCAGCTTATCGCGCTGGACCGGATGCTCAGACTGCCACCAGGACATCGAGAGTTTGCTACGATCATAGATGCCACGGAATTGACGGGCCTCATCTTCCGAGGCGGTCAAGAGCGACCGTACGCGGGCGATGGCTTCCTCTCGCGCCATGATCCAGTTGTTGAACAAGATCGGATGGTTGACGATGAACGGTGCCATGCCCAGACCTGTGGAATTGCCAATGCCGAGCCAACTGGCGATCTGCGGATCTAACTGCGCGGTTTGATCGCCGCCCTTCACTTGGGCCATATGCTGCACCAGATCGCGCACAAAGGTCCGGGTCAGGTAGACCGACAACATCTCGGTCTGGAACGGGCCGTTGACCTCGGGGCGACTGGCTGTTTTCTCGCGATCTGCAGCCCCAAACTTGCCGGAACCATACACGGCGGTTGTCCGCATCAGGTAGCCAACCTGATAAATCTGTTCCAGATCGGGTTGTTGACCAGCGGCCAGGCGGTCGACCACATGTGCCCACAGGCGGACTGACCGGTTGGCGCGCGACAATGACAGTTCTGACTCGCTGACGCGCCCGGCCTCTTGCACTGGTACGTTTTGCGACAGGCGGTGAATATCATCCGCCGTCGGAATGCCGTCAAATAGCGCGAAGGTGGCGTCCCAGGCCTCGGCGATGACCCGGTCCGAGCGTTTTTCGGGCGGCAGATCATGGGCAAACGCCACAAGAGAATATGCGTGATCAGGGCCTTGCGCGGTATAGACCGCATGGCCAACGCCGTGTTCGTCAATCTCGAACGCAGGGCGGGAAAAACTCCAGTTTTCCTGCGCCATACGGCGGGTCAGTTGCCGCATGAAGCTGAGACGGCATTGATGCAGCGAGCCCAGCCGCGACAGCCGCATGACCATCGCGGGATCACGTCTGACATTTTCAGTCTGCACGCGTGTATTCATAGTGTTACCCTTGTGGGACGAAGTTCTCGGCAAAGAACTGATACCAGTTCCTGCCCATGATCCCGGCCACTTCGTCATCGTTCAGGCCGGTCGCGCGTAACCCTTGTTCGATGTTCCCAAAATCTCGGTTGTCCTGAAACCAGCCCGGCATGGGCGGAAAGCCTGGTGCCGAAGCGGATCCCTCGCCATAGTCGATTTCCTTGGTCCAGCGGCCAACCCGCATCCATTCCACAATGCTGTCGGGTTGATCCTGACACAGGTCTGTACCGATCCCCAGATGCTGCGCGCCGTATTTGTCGGCGGCGCGTGCGATCATCTCGCAAAAACTGTCCAGCGTGCAGTCGGATTTATCTTTCAGATGGTGGGGATAAACCGAAAAGCCAAGCATCCCGCCATTTTCCGTCACAGCACGAATGACATCGTCACGCTTGTTACGCAGCGCGGGCGACCAATCATACGGGTTCGCGTGAGTGATGGCTATGGGACGCTCGGACAATTCAGCGGCCTCGATGGTAGAACGGTCCGCCGAATGGCTCATGTCCACTACAAGACCTACGCGGTTCATCTCTTTGATCACCTGCTTGCCCATACGGGTGATGCCTGTGTCTTCGGCCTCATAACAGCCGGTCGCCAGCAAGGACTGGTTGTTATAGGTCAGCTGCATGAAACGGGCGCCAAGATCGTGCAGGATTTCGACTAGCCCGATATCGTCTTCGATGGGCGAGGGGTTCTGAAAGCCAAAGAACACAGCCGTCCGGCCCGTTTTACGAGCCGTATCGATATCGCTGGCCCAGCGCCCTTTCATGATCAGGTCCGGGTATTGTTCGAACCAGCGGTTCCATTTCTCGAAATTCAGAACCGTTTCGCGAAAGTTCTCGTGGTACGAGATGGTGACGTGGATCGCGTCCACGCCCCCGTCACGAAGTTGGCGGAAAATCTTTTCCGACCAGTTGGCATATTGTAGCCCGTCGATCCGCATCACACGGGGCCCGCGCTGATATAGGCGGTTTTGACCGTGGTATAGAACTCGGCCGCAGCCTTACCCTGTTCGCGCGGCCCGTAAGAGCTGTCGCCGCGGCCGCCAAAAGGCACGTGGTAGTCGGTGCCTGCAGTGGGCAGGTTCACAGTCACAACACCAGTGCGCGCATTGCGACGGAAATGCGTGGCGCGGGCCAGCGATTTGGTCACGATGCCCGAGGTCAGGCCAAAGTTGGTGTCGTTGACGACGCTCAGCGCTTCGTCATAGCTGCCAACCTTGATGACACAGGTCAGGGGCGCGAACATTTCTTCGCGGTTGATGCGCATGTCGTTGTTGGTGTTCAGAAACACGCCCGGCGACATGTAGAACCCGTCATGAGGCATCTCCAGCCGGGTTCCACCACAGGCCAGCTCGGCTCCTTCGGATTTGCCCAGATCAACATAGGCCAGGTTTTCGCTCAGCTGCTGTTGGCTGACGACGGGACCCATCTGCACGCCTTCCTCCAGCGCGTGGCCGACCTTCATCGCTTGCGCACCGGCCACCAGCTTTTCGACAAACGCGTCATGGATACCCGCATGCACGACAAGGCGCGAAGACGCCGTACATTTCTGTCCGGTGCCGCCAAACGCTCCTCCCAATGCCAGAGTAACGGCCAGATCCAGATCGGCATCGTCCATCACAGCCAGCGCGTTTTTTGATCCCATTTCCATCTGAACTTTGGTCAGGTTCTGGATGGCGGCTGCTGCGATACCCTTGCCGACCGGAACTGACCCGGTAAAGGAAATTGCATTGACCTTGGGACTTTCGACCAGGCGTTGCCCGATGCTGCGCCCTGAACCCATGACCAGACTGAACAGACCTTTGGGGATGTCCTGACGTTCGATGATTTCGGTCAGTGCGACAGCGGATGCCGGGGTGATGTTGGCGGGTTTCCACACAACCGCGTTGCCATAACACAGCGCCGGAGCAATCTTCCACGAGGCAGTCGCGGTAGGGAAGTTCCATGGGCTGATGATGGCGACAACGCCGACAGCTTCGCGGCGAACGTCTACTTCGATATCGGGGCGCACAGAATCCGCGTTCTCACCGATTTGACGCAGGCATTCAGCTGCGTAGTAGGTAAAGAACTGCCCGGCGCGGAACACTTCGCCTTTGCCTTCGGCCAGCGGCTTGCCTTCTTCGCGCGCCAAGAGCGTACCCAGTTCTTCGGCCCGGGCCATCATTTCATTGCCGATAGCGTTCAGAACGGCTTGCTTCCGTTCGATGCCATAGGCGGCCCATTCAGCCTGTGCAACACGGGCTTGATCCAGCGTCGCCTCAAGCTGGTCAGCGCTGGCCTGTGCAAACATGCCGACCAGATCGCTCAGGTCCGAAGGATTGCGGTTTTCGATTTCAGACTCACCTGCCAGCCATTCGCCAGCAATCAGATTCAGTTGTGTCACGTTACGCCCCAGTGCGATTTCATTTGACCTAGGATGGATTTTTTGGCGAACATCAGTCAAACTCAATTAAATGAAACAAATTGCAGAAAAATTGAAGTATGGCGATCAAGATTGAAACACTGCGCAGTTTTTGCACGGTTGTGCAGACTGGTAATCTGACCGAGGCCGCCGACCGTCTTGGGCGAACGCAATCGGCGG
This sequence comes from Ruegeria sp. CDSB114, assembly GCF_059611025.1. NCBI lineage: Bacteria > Pseudomonadati > Pseudomonadota > Alphaproteobacteria > Rhodobacterales > Roseobacteraceae > Ruegeria > Ruegeria sp. CDSB114. Next base: position 204,641 of record NZ_JBXWOT010000004.1, read on the forward strand.
TGTCAATGACGCTGAAGCAGCTTGAGGAGCACCTGGGTAAGAAGCTGTTCGAGGGAGAGCGCAAAAACCGACTGTCAGAAGTGGGTCGGCAGGTTCATGATTTGGCTTTGAAGCAGGTCAGACAGTTCGATCAAACAGTTCAGGATATCGAGGCAATAGCCAGCGCAGAGTACGGCCTGTTGCGGATCGTGTCTGTGCCGTCGGTGGCGGCTCTTGCCTTTCCCAAGGTGCTGAGTCACATGAATAGCCATTTCCCCGATATCAGGATCGAGCTCCGCGATACCGATACACAGCAGGTACTGGACGCGGTTGTGCAAGGAAAAGCAGATATCGGTATTGCATCCGGGTATCTTGCGCTAAACGGGGTCACAGCCACGCCCTTGTTCGAAGACAGGTTTGGGGTGGTTTGCACGGCTGCTCACCCGCTGGCACAGCAATCGGAGATGCCAACCATCGAACAGGTGGCTTCGGTTCCCTTCATACGCAATGCTCTGTGCGATCTGGTTCAGTCCCCGCGGTTTCACGCGGCGATTTCGAAGGCCGGTGTGACCATTCAGAACACCCATTCACTGATCGCATTGGTGCGCACCGAGGAATGGGTGACGGTTTTGCCGCAAACCGTTGCACGGTCTCTCCCTGAGGCTATCGTCTTCCGTCCTATCGCTGATCTCGAAGATCAAAGGCAGGTGTATCTTTATGTCTCGCAACGCTCGCGCTTTCAAACGCTGACGGACGCGTTTGGGGACTTCATCCTGAAGCAGGATCTTGTACTGGGATCTGAGGACTGACTGGATAAAACCTTTGCCCTCGTCTGAGATGGCGCCGCGTAGAAGATATTACTGGCAGACAAGCCCACTCAAGAATCGGCTGTACCTATTTCAGGCGTCATATCGATCAAGATCAGAATAAACCGAAACTAACCTGCGAGAAAGCCGCATAAATCGATTTGTGGCATCTTGCTCTTGATGGGCTATATGTCGGCATGTTTGAATTTTCATGTCACACCGGCGCGCCCGGGTATTGGCTGAAAAGGGGGATGGAACCTCATCCCGATATCGTTTGACAGGCTCACCGCTGCCCCTAGGGTAAGAAGAACAGCGCCTCGAACGTCCAACACGGAGAAATAAATGAACAAACTCACTATGTTACTGGGAGGCGCGTCGATGATGGTCGCTGTGCCTGCTTTTGCTGCTGACATTGTGATCGGTGTGCCGAACTGGCCATCGGTAAATGCAACAGCGCACATTCTAAAGGTTGCGATCGAACAAAATCTGGGGCTAGAGGTCGAGCTTCAGAATGGCACCAACCCGATCGTGTTCGAGGCGATGGATTCCGGCGCCATGCACGTACACCCCGAAGTGTGGATGCCGAACCAGCAGAACCTGCATGACACCTATGTAACCGAAAAGGGTACAGTTACCTTCAATTCCAATGGCGTTGAGGCGTTTCAAGGAATGTGTGTCGACAAGGCGACCGCTGATGCCAATGATATCCGGTCCATTGACGACCTGACCAATCCCGACATCGCGGCACTGTTCGACAGCAATGGCGACGGGCAGGGCGAAGTATGGATCGGTGCCCCCGGCTGGGCGTCGACCAATGTCGAGAAAATCCGGGCCAAATCATATGGCTATGACCAGGTCATGGAACTGACCGAGATAGACGAAACCGTCGCCTATGCGAACCTTGATAACGCGATCAAAGCGGGTGAGCCTTGGGTGGGTTTCTGCTATACGCCGCATTACGTGTTTGAACTGCATGATCTTCAGATCCTGGAAGAGCCAGCCTATGACGCGGCAAAATGGAATGTCCTGCAGCCCACGGATGATCCGGATTGGCTGGAGAAATCCGAAGCAGGTGTCGCCTGGGATTTGGCCTATCTGCACCTTCACTATGCCAAATCTCTTGAGGATGAGTACCCCGAGGTTGCTCGGCTGTTGTCCAACATGAAACTGGATACTGCCGCTGTCTCGGCCATGACTTATGCGCTTGTCATAGATGGCAAAGAGCCGCTCGCATATGCCGAAGAATGGGTCGGTGCGAACGAAGATGCGGTTCTGAACTGGATGTCAGAGTGATCGGTAACGCTCGGAACTGAATTACAGATAGGCCGCCGGGAATGCCTGGCGGCCTGTTTTGCATTGAAGGGGCAAGTATGACCGAAACAGTCGTTAAACTGACAGATGTCTGGAAGATTTTCGGTGCGCGGGCAGAGGAGGCCATGACCGCAGTACGGGATGAAGGGATTGGAAAGCCTGAAGTTCTTGAAAGGTATAATTGTGTGGTCGGCGTACAGGGTGCGTCTTTCGAAGTTCCGCGCGGCGAAATCTTCTGCATTATGGGTCTTTCGGGATCCGGGAAATCCACGCTGGTGCGCCACGTGAACCGCTTGATCGAGCCGACCTCAGGCAAGATCGAGATTCTGGGCCAGGACGTATCCAAAATATCCGAGGCTGAACTGCGCCGTATCCGCGCGCAGCAGATCGGGATGGTTTTCCAGCATATGGCGCTGATGCCGCACCGATCTGTCAGAGACAATGTGGCCTATCCTCTGGAAATTCGCAAAGTGTCCAAGTCCAAGCGCTGGGCCGTCTCGGACCATGCGCTGGGTCTGGTGGACCTAACCGGGTACGAAGACCGCCTGCCCAAGGAATTGTCGGGCGGGATGCAGCAGCGTGTCGGGATCGCCCGCGCGCTGGCCTCGGACCCGGAAATCCTGTTGATGGATGAGCCCTTTTCGGCGCTTGATCCGCTGATCCGGCTGCAGTTGCAGGACCAGTTCAAAGCGCTGGTTGCCCAGTTGCAGAAGACGACGTTGTTCATCACCCATGATCTGGACGAAGCGATCCGCATTGGCCATCGTATCGCGATCATGAAAGATGGTGTCATCGTTCAGATCGGAACGCCCGAAGACATCGTGATGAACCCGGCTGACGACTATGTGCGCGAGTTTGTTCAGGGCATATCCAAACTGAAACTGGTCAAGGCGCATTCAATCATGGAGCCACTGGACAGCTATTCCGGCCCGACCGACGGCGCGCCGCGCGCGGATGAGGGGGCCGATCTGGATCAGTTGATCGACCTGGCTGTCGACACGGACCTGCCGGTGATCATCACCGATGCAGGACAGGACGTGGGCGTCGTGACCAAACCGCGCCTGCTGCGCGGAATTCAGGGGGGCAAAAATGACTGATGTAACCACCGAAGTGAAAGTCACCGCCGCCTCGGATATCGAGGTCGACCATGAGGCACTGGATCGGTCCATTCACGAGTTTGCTGGTCCGAACGGGGACTATTACGTCAAGGCGTTTCACAAGATCCATGATGCAACTAGCGCGGTTCCGAATACGTTCAATCTCTGGGCCGCGGTTCTGGGGCCTTTGTGGTCAGCATCACGAGCCATCTGGGGGATGTTCTGGACCTTCCTGATCCTGGAAATCATCGCTTGGGTTCAGATCGGGCGAGGCGCCTGGGGCAATCCGGGCGCTGACATGGTGGAACGTGCCGAACGTCAGCAGGCACGCGCCGACGAGCTGCTGGCGCGGGCGGCCGATGCGACAGAGAAGGCCGATATCGACCGCTTTACCAAGCTGGCAGCGAATATACAGAAAGCCGCCGATACCAGCTTTGGAAAAGCCGCGGCCGCGCAGTCTGAAGCGCTGAGCATCATGATCACCGGATTGCTGATGCTGCTGGTATTCAAACTGGCACAGGGCTTCTATGCCGACCGCGTCTATGAAAAACAGTATTCAAAATGGCGGACCGATCCGGACAGTACCGAAAGTGGCCAGTCCAGGCGAAATATGGTGCTGGGGGCTGTGCTTGTTGCGGCGATTGGGCCGTTGATTGTCTACAAATTCACGGTCAATGCCTCGCTGGCCATGTTGGATGCATTCCCCGAAAAAGAAGTGTCCGCACTGATATTGGGTGAGGGCGGCGGGACCTTGTTTTCAAATCTTGCAAGCTGGATGGAGGCGCAGATAGATGCGGCCGCTCTTGCTGGCGGGGACGTATTCGATGGGATCGTTGCTGGGGTTCGGTCGGTTCTGGATGCCCTGACCATTGCGCTGATCGGGTCGCCTTGGCCGGTTGTGATGTTGGTGATATGTGTGACGGCTTGGAGGGCTGCAGGCCCCCGAGTGGCGATCTTCACGGCGTCTTCATTAGCCTATATCGCCTTGCTGGGATATTGGGATGTGGCGATGGAAACCGTGGCGCTGGTCGGTGCGGCGGTGCTGTTATGCGTTGTTTTTGGCATTCCACTGGGCATTTGGTTTGGCAAGTCCAGGCGTGCCTACCGCGCGGCAGAGCCCGTGCTGGACTTGATGCAGACTTTGCCGGCCTTCGTCTATCTGATCCCGATCATCGCCTTCTTTGGCACCGGCAACCCGCCCGGCATTCTGGCCACGATCATCTTTGGCATGCCGCCGGTCATCCGACTGACCGCGCTGGGCATGCGCGGGGTGCCCGACAGTATCAAAGAGGCTGCTGTGGCCTTTGGGGCTTCGAAATGGCAGTTGCTGAAGGATGTCGAGATACCTCTGGCCTTGCCGTCGATCATGACCGGGGTGAACCAGACCATCCTAATGTGCCTATCGATGGTGGTGATCATTTCGCTGATCGGTGGCGGAGGGCTGGGCAAGGAAATCCTTGAGGCGTTGCAATACGCAGCCAAGGGGCCCGGCTTGTTGGGCGGCTTTGCCATTTTGTTCCTTGCTATGGTCATGGACCGTATTGTTCAGGGTGCATTCCGGCGAGAAGACGAAAGAATCTGAACTTCTATGCCCTCGGCCCAGGCCGGGGGCATTTTTTTACCGGAGGATGAAATGGTCGACCGCTATGAGCAGTCCATGATGGACAATTTGTACTGGTGGGGCATACCGACGATGTTTCGCTGCCCCAATATCGGACCTGAGGGGCAGGATATTGCACTTGTCGGTGTGCCGCATTCGACCGGAAACGGGACAACCGAAAGGGATCAGCATCTGGGCCCGCGCGCCTTGCGGAATGTCTCGGCGGTACAGCGCAGGGTCCATTCGGTTTTTGAGATCGACCCTTGGAGCCGCGCGAAGATTGCCGATGTCGGCGATGTACCCTTTCCGCGCGCCAACGATAACGAAGACTGCATCGAACGCATTACCGCGTTTTACAAGGGCATAGATGCGGCAGGTGCGCGCCCGGTGTCAGTTGGCGGTGACCATTCCATTACCGGCGGGATCGTACAGGCGCTGGGCTGCGGGAAGCTGGCCGGAGGAGAGCCGATCAGCTTTCTGCATCTGGATGCGCATACGGATGTGTTCACCAAGGTCGACCACTTTCTGGGGGCCAAGAAATCCGCCGCCCATTGGGGGGCCTATGTGGCGGATCAGGGGCAGGTTGACCCAACCCGGTCGATGCAGATCGGCCTGCGAGGCCATCCGCGCAGCCTGGACTGGTTGCAGCCTTCTTACGACTATGGGTACAACATCGTCACCATGCGCGAATTTCGTCAGCGCGGGCTTGCAGATGTAGTGGCGCAGACCAAAGAGGTTCTAGGTGACCGCCCGGTCTATATCACCTTCGATCTGGATTGCCTTGACCCGACAATCGCTCCGGCGGTGTCCAATCTGGAGCCGGGCGAAAAGGGGTTCGACATTGACGAAGCCGTTGGTATCCTGCGTGCCGCGCGCGGCTTGAACATTGTCGGCGGTGACGTTGTTTGCATGATGCCCACTAAGGACAGCCCCAACAATATCACCGCCCTGACCGCGGCGGCGGTGATGTTCGAGATGATCTCGATGATTGCCGAAAACACCGGTTAGCGGCGGGCGTCTACGGCCTGTGCCAGAACACACAGTAGCTCGAACATCAGTGAGATGCCCAGCCAGGCCGTGCCCCCAGCGGCATCGAAGGGGGGCGCGACCTCAACCAGATCAGCACCAACCAAATTGACACCGCTTAACTGGCGGATCACCTGCTGCGCCTGAAAGCTGTTTGGCCCGCCAATTTCCGGCGTGCCAGTGCCGGGGGCATAGGTGGGGTCCACAAAGTCGATGTCATAGGTGCAATAGGTCTGACCTGTTCCGACGATCTCTCGCACCTCGGCCATGACATCGTCAATGCCGCGGTCGAACAGTTCTTCGATGCGGATGATGCGGATGCCCTGCGCCTCGGCCCAATCGATATCGTCTGTGTTATAGGCCGTCCCGCGTATGCCGACTTGGACAAAGCGCTTGGGGTCTACAAGGCCCTCTTCAACTGCGCGACGAAACGGGGTGCCATGGGTGAATTTGTAGCCGCCGAAATAGCTGTCGAACAGGTCGGTGTGGCTGTCGAATTGAACAAGGCCCAGCGGCTCCGACTTGGCCAGAGCGCGCAGGACGGGCAGGGTGGTCAGATGGTCGCCCCCAGCGGTAAGCGGAGTTATCCCCCGGTCGGTCAGATCGTCATAGAAAGACGTCACTCGGTTCATGGTGTCTTCGATATCCACCGGGTTCGGCGCAACATCGCCCAGATCGGCGCAATTCACCATCGAAAACGGCGCAACCCCGGTGACCGGGTTCATTGCCCGGATCATAGTGGAAAAGTCGCGCAACTGCCGAGGCCCATGCCGCGCGCCGGGGCGGTTGGTGGTGCCGCCATCCCACGGGATTCCGATGATCCCAATATCCACCTCGTCAATCCGATCGTCCTTGGGCGTCAGCTCGGGAAGGCGCATGAACGTGGGGACGCCGGCGAAACGCGCAAGCTCCATTGCCGAGACCGGCTGAAAGAAGGGATTTGTCATGAGGGCCTCATCTGAGTGTCTGTGCGGCAAGCCTACTGGTTGGGATCGATCAGCGTAAGTCTAATACAGAATGCGAAACCGTGTGCGGATTTCAGCGTCCTGTTCTTCGGTCAGGTATTGCGGATGATGTCGTGCCAGGATGTCCTTGGCGTGCCGGCGGGCAACCGTCCACGCATCGGCGGCCCCTTCGGTCTGCCATGTCCGGGGTTCGTTCCGGTCAGCCAGCGCTGGATAGAAGTAGTCCCGTTCCATCGCAGCATAGGTGTGGGCGCTTCCCAGAAAATGACCGTCGCCCAGTACTGCATGACAAATGGCGTCGAATCCCAGGTTTTCGTCGGTCACTTCGATGCCGCGCAAAGCGCGATAGGTGTGAGAGTGCATTTCGTCGTCAAGGACGAACCCTTCGAAACTGACGCCCAGCAACGAAGCGGTCATGCCCGAGCTTTCGTAGATCAGATTGCCGCCAGCCAGCGCCGCAGCGAGCGAGGTCATTCCTTTCTCGGCTCCGTACTGTGCGTCGACAGCTTTCGCATCAGTCATCGAGGCGGCCACACCCGAAGGCAGCCCCAGCGAGTTGGTGATCTGCGCCGACGCCGCGTTCAGGATGGCGGTCTCACCGCTTCCGCCTGCGAAAGAACCGGTGCGCAAATCGACGATGAAAGGCCAGTTGGAAAACACCATCGGAAAGCCGGGTTTGATCGCATTGACCATAACAAGGCTGGCCAGTGTCTCGGCCAAAGATTGCGCCAGAAACCCGGCAAGTGTTGCAGGGGCGGTGGCGCCTGCCTGTGCAGCGGTAATGCAGGACATCGGGATATTATGGGCGATACATTCATAGACAACGTCCACCGCATCTTCGCCATAACGCAGTGGTGAAATCACCGGACTGATATGGGCCTTCAGAAACGGTCGCTTGGCGAACTCACCCGGCCCGCCTGCAACGATGTCGAGCATTTCGACGATTGGGGCCACATGTTCGGCAAGGGTAAACGATGTGGCAATCGGTTTGGTGGTATTGCGCACCAGCGCGTAAACTGTGTTCACATCCAGATCGAAAACATCGGGCAAATCGGTTGCGACACAGCAGCGCGTGAACCAGCTGACATTGGCCAGCGTATCTTGAAGCCGCGTGAAATCATGCAGATCGGCCAGCGTGGAGGGGCGATAGTGACCGCTCTCCAGATCCAGCGTCTGCACCGCCGCACCGCCGGTGCCAAAGAACACACGATTTCCGCCCACTTCGATCGAGCGCGCTTCGTCCCGGCCATGAAACGAGAAAGTCTTGGCAGCGGACCCAATAGCGTCTTCAACCATGTTTCGAGGAAATAGCAGCCGCCCTTGCTGTCCGGATTGTGCACCGGCTGACCGCAGATCGTTGGCCAGCCTGTCCGGGACCTCGCCCATGCCGAGAGTTTCCAGAAGCCTTAAGGCGGTATTGTATATTTGTTTGACTTCGGACTGTGTCAAAGGTTGAAAGCGACCACCGGCTTGCCCGGGGGGGCACGGATCTATGGCGGGCTCTGCTGCGCGTTGCGCAAGACGCGCATTTCGACCGCTTCTTTTACTGCCCTTTGACAACGCCCAATCCTTTTCCTGTCAGAATTCCCGGAACCGTAAAGGGCGATGCGGGGTCTCTGCAAAAGAGAAATGCGCCTTTCAGAATCCTCAATCGTAGTTTCGATTTTTCAGCACAAGCCATTCGTAAGCTGTTGCGAAGACCCGTTTTCAGCAAAACCTATTGGGGTTCAGAGGAGCAAAGCCAATGAAGTCGCGGACAAAAGTAGTGGTAATTGGTGGCGGGATCGCAGGGTGCTCAACTCTGTATCACCTGACGCAAGAAGGATGGGCAGATGTCGTCCTGGTCGAACGAAACGAGTTGACCTCTGGTACCACTTGGCATTCAGCCGCGCAGGTGACGAATTTTGGAACAAACCAGACCATGGTTGGACTGAAATCCCATTCGATCAAACTGTACCAAGACCTGTCTGCGAATCCCGACTATCCCATCAATTACCACCATGGTGACGGCGGAATCAGGTTGGCGAACACCCAAGCGCAAATGCAGGGATACCGACATTTCGCTTCGATGGCCCGGGGTATGGATGTCCATTTCGAGGTTATTGATGCCGAAGAATGCGCTCGGCGGCACCCTCTGATCTCGACCGAAAACCTAATTGGCGGGCTGTGGGATCCTTTGGACGGGGATATTGATCCGGCTCAGCTGTGTCAGGCGTTGGCCCGGGCCGCACGTTTGGCCGGGGCCGAGGTGTACCGGAATACCCCGGTTGTCGGGTTGACCCAACACAAGGATGACACCTGGACGGTGCAGACCGAACACGGTGATATCGACTGTGACATCGTGGTGAATGCCTGCGGATATCGTGTAAACGAAGTGGGCGCCTTGATGGGGGTGCACCACCCCGTGGCCTCGATGGAGCATCAGTATTTTCTGACGGAAGAAATTCCTGCAATCCGTGATGCGGGCCACCGAATGCCTTTGCTGCGATGTCCGATCAGCGATTTCTACTGTCGACAAGAAAAGAACGGCCTCTTGCTGGGGTTCTATGAACAGGGCTGCAAGACCTGGGGCATGGACGGGATCGATCCAAATTTTGTAAATGCGCTTTGCCCGGACGATCTGGACCGCGTGTCGGACGTGCTGGAAGGCGCTTTTGCTCGGATGCCTGCGCTGTTAGAGGCCGGGATTCACACGGTCGTCAACGGGCCGATAACCTATACGATTGATGGTGCACCACTTGTCGGGCCGATCCCGGGCAAGCGCAACGCCTTCTGTATCATCGGCCTGCGGGCTGGATTGGGTGAGGGCGGTGGCCATGGTTGGCTGTTGGCCCAGCAGATTGTGCATGGAGAGGCCTGTTATGACACCTGGTGCCTGGATCCGCGCCGGTTCACAGACCACGCGAATGTGGAGCTGACGGCACTGAAGGCAGTTGAGGATTATCAAAACGAATTTCGCTTTCATCTCCCGCATGAACACCGCCCCGCGGGGAGGCCTGCTAAGACCACTGCTTTGACCCCGGTTCTGGCGGCCGAGGGCGCCGAATTCACTGTCGTCAATGGATGGGAAAGGGTGGATTACATCAAGCCTGACCCCAGCTTTGAACCGACCCTCAGTTTCGATTTTGACGAAACCTATGATTTGGTCGGGGCCGAGGTGGCAAATGTTCAGTCCAATGTCGGGTTGTCCGAGGTGAATGGTTTCAACCGTATCGAGATTACTGGCGCGGATCGGCATGCCTTTCTGGATCGTCTGTTTTGCGGTGCTGTCACGCGCCGCGACGGCAGGGTTGGGCTGGGCTATCTTTTGAACCATCACGGGATGGTCAAAGCCGAAGCGACTGTGGCGAACCTGCCCGCCAGCGATCGCGGCCCTGCCCGGGTCTGGTATGGCTCGGCGGCGGCAAGTGAATTCCACGATATGGATTGGCTAAAGCATAACCGCTACCCTGATGAAGACGTGCATTTACGCAGTCTGACCAACGACTACACCATTCTGATCCTTGCCGGCCCGAAATCACGTGATGTGCTGGCGTCCAGCGCGCGCGGTGATTGGTCCCCGGCAGCTTTTCCATGGCTGAGCGTCAGGGAGTGCTTTGTTGGCTTCGCTCCAGCAACGGTGATGGCGGTAAGTTTTTCTGGCGAACTGGCATATGAAATCCACGTTCCCAACCCTTCGCTTTATAGCGCATATCTGGCGCTGCGGCGGGCTGGAGAGCGCTTCGGCCTCAAGTTGTTTGGCGCTCGGGCGATTGACTCCATGCGGATGGAAAAGACGTTCCTGCACTGGAAGGCTGATTTGATCACCGAGTTTAATCCTTTTGAAACAGGACTGAATCGGTTTGTGAGGTTGGAAAAGGGCGACTTCATCGGGCGCGATGCCTTGCTGAACCGTGATGCTGATGGGCCGCGGAGAAAACTCGTGCCGCTCCGGTTGGAAACAGGACAGGGACCTGCCCATGCCGGGGCTTCGCTGATGCTGGGTGACACGGTTGTCGGAACAATCACCTCGGGCGAGTGGGGGCACCGCACCGGCCTCAATCTTGCCCATGGATTTGTCGATCCGCTACTTGCAGAATTCGGGTGCAAGATAGAGTTGGATCACTGTGGAATACGGGTCAACGCAACGGTGATCGCACCTTCGCCCTATGACCCGGACCATAGCAGGCTCCAGGCTTGAGGCAGAACGGGTTGCAAGTTCCTCATTGCAATGAGGGGCGTTCTTTGTTTCGCTAGTTTTGATGTAATCGAAACAACGGACTGTAAATGTGCCAAAGTCGCTAAGCCTCCGCTGGCTGGAAGTTTTTCAGTTGGTCGCAAAGTCAGGATCGATCCAACAGGTCGCATCGGAAACCGGTTTGTCTATCAGCACAGTTTCCAATCACCTACGAAGCCTTGAGACCGCGTTGGGCATTGATTTGGTGGATCACGGGCGTCGTCCAATGGGTCTGACACCTGCCGGTGAAGTCTATGCGCGCCATGTCCGCGATGGGCTGATCGTTTTGAAAAAGGCCGAGGCGGAGATCCGGTCGGGTAACTGGCGCCATGCGACGGATTTGAGGCTGGCACTGATTGATGATTTCGACAATCAAATCTCGCCAGACTTGTTTCGGTTTCTTGCGCATGCTTTGCCGCGCTGCAGTTTTCGGCATTTCACACGCCCCAGCCATGAGATCATTGCCAAGTTACAGGAACACAAGCTGGATGCAGGGGTGGCGACCCGACCGTTCGAACGGACCGAGGGCCTGATCGAATACCCGTTGATGCGCGACCCTTTTATCGTTGTTTTGCCCGGAGCGTTCAGTGGCATGCCCGAGGAGATGTTTTCATCAAACGCAGAATTGCCGTTGCTGCGCTATTCGCGTGATTACGTGATCGGCAAGCAAATTGAGATACAGCTCAGGCGAGGTAAATTTGATCTGCCCAACAGGTTCGAACTGGAATGCAATCAGTCGATCATAGGATTGGTCGCTGAAGGCACCGGTTGGACCATCACCACGGCCGCAAGTTTTCATAGGGCCCACAGATTTCACGACCAAGTTCGGGTGGTGCCATTTCCCGGCCGAAACTTTGTAAGAACAGTGTCTTTATTCACGACCGACGTATACCCCGAGACCACTTCGAAGCTAATCCAGAGAGCGATGGGAAAGCTTATCCGTCAACATTTTACCGACCCGATGTGCGCAAGTCACGCCTGGTTGAAAGGTGAGTTTCGCACCATGGAGAACGAGGCCGCCTGAAGTCAGCCGGGGCGCCCCAGCGATTGGCGTTCGACCAAATTGGTTCGCAACTGTACATTGCAACTTTCGGTGGGCTTTTCGATCAATCCAACCAGTTCCAGCGCAGCCCGTCGACCCATTTCCCGATGTGGGACATGCACGGTCGTCAAGCCTGGATCGGTGATCTGCGCCAGTTCGATATCGTCGAACCCTGTGACGGATACGTCCTGAGGAACTCTAAGCCCCATCTCTTTGGCCCGGCGCGAGGCACCGATAGCCAGAACATCGTTCCCGCACAGCACCGCTGTTGGTCGATCTTGCCGAGACATCAGACGGGAAAACGCCTCTGCCCCGTTTTCGATTTCATATGGCGTTTCTACGATCGTCAGCCGGTCATTTGGGATGTTGTTGCGGCGCATTGCTTCTTGCACCCCTTCGATCCTCAGTCGGGCACGGTCATTTCCGGTGCTGACACCAGAAATCATACCCAGGGTTCGGTGACCCAGCTTGATCACTTGATTTGCCAGTTCGGCCATGGCCGCACGGTTGTCAAATCCGACCGAAGGGACTGGTGCGTCTGCCTGAAACGACCACGCTATCAGAACCGGAATCCTGCGCTTTGCGAGATAGTCATAGATCCGCGAGTCTCGATCATGCCCGATCAGCAGCAACCCATCCGCCCCCCGTGCGACCAGGTTGCGTATTTGCTCTTCTTCGATCTCAGGCTGATAGGCCGAACTAGAGACAAGCAGGGTATAGCCATGCTGGCGCAGCTCTTCCTGAAAGGCCTGAAGTCCACGCGCAAAGATCGCGTTTTCCATGGTGGGAATGATGGCGCCGATGGTGTGCGACCGTCTGGCAGCCATAACACGTGCGGCAAAATTCGGCGTGTATCCCAAAGCGTCAACGGCAGACTGAACCCGATCACGCGTAGCCTGCACCACCAGGCTCGGAGAATTGAGGCAACGTGAAACCGTGGCGGTCGATACGCCCGCGAGTTTCGCAACATCCTCCAGGGTCGGTGCAGTTTTTGCCTTTGGCATTGTCAAACCTGAAATTTGATTTTGCAAATATGTGTAAGCTCTGCGCCGTTCAGGTGAAAGCGAAATGTAACCGCTTACAGAGATTGATTGCTTTGTCGCAGGCAAACCGGTGCCGGCTTGGCTCAGGAAAATACCAACCCGTCGCGATTTTGTGGGTGGTTATTCAGAATATAGAAACTTCAAGTATAAAATATTTTTACTTGAAGGGATGAGCCACCTGGTCTAGCGTTTCAGGTAAAGCTGCGAATGGGGGGAAGGTAACGATGCGTGTTGCATGTCTCGGCGGCGGGCCGGCTGGCCTCTATTTCGGGATTTCAATGAAGCTCCGCGATCCGGATGCCGAAGTTGTTGTTATCGAGCGAAACCGCCCGGATGACACATTTGGCTGGGGCGTCGTGTTGTCTGATGAGACGCTGGATAACCTTGCCACCAATGACGCAGCCAGCGCGGCGGTGATACGTAAACACTTTGCCTATTGGGATGACGTAGCACTTGTGCATAAAGGTCAGCGCACCGTGTCCAGCGGCCACGGATTTTGCGGGATCGGACGCAAGCAACTGCTGCTCATTTTGCAAGACCGAGCGCGCGAGCTTGGTGTCGAGATGCGCTTTGAGACCGAGGCGGTATCAGCCTCGGACTATATGATGGACTACGACATCGTTGTGGCTTCGGACGGGCTGAACTCCAAGTCACGGGCCGAGTTCGCAGATGTTTTTCGACCCGATATAGACCAACGACGGTGTCAGTTCGTCTGGCTGGGTACGCATCAGAAGTTTGACGACGCCTTCACCTTTATTTTTGAGGAAACGCCAAAGGGCTGGGTCTGGGCACATGCCTATCAGTTCGACCGGGATACGGCGACTTTCATCGTGGAATGCTCGCAACAGACCTTCGATGCTTTTGGGTTTGGTGAGATGACCAAGCAAGAGTCCATCGCTTTGTGCGAAGACATTTTCAAAGATCATTTGGGCGGCCATCCCTTGATGAGCAATGCCAGTCATATCCGCGGCTCGGCTTGGTTGCGGTTTCCTAGGGTCTTGTGCGAAAAATGGAGTTACAAAAACCTGGTATTGCTGGGAGATGCCGCAGCGACCGCACATTTTTCCATTGGCTCAGGAACAAAGCTGGCACTGGAAAGCGCTATAGCGCTGGCTGACTTCGTCCATAAAGAAGATACGCTTGAAGCGGCTTTCGCGCGGTATGAGGACGAGCGTCGTCTTGAAGTGTTGCGCCTGCAATCGGCAGCGCGGAACTCGGTCGAATGGTTCGAGAATGTCGAACGTTACCTCGATCAGGATTCGGTTCAGTTGAATTACGCGATGCTGACACGGTCTCAGCGGATCAGCCACGAGAACCTGCGCCAACGCGATGCCAACTGGCTGGGGCATGCCGAGGCATGGTTCATGCAACAGTCTGGGGGCGCGGTTGATGGTCCGGCCCGACCCCCGATGTTTGCGCCATTTTGCCTGCGGGGGATGCAGTTGAAGAACCGGATCGTGGTGTCACCCATGGCACAGTACAAGGCGGTTGATGGGTGCCCGGTTGACTGGCACCTGATCCATTACGGTGAAAGGGCCAAAGGTGGCGCCGGGCTGGTATACACCGAAATGACCTGTGTCAGCGCCGAAGGCCGGATCACCCCAGGATGCCCGGGGCTTTATGAGCCCGAACACGAGGCCGCATGGGCTCGACTCACCGAATTTGTCCATGCGGAAACTGACGCCAAAATATGCTGTCAAATCGGCCATTCGGGCCGCAAAGGTTCAACCTGCATCGGGTGGGAAGGAATGGACCAGCCGCTGAAGGAAGGAAACTGGCCTTTGATATCAGCTTCGGCGATCCCTTGGTCCGACGGTAACGCTGTGCCCAGCGCGATGGATCGTGCGGATATGGATAGGGTCACGTCCCAATTTGTGACCGCAGCCCGGATGGCAGATCGTGCTGGGTTTGACATGATCGAACTGCATGCGGCGCATGGCTACCTCATCTCGTCCTTTATCTCTCCTTTGTCGAACACGCGCGACGACATGTATGGGGGCAGTCTTGAAAACCGTATGCGTTATCCGCTTGAAGTTTTTTCAGCTATGCGGTCGACCTGGCCCAAAGATAAGCCGATGGCGGTGCGCATTTCTGCCAATGACTGGGTCGGACCTGCTGGCGTGACGCCGCAACAAGCTGTGGATATAGCGGCGATGTTCGATGCGGCGGGTGCAGATATCGTGGATGTTTCCGCCGGGCAGACTTCGACCGATGCCAACCCGGTTTACGGCCGTATGTTCCAGACCCCTTTCGCGGACCGCATTAGAAACGAATGTGGCATCAGTACTATGGCGGTGGGGAACATCTATGAAGCCGATCACGTAAATTCGATTCTCATGGCCGGTCGTGCGGATCTGGTGTGCCTTGCCCGGCCTCATCTGGACGATCCGTACTGGACCTTGCACGCGGCTACGGCGCTGGGGGACCGGCAGGAAACTTGGCCCCGCCCCTATGAAGCCGGGCGGGATCAGGCCTGGCGCCTGGCAGATCGCATGGCGGAAACGGCGGGTGAAGTATGAAACATGTCGTCATAACCGGCGGCGGCACCGGCGTTGGTGCGGCTATAGCCCAAGATTTCGCGAATGGCGGAGCAGCCGTTACCATTTTGGGCCGTACAGAGGCCAAGCTGCAGCAGCAAGCTTTGCCGTATGTCCTTTGTGATGTGACCGATGACAAGCAGGTCCGAGCTGCTATTGAAACAGCACGGACAGAACGCGGCCCGATTTCAATAGCGATTGCGAATGCCGGCGCGGCCCATTCGCTTCCATTTCATCGGATGACAGCCGATGATTTGCGGACCCTGACGGATGTGAATCTGATGGGTGTTTTCAACCTATGGCAGGCGGCTTTACCTGACATGCACGCCGCTGGAGCGGGCCGTCTGATTGCCATCGCGTCCACCGCCGGTTTGAAGGGCTATCCTTATGTATCCGGCTATTGTGCGACAAAACATGCGGTGGTCGGGCTGACGCGGTCTCTGGCGGTCGAACTTGCGGCGACGGGCATCACTGTCAATGCGGTTTGTCCGGGGTTTGTGGAAACGCCGATGCTGGATCGTTCGATTGCGAACATCGTCGAGAAGACGGGAATGAGCGCGGAAAATGCGGTGAAAAGTCTGAAAAAGATAAACCCACAGGGTCGTTTCATCCAGGTCGAAGACGTAGCAGGTGCCGTGCGGTGGTTGTCCTCGGATGCGGCAAATTCAGTCAATGGCCACGCGCTTAGCCTGTCCGGAGGCGAGATATGAACCCAAACCCGCTTCAAGCACCATTGGAAGATCCATCCAAAGAGAGATTGCGGTTATGGCTGCGGCTGCTCAAGACCACGCGTGGCATCGAGGCTGCGCTAAGAGAGAACCTCAGGGTAAAGTTCGACACGACACTGCCGCGCTTCGACGTGATGGCAGCCCTGTCGCGGTTCGAAGATGGGCTGAAGATGAGCGAAATCTCGGGTGCGCTGCGCGTTTCGAACGGGAATGTGACCGGAATCGTGGATCGGCTGGCTGATGACGGCCTGCTAGTGCGCGTACCTGTGCCTGGAGATCGTCGTGCCCATCGCGTACGCATGACACAAAAAGGATGCGAGGAATTCGCACGTCAGGCCGCGGCGCATGAGGCGTGGATATCCGATATGCTTGGTCAGTTTTCCGCCGAGGACGCCCGCACTCTGACAACCGAACTCACTATTTCGGAGGAAATCGATGGCTAGTGACGTCAAACATTTTCGCTGCGAAATCCGGAACCGGGTTGCAACGATTGCACTGAACCGACCAGAGCGTAAGAACCCTTTGACCTTCGACAGCTATGCCGAACTGCGCGATTGGTTCAGGGATCTGGTCTATTCAGAAGAGGTAGATGCAGTGGTGTTCGCCTCAAATGGTGGCAATTTCAGCTCGGGCGGCGATGTGCACGAAATCATCGGTCCGCTAACGCGCATGAAGATGAAGGACCTGTTGCTCTTCACGCGAATGACCGGAGATCTCGTCAAGGCGATTGTGAATTGTGGCAAGCCGGTGATTGCTGCGGTGGACGGTATTTGCGTGGGGGCCGGGGCCATCATCGCTATGGCCTCGGATTTGCGTATCGCCACCCCGCAGGCCAAATGTGCATTCCTGTTCACTCGGGTGGGGCTGGCAGGGTGCGATATGGGGGCCTGCGCCATCCTGCCCCGTATCATCGGGCAGGGGCGTACGGCCGAACTGCTCTATACCGGACGCAGCATGACCGCTGATGAGGGGCTTTCCTGGGGGTTCTACAATGCGGTGGTTGATCCATCCGAGCTTGACGCTACCACGCAATCTCTGGCTGACCGTATCGTGGCTGGCCCCAATTTTGCGCATATGATGACCAAGACCATGCTGGCGCAGGAGTGGTCTATGTCGATCGAACAGGCAATCGAAGCAGAGGCGCAGGCCCAGGCGATCTGTATGCAAACCGGAGATTTTGAACGCGCCTACAAGGCCTTTGTTGCAAAAGACAAACCAGTATTCGAGGGCGATTGATGGCAGATCAGAGCTTTCTTTCGTGGCCATTCTTTGACCCTCATCACCGGGGCTGGGCGGATCGGGTGCAAGAGGTTGCTCGGGGACTGACTATTGACCATGGCGACCCGGACCAGGCTTGTCGCGATCTGGTCCGCCAGCTGGGCGACGCCGGGCTGCTGCAGCCTACTTCGGACGAAAGCGGCCATTTGGATGTCAGGGCGCTGTGCCTCAGCCGTGAAACACTTGCCCGCCATGATGGGTTGGCCGATTTCGCCTTTGCAATGCAGGGGCTTGGAACCGGAGCGATCTCGTTGTTCGGCTCAAAAGGCCAAAAGGCGCATTGGCTGCCGCAAACGCGCTCTGGTCAGGCTATCGCGGCCTTTGCATTGACTGAACCTCAATCGGGGTCGGATGTGGCAAATTCGACAATGACGGCTATCCGTGATGGCAACGACTTTGTCCTGAACGGTGAAAAGACATGGATATCGAACGGGGGTATCGCAGATGTCTACACCCTGTTCGCCCGTACTGGCGAGGCACCCGGGGCCAAAGGGTTGTCAGCTTTTATCATCACTCCTGATCTGAAGGGTTTCGAAGTTGTCGGGCGCCTGGACACAATCGCGCCACACCCATTGGCGACTTTGCGTTTCAATGAAGTGCGTGTGCCGGCTAGCGCGATGATCGGTCAAGCTGGCGCAGGATTTCGTATTGCAATGTCTGTGCTAGATCTGTTCCGCCCGACAGTGGCCGCCGCTGCCCTGGGATTTGCACGACGCGCGCTAGATGAGGCGCTGACACGGGTATCGGAACGGCAGGTGCAAGGCGCCCCGTTGTTTGATTTGCAGATGGTGCAGGGGCACATCGCCGAGATGGCATTAGATGTCGATGCTTCGGCGCTTTTGATCTATCGGGCAGCGTGGGCCAAGGACAGCGGAGCGGCGCGCATCACACGTGAGGCGGCGATGGCCAAGTTGTTTGCTACCGATCAGGCACAGTTGATTATCGACAAGGCGGTTCAGTTGTTTGGTGGCGATGGGGTGCGTTCTGGGATGGCGGTTGAATCTCTGTACCGAGAAATCCGTGCCTTGCGCATCTACGAGGGCGCCTCGGACGTTCAAAAAGTAATCATTGCACGTCAGACGATGGCCGCGCACATGGAGGGAAGGTGATGCTTGGACCGTCTGCACATACCGACACGTTCAGCCGCGATAACCTGCCCCCCCAGGATCAGTGGCCCGACTTCCTGTTGGCGGGTTTTGCATATTCCGATCATGTGAATGCAGCATATGAGCTGACCGATGCCATGGTTGCCAAGGGCTTTGGTGATCATACCGCTTTGATCGGCAATGGTCGGCAACGAACTTATAAAGAGCTCAGCGACTGGACCAACAGGCTGGCACATGTATTGGTCGATGACTTGGGGGTCGAGCCGGGAAACCGGGTGCTGATCCGATCGGCTAACAATCCGGCAATGGTTGCGTGCTGGCTTGCCGCAACCAAGGTGGGTGCGGTCGTCGTCAATACTATGCCGATGTTGCGCGCTGCAGAACTGACGAAAACTGTCGATAAGGCGGAAATCCAGTTTGCATTATGTGATACCCGGCTGATCGACGAAATGCAGTCCTGCGCCAGTGATAGCCGATTCCTGCAGCGAGTCGTCGGGTTCGACGGAACTTCAAACCACGATGCCGAGCTTGATCGTCTTGCACTTGAAAAGCCGGTACAGTTCGATTGCGTTAATACCGGGCGCGACGACGTGGCCTTGTTGGGTTTCACCTCCGGCTCGACAGGTGAGCCCAAGGCCACCATGCATTTTCACAGAGATATTCTGATCATTGCCGACAGCTATGCGCGTGAGGTGTTGCAGGTCGTTCCAGAGGACGTTTTTGTTGGTTCTCCACCTTTGGCCTTCACATTCGGGTTGGGCGGTTTGGCGGTGTTTCCGTTGCGGTTCGGCGCGACTGCAACCCTGTTAGAACAAGCCTCGCCTGCGGGCATGATCGAGATAATCGAAAAATACAAAGCGACTGTCTGTTTCACTGCGCCAACCGCCTATCGGGTCATGCTGCAGGCGATGGATGACGGTGTTGATCTGTCTAGTCTGCGTGCGGCTGTGTCGGCGGGCGAGACCTTACCGCAGCCAATCTATGACGAGTGGATTTCCAAGACAGGCAAACCAATGCTCGACGGGATCGGCGCGACCGAGATGTTGCACATCTTTATTTCAAACCGGTTTGACGATCACCGCCCAGCTAGTACCGGCAGGCCGGTTACCGGATATGAGGCCAAAGTACTAAACCCAGACGGTACTGAAGCTGCAGTTGGGGATATTGGACGCCTGGCTGTTCGTGGTCCGACAGGGTGCCGGTATCTGAATGATAAGCGGCAGGCGGGTTATGTGACAGATGGGTGGAATATCACTGGTGACAGCTTTTATCGGGACGCAGAGGGGTATTTTCATTTTTCTGCGCGCAATGACGACATGATTATCTCGGCCGGATACAACATAGCCGGACCCGAAGTCGAAGCCGCACTTCTGGCGCATGAGGTCGTTGCGGAATGCGCGGTGATCGGCGTCCCAGATGCTGAAAGGGGTCATATTGTCCAAGCACATGTTGTTCTGGCTTCAGGTACGGCTGATGACGCTATGCGCGAAGCCCTTCAGGCTCATGTGAAATCTATGATTGCCCCGTATAAATACCCGCGCTCGATCCGGTTCTGCGATGGTTTGCCCAAAACCGCGACCGGAAAAATCCAGCGTTTCCGCCTGAAATCATGATCAATGTATGTAGAATATAGCGGGCAGAAAGAATGTAAGAAAAAGACCGAATTGCCAAAGGCATAGACCGAACGTTGAGAATAATGACATAAATCGCGTTCATAGGGCCAACGAAGGGAGAAGACGATGAAGAGACTATTGGCGGCTGCAGCGATCACCGCGCTGTGCGCGACGGGTGTTACAGCGGAAGTTAAGGTGGGGATGATCACAACGCTTTCAGGCGGCGGGGCCGGTTTGGGCATCGACGTACGGGATGGGTTCATGCTTGCGATTGCTCAATCGGGGCGGGATGATATCGAGGTGGTGATCGAAGACGACCAGCGCAAACCGGATATCGCGGTACAGCTGTCAGACAAGATGATCCAATCCGAACGTGTAGATGTGATGACCGGTATCATCTGGTCAAACCTGGCGATGGCGGTTGTGCCAGCCGCCGTGAACCAGGACGTTTTCTATCTGTCACCCAATGCGGGCCCGTCACCTCTAGCGGGGAAGGGCTGTCACCAGAACTATTTCAACGTTGCCTGGCAGAACGACAACCTGCACGAGGCCGCGGGCGCATACGCCAATGGTGCGGGTTACAAGAGCAGCTTCATACTTGCTCCGAATTACCCGGCGGGTGTCGACGCGCTGACAGGCTATAAACGCTTTTTCGAAGGTGATCTGGCCGGTGAGATCTATACCGAGCTTGGCCAGACTGATTATGCAGCTGAAATCGCGCAAATCCGCGCAAGCGATGCGGATAGCGTCTTTTTCTTCCTGCCCGGCGGGATGGGGATTTCGTTTCTGAAGCAATATGCCGACAGCGGGATCGATCTTCCAGTTGTTGGCCCAGCCTTCAGCTTTGATCAGGGCATTCTGCAGGCGGTAGGCGATGCGGCGCTGGGCGTGGTGAACACTTCGCAGTGGAACAAGGATATCGACAACCCGACCAACGCTGCCTTTGTTGAAAGCTTTCAGGCAGAATACGGACGTCTGCCCTCGCTTTACGCCAGTCAGGGATTCGATACCGCTAACCTGTTGCTTGCCGCGCTTGACAAGGCTGACCCGTCAGATGCGGATGCCTTCCGCGAAGCGCTGAGGGCGGCGGATTTCAACAGCACACGAGGGGATTTCAGCTTTGGCCCGAACCATCATCCGGTTCAGACCATCTATGCGCGCGAAGTGATCAAAGAAGGTGATGTATTTACCAATAAGATCCTTGGCGTAGCTCTTGAAAACCACTCTGATGCCTACGCGGCCGAGTGCAAAATGTAACTGAATTTCTGCCTGCCCCTAAAAGTGGGCGGGCAGATCACCGGAGTTTCCATGTCCTCGATCCTGATTATCGAGCAGATCCTGAACGGGCTGCAGTTCGGCGTCATGTTGTTTTTGATGGCTGCTGGCCTGACGCTGATCTTCGGGGTGATGGGCCTGATCAACCTGGCCCATGGCTCTTTGTACATGGTGGGTGCATTTGCCGCTGCAGCAGTTGCAGGGGCGACCGGGTCATTTCTGCTTGCTCTGATTGCTGCTCTGGCTGCGGCCGCACTGGCAGGGGTGATCGTAGAAATGCTCGTTATCCGGCGGCTTTATCAGGCACCACATTTGGATCAGGTTCTGGCCACCTTTGCACTGATCCTGATCTTTTCCGAAGGGACAAGGTGGGTCTTTGGGTCTTTCCCATTGTTCCTGGATATTCCAGCGGCACTTTCGGGTCCGATCACGCTGCAGGGCGGGATCGAATATCCCCTCTATCGCCTAACCCTGATCGGGATTGGTCTTGCTGTTGCAGTAGGTTTGTGGGCCCTGATCGAACGCACGCGTTTGGGTGTGCAGATACGGGCCGGTAAGAACGACCGGGAAATGATTGCCGCACTGGGCGTCGACATCTCGAAACTTTATACGTTGGTATTTGCACTAGGGGCGGGGCTGGCGGGGCTTGCCGGTGCTTTGGTTGGGGCAATTCAGTCGGTACAGGTGGGCATGGGTGAACCTGTTCTGATCCTGGCCTTCGTGGTTATCGTAATCGGTGGCATAGGCTCGGTTCGAGGGGCGTTCATCGGGGCGCTGTTGGTTGGGCTAACCGACACGCTGGGCGGGGTTTTCCTGCCCGAGCTGTTCAAACTGTTCATGGAACCGGGAGCCGCTCAGAAAAGCGGCTCGGCTCTGGCATCAATGGGAATCTATGTCCTGATGGGATTGGTCCTAATCTGGCGCCCAACAGGTCTGTTCGGAGCCCGCGCATGAGAATGAATGAAAGATACATCAATGGCCTGATGATCGCCGGCCTGCTGGCGCTGCCCCTTTGGGCGCTGGCCGCGGACCAGCCCTTCACAATCACGCTTGTGACGCGGGCGGTGATCTTGGCGCTTGCAGCGGTTGGTCTGAATGTCATCCTGGGAATTGGGGGGTTGGTCAGCTTTGGCCATGCTGTTTTCTTCGGGATCGGCGGCTATGCGATGGGCATTCTGACCTATCACGCGCAGACCTACACGGCACTGGATCTGGGCTTGATTTCTATCGAAGGCAGTAAATCCATGCCCGTGATCTGGATAGTTGCGATGCTTACTTCGGGCATTGCTGCCTTTTTCGTCGGTCTTCTGTCCCTAAGAACGTCAGGCGTTTATTTCATCATGATTACGCTGGCCTTCGGACAGATGTTTTACTACTTCGCGATTTCTTGGGCGCAATACGGGGGCGAAGACGGATTATCCATCTATGTTCGCAACGGTTTTCCCGGCCTCAACACATTGGATCCGATCCAGTTTTACGGCATCTGTTTCGCGCTGCTATGTCTCGTCCTGTTCCTGTTTGCGCGGATGCAAGCCGCGCCATTCGGGCTGGCTCTTAATGCGACGCGGCAATCTACGGCGCGGGTCGAGACCGTGGGATTGAACCCCATGCGGCTGAAACTTCTGGCCTTTGTTCTGTCCGGCGCTGTCACTGGTCTGGCCGGGGCGCTGTTTGCCGATCTCAACCGGTTCGTTTCGCCGTCTATGTTCAGTTGGCAGCTTTCGGGCGAATTGATTGTGCTGATAATCATCGGAGGTGTCGGACGCCTGATGGGTCCGGTAATTGGGGCTTGCGTGTTTGTCGCGCTCGAGCATTTTCTGGGTGAACTAACCGATTTCTGGCATGTATATTTGGGTATTGTTCTGCTGTGCATCGTTCTGTTTGGTCGCGGTGGCCTGATTGGGCTTCTAACCGGGAAAGAGGGGGCACATGTCTGATCCCGTCCTTGCCACCGAGAGTCTGAACAAAAGCTTTGGTGCGTTAAAGGCTACGGATAACGTCTCGATTGATCTCAGGCCAGGAGAGATCCACGCCATCATTGGTCCGAATGGAGCGGGAAAATCCACGTTGATCCAGCAGATTTGCGGAGGTTTGCAACCGGATTCGGGGCGTGTTTTGCTGTGCGGACAGGATGTGTCGGACCTTGGCACGCAAAAGCGGGCAAGGGCAGGGATGGGGCGGACGTTCCAGATATCGGAACTGTGCATGGAAGATACGGTTCTGGAAAATGTCGTGTTGAGCGCCATGGGTTCGGAAAACCTCGTATGGCAGTTCTGGAAACCTGCCTTGAAACGGCCAGAGCTGCTCGAAAGGGCCGAGGCTGCGCTGGAAAGGGTGGGCCTGGGCGATGAACGCGAAACGCGTTGCGCAAATCTCAGCCATGGTCAACGCCGCCAGCTTGAAGTCGCCGTGGCTTTGACTTTGTCACCTAGGGTCTTTGTCATGGATGAACCGATGGCCGGGCTTGGCGCTGGAGGGTCCAAACGGTTGACCGGGTTTCTTGACGGTCTGCGGGAAGAGGCGCCCATACTGCTTGTCGAACATGATATGGACGCCGTTTTTGCGCTGGCTGACCGGATCAGCGTATTGGTCTATGGCAAGGTGATCGCAACCGGGACGGCAGATGAAATCCGCGCAAGCCGTGAGGTGCGCGATGCCTATCTGGGGGATGAGGCATGACTTTGTTGCGGGTAGAAAACCTGACCGCGACATACGGTGTCAGTCAGGCGTTATTTGGGGTCGATCTTTCTCTGGCGCAGGGCGAGGTTACAGCCCTTATGGGGCGCAATGGGATGGGCAAGACCACGACTGTCAAAGCCATTTGCCGGATGATCCGGTCCGAGGGCACTCTGTCGCTGAACAATCAGAATCTGCACGCTTTGCCCAGCTATATGGTCGCGCGTCTTGGTGTCGGGCTGGTACCCGAGGGGCGCCGGTGCTTTGCCGACTTGACGGTGCGCGAGAATCTGATCGCCGCTGCCAGACCCGGTGACTGGACATTGCAGAAGGTGGCTGAACTGTTCCCACGGTTAGAGGAACGTCAGGGCCAAGGGGCAGCCTCACTATCCGGCGGAGAACAACAGATGCTGGCTATCGGGCGCGCCCTGATGACAAATCCCCAGCTCTTGATCCTCGATGAAGCAACCGAAGGGCTGGCTCCGATCGTGCGGCAGGAAATCTGGTCGGTCTTGCATCGCCTGAAACAGGAAACCAATGTTTCGATCCTGTTGATCGACAAGTCTCTGAAAGAGTTGGCGCTGGTGTCTGACCGCGCGGTCATTCTTGAGCGCGGTAAAACAGTCTGGTCTGGCGCGATGGTGGATCTCGGTCATGACATCACAGAAAAATATGTGGGGGTCTGATGACTTTTGAATTCCACCAAAAGGTTCTGTTCAAACATTGCGACCCGGCGGGGATTGTCTTTTTCCCGCGCTATTTCGAGATGATCAATGATTGCGTTGAGACCTATTTCGATCAGGTGCTATGCAAACCGTTTGAAGAGATTCATCCTGTTGGCGCAGTGCCTACCGCACAGATACAAACCCGATTTTCAGCGCCCAGTCGTCACGGTGACCATTTGATATTCCGGATGAAGATCACAAAGATCGGACGCAGTTCAGCCGAATACTCGATCGTGGCCAGTTGTGCGCAAGAGGAGCGACTGACAAGCGTAGCAACGCTTGTTCATGTAGATTCAAAGGGCGGTCCAACGGCCTGGCCCGCAGACATCCGTAAAAAACTCGAGGCATTCAGGGACGACGCGCTATGAGCCACAAGACAATTCACCCCGACGGCTGGTTGCCTGCCAAAGGATATGCCAATGGCGTTTTGACCAAAGATGGAACGTTACATATCGGCGGGCAAATAGGATGGGACGCGAACAAGAAATTTGTCAGCGGCGGGTTCATCGGACAGATGAAACAGGCGCTGCAGAATATCGTTGATATTGTCGAGGCCGCTGGTGGCTCGGCCCGCGATGTGACCCGCCTGACCTGGTTCGTAACTGACAAACGCGAATATCTGTCTCTGCAAGCCGAAGTTGGGGCCGCCTATCGTGAGGTTTTCGGCAGGCATTTTCCTGCGATGTCAATGATCATCGTGGCGGGTTTGGTCGAAGACGAGGCCTTGTTGGAAATTGAAGCGACAGCACATTTATCCTGAAGGCAAGCGACATTGAAACCGGCCCAGCGGAATGAATATGAGCGATTTTCACCATAGGAGGTGAGAATTCTGCCAAACCTCTTTTCTGAAATCACAGGGCCGCCGAAGCGGGTTGCAGCGGCCTGAACCGCGCTGGATTTTTTACTCGTACCAGAGTTAAAAGGCCAACGTGCAGGGCGTAACCAAGTCATTTGGGCGACCGATTGAATGGTGAAGGGAGACAAAGACAAACTTCCGCCGCTATTTCGTCAGATCAATCACAAATTCATATTTCAAACAGATCCTCAACAAAACATGAGGGTCGACGCAGTGAATAGAGTCACAAGGCATCTAAGTCTCGAAAGACGGCGGTTGTCGCTGATTGCGGCTCTGGCTTTTGCCTCAGGTTTCACTCTTTACTCACATATAGATGCAACGCGTTTCGGATTGCCCGTCCCGGTTGTTATCGGCCTGATCTATATGGCTGTCATTGTATGCGCGACGGCTCTAT
This sequence comes from Ruegeria sp. CDSB114, assembly GCF_059611025.1. Lineage (NCBI taxonomy): Bacteria > Pseudomonadati > Pseudomonadota > Alphaproteobacteria > Rhodobacterales > Roseobacteraceae > Ruegeria > Ruegeria sp. CDSB114. The sequence continues at coordinate 230,914 of NZ_JBXWOT010000004.1, forward strand.
CCACCTATTTCCTTCCTGGCTTGCGCCGCGTCACGGATACGGTGGCGATGACGCGTCTGGCATTTGCTCTTTGGGTGGCCGGAACCCAAAGCCATGAGATCGCAGCCTCGCCCACAATCAGCGCCGCCGTTGTGGTAGGGGGCGCGATCTTCGTGTTGCAAACGGGTTCAGTGGTTCAAAAGCTGGCTGGTAATCGACCGGATTTCGGCTTTGTCCCTTACATCGTTGGAAACACGCGCCTGTTTCTGGACTGGTTGGATAACGCAGGCGAATATCAGGGTGCCCCGGTCCAGCCGGTATTTGCCGGAAAGACGCCTCGAACGGTGGTCTGATGGCAAAACTCTGGTTTATTTGGTCAGCGTTGCACAGGCCGTCTGGGCCCATCTAAGGGCCAGAGGCGAAAGATGCGGCCCGACCTGTCTGAGAACCTTGGCATGATAGTCATTGATCCAGTCAATTTCTGACTGGTTCAGCATATCTGGCATCAACATATCCGTCTGGATCGGGATCCAGGTCATGTTCGAGAACTCCAGAAATCCGTCATCTGCCTCGACAATTTCGAACAGGTTTTCGATGCGAATGCCGAACCTGCCGGCCTCGTAATATCCCGGCTCGATCGACATAACCATGCCAGGCATCAGGTCGACCGGGTTGTAAGGTTTGCCAATGCGCTGCGGATGTTCATGGACAGACAACCGGTGGCCAATTCCATGACCCGTACCGTGGTCATAATCCAATCCCAGATCCCACAGCGGGCGGCGACAGATTGCATCAATGTGATGGCCCTGTGTGCCTGCAGGAAAGCGCAGCGTGGCCAGAGCGTGAAAGGCCTTGAACACTGCGGTATAGGCCCGGTCATATCCATCAGGCCGCTGAGGCCCGAACGAAAAGCTGCGCGTGGCATCCGTTGTGCCGGTGTCGTACTGCCCCCCGGAATCCAGCAGGTATGTGCCCCGCGGTTGGATCGGAACGGTATTGTCGGCCTCGGTCGCGTAATGGCACATCGCGGCATTGCCATCGGCGGCCGAGATTGTGTTGAAGCTTTCGTGGATGAACCCATCCTGAGCGCGGCGGAAGGCCAATACCCGCTGTTCTGCTTCACGCTCGGTCACCGGTTCAGCCTGTTTCTGTACCTGAGCCGCCAGCCAGGCGCAGAATTCGGTCCAGGCGATCCCGTCCCGGATATGGCAAGCGCGCAACCCTTCCAGTTCCGTTGTATTCTTGCGGGCTTTGGTTTTGCTTAACAATCCGTTGACCGGCACGCCCTTCGCTCCGATACGCTCCAGCACTTGTTTGACCGCCGTCGGCGAAAAATCGGGGTCGAAAATCACAGCCTGGCCGGGCGCTGTGAGATCACTGAGTGTAGACAGAAAACCATCCGGCGCCTGAACCGAAACATTTTCCGGCATGTGGTCAGTGACATCGGCATCCAGTTTTTGGTCAGACACGAACCAGTGCACTTGGCCCGAGCTTTGCAACAGAAGGAAAGAGTTGGGAACAGGGTTGAAAGCCACGTCTGAGCCACGCACATTAAGCAGCCAGGCGATGTTGTCGGGCTGAGTTTCCACCAGCAAGCCGGCCTCTCGGCGTGTTAGCTCGGTGGCCAGATCCGAGATCTTTTCACCCGCCGCCCGGCCCGAAAACTGAAGTGGAAATGGCTCGATCTGTCCTTGGGGGGCAGCGGGTTGGTCGGTCCAGATTGCATCGACCGGATTTGAAGCTGTCGCTACCATCGCGGCACCGCTGCCTTCCAGCCCGTGCTCAAATCGGTCAAACCAGACCGGCGGTAGGTGCATAGAGTCAAAGCCGATTTTCCATCCTTTCTGTGCAACGGCGGCCAGCCAGTATTCGGGCGGCTCGTTAAACAGATGATGGTGCGAGAAAACAGCCTCGGCACACTGGTTTGCAGCCTGTACCACATAGCGGCCATCGACAAATAAGGCGACAGTTTCGGGTGTGACGATGGCCATGCCTGCCGAGCCGCTGAAGCCAGTTACAAAGGCGAGGCGTTCATCATGAGGGGCAACATATTCGCCCTGATGTGCGTCGTAGCGGGGCACGATAAAGGCATCCAGACCTTGTGCTTTAAGCTCTGCGCGCAAGGCCGAAACAATCGCGGATCGGTCGGTTCCGGGGGCATCAAGCATCGGCATTTATCTCTTCAACATGGTGACAGGCGACCTCGCCACGATTTTCAAAAGGCATCAGGGCAGGCACTTTGGTTTTGCATATGTTGCTGGCGTGAGGGCACCGGACATGGAACGGACACCCTGAGGGCATGTTCAGCGGTGAAGGCAGCTCTCCCTCAAGCCGCTTGACGGTGCCCCGGTTGTCGGGGTTCAGCGAAGGGGCGGCTGAAAGCAGAGCTTGGCTGTAAGGGTGGGAGGGGGCGGAAAACAAGGTTTCGCTGTCGCCGATTTCAACGATCCGCCCAAGGTAGATTACCGCGACCCGGTTTGAAACATGACGGACAAGCCGCAGGTCATGGGCCACAAACAGGATTGTCAGATCAAGTTCCCGCTGCAGGTCCAGCAACAGGTTTACCACCTGCGCCTGAACCGAAACATCTAGTGCCGAGACCAGTTCGTCCGCAATCAGAACTTCGGGTTCGACCGCCAATGCGCGCGCAATGGCGATCCGCTGACGCTGACCTCCGGAGAATTCATGCGGCAGCTTGTCTTGTGCGTCCTTCGGAAGGCGGACCAGATCAAGCAACTCGGCCACACGGTCGGGAATTTCTGCTTCTGGGCGCATGTTGTGAACGCTCAGGGCTTCGGCGAGAATTTGCCCTGTCGTCATCCGGGGATTGAGCGATGAATAGGGGTCCTGGAACATCATCTGAACCCGGCGGTTATAGGTGCGGTCAGCTTTGATTTCGCCGTCGAATATGTCCTGACCTTCAAAGTGGATTGAACCGTCGCTGGGCTTATGAAGGCGCACGATACACCGGGCTAGTGTGGACTTTCCACACCCGGACTCTCCGACGACGCCCAGAGTTTCGCCGCGGGTCAGATCTAGGCTGACACCATTCAGCGCCCGTACTTCGCGACCAGGACGCCGCGAAATGACATCGCCGATGCTGCGGCCCATTGGGAACCGCAGATGCAGGTCACGGATTTGCATTAGGGCGGTCATGCGGCGTTCCCTTGGGTTTTGGTTATCGGGTTGAAACAGGCGACCTGTCTATGTTCGGTGATCAGGGTCATCGCTGGGCGCTCTTGCGTGCAGGCGTCTATGCAGGCGGCACAGCGCAGTGCAAACGCGCATCCGGCAGGCAGGGCATCCAGTGCGGGCGGCACTCCGGGAACAGAATATAGCGGCGTGCGAGGAGCGATGTTTTCGGGCACAGACCGCATCAGACCCACAGTGTAGGGGTGATGCGGTGACCGCAGCACATCGCGGACCGGCCCTTGTTCGACGATCCGTCCCGCATACATAACGGCCACGTTGTCGCAAGTCTGGGCAACCACGCCAAGATCATGGGTGACCAGCACAACCCCCATATCCATATCCTGCGCCAGTCGCAGGATCAGATCGAGGATCTGGGCCTGAATGGTCACGTCCAGAGCTGTGGTGGGTTCATCCGCCAGCAACAGTTTGGGTTCTGCGGCAAGCGCTATTGCGATCATGACCCGCTGGCGCATTCCGCCGGAAAATTGGTGAGGATAATCCTTCAAGCGTTGCGCTGCCGAGGGGATGCCGACAAGGTCCAGCATTTCGATTGCCCGATCCAAGCGCGCGGCGCGGGGCAGGTCGGTATGGGCGCGCAGGGTCTCTTCCAGTTGCAGTCCGACTGTCAGCAGCGGGTTCAGCGAGGTCATCGGTTCCTGAAAAATCATCGCGATTTCGCGACCCTGAAACCGACGAAGAGCCCTATCTGACATGGATATCAGATCACTTCCATTCCAGCGCACCTGGCCGGTCACGTCGCCATAGCGGCGCGCCAGCCCCATGATCGAGCGCAACGTGACGCTCTTGCCCGACCCGCTTTCGCCGACCAGCCCCAAAACTTCACCCCGGTTCACGCCGAAACTGACATCGCGCAGCGCAGGCAGCGCGCGACCGTTCTTGTGAAAGGTTGTGCTTAGCCCGGTTACTTCTAGAAGTTTCGTTTGATCCTGCATCGCTATCCCCGCGGTCTCAGCAGATCGGCAAGCCCATCGCCCAAAAGCGAAAAGCCAAGGCCGGTCAGAACGATGGCGATGCCGGGCATCAGGCTCAGCCACCAGGCGGTCGAGATAAAGTTGCGCCCTTCGGCGATCAGCACGCCCCATTCGGCCTGCGGTGGTTGCGCCCCCAACCCCAGATAGCCAAGGGATGACCCCAGCAAGATCACCAGCGCCATGTCAGTCATCCAATAGACAATAACCGGTGTTATCGCGTTTGGCAGCAGGTGGCGGAAGATGATGCGGCTGTCGGAATATCCCATCACCACCCCGGCCGAGGCATAGTCATTCCCCATTTGAGCGATTACCTCGGCCCGCATCAGGCGCGCATAATAGACCCAGTAAACAACTGAAATCGCGATATACATGTTGATCAGGCCCGGCCCTAGAACCGCAACCACGGCAATGACAAGAACCAGGAAAGGAAAGGTGATTACAGCGTCAACGATGCGGCCAAAGATCATGTCCGCGATGCCGCGATAGTACCCGACCAGCGCGCCAACCGTTATACCGGTGACCAATGCGAATACAGTCCCGAAAATTGCCATCTGCATGTTGACCTGATAGGCCCAGATGACGCGGGATAGGCTGTCGCGCCCTAACAGATCTGTGCCGAACGGATGTGCCCAGGATGGTGGTTGGCGCAGGGCCTGATAGTCGATTGCGCTTGGGTCATAGGGCGCGAATACGCCGGGAAACAGGGCAAGCAGCACCGAAAACCCGATGATGATGCACCCGGCCACGAACCCAGGCTTGCGCAAGGCCCGCTGCATGAAGGTGGGGCGCTGCGAGGTGCTGTTGAATGTCGCGTCACTCATTGCAGGCGCATCCTTGGGTCAAGGCGACTCTGAAACAGGTCGGTCATCAGGAAAACCACGGAAACCAGAACAGCAAATGTCAGGGTCAGCCCCTGAATCAGGGGGTAGTCGCGGGCAAAGATAGCCTCGAGCATCAGGCGCCCCATTCCGGGCACGGCGAATACGGTTTCGGTGACCAATGTCCCGCTCATCAGATTGCCAATGGACAGGCCCAGCAGGGTTACCGTCGAAATCAGCGCATTGCGCAGGACGTGGCGACCCAGAACCAAACGAGGCGGCAGGCCTTTGGCACGCGCGAACTGGACATATTCGGCGTCCAGAACCTCGATAATCGCGCTGCGCAGGTTCCGCATGATGATGGCCGAGGTGTAAAGCGCTACGGTCACTGAAGGCAGGAACAGGTGATAGAGCCGCTCGGTAAAGGTGTCGCCATATCCTCCGACCGGAAACAGGCGCAGCTGTGCTGCCAGAAAGGTCAACAGAACGAGGCCAATATAGAACACCGGCATCGACAGCCCGATCTGAAAGACTGTGCGGATCACCGCATCAGGCCAGCGCCCCCGGTTGAGCGCAGCAACAAAGGCTAACGGACCGGCAATCAGCAGCGACAAAATCACCGAATACACGGTCAGGAAGACAGTGATAGGAAGACGGTCAGAAATCACATTGATCACATCCGAGCGCATCAGGATGGACCGACCCAGATCGCCCTGCACGGTGTTGGTAAGGAACAGCCAGAATTGCACCAGCATAGGTTCGGTCAACCCAAGCCGTTCACGGATGGCCTGGATGTCGGCGTCCGAGGCACGATCACCGGCCATCGCAATGGCAGGGTCTCCCGGTAGCAATCGAACAAGAAGAAAAATAATGATCATGACCAGAAAAAAGGTCGGGATCATCATCAGGAGTCGTTTGAAGATATAGGACAGGCTGGACAAAGCGAGCTCCGCAAATTTGTCCCGCCGCCTGAAAGCGGCGGGACCAGGGGTCTTACCTTAGCGGCTGACGGTTGCTTGATCGAAGATATTGTTGCCCAGAGGGGTCTGGACATAGCCTTCGACAGCCGAGCCAACAGCAACGGCAAAGGGGGTCTCATACATGAACAGCAGGGGGGCCGCCTCGGCATAGAGCTCTTGCATCCGGGCGAATTTCGCTTTGCGCGCCTCGGCGTCCATTTCACCGGCGGCTTCGTCGAACAGGGTGTTAAACTCGGCGTTTTCCCAGCCGGTTCCTACTGCCTTGGCCGTGGGTGTGTGGCCCAGCCAGCCCACCACCTGACTGGGATCATTTACATCGTTGACCCAGCCATAGGTGTGAATGTCAAACTCACCTGATCGGTTCTTTGCGCCGCGTGTTGCGCCGTCCACTTGCTCGACCACAAGATCGACGCCCAGAGGAGCCCACATCTGCTGAAGCGCCGCAAAGATGGTTGCATCGTCCGCAGAACCTGCCAGCGTGGTAAAGGTGATTTCGGTTCCATCGGCAAACCCGGCCTCAGCCAACAATGCCTTGGCCTTGTCCACGTCATAGCCATAGAGCGGGGTCATGTCGGCGGCATATTGGGTAGCCTTGGCCATCAACGGCGAGCTCATCGGTTGACCCGCGCCATGCAGTACCAGCCCGATCAACGCTTCTTTGTTGGTGCCATAGTTCAGCGCCTGCCGGACGCGGGCGTCGGCCAGTGGGTTGGCAGAACCATCGGCTCGGTTATCGCGCGTATTGATTGGCGAATAGATGATCCGCGTGGACGGATAGAGGTTCATGTTGATGTTGGAATCCTGCTCCAGCTCGGCCACACGGCTGAACGGGATGAATTCTGCGGCATCAACTTCTCCGGCCTGCAAACTCAGGATGCGGGTTGCGTCATCCGGGATGATCTCAAAATGTACGGCATCCAGATACGGCAGAGCTTTGCCGTCTGCGCCCATGCGCCAATAGTTTTCATTGGCGCAGAAATCCATCGATGCACCTTGTTCAAAGCCACACAGATAGAAGGGGCCAGAGCCTACTCCGGCGGCTGTGGCGGCAAATATCGCAGCGGATTTTTCCTGATCTGTTGCACCTTCTGCGGCCTCAAAGGCCGCTTTGGACACGATTGCCGTGTTGAATGTGGCCAGCATGGACAGGATGGTTGGATCCGGGCTGCCAAGGGCAACCGTGATCGCGTTTCCATCTGCGGTAACCGCGTCGATCGAACCCAGCAAGCCAGCCCAGGGGCTCAGGTCGGGATTGCGCGCTCGGTCGAGGGAAAAGACTACGTCGTCACCTGACATGGGCGTACCGTTTGCGAATTTGATCCCCTCGCGCAGGGTCAGCGAAACCGTTTTACCATCGTCAGAGACTGTATAGGTCTCAGCAAGGCCGGGTTCGACGGAATTGCCGTCGGCACTGCTCCGCAGCAGGGTGTCGAACAGGCTGCCGACCATCCAGATATCAGGGTTGCGATCCGCATAGATCGGATCAATCAGGCGCGACCCGTCATAGCGTGCAAAGTTGAGTGTGCCGCCTCTTTCCTGTGCCAAAGCAGGCATGGCCAGGGTGGCGGCAACGGTTAGTCCCAAAACCGTCTTCAATTTCATAATCAGTCCTCCCGCAGAATGAATTCATGCTCGGGGCGACCATATCCGATTCTTAACAATACTAAAGCTTTTTTTAGTGGAGGGTGAAAAATGGCCAAATGTATTTAGGCTGACCTCTGTTCGGTTGGTCAATTTAACTTGCCACAAAGCCGGAATCATTGATCGGAGAGGTTGTTACCCAAAGCTCTACGGCTTCTACGTCCCCCAATACGACCGAGAAATGACGGGTAGATGTGTCGTGGTGAACGACGTCACCTGGCGACATAATGAAAACCTTGTCACCAAGGTGATATTCAAGCCGTCCCGAGATCAGATAGCAAAACGCCTCGCCCTCATGCCGCATCTTTTCGGAAACGTGCCCCGGGGGGCGATGAACGATCTGTGGGTTGAACAATGCACCGGTAAAACCAGGGCCCAGCTTCTCATAAAACCTGCCTCGCATACCCAGGGAATATGTCTGGCGGTTGTCCTTTGCCACATATTCGCTGAACACCTCGGGTACGCTGAGCAGCTTTTCGATGCTGGTTTGAAGTGCCGCGGCAATCGCCATCAGCGAGGTCAGCGAGGGTGAGCTCAGGCCGCGCTCGACCTGAGACAGAAAGCCCGTTGTCAGATCAGAGGTCTGTGCGACCTTGTCCAAAGTCAGGCCCATCGCCTTGCGCCGCCTGCGAATTGCCTGCCCCAGCTCGGTCGGCGTGCCCTTCGGCTTTGATTTGTCGCGCGCGTTTGCTGCGTTCATTCCCTGTCTCCCGGAATCGTGGGTTGCCGCGCATTCAACCGGATCGCAGAGGAAATATCAAAATTTTTTTTAGCAGAGGTAAATTTTTTTGGGAAGATCCGGGTGTAAACCTTCAAACCCCTCAATTTTTCCAACGGCTTAGTATCTAGCGAAACAGAATCAGAGTTTGATTGAGTGACGCCGATCCGCCGAGATCATGTCGCGGATGTTCTGGACGATTTGTTCCGCATGGGCGCTCGCCAATCGGTCGGCCTCGGTGATGTCCTGGGCCGCTATAGCTGCGATTATGTCGTCATGTTCCAGGGAATACCGATCCGGTAACCGATCCCCAAAGGACGAATAATAGGGCCGCATGATCCGTTGCCCTTCGTTCAGCAATCTGCGCGTCAGGCTTTCGTAATATGGGTTGCGCCCTGCTTTGGCGATTGCATTATGAAGCTCTGCGTTTTTTGCGATCATGGTCAGAACGTCATTTCTGGCAGCCGCATCCGAAAATTCCTGTTGCCGTATGCGAATGTCGCTCAGATCCTGGTCCGTTCGGTATTCGGCGGCCAGCCGGGTTGTAACGCGATACATCAGGGTCATCGCATCAAAGAATGTGTGAAGATTCAAAAAGTCTATGGGCGCCACGATGCTCGCGCGGTTCGGCAGTGTCGCCACCAACCCTTCCGATGTCAGCCTGACAAGGGCTTCGCGGATCGGGGTGCGCGACATCGAGAACCGCTCGCTCAGCTTGGCCTCGTCTATGGCGCTGCCGGGCGCAAGGGCGAGGTCGATGATTTCGTCCCGCAGGGTTTCATAGACGAACTGAACGCCTGATCCACGTTTGCGGCCGGCTTCGACCGGCTTTCGTTTTTCCATGTCAGAGCATTCCCTAGCCGCTGGATCGCGGTCCATCTGCGTTCGCACATCAATTTTGCCACACGTACCGGTGCTAAGTCGAGTGTTAATCCCAGCCAAAAACCAGTTGTTTTTCACGTATTTTAGGGCCTTATTCCTTCTTGTCGAAAATTTGTCGACAAATAAAATATTTAAAGTAGACTGACGGCAAGATTACACGAATCCCTAACCCGGTGGGGCAATCCACCGGCCCGGCAAAAAAATACGGAGACCCAAATCGTGAACCCGAATGTCTTTTCCGGATGCATCCCGGCCCTGATGACGCCCTGTCGCGCGGATCGCAGTCCTGACTTTGAGGCGCTTGTGCGTAAAGGTCATGAGCTGATCGAGACGGGCATGTCCGCGGTTGTCTATTGTGGCTCGATGGGTGATTGGCCCCTTTTGACCGATGCGCAGCGTATGCAGGGCGTCGAGGCGTTGGTCGGGGCTGGTATCCCGGTGATCGTGGGAACAGGCGCGATCAATTCGGCCTTGGCAATCCAGCATGCCGCACACGCGCAGAAAGTGGGCGCCAGCGGCTTGATGGTCATTCCCCGTGTACTGTCACGCGGCGCGTCCATGACTGCGCAGCGGCACCACTTCAAAGGCATTCTGGCCGCAGCACCGGATCTTCCCGCAGTGATCTACAACAGCCCTTATTACGGATTTACCACCCGTGCGGACCTGTTCTTTGATCTGCGCAAGGACCACCCGAACCTGATCGGATACAAGGAATTCGGCGGCGCCGAAGATCTCCGCTATGCGTCCGAAAACATCACCAGCGGTGATGACAATGTTTCCCTGATGGTCGGCGTGGATACCGCGGTGTTCCACGGGATCGTGAATTGTGGCGCTACCGGCGCCATCACTGGGATCGGGAATGTGCTGCCCGATGAGATTCTGCATCTGGTGGATTTGTGTCAGGCGGCGGCCAAGGGCGATGCCAACGCGCGTGCCCGGGCGTTGGAGCTTGAGGCGGCTTTGGGCGTTTTGTCGTCCTTCGACGAAGGCACCGATCTTGTGCTCTACTACAAACATTTGATGGTTATGACGGGTCATCCCGAATACACGCATCATTTCAACGAAACAGATGCCCTTACTGACAGCCAGCGCGGCTATGTTGAACAACAGTTCAGACTGTTCCGTACCTGGTACGAGAACTGGACTGGTCAGGCCGATTCTTCGGCGCAAAATGCAGCGTGAGGATTGGGTATGTCGTTGAATAATGGATATGTTTTTCGCGGTCAGCACTTGATTGGCGGTCAGTGGGTTGGAGCTGATGAAAGCTTTGCCTCCAGCCCCGTCTCGGGTGAGGGGAGCAACTTTGCTGCGGGAACGCCTGAGTTGGTTGATCAGGCCTGTACCCTGGCCGAGGCCGCCTTTGGAGATTACGCCAATCGCAGCCGAGGGGATCGGGCCAGGTTCTTGAATGCTATCGCGGATGAGATCGAGGCCCGTGCCGAGGCCATCACCAGCATTGGCAGTGCAGAAACCGGTCTGCCTGAGATGCGTCTTCAGGGCGAGCGGGGACGCACGGTTGGTCAGTTGCGCATGTTTGCCGAATTCGTCCAGGATGGTGCGTATCTAGAGCGCCGCCATGATCTGGCGATGCCGGATCGCCAACCCGCCCCACGTCCTGACATCAAGATGATGCAGCGCCCGGTTGGCCCGGTGGCTGTTTTTGGCGCTTCGAACTTCCCCTTGGCATTTTCGGTTGCCGGAGGTGACACCGCATCGGCACTGGCCGCAGGTTGCCCGGTCGTGGTCAAAGGCCACCCCGCCCATCCGGGCACCGGCGAAATCGTCGCTGATGCCATTCAAGCGGCGGCCAAGGCGACCGGTATGCCCGACGGCGTATTCTCATTGGTGCAAGGTGGGGACCGCAGCATCGGAGAAGCATTGGTAAAGCATCCGGCAATCCGTGCCGTGGGCTTTACCGGTGGGCTGGCCGGAGGCAGGGCGCTGTTTGACCTCTGCGCAAGCCGCCCTGACCCGATCCCGTTCTTTGGTGAATTGGGCTCGGTCAATCCGATGTTTGTTCTTCCAAACGCTATGGCCGCCAGAGGTGAAGAGATCGGCAAAGCCTGGGCGGGGTCGATGACCATGGGGGCAGGGCAGTTTTGCACCAATCCGGGCGTTGCCGTGATGATCACAGGCGATGATGCTGACCAATTTATCGATGCTGCTGCGAGTGCCCTGAGTACAGTGCCGTCACAGACCATGCTGACCGATGGGATTGCCGAGGCATTTCGATCCGGCCAATCGCATTTGGCCGAACATCCCGCCGTGCGCACGATCCATCAAGGTTCCACGGCAGGCCGTTCAGCTGAACCGGCGCTCTTCGAAACCGATGCCGAAGCGTTTCTGGCTGATCCCAGCCTCAGCGAAGAAGTGTTTGGGCCCGCATCGCTGATTGTGCGCGTCGGCTCGGAAAAAGAGATGGTTGCCTTGTCAGCCCAGCTGGACGGGCAACTTACGGCCACGATCCAGATGGATGACAGTGACACCGCGCTGGCGCAGCAACTCTTCCCGATTCTGGAGCACAAGGCCGGGCGGTTGCTGTTCAACGGCTTCCCAACCGGGGTCGAGGTGGTGGGGTCCATGGTCCACGGGGGGCCTTATCCTGCCAGCACGAATTTCGGCGCGACAAGCGTCGGCACAATGGCCATCCGCCGTTGGCTGCGACCCGTAGCATATCAAAACATGCCCGCCGCACTCAGCCTCGAAGATCTGGAAGGCTCGACGCAATAAGCGGTGAACCACAGGGCTGAGGCAATAAATTCCTTCGGCCATATCAAAGGCTTTGGCCCCGGTGAACGGGGCCGGGCAGGGACACCCAGATCGGCTGTTCCGTATCATCCGCAACACTCTGCCATAGAAGCAGATCACCGGAAATTCCGCGTCATTCGACGTGCAAAATCGGGCTTTGGCCCATAACAGGAGGACAAGATGAAACTCTTCTCGAACTTTGCCGCCCTGGCGGTAACAGCCACGCTTGCAATGCCCGCAAGCGCCGCAGAAATTGAATGGAAGATGACCGCAGCGATTGGTGAAGGTTCATTCTTTTACCAGAACTTCATGGAACGATTTGCGGCTAATGTGGACACACTGACCGCGGGACGCATGCATGTCCAACCTTTTGGCGCGGGCGTTCTGGCCCCGGCCTTCAAGGCGTATGAAGTAGTTCAGGACGGCATCGTCGAAGCCGGTCATTCCACGCCGTCTTATCTGGTAAACCAGGACCCGACCAATGCCGTTTTCGCCAGCTTCCCCGGTGGCATGTCCGGCGAGGCGACCCTGCACTGGATCTATGAAGGCGGCGGTGAGCAGATGCTGCAGGATTTCCGCCGCGAAGAAATGGGTCTGCACACGCTGGTCGTTGGGGTCGGTACGTCCGAAGTGATGGCGCATTCGAACGTCAAGATCGAAACAACCAGCGATCTGAAGGGCGTCAAATACCGGACCTCGGGCGCATGGGCCGCTGTTCTACAGGAAAGCTTTGGCGGCGTTCCGACGGTTGTCCCGGGAAATGAAATCTACACTTTGCTGCAGCGCAAGGGTGTGGACGCGGTCGAATGGTCGACGCCAGGAGGCAATATCTCTGAAGGTTTCCACGAGGTTGCGCCCTATATGATCATGCCCGGCGTGCATCAGCCATCCTTTCTGTGGGAAGTCTTCGTCAAACAGGAAACCTGGGATGCTCTGCCCGAGGATATCAAGCTTCAGGTTACCGCAGCGGCCAAGCTGACAACATACGAAAGCTTCACACATTTCGGTCACGCGGACATTCAAGCCATGGCTGCCTTCCGCGATACCAAAGTTGAAATCATCAACATGGTACCAGCGGAATCCGAAAAGATCCGCGCCGCCGGGCGCGATTGGGCCCGTAGCCAGGCTGCCAAAAAAGCCGAAGACGGAAGCGCCCGGATGCAAGAGGTTCTGGACAGCTACCTCACCTATCAAGCGAACTGGGCCGAGAATTCGGGTTATTTGGTTCGCGACAGCGCCGAATAGGCTCTGCCCTGACATTGGTTGGATGACCGGATATTCGTGCCGGTCATCCGTTTCCGGGGACATACATGACCACTATTCTCAGAGTCATCGACGCGATTGCCGGGGCGCTGGCCCTGCTGGGTCGATGCGTAATTTTTGCCCTGATCGTGGCAATGCTGTACGAGGTTGTTGCTCGCTATGCGTTTGGTGCGCCGACGCTTTGGGCGTTTGATATCTCGTACATGCTGAACGGTTCGGTTTTTCTGCTTGGGGCGGCTTATGCCCTGCGCTGTGACGTGCATGTCAGGATCGACTTTCTGTCTCAGCGTATGCCGATGCGGGCGCAGCAGCTGTTGAACGGTGCTGTCTTTCTGTTGGTCATGACACCGATCACGACCATCTTTGCCTGGGTTGCAAGCAAAAAAGCCTGGAAAGCACTGATCACCGGAGAGGTCGAAAGCGTCAGCCCCTGGGCGCCGGTTGTTTGGCCGTTTTACACGGTCATCGCCGTTGGTCTGGCGGCCTTGGCGCTGCAATTCCTGGCTGAGGCGATCAAGTTGCTTTCGGGGCGCAAGAACCCTGGTGAGGCACCGGGCGAACTGGACGGCATGGAAGAAAACCAATGACACCATTACTGATGTTTGCAGCCCTTTTTGTGTTGGTCTTTGCCGGAGTGCCGGTGGCCTTTTCGCTCATCATCATCTCCGTCGCCTTTGGCTACATGGTGTTCGGTGAGCTGATCTTTTTGCAGCTTTATGGTCCGCTGCTTCATACGGCTTCGAATTTCGTACTGGCAGCAATCCCTCTGTTCATTTTCATGGGGGCGATACTTGAGCGTTCGGGGATCGCGAAACGTCTGTTCTTTGCACTGCAGTTGTGGCTGGGCGGCTTGCCCGGTGGATTGGCGCTGTCGACGATTGCAATGTGCGCAGTTTTCGCCGCCGCATCCGGCGTTGTAGGCGCGGTCGAGATAGTTGTGGGGTTGATGGCCATCCCAGCCATGACCAAAGCGGGTTATCGTAATGACCTCATCGCGGGAACAATCTGTGCAGGGGGCTCACTGGGGACAATAATTCCACCCTCGGTCATTGTGGTCGTCTATGCGTCGATTGCGCAGCTGTCGATTGGCAAGCTGTTTGCCGCATCTATCCTGCCCGGCTTGCTGATGGTGGTATTCTTCGTGCTTTATATTTTGGTGCGCAGCATGGTCCGACCTGCTGACGCTCCTCCGTTGCCACAGGCAGAGCGCGCGATGTCAACCGGCCGTAAGATGAAGGTGACGTTGACGGCATTGTTGCCCCCGCTGGCATTGATTGTCCTGGTGCTGGGCTCGCTTCTGGCCGGTGTTGCCTCGGCCACCGAAGCTGCCGCAGTCGGGGCCGCCGGTACGATCCTGCTGGCTTTGATGTTTCGGGAACTAAACCTGAAACTGATGTCCGAGGCACTGAATGTGACCCTGCGCATCACCGCTATGATCATGTTGATCGTGGCCGGAGGAACGATGTTCACCAGCATCTTTGCGGTCACCGGAGGCGGACAGCTGGTGCGCGATACCGTTGCCGGGATCGGGTATGGCAATGCCGGTATCATCGCATTCTTTTTGTTGGTGGTTTTTTTCGCGGGCTTTGTACTGGACTGGGTGTCGATCGTTCTGATTTTCATTCCGATCTTTGCCCCGATCGTGAAATCCGCCGGAATTGATCCGATCTGGTTTGCCATGATGGTTCTAGTGGTGATTCAGACTTCGTATCTGACACCGCCAATGGCACCGTCGATTTTCTATCTTCGCTCAATCGCTCCGCGTGACATGAGCTATGGGCAGATGTATCGCGGCGTGTTGCCCTTTGTAGGGGCGCAAATGCTGGTTCTTGTGGTCATCATCCTGATCCCCGAAGTGGCGACATGGTTGCCAGAGATATTGGTCGGGCTTTGACATAGATCTTGGTCTTGCCCCTTCAGATGCCTGGCCCTGGTTCAAGGGGCTGGGTCATCGCCCAAGCTGTTTCGAAAGATCTTTCGGTTCCGGTAACTTGTCCGCATTCTGCGCCGCCCATTGATGCATCTCATACAGCAGTGGAAGCAGGCTTTGACCCAGAGGTGTGAGGCTGTATTCGACATGCGGCGGTATGGTCTTGAAGTCTTTGCGAGAGACAAAGCCCGTCGTCTGCAACTCGGTCAGCTGGCGCGTTAACGTTCGATGCGTGATGCGTCCGAGGTTTCGCTGAAGCTGGTTGAACCGGCAGTCTCCCTGCGAAAGCCAGTAGATGATCAACAGCTTCCATCGACCTGAGATCGCCGAGATCAATGCTTCGATCTGACAATGATCCTCTAACTCATCATGTTTCAAGGCAGTATCCTAGATGACCGTACTTGTTCGTGTGAACCTGCAATTTTAGATAGTGGTCAGAACGTTATGCCGCAACGGGGGGACCCTATGGCGAAGAAGAAAATTGTGATCATTGGCGGGGGCTATGTCGGGTTTGAAGTTGCCCGGGAACTGGACGCTTGCGCGGACGTCACCCTGATCGAGCAACGCGAAGCGTTCGTGCATCCGCCTGCAGCGATCCGCGCGCTGGTTGAACCCGCCTTGCTGGACCAGATCATCCTGCCATACGACAATCTGCTGCAATCGGGTAAGGTCGTGCGCGGGCGCGCCGTTTCGGTTTCTGAAACCGAGGTCACTTTGGAATCTGGAGCTGTCTTTCCGGCGGACTATATCCTGATCGCCACCGGATCATCCTATGCAGCGCCGTTCAAGCCGTCGGGTGACAGCATTGCGGATTTTCAGCAAGCGAGCAAAGACGTCAGCGCGCAACTGGCCAAGGCGAATTCAGTTGTGATCGTAGGGGCAGGCGCTGTCGGTACAGAGCTTGCGGGCGAAACAGCCTCGGCACATCCGGGTAAATCCATCACCCTGGTTTCGTCGGATGATACCTTGTTTCCCAAGTACCCAGCCAAGCTAGGCGCGCAGCTCAAAGGTAAGTTGGAACGGCTGGGCGTCACTGTCATTTTCGGCCAGAGGGCGCAGGATTTACGCCATTTGGATCGGCCCTACGAAGGATCCGTGAGCTTGACCGACGGTAGAGTGATTGCGGCAGATCTTGTATTTCCGGTGGTTGGATCGAAACCCCAATCGTCTTTGGTTCAAAGCCTTCCGGGCGTGTCGGCTGATGCATTGGGTAGGGTCAAAACCGACAAATGGTTGCGACCGTCAAGCTATCCGAATGTCTTCGTCGGCGGTGACATTGCCGACATTGGCGACGGAATGACAATCGTAGCAACGGCACGGCAGAATCCGTGGCTGATCAAAACGCTTAAGAAAGTAATCGAGGGCGCACCCGTCGAAAGTCTGAAACCCTACGCGCCCTGGAAAAAAGCACCAATTCTGGTGCCCCTTGGGCCGGTCATCGGAAGCAGCTGGCTTTTTGTGACAGTGGGTGACTGGATCACACGCAAGATAAAGGGGAAAGATATTTTCATTCCCAAATATCGAAAGGCTTTTGGGATTTCGAGCTCGGGAAAATAGTTCCTTCTGAGCATTGCGATTTGCCAACGTTCAGGCATCCCACTCGGATGATATCTGTGACATTCGTGTTGGCCTGCCTCTAGTCGTGTGCGAGGTTGCGACTGGCTTGTACCTGCTGAATATCTTTCGGCCATGTGGAACGGATATAAGCCAGAACATCCCATATGCCGTCATCAGTCAAAGTGCCTTCGAAACCCGGCATGCCACTGTTGAAATTCTTGACGCCGCGTGCGGCCAGTGTCTTTGCACCGCCGAATTTGGTGTAGTCAAACAAAAGCAGGCTATCATGGTGCCATGTGTGCCCGGTCACGTCATGTGGTGGCGCAGGCATCACACTGTCTTCACCCGGTGTTTGCCAGTTGGGTTGGCCTTCCAGGTTAACGCCGTGGCACGCGGCGCATTGATCTACGTAGAGCCTCTGTCCATTCGCCACGTCTCTGTCTGTCAACGTATGATCCGCGGCAACGCTGGAATAAATGCTGCATAGGACCAAAATAAATAAGTGCCTGGTCATCTCCACCCACCTCAATTCGGAAGCGTCAGAACGGTTGTTAGTGTCGCCGTAGTTGTCAGCACCGCCAGAACGATCAGCGCCTCAACTTCGATGGATCGGGCGAGGTGCTGCGCCGCCTTGGTATCTCCGTCCAGCATTGCCGGAACAAATCGAAGCTTGTTCGCGGCGGCTAGGATCAATAGCAGCCCTACAAATAGTACTTTGAGCAACAGGGCCTGCCCATAACCAGTGGAAATGAGCGCTCGGATATCGCCAACAAGCAACCAAGCCATCCAGAAACCTGCGACGATCAATGCGGGTACCATCAGTGCCGCAGCTTGGCCAAACCTATGCCCAAGTGCAGCAGCGTCTGCAATTTGCTCAGGTTGAAGAGCCATACTCCGCAGCGGGCTGAAGATGCCTACCCAGAAAGCTACACAGAGCAGGTGTGCTAGTAACAAGAGTTGGGTACCAAAATTCTCTAGATCCGATAGGTGCCCGATCTGTGCAAAGGACCACAGAGCCATCGTGCCACCCACAAGTGCGATCCCTAAACCAAAGCGCGGAACAGACAATCCGACAAGGATCATTGCTGCGCCTATCACTCGATAAACAAATACATCGCCTACGGATGTCTGCCAGAGTAATCCAAGCATCTCGGGGTCGACCAGCCCATCCGCTCCGCCCGTCAAGAGGGCTCCACGAAGCATGAACCCCAGTGCCGTCGCAATGAGAGCAAGCCATGCCAAGGCCATGGATTGGCGTTTCATCGCCAGGCTTATCGGTGTGACCAATCTGGAATAGAGACACTTAACGACCACAAGGCCAGTGGCCCCCGCAAAGCCGATATAGAGTGCTAGCTTTGCGAGGATTGCAGCAATTCCCCAGATGTCTGGCATGCTCATTCCACAGTAAAGGTAAACGCGCCCTGCATCGCATGACCGTCCTCACCTAAACCGCGCCACTCGATGACATAGGTGCCCGCGCCATTGCCTGGCAGTGGAATTTTGAACTTCTGAGCAAATCTTGCCTGGTCGCCCAAATCCAGTCGTACTGCCCCGTGTTCTTCGTGTGCCATCTCTATCCGCGTCAACCGGATGTCTTTCGAGAAATTGAGGCCAACTTCAGCAGGCACAGTCGTTACTGTGGTTCCGTCTGCAGGTGTTGTTTCTGTGACCTTGGAATGCGCCAGCGCAAAACTGGGGAGCGCAGCCAAGAGTATAAGCATTACAATCTTCTTCATGGGGCTATCCTCAATTTATTCCGTTGGCGCGCTGGATTTCACGAATGTAGGCGATCACCATAGCGACGTCACCTCGCGTCAAGCCGTCGACGGGCGGCATGTCTCCAAACTGCCAATGGTGACTTCTTACACCCTGTGAAACCGCCCTCTGAAACGCTTCATCAGCGTGGTGACTAGGTTCGTATATCTTGTGGATCAGTGGCGGTCCTGCGCCGTCAATTCCGACCGCATTGACACCGTGGCAAGTGGCACAGGAGGCATCAAAGACCCGCTGGCCGATTGCTGCATTGCCCTCAATAGGTGGCATCTGAATTGCGACTAGGTCGATTCTTGAAACTGTCGCCTGAGGGCTGGATTCTGCGATTGGGTCTGAACGAAAAACTATGAAAGCGGCAACAGCCGAGATGACGCAAGCGCCGATTAACACGTGACTTTTCTTCATGGGTTGAACCTGACTTTGTAGAAGCTGGAAGTGCTGCGGCACATCGCAAACAGCCGCAAGGGCCGGTCACTTAGGCGCGCGCGGATTTTGGCAGCTTCAAAGGTCAGGGGGTCTGTAGGGGCTATCTGGTTCAGTCAACTTGGATTGGGATCCAATCTGGAACTCTCGGTCAAGCTGATATTGATTCCACACGACTTGGCTGTTCTGCGAGATCAGTACGACGGCTTGGCAAAGCAAGGGGTTACACTCTCCGGCTCCAGCACTATCCGTGTCGTGCTGGCTGCTTTGGGCCGAGATGTCAGGGATACTTTTCACCGCGGCGGAGTGTCCTGCCGATTGCATATGGTCCCCGCAATGAAGCCCGACGCAGGCATGAGACTCGCTAACAAATCCGGCCAGAATGACCAGAAGACTCGTCAATAGCGCAAATGTGTATCGTCGGATGACCATGATTCCGGACGCTAATGCAGCGGAACACACAAGACAACGCCTGCAGCTTCATTATGCGCCGCGCCGTTCTAAAGGAAATTACAACGCTGATTTTCGTGATGGGGCATTCCCCGCTCTTGTCCGGCGCGCGATTCTCATCAAATGCAGAGAGACCGGGTCTATTTTGATTTCTATCAGTTGGGCCAAGCAACTGATTAGCGGCCAAACGGCAACACAGGTCGCAGCAGTGCCAACGCCGACGATCGGATAGTAGAGGAACTTACTCTGGGATTCAGTGGTCGCATCAATCTTCTGGAAGGTTAGTCACATCGTATATGCTTTGTGCATTGGCCGTTGGGCCGTTGTTCGATTTGTTGCATTTAAATCCGTCGAATAGTCGAGGTCTTCTCGCCACTCTCGCAGCAAATACTCCAAGTCGGAAATATGGTTTCCCAAGACCTTCTCATCGACGTGTGAGTTTGTGTATTGATCCAGATGTTGTAACTGCCCTTGCTGGCGAGAGCATCGGTCTGGCCAGCTACCGGCGATATTCTGGCGAAACTCATGTCTGACACGCTGCGGTGTCTGGCTGGGGTGGGCAGCGCTGGTTGCGAACGTAGCATCGCGCGCGGGTGGGGAATGTCTCTTTTGGGCCGACCTTATCTTTATTGGGAAAAGTTGGTCCTCAGTATATGCGCCGTTTCGTGACGTCGTTCATGGGCTTGCAAAGCTGATTGCCAGCGCTTCTACCGCGTCCCCGTAGGTTGGGTATAGACCGGCGCGTTGTTCAAAGGCGTAGGCCTGAAAATAGTCCCAAAATAAGGTCACTTCCGTTCCAAAATAGTCTTTGAGCAAAGGAGTATTGCAAAGGTCGGCGCGTAAACAAAATTCAACCTCGCTGAAAAATACAACTACTGTGTCGATCTGCGCTTCGATTTCTTTGAGTGTATCTGCATCGCCTGTTTTGAGATTTTCCAATAGGTTCGCCCCGATCTGCTTACGGGCCAGTTGCCGGGCTCGCTCGGGCAAGTCCGCGGGTACTTCGCCCGCAGCTTTGATTGCGGGGATCAGAACGTTGCCTAGTTGGGTGTATGTTTCGCGTGCACCGGTTTTCTGCCAGTCCGACATCAACTCGATGGAGCGCTCCTTTTTTGTGTCGAGGTAGCCCTGATAGAAGTTCAACGCCGAGACCCCGGCGGAGGCGGCAATAGCGATCAGTGACAAAAGGCGAAAGGTGCTTTCAATTCGTTCCCATGCGGTTTTAGGCGCGGGGGCCGTGTCGGCGGTGGCAATGCGGCGGCCAAGCGGGCCGTCGTCTCCTGGTTCGACATCCTCGTCCGCCTGTACAGGTTCAAGAACACCGGAAAGTTCGGCTGCGCCCGGGTCCAGATCATTGGAACGCGTACGCCTAATCGACCGTTTGTCAGTTGGAGCAGTCAACGCGGACCTCAAATGTCAGTGTTTTGTCCTTTTCGAATTGCGCGGTTTTGACCTCGCGCGCAAGACAATCAAGCGCCGGTTCGGGTATTAGAAACGCCTGGTCCAGCTGCACCGGCCCCCCTCCATCGGTTTGCACGTCAGGAAGCGCAGTTGCACTGCGATCTAAACCACATGCGGACAAATCAACAAGGTGCACCTCTGAGTTGTTCTGTGATGCCGCCAAGCGTTCGTCGTTCAGCCGCTTAAGATAGCATTTCGCGAGCAGTTCGTTCAAAGTGACCTTTTCGGCGCAAAACCCGCAATCCGCAAAAACCGGCGGTGCCACGAGGGCACACGCGATGCAAATAGAGGCCGCTGATGTCAGGTTCTTCATTGTGTGTGTCCACTCAGGAGTCTTGACAGACAAGGATAAGCGCGACTCAGTTGTTTTGTGAACCCGTTTTGAGGCGTGCGTATAAGATGAGTTCGGGTCGGTACTCAAAATGCATTCCATCGAAGTGGTGCCATTTGCCTCCCCAGATAAACCCAAAGCGTTCCATTTGCTGAACGAGCGCAACTGGGTATTGATTTTCGTAGGCCCCGGCGTTGCCTTCAGGAGCGCCTGACCAGCGCCAATAGCCGCCAAGCTGCGTGTTGAAGTCGACCGCGATACCAAAGCTGTGCGCGCTTAGCCGTGGCGTGCCAGCGATACGGCGCCAGTTAAAGCTTCCGCCGACTTGGGTGAAATATGGGTCAAAATCCTCACCACTGGCAGCCATCGCATCGAACGCAGCTTGTAATTGATGTGCAGCGCAGTGGTGGCTGTTCAAGGCAAAACGGGCGCGGCGCTCCGGCCCCTGGTATTCTGCGCGCCAGAGCCGGGCGGCAACCTGAGTTTCTGTTTGCCCATAAAGTGCGCGGAAGAAGGCGTCGTTGCGGGCGCGGCCTGGATCGAACCAGGGTGTGTCACGCGCCACGAGGTCAAAGGCCAGCGGATAAATCTGTGCGAACTGGTCGGTGATGGAGGCGTTCGCCAGCCGTTCCTTCGGCGGACCGTTATGAGCCGCGCCAAGTGGCAGCGTCTGGCCGCCCGTTGTCAGCGTTTTCGCTGCTTCGTCGACGGTCAGGCCGGGATATGCGGTCTCAAGTGCTGTGGCGATGGCGGACCGACCCTGCGGCAGTGGCATTGCCAAAAAATCGCGGGGGACGCAGCCATCTGCACGCGCAAAACTCGGCAAGAGTCCAAGCGCAAGAGAGACAGCGACTAGCCGCGATATCAGCATCCATTGGCCCTTTCGAGCGCTTGCAGACGCTGCACCTCGCCTTGTTCAGCTGCTGTCAAGCGCGGGTTTCGAGTGGTGCATTGGCTTGTGTCAAAGGCAGCCCGCGCACGCGTGGACTGAAAGCAGAAGCCGTTGTTATGAAAGATGAGGTTGCGCGAGTACCAAAGCTGTTCGCAGGTGCTGGGCGGCGAAGGCACTGGTGCCACGGCCCTTTCGGCGGGTTGGGTAGCGGCACTGAGCGTGTCGATCCGATCCTGAGCAGCGGCGGCATAGATGGGGCAGCCCGCGTGCATGGTCATGAACGCCTCCAGCGCGGAGGTGCTGGACGTGGTTTGTAGCACCTCCCAGTCAGCGCGTGCCGCGTCGCATGGGCTGATCTGAGGGGCAGTGGGTTGGGGCGTTGGAACAGTTACTGGGAGCGGGGCGGGGCCGCCGTGCTCAAAGGTAAATGTGCCCTGTAGCTGGTCGTAGTAAGCTGGGAACTGGTTGTGGTTCACACTGGCAGCCAGTTTACGCACGTCGGTTCGCACAAGGCGCACTAGCTCGTTCAGAGGTAGGCCGGGTGTGGTCATCCGCTCCAGCAGGGAGCGAGTGAAGACCGAGTTGGGGTTTGGGTCATTGTCCGACAGTCGGTCCAGCGCAGTCTGGCCTGTACCGGCAGAAAAGAGGACGAAGGCCCCTTCGGCCGGCTCCATTCGCGATAGCCCGCTCGAGCGGCCCACGGACCGGGTACCTTGGGTGGGGAATGGGTTGTCGCGGCAGGCATCGAGTATCATCAGTGCCACGCGCGCACCGCGGGACTGGATTACATCAAGGATCTGGTCAGCAGCGATGCTTTCGCCGGTCACAAAATCTTCTTCGCCCGGACGCACTTGGGGTACGTCGGTGGGCAGCAGGTAATTGCGACCTTCTACTTCGATGCCGTGCCCTGCAAAGTAGAACACGACCTCGTCGCCAGGACTGATCTGGCGAGAGAAATCTACAAGGCCGCGCCGCAGGTCCAGCCGCTCGGGGTCGATCAGTTCGGTGACCACAAATCCGAGTTCGCTCAGCGTGGCAGAGACGGCTCGAGCGTCATTGCCTGCCTTTTGCAGGTCGTTAATATTTTCATAGCTGTCGATCCCAATAACCATCGCCAGCCGTTCCTCGGCAGTGGCGAGCGAACCGCATAGCAGTGTGGCGGCGATCCACATAAATAAACGCAAAACGGTCTCCTTAACGTTTGTCGTACCGCTCTGAATTTAAGGCTAACGTGTGTGTGAGGTCGTGTCCAACTTCACCTAGAAAGCCGGGCGGAGCGTTGTCCACATTTTTGACAATGTCGACATCCAGAGAAATGGATGATGCAAATCTTTGCTTTCGCTGCTGCGCTGAAGTTGGATGTCCGCTCCGACGCGCAGAATCTCACTGGAACCAGCCAAGTTCCAGCCGTGCGGTGCCATTAATTTGGGGCAACGTAGTGGTTTGAGGGTGCCGGTGTTTCTGCTTCTTTGACCTGCGTTCAGACGCGCTTATTGAGAACTTTGAACCAAAGATATATTTTGACCGGATTGCGAACGAAAAGGAAAGTTCATGATCAGAACTACTGCACTGGCGCTCTTAGCTCTCCTCTCGGCAACCTCGGCATTCGCAACTGTCGGGCTGTATTGCGAGGCCCCTGATGGATCAGGCGCTGTATTTGATGTCGGATTGGGAACTGTCCCTGGTCTCGCAGTCGTAAGCGCGACCATTCACGCAGACGGCAAACACTGGAGCCTTACTGAAGTCGATGGTGCGATACCAATCATCGTGGCACAGGGGGCCGATGTCGATATGCGTACTGTAATCGACTTTGCCGATCCCGAATACAGTCGGATCGTTGCCTCGGTTCGATTGATAACCGCTGTCGAAGGAGACAAATCCGTCACTGTAGGCACGCTCACGATTCCGGAAATCGGTGCCTTCCCGCTGGTTTGCGAAGGGCCGTAGCCGTCCGATGTTGTGCAATGTACCGGGGCTAACTCGGCGGAAGCGGTCATCCCAAATTCTGCTTTGCTTGAATGTCTGAAATGGGCCGCGAGAGAGAGTAGTTTTAGATTGGAGGTGCTGCACGTTCTGTGACCAATTGTCTGGCTACGACTCTTTCGCGATGAATCATGTACAACCCTGCACTGATGATGATTGCAATACCAAGTAGGCTAAGCGTGTTCGGGAAGTCATTGAAGACAAGATAGCCGAACAGGGTCGCTACCGGCAGCTCAAAGTACTGCAAAGGTGCCAATGTGGCTGAAGGCGCGAACGAAAGCGCATAGGTCATCATCATGTGGCTCACCGTTGCAAAAAAACCAGCTCCCAACAGCCACAACAAAGCGATGTCTGTCGGCCAAACAGGATCGAACAGCTCCGAACCAGAGCCTTGCGCAAATATTAAGATTGGAATGGAAAACAGGCTGGCAATCAGGCCAGTGTGGAATTGCAGAGCCACGGGATGCATCCGACGTGACAATCCTCGCGTCACAAGAATGTAGAAAGCGAAAGCAACTGCCGTACCAAGCGGAATTATTGCAACCGCGCCGAAGGCCGCGAAACTGGGCTGGATGACGAACATTACCCCAACAAACCCGACAAGAGCTGCCCCGACACGACGCGGACCTACGTCTTCACCAAGGTAAAACTTACCAACCAACAAGACAATGAACGGGGCCACAAACACGATTGCCAACGCATCGGCGAGTGGCATCACACGGATGGCAGCAATGAAGCAAAAAGTTGCGAACAGCAAAAGTAATGAGCGGAATGCCAGTACGATCAATTTGCCTCGCGCTACATGCAACGACAGCCTCATTATCCAGACGAACGGGGCCATCAACACGCACTGCACTACAAAGCGAGCAGCCGTAATCTGCCCAACTGGTACGCTAGCCGACGCGAGTTTTGCAGCTACGTCCAGCAAAGGAGCGGTGAGGCAAAATCCAAGCATCAGTGCAACTCCTGCAAGGATGCGATCCGTAGATTGAGGTATGGAATCAGCCGAGGACATCTCATCTTGTAGAAACGTCGCTAAATGCGTGTCTGTTCTCTATGCGACGCAGAGCAAAAATCTCCCAACTCGCGAGTTGGGGGTGGATTAGAATTTGCGCAAGCAGCGAACAGCAGGTTCGATGAGCTGCGCAGCAGCAGATGGCCGGTTCAAAATTGGTCTACAAGCTCTTGATCTCGATTGCGGCTGCGATGGTAAAGACGTCTTCAAGCTCGACGCTCAGATGCCGAACCGTGCTTACCATCTTTGCATGACCCAAGAGCAACTGAATCGCCCGAAGATTTCCCGTCTTTTCTTGTAGAACTGCGCGACTTTGGTTCGGCGCATTGAAGGAGTTCCGTAGGCGCTGGCCTCGAAGCCAATGGGCTTCATCCAGTCCCGGACAATCCGCGCATACTGGCGTGTTGAGATGTGCAGGAAAACCAAGTGATAGACCCACGGTCACAGCCATTACTTTCTTTTCAAGGGAGACACATACAAAAAGCTGTAATTCCGACCCCTGTGAAGCTCTTTGTGATTGATCTGCTTGTTCGCGAATTCGAATTGGTTACTATTGTCGCATGACAAATTGGAAACCATCCCGAGATACGCTGAGTTCACCGCTGCATACGAGCCTTGCCACGATGATTGCAGGCGCGATCGAAGACGGCAGTTTGTCACCGGGACAGAAATTACCCACACACCGGAAACTGGCCGATGACCTGAGGTTGAGCGTTAATACCGTCAGCAAAGCTTACGACATTCTGCGTCGCCAAAACCTGATCGATGGTCAGATTGGGCGTGGCAGCTATGTTGTCGACACTGACAAAACCGACGGACAGCCATTCAAGTTGGAGTCAGAACCTCGAAACTTGTTCGACATGTCGATTTCGCGCCCCTTGTTTAATGGCCTGCATGTTGAGGCGATGCAATCTACGCTGAGGACTTTGCATGCCGGGCTCGACCCGGCCATATATCTTTCTACACGCCCGAATGTAGGCCACGAAACTCACCGAAAAACGGGAGTCAAATGGCTTTCACATTGCGGCCTTGAGACAAATGCAGATTCAGTCCTCATGACGAACGGGGTAACGCATGGAATGTCGGCAGCAATGTCTGCGATATTGCGTCCTGGCGACGTCATTCTGTCAGATATGGTCACGCATCACCTCTTGGTTTCGAGTGTCGCATATTTCGGATACCGACATGTTGGCCTTGAAACTGATGAGCACGGAATCCTGCCCGATGCATTGGAAAGGGCGTGCGTTGATAAGTCGCCTAAGGCATTGTATTTATTACCATCTCTTGCCAATCCTAATGTACATATGATGCCAGAGGAACGTCGGCGCCAAATTGCTGCAATCGCCCGCAAACATAGGCTGCATATTATTGAAAACGATGCGTTTGGTCCGGTCGCAGCGGATCGCCAGCCGCCTGTTTCGATGTTCGCACCAGAACTGTCGGTCTACCTGACAACGTTCACCAAATGCACGGTCAGCGGGTTGCGTGCGGGTTATGCCGTTGCTCCGGACCATTTGCTTCCTGCATTGACAGCGAGACTGATTGTATTTGGTTGGATGGCAACGCCGCTGATCTGCGAACTTGCCTCACGCTGGGTGGAAGATGGCACAGCACAAGCGCTGGCGGATTGGCAGCGCGCGGAAATTGTCAAGCGGTATCATATAGCAACGCAAGAGCTTGCTGGTTTTAAATGGACGGGCCATCCGGCCAGTTTGCATCTTTGGTTGCAGCTCCCTCCAGATTGGGATTCCAACAGTTTTGTCGCCCATGCCCGCGAACTAAATGTTGCGGTGTCCCCCGAAAGCCCATTCCTTTCTCCCAAGGCTACCGCAACAAATGCAGTGCGCATTTCGGTGGGAAGCATTCGCGAAATCGAACGTTTTCGCCAAGCTCTGAAGCTTCTGGCCGGTTTACTTTTGCGCCCACGCGAGCCTTTGCCGCAATTCGCTTATTAGAATGTAGCGCAACAATATAATAATTGACTCGCAGTACAATCTTCGGGATGTGGTGGAACATCACTAACAAAGAAGGTGATATCTGGGAGGATATGATGACCAAGACTGCAC
Source organism: Ruegeria sp. CDSB114 (assembly GCF_059611025.1). NCBI lineage: Bacteria > Pseudomonadati > Pseudomonadota > Alphaproteobacteria > Rhodobacterales > Roseobacteraceae > Ruegeria > Ruegeria sp. CDSB114. The sequence continues at coordinate 258,008 of NZ_JBXWOT010000004.1, forward strand.
GTTTTGCCCTGCGCGTCTGCGCACCCCTTGCTGCTGCATTGCTAACCTCAACTGCCGCTTATGCGGACAATTGGCGCTATGCTATGGAAGAGGGGCTGACAGATCCGCAAGGCCTGTACGCCACCAAGTTCAAAGAGGAAATCGAAGCCAACTCGGATCACACAGTCCAGATTTATCCTGTGGGTACGCTTGGTGAATCGGCCGACGCCATGGAGCAGGCCCAGGCTGGATTGCTGCAGTTCATTGATCAATCTCCAGGTTTCACCGGTGCGTTGATCCCAGAGGCCGAAGCCTTTCTGGTGCCATATATCCAGCCGACGGACCCTCAAGTCGTGCGCAAGTTTTTCAAAGAAGGCGTCGCTGTGAACGAGATGTTCCACGACATCTATCGCGAACAGGGACTGGAATTGTTGTCGGTGTTCCCGGAAGGTGAAATGGTGGTCACTACAATGGAGGAATTTCGGACACCTGCCGATTTGGAAGGTATGAAAATTCGGACCATGACCTCACCATTGCTTTTGGAGACTTACACGGCCTTTGGCGCTTCCCCGATTGCTATGCCTTGGGGCGAGCTGATCGGCGGACTGAAAACTAAAATGGTTGACGGGCAAGAAAACCCGGCAATTTGGATCGAGGCCTATGATCTGGATAACCTGACTAATGTGATGACCTATACCGGACATGGTCAGTACACGACTGCTGTGATGGCAAATGCAGAGTTTTACGACGCGCTAAGCGATACGGACAAAGAACTTGTTCAGAATGCGTCGCAAGTCGCACTCGATTATATTCTTGATGTTGCCGTCGAACTGGATGCAACCGGTCTGGCAAAAATTCAGGAGAGCAATCCGGGTTACACAATAAACCGGCTAACCGAGGAAGAGCGTGCACCCTTTAAAGAACGTGCAAAAGCGGTCGAAGCAGCCTTTGTCGAAAGAGCGGGCGAACGTGGCGCTGCCATCCTCGAGCAAATGAAGAAGGATCTAGCGGCTGCGCAGCAGTAGCGCTTTGCCACAGGCATCCATCACGTTTGCGATGTGTTCATCTGAAAAATCGGTGCAGGCCCAGAACCATAGTTCGGGCCTGCAATTTGGAAATAGTAAACCGGCGATCAGCCTATATTGCGAATGTTCGGGGGGAATATGAGCGAAACGACGCAGAAAAAGTCGGGCCTTGCCGGAATTGTTGATGGCATTGACAAGGGGATCGCTGCGCTTGAGCGGGTGATCATGGCCACAGGCGTCATTCTGATGGCAGTCAACACCATCGCAAATGTCATCAGCCGGTTTGTTTTCAACCACTCCATTATATTCGCCGAAGAGTTGAACAGTATATTCATATTGTTGGTGACATTTGCTGGTATCGGCTACGCCGCGCGCCATGGTCGGCATATCCGCATGTCCGCCATCTCAGACGCGTTACCCGAACGGGTCAGAAAAATCTTGATGGTTGTAGTCACGGGAGTCACCGCTGTGCTGTTGCTGCTCTTGGCGTGGTACGCTGTGCAATACATCATCAGCATGTACGCCAAGGGGCGGGTCTATCCTGCCCTCGGATTCCCTGTTTATCTCAGCTACATCTGGGTGCCGATTGGGCTGTTTGTGACCGGGGTTCAATACGCGCTCACTTTCATCAAAAATCTTCAGGAACCTGAAATCTACCTGTCAACTGATCTGCGAGAAGCAGATGCGCGGGAACTGGAAGTGGAGCTTTAACCATGGCACTCTTGATGTTTTCCGCAATGGTTGTCCTGCTGCTTATGGGTTTCCCGATGATGGTACCCCTCATTGCCGGCGCGTTCATCGGCGTGATCGAGTTGTTTGGCACAATCGACAAAACCGAGTTTATGATTCAGCAAATGTTGGGTGGTATCCGGCCCTCTTCATTGATCGCCGTGCCTATGTTCATTCTGGCAGCGGATATCATGACACGTGGCCAGTCCGCAGGGCGGCTGATTGATATGGTCATGGCCTTTGTTCGCCATGTTCGAGGGGGGTTGGCCGTCAGTACAGCTGCGGCTTGCGCATTGTTCGGTGCCGTGTCCGGGTCCACCCAAGCCACGGTCGTTGCGGTGGGAACGCCACTCAGGCCCCGAATGCTGAAAGGTGGCTACAAGGATTCTTTCATTTTGGCCCTGATCGTCAACTCAAGTGACATCGCGTTCCTGATCCCGCCCAGTATTGGGATGATCATCTACGGTGTAGTTGCCAAGGCCTCCATCCCTGAACTGTTCATCGCGGGCATAGGGCCCGGATTGTTAATCCTGTTCATGTTCTCGGTCTACAGTATGATCTACGCCAAAATAAATGACGTCCCCACTGAACCGGCCGCCACATGGTGCGAACGCGCGGCAGCGGTGAAACGGGCCTTGTGGCCGCTGGGTTTCCCGGTTCTGATCATCGGCGGCATCTTCTTCGGCGTTTTCAGCCCGACCGAAGCCGCAGCAATCAGCGTGGCCTATGCGGTGTTGCTGGAAGTCTTCATTTTCAAAACAATGAAAATCACCGGCCTATACCAGGTCGCCCTGTCAACGGGCATGGTAACGGCGGTAGTTTTTATTTTGGTGGGTGCAGGTGCTGCCTTTGCCTGGGTTCTGTCATTCGCGCAGATACCGCAACAGATATTGGGCGCTCTTGGCATTGATGAAATGGGGCAGATCGGCGTCCTATTCACAATTGCGATTGCGTTCTTCATCGGCTGTATGTTCGTGGATCCCATCGTGGTCATCTTGATCTTTGTTCCGATCTTTGCGCCCGTGGTCGAGAAAACCGGGCTGGACCCAATTCTGGTCGGCACTTTGATCACATTGCAGGCCGCCATCGGCTCGGCCACCCCGCCGTTCGGATGCGATATCTTCACAGCGGTTGCGGTGTTCAAACGTCCCTATCTGGAAGTAATCAGAGGAACGCCGCCTTTCGTGATCATGCTTTTGAGTGTCTCGGTCTTGATGATCTTCTTCCCGCAGGTGGCACTGTTTTTGCGCGACATCGCCTTTAACAAATAAAAGGAGCGACAAATGTTCAAATCAATACTCGCTGCTTTCGACGGGTCTGAAGGATCAGAGGCCGCCCTTCGCAAAGCCGCTGAATTGGCTAAGTTGTGTGATGCGGAAATGTTGGTACTGACGCTCTACCGTCATCATTCGATACTGGAAGGATCGATGTATGTCATCGATGCAGAAAAGCCCGATGATATTGACGGGATCATGCGCGATCACGCAAAGGAAACTGCTGAACGCGGCGCGTCCATTGCGCACGAGGCAGGGTGCGAGAGCATCCGGGCCTTTGTCAAAGGCGGGCCAACGGCGCGGACTATCGTCAGCTTTTCCAAAGAACATGAGAATGACCTGATCGTCATGGGCAGCCGGGGATTGGGATCGATTGAGGGCTATTTGCTGGGCAGCGTCTCTCACAAAGTGACCAGCCTTGCGCAATGCCCGGTTCTGGTGGTGTGAGGATGGCAATGGCTTTGGATATACAATCTTCGACCTCGTCTGTGGCTCTCGCGCTGGATGCTCGCCCTGTCACACATCGTATCGGGTTGGTCACGCTGGCCACGGATCATACGACGGAAACTGACTTCGCACGCATTCTGCAAGGGCATGATGTGGGCGTATATGTAAACCGGATCGGGTTTGAAAACCCAACCACACATGAAAGCCTTTTGAAGACAGGGCCGCTGCTGACCGATGCCGCAGCAGAGATCCTGCCTGGCGAGGCGCTAGATGTATTGGTCTATGGATGCACGGCAGCTTCGGTAGTTTTGGGGAACGACAAAGTGGCCGAGCACATGAACAGCGCAAAGCCGGGCACGCCATGCGTCACACCCAGCTCGGCAGCCTTTGATGCATTTGAGGCTTTGGGGGTAAAAAAAGTAAGCGTTCTTACGCCCTATACGCAGGATGTGACGGATTCTCTGGTCACCTATTTCTCGCAACACGGCCTCGACGTGGTGAACGCTGTTTGCTTTGGATTGTCCGATGATCGCGACATGGCGCGCGTCTCAATGGACAGCGTTATCGAAGGTGGTGTTGCTGCGTGCGATCCCGATGCTGATGCGCTTTTTATTTCCTGTACGGCGGTGCGTGCCGCCCCATGTGTCGCACAATTGGAGGCCCGGCTTGGCAAACCGGTTGTTACCTCCAATCAGGCGATGGTTTGGCGCTGCATGAGGCATCTTGGGATTACTTCGGATTATCCCGCGGGCGGTATGTTGTTCAGTAAATAGGAAAAAAGTCAGGACAAGAGATGAGCTCTGAAATCACACTTCAGGATAGTTTTGCTGCGCGCGCGCGGATCGCACAGTCGATCCGGGTCACGCCGACGGTGTCGTCAGACACGCTCAGCAAAGCCACGGGGGGCGAAATTCACCTGAAATTAGAACAAGGCCAGATCACAGGCAGTTTCAAGCTGCGGGGGGCAACCAATGCTGTGTTGTCGCTCAGTGATGCGCAGCGCGCCAAGGGCGTGGTCGGCGTCTCGACCGGCAATCACGGGCGTGGGCTGGCCTATGCGGCGAAACAGGCCGGGGTGCGCTGCATCATCTGCATGTCGGAACTGGTGCCGCAAAACAAGGTGGACGGCATCAAGGCGCAAGGCGCAGAGGTGCGCATTGTCGGGCGTTCTCAGGATGACGCACAGGTAGAAGTTGACAGGCTGGTCGCCGATGGGATGGTCATGCTTCCCCCGTTTGATCATCGCGATATCATTGCCGGGCAAAGCACCGTTGCACTGGAAATGCTGGAACAATCCCCGGATCTTGAAACGGTTCTGGTGCCGCTGTCGGGCGGCGGGCTGATTTCCGGCGTCGGGATGGTGATGAAGGCGGTTAATCCGCAGGTCCGCGTTATCGGAATTTCGATGGAGCGCGGGGCGGCTATGTATGAAAGCCAGAAGGCGGGGAAACCGGTTCTGGTCGAAGAACTGTCGACACTGGCCGACTCGCTGGGCGGTGGGGTTGGATTGGACAACCAGCACACTTTTGCCATGACTCGTGCCTTTGTTGATGATCTGATTCTTGTGACCGAGACCGAGATTGCTGCTGCCATCCGCCACGCCTATTGGCAGGAACGTCAGATCATTGAAGGGTCCGGCAGTGTCGGCATTGCCGCGCTTCTGGCGGGAAAAATCAAAGACCCAGGTAGGTGCGTCGCGCTGATCTCGGGGCAAAACATCGACATGCAGCTGCATCACCGGATCATTTCCGGCGAAGATGTAGATGTGACGGCGGAGGGCTAAAATGGCGCAGATTAAAATTCTGACAGAAGCCGAATTGCGCGATCTGGTGCCGCTCGATATCGATGCAGTGGACTGCATCGAACAGGGTTTTTCGACACTGGCCGGGGGCAAAGTGGTCATGCCGCCAATCATGACACTGATGGTTCCAGATCATAACGGTGAGGTATGTGTAAAGTCAGCCTATGTCCCGGGCATCGACAGCTTTGCCATGAAGATGAGTCCCGGCTTTTTCGATAATCCCAAGCTGGGCCTGCCCAGCACATCAGGCTTGATGGTGCTATTCTCAAGCACCACTGGCGTCCTGGAAGCTTTGCTTCTGGATAATGGTTATCTCACGGATGTGCGCACCGCCGCTGCAGGAGCGGTATCTGCGCGCCACCTTGCGCGCGAGGACGCGACACGCGCGTGTATCATCGGTGCTGGTGTGCAGGCGAAGCTACAACTTAAGGCGCTGACCCTTGTGCGCGGCATCGAAAGCGCTGTGATCTGGGCGCGGGATGCGGCCAAGGCCGAAACCTTGGCTTCCAGCCTTCGCGAAGAACTTGGGGTCGACGTCACGGCCAGCACTGATAGGGCAGGTGCCGTGTCCTCGGCAGATATCATCGTCACGACAACCCCTTCGGACATTCCGCTGATCAAAGCGGACTGGCTGCAACCGGGGCAGCTTGTCATTGCGATGGGTTCGGATCAGGAACACAAGGTCGAGCTTGACCCGGGTTGTCTTGCCAAGGCAACGCTCTATGTGCCCGACAGCCAAGCCCAATGCGCCCTCAAAGGCGAGCTGCGCAGCGCCATTGCGGTAGGCATTTTCCCGGCTGATGGCAGGTTTGCTGAACTGGGTGATATCACCTCCGACAAGGCGCCGGGGCGACAATCCGACAGTGACATCATTATTGCTGACCTGACAGGTACGGGTGTCCAAGACACCGCCATTGCCACGCTTGCTCGCCAGCGCGCGGAAAACTCAGGCAAAGGCACCACGTTTTCAAGCTAACAACGGATTAATTCTATGCCAGAACCAAAACTCCACTTCTCACGCGATGAGTTCAGCCAGCGCATTGCAAAAACCCGCGCCGCCATGGCCGAACGTGGGCTTGACCTTCTGATCGTGACGGACCCTTCGAACATGAACTGGTTGACCGGCTATGACGGTTGGTCTTTTTACGTGCATCAATGCGTAGTGCTGAGTCTCACTGGCGAGCCGGTCTGGTACGGCCGTGGACAAGATGCCAATGGCGCGCTTCGCACCTGCTTTATGGATCCCGCCAATATCATCGGTTACCCGGACCATTATGTACAATCCACCGAACGTCACCCGATGGATTACCTGTCGGCACAGCTGGCCGATCGTAAGCTGGATAAGGGCCATATCGGCGTTGAGATGGACAACTACTGGTTCACAGCTGCGGCCTTTGCCGCGCTACAGCACCACATGCCAAATGCCAAATTTTCCGATGCGACTGCGTTGGTCAACTGGCAGCGCGCGGTAAAATCTGAAACCGAGCTGGAATACATGCGCCAAGCAGGCCGCATTGTGGGCCGTATGCATGAACGTATCTTTGAAAAGGTCGAGCCGGGCATCCGCAAATGCGATCTGGTGGCCGAAATCTATGATGCGGCCTTACGCTATGACGCACAGATCGGTGCGGGCGGAGACTATCCTGCGCTGGTGCCACTTTTGCCCTCAGGCGCGGATGCCTCAGCCCCGCATTTGACATGGGACGATCAGCCAATGAAATCCGGCGAAGGCACGTTTTTCGAGATCGCAGGTGTCGTCAAACGCTACCACTGCCCGTTGTCGCGCACGGTCTTCCTTGGAAAGCCCACGCAAACATTCCTCGACGCTGAAAAGGCTGTGCTTGAGGGCATGGAGGCCGGGCTGGAGGCTGCAAAAGAGGGCAACCTCTGCGAGGATGTCGCCATTGCCTTCTTCAGCGTGCTAAAGAAATACGGGATCACCAAAGATAACCGCACCGGTTACCCGATCGGTGTCAGCTACCCGCCTGACTGGGGCGAGCGGACCTTCTCGCTTCGCCCTGGCGACAAGACGGTTCTGCAGGAGAACATGACCCTGCACTTCATGACCGGCCTCTGGATGGAGGATTGGGGTTTTGAGATTACTGAAAGCATCCGCATCACCAGAACCGGCCATGAGTGCCTGGCCAACGTGCCCCGCAAAATGGTTGTGAAGGACTGAGTAATGACACCCAACCCAATTTCCCCGACGATCCCGCTGGATAGCGATGGTATCCACCACGGTTTCCTACGGCTGCCTTACAGCCGGGATGACAGTGCATGGGGGTCAATTATGATCCCGCTAACGGTTATCAAAAACGGAGATGGGCCTACGGCTTTGCTGACCGGCGCCAACCATGGCGATGAATATGAAGGGCCCGTGGCGTTGCAAGAACTGACGGTTACGCTAAAGCCCGAGGACATCACTGGACGTGTGATCATCGTGCCTGCCTTTAATTATCCCGCTTATCGCGCCGGGTTACGCACGTCCCCCATCGACAAAGGCAATATGAACCGTGCTTTTCCGGGCCGGCCAGATGGCACCCCAACCGAAAAGATTGCCGACTATTTCCAGCGCGTTCTTTTGCCAATGACCGATATTGCGGTGGATTTTCACTCGGGCGGAAAAACGCTGGATTTCGTGCCCTTCGCGGCGGCCCATATCCTTGAAGATAAAGCCAATGAAACGGCCTGTTTCGCCGCGATGGCCGCCTTTAATGCCCCCTATTCGGTGCAGCTACTGGAGATCGACAATATCGGAATGTACGACACCGCGGTCGAAGATATGGGTAAGGTTCTGGTTTCAACAGAATTGGGCGGTGGTGGCTCTGCAACAGCCAAGTCGATTGCTGTTGCAAAAAAGGGCCTGCGCAATGTGCTGATCCATGCAGGAATTCTGAAGGGCGAGATGCAGATTGATCCAACCGTGCGCCTGGATATGCCCGATGGTAACTGCTTCGTGTTCTCGGAAAACGATGGCCTCTACGAGCCGATGGTTGATCTTGGTGAACAGGTCAACCAAGGCGATGTTGTGGCCCGCGTTTGGCCCGTTGATCGCACCGGGATTGCCCCGATTGAATACCGTGCCAAAGTTACGGGCCTTTTGATCAGTCGCCACTTTCCCGGTCTCATCAAAGCGGGCGATTGCGCGGCGGTGATCGGGTTGAACGTTGGATAACTTTATTCCCCGGAGGTGAGACCATGCGGCTCGACGCCCGCGATCTGGATATTCTACGGGTGCTTTCAACCGACGGGCGCATCACAAAAACGGCTTTGGCCGACCGCGTTGGCCTGTCGCCCACCCCCTGCTGGGAGCGGCTGAAAAAGTTGGAAAAAGCCGGGTTGATCAAGCGATATAGAGCCGAGATCAACCTGCGCAAACTTGGGCCACATGTAACTGTCTTTGTTGCGGCCGAACTGTCCGATCATACCGCCGCCAGCTTTCAGGCTTTTGAGGCCGCAATGCAACGCTATGAAGAAGTGTTGGCCTGCTGGGCGCTTGGCGGAGGATTTGATTACATCCTGCAAATCGTGACGCGCGATATCGATGCCTATCAACGCCTGATTGATGAAATGCTCAATGCTGACATAGGTCTGGAAAAATATTTTACCTATATTGTCACCAAACCAGTGAAGGGTCAGGGCGTTCCGCCGATTTCCCTCATTGCTGGATGGCAGGAGTAACCCTCTGCTTGAGAGATGGTTGGCAGCAGAATACTCTGCTTTGGGCCCGAAATTTGGTCTCATCCTTTGCCTGTAATGCCCGACATTGTCGGGCATCGAGGGAGAGGTATCCATGAAAGACACTGCACTTTCTGCGCGCGATGATATTGCTGACAAATCTTTGGCGCGCAGTTTTTCCTATGTGAATGGTAAATGGTGTGCAGCTTCGTCGGGTTACACCATCCGCGTCACCGATCCGGCAACTGGCGATGTTATCGGTGAGGCCGCCAGCCTTTCGGCAGAGGAATCCTCTGCCGCCGTGGATGCGGCACAAGCTGCCTTTCCGACCTGGTCGGGCCTCTTGCCACAAGACCGATCCGCCATTCTGCGCCGTTGGTTCGACCTGATGCTGCACCACAAAGAAGATCTGGCACGGATCATGGTACTGGAACAGGGCAAGCCCCTGTCCGAGGCGCGCGGTGAAATTGATTATGCTGCGTCTTTTGTAGAATTCTACGCCGAAGAGGCCAAGCGACCCAATATTGAAGGCGTCACCAGCCATCTGCCCGATGCTGAGGTCGAGGTTTGGCTAGAGCCGGTCGGGGTGGTGGCAATGATCACACCGTGGAATTTCCCTGCTGCCATGCTGACCCGCAAAGCAGCAGCAGCCATGGCAGTGGGATGTACGGTTGTGGCTCACCCCTCAGTTGAAACCCCGTTTTCGGCCCTCGCGTTGGCTGAACTGGCGGAAAAGGCGGGTATTCCGGCGGGCGTGTTCAACGTGGTCACCGGCCAGGCCTCGACCGTGGTCGAACCTTGGACGAAAGACACCCGTGTTCGGGCACTCTCGTTTACAGGCTCCACCGAAATCGGACGGTTACTTTACCGTCAGTCCGCCGACACAGTGAAAAAACTTGTAATGGAACTAGGCGGGCATGCACCTGTGATTGTGTTCAAAGGGGCCGATCTTGAAATTGCGGTTTCTGAAACGATCAAGGCCAAATTCGCCACATCCGGGCAGGACTGCCTTGGCGCCAATCGGATATTTGTGGAGCGCTCAATTTACGACGCATTCTGCTCGCAGTTTACCGAAGCGACCCGCAGGCTGTCCCTTGGCATCGGTATGGACGACCCCGACATCGGCCCTCTGATGAATGAAAAGGCGGTTCAAAAGCAGGAAGAACATGTCGCCGATGCGCTGGCCAAGGGGGCCAAACTGGCGTGCGGAGGTGCAAGGGATCCTCTCGGCCCGCTGTTTTATCAGCCCACGGTTCTGACCGACGTGCCCGCCGATGCCGTGCTTATGTCAGAGGAAACATTTGGCCCTGTGGCGGCCATTGCGCCCTTTGATACCGAAGAAGAGGTGATCGCCCGGGCCAATGACACCGAATACGGTCTGGTTGCGTATCTGCACAGCCATGACCCACGCCGTATTTACCGCGTATCTCGTGCATTGCAATTTGGCATGGTGGCGGTGAATCGCACCAAGGTCACCGGCGCGCCGATCCCCTTTGGCGGCACCAAACAATCCGGTCTGGGCCGTGAAGGGGCAAGACGGGGAATGGAAGAGTTTACCGAAATCAAATATGTCTGCCGCGACTGGGCATGAGGAGTGAAAAGATGCTGAAGAACGATCAACTTGACCAATGGGACCGCGAGAACTTTTTCCATCCCTCCACTCATCTGGCCCAGCACGCGCGGGGCGAAACAGCGACCCGTGTGATCAAAACCGCAAGCGGGGTCCATATCGAAGACCGTGATGGTACCAAATTGCTGGACGCCTTTGCAGGACTTTATTGCGTGAATGTGGGCTATGGCCGTCAGGAAATTGCCGAAGCGATTGCGGATCAAGCCCGCGAGTTGGCCTATTATCATTCCTACGTAGGCCACGGCACAGAAGCCTCCATCACCCTGTCCAAGATGATCCTTGATCGCGCGCCTTCGAATATGTCCAAGGTCTATTTCGGCCTGGGTGGTTCAGATGCAAATGAAACCAACGTCAAATTAATATGGTATTACAACAATATCCTGGGTCGCCCCGAAAAGAAAAAGATCATCTCGCGCTGGCGCGGGTATCATGGCTCGGGCCTTGTCACCGGGTCGCTGACTGGGCTGGAACTATTCCACAAAAAGTTCGATCTGCCGCTCACGCAGGTGGTTCATACCGAAGCGCCCTATTATTTCCGCCGCGATAATCTGGACCAAAGCGAAGCCGAATTCGTCGCGCATTGCGTGACTGAACTGGAGGCGCTGATTGAACGTGAAGGCGCTGATACAATCGCCGCGTTTATTGGCGAGCCGGTGTTGGGAACCGGCGGTATCGTGCCCCCGCCGGAAGGCTACTGGGCCGCCATCCAGACCGTATTGCGCAAGCATGACATCCTGTTGGTTGCCGATGAGGTTGTGACCGGGTTTGGCCGCCTGGGCAGCATGTTCGGCTCTGAGCATTACGGCTTGGAATCCGATATCATCACCATCGCCAAAGGCCTCACCTCGGCCTACGCGCCGCTGTCAGGTTCGATTGTTTCGGAAAAAGTGTGGAAGGTGCTGGAACAGGGCACAGATGAAAACGGCGCCATCGGCCACGGCTGGACCTATTCGGCACACCCGATCGGGGCCGCGGCCGGTGTGGCAAACCTCAAATTGATTGATGATCTGAACCTGATCGAAAACGCAGGCAACATCGGCGCTTATCTGAAACAGTCGATGAAGGATGCACTGTCAGCACACGCCAATGTCGGCGATGTGCGCGGCGAAGGAATGTTGTGCGCGGTCGAGTTCGTGAAGGATAAAGATAGCCGTACCTTCTTTGACTCCGCGGACAAGATCGGCCCGCAAGTCTCAGCCGCTCTTTTGGCACAGGATAAGGTCATCGCACGCGCTATGCCGCAAGGCGACATCTTGGGCTTCGCGCCACCGTTTTGCCTGAGTCGTGAAGAAGCTGATACCGTCGTCGCGGCAACTCTGCGCGCGGTTACAGCAGTATTGGGCTAGGGGATGTCTGTCTCGCCCATCCTTGGCTGAGTTGACAGCGGTAAACATTACCGCATCAAACTCTGGGGTGGGCGCAGCACTCAATTGAGACCGCTTTGATTTGGCAATATTGCCTGGATCGGGCCGCAATTCCAAGATTCCTTACTACAAGGCCCAATCCGGTCAAAGCGGCCTGGATTGAAACTTGAAACAAGCACACGTCACTATTGTCGCAATGTGCTACAGACCAGATATTATCAATCATGGGTGGAGCGGCGGAAAAGTCCGCAACGTGTGGGTTGCCATTCCTGTAGCCAGACAGACGATGAAGCAGGAAGAGCTCAAGCGGAAGTTGGAAGATTTCGAAGTTCCGCAAAGGAATTTTGAAGAGATGTTCGAACCGGTCGCCGAAATTCTGTCAAAATCTTGGAAAGTATGGAAAAAAAGCGACTATAGGGGCAAGAGAGCGCTGCTTAGAATGCTATTTTTTCAGAAGGGAAGTTACTCTTCCAAATCGGATCTTCGAATCGGTGAATTATCTTTTCCATTCAGATTCTTAAGTGACGCAAATTATCTGAATTAGGTTTTGGTGGAGCCTAGGGGAGTCGAACCCCTGACCTCTTGCATGCCATGCAAGCGCTCTCCCAACTGAGCTAAGGCCCCATACAGGTACTGCAGAAGCAGTGGGCGGACGTTTATGAGACAGTGGCGCTAAGCGCAAGTCCAAAAACAGGCGTCGCCGTTAAAATTTTGCAACCAGATTGCAAATGGCACGAGGCGGCGCGAGGCCGCCTCTAACCGTGATCAGCTATCGTCCTCTGCTGGAATGTCAGTGATGTCGTCCAGCGGAACTTCATCACTGCTGTCATCATCGTCATCCAGCAAATCATCATCCAGATCGACTTCGACTTCGTCGTCGTCATCCAGAACCAGTTCTTCCTCGGGCGCGTTTTCGCGCGCCTTGGCCGATGCGGCATCTTCTGCATCTGCTGCGATCATCCGGCTTTTGCCGGTTTCGAGTTCCACGATCTCGCCGGTATAAGGGCTAACGATCGGGTCTTTGTTCAGGTCATAAAACCGTTTACCGGTGGTCGGGCAAACGCGCTTTACACCCCATTCTTCCTTGGGCATGTCCAATCCCCTTGATATCAGGTGAGTCGTATCGACGATTCAGGTCAGGTGCCACAAGCAGCGGGCACTGTCAAAGCCTTTGAGCAGGAGAAACAGACCTATGGGAGATCACGCACTGCCAGGATCGCCTCCGGTGCCGCTGACATTGCGCAAATCGGCGCGGGCACGGCGGATCAGTCTGCGTATATCCCAGTTGGACGGGCGTGTTACACTGACCTATCCAAACGGTGTCGCTGAATCCGATGCGTTGAACTTTGCCCGCCAAAAAGAAAGCTGGATTCGGCAGCACCTGAGTGATCGGCCAGACCCCTCGGTGGTTCAATTTGGGCAGCATATTCCTGTTGAGGGCACCCAACGGCGCATTGTCCGGGCAACGGGCCGACGCGTTCTGTTGCAGGCGGATCAGATTTCAGTACCTGAAGGCGCTGAAGCGCGACGTTTGGCGCGCTTTTTGAAAGAACTGGCACGCGACCGGCTGACCGGCGCATGTGATGACTACGCAGCGATGTTGGGTAGGGCTTATGCCAGCATCTCTATTCGGGATACCCGATCGCGCTGGGGATCATGCAGTTCTGAGGGTGGGTTGATGTTTTCCTGGCGACTGATTCTCGCTCCACCAGACGTCCTGCACTATGTTGCCGCACATGAGGTGGCGCATCTGGCCGAGATGAACCATTCCCCAGCCTTTTGGGCCCAGGTCGAGCGGTTATTCGGAGATTACAAAGAACAGCGGCGCTGGCTGCGCGACAACGGGGCGCAGCTGCACCAGTACAGATTTGACACGCCTGCGAGTTGACCTGTGCGGTGTTTGTGATCACATAGAGACATGTTGAACACACGCCCCTCGGAAACGCAGACCGCAACGCATGACCGGGTGTACCGGGCCCTGCGATCCCGCATCATGCATGGCGACATCGCCCCCGGTCAGGCGCTGACCTTGCGGGGAATTGGCAAAGAGTTTGGAGTCTCGATGACACCGGCCCGCGAGGCGGTGCGTCGGCTTGCGGCTGAAGGGGCGCTATTTCTGTCGTCCTCGGGCCGCGTCTCGACGCCTGAGTTGACCAATGACCGGATCGAGGAGCTTGCTGCGCTGCGGGCCTTGCTTGAGGTCGAGCTGGCCAGCCGGGCATTGCCCCGTGCGCATATTGCCCTGATTGACCGATTGCAGAGCATCAACATGACGGTGGCCGAGATGGTCACCAAACGTGATGCCGTTGGATATATTCGCACCAATCTGGAGTTTCACCGAACTCTGTATCTGCGGGCGCAGGCCCCAGCGATGCTGGCGATTGCCGAAACCGTATGGTTGCAGCTTGGGCCGACGATGCGCGCGCTTTATGGGCGGCTGCGGCGAACGGAACCACCGCATCACCACAAGCTGATAATTGCGGCGCTAAAGGCCGGGGATGAGCCGGGTCTGCGCCTTGCGGTTCGCTCGGATGTTACACAGGGCCTGCGGATGCTGGTCAGCTAAGCGGCTTGTTGCCGAAGCTGCCGAAATCGCCCGGTTCGGTATCGCTGTTCTGGCCCCGGCGATTTCTCTGCGCTAGGCTGTGAGAAATCACAATAAGAGCAGTTTTCAACCATGATTGATCGACGGTTATTTTCCCTTGGGCTGGGCTCCGGCTTGTTGGTTGCCTGTACGGATGGCGTGCCTTCTTCGGCGCCTGCCGGGCGTATGCAGCCGGTTCGGAACGCGGGCTGGGACGCCTGGGTGGCGGGCTTCAAAAGCCGCGCGACCGCACAGGGGATTTCGCAAAGCACAATTAACCGCGCCTTCCAGGGCGCCGGATATCTGCCCGGAGTGATCGAGCGGGACCGAAATCAGGTCGAGTTCAAGAGGTCGCTTGAAGACTACCTAGCGATTGCAACCTCGGATGAACGGATCGCGACCGGCAAGCAAATGCTGGTGCGCCATGCCGGAACGCTGTCTCAGATCGAGGCGCAGTACGGCGTGGACAAAGAAGTTGTCGTGGCAATTTGGGGGCTGGAAAGCCGTTATGGTGCGCGGCGCGGGGATGTGCCTGTTGTATCGGCCCTGTCGACGCTGGCCTATGACGGTCGGCGCGGGCAGTTCTTTGAGAACCAACTGATGGCAGCGATGAAGATCCTGCAGAACGGTGACACGACATCTGCCAACATGACAGGTAGCTGGGCCGGTGCCATGGGGCACACGCAGTTCATCCCGACCTCTTATCTGGCCTATGCGGTGGATTTCACCGGCGATGGACGGCGCGATATCTGGTCCGACGATCCAACGGATTCGCTGGCATCAACGGCGGCTTATCTGGCGCGTTCCGGTTGGGTGCGTGGGCAGCCCTGGGGCGGTGAGGCCGGGACGGTATCCGGTACGCCGGTTGCTGTGCTGCAACCCCAGGTGCCAGGGCCCCGCATCGCCGTGTTCCACAATTTTCAGGTGATCAAACGGTACAATAACTCGGACAGCTACGCGATCGGGGTAGGGCATCTATCAGACCGGATTGCCGGAGGTGCGCCGTTCCAGGCCTCTTTCGGACCGGATGCGACTGGGCTGACACTTGAGGACCGCAAAGAGTTGCAGCGCCGTTTGACATCCGCGGGCTACGATACGCAAGGGGCGGATGGTGTCATCGGGAATAACACGACATCCGCGATTTCTGCGTACCAGCGAGCCAAGGGGCTGTCCGTGACCGGAGAGCCCTCCGTTGCGCTGCTCAGGCAGTTGGGGGGCTGAGGGTTACGCAGCCAACCCTTTTGAGCCGATGTCGAGGAATTTTTGACGACGATCTCTGATCAGGGCGGCGGAATCCTTGCCGTCCAGATCCTTGAGCATCGCCGTAATCGCATCCCGCACGGAGTCCACGGTCGCAGCGCGATCGCGATGTGCGCCGCCCTTGGGTTCCGAAATGATCCGGTCGCAAACGCCCAGCTTGTGCAGGTCTTGCGCGGTCAGCCGCAACGCTTCGGCTGCTTCGCGCATTTTCTCTGAATCTTTCCAAAGGATCGAGGCGCAGCCTTCGGGTGAAATGACCGAATAGACCGAATGTTCCAGCATCGCGACACGGTTTGCCGTTGCAAAAGCCACCGCACCGCCTGATCCACCTTCGCCGATGATGACCGAGACTAACGGCACGCCGATCTTCAGGCACATCTCGGTCGAGCGGGCAATCGCCTCGGACTGGCCGCGCTCTTCGGCGCCTTTGCCGGGATAGGCGCCCGCCGTGTCGATCAAGGTGATAACCGGCAGTCCAAAGCGTCCTGCCATTTCCATCAGTCGGACAGCCTTGCGATACCCTTCGGGGCGAGCCATGCCGAAATTGCGTTCGATGCGCGATTTGGTGTCGCTGCCCTTTTCGTGGCCGATCACCATAACAGGTTGATCGTTGAACCGCGCCAGACCGCCGATCACGGCCAGGTCGTCAGCAAAATTCCGATCGCCTGCCAGCGGTGTGAATTCGGTGAACAGATCTTCCACGTAGTCTTTACAATGGGGACGTCCAGGGTGACGAGCGACCTGACATTTTCTCCATGGCGTCAGATCGGCATAGAGTTCGTCCAACAGCTTTTCAGCCTTGGCATCCAGAGCGGCGGCCTCTGCGGCCACATCCATCTCTTCATTGGCGCGCGCCAGCGCACGCAGTTCCTCGGCCTTTCCTTCGATCTCGGCCAGGGGTTTTTCGAATTCCAGATACTGGGTCATGACGCCTCTCAACGCGGAAGTTCCCTGCTATATGGCCTGACGTTGCCCCGGATGCAACTCAGCAAGATTTAAAGGGTTGGTAGGGGTGCCCGTATTCACCCTCAAAAGGGCCTTGATGACCGGTCATTGCTAACCTGCGAACGTTCTCAAACGGGCCAAAGCACAGGGTAGAGCGACGCGACCAGCAGCCCCGCCATCACCCAGTTGAACAGCATCAGTCGGTGTGGGTTCGTGAGAATCCGCGCCATCTGCTGCCCGAGTACCGTCCATGTGCTGACCGAGGGCAAATTGATTGCGCCGAAAACAATCGCGACAATGACGATGGCGTTCAGCGTCCGGTCGGGTGTGTATACAGTTGTTGCTGTCAGGGCCATGGCCCAGGCTTTTGGATTGACCCATTGGAATGCTGCAGCCTGTAAAAACGTCATCGGTTTTCCCGCAGGCGCGCCCGCTTCGGCTGGGGCCGAATGCGCGATTTTCCATGCCAGATACAGCAGATAGGCCACCGACGCCGCTTTCAACACGGTATAGCTGATTGGATAGGCATCAAACACCTGCACCAGCCCCGTTCCGACCAGAAGGACCATGACTGTAAAGCCCAACCCGATTCCGAACATATGTGGGATTGTGCGTCGAAACCCGAAATTCGCGCCCGAGGCCATCAGCATCAGGTTATTGGGTCCCGGCGTGATCGACGAGACGAAGGCAAAGGTGACGAGGGCAAAAAGCAATTCAGGGTTCATAGCGCAGATAATTGATGGAATCCGCCCAAATGAAATTGCGTTTGCGCTGGTTATTGCGGTAATTCTGCAATTAATGATCAAGTTGGATGATATAAATCGCCATATATTGCGTGAGCTGACACGTGATGGGCGGATAAGCAACCTTGAATTGGCCGATCGGGTCGGGCTGTCAGCCTCGGCCTGTTTGCGCCGTGTTCAGGAATTAGAGCGCGCGGGCGTGATCTCGGGCTATCGTGCTGTATTGAACCCATCTGCGCTGGGCATCGGCTTTGTCGCCTATATTGGCGTGGGGCTGGGCGAACATACAAAGGCCGCTCAGGAAGGGTTCGAGCGTGCATTGCAGCGCGCGCCTGAGGTGGTGGAGTGCCATAACATCACCGGCACGATCGAATACCTGTTGCGCGTGGAATGTGCCGATCTGTCGTCTTACAAAACTTTTCACACCGAAGTTCTGGGGACTTTGCCCCATGTCACGTCGATCACGTCCTATGTCGTCATGGGCTCGCCCAAGGATATGCGGGCCTGACATTGGAAAGATGATTCTGTACCGGCTTGCCGGAGTTGGATTCACGTTTTACTGTCTTGCCAAAGATTTGACCAAAAATGGGGACAACCCCAACCGGTCGTATTCAGGGAGAAGACGATGAAACTTGTTCGGACCGGAGCACTGGTCGCAACTTTGGTGATGATTGCGGGAGCATCTTTTGCAGCTCCGTTAAAGCTGCAACCTGCCAACCCACAGCCCAGCCCCAAGGCGGGATTGAATGTGAACTACTTTGGCACTGGCAATCAACACAAGAAGATCCGAGATCTGAGCCATGCAAAAAGCATGCTGTCTAAAGCGCAGCCCGGACAACCGTTGCGGGGCTTGGATTACAGGGACACCAGTAAGGGTCAGGACGTCATGACGTTTGACGGCGCTTACAATGTCGCCGCCGAGATTACGGGGTACATGCGGTTCGACTCTGCTGGAATCTACGAGTTGGAAACGTGGTCAAATGACGGGATAGAGGCATTCGTCGGAGGCCAGAACATTGGACAAGTCTCGGGCATTCAGGGCTGCGAGGCCAATCAGCGGACCGAAGTCGATGTGCCCAAAGCCGGGTGGTACGCGCTCAAGATCATCTATTTCCAGAAGCTCGGAACATCCTGTCTGATGATGAAATCTGGTAAAAAGGGCGAAAGGTTCACCTGGACACCCAATGATGTCTTCGGACGGTAAGAAAAAGGCGCCCGGTGAGGCGCCTTTCTACTTTTAGCTGTTGGCAGCGATCAATTCGGCCTGGGCCACGATCACCTCGGCCTGTTTGATCGAGGCGATATCGACCAGACGCCCTTTGTAGACCGTCGCACCTTCGCCAATGGCCTTGGCTTGCTCCATGGCGGCCAAGATTTCGCGGGCCTCTGACACCGCCTCGTCCGAGGGGGTGAAGACCTGGTTGGCCAGCGTGATCTGTTTGGGGTGGATTGCCCATTTGCCGACCATGCCCAAAGTGGCAGAACGTTTGGCCTGCGCGATATAGCCTTCGTCATCGCTGAAATCGCCGAACGGTCCATCCACCGGCAGCACGCCATGGGTGCGGCAGGCGGCAACGATGGCGGCCTGCGCCCAGTGCCACGGGTCGGACCAGTGTTTTTCACCTTCGCGCAGCATGTAATAATTTTCCTGCGTGCCGCCGATGCCAGTTGTCTGCATGCCCATCGAGGCCGCAAAGTCGGCTGCCCCAAGGCTCATGGCTTGCATCCGGGGGGACGAGGCAGCGATTTCTTCGACATGGGCGAGGCCAGCTGCGGATTCGATGATGACCTCAAAGCTGATCGGTTTGGTACGGCCTTTTGCGCGTTCGATGGCGGTGACCAGCGCGTCCACCGCATAGACATCCGCCGCACAACCGACCTTGGGGATCATGATCTGGTCCAGTCGATCTCCGGCCTGCTCCATCACATCCACGACATCGCGGTACCAGTAAGGCGTATCCAGTCCGTTGATTCGTACGGACATGTATTTGGTGCCCCAATCAAGGGTGTTCAGCGCCTCGATGACATTGGCACGCGCTGTGTCCTTGTCAGATGGTGCAACCGAATCCTCAAGATCAAGATTGATCACATCCGCCGCAGAGGCCGCCATCTTGGGGAAGAGCTTGGTGTTCGACCCGGGGCCGAACAACTGACAACGGTTAGGGCGCGCGGGGGCGGCGGGTTGAATGCGAAAGCTCATCTGGACCTCGTGCCGGAAAGGAAATTGCGATTTTGTTGTCTTATGAGGTATTAAATTGCGCAGGTCTCCGCAAGCACGTTTGTGCATCTGCGGCAATGCAGTCGCAGCATTCGCCGCAATGCGCCATGTCTCTGGTGATTAAAGTTTAATCGCTTTAGAAACTTGAAAGAATTTTGCGCAAGCTACGATATTTGCGCAAAATTTTCCTGCGGGATCCAGCGATGCTGGGCGAAATCGAGAAACACTCGCCTTGCCCGTCCCATAGCCTGCGCCAGAATCAAAGGAGTGCACCGCAATGATCGAGACACCGTATCTGTTGTTTTTGGGCGATGCGCCCGACCAGCTGGCGGCCAAGGTTGCCGTAGGAATCAAGGACTGGCGTCCGGAAAACGCCGTGGGTCAATACCGGATGGAGGGCTGTAAAGCCGATCTGGGCCTGACCGACATGTCCCTTGCTAAGGCCAAAGAGGCCGGGGCCAAGACTTTGGTCATTGGCGTGGCCAATCGTGGCGGTGTGATCAGTCAGGAATGGAAAAAGGTGCTGGTCATGGCGCTGGAGGAAGGTTTCGACCTGGCCTCGGGCCTGCACAACCTTTTGTGTGATGAACCCGATCTAGTCGCAGTCGCCGAAGCAACAGGCCGCAAGCTGCATGATGTGCGGGTTCCGTCGGTCGACTATCCAATCGCCAACGGCATCAAACGTAAAGGTAAGCGCTGTCTTGCCGTCGGCACCGATTGTTCGGTCGGCAAGATGTACACCGCGATGGCCATGGATGCCGAGATGCGCAAGCGGGGCATGAAATCGACCTTTCGGGCCACCGGCCAGACCGGCATTCTGATCACCGGTGACGGCGTGCCGCTGGACGCGGTGATTGCCGATTTCATGGCGGGTTCGGTTGAATGGCTGACACCTGACAATGATGACGACCATTGGGATTTGATCGAAGGGCAGGGCTCGTTGTTCCACGTGTCCTATTCCGGCGTGACGATGGCGCTGATTCATGGCGGTCAGCCCGATGCGTTGATCCTGTCTCATGAACCGACACGCGAACATATGCGCGGTCTGCCGACCTATAGCTTGCCGTCTTTGCAAACCTTGCGCGATACGGCGCTGGGGCTGGCCAAGGTTGCCAACCCTGACTGTCAGGTCGTCGGCGTCTCGGTCAATACGCAGCACATGAGCGAAGCGGATGCTTCTGCCTATCTGGCGCAGGTTGAGGCCGACATGGGACTGCCCGCAACGGACCCGTTCCGCTTTGGTGCGGGCAAGCTGGTCGACGCGCTGGCAGCAGTGTAAAGCGGTCTGGTCCCGCCGGCCCGGATCGAAATTTGGAAAAGCCGGGCGGTTCAGCCAGGAAAAGGTATGTGATGCAAATTGACGTCTCTCGCGATGTGTTCAGGCTGGCTCAGGTCTTTACGATTTCACGCGGGTCACGGACCGAGGCCAAGGTTCTGACCGTACGCATTTCTGACGGTCAGCATCAGGGCTGGGGCGAATGTGTACCCTATGCGCGCTATGATGAAACTCTGGACTCGGTTGAGGCTGAAATTGCCAGATTGCCGGACAGTTTTGACCGGGCGCAACTGATGGATCTGTTGCCTGCGGGTGCTGCCCGCAATGCCGTAGATTGTGCGCTGTGGGATCTTGAGGCCAAGCGAGCCGGTAAACGTGTCTGGGATCTGGTTGGACTGCCTCAGCCGCGCCCCGAAATCACCGCCTATACATTGTCGCTGGACACAGCCGAGGCGATGCAGGCGCAGGCAGCTGCGAATGCGCATCGCCCGCTTTTAAAGATCAAACTGGGCACGCCGGATGACATGCCCCGGCTTGAGGCCGTTCGCGCAGGCGCACCGAATTCGACGATCATCGTGGATGCAAATGAAGGTTGGTCCGCCGCCGTTTACACCGATCTTGCGCCACATCTTGTGCGCCTGGGTGTGGCCTTGGTCGAGCAACCTCTGCCCGCCGGTGACGATGACGCGCTGATCGGGATGGAGCGCCCGGTACCCGTATGTGCCGACGAATCCTGCCATGATCGTGCCAGCCTGCCCAAACTGAAGGGCAAATATGATGTGATCAACATCAAGCTCGACAAGACCGGAGGTCTGACCGAAGCGCTGGAGCTGCGCAAAGCGGCGATTGCTGAAGGCTATGACATCATGGTCGGCTGTATGGTCGGCAGCTCTTTGGCGATGGCCCCTGCGACATTGCTGGCGCAGGGTGCGATGGTAACGGACCTTGACGGACCACTTTTGTTGGCCGAAGACCGCGACAACCCGCTGACTTTTGATGATGCCGGAGTGTACCCGCCATTGGCAGCGCTCTGGGGCTAAGGAGATTGACATGACCCGCACCGTTTATGTGAATGGCGACTACCTGCCCGAAACCGAAGCCACAGTGTCGATCTTTGATCGTGGCTTCCTGATGGCCGATGCCGTGTATGAGGTGACCAGCGTTCTGGACGGCAAGCTGATCGACTTCGAAGGCCACGCGGTCCGCCTCAAGCGCTCGCTGGACGAATTACAGATGGCTGAACCCTGCGCGAAGGACGAGCTGCTGGAGATCCACCGCAAGCTGGTTGAGTTGAACGGCATTGAAGAGGGGCTGGTCTATCTTCAGGTCACGCGCGGCAGCGACGGCGACCGAGATTTTGCATTTCCTGCGGCTGATACCAAACCCACACTGGTTTTGTTCACCCAAAACAAGCCGGGTCTGGCAGACAGCCCTGCTGCCCGGAAAGGTGCCAAGGTCATCTCGATCGAGGATATCCGCTGGGGCCGGCGCGACATCAAGACGACACAGCTGCTCTATCCCTCGCTGGGCAAGATGATGGCCAAGGCCGCGGGCTGTGATGATGCCTGGATGGTCGAAGGCGGTTATGTGACCGAGGGCACCAGCAACAACGCGTATTTTGTCAAAGGCAACAAGATTGTCACCCGACCGTTGTCGAGCGACATCCTGCACGGCATCACCCGCAAGGCCGTTCTGCGAATGGCAGCCGAAGCGCAGATGGTTGTCGAAGAACGCCTGTTCACCATCGACGAGGCCAAGGAGGCTGATGAGGCGTTCACCACCTCTGCCAGTGCTTTTGTCATGCCTGTGGTTGAAATTGACGGCACAGCGCTGGGCGACGGCACGCCGGGACCCATAGCCAAACGTCTGCGCGAGATTTATCTGGACGAAAGCCGCAAGGCAGCGCTCTAAAGGAATCTCATGCTGGGCGTTTGTGTGGCATGGGGTGGTCGCTACGAATTTGACAACATTTGGTGCCGCGTGCAGGTCTTGGTCGGGATGAACGGCGCAAAGAGGGTGCGGCACCAAAATCTCTGAGCGCGATCTGAACACGATAGTTGGTGATCCTGCATCCTGACAGGCCGCTATGAGAATAGGCATATCCAGCCTGACGAGCGGTATTGGTATGGCCGAAACCAGGCGGCATATTACGCGCTGAGTTGCGGTTTTCAGGAGCCAACTTCACACATAATGATGGCGAAGCCCCTACGTGCTGCTGGTGTAGCAAGGGGACAGAGGGCCGGAGATGCCCCGTCAAACGACCTATGGGCCTCAATGGCCGCTATTGGTGCCGATGAAAATGTTGGTCTATCATGTCCTCCTGTGGTCCATTTCAAATGAGTTAACTTATGGCCGATCCATACTCTGACCTCGGCGCGCAAGACACCGCCCTTCAAGAGCGGATCGCAACAGCAATGGAAGTGCGCTGTTTAGAGCCTGCGCAGATTGCAATTCGCAAAGCCTACATGGAGAACCTGAGTCTCCCCAAAGGTGCACGGGCGCTGGAGCTTGGTTCAGGAACAGGACACGTTACCCGAGATTTGTTGGAGCTTGCAGGAGCCGCAACGGCTCATGGAATTGAACCCTCGCCCGTCATGGTCGCACGGGCCCAGAAGAGCTTTGGGGATGATGATCGACTTAGCTTCGATATCGGGGATGCCAAAAACACAGGTTTTGAAAGCGAGACCTTTGACCTTGTGGTAATGCACACGTTGTTGTGCCACGTCCCTGGACCGGAAGACGTTGTTCAAGAGGCCTTCCGCCTTTTGAAGCCCGGAGGTGTGCTGGCAATTTGTGATGGCGACTACAGCACTGCAACTGCACAGATCGCGGACTTTGATCCGCTCGATCAACTCATCAAATTCATGATCAATCAAAATGTCACTAATCTTTGGAAAATGCGTCAGATTTCAGCCATCCTGGTCGATGCGGGATTTCGACTTGGGGCCCGGAAAGGTCATGGATATGTGGCAGAAGGGGAAGCGACCTATTTTCTCACCGTAATTGAACGCGGAGCGGACCGCATGGTGGAAGAGGGTCTGTTATTTTCCGAAACTGCAGAGGCTTTGAAATCAGAAGCGAAACGCAGAGTATCTGCCAAGATGTTTTTTGGTTTTATGTCCTATGTGAGCCAAATCGCAAATAAACCCAAGATCGTTTGACCGTTCTCAGTAATCGAGCAGACAGACATTGCACAGCATCCGGCCTTCTTGGTTCAAAGCGGACCCTACCAGTTACCAGTAACAAAAAAGGCCGCCCCAAACGGAACGGCCCTTTATTCACTGTCTCTTTACAGAGGATCAGGCGGTCAGAGCAGCCTGAGCCTGGGCGACGATCGCGCCGAACGCTTCCGGTTCGTGCACGGCCAGATCGGCCAGAACTTTACGGTCCACTTCAATACCGGCCAGGTTCAGGCCGTTGATGAAGCGGGAATATGTCAGGGCTTCGTCATGCGAACGTACAGCAGCGTTGATCCGCTGGATCCACAGCGCGCGGAAGTTACGCTTGCGGTTCTTACGGTCACGGGTTGCATATTGGTTGGCCTTGTCTACGGCCTGACGGGCAACCTTGAAGGTGCTTTTGCGGCGGCCATAGTAACCTTTGGCGGCCTTGATAACCTTCTTGTGACGGGCGTGAGTTACGGTTCCACCTTTAACGCGGGACATGTCTTAATCTCCTCTTATCGATCGTAGGGCATATAGCCCTTGACGATTTTGGCGTCGGGGGCGGACAGGGTGGTGTTGCCACGAGCATCGCGGATGAATTTCTTGGTCCGCTTGATCATGCCGTGACGTTTGCCGGCCTGGCCAGCAAGGACCTTACCGGTCGCAGTCACCTTAAAGCGCTTTTTGGCGCTCGACTTTGTCTTCATCTTAGGCATTTCCGTCTCCTTTCGGGGTTCGGTTCGAAACGCGACTCGGCATGCCATCTCGGCCGGTCACGCGATCAGAAGCGCCGTTTACGCAAGTTCGACCATACTGGCAAGGGGGTTTTGGCTGAATCTGCAATTTTAGCAGCCCAGTCAGGCACCGGGGCGACGCAGGCCGCCCCGGTGGTCTATTTAGTGACCGTATTTGCGGATCTCACCGCTTTTCAGTCTTTCACTATACGATGCCAGTTCCTGACGAACGATCTTCATCAGGAAGTAGAGCGCAAAGACGTTCACAACCGCCATCGCAAAGATCGCCGCATCCGAGAAGTCGATAACCGGGCCGAGGTTGGCCGCAGCACCGATCACCACGAAGACGCAGAAGATGATCTTGAACACCAGCTCTTTGGTGTGCCCCTCACCGAACAGATAGGTCCAGGCCTTGAGGCCATAGTAGGACCAGCTGATCATAGTCGAGAAAGCAAACAGGATCACCGCAATCGCCAGAACATAGGGGAACCAGCTGAACGCGCTGCCAAAGGCGGCAGAGGTCAGGCTGACGCCTGAGTTGCCGTCAACGGTCGCAATAGCGCTTCCTGCTTCGTTCAACATATAGTTGCCGGTCTCGGGGTCGATGATCAACTGCTGAGTAATGATGATCACCAGCGCAGTCATGGTACAGATCACGACCGTATCGATGAACGGCTCAAGCAGCGAAACAAAGCCTTCTGTGATCGGCTCCTTTGTGCGCACCGCCGAGTGGGCAATCGCAGCAGACCCAACGCCGGCCTCGTTCGAGAACGCGGCCCGTTTGAAGCCCTGGATCAGAGCACCGACCATGCCGCCGGCCACACCAAGACCGGTAAACGCACCGGCAAAGATCTGACCAAAGGCCCAACCGATCATATCCGCATTCATGACGATGATGACCAGAGCCGCCGCGACATACATCACGCCCATAAAGGGCACAACTTTTTCAGTCACTCGCGCGATGGATTTAAGTCCACCGACGATCACCATGAACACGACAACCGCAAAGACCACACCGGTGATCCAACCCGGGTAATTCCCGACGATGCCTGCAATCTGCTGATGCGCCTGATTGGCCTGGAACATGTTGCCCCCGCCCAGCGCTCCAAGAATACAGAAGATCGAGAACACAACCGCCAGGATCTTACCTCCGGGTAGGCCAAGCTCGTCAAAACCCTTGGACATATAGTACATCGGGCCGCCCGAGACGCTGCCGTCTTCGTATTCGTTGCGATACTTGACGCCAAGTGTACATTCGGTGAATTTTGACGCCATGCCCAGAAGACCAGCCAGGATCATCCAGAAGGTCGCCCCGGGGCCACCAATGCCAACAGCAACGGCAACGCCTGCGATATTGCCAAGCCCGACCGTGCCCGACAGGGCAGTGGCCAATGCCTGAAAGTGGCTAACCTCACCCGCATCGTTGGGATCGGAATAGTCGCCTTTGACCAGACTTATCGCGTGGCCGAAAAAGCGCATCTGCACAAAAGCAAAGTACAGAGTAAAGACCGACGCCGCGATAACCAACCACATCACGATCCAGGGAAATCCTGTCCCGGGAATTGGTGCGAATATGAAGCTAACGAATGGCCCAGTGATATCAGCAAAAGCCTGATTGATCTTTTCGTCCAACCCGGGCGCCTCTTGCGCGGCGACGGGGCTGGCCATCAGGGTGGCGGCTGCCAATCCCAGTTGAGATAGTGTTTTCATTCCTGTGCCTCCCTCAATTCACGACCGTGACCGGTACATCGGCATGCATCACAAGGTTTTGCGTTGAGCTGCCGAAGATACGCTTTTTGAGGCCATCTGCGGACGAGCGTCCAACGACAATCTGTACGGCCTTGCTGTCTACCGTGATGGCATTCAGCGTTTCAGCCACATCTCCGTGGCGCACCACTCCGGTCGCGGCGAAACCCGCGGCCTTCAGGGCGTCGACGGCGGGTGCCACCACCCGTGTCGTTGCTAGTTCAATCTCCTCCTCACGCCGCATGTGCCGCTTTGCGTTTTCTTCAGGTGTCTGAAAAGTGTAGGGCGACCATTCAATGACATATGCAACCAGAAGCTCGCATGAACCAATCCTTTCAGCCAAATCTTTGGCAAAAGCGATGGCACGTTCTCCGGATTCTGTCCCGTCCAGTCCTATGACAATTTTTGTTGTCATCTCGTTCCTCCATTTATTGTTCATTTGACCGGGGCCCGTGCCCCCGGCAGGGCAGCCGGAACTTGGAGCATTTATTGTAGACTGCCCTCAAGCCAGTATCAGGAAAAATCACTAGGAAATGGTGTTATTTTTGGTCTATTCTCAGTAAATTACCCCATTATGCGCCAAAATTACAGGGAATTTTCCTAATGGACAGAGAATTGGACAAGATCGATCAACGCATCCTGCGGGAATTGGAAGCCAATGGCCGCCTGCCGATCGTCGAGCTTGCCATGCGCGTAAACCTGACCAACACCCCGTGCTCAGAGCGTGTAAAACGACTGGAAAGAACCGGCTATATCACCGGATACAGCGCCGTTCTGGACAAGGAGCGGTTGGGTCTCGGGCATATGACGGTTGTGCAGGTTTCCCTGGCTGCAACGTCTGAGAACTCATTGGATAAATTCAACGATGCCGTGCGCGATGTCACCGAAATCGAAAGCTGCCTGATGGTGGCGGGGTCGTTTGACTATCTGTTAACCGTTCGCACACGCGACATCGCCCATTTCCGCCAGACCCTGGGGGAAAAGATCAATAAGCTTCCGGGCATTCACCAGACCAGTTCCTTTACCGTGATGGAAATCGTCAAGGAACCGGTCGGGCAGAATGTCATACCCGCCTGATCAGCCAGGATCCGTGTTATAGATCAGCCTTTCGTCGCAAGGCGCGATCCGCAGGATATTGGTCGTGCCGGGCACGTTGAACGGAACACCGGCGGTGACAACGATCTGATCCGTGTCAGTTGCAAATCCACCAGAACGAGCAGCACGGGCGGCGCTGACGACCGCCCCTTTGAAACGCTCAAGCTCGGGCGTCATTACGCAATGGCAGCCCCAGCTCAGGCATAACCGACGGGCCGTTCCCTTTGCCGGGGTCATTGCAATGATCGGAACTCCGGGGCGTTCGCGCGCGGTCAACAGCGCAGTTGTGCCGCTTTGAGTGAAACAACAGATGGCCTTGATATCCGTTTTCTCGGCAATTTCGCGAGCGGCGGCGACGATGCCGTCGGCCACGGTAGTCCCCTTCGCCGTGCGCGATGCTGCGATAATCTGATCATAAGTGGGGTCGGCTTCGACCTCGATGGCGACCTTGTTCATAGTCTGCACGGCCTCTATCGGATATGAGCCAGCGGCAGATTCCGCACTCAGCATGATGGCATCCGTGCCTTCGTAGATTGCGGTTGCCACATCTGAAACCTCGGCCCGCGTGGGCATCGGGCTTTCGATCATGCTTTCCAGCATCTGTGTGGCCACAATCACCGGCTTGGCGGCGCTACGGCACCGGCGGACCAGACGTTTCTGGATCGGGGGCACTGCAGAAACCGGTAGCTCCACGCCCAGATCTCCGCGCGCAACCATAATGCCGTCAGAGGCATCGAGGATGTCGTCAAACGCCTCAACCGCGGCAGGCTTTTCAATCTTGGACAGGATCGAGGCGCGCCCATCGGCCAGTGCCCGAGCCTCAAAAACATCCTTGGCCCGCTGAACGAAACTCAGCGCCAACCAATCCACACCCAGCTGGCAGACGAATTCCAGATCACCACGATCCTTGGCGGACAACGCGGCCAAGGGCAGCACGACATCCGGCACGTTCACGCCTTTTCGGTTCGAAATTGTCCCGCCGACCTCGACGGTACAATTCGCATGATCCTGGCCGCAATCCTGTACGATCAGGCGAATTTTGCCATCATTGACCAAGAGGCGCGCACCGGGTTCCAGCGCAGCAAAAATCTCGGGATGGGGCAGGCATACGCGGCCTGCGTCGCCCGGGGCCGGATCCAGATCCAACCGAAACACGGCACCCTCGATCAGCTCTTCCGCATCATTGGCAAATACGCCGACACGCAGCTTTGGCCCCTGCAGATCTGCAAGAATGGCGATAGGGCTGTCCAGATCCTTTTCGACCTGACGGATGATCCGGTGCCGCTCGCGGATTTCGTCATGGCTGCCATGGCTCATGTTCAGGCGAAATACGTCGGCTCCGGCTTCGTGCAACGCGCGAATGGTGTCATAGTCATTGGACGCCGGCCCCAGCGTCGCCACGATCTTCACATTTCTCAGGCGTCGCATTGACCTTGTTCTCCTCAAATCATGTTCTGAATTTGCGCGAATGTTACCGCAAACATCGACTCTGCCCGCTTATTGCGCAATTCCCTTTCCGAAGCAACTGTCCTAAACCTGCCGGAAACAACATGACAGGCTTATGACGTATTCTCCGTTTTTTATCCATGGCGCGGATCGCCCTTCCCGCTGGCTGATCACATGTGACCACGCGACCAATACTGTTCCACCGGGAATCAATGGTGGGGATCTTGGCTTGCCGCGTGAGGATATGGAGCGCCACATCGCCTATGACGTGGGCGCCTATGATGTATCGAAACATCTGGGTGAAATTCTGAACGCGCCTGTGATCGCGGCGAATTTCTCGCGCCTTGTGATCGATCCGAACCGAGGCGAGGACGACCCGACTCTTGTGATGAAACTGTATGATGGGTCAATCATTCCCGGCAACCGTAACGCCGATGCGGATGAGCGCGAGCGGCGTTTGAACATGTGTTACCGCCCTTACCATAGGGCATTGGCTGAGCTGGCCGCACTGCCCCATGCGGTGATCGTGTCGATGCATTCTTTCACCCGGCAGTTGCGTGGACGCGAACCGCGTCCCTGGCATGTCGGTGTGCTGCACACTCCGGATGAGCGTTTTTCGCGCCCACTGATCCACCGGTTGCAGGCTGAAAAGGACCTATGTGTTGGCGTCAATGAACCCTATACTGGCGTTCTGCCGGGCGATGCGATCGACAAGCATTGCTCTACCTTTGGCCGCCCTAATGCGTTAATCGAACTGCGCAATGACCTGATCGCCGACCACGCGGGGCAGCGCGCATGGGCCGAACGTCTGGGAATTGTCCTGGAAGACGCCCTTTCGCAAAGCGAATTGTGACTTTTGGTGGCTGAGAGCCTGCGCACCATTGAGCGACCGCGCCCGAAACCCCATATATCAGGCGAAAGGAGGCGATCATGACGCAAGAGCTTTTGACATCTGTTTTCGGCTGGATGGCGGTGATCAACCTTGCTGTGTTACTGTTTTCGACCCTGATGGTCGTGCTGATGCAGGATTGGGCGGCTGGCATCCATAGTCGGATGTTCCAAATGGACCGCGCGGATGTGAAACGTGCGTATTTCAGGTATCTGGCCAATTACAAAATTCTGGTGCTTATCTTTTCCATCGTGCCCTGGCTGGCGTTGAAACTGGCCTAGCGCACTGAGGTGTTGCTGATGATTGAAACGGCCCGCTTGGGTTGTTAGGTCATCTTGAACATATTGGGCAAGCATCCGGAGCGAGAACATGGACCAGAAAACTGAAACCGAACTTCAGGCCGCCGCATTCCGCAGGTTGCAGCAGCACCTGATGGAAGACCGGACCGATGTTCAGAACATCGACATGATGAACCTGGCCGGATTTTGCCGCAACTGCCTGTCGCGCTGGTATCAGGAAGCGGCCAATGAACAGGGCATTGAGATGGACAAGGACGAAGCCCGCCAGATCTTTTACGGGATGTCCATGAGCGAATGGAAAGCCAAGTATCAGACCGAAGCCAGCCCTGAAAAACAGGCGGCTTTTGAAGTCTCTTTCGAAGAAAATGTCGGCAAAAAGAGCTGAACGTGAAAATAGAAAGGCCCACCATTCCGGCGGGCCTTTTCTCAGTGAGGCGGCTGTCAACAAAGGTTTCACTGCGTCCGCTACATTCGCTTCTTACGGTTGTTCCGATCCGAAAGCGACGGGCGCGGCGAATTGCGCAAATGCCCAACTTTACCTCAGCGCTCCTAAGATTTTGCCTTTAAGGCCTGCGCCCGACATTTACGCATTCTCCGAATTAAGGGATGGTTCTTCTGCTGACTTTCAGTGCAAGAAAGGATGTCTTTGCTCTTACTGACGGGTATGAAACGTGTTGAAACTGATCAAGAATGCGCGGCTCTATACGCCTGAGCCTGTTGGTCTAGGCCATATTCTCACCGCGGGTGAACGCATTATTTACCTCGGTAGCTCTCAACCCGAACTGCCGGATCCGCTTCAGGCTGAAGTCGTTGACGTCGAAGGTACATCGGTTGTTCCGGGTTTGATCGACGGACATGCGCATATCACGGGTGGTGGCGGTGAAACCGGGCCAGCCAGCCGGGTGCCGCCGATGGTCTTGTCCTCGTTCACCCGTGCCGGGGTCACGTCGGTTGTCGGGGTGTTGGGGACGGACGATCTGACCCGCAACACGCAGACGTTGGTGCAGCAGGCCTATGGGCTGCGGGAGGAGGGGCTTTCGGCTTGGTGTCACACTGGTGGCTATCACGTCCCACTGACTACCCTGACCGGTTCCGCCCGGGGTGATATCGTATTCCTTGATCCGGTTATCGGCGTTGGGGAACTGGCGATCAGTGATCACCGGTCAAGCCAACCGACACTGGACGAGTTTCTGCGGATCGCAAGTGAGGCGCATGTCGCGGGCCTGATGACCGGCAAGGCAGGGATCGTGCATTGCCATATGGGTGACGGCGACAGGGGTCTGTCGATGTTGGAGCAGGCTATTGCGACCTGCGAAATTCCCGCACGCGTCTTCAACCCGACCCATGTCAATCGCAACAAACCCCTGTTTGAACAGGCCGTCGCGCTGGCGCGGCACGGATGTTACATCGATGCGACCGCATTCCCCTGCGAGCATATCGAGCCGGGCATATCAGCCGCCGAGGCCTATATCCAATTTCGCGATCTGGGTGGTCGTGCGGACCGTTTCACCATCAGCTCTGACGGGGGTGGCTGCCTGCCGGCCTTTGACCGTGAGGGCAATCTGACACGGTTTGGTGTGGGGTTGTCCGACACTCTGCCAGAAACGCTGCGCGAGCTGACCGACAAAGGAATGCCCCTGTCAGATGCGCTGGCCCCGCTAACGTCAAATGTCGCCGATCTGCTCAAGCTGCACCGAAAAGGCCGTTTGAACGTAGGTATGGACGCCGATCTGGTGGTTCTTGACGAAAACACCGCTGTGCGGCATGTGATGGCCCGGGGGGAATGGCATGTCCGCGATGGCCAGATAGCCCGGCGCGGCATGTATGAACAGATTTGAACGTCCGCGCGGTCCCCGGTGGCTGCCCGCTATAGCTCCGGAAGGTAGTTAAGATATGTGCCCTGCACCCATTGATGCAGAGACCCCGCGCGGGTTCATCATCCCGATCGGTGGTGGCGAAGACCGCGTCAAGGAAATGCAGATTCACCGCAAATTCGTGGAGCTGTCCGGCGGCGGCGATGCCGATATTGTCGTGATCCCGACAGCCTCGATGCTGGAAGAAACAGGGCCGGATTATAACCGCATTTTCTCTGAGCTTGGAGCGGGTCAGGTTGAGTTCCTGCCCATCTCGCGCCGCGCCGATTGCGACAATCCCGACTATGCCGAGATGTTGGACCGCGCCACTGGGATATTCATGACCGGCGGGAACCAGCTTCGGTTGTCGGCGATTCTGGGTGGCACGCTTGTTGCTCAGAAAATCCGGCGCCGGAATGCGGCGGGGATACCGATTGCGGGAACCTCAGCCGGGGCGTCGGTCATGTCCGAGCATATGGTTGCAGGCGGCAGCAGCAATTCGGCCCCGGCTGAAGGCAATATCACTCTGGCCCCGGGCATGGGTTTGACCAATGCGGTCATCATTGACCAGCATTTCACGCAGCGTAACCGCCTGGGGCGCCTGTTAACCGCCTCATCTTTCAACCCTTTCCTGATCGGGTTGGGCGTTGACGAAGACACGGCGGCCTTCATTGGACCCGATAACGTCCTTGAGGTAGTGGGCAGCGGAACGGTCACTGTGGTGGATGCCAGCCATCTGACGCATTCATCGATGTGGGATGCCCGCCGCGGAGAGGCGTTGAGCCTTCTGGGACTTCGGCTTGACGTTCTGGGCGAAGGGTGCCGTTATGATCTGACGGCTCGCCAGGCGTTTCCGCCGGATGAGCATATGGCGTTCTGTACATTGCCGGACCTGTCCGGGGACGAGGGCGCCGGCGGGGGAAAATAAAAACTAACCAACAGGGTGCCTCATGAAAATAATTTCGACCAACGTCTTTGTCGGCCCGAATGTTTGGGCAAGTTTTCCGGTTATTCGCCACGTTATCGATCTGGGTATTCTGGAAGAATGGCCTTCGGCAAAAATTGGTTCGGAATTTATCGACGCTCTGGTCGCTGCACTTCCCGGTTTAGCAGAACATGGCTGTTCCTATCGCGAACCCGGCGGGTTCATCCGCCGCCTGCGCGAAGATGAAGGCACCTGGCTGGGTCATGTGCTGGAACATTGCGCTATCGAGGTGCAGAACGTAGCTGGTACGGATGTGACTTTTGGCCGAACGCGCGGCACTGGCGAACCCGGCCAGTACAACATGGTCTATGAATACCGCCAGCGCGATGTCGGACTGGATGCGGGCAAGCTGGCGATGCGTCTGCTAATGCATCTGTTGCCACACTCCCTCAAGGACCAGGTGGATTACGATTTTGATCCGGATTTCAACTGGGATGATGAGTTACGCAGCTTTGTGCTGCGGGCGCAGCGCAAAGAATTTGGCCCCTCGACCGGCTCGTTGGTCAAGGCGGCACAAGAACGGGACATCCCCTGGATCCGGCTGAATTCCGGCTCGCTGGTGCAGTTCGGGCATGGCAAATACCAGAAACGCATTCAGGCGACCATCACCTCCGAGACCAAACATATCTCGGTCGAGATTTCCTGCGACAAGGAAGATACCCACAATCTGCTGAACGATCTGGGCCTGCCGGTACCACAGCAGCGCATGGTCTATTCGGCGCGCGAGGCGGCAAAAGCAGCGGGACGTATTGGGTTTCCTGTCGTCGTCAAGCCGCTCGACGCCAATCATGGGCGCGGTGTTTCGATCAATCTGAATTCAGAGTCCGAGGTCGAGGCCGGTTTTGCCGAAGCCAAGGAACATTCTCGCAGCAGGGCCATTCTGGTGGAAAGCTTCATCACCGGTTTTGACCACCGAATGCTGGTTGTGAACAACAAACTGGTTGCGGTGGCCAAGCGTGTCCCCGGACATGTCGTTGGCGACGGCACACACACGATTGCCGAACTGGTTGACATCGTGAACCAGGATCCGCGCCGTGGCATCGGACACGAGAAAGTGCTGACGATGCTGGAAATCGACAATCAGGCCAAACGCCTGATGGAGAATGCGGGCGTGACCGAAGAAACCGTGCTGTCGGAAGGCGAGATTTTCTATCTCCGTTCAACGGCAAATCTGTCGACGGGGGGGACAGCGATTGATCTGACGGATGTGGTGCATCCTGACAATCGTGACATGGCCGAACGCGCCATAATGGCGGTTGGATTGGATGTGGGAGGTGTGGACTTTCTGATCGACGACATCACCAAATCCTACAAGGATATTGGCGGAGCTATAGTCGAGGTGAACGCCGCCCCGGGCTTTCGGATGCACGTGGCGCCCTCCGAAGGTCAGCCTCGCGACGTGGCGGGCAGAGTGATCGACATGTTGTTCCCAGCCACCGAAGAAACCCGCATCCCGATTGCGGCGATCACAGGCACCAACGGCAAGACGACGACCTCGCGGATGCTGGGGCATATTATGAAAACCAGCAGCAAGACCGTTGGCATGACCTCGACCGATGGCGTTTATGTGGACGGTAAACTAAGCGTTAAGGGCGACATGACGGGACCGAAATCCGCGCAGATCGTCCTGCGTGATCCGGCGGTCGATTTTGCAGTGATGGAAACCGCACGCGGCGGGCTTGTGCGGTCCGGTTTGGGCTATCAGCGGTCGAACGTGGCGGCGTGTCTGAATGTCTCGGCCGATCATCTGGGTCTCGGCGGCATAAACACGGTCGAGGAGCTGGCCGTTGTCAAGCGCGTGGTGGTTGAAAGCGCTGTGGATACTGCAGTGCTGAATGCCGATGACATCAACTGTCTGAAAATGGCCGACTACGCCCAAGCGGATCAGATTTTCTATGTCACGACCAATCCAGCGCACAGTCTGGTCAAGGAACATATCAAGGCCGGCGGCAAGGCTATCGTGCTTGAAAAAGGCATGAATGGTGACATGCTGACCATCTATGACAATGGGCTTCATATCCCGGTTCTGTGGTCGCATCTGATCCCGGCGACGTTGGAAGGCAAGGCGATTTTCAACGTCCAGAATGCGATGTTCGCCGCCGCGATGGCCTATAGTTTCGGCGTGGATCTGGATAATATCCGTCATGGGCTGCGCACCTTCGACACCAGCTATTTTCAGGCACCTGGACGGATGAATGTCTATGACGAACATCCCTTCAAGGTGATCCTCGATTATGGCCATAACCCCGCCGCGCTGAAAGCGATGGCGGCACTGGCCGATCAGTTAGAGATCAAGGGCCGCAGGCTGTGCGTGGTAGCGATGCCTGGCGACCGGCGCGACGAAGATATTGTCGATGGGGCCGCCGCCCTGGCCGGACATTTTGATCATTTCATCTGCAAGGCAGATGACCGCCGTCGCGGACGCGGGCATGACGAGGTGCCGCAGATGATGCGTCAAGCCCTGATCGACAACGGCGTGGATGCCGCAGCCATCACGGTCATCCCCGACGAAGTCGAAGCGGTCAGTGCCGCGTTGGAACAGGCCGGACAGGGCGATCTGTTGGTGATCTTTGGTGATGACACAACGCGCTGCTGGAAACAGATCATCT
Source organism: Ruegeria sp. CDSB114 (assembly GCF_059611025.1). Classification (NCBI taxonomy): domain Bacteria; kingdom Pseudomonadati; phylum Pseudomonadota; class Alphaproteobacteria; order Rhodobacterales; family Roseobacteraceae; genus Ruegeria; species Ruegeria sp. CDSB114. Next base: position 293,781 of record NZ_JBXWOT010000004.1, read on the forward strand.
ATTTCAATTCTGATGGCGAAGAACCCGAGGTCGCACCTGTGGCAGCCCCCGCCGAAACCTCGTTCGAAGATATGTTCGAAGGCGACCAGAACCTGATCCGGGATGAGCGTGGCGTGCGTCTTGCCCGTGAAATCAGCGAAGACGCGGATTGAGCGGAGGCACCGGAATGGACCGGATCGAAGAGCTTGAGACCGCGCTGTCAATAGAAAGCGCGACCGTTGACTATATTCAGGTGGATGACGCCCGGCGTCTGACCGGGCCGGGCCTGCTATGGAACCGACCCGGCGCTGTGATGGATGTTTTCTTCACTGATATCGACGCGACGCAGATCACCGACTTGTGGGAGAAGCATGCGCACCGGGTTCTGGACGCACTGGGCTGGCAGGGGCAGGGGCAGGGTCTGATCCACCGTACCTTTACGGGCGGCGTCAATCTGGCGATCTCGGCACCGATGGATCAGCTCTATTCCGGGATATTCGCAGCGCAAACCGCCTGGCATTTCTGTGCTGCAGAACTGCTGGCATCCGAGCCCGGAGATTTCGATCAGATGGTTGCGGATGTCAAAGGCGTCATGGAAATGGAAGCCAATCCCGCACTGATCGCCTTGATCGCCGCGGCTGAGGCGCATGGCGTGGATATCCTTTGCGATGATGACGAGGTGTCGATCGGGCATGGTACAGGCAGTCAGACTTGGCCTGTTGATGGGCTGCCCACCCCGGGTGAGGTGGACTGGTCTGCGCTGCATGATATCCCGGTCGCGTTCATCACCGGAACCAACGGCAAGACCACTACGACCCGGCTGCTTGAGGCTATCGCGCGCGCTTCGGGCAAGATCGCTGGGCTAACCTCGACCGAGTTTGTCCGCGTGGGCGATGATATACTGGACCGTGGCGATTACTCCGGCCCCGGCGGCGGGCGGATGTTGCTGCGCGATAAAAGGCTGGAGGTTGCCTGCCTTGAAGTCGCCCGTGGGGGCATCCTGCGCCGGGGTCTGCCGACCCGCGCCGCCACGGCGGCGGCTGTCACCAATGTGGCCAACGACCATCTGGGCCAATACGGGGTCAACACGGTTCCGGAACTGGCCCAGGCCAAATTCGCCGTACATCGAACATTGGCCGAAGGGGGCGTGTTGGCCCTGAATGCCGATGACGACTTTGTCCGTGCCGAGGCGGAGAATACCTCGGCGAATATCTGGTGGTTTTCGCTGGACGCGCAGAACGACCTGATCCGCCAGGCGCGCGATGCAGACAGGTGCTGCGCCTATGTGCGGCAGGGTGATATCGTGTTTTTCGACGGTGCGGTGGAACAGGTGGTGATCGCAGTTTCCGATGTCCCCCTGACCATGGGCGGCGCTGCGAAATACAATATCCTGAACGCGCTAGCGGCCTTGTGCCTAGCTTTGGCGCTGGACTTGCCCGTTCAGGCGGCTCGGGATGGGTTGGCCGGGTTCAAGCCAGACGCCAAGGATAATCCAGGCCGTTGCAACGAGTTCCGATACAACGGGGCACGGGTCTTTGTGGATTTTGCACATAACCCGCATTCGATTTCCGCCGTTTGCGATGCGCTGTCGAGCTTGCCAGCAAAACGGCGTTTCATCATGCTCAGCCATGCGGGGGACAGATCGGATCAGGATATCCGGGACGTAACCGCGACAGCGCTGAATTTCCAACCCGACGTGGTCGTCGCAACCGAGTTGGAAGGGTATCTAAGAGGCCGCGAGTCGGGGGAAATTTCTGATCTGATCGAAAGGACAGCGTTGGAACATGGGTATGGTGCAGAACAAATACTCAGAGCCGCTTCGCCCACACAAGCCGCATCAATGATACTCGAAAAGCTACAACCGGATGATATCGCTTTGCTGCTGGTTCTGTCCGATCGTGACGCTGTTCTCGCTATGCTCGACGGGTAAGAACAGAGGCGCGTGTCGGGATCACAGAGAGGGCGTGTTAGGAAATGAGTTTTTGGGCGGTCGGCAGCCCACATCCGACGCCCTCACCCAATATCAATACTGCCCTGTCGGACCGTCGTCCCTATCGTATATCCGCCTCATCCTCGGATTTTTTGCTTTGCGCATTGCATCATACTGTCCCGCAATTCGAGGCCGAGTTAGCTGGTGCGACGCCGTTCAAAGGGCATTGAGCCCCTGATCATTGGCCGTTGGGGCAGGTATGATACCTGCCCTCAACTTGCTCGTGGCTGCCGAAACGGGCTCTAGCTGCCGGCTGAGACGTGCGACGAACCCTGCGGGATCACCTCGTATCCAGGCTCTTCTGGTTCGTCATCCGCCATTTCCGCAGGGAAGCCGGGGGCAAGGATGGAAAGACCGGTGGCGTCCTCTAACCGACGGATAATGTTGGGCGATAGCTCGCGATCGCCATAGCGTGCAATGCCGTCGTCAAAAATCTGGCAAATCAAGGGAGAGACTTCCAGCGGCACATTGTTTCGTTCGGCAATACTTTGGAACAGGCCCACATCTTTTTTCACCAGATCCATGGTGAATGAGATATCGCGCGAACCGTTCAGGATTACCTGGCTTTCGGTAACATGGGAAAAGCTGTTACCAGACGAAATTTTGATCGCCTCGTAGGCTGTGTTCAGGTCCATACCTGCAGCCTTCGCCGTCACCAACGCTTCGGCATTGGCGACCAGATGGACGGTGGCCAGATAATTGGTAAGTACCTTGAGCATCGAGGCGCTGCCAAGCTCACCGGTATGCAGGATACGTCGTCCCATGGTCTTCAGCAACGGCAGAACTCGCTCGAACGTTGAGCGGTCACAGCCAGCAAAGATCGAGATATTACCAGTGTCGGCGCGGTGGCAACCGCCAGATACCGGGCAATCGACTGCGGCACCACCGGCGGCGATGACGATACCGCCAAGGCGTTCGGCTTCAGCTTGGTCAGTGGTAGACATCTCCAGCCAGATCTTGCCTTCTTTCACCTCTGGCAGCATCTCCTGCATGACAGCGTCCGAGGCGGCAGGCGAGGGTAGGCAGGTGATGACGACATCGCAATCACGCATCAATGCTGCGGCATTTTCCGCCAACTTGGCACCCTTGTCCGCCGCCGCTTCCATCAGGTCGCGGTTTAGATCAAGAACCGTCAGGTCGATTCCGTTCCGCAACAGGCTGCCTGAAAGCTTTCCGCCGACATTACCAAGTCCAATGAACCCTACTTTCATCTTCTATTCCTTCCGAGTGTACGAAAAATCCAAACAAAAAGATCCGCTAGGTGAGCGGTCGATAAGCGATTCCCGAGAACAAGGTGCCACCGACCCCTTTGTCTGATGAACGACGTTGGAACCTGCAATAACGCCAGGACCGGCCGCGTTTGCCACGAAGTCGAAGCCAAGCGCCGGATTGGCCACGAATGCGGCAATCCTGACTTTCGTCGATGAGACGTCTGGTTTGATCAAGTCCAGATTCCCTGTTCGGATTTGAGACAATTCAAAAACTTGTATCGCGACCTGAGCCGCAAGTGAAAATGATAAAACAGGCTATCTACCACAAAAATTATTTGTCTCTAGATTAGATCAAACCCAATACCCATAGTTGGTTACGCAGCTTCGAGGCAGCGGCCCGACATTTGAACGTTTCGCATATCGATGTCGACCTGTTCAAAGCTTGGCTGCGTGGACAGTTTGCCCCGGATTAGGGATATGCGAGAGATGGTCAGGACAAAACTTGCGGCAGCCTAGCTGTACATGGTCGGCTACGTAGGTCAGCTTCGGCGGAGCCAGTGCGATATTGCCGAAACAAGGCATATCTCAACGTCATTTGCCCACCCGTTTCGGAGCTTCAAAGAAAACCAGAGGTGCAAAGATGAGATGGTGCTGCTGGAGAGAATTGAACTCTCGACCTCTCCCTTACCAAGGGAGTGCTCTACCTCTGAGCTACAGCAGCGCTGTGGGCGGGTGATTAGACTCAAACGAAACGCGGCGCAAGGGTGTCTGGACGGTTTTTTTCGCCTCCTGTAGAGAAAGGTTATGGCAGATAAAAATACACCTAAAAAACACGGCAGATCCGGCGATGTGCGCGAAGAGCGGCTGAAAGCGGCGCTCAAGGCGAATATGGCGCGGCGTAAGGCGCAGGCTAAGGCGCGGGCAACCCAGAACGGCAAAGCCGACAAAGACGAGGGATAAGAGCAGATGGATTCGATTCTGGTGACAGGCAACGGGCCGCTTAAAGGTCAGATACCGATTGCAGGGGCAAAAAACGCGTGTCTGACGCTGATGCCGGCGACCTTGCTCAGCGAAGAACCGCTGACGCTGACCAATGCGCCTCGGCTGAGCGACATCAAGACGATGACGGCTTTGCTGCAGTCCTTGGGGGCCGAGGTGTCGTCATTGCAGGATGGTCAGGTGATCGCTATGTCCAGCCACGACCTAACCAGTCAGACGGCGGACTATGACATCGTGCGAAAGATGCGCGCGTCAAACCTTGTGCTGGGTCCTTTGCTGGCGCGGTTTGGGCAGGCCGTCGTTTCGCTGCCCGGGGGCTGTGCAATCGGCGCGCGTCCGATGGATCTGCACGTCGAAGGGCTCGAGGCGCTGGGGGCTGAGATTGAGCTTAAGGACGGGTATCTGCATGCCAAAGCTGTGGGCGGGTTGAAAGGTGCCGTGCATGAGATGCGATTTGCATCCGTGGGCGCGACCGAGAACATTGTCATGGCGGCCACGCTGGCCAAAGGCACAACGGTTCTGAAGAACGCGGCGCGCGAACCTGAAATCGTCGATTTGGTCGAGTGTCTGCGGAAGATGGGTGCTCAGATTTCTGGTGAAGGCACGCCGACCATCGAAATTCAGGGCGTAGACCGGTTACATGGTGCCACCCATCAGGTTGTGACTGACCGGATCGAGCTGGGCACCTATATGCTGGCGCCGGCGATCTGCGGTGGAGAAGTCGAACTGTTGGGCGGGCGGATGTCTCTGGTGGAATCATTTGCCGGGAAACTGGATGCGGCGGGCGTGAATGTCTCGGAAACAGCAAACGGTCTTTTGGTCGCCCGAAAGAACGGGCGCGTCAAAGCCGTGGATGTCGTGACCGAGCCGTTCCCGGGTTTTCCGACCGACCTGCAGGCCCAGATGATGGCGCTGATGTGCACGGCCGAAGGTACCTCGGTGCTCGAAGAACGCATTTTCGAGAACCGTTTCATGCACGCCCCCGAATTGGTGCGGATGGGCGCGAATATCGAAGTGCACGGTGGCACGGCAACCGTGACTGGTGTCGAACGTCTGAAGGGCGCACCGGTTATGGCGACAGATCTGCGCGCTTCGGTCTCGCTGATACTGGCGGGGCTGGCTGCTGAAGGTGAAACAACTGTCAGCAGGGTCTATCATCTGGATCGTGGGTATGAGCATGTTGTGCGCAAGTTGGAAGGCGTGGGCGCCAAAATTGAACGGATCAAAGACCAATGACAGACGCAAGTTTCCACGATGGGCGTGAGGCTCCACTGAATCTGGGTGCAGAGGATGGGGATGACCTTCAAGTGATCTCGACTTTGACACAGGATGCGGTGTTCCCAGTATCCGAAATGACCTGGCACCCGTCGCAGCGCCGCTTTGGCCTGTTGCTGAACCGTTTCCGCTGGGAGGACAAGGATGCGGCCACGCGCCGGGGCCGTCCATTCGAAAGGGTGCAGTCTGTGCTGGTGTTCGCTTCCGTTCTAACCGTGGCCAGCCAGGGTATCGACCGTAGCGAGAAGGATTTGGTGATGTCCTTGCTTTCGGTCGATTTTGAACCCGGCGAAGACGGCGCGGGTCAGATTTTGCTGACATTGGCTGGTGATGGCGCGATCCGTCTATCGGTCGAGGCAATAGACGTCACGCTCAAGGATGTGACCCGCCCGTATCAGGCGCCGTCGGGGCAAGCACCGCATCATGCAGAATAAGCGCGGTATCGCGCAGGCCTTCTCAGAACCACCCGCTGGTCTGATGTTGCGCCGCGCGACCGTGTTTGATGTCTTTGATTTAAGCCGCGTACTGATCCGTTCGATCACGCAGCTGTGCCGGGCGGATCATGGCGATGATCCGAAGGCCATCGCGGAATGGACGGCCAACAAGGACCCGGAAACGATCCGGAGCTGGATCAAGACCGGATCGCAGATATGGTTGGCCGAACGCACGGGACAGGTTGCGGCAGTTGGCGGCTTGCGAGAGGACGGCGAAATTACGCTGCTTTATATCGACCCGGCTCATATCGGTCATGGGGTTGGAAGCGCATTACTGATGCGACTGGAAGAGCAACTGATCGCTGCCGGATGTTCTCAAGCGCTGCTTCAAGGAACGCGGACGGCTCGAGATTTTTATATCCGACACGGCTGGGAGCCCACCGGAGGGTGCTCTGAGCGCAACAGCATATCCTGTTTTGGCATGCGCAAATCGCTGCGCCCGGTGGACTGAGGGTTGAGGACAGCCCATCCCGGCGATATGACCCGGTGAAACGCCACGGAGTGCCAGATCATGCCCGTTTTTCTAGACACCACGTCGCCCGAGTTTGAAGCCGCTTTTCAAACCCTGCTGTCGGCCAAGCGCGAAGACAGCCCGGATGTTGATGCCATCGTAGCGCAGATAATTGACGATGTGCGGGTCCGTGGGGATGAGGCGGTAATCGAACTGACGGCCAAATTCGACCGGTTAGAGCTGACACCGGATACGCTGGCCTTTTCGGCAGAGGAAATCGACGCCGCCATTGCGCAGGTCTCGGACGCGGATCGTCAGGCGCTCGAACTGGCAGCCGAACGCATCCGGGCCTATCACGAGAAACAGATGCCCGCCGATCACCAATGGACGGATGAGGCCGGGGCGACCCTTGGCTGGCGCTGGTCCGCAGTGTCTGCGGCGGGGCTGTATGTGCCGGGAGGGCTGGCCTCGTATCCGTCGTCGGTTCTGATGAACGCGATCCCGGCCAATGTCGCAGGGGTCGAGCGTCTGGCCATCGCCGTGCCCACCCCAGACGGTCAGGCGAACCCTCTGGTCCTTTTGGCCGCAAGCCTGTCAGGCGTGACTACGGTCTATCGCATCGGCGGGGCGCAGGCGATTGCGGCACTGGCCTATGGAACAGATACCATCGCAGCGGTGGACAAGATCACAGGCCCCGGAAACGCCTTTGTCGCCGCGGCCAAGCGCCGTGTCTTTGGCAAGGTCGGCATCGACATGATTGCGGGCCCGTCCGAGATTCTGGTCATTGCCGACAAGGATAACGATCCGGATTGGATCGCGCTGGACCTGCTCAGCCAGGCTGAGCATGACGAAAGTGCTCAGTCGATCCTGATCACGGATAGTGCTGAATTTGGGCGGGCTGTGGCGCAAGCCGTAGACAAACGTCTTGAAACTCTGCAGCGCCGGGCGATTGCCGGTGCCAGCTGGCGCGATTTTGGTGCGGTGATCACTGTGGGCAGTCTGGATGAGGCAGCCTCTCTGTCGAACCGAATTGCCCCGGAACACCTTGAGCTATGCGTCGCAGATCCCGTCGCTTTGAGCGAAAAGACAATTCACGCAGGTGCAATCTTTCTTGGTCAGTACACGCCCGAGGCAATCGGGGATTATGTTGGTGGGCCTAATCACGTCCTACCCACCGCTCGGTCGGCGCGTTTTTCTTCCGGTCTGAGTGTGATGGATTTCCTGAAACGCACGACGCTCAGCCAGATGACACCCGAAGCCCTGCGGGCAATCGGGCCAGCGGCAGAGCAACTTGCACAGTCGGAAAGCCTCGAGGCGCACGGGCTGTCCGTGACCGCACGGTTGAAACGATTGAACGGTTGATCACCTATGGTCAGAGGGTCACACCTGCAATTACCTAATCCGATTTTCCCCGATAGGGCTTGAAATCAAGGGGCAAATTGCGGCGCTCTTTATGTGCGACCGGATCTAAAGGAGGTTGATTTGGAACGTGTGGCGACCCTCTGGATCGGTAAGCGCTTTAGCTTTTTGGAACATCTGTGCCTGAAGTCCTTCGCCGATGTCGACCAGAAGCCAATCGTCTATCACTATGGCGATCTTGAAGACATTCCGGATTATATCGAGCCGCGCGATGCCCGCGAAATTTATGATACTCCCGAGATCTACCGCGATCCGATAACCCGATCCGTGGCCGTTCATGCAGATCTTTTCCGTCTGCAGTTGATGCAAAAAACCGACTATATCTGGGCCGATGCGGATGCTTATGCGGTCCGGCCATTCGAGACAAAGAACGGGTATCTTTTTCCGAATGCGAACCGCAAGAAACAACGGATCATGAACGGTGTACTTGCGTTGCCCAGCGACAGTCCGGGGCTGCAGGCCATGTGCAAATATGCTTTTGACAGCGATCTGGTGCCACCATGGTGGACACAAGAGCATAAGGAAACCTACCGCCAGATGTTCAACGGGTCGACCTATTGGAGCCTGCCAATTTTCAGCTTTGGTCCGCCCATGCTGTTTCACTTTCTTTATGGCACACCAGAGCATGAGATGGCTGTGCACAGGTCGGTCCTCTATCCTATCCCATTGCGATATCGCGGCCTTTGGAATGATCCCGACCTTTCCAAATTGGATTTTCTGAAGTGGGACCAACAGATGTCTGTCCATTTTTTTGGATCCTGGTTCCGAAAGATCTTTCTTGGCCGCCAAATCAACTCTGGTTCACTGGTCGATACGCTGTTGCGCAAACACGGAATAGATCCGTCCGAACACCCGCTTTGACGATTTTCGTCGGACGGGCCGTCACTGCGTTGCCCATTTATTTCCATTGGGATAAGTCTGTCCCGACCTGAACGGACCAAACGACCATGACCCGAATTTCGCACATCGAACTTGATGATAGAAACTTGCCCCCGCCGACTCCCGAGATCGAGCAGGAGCGCAAGGTGGCAATCTATGATCTGCTTGAGGATAACGCTTTCGCGCTGCCCAAACGCGATGATCGTGTGGTTCCGGAAGGGCCGTATCATGTGCAGCTCTCGATCCGTGACAAGCGTTTGGTCTTCGACATTGCCACCGAAGCCGAAGAAAAAGCGGCCGAGTTCCATCTGTCCCTTGGACCATTCAGGCAGGTGGTCAAGGACTACTTCCAGATCTGTGAAAGCTATTTCGACGCCGTAAAGACTTTGCCGCCCAGCCAGATCGAAACCATCGACATGGCCCGGCGCGGTATCCATAATGAAGGCAGTCGGGTGTTGCAGGAACGTCTGGAAGGCAAGGCCGAAGTTGATTCAGACACAGCCCGTCGCCTGTTTACGTTGATCTGCGTATTGCATTTCGGGGGGTGACGGGTGACGTCTCTGCCGCAGTCCATCTTGTTCTGTTGCGACCACAATTCGGTCCGATCTCCGATGGCCGAAGGCATCATGAAGAAGTTTTATGGCACCGGCACCTATGTGCAATCCGCCGGGGTGCACAACGATCTTGAGATCGATGGCTTTTGCATTTCGGTCTGTCATGAAATCGACGTCGAGCTTTCACGTCACCGGTCCCGGTCGTTTGATGAAATGCAGGAATGGGGCGACGACCTCAGCTCGTTCGATCTGATTGTAGCGCTGTCGCCGGCCAGCCAGCGCCGTGCGCTGGATTTGACGCGGGTTTTTCATCTGGATGTCGATTATTGGCCAATAATGGACCCTACCGGGCTGGGCGAAAGCCGCGAGGAAAAGTTACATCACTACCGACAGACCCGCGATCAGATCATTCAGCATCTGAAGGACCGCTGGGGCGAACCAACGGAGTGACCATGAACGAAACCGTCAAAACCTATTTCGAAGCCTTCAACGCCGGGGACGTAACCGGCATGCTGGCCTGTTTGTCCGACGATGTGGCCCATCATGTGAACGAAGGCCAGATACGAGTGGGCAAAGAGAAATTCGCAGCTTTTTGTGACCACATGAACCGCTGCTATCGCGAGAACCTCACCGATATCGTTGTGTTCGCGGCCGAGGGCGGTACCCGTGCCGCCGCTGAATTCATCGTGAACGGCACCTATCTTGAGACGGATGAAGGCCTGCCCAAAGCACACGGGCAGACCTACCGCCTACCAGCCGGGTCGTTCTTTGACCTGAAGGATGGCAAGATCACGCGGGTCACCACCTATTACAACCTGGCCGACTGGACCAAGCAGGTCTCGAATGGCTGAGGTCACAGGCGTTCGCGCCTTGACCGGGGCGGCGCTTGAGGCAGCTCTGGATGATGTCGCTCGCTTGCGGATCGAGGTGTTTCGGGCATGGCCGTATCTTTATGACGGCGATCTGGAATACGAGCGGAAATACCTGCAATCCTACCGTGACAGCGACAGAGCCATCGTTGTTGGTGCCTTTGACGGGGATCGTCTGATCGGCGCATCGACCGGCGCCCCGCTAGTCGACCATGCCGCCGATTTCGCGGCGGCCTTCGATGGCTCTGGGCTGGATTTGTCCCAGATCTTCTACTGCGCCGAATCCGTCTTGCTGCCCAACTATCGCAGGCAGGGCGTGGGACATAAATTCTTTGACTTGCGCGAAGCCCATGCGCGCAGCTTTGGCTTCACCAAATGCGCCTTTTGCGGTGTGCAACGCACGACCGATCACCCGATGCGGCCTGATGCCTACCGCCCGCTGGATGCTTTTTGGAACGCGCGGAAGTATGAGCCGTTGCCCGGCGCTGTCGCGCAGTTTTCGTGGAAGGATGTCGGCGAAGAAGGCGAGACGCTGAAGCCGTTGCAGTTTTGGATCAGGGATATCACGGCTTAGATTTTATGGCTGACGTTTGCGCCCAAGAAGGCCGTATTTTACGGCCCAAGCCCTGATTGACCGGCGTTTCCGCCTTTGCTGTCTCGGAGTTGATTTTGATAGCGCTCCACCCGTTCGGTTGAATTCGTACACGTCGATAATCCGTTCGGCGCAACCGCAGGCTTCTCCCATGCCAACCTTTGTGTAATAGAACTTTTCGAAACTTTCCCGGTTTTGCATCGCAACTCTCCTAATCTTATTTAGCCATTTCAGGCTTGAGATGCTAACTCACAATCCCTTGCAGGGCCGGTATATGCGCATATGTTCCTGTACTTTTCAGGGCGCCCTCAACTAGTGTTCGCCAAACCAGCGCAATGAAAGTTACTCCATGAAAGCTGCCACCGCCGCCTATAACCTCGACTGGCTCGAAAACTGGGCGCAGTATGAAGATAAGCTGGCCCGCTGGGTCTCGGATGCCGCAGGGCAGGGGGCTGAACTACTGGTTTTCCCTGAATATGGCGCGATGGAATTGTCGACGCTGGACGGGGCCGAAGTAGCGGGTGATCTGGAACGCTCGATCCGTGCTGTTTCAGATCGGATGGGGGACGTGCAGGCCCTGCATTCGCGTCTGGCTCAAGAACATGAGACCTACATCCTGGGCGCATCCGCTCCGGTGATTGACGGGTCAGGCCGTCCGGTAAACCGGGCTGTGCTCTACGCTCCGAACGGGACGTTTGACCATCAGGACAAACAGATCATGACCCGCTTTGAACGCGAAGACTGGGATATCGCGCCGGGCGGACCACTGAAATTGTTTGATACCCCACTTGGAAAAATCGGAATCCTGATCTGCTATGACAGTGAATTCCCCCTGCTGGGCAGAGCCCTAAGTGAGGCGGATATAATCCTGGTTCCCTCATGCACCGAGGCGTTGGCAGGATACTGGCGTGTCCGCATCGGGGCTATGTCGCGTGCGCTGGAAAACCAATGTGTTACGGTCATGGCGTCTCTCGTGGGCAAAAACGAATGGTCCGATGCGGTGGATATGAATACAGGAACGGGCGGTATTTTTGGTCCACCTGACAAGGGTTTTCCCGCGACCGGAGTGTTAGCAGAGGGAGCGCTGAACCAACCTGGCTGGACCTATGCCGACGTCGACTTGACTACGATCGCCAATGTGCGCCGGGATGGCCATGTGTTGAACCGCGCCCATTGGGACGAGCAGTGCGGTCGAGTCGAAACAGTCACAATATCCTCTCTTTAGGTGAATACGCCCTTGAAATAAGCCCCAAATAGGCTCATTTAGGCGCACATCCCCGTAGATTCTGCGGGTGCAACGTAATTATGGAGACAACATGGCCAAGGAAGATACGCTCGAATTTCCCGGTGTCGTGAAGGAACTCCTGCCTAATGCGACGTTTCGGGTCGAGCTGGAAAACGGCCATGAGATCATCGCACATACGGCAGGCAAGATGCGCAAGAACCGCATCCGTGTTCTGGCTGGCGACAAAGTTCAAGTCGAGATGACCCCCTACGATCTGACCAAAGGTCGGATCAACTATCGCTTTAAGTAACGCCCCACACATGGCGTTTATTCTTGGATCGGGCAGCCCAAGGCGGCTGGACCTGCTGGCGCAGCTTGGCGTACAGCCCGACGCGATCCGTGCCCCTGACATTGACGAAACGCCTTTGAAGGGTGAGTTGCCGGTGCCTTATTGCCACCGGATCACACGCGCCAAAGTGCAAGCAGTTCCCGCCGAAAGCGATGATGTCACACTTTGTGCGGACACCACGGTCGCGCTGGGTCGGCGCATCTTGGGAAAGCCTGAAGATGCAGGTCAGGCGGCCGAGTTTCTGCACGCTCTGTCTGGACGGCGGCACCGGGTGATTACCTCGGTTGCGGTTCGGCGCGGAGACCGCATATCGCAACGCGATGTAGTGTCTCAGGTCAAGGTCAAGCGCCTGTCGGATGTTGAGATCAATGCCTATCTGGCAACCGGTGACTGGCAAGGCAAAGCCGGTGCATATGCAATCCAGGGGCCTGCAGGGGCGTTCATCCCATGGATTTCCGGCTCATTTACCGGCATCGTGGGACTACCATTATCCGAGACTGCCGCTTTGCTGCAGGGCATCGGCTATCCTTTGTATCGCGAGGCACTATGAAGGGGCGTACCATCGTTTTAGACCACATCAACAACCGCGAGGCAGCGGCGTTGATGGTGGACGGAAAGCTTGACGATTTCCTGATTGCTTCCGAAGCCCCGGCACCCGGTACTATCTACCGGGCGCGGGCGGATCGCCCGGTCAAGGGGCAGGGTGGGATGTTTCTGGCTACGCCGGACGGCCAGGCCTTTTTGCGACAGGTCAAAGGATTAGCCCCCGGAGAGCTCAAGCTGGTCCAGGTGACCGGTTTTGTCGAACCCGGAAAGGCGCTGCCGGTGACGGATCGCGTGTTGTTTAAAAGCCGCTTTGCGATTGTCACACCGGATGCGCCTGGCCTGAATATCTCGCGCAGTATCCGGGATGAGGATGAACGCGACCGCTTGCTGGAAATTGCACATGAGGCGATGGCGGGCAGCGAACACGGGTTGATCCTGCGGTCCTGCTGTCAGGGCGAGAACGCCGAAGAGATTGCTGAAGATATCGGCGTCATGCTGGCTCATGCCGATGCTGTGATGAACGATCCCGGTACCGAGCCTGAGGTTCTGCTCGCAGGTGATGGGCCGCATGTTTTGGCCTGGCGCGACTGGACCGACCCGGCCGAGGTCGTCACCGAGCCCGGCGCCTTTGAGGCGCATGGTGTCCTGGATGCATTGGATCAGGCGGGCGGAATATCAGAACCATTGGCCGGGGGCGGACACTTCTATATCCAGCCCACCCGCGCCCTGGTGGCCGTAGATGTAAATACGGGTTCAGACACCTCGATGGCCGCCGGAACCAAGGCCAATTTCGCCTGCGCCAAAGCACTGCCGCGTGCATTGCGTGTACGCGGATTGGGGGGGCAGATCACGCTCGATCTCGCTCCGATGCCCAAGAAAGACCGGCGCGGTTTCGAAGCCGTTTTGCGATCTGCATTCAAGTCCGATCCGATCGAGACGATTCTGGCCGGATGGACCCCCTTGGGTCACTATGAATTGCAACGCAAACGCGGTCGGATTTCCTTGGAAGAGGTGCTGAAATGAGCTGCCCGATCTGCCACGCAGCTACCGTGTCTCAATTCCGTCCTTTTTGCTCCAAACGCTGTGCAGACATTGATTTGGCCAAATGGCTGAACGGGTCTTACGCGGTTCCTTCACAGCGTGAAGAAGACGCTGAACAGGATGTTTCTTCATCGGAAACTGAGATGCCGCGCCCACATTGAAAAAATGTAAAAAAGCCTCTGGACACTGCCAGTAGCAAGTCATAGAACGCCTCCACCCAACGGCAAAAGCCGTTTCCGTGCCCGGGTAGCTCAGGGGTAGAGCAGTGGATTGAAAATCCTCGTGTCGGTGGTTCGATTCCGCCCCCGGGCACCATTAAATCACTGAAGTAGTTGAGAAATTTTGAACGTTGAGAGTTCGGATTTTCCGCCGTAAAAGTTTTACACAGTTATACACTCCTCCGACGGGCTGACCTTGGCCAAAGATTCAAAAAACCAAATCTCCAAGCTGAAACACCTCCGAAAGGGTCTGGCGATCTATCGTACAGGCCGCAGCCCTTATTGGTATTTCCGATTTAGAGACCCGATGGCAGGAAAATACATTCATCGGTCTTCCAAGGAAGAATCACGACTCGAAGCGATTGAAGTGGCTTATGAGTTTGCTGACACGTTCCGCAGCAAGGCCAACAGTGACCATGCCAAGAAGAAAGGCACCAGCTTTGAGCACTACGCTAAAAAGCTGATGGGGGTGCAGAAGGGCAAGTCCAAGTGGTCGGATGGTGATAACAAACTGCTGAACCGATCCAAGGACGGGCTGATCTGCTACTTCGGAAAGTACGATGTCAGCAAGATCACCACGGGGATGGTTAGGGATTACTTGATTCATCTGGACGAGAACCGGCCAAAGCGGTTGGCTGAGTCAACCAAGGCCAAGCACACCATCATCATCCGCAAAGTCCTGACACTGGCAGTCGAGGACGGTCTGCTGGATGTGCTGCCGGTGATGCCAAAGCAAAAGACCGTCGACACACCCCGGCACACGTTCAGCGATGATGAATACAAGCGGTTCATGAAGGCTGCTGGGAAATGTGTGAAGCGGAGAGACAAAGTTCGTGGCGTCGAGATCACCGGTCATCATGCCAAGATGTTTCGGTTTGTGGTCCATACGTTCCTTCGTCCGACCGAGGGTGAGTTGTTCGGGCTCAAGCATAAGGACATCCAGGCCAAGGGCGATCCGGCGCATCTGGAAATGAATGTGAGGGGCGGCAAGACCGGGGGCCGTGTCAGCGTCACGATGCCTCTGGCTGTGCCGCTTTACCATGCCACCTTGAACCCGTTCGACGAGAGTGGCCCTGACAGGAACGGCTATGTCTGGATGCCGGAATATCCAAACCGGCGAACGGCCATCAATACGGCCCGCCGTATCTTCAACCACATCTTGGAGAAGGCCGATCTGCTGGATGAGGACCGGAAGCTGTCACCGTATTCACTTCGCCATTATGCGATCCAAGCACGGCTCAGAGGGTCGAATGGCAAGGTCAACCTCCACACCCTTGCCACGAATGCTGGCACGTCTGTGGATCAGTTGGAGCGGTTCTATCTGAAGAACATGGCTCCCACGAAGGAACTCATCGAGAACTTGCAGCACAGGGAGTGAGGTGTGAAGCTTTTATGTGCATAATTTTATAAGTGAACCAAATCGACAATTGACCAGTTTTGGAAGTTAGGCTGCATTGCTTTTGAATGCTGGACACAGCATTTGTAATTTCTTCTGTTTCGATAAGTAATGCTGTTTTTACACAAAGGTTTCATCCAGAGTGGAAGTCTAATTTGTGAGGTTAAGTATGACTAAATTATTCGATTCAAAGCGCCCGGCAAATGCTCAAATGCTTGAAGCGTTATGGTTGGCTGTTGCTAAAAACAGCCGAAGACAGTCTGTTCTTGCAGAGCAGCTGGCTCAAGCCGCCAAAGCGCAGGCTGGTCAAAAACGATTTGACGAACTGTTCGAACGTCAGGAGGAACTCTTCCTCCAGGCTAGTGAACTTCAGGATAGCTTAGAGCAGGCCCATCGGGAATTAGGGATCAATATTCCAAAGAGTATTAGGTGACGATAAATCCGTTGTCTGCATTCGTGAGCCGAGGGACGCCGCTGGGGTAGCAAAGGAGATCCCAATGGCACTTGAAAAGCAATTCAATCTGGAAGCGGCGGAAAAGCCCAAAACCACGCAGCCGTCCCATCAGCGTCGTCAGAAATTCATCTCTGCCATCGACAAGCAGTTGTCAGGAATGGCGGCGGAGGAAGCCTGCAACCCGGCCAAAAGCACTTGGGTCTGGCAGTCGAGCAAAGGGGATTGGTTCATCTCGCCGAGGTATGGCAAAGCGTCTCTCGAACTGGCTCCGGGTCTATCGGCAATCAAATGCACGGATGCTGAAGACGTGGTGCAAAACCTCGAAAAGCTAAAAACCCTCACGAGTGACGGCAAGCTGGATGCGGTCCTTGAGACGGCTGCAACAGCAATCCGCAGCCGGTTCGGAAAGTGACATCTGCCTGTTGCTCTGAACATTCAAATGGTCCCGTTGGCGTTCAATTGGAGTGCTACGGGACTTTTTGCTTTCCATGTGGCCCAATCCACGAGTGACAACACCAAAGCCATGCGAAGCACTTCACGAAGTGAAGTTGGTTAGCCAAGCGGTAGCTGAATGGTGGCAATGGGTGACGATGACTATTGGATGGTAGCAGTGGATGGAAAACATCATTCCATCATGATCCTGACAGCCACCAGATCGAACGCCATGGGACCAAATACTTACCCCGGCCAGCCCAACCAACCGGTTGAAACAAGCTAGCATATGCGAAGCACTTCACGCAGTGAAGCAGGTAGCTATCTTCTTGCAATGATTGATCAATCGCTTGCTTCGCAAGACATTCGCTTCGCGAATGTTTTTCCTTTTGAGGTTCAATTTGGATTTTGGATATACTTCTCCTATCCGTTGAGGAGAAGTCCGACGAACCCGTTGGTTCTGTCATACCATCCACACACGATTGCTTTCCAAAGCACGGCTGGCGGTTATCCGGTCTCAGCCTACGTGCTGCTTAAACAGCGGACCGATATGCTAGCTTTGCGTGAACGGCAACTTGACTAGCTCGGCGACGGCACTTCCCCGTCTCGTGATGACAATTATTTTGCTCTGGCTCTCTCATGGGGGCTTTCATCCTTCCCCCGCTTTCGCTGTTTCCTGACCCTACTATTCGATGACGTCATGTCTGCTGGCCTACTGAATTCGGTTCGTCACCATCCGGCGGAAATTACCTTCTGATCGCATGACGCTTCGGGCTTTCTATATGTGGTTTGCATCGCGGTCCTGATGCAAGAGAGCTACGAGCTGTGTTCAATGTGTTGTCGTGTGCGGTGTGTATCTGCGTATGGTCTATTTAGGGGGCGCAGGTCGAAACTTGGTCGTGAATTCGTGATTAGTTTGGGATCAGCGCAAATTCGGGAAAATGTCCCCTGTCATGCTGGGATTGGGGCAAAATCTCCCACGACCATGTGTGCGGGTTGAAGCCGAAAAATAGTAATTGTTCTGTATGGGTGTGAGGGATTAACAATTACCATTTTTATCGCTATGGCAGCGTGGCACGTTCCAGCATCTTGATCTGAACTTGGGGTCCCATGCAATTAGCTGCACTGGGAGCTAAACACAGGTGACAATTTCGAATCCTAGATACCAGAAACTTATTCTGAACGAGCTTCTAGAATACCGGCGATGTGTCGTTATATCGAAGTGCTTTGCGCTGGCTGCAACCAGTGTATTATTCCTTTCGTCTTTTTCTGATAATGAAAACGTATTTTGGAAAGCATACGATGTCTGACGTTGAAACGAACTGGATAGATTTTTACATTTCTCTAAGCCCAATTGTTCAAACCGTTATTTGGGCTGGAGTTGCAGTAGCAGGTTTGGTGATGCTTCGTGAGCCTGTCAAACAGCTTGCTCAAATTATTGTGAATCGGGTCAGCAGTGGAGACGACTTCTCGACACCTTGGCTGTCGCTCGAACGGCGTGCTGAGCTTGAGAAGTTGGATCAAGCGGTGGCGTCAAATGCTGAACAAATTGAAGATGTCGGTGCAGAAGAAACTACAGAGGTAGAACAACCCGCGTCAAAAGGGCAATGGAGCCGATATCGAGAAGGTGTCTACAAAGCGCACAAAGGCCTATTTCTTGTGCATGTTTTGAGTCCATCTGTTAAGGACGGTCAAAAGTATGACATCTATATTCTTGTGAAGCGGCATGATGGCCACTCTATTAGCGACATTGATAGAGTTGATTTCTTTTTGGGCCGCTACTGGGGCAACAAGATCTTTACCGAAACTCCAAGAGATGGACTTGTCGGACTTCGAACATCTGCCTACGGGCCATTCTTGTGTGTATGTAAAGTTCATCTGAAAGCACAGGACGACAAACCCGCTGAAACGATCATGCTCGAGCGGTACATAGATTTTGAGATGGGGAAGCACTAGAAAAAAAATTGCTTCCAAGTTTTCTCCTACCCTCTGGTATGCTCAAGTGTGAAAGTTTGTTGAGGCGCAAGGTGCTAGAATTGCAAACGGATTTTGTTTTGCAGCGTTAGACCTTCCTTCCGGCGCGACGCGATCGCCACGCAATCGACATCAAAGAAATAGTAAAAGTGCCATATGGGTATGAGGGATTAACATTTACCATTTTTGCCGCTATGGCATCGTTACACCTTCCAGCATTTTGATCTGAACTCGGGGTCCCATGCAAGCCAAACTCACTTTTCGGCCTGATCAGTTTTATCCCAAGAACAGACCAAGTTCCCGGCACATTCGTTACCTCGTCATCGGCTTTGACACCGAGTACCAGCGGGAAGCCTTTGTGAATGCAGATGATCTGGCTGAGGTTCGCAATCAGGTGCTGTCCTACCAGTATAGTTGTCATGTCATCACACCGGACAACGCAGGTAATGAACAGCACTGGTCAGGTATTGTGTTGCCAAAAGGGCCAACCGACGACGACCGGCTGACCTTGGCCGAGTTTGTAGAACATGCGCTGCGGGATGGTTTTACCCGGCATCCCAACCTGAGAGTGCCGGCGGACGTTTATCTGGTTGCTCACTTCACCCGAGCGGATGTGCCGGGGTTTTCCGACTTCAAAGACGAGAAGTTCCGGAAGGCCATGAACTTGGAGAATGTCCGCAACCTGTTCATGAATGTCAGCGACAAAATAGTGGTCAAGTTGAAGCGGGGAGAAAATCTCAAACCAATCAGCCTGCATGTCAAAATCCGGGACACGATTGCTCTGGCCCCCGCAGGAGCCAAAAGCCTTGCCAAGCTGGGGGAAATCTTAGGCTTTGAGAAGATGAAGCTGTCCGACGATCCCAAGCTGGAGCAATATTACAAAGAAAACATGGCCGACCTGCTGGACACCAATTGGCCGCTGTTCAGAGCCTATGCTATTCGGGATGCAGAGGTCTGTGCTCAATACACAGTTCTCATGATCCGGCTTTATTTTGAGAAAACGGGTAAGTTCAAGCTGCCTGTCACGCTGACCTCAATTGGTGTTGATCTCATTCAGAAGCACTGGCTGTCCCAAGGGCTCGATCCGCTGAAAATCGTCGGGAAGGAGAAAGTGACTGAGAAGTATTGGAGCAACAAAAGCAGTCGCTATGTGACAAAGACTGAAGCCAAGACGGTTCAAAAACTGTTCTGGAGCGAGGATTTCTTTACTGAGTGTTATCACGGGGGCCGCAATGAGCAGTTTTGGTTTGGTCCCGCACCGGAGGGTGTCTGGTATGACTACGATCTGACCAGTGCGTATCCAACGGCAATGGCGCTTATCGGAGAACCGGATTGGGATACGATCACGCATATCACCAGCACCGACGAACTGCTTGGCGGTGGATTGACTGTCGAAGACCTGGCCTTTGCGAATGTAAATTTTGAATTCCCGGAAGACGTTCGCTACCCGGTTCTGCCAGTGCGCACGGAGAATGGTTTGTTGTTCCCCCGCAAGGGCAACAGCACCACCCATATCAGTGAAATCCTATTGGCTAAGCAATTAGGTGCAAAGATCGAACTGGTGGAGGGGCGGCGGATCGACTCTGACCGTGTCTTCAGTCGCAGAGAGGGTGGCGGCAGGGAATATGGCCCTGCGGAGAAACCGTTTTTGAAGTTTGCCCGTCATTGCATAGAAGAACGTGCCAAACATCCGAAGAAGACCCTGCACAATCTGTTCTGGAAGGAACTGGTCAATTCCACATACGGCAAGACGGCTCAGGGTCTTCGGGAGCGCCGGATATACGATTTGCGGGATGCCGAAACCAAACGTCTGGAACCCAGCCCAATCACAAATCCGGTTTATGCCGCTTTCATTACGGCCTTCTGCCGGGGTGTGCTCAGCGAGATCATGAACGCTCTGCCTCGGGACGTGCAAATCTTCAGTGTCACGACCGATGGCTTTCTGACCACGGCCACGGATAAACAAATGAAAGTAGCCGCCCAAGGAACGCTGGGTCGGAAGTACCTGAACTCCCGAATTGGATTGGCCGCGCAATGGGGCATCTATGAGGTCAAACACATCATTGGTCAGCCTGTTGGCTGGCGTACACGGGGGCAGGCGACGTTGCGCCCATCTGAGGCGACCGATTGGAATGGAACAGGTATAGTGCCCAAAGAGGATGAGCGGGTTGTGCTGGCCAAGGGTGGTATCAAACTGGATGCCATTCTGTCGAAGGCAGAGCAGAATGACAAAATTGTTGATCTGTTCTTTGACCGTAAGCCTACCGACACGATGACCGTCACGATGGGTGCTGGCATCCGGGAAATGTACGAACAGGGTATGGACTTCGTGGACAAGACGATGACTAAGCGGCTGTCGATGGAGTTCGACTGGAAGCGACGACCGGAGACGTCTGGTGATGTGACCGTGACGACCAAAGACGGGCAGTGTCGCACCCATTTGGCTTTCTCGACACAGCCGTGGGACACGGTAGATCAGTTCAACACCACACGGGCGATCTGGGCAGACTACAACAAGCAGGCTGGGCATTGTCTGAAGTCAGTGGGCGACTACCAAGCATGGGCTTTGTACTTTGAGGGCAAGCTGGCCGCTCAAGGTCCGGCTGGGGCTTACATTGCCAAAGAAGATGGTGTCCTGAAGCGCCTGCGCCGGGACCTGATCATAGCGCACAAGCTGCGGAAAGCGGGTACGCATGAGCTTAAACCGCACGCAATGGGGAACAAGAAGATATTCCCGACCTACAAGCTCAGAGCGCAGCAACTGGCGGAAATTCTAAATGATGGTTTTGGCATCCCCTGTGCTAAAACGGATGTGGATAATGCCCGAAAGAAAAAGGCGTTTGTACCGCATCAGGTGCCGCGAACGGCACAATCCGTTGCTGTATTGAGAAGCATCAGGCTGAAACTGTTTCCCGAATTGGATGTTGAGCAATTCCTGACGCCGAAAGCTGCGTTCGATCTGGCAGTAGAAGACGCTGACATGACCTTGCACGTTCGGTCCAAATGCAAGGTCTAAATAGCAACTTGGTCAAAGTGGTGGAATGTGCTGGGAGGTGATGCCAAATGTAAGACTGATGGCTTCGGATTGGGCCGCTAATACAATGCTGTGCTTTGCACAATATAACTTGGGGTTTGATTTATGCTCGCCAACCTTCTCAATTTTTATGACCTCTACCCTTCAATTCTGCTTTTGTGAATCCCGGAGGCAAAATACCCACGGAATCGGTCGGATGATCTGACCGTCGCGGAGCAAAATTCCGCAGTCTGA
>NZ_JBXWOT010000005.1:0-189315 GCF_059611025.1 Ruegeria sp. CDSB114
CAATGTCCGAATACGAAGACGCAGCTGAGTAAACAGACGACAACCAGATCAGCCCCCGCACTGGCCAGGGGCTGATCTTATGGGATGAAATTGCCAGGAACCCCAAATGGCGGCGTCTTGATGCTGGTCCCGGTCAGACCATGCAGAAATTCCACAAGACTGGCGATTTCTGCATCTGTCAGGTCAATCTCTGGGATGTCGATCCGGCTGCGTTGGCGCGCCATTTCGAACTGATCGTCCCATACCGCGAAATCAATCTGTTCCAGCCACGGAATTTCGGGCAGGGCGGCCATGTCACGGGTCCAACGCGACAGGCTGCGTTCAGGGTTGAGGTGATGGCGGATCACGCTGTCGAGATCGGGAAAGGCCCCGTTATGGCCGTATGGTGCGGTTAGAGCGACATTGCGCAGCATCGGCGTTCGAAAGCGGTAGGCATCCTCAAGCCGATCACTTTCGCCCATGCGGCCAACATCGCGGACATTGGGATCCCATTGCCGGGTGCGACCCGGGCCAAAGGGCGGCAAGGCCAGCGCGTGGAACTTCTGATCCGACATTAGGGGCCCGGCGTGGCAGGTGGAGCATTGCGCCTTGCCATAGAAAAGGGTCATCCCAGCCTTCTGAACCGGTGACAGCGCATCGGTGTTCCCTGCCAGATAATGATCAAAGGGGCTGTCGATACTGCGCCATTCGATAGCCATGAAGGCGGCCAGAGCATTGGCGATCTGGGTGATGGTTATGTCTTCGGATGTCTTGACTTCAGGAAAGGCTACGATCATGGCCGGACCGTAGGCGGGGTCGGTGCGCACACGCTTGGCAAGAATCGGCCAGCCCTTGTCTATCCGGTCATGTACCGCGCCGGTCACTTCGTTTTCAGCCACATTTCCTGCCATCTCAAACTGGGATGTCATTGGAAACAGCGCCTGCGCGGCCAGCAGAGAATTCAATCCCGCGGGCAACCATTCCTGCGCCGGAGAGTTGAAGCCGTTGCCATAGACATCCGAGATACTCAGTCGTCCGTCATGGAAAACAGTATGGATGTCCTTCGCCCCGAGGTTCCAAAGGCCGGGCGAATTTCGGGGAATACGCTTGCGGATTTTGTCGGACCCAGTGCCCGGCGTGCGATCGGGGCCTAACCCCTGACCGCCTTCGCCGATGCCCAGTGACAGCCCATCGGATGTGCCGAAATCCGGGTGGTGGCAATGGGCACAGGCGATGTTTTGATTGCCCGACAGGATCGGATCGTAAAACAGTTGATGACCAATGGCGGCCTGTTCCATATCAAAGGACAGGAAATCATCATCGGTCAGCGGGCGTGGCAGCTCTTGCGCTGCGGCCGCACCGGCGAAAAGGAAAGCAATCCCATGCGCCAGTTTGTATTTGCCCTTTGCCTGTTTGCGGCCCCGGCGCTGGCCGAGCTGGAACAGGCGCGCGATCTGATGGAAGCCGGGGAGTTTCAGGCTGCGCGCGAGGAACTGATGCCCGCCGCACGGTCGGGCAATGCCGAGGCTGAAGAGCTGATCGGGGTAATGTACGGGCTGGGTCTGGGGGTTGAGCAGGATTACGAGCGCGCGTTTGAGTGGTATCTGCGCGCCTCGATGAAGGGGCATCCGGGGGCACAATCGGGGATCGGCTGGTATTATGAGTTGGGTCTGGGAATGCCCGCGCCCGATCTGGTGCGGGCGTATATGTGGTACACGCTCAGCGCTATTGGTGGCGATCCCGATGCGGCAATCAGCCTTGAGGAAGTAGTCAAGAAAATGTCGCCGGAGCAGATCGAAAAAGCGCATGTTCTGGTCAACGACTACAAGGGGTGGATGTACCCGTTTCGGTAAGGGCCGGGCTCGAAAGCCCGGCACCATGGCTTAGTTCAGGTCCGCATCGCGGGATGCGTTCACATCCGCCTCAGCTGCGGCAACAGCCTCGGTCAGGGCGGTGAACACTTCGTCCCCGCGCGCCACGTTGGACTGGAACCAGGCATAAACCGGGGTCGCGGCCTCTTTGAACGCGGCTTTCTGATCGGGTGTCGGCACATAGAGGTCGCCGCCACCGGCGACGAAATCCTCATAGGCCTGGATCGACTTGCGCTTGGGCGACGCGAACGTGGCCTGCTGCAGCGCATAGAACCCGTCGACCACCACGCGGCGCATGTCTTCGGGCATCTCCTGGAACTTGGCGTTATTCATCCACCACAGAGCGCCCATATAGGCATGGCCGTCCAGGGTGACATATTGCAGGCCTGCATCGGGGAATTTCATGCCCATGATGTCGGTGATGCCGTTCTTGGACCCTTCAACCACACCGGTTTGAAAGCTGGTGAACAGTTCCGGCCACGGGATCGGGGTGGGCGATGCACCCAAGGCTTTAACCAGCTCTTGTGGCAGGTCAGCGACCACGGTGCGGATTTTCAACCCTTCCATATCAGCTGGTTCAGCCACGCGACGCTGGGTGTTGGCAAAGTTGCGCCAGCCACCAGTGTTGCCGATGGTCATCAGACGGATCGCGCCGCCGGAATCCTCAAGTGCCATGTCGCGCATGGTGCGGGTGAAATCGCCAGATAAAACATGCTCGGCAATCCGGTCATCCGCCATAAGGTAGGGTAGGTCGAGGACCTGAACATAGGGAAAGATGCCTGACGCCCCGCCCGAGGTCGAGATATAGATGTCGATGGTTCCATCGGCCACACCCTGCAGGCATTCCGCGCCGTTCGAACACAGCTGCGTACCGATGAACAGCTCGACCTCGATCGCGCCGTTCGAAGCGGCTTCGACATAGTTCTTGAAAACGATTAGACCGTCATAATCCTCGTCATTTTCGTTCGAGTTGGCCGTGGCGCGCAGCGTGTAATCCGCTGCCGTGGCCGCGATGGCTGATGCGGCGACCAGCGACGTGGCCACCGCTGCGGTTTTGATAAAGGTTCTGAGCATGCGTTTCCTCCCTGTGGAACTCAGTTAGTTGGCAAATCCCGTTATCCTCGGGATCGTCATGGATAATGCGGGGATGTAGGTGATCAGAAAGATCACGATGATTTCAACGGCCAGAAACGGCAGGATCGCCTTGGCAATGGTTTCAACCTTTTCGCGCGACACGGCGGCGGCCACGAACAGCACCAGCCCCATGGGGGGTGTGGCCAGACCAACGGTCAAGTTGACGCTCATGATGATGGCAAAGTGGATCGGGTCGACGCCGAGGCTGGTAAAGATCGGTCCCAGGATCGGCCCAAGAATGATGATCGCAGGCCCGGCATCCAAAAACATGCCGACAACGAACAAGAGCAGGTTGATCAGAAACAGCAGGATCAGCGGGTTTTCCGACAGGCTGAGGATCAGCGAGGCCAGCTGTTCTGGCGCATGGCTGAGGCTGACCACGGTTTTGAACGCCATGGCCGCCCCCACCAGCAGCAGAACGACGGCGGAGGTTAGGCCGGCATTGCTGAGGATCTCGGGCACTTCTTTGAGCGTCAGGGTGCGCAGGATGAAAAAGCCGATCAGAAAGGCATAGCCGACGGCCACCGCTGCGGCTTCGGTAGGTGTAAAGATACCGCCCAGAATACCACCCAGAATGATCACCGGAGTCAGCAGTGGAAAGAACGCCTTGAGGCTGGCCTGACCCCGTTCACCCCATGTGTATTTGCGGCTGGCAACGGGAAAATCATACTTGTCGGCCATGAATTTGATCATCAGCATCAGGCCAACGCCAACCATTACGCCCGGCACGATCCCAGCCAGAAACAGCGCCGCAACGCTTTCGCCCATCACATACGCGTAGATGATCATGATGCCCGAAGGGGGAATGATCGGACCGATCACCGAACTGGCCGCAGTGATCGCCGCAGCGAATTTGCGGGTATAGCCCTGCTTCTCCATCGCTGGGATCAGCATTGAACCCAGCGCTGATGTATCCGCCACGGCAGAGCCTGAAAGTCCCGCAAACAGGATCGAGCTGAGCACGTTCACATGCGCCAACCCGCCGCGAAAATGGCCCATCAAGGCTTGGCTGAATTCCACCAGACGGATGGTTATCCCGCCGCGGTTCATTAGCTCTCCGGCCAGCATGAAGAAAGGGATTGCCATCAGGGGAAAGCTGTCCATGCCGTTATAAACATTGCGGTACAGCAGGGTGATGTCATTGGATTGGCCATTCAGCCACAGCAGGATACCCGGGGCGGCCAAAAGGGCGAAAAAGACCGGCAGGCCGATCATCAGAAAGACAAGGAAAGTGGGCAGGAACCAAATCAACATCTATTCAGCCCCCACCGGTGCGTCGGCAATTTCAGGCAGCAGGTCTGCGCCCCCCAATAGCGAGACAATCGCGCGCAGGATCAGCTCGACATTTACTACGATCAGAAGGGCCACCCCTACCAGCAGCGAGGCCATCATCCAGCTGCGCGGGACGCGGTACCATTCGTCAAAGCCAAATGAGGTGGGAATATACAAGGCGGCGGTTGCGAATTTGCCCCCGAACCCGGTCACTTCGGACCAGCCGATCTTAACCGCCACCAGCAGCACCGCCAGTGACACGAACAGCAGCGCGAGCATCAGTATCTGTCCCAATACGCGCGGAAGCATCAGGGGCACCATGTCGATGGCCACGAACCCGCCGCGGCGAAATGCGGTCGGGGCCATCAGACCCGTCATCCAGAGCATGCAGAACCGGGCGGCCTCATCCGGCCAGGGCAGTGCGTTGCCCAGCACATATCGGAAGAATACCTGAATCAGGATTGCGGTCACCATGAATGCAATCGCAACGACGCCAACCGCGCGGCCCAATCGCAGCACGGTTTCGTTCACGAATGCAATCGGCGCCAGCATCGTTGCCAGTCCGCCCATGCGTTTCCTCCCTATGTCAGCCGCGGGTTTGTCCCGCAGTCGTCAGAGCGCGCTTAGGACTGCGCGAATTGGCCGAGTTTTCCGGCATAGAAGGTCAGCGCGTCTCCATCGCTTATGCTGGCCTTCAGGACTTTGCCCACCACGATCACATGATCGCCTGCGTCGTGATAAGCGTGTTGTTCACATTCAAACCGTGCCAGACAATCCGGCAGCAGAGGGGTGCCATTCGAGCAATGCCCATGGGCGATGTCCTTCAGGGCAAAGGCGTCTTTCGAGCAGCCAAAGCATAGCTCGGCCTGTTCAGACGACAGCACATGAACGCTGAAATGGCGTGCTTTGTGGAAATACGGGAAGCGGCGCGAGTTGCGATCGCCAGCCCACATGATCAGCGGCGGATCCAGCGACAGGGACGAAAAGCTGTTGGCCGTGATGCAGACCGGGCCGTCCGTGCTGTTGCAGGTGACGATGGTCACGCCGGTGGCAAAGCGGCCAAAGGCGTCGCGCAGGGTGCGGGTGTCATCCTTATGCGGGATGAACGTATGGTTCATGTCCTTTGACATTGCATTCATCATGGTACCTCATGGCCCAGTGCCGCCTCATAAAGGCGGTACCAGCTCTCGCGATCCAGATTGACTTTCAAAGCGTCTGATATCTGTTTGATCCGGCCCAGATTGTTGGTGCCCATCACCGGCAGGATGCCTGCGGGGTGGGCCAGCAAAAAGCCCACGGCCACGGCTGCCCGGTCCACTCCGAACTCTGCAGCGATCTCATCAGCGACCACACCGACCGGAGGGTTCCCGGCCATCAGCAGTCCGCCGCCCAACGGCGACCACGCCATCACCGGCTGCCCATGCTGTTGATGAAACGCCAGGTCGCCATTGGTGAAGGGGCGGATTTCGCCCAACGAGATCTCGATCTGGTTGGTGACCAGTTGGGTCTTCATCGCTGATTGCAGCAGGGTCCAGTCCCACGGGCGGAAATTCGATACGCCAACCGCGCCCACCTTGCCGCTGGCCACGACCTCGTCCAGCGCTGCGCCAGTCTCATGGTGGTCCATGAAGGGATCAGGGCGGTGGATCAGTAGCAGGTCGACATGGTCGATTGCCATTTCGGACAGCGAGGTTTCAACCGATTTCAGGATATGCGCGCGCGATGTGTCATAATATTTGACCATGGCGTCTGCGTATCGGCCCATCGGCGCAACGATGTCGCATTTGGTGACGATCTCCATCCGCGCGCGCAGCGCCGGGTTGGCGCGCAGGGCGTTGCCCAAAACCGCCTCGGCTGCGTAACCGCCATAGATATCGGCCTGATCGAATGTGGTGATGCCCTGATCCAGGCAGGCTTGTATCTTGGCTTCGACATGATCCGCCGAGGTGTCACTGTCATCACCCAAGCGCCACATGCCATATACCAGACGGCTTAGTTCCAGCGTGTCTGAAAGCTTTACACGTTGCATTAGCGGCGAACTCCGTTGCCCAGCGGGGTGGCCGGGGTGGTTTTGGGCACGCGTCCGTATTCCTCGGGCAGCGAGCAGGTTTTCAGGTTGGGCATCACGCGGGCACCGAAATGGCGGGCCTCGTCCAGATGTGGATAGCCCGAGAAGATGAAGGCGCGGATGCCCATCTTTTGATAGTCTTCAATCTTGGTCATGACTTGATCGGTGGAGCCCACAAGCGCTGCGCCGCAGCCAGACCGCGCCCGGCCCACGCCTGTCCAGAGACCAGGTTCGACATAGCCGTATTCATCCGCCAGATCGCGGTTTTTGGCCTGATGCGCCACACCCAGCGAGGTGGAATCCAGCGCCCGTTCGCGGATGGCGCGACCGTATTCGTCGTCCAGCTTGGATACGATGTAATCCGCGTATTCTTGCGCTTCGGCCTCGGTGTCGCGAACGATCATGTGAACGCGCAAGCCGTAATCCAGTGTCCGGTTGTAATTCTCGGCTACCGCATGAACCGCCTGCATCCGCCCGGCCAGTTGATCCTTGGTTTCTGGCCACATCAGGTAGACATCGCAATGCTCTCCGCACAGTTCGAGCGCAGATGGGGAATAGCCGCCGAAATACAACAGTGGTCCGCCGGTCTGATAGGGTTTGGCTGGGTCGGTGGTCAGGCCCGAGAAATTATAGACCTCGCCCGCATGGTTGATCTTATCCCGCGTCCAAGCCTGTTTCAGGATTTCGACGACTTCGCGCGAGCGTTGATAACGGAACGCGCTGTCTGCCTTTTCACCAGGGAAATCGGACGAGATGATGTTGACTGTCAAGCGCCCCTGCAACATGTGATCCAGCGTCGCGATGGTGCGGGCCAGCATGATGGGCTGCATTTCACCGCAACGCACCGCGGCCAGCAGGTTGATCTTGTCGGTGATCGGTGCGCATCCAGCAACAAAGCTAAGTGTGTCCTGACCGACCTGATAGGATGACGGGCACAGGATGTTGCGAAACCCCTGTGCCTCGGCCTCTTTCACGATGGCGGAACAGTGGTCCCAGCTGGACCGCAGATCGCCATCGGGCATCCCCAGAAACTGATAGTCATCCGAACACAGAGCCGAAAACCACGAGACCTCGGCCGCGTTCAGATCGGGGGAGGTGATTGGGACGATCGTCATCTGAGTCGGTCTCCGCAATGGATTTGCTTTTTCTCTTGCGTAGCAATCACATTGATGTAGATCAATAGTGTATCAATTTTTCCTGTGACCAATCGAAGCGCCCCGACGTGCCCCCCTCAAGCCGAAACCCCAATGCCCTGCCGATATATGTTCAGATTGCAGAACTGCTGATCCGCGATATTGCGGCCGGCCGTCTGATTGACGGTGAGCGCCTGCCGCCGGAACGGGACATGGCGGCGGACCTGAATGTCTCGGTCGGAACCCTGCGAAAATCGCTGTCCGAGCTTGAGAAAAAAGGGATGTTGGAACGCATTCAGGGCTCGGGCAATTACATCCGTGAGACCGGAACGCAAAACAGCGTCTATGCGATGTTTCGGCTTGAGCTGCCCGAAGGGGGCGGTTTGCCAAGCGCGGATATCCTGTCGGTCGATCATCTGGAAAAGCCTGCCAATCTACCCGGATTCGGAGCCGCGGCCATGGGGTCGCGCGTGCGCCGGATGCGCTATTTGAATGACACAATCATCGCGGTCGAAGAGATATGGCTCGACGAATCAGTGGGTTTGATCGACGGCGACCTGCTGTCGGACTCGTTGTATCGCTATTATCAGCAGCAGTTGGGGTTCTGGATCACGCGGGCCGAAGACAGGGTTTCAATCGCGGTGCTGCCCGATTGGACACCGACGGGCTTCACCAAGCCCGTTGGGCAGACGGTCGGGTATATCGAGCGGTTCAGCTGGTCAGAACAGGCCGAACCCGTCGAATTCTCTAAAACTTGGTTCGATCCGGATCGGGCCACCTATGTTCAACGCTTGAAGTAAAAGGAAACGCGCATGACCCGGACCATCAATTACGGGCTGATCGGATGCGGCATGATGGGGCAGGAGCACCTGCACAATATCGCTCTGCTGGATGGCACGCGCGTGGTGGCGATCTATGAGCCCGACCCGCAGATGGCCCGCGCCGCGCAAGAGATTGCACCGGAGGCCGAGATGGTAGGATCAGTAGCGGATCTTTTGGCGATCGAGGATCTGGATTGCCTGGTTATCGCCAGCCCGAACCACCTACACGTAGATCAAATCTGCGACATCGCGGCGATGCGCCCACTGCCCCTGTTGGTGGAAAAGCCGCTTTTTACCGATCCGCAGGATGCAGCGCGGCTGGAAACGGTGCAGCGTGACTATCCCCATCCAATCTGGGTGGCGATGGAATATCGCTATATGCCTCCGATTGCCGCTTTGATCAAAGGGCTCCAATCCACCGGCGGGGTGCAGATGCTGACGATCCGGGAACATCGATTTCCCTTTCTGGAAAAGGTCGGCAACTGGAACCGGTTCAACCGCAATACCGGCGGCACATTTGTCGAGAAATGCTGCCATTTCTTCGACCTGATGCGGCTGATCCTTGGGTCCGATCCGGTGCGGATCACCGCCAGCGGTGGGCAGGCGGTAAACCATCTGGACGAAAGCTATGATGGGGAAATGCCGGATATTCTGGATCACGGTTATGTTCTGGTTGATTTCGCCAACGGCACGCGGGCGATGCTGGAACTGTGCATGTTCGCCGAAGGATCGCGGTACCAAGAGGAAATCTCGGCCACAGGACCGCAGGCCAAGATCGAGGCGCTGGTGCCGGGGCCGGGGCGCTTTTGGCCCGATCATCTGGGTGACCCGCCGGTGCCGCAGGTCATTGTCAGCCCGCGTAATCCAAAAGGGCCGGTGTCACAAGACATCCCCGTTGACCCGCGCTTGCTGGCCGCCGGGGATCACAATGGCTCGACCTATTACCAGCATCAGGGGTTCCTTGCGCTTGTTCGAGGCGAGCGCGCAGCGCCGGATGTGACGCTGCAGGATGGTCTGTGGGCCGTTCGTATGGGGTTGGCGGCGCAACAGTCGCTGGCAACCGGAGAGGCCGTTCGACTGAACGGCTAAGCCACGGCCACCGGTGACGGAATTGCGCCTATCGGAAACCTGCTCCCCGGATTCGCACGTAAACCCGTGTCGTTTTTGATTTCTGATGGGTCTTTTTCGCTTGTTGATGCTGCGTCTGCACCCTAGCTCTGTCCGTGGGACACCCCTCCCCAACGAGGGGCGTGTATCTGGAAGGGTAATACACATGACTATCGAACAACCGGCATCGAATGACGCCGTGCGCAAACCTGAAACGCGGCCGGCAAATCCGCGCTTTTCCTCGGGGCCCTGCGCCAAACCCCCCACATTTGACCTGACCAAACTGGCTGACGCAGCACTTGGCCGTTCGCATCGCGCTGCTGTTGGCAAGGACAAGCTGAAAGCGGCCATCGAAGGTACGCGTGAAGTGCTGGGCATTCCAGCAGATTACAAGATCGGCATCGTTCCCGCGTCTGACACCGGCGCGGTTGAGATGGCGCTGTGGTCGCTGTTGGGTGAACGCAAGGTCGAGATGCTGGCCTGGGAAAGCTTTGGCGCGGGATGGATCACGGATGTGGTCAAGCAGCTAAAAATCGACGCCGAAGTGAAAACAGCCGATTATGGGCAGATCATCGATCTGGCCTCGGTCGACTTCTTCCATGACGTGGTCTTTACATGGAACGGCACGACTTCGGGCGTGCGGGTGCCAAACGGTGACTGGATTGCGGGTGACCGTCAGGGTTTGACGATCTGCGATGCGACTTCGGCGGCCTTCGCGATGGACCTGCCGTGGGACAAGTTGGATGTGACCACGTTTAGCTGGCAGAAAGTTCTGGGCGGAGAGGCGGCGCATGGGATGCTGATCCTTTCCCCGCGCGCTGTGGAGCGGCTGGAAAGCTATACCCCCGCATGGCCATTGCCCAAGATTTTCCGCCTGACCAAGGGCGGTAAGCTGATCGATGGTATCTTTTCTGGCGCCACGATCAACACCCCGTCGATGCTGGCGGTTGAGGACTATCTGTTCGCATTGGACTGGGCGCGCTCGGTTGGTGGTCTGCAGGGATTGATTGGCCGGGCCGATGCGAATGCCGGTGCGGTGCATGCGTTCTGCGAGCAGAATGACTGGATCGCCAACCTGGCTGACGACCCGGCGACGCGGTCGAATACGTCTGTCTGTCTGAAATTCACCGATGCGCGCATCCGGGACGGCGCAGCCTTTGCCAAGGCCGTTGCAAAGCGGTTGGAGGCCGAGAATATCGCGTTGGATATCGGGGCTTATCGCGACGCACCTGCGGGTCTGCGTATCTGGTGCGGCGGCACGGTCGAAACTTCGGATATCGAAGCGATGTTGCCCTGGCTAGCCTGGGCCTTCGAGGCTGAGCTCGCAGCACAAACTGAAGCCGCCTGATCTTTCCCAATCTTCACCGGGCCGCCTCAGGCCCGGACATCTCATTACATTCAAGGACCACAGACATGGCTCCCAAAGTACTCGTTTCTGACAAACTCAGTGAAACCGCTGTTCAGATTTTCCGCGACCGCGGCATCGACGTGGATTTCATGCCCGATCTGGGCAAGGACAAAGATAAACTGGCCGAAGTGATTGGCCAATATGACGGCCTTGCCATTCGCTCGGCCACCAAGGTCACGCCGACCTTGCTGGAACATGCGGACAAGCTGAAAGTCATAGGTCGCGCCGGCATCGGCACCGACAATGTCGACAAGGATGCCGCCAGCAAGAAGGGCGTCATCGTGATGAACACGCCCTTTGGCAACATGATCACCACAGCCGAGCACGCGATTGCGATGATGTTCGCCGTGGCGCGGCAAATCCCCGAGGCCAGCACTTCGACCCATGCAGGCAAATGGGAAAAGTCTAAGTTCATGGGGATCGAGCTGACCAACAAGACCTTGGGCGTCATTGGTGCGGGCAATATCGGCGGGATCGTCTGCGAACGCGCCCTGGGCCTGAAAATGAAGGTTGTCGCCTATGATCCCTATCTGGGCGAAGAGAAAGCCGCCAAGATGGGTGTTGAAAAGGTTGAACTGGATGAGCTGCTGTCGCGTGCCGATTTTATCACCTTGCATGTGCCGCTGACCGATCAGACTCGCAACATCCTCAGCCGCGAAAATCTGGCCAAGACCAAGCCCGGCGTGCGCATCGTCAACTGTGCCCGTGGTGGTCTGGTCGACGAAGAGGCGCTGGCCGAGATGTTGCAATCCGGCCATGTCGCCGGGGCCGCCTTTGACGTATTCAGCGAGGAACCTGCCAAGGAAAACGCGCTGTTCAACCTGCCCAACGTCGTCTGCACGCCGCATCTGGGGGCCGCAACGACCGAGGCGCAGGAAAACGTGGCGCTGCAGGTGGCTGAGCAGATCTCGAACTACCTGCTGACCGGCGCGGTTGAGAACGCGCTGAACATGCCGTCCGTCACCGCCGAAGAGGCCAAGGTCATGGGCCCGTGGATCAAATTGGCCGGGCATCTGGGCGGATTCATTGGTCAGATGACGGATGAGCCGATCAAAGCGATCAACATCCTGTATGATGGTGTTGCGTCAGAGATGAATCTTGCCGCTTTGAACTGCTCGGCTGTTGCCGGGATCATGAAGAAGTTCAATCCCGAGGTGAACATGGTGTCGGCTCCGGTTGTGGCCAAGGAACGTGGTATTCAGATTTCGACCACCAATCAGGACAAGTCTGGCGCCTTCGAGGGCTATATCAAGGTGACCGTCGTGACCGAGAAACGCGAGCGTTCGATCGGCGGAACCGTGTTCAGCGATGGCAAGCCGCGCTTCATTCAGATCAAAGGCATCAATATCGACGCCGAGGTGGGCGCGCACATGCTCTATACCACGAACGAAGATGTGCCGGGTATCATCGGTGCGTTAGGTCAGGCCATGGGTGAGCACAGCGTCAATATCGCGAACTTTACCCTCGGACGCGCCGAGGCAGGGGGGGAGGCGATCGCCTTGCTTTATGTTGATGAACCCGTACCAGCCGAGGCGCGGGCAAAGCTGGCCGAAACCGGCCTGTTCACGCAAATCAAACCGCTGGAGTTCGACGTTGCCTGAGGTGGTGTTGAATATCTGAGACACTTCATACCCGCGTCTTCCAAGGCGTGGGTATTTTCTTTTCCCGGCCGCCAAGACGCGTCACAAGCAGGGTGTTCCTGTTGATTTAGGGTTTTCCATGTCCTCGCCAATTTATGCAATCGGTGACATCCACGGCCAGCTCGGCATGCTGCAGGTTGCGCTGTCGCGGATCGAGGCAGATGGCGGGCCAGATGCAAAGATTGTGTTTCTGGGTGACTATGTCGACCGAGGCCCGAACAGCCGCGCCGTGCTGGACCTGCTGATCGAAGGCCAAAAGGCGGGGCGCAACTGGGTCATGGTCAAGGGCAACCACGACCGTATGATGGCTCGCTTCGTGCAAGAGCGCGAAATTGCAGATAAGCAACTACCCGTCACGCTGAGCTGGCTGAACCCACGGCTGGGTGGTCGGGAAACGCTGGCCTCCTACGGGGTGGAAGTCACGGACAATGACCGCATCTATCAGGTCCATGAACGGGCCTGTGCCGCCGTACCGCCAGCACATCTGGATTTCATCAACGCTTTGCCAGTTTACCATCAAGAGGATGAGCTGCTGTTCGTCCACGCTGGCATCAGGCCCGGTCTTCCACTGTCGCAGCAATCCGAAGATGACCTGGTTTGGATACGGCAGGAATTTTTGGTTGAATCTGGCCCGCACCCCTGGCTGATCGTGCATGGTCACACCCCTGTGGATGCGGCGGAACATTGCGGCAATCGGATCAATTTGGATGCGGGCGCGGGCTATGGTCATCCGTTGGCCACTGCCGTGTTCGAGGGCCGTGATTGCTGGTTGCTGACCGCACAGGGGCGCGCGCCGCTGAGACCTAGTCTTCGGTAAACAGGTCTTTGTAAGCTTCGCGTAGCGCGTTTTTTTGCACTTTGCCCATCGTATTGCGCGGCAATTCGTTCAGCACTATCAGCTTGCGGGGATGTTTGAATCGCGCCAGTTGGGTCTGTGCGCTTGCCATGATGGCCTCGAGGTCGGGCGACTTGTTTGGTTCGGCTACCAACAGGCCTAACACGGTTTCGCCGAAATCCGGATGGGGCACGCCGATAACTGCGCTTTCCAGAACACCGAGCTGGTCGTCCAGCACCAGTTCGACCTCTTTGGGATAGATGTTGTACCCGCCCGAGATGATCAGGTCCTTGCCGCGTCCGACGATATGGACATAGCCGTCCGCGTCCACACGTCCAAGGTCGCCGGTGATAAAGAACCCGTCCTCGCGCAACTCTGCTGCGGTCTTCTCGGGCATTTCCCAATAGCCCTGAAAGACGTTGGGGCCACGCACCTCGATCATGCCGATTTCGCCCTGTGGCAAGGTTTCACCCGTCTCAGAGTCGGTCACTTTGAGCTCAACGCCCGGCAAGGGGAACCCCACGGATCCGGCGCGGCGTTCACCGTCATAGGGGTTCGAGGTGTTCATGTTGGTCTCGGTCATACCGTAGCGTTCAAGAATGCGGTGCCCGGTGCGGGCCTCAAACTGCTGATGCGTTTCGGCCAGCATTGGGGCCGAGCCCGAGATGAACAGCCGCATATGACGTGCCAGATCGCCGGTGAACCGGTCGTCATCCAACAGACGGGTGTAGAAGGTCGGAACCCCCATCATCGCGGTTGCATCAGGCAAATGCCGCAGTACCTCATCCAGATCGAATTTCGGCAGAAAGATCATCGACCCGCCCGAAGCCAGTACCACGTTGGTTGCCACGAACAGCCCATGAGTGTGAAAGATTGGCAGAGCATGCAGCAACACGTCATCGTCGGTAAACCGCCATTCCCGTACCAATGTTTCGGCATTCGACAGCAGATTGGCCTGTGACAGCATCGCGCCCTTGGATCGGCCGGTCGTGCCGGACGTGTACAGGAAGGCGGCCAGATCATCCTCGGTGCGGTTGACCGGCTCGAAAGCAGGCAGCATACCCAGAGCACGCCGCATCAGGCTGCCGGATCCATCAGCGTTTAGCGTTTCAAGCCGCGCCTTCTGGGCGGCGGCGACGGGTGCCAGACCAGCCTTATTCACATCATCGCAGACCACCAGCGCAGCGCCGCTGTTTTCGATGAAATAGCTCAGTTCGCTGACCGTATAGGCAGTGTTGAGTGGCAGAAAAACCAGACCGGTCTGCACACAAGCAGCAAACAGCGCAAGCGCTTCGGGCGACTTTTCCACCTGAACCGCAACGCGTTGTCCGGGTTCGAGCTCAAAGCCGATTAGGGTATTGGCCAACCGAGATGCCATGTCCAAGAAATCAGAATGGGTCAGCACCTGACCGTTGGGCAGATGCAGGAAAGGCGTCTCTTTGCCCGCGTGAATGCTAAACAAGCGATCGTAAAGCGGGTTGCCCATTTACCGAGTTCCTTTCTGTCCAGTCCTGGCGAATCTGTCTTGGAATGGCGTGCTGGTAAAGCCCTGAATGGCGCAATCGGTCGCCGTTCTGTCCGCATGATGTGCCAGAGGTTGCTGCGGACAAACTGTCTTCTGGCGATCGGGGGCTATCTGCGTTAATCGCAGGTGAATTCGCCGGAGATAGACTATGTATGTTGCCACCCTGTTGACCAATCCCGAAACGCGCGCGCTGGATTTGGCGCTGGTCGAGTCGCTGCGGAATGCCTGGGGCGGGGCCGAGATCATCTGGCTCAGCCCGGATGAGGCGGCAGAGTTCGCGGTGCAGGACCTTCCGGGCAACCAGTGGGATGTCTGGGGTGATTTGCAGAAGCTTGGTGTTGACCTGATCGTGCAGCCCGCCGAGGGGCGGTGCAAAAAGATGCTGTTGGCGGATATGGACAGCACCATGATCCAGCAGGAATGCATCGACGAATTGGCGGATGAGGCTGGTGTCGGCGACCGCGTCAAGGACATCACAGCCCGCGCAATGAATGGCGAATTGGATTTCGAAGGCGCGCTGACCGAACGGGTCGGGTTGCTGAAAGGGTTGGATGAGGCGGTGATCGGCAAGGTGCTGGCCGAACGCATCACCTTGATGCCCGGCGGCAAGGAGCTGGTCGCGACGATGCGCGCCAATGGCGGCTATGCGGCGCTGGTCTCGGGCGGGTTCACGGCGTTTACTGCCAAGGTGGGCAGTGAATTGGGGTTTGACGAAAACCGTGCCAACACTCTGCTGGCCGAAAACGGCAAGCTGACCGGCGATGTGCAGCGACCGATTCTGGGACGACAGGCCAAAGTCGACGCGCTGGAACAGATTACCAAGCGTCTGGGCCTGTCCGAAAACGATGTGATCGCTGTGGGTGACGGGGCAAATGATCTGGGTATGTTGGGCCGGGCCGGAACCGGGGTTGCGCTGCATGCAAAGCCTTCGGTCGCGGAACAATGCGAAATGCGCGTCAACCATGGCGATTTGACCGCGCTTTTGTATCTGCAGGGCTATGCGCGGCAGGAATTTTCCCAAGCCTGAAAGCCGGGGCTTCCCTTTATTTAACAAAAATGTTAAACAGTGGTCATGAGTACGCTTCTGACCACATTCTCCGCCTTGTCCGACGCCACGCGGT
The DNA here is from genome assembly GCF_059611025.1 of Ruegeria sp. CDSB114. Lineage (NCBI taxonomy): Bacteria > Pseudomonadati > Pseudomonadota > Alphaproteobacteria > Rhodobacterales > Roseobacteraceae > Ruegeria > Ruegeria sp. CDSB114. The sequence goes on from NZ_JBXWOT010000005.1 coordinate 15,915, forward strand.
TTTCCATCGTTGAACAGTTGATGCAGGACGGAGAGCAGCCCGTAGGCGATCTGATCGAAGGGCGCGGTATGTCAGGTGCTGCGGTCTCGCGTCACCTGAAGGTTTTGCGTGAGGCCGGGCTGGTTCGGCAACGGGTGCAGGGCACCCAGCGGATGTATTCGATCCGCCCCGAAGGTCTGTACGCGATCGCGGAGTGGACCATTTCGAAACGACAATTCTGGGAAAGCAGTCTGGATCGTCTGGGCGATGCTATTGAAAGGGATACCTCATGGCCGATCTAAAGCTGGAGCGCACGTTCCCGATACCGCCAGAGGATCTGTTTGCGTGGATCAGTGTCGCAGAACGGCTGTTGCAATGGTGGGGCCCCGAAGGGGTGCATGTGCCCGAACATACTCTCGATTTTTCGCGCGTTGGTCCGTGGTATTCGGTCATGCAGAATGGCGAGGGCCAGCGGTTCAAGGTCTCGGGCCATGTGACCCATGTCGATCGGCCCAATTCGGTTGGCTTCACCTGGGGCTGGCATGACGATCAGGATCAGCGCGGGGCCGAAAGCCATGTAACGCTGCGGATCGAAGCCGCAGGCAGCGGCGCTCGGCTGGTGGTCGATCACCGCGACCTGGGCGATGACGAGATTGCCGCAAACCACGAGAAAGGCTGGACCTCGACGCTGAACAAGCTGGCCGGTCTGGTGCAATAAGTTTTCATCTGGGAGGAAAGAAATGCCACAGTTTCTGTTTGTCTATCACGGCGGGACCACGCCATCGGACCCGGCCGAAGTCGAAGCAACCATGGCCGCCTGGGGCGCGTGGTTTCAGAATATGGGCCCGGCGCTGGAAATACCCGGCAACCCGGTGGGCCAGTCCTATACCGTCAGCTCGGGCGGTGTGGTCGACAATGGCGGTGCCAACCCGGTATCCGGCTTTACCGTGATCAAGGCCGACAGCATCGACGCCGCCAACGAGATGGCCAAGGGGTGCCCCATGGTCGTGAACGGGTCAGGCTCGGTCGAGGTGGCCGAGATTCACGAGATTGAGATGTAGCCGCCCTAGCCGGGGAATCCCGGCGCGGGTCGGATCACGCCACATTCCAGCCCGCGACGGCTGTATTGCGTGGCGTTCATAAAGGTGCGGGTGGCCGGGTGATCGGCCTCCAGTACGCCGAGGCTGACCAGAATGGCAGCAATGGCGCATTCGCTGGCACGGGTGGCGCCATCGGTGATCTTCAGCGCGACGCCCATGCGTTTTTCAGGGATGATGGCGATGAATACGGCCTCGGCCCCGGTCTTGATCGCGGCGCGCCCGTTCATGGCGCGCATCAGCTCGGTACAGGCGCGCGTCTCTCCGGCCACCAGCTCGGGATGTTTGATCATCGCCGCGGTCAGGTGTTGTGCTGCATCGCTGGCCCGGTCCGACCGGTCCGCCGCTGAGGCAAACCACGCCATCGACCGTGCCATCCCCACCAGCGAGGTGGCAAAGTTCGGGGCGGAACAGCCATCGATGCCATAGCCGGAGCTGGTTTCGCCGGTGGTTTCTTCCAGCGCGGACAAACAGGCCTGTTGAACCGGGTGGTCGATTTCAAGATATTCCGGCCCGGCGCCCATATGCTGTGCTACCGTCAAAAACCCGCAATGTTTGCCCGAGCAGTTGTTATGGATCTGACAGGGCGTGTCGTCGGCAAGTATCAGCCCGTCGCGCGCCGCCATATCCTGAGGCTCTTGCGGCCCACAGCGCAAATCGGGTTCAGCCAGGCCCAGATGGTCCAGCCAGGACGTTACCCTGTCTGTGTGAATATGCGCGCCGTTATGCGAGGCACAGGCCAATGCCAGATGCTCGCTGTTCAGCCCGTATTTCGCGGCCGCCCCCGATGTAATCAACGGCAGAGCCTGTATCATCTTGGCCGAAGACCGAGGGTAGATTATCGCCTCCGGGTCGCCCCAGCTGCGCACGATCTGACCCGTGTCATCACAGATAACCGCATGTCCCAGATGCAGGCTTTCCAGTAAAGGCCCCCGCCATAGTTCGGTCATTGCTACAGGCTGCGTCATCGGGACCCTCCTAAACATGCGCAAAAAACTGCCAACCGCCCTTTCGCCTATGGCGAAACTTGCGATAGTGTGTGTATGTCGGCAATCACCGGAAGACGCAACTTACAGACGAACCGTCAGGGTTCGCGAGCCATTCCGGTGGGTATGAGGTATTAGGTCGAGCTAGGAGGCTGGACAGATGGGATCAAAGCTCGTCCGCGTAATCGCGGGCCTGTGCGTGGCAGGGATGACAACGGCTGCAACCGCTCAGCAGGCAGACAGCACCAATAGAGTATCCGTAAACACCGACTGGAGTGTGTTTGTGGAAAAGGACCCAACCGAATGCTGGAGCGTTGCAACGCCGGATGAAACCGTCAACACGCGCGGCGGGCGCGTTGTTTCGGTAAGGCGCAGCGACATCCTGCTGTTTGTCGTGTTCAGACCTGATCCCGATGTGAAGGGGCGCGTCTCATTCACCGGGGGCTATCCGTTTGCCGCGGGATCGACCGTATCTGTATCCATCGACGGAAACAGCTTCGAATTCAGCACCGAAGGCGAATGGGCCTGGCCCGCGTCAGAGGGTGATGACCAAAAAGTAATCGCTGCCATGAAGAGCGGTACCGAAGCAGTGCTGACCGCCCGGTCCGAACGCGGTACTCAGACCAAAGATACTTTCTCATTGCTGGGCTTCACAGCCGCTTTAGACGACGCCGAGAAACGCTGTACCAACTGAGCGCGCCAGCGCTCGGGCAGTGGCCCGGCTTGCAAAGTGGTGCCAGTTTCGCAGGATAGGACCGCCCTCCTTCATAGCTTAACTTAACGTCATCTATAAATTTGATCTGCGTCAATGCTCCGTGCTCTGAAATACTGAACTAATCGGTTCAAGCAGAGAGAAAAGGAGAGCATCGATGCAGAAGAAAGTTTTGGGCCTGTTTGTGCTGACCGCCGTCGTATTGCTGAGCGCTTGTGATAAATCCGCTGAGACATACCCGGTTTCGGGAGAGCAATGTGGGCCAAACGATCCGGTCAAAACGCTGGACGCCGAGGATTGCTTTATTCCACCAGCAGGTGCGTGATCCAGTACGGCTGGCCTGGAAACGTCCGGGCGGCATAAGAGTTCGAATGACCGCGGGGTTGATCCCCCCGCGGTTTTTTGTAACCTCTGGCGTCGCTGTGCTAAGCTGAACGCGTTAGTCTAACGACCCTTCGAGGAGTATGTCATGCGTTTGGTGATACTGGCTGTATTAACCCCCACGTTGGCTGTGGCGGATCCTGCAATGGAATGCACGAACGCAAGTTCACAAGTCGAAATCGGATCTTGCGTTGCCAGTATGGAAGCGGGGGTTGAGGCCGCGCTGACCGATAGTTTTGGCTTTGCCATGGATGCAGCCAACGCGTTGGACGAGGTGACCGGACGGACAAGCGCGGCGCCTGCGATGGAGGCGGCGCAAAGCGCCTGGGTCGGGTATCGTGATGCGCAGTGCGAGGCGGTCGGCGCGTCTTTTGGTGGCGGGTCGGGAACCGGCATTGGTATCACCTCTTGCCGGATTGAATTGGGGCGCTTGCGGATTGACGAATTGTTGCGTTTTGCAAATTAGGCGCGACGAATTCTTTTGATCTTTGCGCGCAGTCCTATATAGAGGCGCATTCCAAGCCAGAATCTTCGAGACCCACCTATGTCGCCCAAAGCGCCGATCACTCAAGACGTCATGACCATCCCCCGCAAATTGCCGGAGGGGAAGGTGAACCTTGTCGGGTTGACCCGGGATCGCCTGCGCGAGACCCTGATCGAACACGGCACGCCTGAAAAACAGGCCAAGATGCGCACGGGCCAGATCTGGCAGTGGATTTACCAATGGGGTGTGCGCGACTTTGCCGAAATGACCAATCTGGCCAAAGCCTATCGCACCCAGCTGGCCGAGCATTTCGTGATCGAAATCCCCGAGGTTGTGACCCGACAGGTGTCCGAGGATGGCACACGCAAGTATCTGGTCCGTATTGCTGGCGGCCATGAGGTCGAGGTGGTCTATATTCCCGAGGACGATCGCGGCACGCTGTGTATCTCGTCTCAGGTCGGTTGCACGCTGACTTGTTCCTTCTGCCATACAGGCACGCAGAAACTGGTGCGCAACCTGACGGCGGCGGAAATTGTCGGTCAGGTGATGATGGCGCGGGATGATCTTGACGAGTGGCCGGTACCGGGTGCGCCCAAGGACGAAACCCGCCTGCTGTCGAACATCGTTCTGATGGGTATGGGCGAGCCTCTTTACAATTTTGAGAACGTCCGTGACGCGATGAAAATCGCGATGGACCCCGAAGGTATCTCGCTGTCTCGCCGCCGGATTACCCTGTCGACATCGGGCGTGGTGCCCGAGATCGCGCGTACCGCGCAGGAAATTGGCTGCCTGCTGGCAATTTCGTTCCACGCGACGACCAATGAAGTCCGCGATGTGCTGGTGCCGATCAACAAACGCTGGAATATCGAAGAGTTGCTGCAGGCTTTGGCCAGCTATCCCAAGGTTTCCAATTCGGAACGGATTACGTTTGAATACGTGATGCTTGATGGTGTGAATGACAGCGATGAGGATGCGCATCGTCTGATCGAACATATCAAGCGCCACAAAATCCCGGCCAAGATCAATCTGATCCCGTTCAACGAATGGCCCGGCGCGCCGTATAAGCGCAGCTCGAACAATCGTATTCGGGCTTTTGCCAATATCATCTATCAGGCCGGGTATGCCTCGCCCATCCGCAAGACGCGGGGCGAGGACATTATGGCGGCCTGCGGTCAGCTGAAATCGGCCACCGAACGCGCCCGTAAATCGCGCAAGCAGATTGAGGCCGAGGCCGGTCTCGACCGCGGATAAGCGGCTGAATAGAAGGGCGTCGCAAAATTAATTTTTGGGGCGCTGTCTATCGAATGCAAAATTTGATATGTTTCATTGGCTAGGTGTGGATGCACCAGGCTCACTTGCGCACAATAGGGTGAGTTCGGTGGCTGGTATGTGGCAAATTCGTTCACGGCGGCTACCTTGTATTTCAGCTCCGTGTGCCGATTGCGGCATAACAGGTTACGAGTTGGGTTATCTTTATGATGTTTCGATTGAAAATCCCGTGCTTTAATTTTGTTTTAGTTTTGGCTTGTGCGGCCGTAGCCGTAACTGATGCTGTTGCGCAGTCAAATGATGAGGATGCTCATCTGGCTATCGAAAATCCGGCTGATCTGACCAAGGACGACGCGCGTGAAATTTATGACTCGTTGCAGCGCCGGATGGCACGCGGCTATGCCGCAGCGCAGTTGGATCTGCTTCTGAATTACCAAAACTGGCCGCTGTTCAACGATGCGCCCTATATATCTGAAACCCATGGTCGGCGATTTGTGAACAGCTATGCAAACCGGATGGCGTATAATTATGCAACCCTGACGGAAGGCGAAAAGCTTCCGGTGGGGTCTGTGCTGGCCAAGGACAGCGTGACCGTTACGGATGAGGGGAAAAGCCATCCCGGCGCGATGTTCGTCATGCAGAAACTGGCCGAGGGCGCCAACCCTGCTACGGCTGACTGGCGCTATATCATGGTCATGCCGGACGGGTCATTGTTTGGGGACACGATGGGGGATCGCGCCAACGCAGTTGCGTATTGCCACGACTGCCACGAGGCGGTTGCCGACCGAGATTACACATTCTTTGTTCCCGAAGAATATCTAGTCGACAATTAGGCCGCTCTCACCCGAATCTCGCGGTGCCGATCACTTTGATCAGCTGCTGACGAACCGGATCTGGCTGCGCTGCGACGGCGTTCAGGACCTCGCGCAGCTCCGCGCGCAGCCCATGCATCTGGTCGATCAGGGAAATCATCATCGACACTGCGTCTGCCTCCATTTCGTATTGGTCGTGCAACTCGCAGGCCAACTCCAGCCGGGCAACGTCGAGGCTGTGATAGACCAATCCGTGATCTGTTTGTTCGGGGATCACGATTTCGGCGGCCAGATATTCTGTCAATCGGGTCGAAGTCAGCCGGGCTACGGCGGTGATCAGTTCCTCTTCGGTCAGGGTGCGGGTCATGACGGCATTCCTTTGCGTGGGTCATAGCGGTGGGTTTCTCGCCATGAATCCATAAATTGCCTCAACTCATCATCGATTTGATCGGGCATTGAAATGGTCAGCTCGATCAACTGGTCGCCCCGTTCGGCCGAGCCGCGCTTCTTGACGCCCTTACCCCGCAGGCGCAGGGTTTTGCCGCTGCTGGTTCCGGCCGGGACGGTCACGTTTACACCCCCATCGATCGTGGGCGCCGCCACTTTGCCGCCCAGCACCGCCTCATCAATCGTGATGGGCAGCGTGATGTGAATGTCATTTCCCTGACGGTCGAATACCGGATGATCCGCGACCGATACTGTCACCAGCGCATCGCCGCGCGGCCCCTCACCATAGCCAGCGGCACCCTTGCCCCGCAGGCGAATGGTCTGACCGCTTGTGATCCCTGCGGGTATCTTGACTTCGATCCGGTCCCCATCCGGCAGGGTCAGCTTCTGGCTGGCGCCGAATACCGCATCCAGAAAGCTGATCTGAAGCGTGAAGTTCAGATTGTGGCCGGGCGCGTGAAACTCGCGGCCGCCTTGCCCACCAAATCCGCCGCGACCCCGCATGAATTCGGCAAATATATCCGACATGTCGTCCGGGTCCGTCGCCTGCCCGCGATAGGGGTTGCCGGCGGCTTCGGCGTAATCGCGATAGTATTGCTGTTGCGGGCGTTCCTGTCCCGAGGCATCAATCTCACCATTGTCATAGCGTTTGCGCGTCTCAGGATCTTTCAACAGATCATAGGCCGCGGCGGCGGCCTTGAACTTGGCTTCGGCCTCGGCGTCCCCGGGTTTCAAGTCCGGATGGCATTCCTTGGCAATACGCCGATACGCTTTTTTGATTTCAGCGTCGCTGGCATCTTTGGCCACGCCAAGTGCGGCATAGGGATCGTCGCTCATCTCACCTCTCATGGATGGGGGAAGGGCTGATCATGATGAAGGTATTTTATCACGTGATTTCAACAGGTCAAAAAGAACCGGTGGCTAAATCGGTTCGCAAGTTTCGTAATCTCTGATACTATCAGGCTGTTTCATATTATTCATTGACGGAGATCAGCCGATGACGCGCAGACTTAAATCGGTTCTGGCCTTGCTGGCGGGCAATGCCATTGGGTTAATGTTGGCCGCTTTGCTACTGACCGGTTTTGCAATCAAGCCGATTTCATTCATCGTTGTGGTGATCGTCTTCACGCTGGTGCAGGTGGTGGCCGAGCCGCTGATCCTGAAGTTGGGTGAGAAAAGGGCGCCTTCGTTGAAAGGCGGGATCGCGTTGATCGTGACCTTTGTCGGCCTGCTTGTGACCGATCTGGTGACCAATGGGCTGACGGTTGGCGGAATTTCCAACCTGCTGGCTGCGACATTGCTGGTCTGGCTGGGCGCGCTGATCGCCAGCGTCGTGCTGCCGATCTACGTGTTCACCGAGCTGCGCGCGCCCAAAAAGTAATTACAGCGCGTTCAGGCTGGCATCGATTGCCTGCCAAAGCTCAACCACCGGCTCGCATCCCACAGACAGACGGACAAAAGCGGGGTCAACGTCGTCGCCCCAACGGGCGCGGCGCTCGGCCGAGCTATGAACGCCGCCAAAAGACGTCGCAGGGCGCAGCATTGGACAGGTGTTGATGAAGGTTTCGGCCTTGGCCTGGGTTTCCAACGTGATCGAAAGCAGGAATCCGAACCGCGTGGTCTGAGCCTGTGCCAAGGTGTAGGATGGGTCGCCCGGCAGGCCGGGATAGCGGATGTCTTTCACAGCCAGATGCGCCGCCAACCGTTCTGCCAACACCTGGGCCGAGCTGCACATCCGGTCGAACCGAACATCCAGTGTTTCCAGCCCACGATGCAGCAACCAAGCCTCGTGCGGACCGGGGATCGCGCCAGAGACACGCCGCCATTCCTCGACCCGCTCCATGACATCTGTATTGCGGCTGGCCACATGGCCCATCAGCAGATCGGAATGCCCACCCATGGCCTTGGTGTCCGAGGACACGACGATATCTACGCCCACATCCAAAGGACGCTGGCCCAGTGGTGTCATGGTTGTGTTGTCAGCAATGGTGATCCCACCAGCTGCGCGCACGGACGACGCGATGGCTGGCAGGTCCATCATATCCAGACCAGGGTTCGAGGGGCTTTCGACAAAGACCACATCGATGCCGTCGAACCCGCCTTCGGAAAAGGCGGTTGTCGGGCGTTCTGTCACGATGACACCCAGACCAGACAGAAATCGGTCGGCCAGCACGCGAGTGACGTAATAGCCATCCGACGGGATCAGGATGCGCGACCCGGCTTTGACCGTGGCAAACAACGCGGCCGAGATCGCCGCCATGCCCGACGGGAAAGCCAGGCAGGGGGCGTCTTCAAGATGGGCGAGAACCTGTTCCAGATGTTCCCAGGTTGGGTTGTTGACGCGACCGTAGAAATCATGCCCGTCCGGTGCGCCGGGCAGGTGAAACATACTGCTTTGGGTCAGGGGCAGGGCCACGGGCTCGCCCTTGGTCAGTGCGTTGCCCCGCAGATGCAGCATTTCGCCGGTCTTGCGCCCCATCATTTAGCGCCCCGGTATTTCGTCACGGGGCGGGGTGGGTTCCCATTTATCGATTATGTCGACCGCCTCTTGCGCGGTATCGACGAACCGGAACAGGTCCAGATCCTCGTCCGAGATGGTGCCGGCGTCGGCCAGCGCCTCCCAGTTGATGACCTTTTCCCAGAACGCGCGACCGAATAGCAGGAAGGGCACACGCTCCATACGGCCGGTTTGAATCAGGGTCAGGGACTCGAACAGCTCATCCATGGTGCCAAAGCCGCCGGGGAAGATGGTGATGGCGCGGGCGCGCATCAGGAAATGCATCTTGCGGATGGCGAAATAGTGGAAGTTAAAGCTGAGCTCGGGCGTAACGTACAGGTTCGGTGCCTGTTCATGCGGCAGCACAATGTTCAGGCCGATGGAACAGCCGTTCGCATCCTGCGCGCCGCGGTTACCAGCCTCCATCACGCCGGGGCCACCGCCGGTGACGATCACATTTTCGCGCCCGCCGGTCTCGTTCGATTTCACGGTCATCAAACGGGCGAACTCACGCGCCTCGTCGTAATATTCCGACAGCCCGGCCAGCGTTTGTGTCCGCGCGGTGTGTTTCTGTGACGGCTCAGGGATACGCGCGCCGCCGAACATGACGATGGTCGAGGTGATCTCACGCTCGGTCATGATCATCTCGGGCTTGAGCAGTTCCAGCTGCAGGCGCACCGGGCGCAGCTCGTCCCGGCACAGGAAATCCTCATCGGCAAAGGCAAGGCGATAGGCGGGTGAGCGGGTTTGCGGGGTGTCGGGTACCTCGCTTGCGGTCGAACGGTCGGTCTGCGCGTCGCGAAACGGGCTGAGGCGGTCTTCTCTCATGGGGTAACGATCCCTGCTTGCGTGTTTTCCAAACAGCTATAGGGTTCGGGCGCAGAGTGCCAGTCACGGAAAGATGAGAATGAATTGGAAGAGCGAAATACTGGCGGCACAGCACCGCATAACCGGCTATGCACAAGTGACGCCAGTCATGGAAAGCCGTGTCTTGGGTCTGGATTATTCGGTGGAAATGAAGCTGGAGCATATGCAGCACACCGGCAGTTTCAAGGCGCGCGGGGCGTTTAACACTCTGATCAGTTCGGATGTGCCCGAGGCCGGGGTTGTGGCCGCATCGGGTGGCAATCACGGCGCAGCGGCCGCCTTTGCCGCGCAGGCGCTGGGCTATCCGGCCAAGATTTTCGTGCCCGAACTGGCTGGGCCATCCAAGATCGCGCTGATCGAACAGACCGGCGCGGATTTGAGCGTGATGCCGGGTGAATATGCCAACGCCTTGACAGCCGCGCGGGCGCATGAGGAGGCCACGGGCGCGATGCAGATCCATGCCTATGACGCGCCTGCAACCGTTGCTGGACAGGGCACTTGCTTTGCCGAGTGGGAGGCGCAGGGCCTGCAGGCCGATACCGTATTGATCGCGGTGGGCGGTGGCGGCCTGATCGCCGGGGCGCTGGCCTGGCTGCAAGGCACGCGCAATGTCGTGGCGGTTGAGCCGGAAACCTCCTGCGCGCTGAATGCAGCCCTGCAGGCGGGAGAACCGGTGGATGTGTCCGTCTCGGGCATTGCGGCAAATGCGCTGGGCGCGCGGCGGATCGGCTCGATTTGTTTCGATCTGGCACAGGGCGTGCAATCGGTTCTGGTCAGTGATGAGGCCATCGCGCAGGCGCAGCAGGCCTTGTGGCGGGCGCATCGCGTTCTGGTGGAACCAGCGGGTGCAACAGCCTTGGCTGCGCTGCTATCGGGGGCTTACACGCCAGAGCCGGGCGAACGGGTGGCGGTGCTGATCTGTGGTGGAAACATCTCACCGGACCCTCTGCCCGGCTGAAACCGCAACAAACAGCCGCAAAGCGCGCGCTCAGCGTCGCATTGCAGCCAGTCCGTCGCTTGCGTATAGGCAACACAAGCGTGAATAGAATCTGCAGGGAGCCGCCAAATGTCCAACGCGCAACTGGAAGCCGCCATCGAAGCCGCCTGGGAGGCGCGAGATGCCATCACCCCCGCCACCACCGGCGAGACACGCGAAGCGATCGAAGATACGCTGAATGCGCTGGACAGCGGGTCGCTGCGGGTCGCGGAAAAGCAAGACAGCGGCGACTGGCATGTGAACCAGTGGGCGAAAAAAGCGGTTCTGCTGGGCTTTCGCATCAAGGATATGGAAATCCAGACCGGCGGCGCTCAGGACGGCGGCTGGTGGGACAAGGTGGACAGCAAGTTCGCGGGTTGGGGTGAAAACCAATGGCGGGCCGCTGGCTTTCGCGCGGTGCCGAATTGCGTCGTTCGCAAATCCGCCTTTATTGCGCCCGGCGTGGTTCTGATGCCGTCATTTGTGAACCTGGGTGCCTATGTGGACGAGGGCACAATGGTTGATACTTGGGCCACCGTCGGTTCATGCGCGCAGATCGGCAAGAACGTCCATCTGTCGGGCGGTGTTGGGATCGGCGGCGTTCTGGAACCGATGCAGGCGGGTCCGACCATCATCGAAGACAACTGCTTTATCGGCGCGCGGTCCGAAGTGGTCGAAGGCTGCATCGTGCGCGAAGGCTCGGTTCTGGGCATGGGCGTGTTCATTGGCAAATCGACCAAGATCGTCGACCGCGAAACCGGCGAGGTCACCTATGGTGAAGTTCCGCCCTATTCGGTGGTTGTTGCGGGCTCGATGCCGTCCAAGAACAACATCAACCTCTACTGCGCCGTGATCGTGAAACGGGTGGATGAAAAGACCCGCTCGAAAACCGGGATCAACGAGCTGCTGCGCGACTAATACTGGGCGCGGATCAAACAAGGGGGCTGCAGCGCGATCCGCTGCGGCCCTTTTTTGTTATCGCTTACCCTTTGACCGGATAGCGGTCCGGTTCTTCGAACACATCAATGACGCGCGACCCGGCTTTGATCTTGCCGCCATGCTCCACTCCTGCGGGGATCGAATAGCTGTCACCGGGGCCATAGCTCTTGGTTTCATCGCCAATGGTCAGCTCAATCTCACCTTCGACCACAGTTCCCCATTGTGCCAGATGGGAATGAAGGGGCAGTTCGAAATCCTGAAGAAAGGTAAAAAACGCCACCAGCCCCGCGTCTGATCTGATCACGGCCGTTTGCACCACATCTTCGGGGAAGGGCACGTCGAGGCTTGGGAATCCTGTGATGAAATCCGGATAAGTCATGGCAACGTCCTTTTGTGATCGGTGTCAGTTTACTGTGGGCACTATGGCGGCACAGGCGATCCACTGCAATTCCCCGGCTGCTTGACCGCAGGCAGGTGCGCGGCTATGGCCCCTTGCATGGAAAAGCAAAAGAAACCTTCGCGTCAGCAGGTCTATACCCTGCTTGTGCAGATCGGTCGCAAGGATGGCGATGGCCTGCCCGACGGCGCAACCGGGGCGGCATTGATGTGTTTTGCCAGCGGCGTCGACGAGGCCGAGGCCGTGCGCGAAACGGTGGCGATCCTGAAACAGGCAGATACCGCGCCTTTGGATGTCACAGGCTATGGCACTTTGGCCGAACGTGAGGCGCAAGGTCACGAGATCGACCCGGATGAACGGGCCCTAATGCAGCGCGCACTGGATGAAAATGCAGTGATCGTGGCGCAGATGACCCCGTTTTTCGGGGATGAAGAGACGGCTTAGTTCCGCGCCCCAAACCACTTGCGATAAATCTCGTCATAGGTGCCGTCTTCGCGCAGCGCCAGCAGCGCCTGGTTGACGTCTTCGACCAGCGGGGACCCGGTAGGGAAGGCAATGCCGTAATTCTCGCGCAGGAATATACCGCCTGTCATCGAGGCGATCCGGCGGCCTTCATGGGCGGCGAAATAGGACAGGATCGGCGCGTCGAACACGATGGCGTCCAATTCCTCGTTGCGAAAGGCTTCAAGCATGGGGTCGAGACCATCATAGTTGGTAAACTCGATCTCGCGGCGGTTCAGAAAGTTAGCAGCGGTTGAATTCGAGATTGTTCCGACCTCTTTGCCGTAAAGGTCATTTATCGAATTCACGCTGCCACTGATTGCATCCACTGTCATGACCGAGGTGATCCGCGCAGTGAAGACCGAGACGATAAACAGCGAAGATACAACCAGCACTACACCCAGAATTCGACCAAATGGCGTGCGCGGCATTCGTTCCTCAAACCCGCCATTGACCACCAGATTCAAGGCCCACCAGAATGAGGGGAACCAGGCCTCGTCTAGCTTGCGGTCGAAATAGGGCTGCGAGCGGCGCTCGAACACCCACATCAGCATGCCGCCGCCAAGAAGGATGGCAAAGGCAAGCCCGATAGCAATGAACAATTCGCGCGACAGTAACGCATGTAGCAGTGACGGGCGGCGCACCGCGTCCGATGGCACCATGATCTGCAAACCAGCCTCGAAAATCGGCTGGCTGAAGTCCATCTGCGTTTCTCGCGAGGCAGTGATCGAGATATTGGCGATGGCCAGATCGGCGGATCTGTCCTGCACTGCGCCCAGCATGTCGCCAAAGGCGTCGGAACGTTGGATGGAATAGTCCCAATTCAGGGATTCAGCCAACGCCTCAAGCAGGTCCATCGAGAATCCGGTTTGGGCTCCATCTTCGACAAAAGAAAACGGAGGCCGTGTCACGGTCGAAACCGTCAGCGTCTGGGCCTGGCTTTGCTGGCCGAGAACGGCGAAAGTCAGGCAGATCAATGCGAAAAGAGCACGTGTCATCGTAAAATCACCTGTTTCGCGGCCCTCTAGCGCATATTCGAACCGGCAGACAAGGCAATCGCAGCGTAAGGCCCCATGTTTTCCGGGGGTGTCAGTTCGATACAAGGTGGAAAAAGCCCGCGGTTTCTGGCCTGTTGGGGTTGGCAATCGGGCCAATTCGTTGAATCTGTGCACGAACCTGAAAGAAATTTTATGGAAAGGGCCTACCATGACAGATCCGATTGCGTTGACGGCCGACCTGATCCGTTGCCCATCGGTCACACCTGAAGAAGGCGGTGCCCTTGTCCTGCTGCAGGATGTCCTGTCACAGGCGGGGTTTGATTGTACCCGTGTTGATCGCGCCGGCATCAGCAATCTGTTTGCGCGATGGGGTGCAAAAGGTCACGCCCGAAGCTTTGGTTTCAACGGTCACACCGATGTTGTTCCAGTGGGCGACGAGGCCGCTTGGACCACACCGCCTTTCGGGGCAGAAATCCGGGAAGGGTTCATGTATGGGCGCGGGACCACTGACATGAAATCGGGTGTGGCGGCCTTTGCAGCGGCGGCAGTGGATTTTGTACGCGACACGCCGCCCGACGGGGCCATCATCCTGACGATCACGGGTGACGAAGAGGCTGATGCGCTGCATGGCACCACCGCCCTGCTTGACCATATGGATCAATGCGGCGAGCGGATGAGCGTCTGCCTGGTCGGTGAACCCACCTGCCCGAACAGGATGGGTGAAATGATGAAGATTGGCCGTCGCGGCTCGATGACCGCCTGGTTTACCGTAACAGGTGTGCAGGGCCATTCGGCCTATCCGCACCAGGCAAAGAACCCACTACCCGCCATGGCCCGGCTGATGGACAGGCTGGCCAGTCACGAGTTGGACCAGGGCACCGACCATTTCGATGCCTCGACGCTGGCGGTTGTGGCGATCGACACCGGCAATTCCGCCACAAATGTCATCCCGGCACAGTGCAGCGGGGCGGTGAACATCCGGTTCAACGACCTGCATTCCGGCGCCAGCCTCAGTGATTGGCTGCAAGCGCAGGCGCGCGATGTGGCCACCGCGTTTGGTGTCGAAATTGACGTGCGTATCAAGATATCGGGCGAGAGCTTTCTGACCCCTCCTGGCCCTCTGTCGGAATTGGTGGCCAAAGCGGTTGCGGCTGAAACCGGGTTCACGCCCGAGATGTCGACAACCGGAGGTACTTCGGACGCACGTTTCGTCAAAGATCATTGTCCGGTTGTCGAATTTGGTTTGGTCGGCAAAACCATGCATCAGGTGGATGAATGCGTTGAGGTGGCGCAGATTGAACAGCTCAAGGCGGTCTATACCCGTATCCTGACCGACTATTTTTCCTGATTCATGCAACGCACCCTGGTGATCATGGTGAAAGAACCGCGCCCAGGCCGTGTCAAAACCCGGTTGGGGCGCGATATCGGTATGGTCGGTGCGGCGTGGTGGTTTCGGCATCAGACCCGCTCTTTGATCCGGCGCCTGCGCGATCCGCGCTGGCAGATCGTGCTGGCGGTCTCGCCGGACCGCGAAGGGCTGAACAGCCGCATCTGGCCCGCTGATCTGCCACGTGCGCCACAGGGGTCTGGGGATCTGGGCGATCGTATGGGGCGGATGCTGCGGGAAATGCCAACAGGGCCAGTCTGTCTGATCGGTGCGGATATCCCGGGGGTTACACGGGGGCATATCGCGCGCGCGTTCCGGGCATTGGGGCGCAACCAGATGGTGTTTGGTCCGGCCCCGGATGGCGGATATTGGCTGGTCGGGGCGCAACGCATTGGTGCCCTGCCGCACGGCCTGTTCCAAAACGTGCGCTGGTCGACGGAACATGCGCTGGCCGACACGCTGGCCTCGATCCCCGGATGCCGGGTGGCGATGCTGGATCAGCTGCGCGATGTCGATACGGTTGCCGATCTGCGAGCCTGACCCTTTTTTGGTCATGACGCCGCCGCATCTCCGTGATAGGCCGAAATCATGACTCGCATCCCTACCAAACAAGAGGTCCTCGATTGGATCTCGGCGAACCCCACCCTGACCTCGAAACGCGACATTGCTAAAGCCTTTGGCATCAAGGGCGCGGATCGGATCGACCTGAAACGGATCCTCAAGGAACTTGAGGCCGAAGGGCATCTGGAAAAGCGCAATCGCAGCTATCGTGACCCGGATCGTCTGCCGCCTGTCAGCGTGTTGCAAGTGAAGGCGCCGAATGCCGATGGTGATCTGTTCGCGCGCCCGCTGGAATGGCATGGCGAAGGGGTCGAGCCGGTTGTTCTGATGATCACCCGCGCCAGTGACCCGGCGCTGGGTGAAGGCGACCGGATTCTGGCCCGTCTGACCGTGGTGCATGAGGAAGACCATAATTACGAGGCCCGCCTGATCCGCCGGATCGGAACCAACCCGCGCAAGATCGTCGGTATCTTCCGCAAAGGGACCGAGGGCGGACGGATCGTGCCCATCGACAAGGCCGGACAGAACGAGTGGCTGGTCAATGAAGGTGCCGTACTGGGTGCAAAAGACGGTGAGTTGGTCGAGGCCGAACAGGCCGGACCCAAAACCCGCATGGGCCTGCCACGTGCCCGCATTGTCGAACGGCTGGGCGACCCGTCGGCCCCCAAGGCCGTGTCGCTGATCGCCATTCATCAGCATGGCATTCCCGATGACTTCCCCGACACAGTGATTGCAGAGGCCGACAAGGCCAAACCCGCTGGTCTGAAAGGGCGCGAAGACCTGCGCGATATGCCGCTGCTGACCATCGACCCCTCAGACGCGCGGGATCATGATGATGCCTGTTTCGCTCATGCTGACGATGATCCTAAGAACCCCGGGGGGCATGTTGTTTGGGTCGCCATTGCTGATGTCGCCGCCTATGTGCAGCCCGGTACGGCGCTGGATCGCGAAGCGCGCAAGCGGGGCAACTCCAGCTACTTCCCCGACCGCGTGGTGCCGATGCTGCCGGATCGGCTGTCCGGTGATTTGTGTTCGTTGCACGAAGGCGTCCCGCGCGCGTGTATCGCCGTACGGATGCAGGTCGACGCCGAGGGCAACAAGATCGGCCACCGGTTCGTGCGGGGGCTTATGCGCTCCGCCGCCTCGCTGCATTATGCCGAGGTGCAGGAGGCCATCGATGGTGCCCCCAATGACCGCACCGGGCCGCTGTTAGAGACCGCATTGAAGCCGCTCTATGCCGCGTATGCTGCGCTGAAAAAGGCGCGGGCTGTGCGGCAGCCGCTGGATCTGGACCTGCCGGAACGCAAGATCATCCTGAGCGATACGGGCGAAGTTCAAAGCGTGGCGTTCCGCGACCGTCTGGACGCGCATAAGCTGATCGAAGAGTTCATGATCCTCGCCAATGTCGCTGCGGCTGAAACCCTGATCGCCAAGCGCCGCCCGCTGCTGTTCCGTGTCCACGAAGAACCAGCACCCGAGAAGCTGGAAAGCCTGCGGGAAACGGCTCAGGCGGCGGGGTTGAATTTGGCCAAGGGGCAGGTGTTGCAGACCCGCCACCTGAACGCACTGCTGAATGCGGCAGCGGGCACCGAGGATGCAGAGTTGATCAACCTGACCACCCTGCGGTCGATGGCGCAGGCCTATTACAACGCTGAGAATTTCGGCCATTTCGGGCTGGCGCTGCGGAATTATGCGCATTTCACCTCGCCCATCCGGCGCTATGCCGACCTGATCGTGCACCGCGCGCTGATCTCGGCCCATGGCTGGGGCACCGATGGGCTGACCGAGGATGAGATCGCCCGGCTGGACGAAACTGCCACTCATATCTCGGATACCGAACGCCGCTCGATGATGGCGGAACGAGATACGACCGACCGGTATCTGGCGGCTTATCTGAGCGAGCGTGTTGGGACTGAGTTCTCGGGTCGGATCAGTGGTATCGCCCGGTTTGGGGCTTTCGTGAAAATGGACGAGACCGGCGCGGACGGTCTGGTACCGGTGCGATCCTTGGGGCGCGAGTTCTTCCATTTCGACCGCGAGGCCGGAACCCTGATGGGGTCGGACACCGGGCTGATCATAGCCATCGGCCAACGCGTCACCGTGCGTCTGACCGAGGCGACACCTGTGACGGGCGGGCTGGAGTTGGAGCTGTTGTCGATCGACGATCAGGCCCTGCCGACGGGGCGCGGAGGGGCATCCAAGCGCCCAACGCGACGCAAGGCAGTCAGCACCAAGCGCAAGAAGGACAAGATCAAACGCAAGGTGGAACGCAAACGCCGTCAGAAGTGAGTTCGCATCTCGGGAACAAGGCGCATGTAAGTCAGCCTTTTGCGGGAAGGTGATAGGTCAACGCGCGGGCTATCAGCCAGCCATGGCGGGTGGCGTCGATCTGATCCGGATCATCAAACAGAACTGCCCGGTTGCCGTCTATCCTATCTTCGCCCGGAAAGGCCGAGGTGAAATCGCCCATCAACCGGCTTTGGCAATGCACGAACAGGGCAAAGCGGGCCGCTTTGTGCCCGCCCAATCGGATCGTGGATCCCTTGGGCGCCAGATAGGCGGGCTGCCCCCAGCGCAATGCCTCTTGCAACGGCTGCGCGCGGGGCAACGAAGTGGCGGTTTCCAGGATCAACTGACGCAGCGCAAGCGCCCCGGCACGTGTGCCTTCGGGCAGGGCATGATAGGCCGCTGCCACTGCGGGATCGTCAAATTGTGTCATGACAGCGGTATCGCCTGCTCCATCCGGTCTATGTAGTCGCTCAACAGCTTATCCTGTTTGATCCGCTGGGTCAGCGGTGTATTGGCCGGCGTCGCGCGCATCGCGGCAAGCATGGGGGCCACGCTCATATCCACTGCGGTCGGGGTTTCTCCCATCAAATAGGTCGACTGCCATAGATAGGCCGAGATCGCCTCAAGATCGCGTTCCAGCCTGTCCTGACGTTCCGCATCTGAGAATCGAGAGACGCCCTGAAACCCCAATCCTGTAACAACGGTCTTGCGGATAGAATTGGCAATCGGTTTGCGGATCAGGGTGGGGATGCCTGTGAAAAAGGTCTTGTACAGGGTTGGCCAGACTTCGTCATTCGCCCAACGGTCCTGAACGATCTGAAAATACAAATGTTCCTCAGCCAGGCGGATCAGAGCACGAGATTGGGCTTTTTGCAGATCGCTCAGCCCGTGATCAAAATCGGTGCCTTGTGTCTCAAGCCAGTCGCGGATCAGGTCGCTGTCGGGGATCAGACGCTGGGGCGTGCGCAGAACCGGCAGCTTTTGATGCGGCATCTTGCGCGGGTCAAGAAGGTCAGATCGCTGCCAGCGTTGGCCCGATGTTTGCAGCATTAGTGCGGTTTTCACGCAAAACGGGCTGGCGCTGAACAGGCCAAAGGCAGAGGGGTAGGTCAAAAGGGTCAGCATCTTGGGCTCCATCATGGGGATATGTGATGGGTACGCCGGCCTAATGACAATTTCTGTCATTAGAGATAAAGTAACCTGCATTATGACCCGCACCGCCCGTTTGTTCCAATTAATGCAATCCTTGCGCTCTGGCCCGTCGCCAAGAACGTCGATTGAGCTGGCTCAGGATCTGGGCGTTTCGCCGCGCACTATTCACCGAGACATCGATTCATTGCGCAGTCTCGGCGCCGTGATCGACGGAGAGGCGGGGTTCGGGTTCACCCTGATCGAGGACGCCACCCTGCCACCGCTTGGCTTCACCGATGATGAGCTTGAGGCCCTGGTGCTTGGCCTGCGCGAGGTACAATCCATTGGTGATCCCGGCCTCTCTGAGGCTGCCAGCGAAGTTCTGCGCAAGCTGCAGGGTCGTTTGCCACCGCGCCAGTCTCAGCGCCTCAGCCATGCGGTGCTGACTGCCACACGGTTTGACCGGCCGGCGAAACCAACGGTGGATGTCGCTGAACTGCGGCGGGCCACCTGGGACGAACAGACGATCGAATTTTCCTATTGGGATGCCAAAGGCGACGAGACTCATCGCTGCGTAAATCCGTTGAGCATCGTTTACATGGACCGCGCCAGCGTGCTGATCAGCTGGTGCCTGTTGCGGCAGGATTTCCGCGTGTTTCGGTTGGATCGCATGCAAGAGATGCAGATTACCGGGGCCTCGTTCCGGCCCAACCGGGTTCCGCTGCTGCGCGAAGCACTGGATCGGCTGCGGTCTGAGCGGGAGGCGAGAGACCGCGACTCGGAAAGCTGAGCGCTTTGAGATTTGCCGTTTTTGCGCTATCCTGTGGTTGAGCAGTTATCAGGAAATTCGGAATGCGTAGATGCGTAAGCGGCGTTATGACCGCAGCATTATGGGCATCCATCGTACAGGCGGAGTCCATCAAAAGCCCGGAAGGGCCACAGCCGATACAATTGGCGTCGGCTGATCTTACAGTCTCAATCCGACCGGTCGTCCGACCATCGGAGGAGATGTATCGCGTGTCAGAAGAAAGAAGCGCCCGGTTTCAGGCGTGGCTTGGCGATTTTCGGGCGCGGGCACAGGCGCAGGGCATCCTGCCCGGGACTTTGGACCGCGCGCTTGCGGGGCTGGCCTATGACAAGGACATCATCAAGCGCGATCGTAATCAGGCTGAGTTTACCAAGCCCATCTGGGACTATCTGGATGCGGCCGTTTCTGATCGGCGCGTCGCAGACGGTCGCGCGGGGTTGGAACGCCATGCCGCGGTGCTGACCCGGATTGAGGCGCAATATGGCGTCGAAAAAGAGGTCGTGACCGCGATTTGGGGGCTCGAGACGTCTTTCGGCACATTTCGGGGGTCGGATCAGACGATCCGTTCGCTTGCGACGCTGGCCTTTGATGCCCGACGGGCTGAGTTCTTTGAAACGCAACTGATTGCCGCCCTGCGGATCATTCAGGCAGGCGATGTCAGCCCCGCAACGATGGTCGGAAGTTGGGCCGGAGCAATGGGGCATACGCAATTCATGCCGACCTCGTTTCTGGATCACGCCGTGGATTTCGACGGTGACGGGCGGCGGGATATATGGACGGATGACCCGACCGATGCGCTGGCCTCGGCAGCGGCCTATCTGGCGCGTCATGGGTGGACCAAGGGACAGCCATGGGGTGTTGAAGTGCGCCTGCCCGCCGGGTTCGATTTTGCAGCCGCGAGACGCGATTACACGCTGCTGCCGTCAGGTTGGGCGGCGCTGGGCGTGGTTGCGTGGGATGGACAGCCCGTTGCGGATCATGGTCAGGCAGCGATTTTGTTGCCAGCAGGCGGTGAAGGCGTCGCATTGATGATCTTCGACAATTTCCGCGTGATCGAGCAATATAACGGTGCAGATGCCTATGTGATCGGCATTGGGCATTTGTCCGACCGTCTGGCGGGCCGCGCGGCGTTTCAGGCCGAGTGGCCTCGGGGTGATCGGGCGTTGAGCTTTGCTGAGAAGAAGGAATTGCAGCTCCGGCTGACCGAGGCCGGGTTTGACACGCAGGGGATCGACGGGCGCACCGGCCCGAACACCACCGAGGCGGTTCGGGCCTATCAACTGGCGCAGGGGCTTTTGCCGGACGGCTATGCCTCCGCGCCGCTGTTAGAGCGGTTGAGGTAGGGGAGGGGGCTCTGCCCCCGTCGCCTGACGGCACCTCCCCCAAGGTATTTTCTGCCAGATGAAGCTGCGCGGGTCAGGAGGCCGCTTTCATCAGGCCCTGTGCGATGATCTCGACCTGTGCCTCGTCCAGCGATTTGAGGATGCGTACGAGCATCTCATCAATTTCCGCGGGTGTCAGAACCAGCGGAGGAGAGATGATCATCCGGTCGCCCACATGGCGCATCACCAGGTTGTTGGCAAAGCACCGATCGCGACAGATATAGCCGACAGTGCCCGGATCGGACGCGAATTTGGCACGGCTGGCCTTGTCCGGCGTCAACGCGATTGATGCCATCATGCCGACAATCTTGGCTTCGCCCACAAGCGGGTGATCGGCCAGCGCTTCCCATTTTTTCTTCAGATAGGGGGCGGCTACGTCGCGAACATGCTCGACGATCTTTTCTTCTTCAAGGATGCGCAGGTTTTCCAGTGCCACAGCTGCAGCGACCGGATGGCCGGAATAGGTGTAGCCGTGATTGAACTCGGTTCCGCCAATGACCTCGGCAATCTCGTCACTCACGATGGACCCGCCAATAGGCGCATAGCCCGAGCTGAGCCCCTTTGCGATGGTCATGATATCGGGGCGAATGCCGACGGTTTGAGACCCAAACCAGTTGCCTGTGCGACCAAAACCGCAGATGACCTCATCCGCAATCAGCAGGATATCGTATTTGTCACAGATGCGCTGAATTTCAGGCCAGTAGGTATCCGGTGCAACAATCACGCCACCTGCGCCCTGTACGGGTTCGGCGATAAAGGCTGCGACGCGGTTTTCGCCAAGTTCCTCAATCGCCTCTTCCAACTCACGCGCGCGGGCCAGGCCGAATTCTTCGGGAGACATGCTACCACCTTCAGCCCACCAGTTTGGTTGGTTGATATGGTGGATATTCGGGATCGGGATTCCACCCTGCGCGTGCATCCCTGCCATGCCGCCCAACGACGCCGAGCCGACCGAAGAGCCATGATAGGCGTTATGGCGGCTGATGATGATGTTCTTGTCGGGCTGGCCTTTTTCGGCCCAATAGGTCCGAACCAAACGGATGTTTGTGTCATTCGCCTCAGACCCGCCGGCTGCAAAGAACACATGGTTCAGATCGCCCGGCGCAAGTTCCGCGATCTTCGCGGCCAGCGCGATGGCAGGGACGTGGGTCGTTTTGAAAAAGGTATTGTAATACGGCAGTTCGCGCATCTGGCGGGCTGCGACCTCGGCCAGTTCATCGCGACCATAGCCGATATTGACACACCACAGGCCCGCCATTGCATCGAGTATTTCTTCACCCTCGCTGTCCGTCAGGTAGACGCCCTTCGCACGGGTGATCACACGCGCGCCTTCTTTCCCTAGGGCGCCATTGGCCGAAAAAGGGTGCATGTGGTGGGCGGCGTCCAAGGCCTGCAGCTGGGCCGTGGGCAAATGGTTTGTGATGGTCGACATCGGAAAATCTCCTGCAAGAGCGATTGGCAGCTACAATATGATCAAATTTTTTCCTGTCAATCGAATCGGACAGATCTAAGCGTTGACTAAGGCGTCTGCCATCAGCTCCATGCCCTGTTCGATATCTTGTGCGGTTGCTTTTGCTGCCATATCCGCGTCCTGATTGCGCAACGCCGAAATGATATCCTTGTGGCGGTCCGGCAGGCTCTGAGTGCCGAATCTACCGCATACAACGCGCAAAGACGGCCCGAATCTAAGCCACAGGCGCTCGGCCAGATCATTGAGAATCGGGGCATTTGCATGGCCGTAAAGCGTTTCGTGAAACCGGTGGTTGAGGCGCAGATAGCCGCTAACGTCTCCGTCGCTGATAGTGCGATCCAGACGTTGGTCGATCTGCTCAAGATGATCAATGTCCTGAGGTGTCACATTCGCAGTTGCACGCCTCGAAAGCTCTGATTCTATTTTGATTCTTGAATAAATCATCTGTTCGACGTCGCCGTCGGTCAGAAGAGGAACACTCACTCGGCGGTTGCCCTGAAACACCAGAGCACCATCGGATATCAGGCGTCTGATAGCCTCCCGCACAGGGGTCATTCCAACACCCAGCGAATCAGTGAGACCCTGGATCGTGACGGGTTGCCCCGGCACCAATTCACCGTACATGATTTGTGATCTGAGGGTATTATAGACCTGTTCATGCGCAGGTCGTTTTTCACGCGCACCGTCAGTGCTGGATGCCTTATTTTTGATCAAATCCAAGTGGTTTGCCCTGTTTCCCGCTATGTTGACTTGTCAGGTTTCTGACCTCGTGAAACCATACGACGGATCGTGCGAAAACGCAAAACTTGATCAAATCCAAAAAAACGGGAAAATAGCGCTTACACTTGCAGGGAGAATAATATGACAATCAAAACGCTGACCATGACAGCGGTCATCGCATTGGGGACTTCGGCGGCCTTCGCTGAAGAGGTGCGTGTTTACAACTGGTCCGACTATATCGACGAAGAGCTTCTGACAAAGTTCGAGGAAGATACCGGTCTGACTCTGATTTATGATGTTTTTGACAGCAACGAGGTATTGGAGACCAAGATGCTGGCCGGTGGATCAGGCTATGACGTGGTGGTGCCTTCGGGTACTTTCCTTCAGCGTCAGATCCAGGCTGGAGCCTTTCAGGCACTTGACGCTGCACAGCTGTCGAATTCAGGCAATCTGTGGGATGTGATTCAGGAACGTACTGCCGGGTATGATCCGGACAACGCCTATTCAATCAACTACATGTGGGGCACAACCGGGCTTGGTGTAAATGTTGGAAAAGTGCAGGAAGCGTTGGGCGACGATGTTGCGCTGAACAGCATGGATCTGGTTCTGAAACCCGAGAATATGGAGAAACTTGCATCCTGCGGCGTACATTTCCTGGATGCTCCGGCAGAAATCATTCCGATGGTTCTGCAATATTTGGGTGAAGACCCGGACAGCCATGACAAAGATGTTATTGGCAAGGCCGAGGCGGTTTTGACCAGCGTTCGACCGCACATTCAGAAGTTCCACAGTTCGGAATATATCAACGCATTGGCCAATGGCGACATCTGTGTTGCCGTGGGATGGTCGGGTGATATCCTGCAGGCCCGCGATCGTGCGGCCGAAGCCGATAATGGTGTTGAAATTGAGTACCATCCCTTCGCTGAAGGGTCGTTGATGTGGTTCGACCAGATGGCGATTCCGGCTGATGCTCCGAACCCGGAGGGTGCGCATAAATTCCTGAATTTCATTCTGGATGCCAACAATATGGCGGCGGCCTCGAACTATGTTTACTACGCCAATGGCAACAAGGCTTCGCAAGAACTTCTTGAGGAAGACGTGATCGGTGATCCGGCCATTTATCCGGATGATGCGACCATGCAGAACCTCTATATCACGACGCCTTACCCGTCGAAGATACAGCGGGTCGTGACCCGTTTGTGGACCAAGATCAAATCGGGCACCTGATCCGGCTTGTTTCAGCAGGGCGGACCAACCGCCCTGCCATTCTTTTCAGATTGCCGAACGGGGGCCGTTTTGAACTCTACTGTTTTTGTGCCGTGGGAAGACCCACAGGCGAAACCTCTGATCCAGTTCCAGAATGTCACCAAACGGTTTGGTGAGTTCACGGCCATCGACAATCTGTCCTTGGATATATTTGAAAAAGAATTCTTTGCTCTGCTAGGGCCCTCGGGCTGCGGCAAGACCACGATGATGCGAATGTTGGCCGGGTTTGAAAAACCGACCGAAGGGCATATTCTGCTGGGCGGGCAGGATATAGATCCCATTCCACCGAACAAACGGGCTGTGAACATGATGTTCCAATCCTACGCGCTGTTTCCGCATCTATCTATCTGGGAAAACATCGCCTTTGGTCTGCGTCGGGACAATATGCCAAAGCATGATCTTATGGATCGTGTCGAAGAGATGTTGCGCCTGACCCGGCTTGAACAATTCGCCCGTCGCAAACCGCACCAGATCTCGGGTGGTCAGCGTCAGCGCGTGGCGCTTGCGCGATCCCTGGCCAAAGCGCCGAAGCTGCTGTTGCTGGACGAACCTTTGGGGGCGCTGGATAAGAAATTGCGACAGGATACGCAATTCGAGCTGATGGATATTCAGGAAAAGACCGGCACCACCTTTGTGATCGTGACCCATGATCAGGAAGAGGCGATGACCGTGGCCAGCCGGGTTGCGGTAATGGATCAGGGTAATCTGATACAAGTGGCGACGCCCGACCGGATTTATGAGAATCCCAGTTCGGTCTATGTGGCTGATTTCATTGGCGACGTGAACATCATCCAGGGCCGAGCCACGGCAAGCGCCGATGAGACCTACCAGATTGACTGGGCTGAAGGTCAGGCACCTTTGACTGCGTCCTCGACCACAGAGTTTTCGAACGGCCAGCTATGTCATCTGGCGATCCGCCCCGAGAAGGTGACGATCTCGGTTGATCGTCCTGCGGATGCAATCAACGCAGTGCAGGGCAAGGTGCTTGACATTGCCTATCTGGGCAATCTGTCCACTTATCACGTTGAACTGAATAACGGCACGATTATCAAGGCGCAGACGGCAAATACCCGTCGCATTTCGCGTCGTTCCTTTACATGGGAAGACCCGGTCTGGCTGTCCTGGACAGCCACCGCCGCGGTTCTGTTGGCGGATTGATGCGCCGCGCCCTTCTGATCGCCGTCCCGTATGTCTGGCTTTTGGCGCTGTTTCTGGTGCCATTTTTCATCGTTCTGAAAATCTCGCTTTCGGACACGGAGCTGGCCATCCCGCCTTACACGCCGACACTGGATCTATCTCAGGGCTGGGCCGGGCTCAGGGATTTCTTCAGCCAGCTGGATTTTGAGAATTTCGTCTGGCTAACCGAAGATGACCTGTATTGGAAAGCTTACCTGTCCAGCGTCAAAATCGCGTTGATTTCTACCATACTGACTTTGCTGGTGGGGTATCCTATCGCGTATGGCATGGCCCGCGCACCGGCTGAGTGGCGCCCGACGTTGATGATGCTGGTAATTCTGCCGTTCTGGACGTCGTTCCTGATCCGGGTCTATGCTTGGATGGGTATTCTCAGCAACGAAGGTTACCTGAACCAACTGCTGCTGTGGACGGGCATCATCTCGACCCCGCTGACCATTCTAAACACCAACACAGCTGTCTATATCGGTATCGTCTATACCTATCTGCCCTTCATGATTCTGCCGATCTATTCCGCGCTTGAACGAATGGACGAGTCGCTGATCGAGGCCGCAGAGGATTTGGGCTGTTCGCGTATTCAGGCCTTCTGGCTGATAACAATCCCCTTGTCACGCCCGGGTATCATCGCGGGTTGTTTCCTGGTGATGATTCCGGTGATCGGCGAATTTGTGATCCCATCATTGCTCGGAGGATCCGGGACATTGATGATCGGCAAAGTGTTGTGGGAGGAGTTCTTCTCGAACCGCGACTGGCCGGTGGCCGGTGCCGTGGCAGTTGTGCTGTTGCTGATCCTTGTGATTCCCATCGTGCTGTTCCAGCGCAACCAGCAGAAACAGACGGAGGCTGAGCAATGAACAGGTTAAGCTGGTTCAACGTCGTCTCGTTGACGCTTGGTTTCGCGTTTCTCTATATCCCGATGCTCATTTTGATCATCTTCTCTTTTAACGAAAGCAAACTGGTCACGGTTTGGGCTGGGTTTTCGACCAAATGGTATGGTGAGTTGGTCCAGAACGAAGCGTTTCTTGATGCTGCCTGGGTCACCTTGCGGGTTGCAGTATTCTCGTCGACCCTGGCTACCATTCTGGGTACGGCGGCGGCTTATGTGCTGGTACGCGGTGGGCGGTTCTTTGGCCGGACTCTGTTTTCGGGCATGATCTATGCGCCTCTTGTGATGCCCGAAGTGATCACTGGCTTGTCGCTTTTGCTGCTGTTCATCGGAATTGGACTGGACCGGGGTATTTTGACCATCGTGCTGGCGCATACGACCTTTTCAATGTGCTTCGTGTCGGTTGTTGTATCCTCACGTCTGGTCACGTTTGATCAGTCTCTGGAAGAGGCAGCGTTGGATCTTGGGTGCTCACCCGCACAAGCCTTCCGTCTTGTCACCCTGCCGATCATCGCCCCGGCGGTGATCTCAGGCTGGCTATTGGCTTTTACGCTGTCGCTGGATGATCTGGTGATCGCATCATTCACATCGGGCCCGTCAGCCACGACTCTGCCGATCAAGATTTTCTCAGCTGTGCGGTTGGGCGTCAGCCCTGAAATCAATGCGCTATCCACGATCATGATTGCGGTCGTGACGGTCGGTGTCATAGCAGCATCTTTGGTCACCAAGCGCGCGATGGTCAGGCAGAAACAGGATGAGATGGCGGCAGTGCGTGCGGAATGAAACGCCTGTTCCCTGAGTATACCTATGGATCTGGACCGCGATCAGGGTGCTGGTGGGATGAAACTATCGCAGCACCGGACTGGCCGGTGTTGCAGGATGATCTGAGCGTGGATGTCGCCATCATCGGCGGCGGGTTCACAGGTGTTACAGCCGCGCTTTTCCTGGGGCAGGCAGGCCTATCCGTCGCAGTTCTCGAGGCGGAGACGCCGGGGTGGGGTGCCTCGGGTCGCAATGGTGGGTTTTGCTGCCGAGGTGGGTCAAAGCTGAGCGATCGTGGCATGGCTCGGCGATATGGGGTCGAGGGGGCCGAAAGCTTTGCCCGGGCCGAAGTGGATGCGGTCAATCTTGTCGCCGACCTGCTTGAGGCGCATCAGATCGAAGCGGACGTTCATTCCAAGGGCGAGACCGCCCTGGCCCACACCGCCCGCGCCATGGAGAAATTGCGACGCTCGGCGGATGACGGGGGCTGCTTGCATGAGGCGGCCGACCTGCCCGGCCTCGGGTTGGGAGGGGATTTTTTCGGGGGCTATAGCGTGCCGGTCGGATTTGGTCTGAACCCCCGGAAATACCTGTTCGGCATTGCAAATGCGGCCGCTTCCGTTGGGGTCCGATTTTTTCAGAAAACCATGGCCAGAGACATCACCAAAACCAGCGCGAGCTTTGATGTTCGAACCGGGTCAGGGCGGATCAAAGCGTCGAATGTACTGATCTGCACCAACGGATATTCCAGTGAAAACATGCCTGAATGGCTGTCTGGGCGCTATATGCCAGCGCAATCAACCGTTCTGGTGACCCGCCCATTGACCGAGGCTGAGGTGTCGGCGCAGGGCTGGACCTCGGATCAGATGTCTTACGATACACGAAATCTTCTGCACTATTTTCGTCTTATGCCGGATCGACGGTTTCTGTTTGGGATGCGCGGTGGCCTGCGCTCATCACCTAAGGCCGAGGCTGCGATCCGGCAAAAGGTGCAGCGTGATTTCAAGGCCATGTTTCCGGCATGGGCCGATGTGGACGTGACCAATATGTGGTCAGGGATGGTGTGCCTTACCCAGGACCTGACGCCGTTCGCAGGGCCCGTTCCGGGTCAGAATGGGATGTTTGCCGGGCTGGCCTATCATGGAAACGGTGTCGCGATGGGTACCTATTGTGGGCGGGCGCTTAGTCGCATGGTGCTTGGACAGGATGCGGAATTGCCTGAGCCAATGGCCCGACCCCCGCGGCGTTTTCCACTTGGGTCCTGGCGGCGGGCGCTGATGCCGCCAGCCTATGCGTTAATGGCACTGGCCGACCTCTGACACTCACAAAGCGGCCAGTTCCAGCTCGAGCCCTTGTTCATAATCCGGTGCCCCATGTTCTGCGCGCCATAGGCAGTAGGCCGCCATCCTCCACCCGTACCAGCGGCGCAAAGACCGGTAGCGGATTACGGTTTCCTGCCGGTCATAGGCCGAAAGAAAGGACTGTTGCTCGTCGACGGTCAAAACCGCACCTCTGTAAAGATATTGCATGGCGGGTGACAGGAACAGCGCAAGGTCCTCGCAAGGATCACCAACGGCTGGGCATTGCCAGTCAATCAGCGTCAGCCCCGAGGATGCGACGAGGATGTTTCCCGCCACCGGGTCGCCGTGAATCAGGCAAGTGTGATCCGACCGCAAAATATGATGCTGTGGTTGCATCTTTTCCAGCTGAGCCCGTCGATCCGATGTGCACATCGCCAGAATGCTTTGACCATGTTCGGCCAGATCTGCGCTACCGTTTTTACCGGTGGGTGCGTTCTCTATGTTTAGGTTGAGCGAATGCAGGCGGTGCAGCAACCGGGCCACTGGGGCCGGGTCAGACCGCCAGGGGGTGCCCTGTGCGTGGTCGTAGAACACCCAATATCCGTTGTCATGTTGTCCTGTTGCCCGCAATCGCGGCACAACCCCAGAAGAAGCCAGTGCCCGCAGACAGGCGGCTTCCAATGCGGGATCGTTGCGAAACAATGGGTTTTCTAGGTCCGAGCGGTACAGCTTCAATACTTGATCACTGTCGTCGCCCAGCACCTTCCACACCCGGTTTGTCCTCCCACCATACAGCGTTTCGAACTGTGCCCCAGCGCTGGCAAATCCGAGCCTGACAAGTTGAGCAACAAGGTCGCGCGGTGGGGATAGTATTTGAGGCAGGGAGATCACCAATCAGTCAACGAGTCGGGCATTGCCTTGGTTTCGCCTGTCGTTAACCGTAGATCAAGCTCCTGTTCGCACCGCAGTGACTATTCCTGCTGGCACCACCTCTCCGCCAGCGAGCGTCAGCAAAACGGCATCCGTGCCCACCTGCGCCTCAAGCACCTGATTATAGGCTGAGGCGAGGCGTTCAGACAGCAGCTCATCACCGTCATAACTTTCCATCGTTGCGGTGTAATTTCCTGCCGGTAACGGGGCGCCATCGTCATCGGTTCCGGCCCAGACAAACTCAGATTCCGTTGTAGCAACGGCGATGCGCTCAACGATTTCGTCGGACTCGTTGCGGATCACCATATAGGCGCTGTCCGCCCCGGGGTCGGCCTGCGCATACAGCGTTTCTGGTGAACCGTCGAAATGAAAGGCCGAGGCGGTTCGCACATCCATCCCGACCCAGCTGGCAAGCTCTTCAAGGTTGACGCTACCAAGTGAATAGGCAAGCGCAGTAAGCAGATCGTTGGTTTGAACCTGCTGTTCGACCATCGAGAATTGAGCAAGCTGTGAGGCGTATTCCGATGAGTCCAGCGGCTCCAGCGGGTCTTGGTTGCGGGCCTGGGCGGTCAGCATCAGAAGGAAGGTTTCAAAATCCGAGGCCAGGCCGGATGTTCCAGATTTCGCCGAAGACTGTCCCTGTGCGGCGGTAGAGCTTGTATTCTGTGCGGGTGTGATCATGCTCAAAGCCTCATATCAACGCGGCCACTATGGCCGATCCGGGTTAAGACCGGCTCGCTGGCCTGATCCATTTCGGTCTGGGTTGTATTCAGACCGGAATCTGCGTGTCTATCCGCGCTTTCGGACTGGCCGTCTGACGAACCACCCAGATTGAAAGACAGATCGCCAAGCCCGAGGTTTTTGAACTCAGCCTCAAGAACCGAAAGATGTCGCCTCATCATTTCCAGAGTTTCCGGCCGCTCGGCTGCGATCGTCATCTGCAACCCGTCATCCCGGCCATTCATGACGATTGAGATCTTGCCCAGCTCTTCCGGGTTCAAGGTCAGTTCAATCGTACCGGATTGTGGTCTTGCATGTATCGCAGCGGCCATCTGCCCCGCGATTGCCCGCGCCGTTTCTGTCCGTGCTGAGGTTAAAAAGTGCTGATGGCTTGCTGACGTATCCCGTGCCGTTGAAAATGGCTGGCTTTCGCGCGCGGGCAGAATCTCCTCGGCGTCCGGGTCTGAAACCAAATCAACGTCCTGCACCTTGGCAGACGCCATCAGTTGCATTTGAACAAATGTCGGAACGGATTGTGTTGTCGGCGGTGAACCGGTGGCTTTGGGAGCCTGAGCCGCATCTGGTGTATCTCGCGAAACCAGCTTTGGTTCTGGCACTTCGGGTTTTCCGGGCGCAGAATCCGAGGGTATCGACGCCTTGGTCCGATAGCCCTTTGCAATAGTGGATTGCGGCAGATTGTGTTCCGGTTTTTGCTGTGCGGTTTTCGCCTGCAACAAAGCCGAAACCTCAGATCGGGCGCGCTGCTCCGCGTTTCCAAGCGCATCCCCCCGAGGATCGGGGGTCGCATTGTTTGGCGCTGCGAGTATTACGGCCTTGTCAGGTTCGGGCAGCGATGCCGGCGTTTCCTCAGGTGCCATCTCTTCGTCCTGCGCCGGCGCGCGGGTGGGCGGGTCAGTTACAGGTTTTCCCGACAGGCTGGTCGCAAGATCAACAGCTTCTTCTTCGACCACATCCTCTTCAACCCGCACCTCGGCATTAATGGTCAGTTCGGGCACGTCCTCATTCAAGCTGTCACCTTCGGAACGCTGCAATTCCTGCTCCATTACCTCAGCAAAGGTGTCAGCCCCTTCCGAGATTGGGTGTCCCTTGGCGGCAGTTTCAGATTTTGCGGCGCTGGCGGTCGAGGATGTGGACAATATAAGAGGGTTGGGCATTTTGCTCCGGCTCCGGTTTGCGTAACCAGGAATTTGCCCGCAGGAAGTTACGTTTATTTTAACCGCTTTCATCTTTGATCCAGAAAGTTCGATGCAATTTTTGGAGAAAGCTATGAAGCTATCTGGTATTCCAGCGGCGCCGCAGCCCTTGTCTGTTGAGCAAAAGCTGAAAGATGCTGCGGTAGAGCTTGAGGCGGCGTTCCTGTCTGAAATGCTTAAGTCCGCAGGTCTGGGCGAATCCCGAGATTCGTTCGGCGGCGGTGCGGGTGAAGACCAGTTTTCATCGTTTCTTGTTCAGCAGCAGGCACTGCAGCTTGCCAGGTCCGGCGGTGTTGGCCTGTCCGAAATCCTGTTTCAGTCCATGATGGAGAATACCAATGCCTAACAAGTCTGAACATGACCTGATCAAATCTCTTGAAGAAGTTCTGGACCTTGAACGCAACGCCTTGGTGACCGGGGATCTGGATCGGTTGAATCACATGGCCCCGGAAAAGGAAAAGCTGATCGGTGCGATCAATGATCTTGAGGTGATTGATAGTGATGAACTGATCGGGGTTCAAAAGAAAGTCGACCGGAATCAGGCTCTGCTAAACAGCGCGGCCGAAGGGATTCGGGCGGTTGCCGGGCGCATGGCTGAACTGCGCCGAGTGCGTCAGGAATTCAGTACTTATAGAGCGGATGGGCAACGCAGCGATTTTGCCGTTCGCAGTCACGCAAAGCTGGAAAAGCGGGCCTAGCACGAGGATTGAATCAAATCCGAACTTTCGGATTTTCGAGTCTTAGCACTCCGTTAGGAGATCGGCGTCAAAGGTGATCCTGCATCTGGAAAACTCAGGTGGCGCGAACAGCCCGTCGGCGGGTCGCAGTGATCAGAAAGACGTCAAAGCCCGCACATGTTGCGGGGTAAGCAAGGGCGAAAAAGCCCGAACGGAAAAGGAAGAAAGCTATGTCTAGCATTCTGACCAACAATGGCGCCATGGTTGCGCTGCAAACCCTGAAATCGGTCAACAAGAACCTGGCGCAGACCCAGAACGCGATTTCAACTGGTAAGGACGTCGCCACAGCCAAGGACAATTCAGCCGTCTGGGCGATTTCCAAAGTCATGGAGTCGGACGTTAAGGGGTTCAACGCCATCAAAGACAGTTTGGCACTGGGTGAATCGACCGTTGCGGTAGCCCGGAACGCGTCCGAGACAGTCACTGACCTGCTGTCCCAAATGAAAGAGAAGATCGTTGCGGCACAGGAAGACAACGTTGACCGTGGCAAAATCAATGACGACGTGACTGCTCTTAAAGATCAGATCGCATCGGTGGTTGGAGCGGCGCAGTTTAACGGGCTTAACCTGGTTGACGGGTCGGCGGGTACAGCCTCGATCCTGTCGTCTCTGGATCGTGACTCCAGTGGCAACGTAACCGCATCTTCGATTTCGGTGGCCTCGCAGAACCTGTCCACAGGTGGGTATGCCAGCAAAGGTGTTCTGGCCGGCTCGGACAACGTCACAACCGACAATGACGCCGCGGGCTTCACGATGGACAAAGCTGGTGGAACCGGCGACATCGTGGTGGACAGTTCAACGGACAACTTTGCTGCTGGTGACAAGATCTCGATCACTATTGGTGACAAGGTTGCGTCCTACACGGTGCAAGCTGCTGATCTGGACCCATCTGGAACATATGACGCCGCTTATACGGATGCCATTGTTGCCGTTGGCCTGAAAAATCAGATCGATTCTCTGGGGATCACGGGTGTCGCAATCGACTATGACTCAGCCAACCCGGGCACTTTGACATTTGTAACCGGTGCTGCGACGGCTGGCGCCGACGCTGATCGGGACGTTACTGTCTCGGCGCAGTTCACCAATGCCAATGCAGGTGGCCTGGGGGCGTTGGCTTCGATTGATGTATCGACAGATGCTGGTGCTCAGGCGGCGCTGGGTACTATCGAGACCTTGATCGACACGTCCATTGATGCATCTGCGGCGTTCGGTTCGTCTCAGGGCCGGATCGAAACGCAGAAAGAATTCATCTCGAATCTTTCCGACTCGTTCAAGTCCGGTATCGGAGCGCTGGTTGACGCCGATATGGAAGAAACCTCAGCCCGTCTGCAGGCCCTGCAGGTACAGCAGCAACTGGCAACGCAGTCGTTGTCGATTGCCAACCAGGCGCCGCAGTCGATCCTGTCGCTGTTCCGCTAAGTTCAGGACCCTGGCCGGGGCGTGGAAACGCGCCCCGGCTTTGACCGCCGTAAGACGGCCTTTTGGAAGGATTTCAAGTGACACCGCAAACTCTTGCACAACGCGCCTATGCGCAGACCGCCGCTCCGACGCGCACACCGCGTGATACGGAATATGAGGCGATTTCCAAGATCACGCATCGGTTGAAGGCTGCGGCCGCGCGGCACAAAACCGACTTTGGAGCGTTTGTTCAGGCTTTGCATGAAAACCGGAGGCTTTGGTCTGTGTTGGCAAACGGGGTAGCCGATTCCGATAACGCCTTGCCGAATGACCTTCGCGCCCGGATTTTCTATCTAGCTGAGTTCACCGAACAGCACAGCAGCCAGATACTCAGCAATAAGGCTTCGGTAGAGCCCCTTCTGGAAATAAACATGGCCGTTCTTAAAGGCCTTCGGCAAATGGGTGCGAACTGATGGCGGGTTTGGTATTGAAGCTTGCCCCAAAAGAACGGGTGCTGATTAATGGTGTAGTTGTGGAAAACGGCGATCGTAGAAGTCGGTTTTCAATCATGACACCACAGGCAAATGTCCTGCGTTTGCGCGATGCGATACATCCTGACGAGGTGAACACACCCGTTCGCAGAGTGTGCTATGCGACGCAACTGGTTCTGTCTGGAGACATGGAAGCTGAAAGCGCCCGCCAACAACTGCTACGTCGGGTGGAAGAGTTGAGCCAAGTGTTTACGGATGCGGACAGCCGCAGAGTTTTGGCCGAGGCAACAGAAGCCTTGTTGGCCGAGCAGTATTACAAATGCCTTAAATCCCTGCGTGCTCTGCTACCGCGAGAAGAGCGCCTCATGGCCTACCAGCAATGACCTTTCAGCCGGTCATACCCTCAGGTGGCATTGTTGGCTGGCGGTTCCTTCAGCGCACCTACGAAGGCCAGTTGAACAGCTTTTCCTCTTCGACGGTCAATGAGCGTGAGGCGACGTATTTCCGGGAAAACATCGGCAAGGTTCAGACGGCTGAAGATCTGGTTTCTGACCGCCGGCTGCTACAGGTTGCCTTGGGCGCATTTGGTCTGGAGGGCGACATCGACAACCGCTATTTCATCCAGAAAATCCTGTCAGATGGAACGAGCGCAGATGATGCTTTGTCCAATCGCCTATCTGACAAAAGATACCGTGAATTCTCTGAGGCATTTGGACTGGGCCCTGGCGAAATTCGAAGAACCATTCTTTCGACATTTATGGAGGATATTGCCCGGGACAACGTGACCTCGCGCTTTGAGGTCGCCGTGGGTGAACAGGACGAGACAATGCGCATATCCCTCTATGCAAAACATGCGCTGGCTGAGTTGGCATCGCAAGACAGCAGTGGTGACACGAAATGGTTCGACTTGATGGGCCTTCCGCCGTTGCGAAAGATGATGGAGACGGCGCTTGGGTTGCCCTCAAGCTTTGGTCAGTTGGACATCGACAAGCAGCTTGAGGTGTTCAAGGATAGGTTGTCGAACCTGACTGGATCTGACGATTTAGCGCAGTTCGCGGATGAAGAGGCGATCGGGGATTTGACCGACAGATACCTTGCGCGCAGTCAGATCGC
Source organism: Ruegeria sp. CDSB114 (assembly GCF_059611025.1). Classification (NCBI taxonomy): domain Bacteria; kingdom Pseudomonadati; phylum Pseudomonadota; class Alphaproteobacteria; order Rhodobacterales; family Roseobacteraceae; genus Ruegeria; species Ruegeria sp. CDSB114. The sequence goes on from NZ_JBXWOT010000005.1 coordinate 51,017, forward strand.
GCAGCTTCAAAGCACAATTTCCCCGGCCCAAACCGCGTTGCTTCTGCTGGGCGGATAGTCCTACGTCAATCGCAAGATGCCTCTATATCAAGCGCTGGCGCTCTAAATTTCTACCACAACTAGCTATTCAGGATCGCGTCCGCCGAGGTTTTGAGCGCGTATGAGCACACGGGTTGTGACACGTTGTGCAGCTTGACCTCTCCAAGTGGCAAAGCGTCAGTGCAGGCCGGCACGATGTCTTTGGTCACAACAATCCTGTGATTCACGATCTTGCTGTATTCCCCAAGTCGGGCGGCGACGTTCGCAGCTTGTCCGATCACGGTGAAGTCTAACCGTTCGCGCGACCCGATATTGCCGTAGGTTACGCGCCCATAGGCGACGCCAATCGAACAATCGCAATGCATGTCGGACCCAGACTTGCGCAGCTCTCCTAACCTTTCAACGATTCCAACTGCTGATCGCTGCGCGTTTTCGCGGGCTAAGGCAGAATCTTCGCCTGCCGGGAATACAGCAAGAACAGCGTCCCCGATGAATTTCAGAACTTCACCACCGTTTTCGTCGACGATGTCCGAGACCGTTTCAAAGAAGTCATTCAGCAGATTGATATAGGCGGCGCGGCCCAGCTTTTCTTCTAACAGGGTAGAATTGCGCAGGTCGCAGAACATGATGGCTGCATCAATCTCATCCCCGTCTCCACGACGGATTTCTCCGCCCAGGACACGCGCGCCGGTCCGCTTTCCGACATAGGTTTCCAGCAATACCTGGGCGTTTTCGCGCTGCATGAAGACTTCGTAGAACCGGGCAATCACCGAGGAGCATTCGAACACCAGCCCAAGATTGGCCGTTGTGAACCCGTCGGGGTGATCGCAAGTCAGCGTCAAGACATTGGTGCGCCCGTCGGAAAATGGCAGGGGCATCGCGACATAGTCAGTCGCCCCTTTGGCGCGCAGGTCTTCCATGATTGGAAAGCTGTGCTGAGGGTTCTCGTCATTCAGCCTTTGGCGCACGCCGCCCATACCGTTGGACACGTGGCGCAGAGGGCTGTTGATATAGGCGGGGTGGTCGTGGATTTCATAGGTGGGCACATTGGTCGAAATCTCGGCTTCACCCTTTTCCCAAATATAGTGTTTGCCCGCGATCAACGGATGTAGGGACCAGGCAAGGATACTGAGGCGCTGAATGGCAATTCCATGTTCCAGCATCTTCTCGGCCAGTGCTTTGGTGAATGCTTCGGGCGTGCTGAGATCACTGGCCCCCCGCATCAGCCAATCAATCAGCGGCCCGCTGATATTGCCGTCTTCCGGGTTGCGCAGGTTGTTTTCACCCAGCTCAATCCGCGTATAAGCGGTGGGCATAAAGCCGATATGGCCCTGGATTGCGGCGCTTTCGGGCAGGGCGTTCTCGTAAGCCCAGACGGAGTTGGCCAATCGTTGATCCGCCAGAACGACATCGTGGTAAGTGGCGGTGCCCTTGAACGGGCAGAATGTCTGAAGTTCGGTCTCATCGCTGAGATCGACATGTACATCCTGACGGGGGATGTAGATCATCGGCGGCAACCGAGTTTCGTACATTACCTTGGCATCAAAGCTTTCAGCCAGAAGGATCTCATCCCGGTAGATTGCGATACGGCCGACAAGTGGTTCGACCGAGATCCCATAGCCTTTGATATTTGGAGTCACGTGAACGTTCATAATCATCCTCCCTGGCACGGGTCTTTATAGGATGGGCGTTTGATCCGTGTTTTCCAAGGGGCAGAGCAGGATTTTCCCAATATCAAATCATCTGAATGACGTCTTTTTCGATCGACAACATATAGCCTTTTTTAGCGATGTTCTTGACCAGCAACTCGCTGACCATCTGATTGCCCAAAGCATCGCGCAGGCGCTTGATCCGCGTCGCGCCAGCAGCCTCGTCACAATCAGCGGTGCTTTTGCCGGAAATCATCGCCTCGATCTGAATGCCGGATAGAACCTCGTCATCCAACCGGGATTCGGCAAGAACTGACAGGGTTTCCATCGCCGACGCAGTCAGTTTGAAATCCATGTTATTGAGATAGACGGTATTCTCTTCCCGGCTGATCAAAAGTGAAGTGACCTGAATCCCAGTACGTTCAATCTGTGCCATGCGTCGGTTCAACAGCACCAGCATGACCAGAAACACCAGCGCAGCAATCAGCATTGCAGTGGCGAAAACCAGCAAAACAAAGATAACCATGCGGTAACTGGACAATGTATCGGCAAAGGCAGTGCCGGACTGGGCCAGAATCTCGAGTAGGCGAATCTCGGTCTGCGAGGTCAGATCACTCTCGACGAACAGACGTTCGACGCGGGCATTGAACGCGTTTGCATCTGGCAATGTCCACAACAGAAAGGCGGCAGAGGCCACAAGTATGACAACGATTACTGTGATGCCCGCGCCAACCAACCTGACGCCCGAGCGCCGTGCCTCAGTAACGGAGATAGAATTTTCCGGCATTGGCCTTCCTTTTATCCAACCCTTCCGGTCCAAAAACGGACATGACGTTCAGCAGGGTCCAGCCCGAGCCGCGCAGCCGTTGCGCGACCTCTTTTTTGGCTTTTCCTTTGCCGCAGGACGAAACCTGCATGACGCCATAATGCAGGCGCAACGGATTGTCCTGCTTGGCCTTGTAATCGGCATAGCAGTCCGCTGCTGACGCCATGGAACCAAGCGATATCAGGGCCCCGATGGCCAGAGAAGAGAGGATCTGTTTCATAGGCCGCATCCTGCGCATGGCTTTGGTTGATATTCAATAACGCAAAGGGGTTTCGCGGTCTGATATCGGATAACAAAACGGCGTTATTGCTTGTCTGAAGGGGACGCCCCCAATGTCGGGTTATCGAATTTACGGACTGTCATCACGTCCACCGAGTACCCGAAAGGACAGCACCATGCATAAGAAATTCATCGCTCTGATCATCGCCTCTGCAGTCGCAATCACCGGCGTTTCTGCATCCCAGGCCCGTGCCGCTGATGCAGAAGATATTCTTGGCGGGCTGGCGGCGATTGCCTTGATTGGCGCTGCCATCCATCATTTTGACAAGAAAGGCGACAGCAAAAAGGTTACCCGCAACCATAACCACGTGTATGAGGTCCCCAAACAGCACATCCAGAGGACCCCCAGGCATCGGCCGAACCATATTCGTCCTTTGCCCCAGCGCGTAGCACGCTATAGTCTGCCGCAACGGTGCCTGAAGACCTTCAAGGGCTATGGCAAAAAGCGGCCGCTTCTGGGGACGCGCTGCCTGGATAAGCACTACAAATACGCCAATAGCCTGCCCAAAAAGTGCAAGGTCGGTTTCTGGAATGGCAATAAGGTCAAGCGGGCCTATGAACCCGCCTGCCTGCGCCAACAGGGATACCGCGTCGTTTACAAGTAACACGGTTCGAGCAGGAGTGGTGCCTTAGAAGCATCACGTCGGAGAGGGCAGCGATTGCTGTCCTCTCTTTTTTTCTTGCGCAATCGGGGAAAACAGGATTTTCCCAAAACATGACCACACCGGATTATGAGATTGAAAAAGCCGCTCTTGCGCAGGGATATCTGCGGATTGCCGGTGTCGATGAGGTTGGCCGAGGTCCGCTGGCCGGTCCTGTTGTGGCTGCTGCAGTGATCCTGAATCCTGCGGAAATTCCCCAAGGTCTGAACGATTCAAAGAAACTCTCGGCCAAGCGCCGGGCCGCATTGGATACTGCCCTGCGTGGCTGCGCCGAATTCGCGGTGGCCGAGGCTTCGGTGGCCGAGATTGATGAGCACAACATCTTGCGTGCCTCGCATCTGGCAATGGAGCGCGCGGTGGCGGCGCTGGATCCCCCCCCTGATTATCTGTTGATCGACGGAAATATGATTCCGCGCGGACTGGCCATTCCGGCACAGGCAGTGGTCAAAGGCGATGCCCATTCCGTGTCGATCGCCGCAGCCTCGATCCTTGCCAAAAACTGGCGCGATCAACTGATGGTGGATTTGGCGCAACAGCATCCGGGGTACGGCTGGGAGACAAATGCTGGTTATCCGTCAAAACAACACAAGGATGCGCTGCGAAATCTTGGTGTGACCCCTCACCATAGAGTTTCGTTCAAGCCCGTCCACAATATGTTGTATCAAGAGTAAATCGTAAGCTGCTGATTCAAAAAAGAAATTGACGGCGAATCGTCTTTGACTCATCCTTGTCTCAACCAAATGAGCGCATAAGCGCCGTGGAACTTGAGGCAGCGATATGACAACGACTACCAAAAAGGGCGCGACAGCGCTCCCTGTAAACACGATCCTATCCGGGGACTGCATCGAAGTGATGAACAGTCTGCCCGAGGCATCGGTTGACCTGATTTTTGCCGATCCCCCATATAATCTGCAGTTGAAAGGGCAACTGCACCGCCCCGATAACAGCCAAGTGGATGCAGTCGATGATCACTGGGACCAGTTTTCCAGCTTTGGCGTCTACGACCAGTTCACGCGGGAATGGCTGAAGGCGGCCCATCGTCTGCTGAAGCCCAATGGCGCCATCTGGGTGATTGGATCGTATCACAACATTTTCCGCGTTGGGTCTGCGTTGCAGGATGCAGGGTATTGGATCCTCAACGATGTAGTTTGGCGCAAATCGAACCCGATGCCGAATTTCCGTGGCAAGCGGTTCACCAATGCGCATGAGACAATGATCTGGGCCTCCAAGCGTGAAGGGGCGAAATACACCTTCAACTATGAGGCACTGAAAGCGTTGAACGAAGGCGTCCAGATGCGCAGCGACTGGGTGCTGCCGATCTGCACTGGCCATGAACGGCTCAAGGATGAAAACGGCGACAAGGCGCATCCGACGCAGAAACCAGAATCATTGCTGCACCGCGTGCTGGTTGGATCAACCAATCCGGGTGACGTTATTCTGGACCCGTTCTTTGGCACCGGGACTACGGGGGCCGTGGCCAAGATGCTGGGTCGCGAATTCATCGGGATCGAGCGCGAAGAAAGTTATCGCAAAGTGGCCGAAAAGCGCATCGCGAAAGTGCGTAAATTCGACCGCGAGGCGCTGGAGGTCAGCGCCAGCAAACGCGCCGAGCCACGCGTGCCCTTTGGCCAGTTGGTCGAACGCGGCATGCTACGCCCGGGCGAGGAACTCTATTCCATGAACCAGCGTCACAAGGCCAAGGTCCGCGCCGATGGCACGCTTGTGGGGCAAAACATCAAGGGTTCGATCCATCAGGTCGGTGCCCATCTTGAGAATGCGCCCTCGTGCAATGGCTGGACTTACTGGTGCTTCAAGCGCGACGGCAAAACCGTGCCGATCGACGTCTTGCGTCAGCAAATCCGGTCCGAGATGCACAACTGATTTCACCAATACCGCCGGTGCCTGTGGCCTGACACAAGGCACTAAGCCTTGCCCCGCCGATCAACGGCGGGGTCTTTTGTTTCTTTCCCTGATGAGTTCCGATATGAGCCTAATGAAGCAATCGGCGCAGTGTAGGAGCTTTCGCAATGTCGGACACAGCAGCCAGCGAACCTCGGGCTAGGCGGTTCTTTTTCACCCGTCCGAACGAAGTAGAAATCGAGAATAAATACACCGAAGCTGCGCTGGAACGGCACAAGCGCGAGGGGCTGGAGCTTGCTGTCCGGGCCCGCTGGATCGCAATGGGTCTGACTGGCCTTTTGCTGATCTACCTGAACCCGCATTGGGAGGTTCTTTGGTATCATTTCATCCTTTTGCTGATTTGCGCAAATGGTTGGATGATCCGACGGGCAGGCCGTGTGGGGCAATCTCGGACTGAGTTGCTACTAATCTTTGTTGACCTTTTGATTATGACTTTGGGGATGATCATTCCCAACCCGTTCAGCGATGATGTGCGCCCATTGGCAATGCAATTCCGGTTTGACAACTTTCAGTATTTCTTCGTCATTCTTGCAGCAGGAACCATGGCCTATTCCTGGCGCACGGTGATTGCCATAGGCACATGGACTGCAATAATCTGGACTACGGGATGGGTGATCGCCTGGTGGGTTGCGGTTCCGATCCCCGGCATAAGTGAGAAAGTGGCCGAGGCCTTGCAGGGGTATCCGGATGTAGCCGAGATGTTGGATCCAAACAGCTTTGAGGTTCACGACCGAATACAGCAAGTGATTGTGTTCCTGATGGTGGCGGTGACGCTGGGCGTGTCGATGCGGCGGCTCAATCATCTGCTGATGACCAATGCTGGGTTGGAACGGGAACGAGCGAACCTGTCGCGATATTTCTCACCAAATGTGGTGGAGGAACTGAGCCAAAATGATGATCCGCTCAAACAGGTGCGAAAAGAGAATGTCGCAGTGCTCTTCATAGATATTGTGGGGTTCACCAAATATGCGGCGGGTCGTGATCCTTATGACGTGATCGAGGTGCTGCGTGGATTTCACGCCAGGATGGAGGCCGAAGTGTTCCGCCATCATGGGACATTGGACAAGTACTTGGGCGATGGTCTTATGGCAACTTTCGGGACCCCGGTGACGACACCGTTGGATGCGACCAACGCGGTATCCTGCGCGCGCGGCATGGTGACTGTGATTGACCGGTGGAACATAGAACGTAGACGTGCCGGAGAGCCCGAAATTCATGTTGGCATCGGTGTCCATTATGGCTCGGTTGTTCTGGGGGATATTGGCGCCAACCGTCTGGAATTTGCTGTGATCGGTGATGCGGTAAATGTCGCTGCGAAACTTGAGGCAATGACCCGCGAGCTGCAGGCCCGGATCGTGCTGAGTGATGCGGTGCGCCTGCAGCTTGAGCAGGAAGGGAGCAGTGCCTCCGAACTGACAGCCGAATTTACCGAAAACAAGGGCCACCCTGTGCGCGGTGTTGAATACCCGATGGATATCTGGGTGATGTAGCTTAAGGCTCTCTCGTCGATGGACCATGCATCAAAGACGCAGGGCCAGTCGTTGGGCCGGGCAGCGCGCCGAGGCACGCTGCGGTCAGGACCCTGGCATCGGGTTTTGTGACTTGTTGTAGGGTTGCCAGTCTGTGACTTCGGGGTAGTACCGGCGGCGCCAATCCCGCACACGGGGGTTCATGACACGCCGCCAGAGCGGTGGGATCATCGCGGCGATCGTCATCACTGGGTATCCGTAGGGCAGTTGCGGTGCGGTGTTCTGATCGTGATGTTGAAGCAGTGGAAATCGACGGTTGGGTTTGTAGTGATGGTCCGAGTGGCGCTGTAGATTGATCAGCAGCCAGTTCGACGCTTTTTGCGACGCGTTCCACGAATGACAGGGCAGGACGTGTTCGTATTTCCCCTGGCCCAGATATTTTCGGGTCAGCCCGTAATGTTCGACATAGTTCACCAGTTCAAGCTGCCAGATGGCGACGCCGGCCTGAATCAGAAACAGGACAAGGCCGGACCATCCTCCAATCAAACCTGCCAGGGTCAGCATACCACACTGTAATATCCAATACCGCCAGAACGGGTTTGCGCGGTCCGTCCAGGGTTGGTTCTTGCGCGCCAGTTTCTCGCGCTCGGCATGAAAGGCGGAGGCTAGGCATTGCCACAGAACACGCGGATAGAAGCGATGAAAGCCTTCGTTGTATCGTGCTGTTACCGGATCGCGCGGGGTTCCGACATAGCGGTGGTGAACCAGCAAATGTTCGGACCGGAAGTGCGAGTACAAGACCATGGCCAGCAGGATGTCGCCAAGCCCGCGCTCCAGTCGGCCCTTCTGGTGCATCAGTTCGTGGCTGTAGTTGATCCCAATCGTCCCCGAGACCACACCCATGCCAAAGAACAGGCCGATCTTTTCTGGTGAAGACAGGTGAGAGCTGTGCGTCACATACCAAAGCAGCCCGTAAAGGGTCAGGAACTGTACCGGAATCCAGGCTTTGGTCAGCAGGATATACCAGCGCAACATGCTGTCCGGCGTATCTGGGTCCGCATTTTCGAGGTCGAGCCCGGTGAGCTGATCCAGCGCGGCAAATATCCACCATGTTGAAAGCGGCACCAGCAAGACCCACCAGCCACCCACAAAGGCCGTGGCCCAAATCAATGGAATCAGCAAAAACGAGACCCAGAATGGAAGGGTGGATTGCCAGCGAGTCAATGTTTCAGATGCGATCATCAAAGGCTCCGGTCGACGCGGGACAGACTATCCGTAGATCGTGTTTCAGCATAATGTGTTACTGGTTGCGCCAGAGGTCAAATGCCTTGCGCATGACCGTCGGCAGATCGCTGGGCCGAAAGGCATGTTTATCAAGCAAGATCATGTCCTCCGGTGCCGCACCGGGCGGTAAAGAGGTTGCCCAAACCTGCAGGATCAGGTGGAAATGCGTGAACGTGTGGCGCACTTCGCCCGGTAGAACGCGCCAGTCCGATGCAAACGGCGCGGTGTCAGACGGCGCATCGGACCATTCGGATCCCGGCCATCCCAGCATACCGCCCAAAAGCCCTTTGTCTGGGCGGCGTTCAAGCAACATCGCCCCGTCCGCTGTCTGGGTAATGTAGACATGGCCATAACGTGTGGGTTTTGGCTTTTTCGGTGTTTTGCGGGGCAGATCGGCCTGGGTACCCGCAGCTTGGGAGCGGCAACGCGTGCGCATTGGACATATCCCGCATGCCGGGGATCTTGGGGTGCAGACAGTCGCACCCAGATCCATCACGGCCTGCGCATAGTCGCCCGGACGCACCGCTGGGGTCAATGCAGCTGCACGTTGCTTGAGCTGTGGTTTTGACCCCGGCAGCGGATCGTGAATGTCGTATAGGCGGGCCATGACACGTTCGACATTGCCGTCCAACACGGTTTCCGGACGATCAAAGGCAATGGCTGCAATCGCGGCGGCTGTATACGGGCCTATGCCCGGCAGGTTCAGCAGCTCATCGTGTGAGTCGGGAAAACAGCCATCATGGCTTTCAACCACAACGCGCGCGCATTTCAGCAGATTGCGGGCGCGGGCATAATATCCCAGACCGGCCCATTCCCCCATGACCTGCTCGTCAGGCGCTGCTGCCAGTGATTCAACTGTCGGCCACCGGGATGTGAACCGCAGGAAATAGTCGCGCACCGCTGCCACAGTTGTCTGCTGTAGCATGACTTCGGACAGCCAAACCCGATAGGGGTCAGGACGCATTCCGGGAGACCTATCGGCAGGACCAATGCGCCATGGCATTTCACGAGCATTGCGGTCGTACCAGGCCAGCAACTCATCGCTGAAGTCAATTTCGTGGGTGTCACGCAAGTTTTACATATCTCCTTGTCGGGTTTCGCTGGCGCCCGGTGTTCTGCCCTTTACAATAGAGAGACAGGAGTTGGAAACCAGATGCAGCCCAGACGTTCTTCGACACGCGGATTTAAACGTACTGCGACATTGCTGAACGGCCAGATCAGGCGCGCCGGGGAAAGCCGGGGATTCGCCGTTTCACGCCTGTTGACCCATTGGGCCGAGATCGTGGGGCAGGATGTGGCCTCGATCGCGCGGCCGGTTAACGTGGGCTATGGCAAGGGCGGTATGGGGGCCACGCTGACGGTGCTGACCACCGGCCCGCAGGCGCCGATGCTGGAAATGCAGAAGGAACAGCTGCGCGGTAAGGTGAATGCGGTCTATGGCTATAATGCCATCAGCCGGGTGCGCATCACCCAGACGGCTCCGACAGGATTTGCCGAGGGGCAGGCCAGCTTCGACCACAAGCCGAAACAGGTGAAACCCACAATCGAACCAGAAATTGCAGCCGAGGCAGATCGGGCTGCGCAGGGCGTCCATGATGGCGATCTGCGTACAGCCCTTGAACGTCTGGGCCGTAACGTTTTATCCAAGCAAAAACGCTGAGAAAGGGCTGATTCATGAGCCGTATTGCAATCGGAATCTGCGCGGCTGTCGCCATAGCCGCAGGTGGCTATTGGCTGTCGCTGTCAAATTCCTCTCCGTCCAACCCGCTGGTCAGCAGCGCCGAGGCACAACAGGCCGATCTGGACACTTCGACCATCTTCGAAATGGTGCAAGGGTCCGCGGACGCGCCCGTCGAGATCATCGAATATGCGTCCTATACCTGTCCGCATTGCGCGAGTTTTCATCAGGGGCCGCTGAAGAAAATCAAAAAGGACTACATCGACACCGGCAAGGTCAAGTTTACCTACCGCGAAGTGTATTTTGACAAATACGGACTTTGGGCCTCGATGGTCGCGCGCTGCGGCGGCCCCGAGAAGTTCTTCGGCATCTCCGACTTGATCTACAAGGATCAGGCTGAATGGACCCGTGCCGGTGGACCTGCGGAGATCGTGGATGAACTGCGCAAGATCGGACGTTTAGCTGGGATCACCAATGACCAGCTTGATGCTTGCCTGCAGGACGGAAATCGTGCGCAGACCTTGGTGGCTTGGTATCAGGAGAACGCAGAACGCGACGACATCAGAGCAACCCCATCCTTTATTGTGAACGGTAAGAAGGTCGACAATCAGTCTTATGAAGAATTCAAAAAGCTGATCGACGCCGAACTGGGCAGCTAAATCCAAACACGACCGGCCTGTCAGGGCCGGTCGCCTTCAGGGCGAAGGCGCGACCTGCAGTAGCAACTGTTTGACCCGGTCGCCCTCGTCCATATTTAGCCGGACGGGCAGGGTGATGACCTTGCTGCGAAACGCGGCTGGCAGACGAACCGCATCTTTTTCCGTTGTGACCATCTGAGCGCCCAGCAGGCGCGCTTCATTCTCTAGCCGTGTCATCAGAGCCGGTGTCAGGGGCTGGTGATCGTCCAGCGCCTCGGCCCGCAGCAGGGTGGCGCCCTGTTGGCGCAGGGTGGCAAAGAACTTCTCCGGATGGCCGATACCGGCAAAGGCCAGAACTGGCGTGTCGGTCCATTCCATTCCGGTCTGCAGCGGCTCGACCGCGCCGGTGGCATGCGGAACCGTCAGCATGTCCCCCCAGCGGGCGGCGAACTGTGTCTGCGCGTCTGTGCCGCCCAGCGACAGCACCAGATCGGCCCGTTGCTGCCCCACATCGACCGGTTCCCGCAGTGGACCCGCAGGCAGGCACAATCCGTTGCCGAACCCCCGCTCGGCATCCACTACGATGACCGAGAAATCCTTGGCGACCGAGGGGTTCTGAAACCCGTCATCCAACAGGATTACCGTTGCCCCGGCCTGGGCAGCGGCTTTTGCGCCCGCGGCGCGGTCCTTGGCCACCCAGACATCCGCAAATGCGGCCAGCAGCAGCGGTTCATCCCCGACTTCTGCCGCCGTATGTTTGCCAGGATCGACGCGCACAGGTCCTGTCAGTGCGCCGCCGTGGCCTCGGGTGACAACATGGGTCTGATGCCACGCGTCCCGCAGCTGTTCGATCATCCAGATCACGGTTGGTGTTTTGCCGGTCCCGCCTGCATTCAGGTTTCCAATGCAGATAACAGGGACGCCTGGGTTGAAACCTGCTTCCGAGGCCAACCTGCGGGCTGTCGCCGCCGCATAAACCCGTCCCAACGGGGACAGCAGCCGGGCCCTGAGGTCCAACTGATCCGGAGCGGTGTTCCAAAAGTCAGGTGCCCGCATCGTCGGTGCTCCGTTCGTCCAGATAGTCCTGTACCAGTTCGATTAGCTGATCTGATTGCGGCGCGCCGTCGGTCACGATCTGCCAGCCTGCCAAAGCCATATCCGCCGCGCGGTCAGGCGCAAGTAACTCTGCCACGGCATCCCCAAGTTCGGTTGCGGTTCTGACCGTCAAAGCGGCGCCTGCCTGGTCCAGCTGATCGTAGGCTGTCTGATGCTGGTCAACATGTGGGCCATGTATGACAGCCGATCCCAGGGCGGTCGCACCAAACGGATCCTGTCCCCCGTCGCCCCGTTCGAGCGAGTTGCCGATAAAGGACACTGCCGAAACACGGTACCACAAGCCCAAATCCTCTGGGTCCGAGGACAAGATGACCTGTGTGGTATCTTCAATCATGCCGCCATCGTCCCAGTTGATGCAGCGCAAGTCCATGGCTTCGAGCCGCCGGTGCAGTGGGGCGGCTTCCTGTATGTCGGCGACATGCAGGATTAAGGTCAACCGGGGCAGCATCCGCATGGCCTGACGGTGGGCGCTGAGGACCGAGATGAACTCTTTATCCTTCACCCAGGCCGCAAGCCAGATGGGTCTGCTTGAAAAGGCGTGATTGGTTTCGATCAGTTCGTCTTCGGGCCACGGAGAAGGGTTCGGACTTATCAGCAGAGGAGGCGCCTCGCTGACCTTGGTGAAGGCGATTCCCAGTTTGCGGATCTGCCGGGCCGTTTCGTTGCTGGTAGCCAGAATTCGTTGAAAGCAATCGAGAGTGTACCGGCTGATATCGGGCAGCCACCGGGTCCCACGCGCGGTGTTCAGGTCGATTTCAGCTTCGATCAGGATCAACGGCACTTCGCGCTCGTGGGCACGGGTAATCACATTGGGCATCAGCCCGCCGCCAACCCAAATGCCAATATTCGGGCGCCAATGGTCCAGAAACACCCGCGCGGCGCCGGTTTGTTCCGAAGGTAGGTTCACAAGTATGTATTTCGAGCAGTCCCACTGACTCAAGTCCGCTTCGGGTGGGGCCGACAGGACAACCGACAGGCCCGGGCGCGACTGCAGCAGCCTGTGGCAGAAATCCATCATCGCGCGAAGGCGACCCGGATTGGCGATGTGAATCCAGATCAGATCTCCTGATGGTCGAGGCACATAGGGTTGGTCCCCGTTGCCGGGTACGCCCCACGAAAGCACGCGATAGGCCGCCAGACTAAGGGATCGCGGTTTGTTCATGGCGCAATGCCCGCACTGTCTGGGTCAATCTGATCCGCCAGTTGCCGGTGCAATGGCGTATTTGCCGCGATGACACCATTCAGGCGCGGATGTGGGTTGTTAAAGCGCAGTGGGGCGCCAAGCCGGTCCGTACATATGCCACCTGCCTCTTGGACGATCAAATCCCCTGCCGCGATGTCCCATTCCCAGCTGGGGCGCAGTGTCAACATTCCGTCAAAGCGACCTTGCCCGATCAATGCCAACCGATAGGCAAGCGACGGGCGATAGTTTCGACGGAATTGAGGAACCCGGCCCTGACACCAGTGCCGGCTGTCCAGATTGGGTTTTGCGGCCAGGATCTCGGCCGTCGTGATGTCTTGGGTGTCCGATACGACAATCGGCGCGCCGTTTAGTGTGGCCCCTTGGCCCTTGGCCGCCGCATACAACAGGTCACGCAAGGGCAGGTAAATGACCGCCGCCGTCACCTGACCATGTTCCGCCACAGCCAGGGAATGCGCCCAGGTCGAGGAACCTTCGGTGAAGCTGCGGGTGCCGTCGATCGGGTCAATGATAAAAACCCGGTCCCGGGACAGGCGATGCTGGGTGTCCTCGGTCTCTTCGCTGAGCCAGCCGTAACCCGGTCGCGCAGAGGGCAAGCGCTGTTCGAGCATCGCATTCACGGCCAGATCAGCCTCGGTTACTGGGCCTGCACCATCGGGCTTATCCCAGCGTTGTGCTTTTGCCCCGGAATACCGTGTTGCGATCTTTCCAGCCTCGCGCGCGGCGTCAATCAGCAGGGGCAGGTCAGTTGCCGGCAAGTGTCATTCCCTCGATCAGCAACGATGGGACCACACGCGACAAATAGGGGCGGGCGTCATTCGCCGGAATAATCCGCAGAAGCATATCGCGCAGATTTCCGGCGATGGTGCATTCGTTGACCGGATGGGTGATCTCTCCGTTTTCGACCCAAAAGCCCGAAGCCCCACGAGAGTAATCCCCTGTATTGGGGTTGATGGTCGATCCGATCATTGACGTTACCAACAGTCCGGTGCCCATATCGCGCAGCAGCTCTGCACGGCTGCGCTCGCCCTGTGTCAGGCTGAGGTTCCAGTTGCTTGGCGACGGAGGCCCAGACACGCCCCGCGTAGCATTTCCTGTCGAGGCCATCTTGAGTTTGCGTGCGCTGGACAGGTCCAATGTCCAGCCCGTCAATACACCGTTTTCGATGATCGCTCGGCGTTGTGTGGGCAGGCCTTCTGCATCAAAGGGGCGCGACCCTGACATGCGCGGGCGATGTGGGTCTTCGATCAGCGAAAGATGTTCCGGCAGAACCTGTTGTCCAAGACAATCCGACAACCAGGACGAGCCGCGCGCGATGGAGATACCGTTGCTGGCGCCCAGAAGATGCCCGATCAACGAAGATGAAATCCGTTCATCGAACAGAACCGGATAGACGCCTGTTGCAGGCTGGCACGCGCCAACCTGCGCCACAGCACGTTCGCCTGCGGTCCGACCAATCTGGTCCGGGTTGCGCAAATCGCTTTGGAATGTGCGGCTGTCGCCGTCATAATCGCGCTCCATCCCGGTACCCTGGCCCGAGATTGCTACGCAGGAGGTTGACCGGCTGCTGCGCTCATACCCGCCGGAAAAGCCGTTTGTGGCTGCCAGATGCACCCGATGGGTACCATAGGCGGCCGCCGCGTCCGAAACCTGTGAGACGCCTTCAACCGCCAGCGCCGCAGATTCCGCCGCCAGCGCATCATTCAGAAGATCTTCAGCTGTGGGCTCCGGCGCGGGATCGCACAGTTCCAATGCCTGAATGTCCCAATCCCGGATCAACTGAGCCTCATTCGCCAGGCCGGTAAACGGGTCTTCGGGGGCTTCGCGGGCCATAGCGACGGCGCGTTCGGCCATGGCTGTCAGAGTTTCGGACCGGCTGTCGGAACTGGAGACGATGGCCTGTCTTTGGCCCAGAAACACCCGCAGCCCCAGATCGGTACCCTCGGACCGTTCGGCGGCCTCAAGCGCACCGGAGCGTACCTCGACCGAGACCGAAGACTCGTCCAGCACAATGGCATCCGCGGCCTCGGCCCCGGCCTTACGTGCCGCATCCAGCAGGTGTTGGCTGATCTCTTCGGGTGTGCGCATCATGTGGCCTCCGGTCTTGTTTCTTTGGACCTATCGTCCGCCCGTCCGTCCCGCAAGACCTGCGGTCATTTTCGGGGGTTTGCAGAAAGGCCAGAAAGGCGAATTTCGCATGTGGCTGCAATAATTCCGCTGTTTTGTCCGTAGCCGTAGGTTAGTAGTTGATCCAAGTGGATGAGAATGAGACGACTGGGCAGGAAGAACGGGCAGGCGACAACATGCAGAACAATCTATCGCTGCGCGGGGTTACAATCCCCGATGATCCGCAGATCATTACGCCTAAGGTCAAGCGTTCAATCCTGGCTGAGCGTTACGAAAAAGACGAAGTGACTGGTCTGCCGAAATTTATCGGCCCGAAGGATCGCGTGGTAGAGCTGGGCGCTGGGATCGGCTTCATCTCATCCTATCTGGTGACGCAACTTGGTGTACGCCACGCAATGTGCATCGAGGCGAACCCGACGCTGTGTGAATTCATCGGCCGTGTCCACAAGGCAAATGACATTGCGAATGTCGAGGTGGTGAACGCGGTTGCCCTCGGCGATACACGGGTTCCCGGAACGGCCCGATTTTACATACGCGAACCGTTCTGGTCCTCATCTCTGGACCCTGATCCGGACTATGTCAGTGAGGTCAGCGTGCCGGAACGCCCTCTGTCAGAAATTCTGCGGGACTTTGAAGCCAACGTGCTGATCGTCGATATCGAAGGGGGCGAGAAGTTTCTGTTCGACGGGGTCGATCTTGTGAATGTCCAGAAAGTCTATCTTGAGGTCCACACCCGTAAGATCGGATTGCATGGGATCAAGGCTTGTTTCGATCATCTTTCGGCACTTGGGTTTGCCTACGATCAACGTGTCAGCAGCGGTGGGTCGGTGCTGTTCCGGCGTGTTCGCCGGCGCTCGTCGTAAAAGGGAAGGCAGCCGGGCCGCCTTCCCTGTTTCTTTTATTTGATGCGCTGTCCATTGGCCAGAATTTGACCATCTTCCTTGAACTCGATTGTCGAATTCAGCGTGTCGGGCTCTTCCCCTGGCACTGCCATGAGACCCATCATCATTCGCGCGCCCATTGCGTCTTGCTCGGCAATCAGACCCATACCGATCAGAGTGTCGATCAGGGCATTCGCACCAACCAGTTGCAGGTTCGCAACGCCAGCGGGGGTCGGCATACCGCCCAGTTCCTCAGTGTTGGAATTGTCGAAGGTGAAGTCACCATCGCCGGACAGTTCCGCACCGACCATAGAGACCAGCAACTCGTTGATCGTCAGAGAGTGCAATTCACCCGGCGCTTCGTCCGCAAACTCAAGCGCCTCTACGGCCTCGGGGTCAAAGAAGTTGGTCAGCACTTTGGCCGTACCGGAAAGGTCCAGCGCAATCGTGGCCGGATCGCGTGGCAGGGCGGCTGCGGGGTCAAAAATGCTCCACAGCACGTCTGACATGGTGAAGTCCGTCAAGTTTATCGCCAGCCCAAAGGGTTGAATCTCTTCGGATTCCTGTACCGGGAATTCAAACTCGAAACCGCCACTTTCCATGGCAATTTCGATTGGAAAGGGCAGTTCCGCCGTAGTTACAGCAATTTTGGCGCTGTTTTGTTCGACGTCATAAGCAATTCGGTTAGCGTCGATGCTGCCGGAAAGCCGTCCACCTTCGGATTCGCTGGCCATCGAAAAGTCTTCGCCTTCGCTGCTGCCCGCCATCGAAGACTGGCCCGATCCGTATGTAAAGAGACCCGAGAAGGCAAAGCCAGCGTCATAGAATGCCTGCGGGTCAGAGAAATCGAAATCTGAAGGGATAATGCTGGTGCCGTCGAAGGCCAGATCGCCAAGCGTGCCGTCGAATTTTCCAGCGTCGTCGCTTTCGGGATCCTGAAATGCCAAGCTGTAGGTCATCTCTGATGCCGTAAAGCTTTGGTCGATATCGCGGTTTTCGCCGATCTTCATTTGCGAGCTGCCGCTCACATCCGCCATTTCAAGGTAGCCACCAACCACTTCGGGCGGCAACGTTTCACCGTCGACTTCGATGTTACCCAGCTTGATTCCAAGGCTGTCTGCAGAGTAATCGTAAGTCACATCATCCGGATCGCCAGAGACGGTCATAACAAGCCCACTGTGGACGTATTCGATATCGACTGTAAATGACTCGTCCTGACCATCGACATTGCCGGTGACGGTCATGGGGAAACTTTCCGGGACACCAATATTGACGCTCCCGTCGCCATTGTCGGTGAGGGTCATTTCAGGCATGGCCATGCTGAACGATCCCTCTTCTTCCGGGAGGTCCATCGACATCGTCAGGTTTTCGATGGTGATACCATTGCCGGTATCTGTCTGGTCACCTGATACAGTATAGCCCATCTGCGCCAGATAGGACTGCCAGTCATCCCAGACTTCCTGTGGAGTAACGTCGGCAAGCGCCCCCTGCGAAATGACAGTGTAGGCCAGAACTGCGCCGCAGGTGCGGCGGAGAAAAACGGACATCATAGAACCCTTCTTGATCAAATTTGCGCGCATGGTGATGCCGGTGGCGGCGGGCGTCAAGGGGGAAGGGCTGGACCCATTCCCCGTTCGCAGGATAGAGGTTCATTAATTCTCAGGACAATGGAGGTACTGGAACCTTATGCAGGGGAAAACCGTACTGATCACTGGGGCCAGTCGCGGCATCGGGGCCGAGGCAGGGCGCGTATTTGCCGCAGCAGGGGCTAATGTCGTGCTTGTGGCGCGTAATCGGGATCAAATTCAGGTACTGGCGTCGTCGCTTGGTGAAAACGCTATTGCACTGGCCTGCGACGTCAGTGACTTCGCCCAGGTCGAGCTGGCCGTGGCAGAGTGTGTAAACAAGTTTGGCGGGCTGGATGTTCTGATAGGCAATGCTGGTGTCATTGACCCGATTTTCCATTTATCCAGCGCCGATGTCACGTCCTGGGGTAAAGCGATCGACATCAACCTCAAGGGCGTATTTCACGGAATGCGCGCCGCGCTGCCGGTCATGCGTGCCGCGGGTGGCGGCACTGTCCTGACGGTCTCTTCCGGTGCGGCGTCGAACCCAGTCGAGGCCTGGAGCCATTATTGCGCCTCGAAGGCAGGGGCCAAGATGCTGACGGAATGTCTGCATCTTGAGGAATCCTCCCATGGGATCCGCGTCATGGGCCTGTCGCCCGGCACGGTTGCAACCGATATGCAGCGGGTCATCAAGGCCAGCGGGATCAACGCCGTAAGCCAGTTGGATTGGACCGATCATATCCCCGCCGATTGGCCGGCGCGGGCGCTGTTGTGGATGTGTTCGTCAGACGCGGATGAGTTTCTAGGCACCGAAATTTCGCTACGGCGCGAGGATATTCGGCAAAGGGTTGGATTGACGTGATTGAATTGAACAAAGCGGACGGGCTGTGGACAGTCACGCTCAACAACCCCGACAAGGCAAATGCGCTGACCGGTGCGATGCTGACCGAGCTGTGCGAGATTGCCGAGGCCGCTACCGACGCAAGTGCGCTGATCCTGACCGGGGCTGGCAAAGTGTTCAGCGCCGGCGCCGATCTGGAAGAGGCGCGCGCCGGCCTGGCGACCTCGGATCTGTGGGAGCGGTTGTCGGCTGCCATCGCCGCGTTACCCTGCCTGACGGTTGCCGCACTGAACGGAACGCTGGCTGGTGGGGCCAATGGCATGGTTCTGGCCTGCGATATCCGCATCGCCGTACCGGAAGCCAAGTTCTTTTATCCGGTTATGAAGCTGGGTTTTCTGCCACAACCCTCTGATCCCGCACGCATGGCGGCCCTGATCGGTCCGGCTCGGACAAAGATGATCTTGATGGCCGGGCAAAAGATCACTGCGGATGAGGCTTATGCCTTTGGGCTGGTCGATCGCGTGGTTGCACCTGAAGACCTGATGCAGACCTCCCTTGATCTGGTGGCTGACAGCGTCGCCGCCAATCCTGAAATTGCGACCGGTATTGCGCGGTTATGTTCATGAGGTTGTCTGCCCTGCGTCTGCGCGTGGCTGACACGGATCGTCTTGCCGAGTTTTACAGGGATGCAATGGGTATGACTGTACGCCGGCAGGGCGCAAGCCTGCGATTGGGATATGTCGGGCAGGATGCCGATCTGCTTTTGATGCCCGGCGGGGGCGGGTACACACATGATTGGGGCCAGAGATATTGGAAGATCGGCATCACCCTGCCGGATGTTGATCTGGCTGCCGCTTTTTTGCGCGAAAAAGGCATCGAGGTTTCAGAGCCGGACCAGTTTCTGGATATCGGCTATATGTGCCACCTGACTGATCCCGAGGGTTTCGTGATCGAACTGCTGCAACACGATTTCCGTGGCAATCGCCCGGACGGTATCGCCGATCCCAAGACCCCTTTCGCGGATGCGCGTATTGGACAGATCACCTTGCGCACCGGGAATATCGCGGTCGAGGATGCCTTTTGTCGTGCACAGGGGATGCAGCTGCTATCTGTGCAGGATGTGGCACAATATGGGTTCGATCTGCACTTTTATGCTTTCACCGACGAGGTTCCCCCTAATGCCGACCTGTGGTCTGTTGAGAACCGCGAATGGCTTTGGAAACGCCCCTATACCACGCTCGAGTTTCAGCACAGCGCAGGTGCTACGTTTGCTCGGGCTCCCGATTTTCGGGGGCTTGAGATGCAGGGCTTGGCCCAGCCCGGCCATGATGCTTTTGGCGACCCAGTCCTGCCGGGCTGATTACCGACGACGCCGTTTTCCCGGCACTCTGGATCGAAAATCAGGGGGCCGTTTGCGAATCCAGCTCAGAAATCTTTCTAGGCGAGGGTGGGCGCGCAAAGCTTCGATCGTATTGAAATCCCGTGCCAGCTCCGCTTCGGTCAGGGTGGCGTGGATCTCTTTGTGGCAGATCACATGCAGAAAAACCGTGGGGCCGCCCTTGCCCCCTTTCAGTTTTGGGATCAGATGGTGCAGGCTACCGTTCCCATCGGGGATCGGCCGGTCGCAGAGGGGGCAGATCGGGTCGTGGTCGGTCATATCAGCGTAACGTCGCGCCGCAGGGCGCGAAAGGCAAGAGGACAGCAATGGCACAAGCCGTCGTGATCGGAGGCGGGCCAGCGGGCCTGATGGCGGCGGGTGAACTTGCCGCCGCAGGTCATGATGTGCTGGTGGCCGAGGCCAAACCCTCGGTTGCCCGAAAGCTCTTGATGGCAGGGAAGTCTGGCCTGAACCTAACCAAGAATGAACCGCTCGAAACACTTTTGTTGTCTTATGGACCCGCCGCTGAGTGGCTACGCCCTTTGGTGGCGGAATTTGATGCTGCCGCCGTTCAGGACTGGGCGCGTGATCTGGGACAAGAGGTATTTACAGGCTCAACGGGGCGGGTGTTTCCAAAGGCTATGAAGGCCTCACCTCTGTTGCGGGCTTGGCTGGGGCGTCTTGATGCGGCTGGTGTGCAAATCAAAACCCGATGGCGGTGGACCGGATGGAACGGCGATGCTCTGGAATTCGATACTCCGGAAGGTCACCGGCAGATTGAGGCTGACACGACGATTCTGGCCATGGGCGGCGCAAGCTGGGCGCGATTGGGATCGGATGGAGCTTGGGCCCCACTGTTGCAAGGGGCGGGTGTCGACCTGTCGCCATTTGCCCCGGCGAACTCGGCCTTGTCAGTGGATTGGAGCGCACATATGCAGCCGCATTTCGGCGCTGCGATCAAATCCGTTGGGTGGACTGCCGGGGGTGTGATCAGTCGCGGCGAGGCGACGATTTCATCCAAAGGCCTTGAAGGCGGAGGGCTCTATTCCCTGACGCCCGCTTTGCGAGAAGGAGCGCCGTTGAGTGTTGATCTGGTTCCCGATCTGGATGTAACTACCTTGCAGCAGAAAATTGCAGCCAAGAAATCCAAGACGACGCAGTCGCAATGGATGAAGAAATCTCTGCATTTGTCTCCGCAAAAGATCGCTCTGTATCACGAGATGAACAGGGGAAGCGGCCTGAGTGTCGAAACGTTGAAATCTCTGCCCCTCAGCCACGCGGGGTTGCGGCCAATGGATGAGGCAATCTCAACCGTCGGAGGTGTTCGGCAAGGCGCTTTGGACGAAGGGTTGATGCTAAAATCCAGGCCCGGAATGTTCTGCGCCGGCGAGATGCTGGATTGGGAAGCTCCGACCGGTGGCTATCTGCTAACTGCCTGTCTGGCGACAGGGCGATGGGCCGGGCGATCAGCTGCAAACTGGCTGGCGCGGACCGCTTAACGCGACTTTGCCAGCATCGCCAGACGGATCATGGCACGTTCGACCAAAGCCATGGCTGGGGCCGTTTGCCCAGCTGACCGCAATGACAGATCCGTATCAGTCAGAACGGTCAAAGCGGTCTGCAGTTTGGGTGCCCCCCATCCCTGTGCTTGTCGCAGAATACGATCACGCCGCTTTCCATAGACGGGTGGGCGCAGCTTGCCGACGCCCTGTGCCGCACCACCGGGATCGGCGGCACAGGCGTAAAGCGTTCGAAAGTGCCGGGTTGCTCCGATACACAGGCTGACCGCATTTGTACCTTGCGATTGCAGCCGTCGTATCAGCGGGCTAATCTCTCCGGCTCTGCCTTCGGCGACCACGTTCAGGACATCGTCCAGGGCGGCTTCGGTCGAGCTGGGTGCACAGGCCCCGATATCTTCGAGAGCCAATTCAGTATCGTCTCCGCGCTTGTAAAGAGACAATTTTTCAATGGTTTGCGTAAAGTCCCCGGGGCTGATGGCCGTGGCAAGTTCGGTGATGGCCGACATTGCATCCGGTGGAATGTTATTGACTCCGGCCTGTGCCAGAACCCGTTCAACCTCGGCCCTAGAGGGCGGATCGTCATAGATCCCAACGGCATAGGCTGCGGGATGCGACTCGAATGCCTTACGGATCTTTGAACTGGGTTTGAGCTGCCCAGCAGTCACGATGATCTGAGCGTCGCCCGTTGCCCAATCCTCGAATGCGGTAATGATGGCAGGGGCGGCGACATCAGTTGCATCTTCGACGAAAACTGCACGTGGGCCGGGGAAGAACCCGACAGCCTTGACCGCGTCCAGCAACAGAGCCGGTTCCCCGCGCAGATCACCACCTGGCATTCGGGTCAGGCGCATTTCCTCTTCGGCGCCTTCTCCCAGCAGGGCTGACAAGACCTGTTGCCGTT
The DNA here is from genome assembly GCF_059611025.1 of Ruegeria sp. CDSB114. Lineage (NCBI taxonomy): Bacteria > Pseudomonadati > Pseudomonadota > Alphaproteobacteria > Rhodobacterales > Roseobacteraceae > Ruegeria > Ruegeria sp. CDSB114. Next base: position 72,994 of record NZ_JBXWOT010000005.1, read on the forward strand.
TCAAGGCCACACGCATCGCATCGGATCCGTAGATCAACAACCCTGCCTTGCCAGCGTCCGGTTTGGCGAAATACCCCTCAGCCTCGCGCGGGCTGAGCTTCATTGGGTCAGGCCCGGTGCTGCATAAAGGCGGTTCACGATTTGATCGGACAGGATGATCATCAGCCTCTCGGTCGCGTCACGTTCGTCCGCAAGCGTCGAGACGGTTGAGCCTGCAGCGGAATAGCCCACGAAATCATGGACATTTCCTGATACTAGAATCCGCCCGGTTTCAGCGGACCTGAGGGAAAATTCCGCGCGCCCTTCGATTGTATACCGGTTGGTCTCGTTGGTAGTCGTGATCGCTGCAGATTGCGTGGCCGTAGCAACCGTAACATCCAGATCATACAGTTTTTGTGCGCTCGCATCCCGGCCCAGCCGCTGTTCCAAATTCTGGACAAGCAAATAGCTTTCCACGGAATTTGGCTCAGTTACAGCAACTTTACCATGCAATGCTTCACCTGTTCCGCCCGGCGCGTAAACGGGTTGGAACCCGCATGCGGTCGCCAGCAAGCAAGCAGCCAGCGGCGTCAACAAAAGGCTTCTGCGATTAAACAACGACATTCACGATCCGACCTGGAACAACGATCACTTTCTTCGGCGCGGCACCGTCCAGTGCCTTTTGCACAGCTTCGGTGCTGAGCGCGATTTTTTCAACCTCTGCCTTGTCCATATCTTTCGGAACGCTGACTTCCGCGCGGCGTTTGCCGTTGATCTGGATCGGCAGGGTTACAGTGTCATCGACCAGCATACCTTCGTCCGCGACGGGCCAGGGGGCTGTTGCGATCAAACCTTCGCCGCCCTGATGCGCCCAGATATCTTCGGCCAGATGTGGTGTCATCGGCGACATCAACTGTGCCAGCGTCTTTATCGCCTGCTTTTGGGCCGCTGCACCCGCTTTGGATTTTGCCAGCGTATTGGTAAACGCATAGAGCTTTGCAATGGCGGCATTAAAGCCGAAGCTTTCAACACCAAGCGTCACGTCATGGATGGCTTTGTGCATCTCGCGCAGCAGGTCTTGATCCCCGTCGCCTTTTGCCTCGGGGTCCATCGCGCCGATCTTGTCGCAGAGGTTCCAGACACGGTTCAGGTGCTTGAATGCAGCCTCTGCGCCTGATGCTGTCCACTCCACATCCCGCTCGGGCGGTGAATCGGATAACACGAACCAGCGCGCGGTATCCGCGCCGAAGGCCGAGATAATGCTGACCGGGTCGACCACGTTTTTCTTGGATTTCGACATCTTGGCCGAGGGGATGATTTCGACCTCCGTGCCGTCGGCGAGCTTGCCGTCGGTCACATCCTCGGGCAGGTGATAGACCGGACGGCCATTGGCGTCGCGGGTTTGATAAATCTCGTGCGTGACCATGCCTTGGGTAAATAAGGCATCAAAGGGCTCGATGGCCTTTTTCGGCAAATGGCCAGTGATCTGCATCGCCCGCGCAAAGAAGCGGGAATAGAGCAAGTGCAGGATAGCGTGTTCGATGCCGCCGATATACTGATCGACATTCATCCAGTATTCAGCCTCGGCCAGATCGGTCGGCGTTTCCGCGTGCGGAGCCGTAAAGCGGGCGAAATACCATGACGAATCGACGAACGTATCCATCGTGTCGGTTTCTCGCTTGGATGGCGCACCGCAAGACGGGCAGGCGCAGTCGCGCCAGGTCGGGTGGCGGTCCAGAGGATTGCCCGGTTTGTCAAAAGTGACATCGTCGGGCAGGCGGATCGGCAAGTTTTCTTTCTTTTCGGGCACCACGCCGCAGGATTCGCAATGCACCACGGGAATCGGGCACCCCCAATAGCGCTGACGCGACAGACCCCAATCGCGCAGACGGTATTTGGTAACGCCTTCGCCCCAACCCGCTTTTTCGGCGAAATCGACGGTGGTGTTGATTGCGTCATCACCCGTGGCGTCGGTCAGCCCGGCAAAATGGTTTACCCAGCGGACTTTTTCGGTTTTCGGCGGAACGAATGCGGTTTTGTCGACCGGCGTGTCATTATCAAGCGCAAAGAACGTGTCGACGACGGGCAAACCGTACTTACGGCAGAAATCCAGGTCGCGCTGGTCGTGGGCCGGGCAGGCAAAGATGGCGCCGGTGCCGTAATCCATCAGGATGAAATTGGCGATCCAGACCGGCAGCTCCCAATTCGGATCCAGCGGGTGTTTGACCTTGATACCAGTGTCATAGCCCAGCTTTTCGGCGGTCTCTATGGCCTCTTCCGTGGTGCCGCCCTTGCGGCATTCGGCAACGAACTCAGCCACTTCGGGGTTTTCGGCCTCAAGTTGCTTGGCAATCGGATGGTCCGGAGAGATGCCGACGAAAGACGCACCCATCAGTGTATCGGGGCGCGTTGTATAGACGGCGATTGGCTCACCACCATCGATGCGTTCAAAGCCAAACTGCAGCCCGCGCGACTTGCCGATCCAGTTTTCCTGCATCAGGCGCACTTTTGCAGGCCAGTTCTCCAGCGTGTCCAGCGCATCCAGTAATTCCTCAGAGTAATCGCTGATCTTGAAGAACCATTGCGTCAGCTCGCGCCGTTCAACCAATGCGCCCGAGCGCCAGCCGCGCCCGCCTTCGACTTGTTCATTGGCCAGTACGGTCATATCGACTGGATCCCAGTTCACCACTGCGTTCTTGCGGTAAACCAGACCGGCCTGCAGCATATCCAGGAACAGCGCCTGTTGCTGGCCGTAATATTCTGGGTCGCAGGTGGCGAATTCGCGGGACCAGTCGATGGACAGGCCCAGAGGCTTCATCTGGCTGCGCATGTCGGCGATGTTGCCATAGGTCCAGTCTTTCGGGTGACCGCCAATAGCCATCGCAGCGTTTTCTGCAGGCATCCCGAACGCGTCCCATCCCATCGGGTGCAGCACGTTATGGCCGGTCGCAAGCTTGTGGCGCGCGATTACGTCGCCCATCGTATAGTTGCGCACATGTCCCATATGGATGCGGCCAGACGGGTAGGGGAACATTTCAAGCACATAATATTTCGGCTTGTCCGCCTTGTGGTTGGCGGTGAAGATTCCGGCCTTGTCCCAGGCCTCTTGCCATTTTGCTTCGATTTCGGTGGCCGAATAGCGCGACATCGTGCGGTCCTTCGTAATGAAAACGCCGGGCATGAACCCGGCGTGGTAATATTGTGATTTGAAGCGGGTTGCTAGAGCTTGTTGTCCGCAATGCGCAGCTGACGGGCGCGGGACAGGATTGCATCTTCGATTGCGCGTGTGGTTGCCGCGCTGACCGGGGCACCCCCGCTGGTCTGCAGCGCAACCGACAAGGATCGTGCCGCCAGGGCGGGATCGCTGATGTGAACCGTGGCCCTGTATTGCCGTCCGCCACCCGGAGGCGTGCCGTAACCTGTTACGATTACACCGGTAAAGGGATCGACTTCCTGCACAGGCAGAAAGTTAAGGACATCCAGCGAGGCAGCCCACAGATAGCGGTTCACATTGGTAACCTGCTCGGCGTCTGCGGTGTTGAATACATCCCAGATCGTTGAGCGATTCGGATCGTTCAGCTCACGCTCGTCCGAGCGACCGCCATCCACATTGAGTGGCGTTGCACTGGGTTCTGCGTTGCGATTCTGTCCGCAAGCCGACACCGCGGCTGTCACTATGATCAAACCGAAAATTGTCTGCAGGCGCATGTTGGACAGGTTCCGTTTCGTTGGTTTTAGGTTATTCACGTTACTCCTAGACAAGGTCTGGTTCGTCAACAAGCTTAATCTTGTCACATCCAGAGCAGGCTTCGGGGTTGATTCAGTGGGCAAATCAGACTGTGGCATCCTTGCACCAATTCTAGGCCAATGCGCGTCAGTTTTTATGCCAAGCTTGCGTGACAGGGGCAAAAAGGGCGAAACGGTTCCCGTGCTGAGACATGTGCCTAAGCACGTGTCGAGTTAAAAAACTTTTGAAACCGAGGGAAACAAGATGAAAAAAGTTCTCTTCGCATCGACCGCACTGATTGCAACCGCAAGTGTTGCAGCGGCCGAAGTTAAGTTCAGCGGCTACGGCCGTTTTGGTATTGGTTATCAGGAGGACCGCACAGCGGCCACCACCACCACCACTACCACCACCACTACTGCAAGTAGTGCAACTGTTCAGAACGTTAACGTGTTCGCGAACGACACTGACGACGCAATCCTGGTCTCGCGCTTCCGCTTGAACATCGACGGCACAGCCGAAACCGATGGCGGCGTTGAGTTCTCGGCTCGTGTACGTCTGCAGGCTGACGAAGACTCGTCCACCGGCGAAGCCAATTCGGCTGGCCTGAACGGCGCGCGCTTCTCGGTCATCTACGGTGGTCTGCGTGTTGACGCCGGCAACGTTGCTGGTTCTTTCGACAACTTGGCAAACTACTACGGTAACGAGCCTGGCCTGGAAAACTTCATCGGTCAGTATTCTGCCGTTGACTATAGCTTCCTGGGTTACTCGTCGACCGGTTCGGGTTCGAACGCTGTGTTCTTCCAGTACGCAGTTGGTGATTTCGCCTTTGGTGCGTCGTACGACCAAGCAACTATCTTTAACGGTGGTGGCAGCACAACCGACGCGGATCGTTGGGACGTAAGCGCGACTTACACCTTCAACAACATCACTGCAGCGCTGGCCTATGGTCAAACTGACGCGGGCACTGGTGGCGACGATCCAAGCCTGCTGGTCTTCACCCTGGGTGCAGAATTCGGCGACTTCTCGGGTACGCTGTTTGTTGCTGACGATAAAACCGAAGTTGACGCCACCGACGGCACTGCTTGGGGTGTATCGGGTGCCTACAATGTTGGCGCCGCGACCACGCTGACCTTCGCCTACGGTGACGGTAACGCTGATGCGGACACGCAGCAGTACGGCATCGGCGCCATCTACGACCTGGGTGGCGGTGTATCGCTGCGCGGTGGTGTAGGTGTCAGCGACTGTGACGTCTGCGACGACTCGACCACACGTGCCGACTTTGGTGCACAGTTCAACTTCTAAGTTGATCTGAGCCGCAAGGTTTAAGGGCAGGTCTTCGGACCTGCCCTTTTCTTTTTGTCCGACATAGTGTTTTTCTTCGCCCATAACTGATCGAGGACCCAAATGTCGCTGCAAGAAATCTCTGCCCGGATAACCAAAGCCGAAACCGCCTCGGGGCGGGACGTTGGGGCCGTGAAGCTGATCGCCGTGTCAAAGGTTCAGCCGAATGAGCGTGTAGCGGAAGTGCTTGCTTTAGGGCATCGCTGTTTCGGTGAAAACAGGGTTCAAGAAGCCGTCGGAAAATGGCCGGAATTCAAATTGCAGTACCCGGATGTCGATTTACATCTGATTGGGCCGTTGCAAACGAACAAAGCCCGTCAGGCGTTGGATCTGTTCAGCACGATCCATTCTGTTGATCGCCCCAAACTGGCCAATACTCTGGCCCGGCTCGCGCAAGAGGTCGGCACTTGCCCGGACCTGTTCATTCAGGTCAATACCGGTGAAGAGGATCAAAAGGCAGGAATTCTGCCCACTGAGGCAGACGCATTTATTGCCGATTGCCGCGGGCTCGACCTTCCGATTCAGGGCCTGATGTGCATTCCGCCTGTCGAGGAAGAGCCATCTCTGCATTTCGCCTTGCTTGCCAAGATAGCTGAACGCAATGGTCTGAAAGGGCTATCCATGGGGATGAGCAGCGATTTCGAGCAGGCCATTGCACTTGGCGCGACCCATGTGCGCGTCGGCTCGGCCATTTTCGGCGAACGAGTTAAGCCTGAGGGATAATCAGCCGCGTGCCCGGCTCGATTCGACGTGCGATCCACCGCAGATGGTCGCGCCGAAAGGCAACGCAGCCTTCTGTAGGAAAACCGGGCCGTCGCCATTGATGCAGGAAAATTGCTGAACCGCGCCCGGCCACCGCATTGGGCCAGTTCCAGTCAGTGATCAGAACCAGATCGTAAAGCGGGTCCGCGCGGCGGAGTTTTTCGTGGCTGAAAGGATAGGGTGCGCTGACCATATGATTGTACTGCGTGTCTTGCACATCATCTGACCAGAGGTCCTGAGGACCGATTGGGATGGCCCAAGGCGACGGTCTTGCGAGCCGGTCGGGCCGGTACAGCATACCAACGATGTTGAGGCAGCCGGTCGGCGTGGCGCCGTCCCCCTCACGCTTGCTGTTGCTTAACCCACCTTTCCCGATCGAACAGGGAAAATACCCGCCGCGAAAACGAACGCCGCGGCGGGTTAGAACCAGATCTACGGGTGTCACAGCAAATGTCCCGACTTGGCTGCTTTGGTGGCCAGATAGTCGCGGTTATGGGCAGTTTCGCCGACTTTCAGCGGGACGCGCTCGGTGACGGCGATGCCGGTCTTCTCCATCATCGCGATCTTGGCGGGGTTGTTGGTCAACAGCCTTACGGAACTGAAGCCGAGCAATTTCAGGATGTCCGAGCCCAGACGGAAATCGCGCTCGTCATCCTCGAAACCGAGACGGTGATTGGCCTCGACTGTATCGAACCCTTGATCCTGCAGGAAATAGGCGCGCATCTTGTTGGCCAAGCCAATCCCGCGGCCTTCCTGATTCAGATACAGAAGTACTCCTGCCCCTTCAGACCCCATCTGGGCCAGGGCCCCACGCAGTTGTGGGCCGCAATCACATTTCAGGCTGCCCATCAGATCACCGGTGAAGCAGGCCGAATGCAGCCGAGCCAATACCGGTTTGCTGCGGTCGGGGCGGCCGATCTCGATTGCGTAATGTTCCTCGCCGCCATCTTCAGGGCGAAAAACGTGCAGGCGCCCGGCTTCGGATACCTCCATCGGCAGTCGGGCGGCGACGACCTCATTCAAAATGCTTCGATCCGACAGATGTGGCGCGGCGCGGGTATGGTCAATACATGTCAGGCCATGTGCAGTAGCGAAGGTTCGGCCGTCGTGGACAGGAACAACGATTGCCGCCGGCAGAAGGTGGGCTGACTTGGTCAAAGCAATGGCAATGCGATGCAGATTGGCGTTGCCCTGACGCTCTGTCATCAGTGGGCCTTTCATAGGCGCGTTCAGATCGTCCGAGGGATCGGCCACCGCCTGTACCCAGGCAACATCGGCATCTGCCGGAACGATCACACGTGCCAGGTCACCGTCATAGGCCCGTGCCTTTAATGTCTCGGCCCGTCGGACAGTCACTGCGACAACAGGATCGCCACCCAGACCTTGCAAGTCGGCAAGCCGCTGTGCGCTCAGCGTTTCCGACGCAATGGCCAGTACGCTAAAGCCGGTGTCATCCGTCAGGGCGACCGGCAAGCCCATGCGCAGGTCAGCCCGTGCCCGAGCAAGCAGTTCCGAGATATCCGGGATAAGACTCATCTGTTGTTACCCTGTAACGATCAGCCCTTCATGTAGCCTGATCAAAAGGAAATGTGAAACAATTCCTCATCCTGAGACACGAGGGCGTGAAACGGTTGCAGCAAACCTTGTTGATTGCATCTTTCGCGCGCAAGTGGTGGAAAAGGGCTTAGGAGGACCGGATATGGCACAGCTAAAGAAAATCCTGCTAGTGGATGATGATGAGGATCTGCGCGAAGCGTTGAGCGAACAGCTCGTGATGACCGAGGATTTTGATGTATTCGAAGCGTCGGACGGGGCATCAGCCATGGAGCGGGCTCGCGAGGCGATTTACGATCTGGTCATTCTGGATGTTGGCTTGCCCGACACGGATGGGCGCGAGCTGTGCCGCCTGATGCGCAAGCAAGGTGTGAAAAGCCCGATCCTGATGCTGACCGGTCATGACAGTGACGCGGACACCATCCTGGGTCTGGATGCTGGTGCCAATGACTATGTTCCCAAGCCGTTCAAGTTTCCGGTCCTTCTGGCTCGTATCCGTGCGCAGCTTCGCCAGCATGAACAATCAGAAGACGCGGTATTTGTGCTCGGGCCTTATACGTTCAAGCCGGCGATGAAGATGCTGATCACCGACGAAGACCGCAAGATTCGCCTGACCGAGAAGGAAACCAATATCCTCAAGTTCCTGTACCGGTCCGCCGACGGTGTCGTCGCCCGTGATATTCTGCTGCATGAGGTCTGGGGCTATAATGCCGGTGTCACCACACATACGCTGGAAACTCATATCTATCGCCTGCGTCAGAAGATCGAGCCCGATCCATCCAACGCGCGCCTTTTGGTCACAGAATCGGGTGGATATCGCTTGGTATCGTAACTTGATGTGGATTGACTTGGATCAAAGTGATACCCTGTAGACATCTTTAAGTTACTCCCAACCCGTACATGTCCGGGTAATGACATGTACCTCCCTGTTGGACTGCCGGGCCTGATGGCCCGGCCTTTTTTGTTTGTGCTGCAAAATGTTTTGCGGCTCCTAGCGGATTGCGACAAAGTATATGTTCATGTAATGTTCTATTTCTGGAGTGCAAAATTGGAGGCGAAAGTGATTCATGGAAGTTGCCTGTGTGGCGCCGTAAAATTCCAACTTACCAGTGAACCTTCGGTTATGGGAACATGCCATTGTTCGCGTTGTCGGAAGGCAGGTGCAAGCACTGTTGTCTTCGTCAAGAAAGATGATGTTGTTTGGCTGGACGGTAAGGACCGAGTTGTCACTTACCAGCCTAAACCGCCCTATAAATATGGCAGGTGTTTCTGCGATACCTGTGGGACGTCGCTTGGTGAAATCCTGGCTGATGCCGACAGTTTTCCAATCGCGGCCAATGCGCTGGATACCCCGTTTGAGCTGACAGTCCAGTTTCACGAGAATGTTTCCGAAAAACCGCATTGGTACGAGATTTGCGATGATGCACCCCAATCGTCCGGGCATCCGTCCTGATATTTTCTTTTACGATGGCACCTGAGAATGCGCCGCGTTAGGGTGCGCCAACCGCGACAGAGGAATTCCCTATGCCTTTTACTCTTGCCACATGGAACATCAACTCGGTCCGTCTGCGCGAGCCTATCGTGCTGAAATTGTTGCGCGAAGAGGCGCCGGATGTTCTGTGCCTGCAGGAATGCAAGTCTCCGGTGGACAAGATCCCCACCGAAGGGTTTGCCGAACTGGGTTACACTCACATGGTTGCGCGCGGGCAAAAGGGCTACAACGGCGTTGCGATCCTGTCTCGCCTGCCGATGGTCGAGGCGGGCGACATGGATTTCGCAGATCTCGGCCATGCGCGCCATATCGCGGGGCGGCTGGAAAACGGCGTGACGATTCACAATTTCTATGTGCCTGCGGGCGGGGATGTGCCGGATCGTGAGGTGAATGAGAAATTTGGCCAGAAGCTGGATTACCTGACCGATATGCGTGACTGGTTCCACGCGGAAAAGCCGGAAAAATCCATTCTGGTTGGTGATCTGAATATCGCTCCGCGTGAGGATGATGTCTGGTCGCACAAACAGTTGCTCAAGGTCGTTTCGCATACACCGGTCGAGGTCGAGGCCTTGGCCGAAACGCAGGACGCAGGCGGTTGGGTCGATGTCACCCGGCAGGACATCCCCGAAGGGCAGCTTTATAGCTGGTGGTCCTATCGCGCGCGGGATTGGGACGTGGCCGACAAGGGGCGGCGGCTGGATCACGTCTGGGCCACGGCGGATATCTCGAACGCGGGCCATTCCAGCCGTGTCCTGCGCGACGCGCGCGGTTGGGAAAAGCCCAGCGATCACGCCCCGGTCTTTGCGACCTTTGACGTCTAACCTGCAACTCTGCCCTTGGTTTCCGGGTCAAGCGACTGCATATAGGGCGCAAGTTTAATCGAAAGAGTGACAGCCATGGACCTTCTGAACGGCGCAGACACCCCCGCCACCGATCTGATCAAGGACGGGACCGAAGCCACTTTCATGGCGGATGTGGTCGAAGCGTCGCAGGACGTGCCGGTCATCGTTGATTTCTGGGCGCCATGGTGCGGCCCGTGCAAAACGCTTGGCCCGCAGTTGGAAGAGGCCGTGACCGCCGCCAAGGGCGCGGTCAAGATGGTCAAGATCAACGTCGACGAGGCGCAGATGATCGCCTCACAGATGCGCGTTCAGTCAATTCCGACCGTCTATGCCTTTCACAAGGGGCAGCCGGTTGACGGATTTCAGGGTGCCGTGCCTGGGTCCGAGATCAAGGCCTTTGTCGACCGCGTGATCGAGGCGACAGGCGGCGAAAGCCCCGGTGGTCAACTGGACGACGCCGTTGAGGCGGCCGAGGAAATGCTGACCGAAGGTGCCGCCGCGGATGCTGCTCAGACCTTTGCCGCCATTCTGGGCGAAGATCCGAACCACGCCGCTGCCTATGGCGGGCTGGTACGCGCTCATATCGCCACGGGTGATCTTGAGCAGGCCGAAGCAATTCTGAACGGTGCCCCGGCCGAGATTTCCGCCTCGCCCGAGCTTGAGGCCGCAAACGCGCAGTTGGAACTGGCCAAGCAAGCGGCGGATGCTGGTCCAGTGGCCGAGCTGACCGCAGCGGTCGAGGCTGACCCCGACAACCACCAGGCACGGTTCGATCTGGCGCAGGCCTTGCATGCGAATGGCGATGTTGAAGACGCCGTAGCGCAGCTGCTGGAATTGTTCCGCCGTGACCGCGAATGGAATGACGGCGCGGCCAAGGCTCAGCTGTTCACCGTGTTTGACGCGCTCAAACCCAATGATCCGATTGTTCTGAACGGGCGGCGCAAGCTCAGCTCGATGATATTTGCCTAATTCTGGATCAGAGCTACACTCGGGTACATGATGCATCCCGCTGACCTGCCGGAAACGGTATCCGTTTTCCCTTTGCCCGGGGCGCTGTTGCTGCCCCGCTCGCGCTTGCCGCTGCATATATTCGAGCCGCGCTATCTGCAGATGTTGGACGACGCTTTGAAAACCCGGGAACGGTTGATCGGAATGGTTCAGCCGAACCCGTGCCAAAGCAACGAAAATAGGTTGCATCAGATCGGTTGCGCAGGGCGGGTGACGCAGTTTTCTGAAACCGAAGACGGCCGCTATCTGATCACGCTGACCGGTATTTCCCGGTTCCGTATTCAGGCCGAGCCGGATGCCTTCACCCCCTATCGCCGCTGCAGCGTGACCTGGGGTGGGTTTAACCGTGATCTGGGCAAGGCCGAGCATGATGAGGGGTTTGAGCGTGTGCGATTTTTGGGCCTTTTGGAGAGGTTCTTTTCGTCCCGACAGATGTCGACGGATTGGGATACGCTGAAGGACGCGGATGATGAGCTGTTGGTGAATTCGCTGTCGATGCTGCTGGATTTCGACCCCGAGGAAAAACAGGCCCTGCTAGAGGCCCCCTGTCTGCGCACCCGGCGCGAGACCTTGGTGACACTGATTGAATTCGCCATGCGCGGCGGATCGAATGAGGAAACATTGCAATGACCACCGCCGAACACGCCTTTGACCGCCGCATGCTTGAGGCGCTGATTTGCCCAAAGACGCAAACGACGCTGCATTATGATGCTGAAAAGCAGGAGCTGGTGTCAAAAGCGGCGGGTCTGGCCTTTCCGATCCGCAATGGCATTCCTGTGATGCTGGTGGATGAGGCGCGCGCGCTGGACTAGATCGCTCGCCCTTGCAGCAGTTTTGGCAGATCTCCGGTCAACCCGGCGGCCTCGCGCACGAAACCGCGGCGCAGACCGGGTAGAGAGCCGACGATACCCATTCCGATATCCCGCCCGATCCGCAGTAATGGATTGTCGTTGGAAAACAGTTTGTTGAACACATCCGTCGCCATCGCCAAAGACGCGGTGTCGAACCGTCGCCATTCCTGAAAACGCTCCAGCACCAGTGGCGACCCGATATCTTCGCCGCGTCGTCCGGCCAGGGTCAGCACCTCGGCCAGGGCGCCGACATCGCGCAGTCCCGCATTCAGACCCTGACCTGCAATCGGGTGCATTCCATGGGCCGCGTCTCCGACCAGGGCCATCCGTTCACTGATAAAGGAATTGGCGATGGTCAGATTCAGCGGATAGGTAAACCGATCTCCGGCAAGACGGATTTCGCCCAGAAAATCGCCGAACCGCGGGCGGAGGACTTGCAGATAATCCTCTTCAGGCAGGGCGTTGATGCGCTGGGCCATTTCGGTCCGTTCGCTCCAGACGATTGAACTGCGATTGCCGGTCAGGGGCAGAATGGCCAGAGGGCCGGGCGGCATAAAGAACTGATGTGCGACGCCGTGATGCGGCAGGTCGTGGTCGATGGCGCAGACCAGCGCGGTCTGGCCATAATCCCATCCCGTGCGTTTGATCCCGGCGCGTTCTGCGGTGCCGCTGCGGCGCCCGTCACATCCAATCAGCAGGGCTCCATCAAGGACCGCACCATCATCCAATGTCAGGCTGACGCCTGTTCCGGTGGTCTGTTGTGACACGACCGTCTTGCCGCTGATCTGGGTAATGGCCTTTTCCTCGGCCATCGCGTCCAGAAACGCACGGCGCAGGTGGCGGTCTTCGACCATAAAGCCCATCGGGCCTTCTTCGATCTCGGCATGGTCGAAATGCATGAAAAACGGCGACGGGCCAGCGCCTGCATGGCCATCGGTGACCTTGATTTCGAGCATTGGCTGGGCGTGTTCGGCAACCGGTTTCCAGACCCCAATCGCCTCTAGCAGGCGCTGCGAGGCCAGGGCCAGCGCATAGGCCCTGCCGTCAAAAGCCGAATTTTTGCGAACCTTTTCGGCCAGCGCGTCAATGACGGTAACTCTGTGCCCTGTTTGTGCCAGTGCCAAAGCCAAAGCGGGGCCATTCAGGCCGCCGCCGACGATCAGGATATCCGAGCTCTGTTCCATGCTGCGCACTATGCGCGCCCATTCGGGATTGTCCATGTGCGGTCCTGTCGCTACCGTCGCTGGGAATGCAGAAATTGAAGGGGGCAGTGATGCAGGATTGGTTGTCGATGACGGCTTGTGATCTGGGTCGGGGCATTGGCATGGGCCAGATTGACCCGGTTGAACTGACAGAGACCTTTCTGACTGCGATAGCAGCCCACCCGCATCGCGACCGTATCTATGCTCGCGTGACCGAAACGCGCGCCCGAGCCGAGGCTGAGGCGGCGCAGGAGCGGGCCAAGCTGGGATTGCGCCGATCATTGTTGGATGGGGTGCCGATCAGTTGGAAAGACCTGTTCGATACTGCCGGGACTGCCACCGAGGCAGGAACGGCACTGCTGAAAGACCGGGTTCCCAAAACTGATGCAATCGTGCTGCGAAATGCCAGTGCCATGGGCGCTGTATGCCTTGGCAAAACCCATATGAGCGAGCTGGCCTTTTCCGGCCTGGGTTTGAATCCAATCACCGGAACGCCGCCCTGCATAGATGATGAGGATGCGGTTCCCGGAGGATCATCTTCGGGGGCTGCGGCATCCGTGGCTTGGGGATTGGCGGCTTGCGCGATCGGCTCGGATACTGGTGGGTCAGTGCGGATACCGTCAGCCTGGAACAATTTGGTTGGGCTGAAAACCACCGCCGGGCGGGTCAGCCTGGAGGGTACAGTCCCGTTGTGCCTGCGGTTTGATACCGTTGGACCGCTGGCCCGCTCGGTCGAAGATGCGGCCCATATGCTGGCCATGCTGGAGGGCGGTACGCCAGCTGATTTGCGCGGAGCCAATCTAAAGGGGCGTCGTTTCGCGGATTTACAGACTGTCGCCAAGGATGATTTGCGCGCAGAGCCGCGTGTCGCTTACGAGGATGCCCTGGATCGGTTGCGTGAGGCCGGTGCAGATATTCTGCCTCTTGAGGTCCCTGAACTGACCGACGCGATGGGGCTGTCGGGGGTTCTTTACACCACCGAAGCCTATGGCCTGTGGCGCGATGTGATCGAGGCCAACCCAGATGTGATGTATCCCGAAATACTCGAACGGTTCCGTGCCGGACGAAATGCTTCGGGCCCCGATTATGTTGCAGCCTGGTCAAGGCTGAAGGCGTGTCGCGGTGCATGGGACGTAGCCACTGCCGGGTTTGACGCCGTTTTGGCCCCAACTGCACCGATCCTGCCGCCCAATCTTGAACGGCTGATGAGCGATCATGACTATTACGTTACCGAAAACCTGCTGGCATTGCGGAACACCCGGATCGGCAACCTCATGGGGCTGGCAGCGCTGACCTTGCCGACCGGAAAACCGGGCTGCGGGCTGATGATGATGGGTTATCCGGGGTCCGAAGAGGCGCTTTTGCGGCTTGGTTCCGCGGCCGAGGCCACATTGGCCTGAATGCCACAATCCCCTGATTCGGCACCGCTTTGTCTGGACGAAGCCCCGCCCGGCCTGTAACCTGCTTGAAAACGGGGCGAAATGATCCCGATATTGAGGCAGTAGTTATGAATTTCCCCGAGCGGTTTTCGAACCTTCCGGAATACGCATTCCCGCGCCTGCGCACCCTGTTGGATCATCACCAACCGGGCGGTGAAGTGATTCACATGACCATTGGCGCGCCGATGCACGCTTTTCCGGCCTGGGTCAGCGACGTGATTGCGGAAAATGCTGCCGGTTTTCAGGGATATCCGCCGAATGAGGGTTCGGCCGAGCTGCGCGGTGCGATCACTGACTGGATTGCACGCCGTTATGGCGTCACGATGGATCCGGACACGCAGGTTATGGCCCTGAACGGGACGCGCGAAGGGCTGTATAACGCCGCCATGGCGCTGTGCCCCGAACAGAAATACGGACAAAAACCGGTCGTTCTGTGCCCGAACCCGTTCTATCAGGTCTATATGGTTGCCTCGATCTCGGTCGGGGCTGATCCGGTTTTTGTCCCGGCCACGGCGGCCACAGATCATCTGCCGGACTATGCGGGATTGCCCGCGGATGTGCTGAACCGCACTGTCGCCGCTTATATCTGCTCACCGGCCAACCCGCAGGGCGCAGTTGCCACGCGTGAATACTGGGTCGAGCTGATCCGGTTGGCTGAAACATATGATTTCCGCATCTTCGCCGATGAATGCTATTCCGAGATTTACCGCGACACAGCGCCTACAGGTGTTCTGACGGTCGCAAAGGAACTGGGCGCTGATCCTGAACGGATCACCCTGTTCAACTCGCTGTCAAAGCGGTCGAACGTGGCCGGGCTGCGGTCTGGCCTGATTGCAGGCGGGCCGGAAACGATCAAGCGGGTCAAGCAGTTACGAAATTATGCGGGCGCGCCATTGCCGCTGCCATTGCAGGCCGCCGCCGCACGGCTGTGGGCCGATGAGGCGCATGTGGTCGAGAACCGCGCGCTCTATCAGGAAAAATACGCCATCGCAGACGAGGTGTTTGCAGGTATCCAGGGCTACATGCCGCCCGAAGCCGGGTTCTTTCTGTGGCTGCCGGTTGAAAATGGCGAGGAAACCGCATTGAAACTGTGGCAGCAGACCGGAGTTCGGGTGCTGCCGGGTGCATATCTTTCTCAAGGTGATCCGGGGCAAAACCCGGGCGAGCAATTTATCCGGGTCGCTATGGTGGCCCCAAAAACAGAGATGCGGCAGGGGCTGATCACGCTCCGCGACTGCATTTATTCGTGAGGTACGAGGGCAAAATGGCATCATATAACGCGCGCAACCGCGATCCATTGCTGGACAGCACGACTCAGGCCGCCATCGAAAGGCGCAGCAAAGAGTTGATCGGCATCGCCCTGATCCTACTTGGGTTGGCTTCGGCGGCGATGATCTGGTCCTACACACCGGATGACCCGAACTGGATGGTGTCGACGGATGCACCAGTGCAGAACTGGATGGGGCGTGTTGGTGCCTCGATCGCGGCGCCATTGTTCATGATTGTCGGTTGGGGCAGTTGGAGCATTGCGTTGGTGTTGATCGGCTGGGGTGTGCGTTTTGCCGGGCATTTCGGTGAAGATCGTGCCGTCGCCCGCCTGATATTTGCACCGATCTGGATCGCCATTGTCTCGGTCTATGCGGCGACATTAGTGCCGGGTGAGGCTTGGCGCGTAACGCATAGTTTTGGTCTGGGTGGATTGTTTGGGGATACGGTCATGGGTGCCTTCCTGACCTTGTTGCCCATATCCTCGCATTTTATTGTCAAGCTGATGTCTCTGGCGATGGCTATTGGGATGCTGACGCTGGGCGTGTTTGTTCTTGGTTTCACCAAGGACGACGTGCGCAAGGGGTTCCGCGCCTTCCTGCTGGGGCTAGTCATGTCCTATGACATATTGATGAATCTGCTGGGCCGTGGGGCTGTCGCAACAGCGGAGGCTGCGCGCGAACGTCGTGCCCAATGGGACGAACGCAAGACGGCCCGCGCCGAAGGGGCCGTGTTCGACGACGAGATTGCCTTTACGGACCCTGTTTTCGACGAGCCACTTCTGGAAGCGCCCGAACCGATAAAGACCGGCCTCCTGTCGCGCATTCCTGATCTGATCCGTCGCCCGGACCCCATGCCCGAACCCGAACTGATCGACCGTGAACCTGTCGCGGGTTACGAGGAAATGCCGGGTGAGGACCGTATCCGTTCAAAGATTTCTGCCGCCGTGCGCAACCGTAAAGTTGCAGTCGGAGAGATGGCTCCTGAGCCCGATCCCGACCTGCCGCTGACCAAAGGGCGGGGCCGTGGACCTGATCCGTTGATCCTGAATGCAGGTCATGCGGACGAACTGCCGCCCGAGCCGCCAGTGACATCAACCGGGCTGCCGCCCGAACCGATGCTGTCAGCGCAGCCTGAAACAGAATGGCAGGAACCGCTGCATCAGGATTTTGCACCCGAGCCGGATTTCGATGACGAGGCCGTTTTCGAGGATGACGCCGATGAGATGCTGCAAGCCCGCCCGGCGATGAAAATCCCCGTGGCCGAGCCGCGCAAGCCGGTGGTTGCTCAACCCGTGCGCCGCACCCCGCCACCTTCGCGCCGGGCCCAGGCCGAGGCCCAGCCCGCGTTGTCGTTCGAGGAAAAGCACTCCGATTTCGAACTGCCTCCGCTGGGCCTGCTGTCCAACCCCTCCAGCATTCAGCGCCATCACCTGAGCGATGAGGCCCTGGAAGAGAATGCGCGGATGTTGGAAAATGTGCTGGATGACTATGGCGTCAAAGGTGAGATCGTCAGCGTCCGCCCCGGTCCGGTTGTCACGATGTACGAACTTGAGCCGGCTCCGGGTTTGAAAGCCAGCCGCGTTATTGGTCTGTCGGATGACATTGCCCGCTCGATGTCGGCCCTCTCGGCGCGGGTTTCGACCCTGCCGGGCCGCTCGGTCATCGGGATCGAACTGCCCAATGAAAACCGTGAAATGGTGGTGCTGCGCGAAATCCTTTCGAGCCGTGACTTCGGAGACGGCAATCAGGCGCTGCCTTTGGCGCTGGGCAAGGATATCGGCGGTGAATCCGTTGTGGCCAATCTGGCCAAGATGCCCCACCTGCTGATCGCGGGGACCACCGGTTCCGGTAAATCGGTGGCGATCAACACGATGATCCTGTCGTTGCTGTATAAGCTGACGCCGGATGAATGCCGCCTGATCATGATCGACCCCAAGATGCTGGAATTGTCGGTCTATGACGGCATCCCGCATCTGCTTTCTCCGGTTGTGACAGACCCGAAGAAGGCGGTTGTCGCCTTGAAATGGGTCGTGGGCGAGATGGAGGATCGCTATCGCAAGATGTCCAAGATGGGCGTGCGTAATATCGCGGGCTATAACGGCCGGGTGAAAGACGCACTGTCCAAGGGCGAGATGTTCAGCCGCACGGTCCAGACCGGTTTTGACGACGAAACGGGTGAACCGATGTTCGAGACCGAGGAATTCGCACCCGAGTCGATGCCCTATATCGTTGTTATTGTCGACGAGATGGCCGACCTGATGATGGTCGCTGGCAAAGAGATCGAGGCCTGCATCCAACGTCTGGCGCAGATGGCTCGGGCCTCGGGTATCCACCTGATCATGGCCACGCAGCGCCCCTCGGTCGATGTGATTACCGGCACGATCAAGGCGAACTTTCCGACCCGGATTTCCTTCCAGGTGACGTCAAAGATCGATAGCCGCACCATTCTTGGTGAAATGGGCGCCGAACAACTGCTGGGTCAGGGTGACATGCTGTATATGGCGGGTGGCGCGAAGATCACCCGTTGCCACGGTCCGTTTGTCTCGGATGAAGAGGTCGAGGAAATCGTCAACCATCTGAAGCAATTCGGCCCGCCGGATTATATGAGCGGTGTGGTCGATGGACCGACCGAGGAAAAGGCTGATAATATCGACGCTGTTCTGGGTTTGAACACCGGGGGCAACACCAATGGTGAAGACGCCCTGTACGATCAGGCCGTGGCGATTGTGATCAAGGATCGCAAATGCTCGACCTCGTATATCCAGCGGAAACTTGCCATTGGCTATAACAAAGCTGCGCGTCTGGTTGAGCAGATGGAGGACGAAGGCATTGTTTCATCGGCAAATCACGTCGGAAAACGCGAAATCCTGGTGCCAGAGCAATAGGATATTTAATAACAAGGGCAGAGCGCTTATCTGGGTCTTATGAAACAGATTGCTTTTGCCCTTGCACTGACACTGGCCACACCCGCCGCCTGGGCTGCGGACAAGTTGCCGCTGTCGCAGATATCGAATTACCTGAATGGTCTGAAAACTGTCGAGACGACATTTACACAGGTCAATGATGATGGCTCACTGAGCACAGGAAAGCTGTGGATCGCACGGCCTGGAAAGATGCGGTTCGAATATGACCCGCCAGACAGCGCCGTTGTGTTGGCGCGCGCTGGCACCGTTCAGATATTCGATCCGAAATCCAATCAACCGCCCGAGCAGTATCCGTTAAAGCGAACACCTCTGTCTCTGGTTCTGGCACGGAATGTCGATCTGGGTCAGGCTAATATGGTGGTTGGGCATGACTTTGACGGAACGGCCACTGTCGTGACAGCACAGGACCCGAAAAACCCTGACTCCGGTCGAATTGAGCTGATGTTCACCGGCGATCCGGTTGAGCTGCGAAAATGGGTGATCCACGATAATGCAGGCGGGCAGACAACGGTTCTGCTGGGTCAGCTTGATACCGGCAAAAACCTAAGCAGCAGCTTGTTTTCGAACAAGAACAGAAGCGGGTCAGGCAATCGCTGACCCGCTGTTTGTTCAGTAACGACAGCCTGACAGTTGCGCCTGGTACATCCGGGCGCGCGCATCCACATCATTGGCCACGTTCAGCAACCACGCCTTGCTGTAATGGCTGCCGCGGGCATAACCGGTATGGCCTTCGTGATAGGCCAGATACTGATTGCGCGTGTCGCTTGGCTGGATGCCATTCCGCTCATAGCTTTTGTTCATGTACCAGCCGATGAAATCCGAAGCGTCCCGAATACGATCCCGCTTGGCCCGGCGCTTGCCGGTTTCGCGCTGATACTCATCCCATGTCCCGTCCAGCGCCTGGCTGAAGCCATAGGCGCTGCTCTGACGGCCCATCGGAATCACACCCAGAACATATTGATGGGGCGTTCGCGCATCGTGGCGATACCGGCTTTCCTGATAGATCGTAGCCATCTGAACGTGAACGGGGATTCCCCATTTCCGCTCGGTGCTTTTGAACGCCTTGATATATTCGGGCCGTTCACGCGCAATGCTGCATGCATCATTCAGCTTGCTGGGTGGCTGGTTGGAACCACCCCCGCAGGATGCCAAAAGCAGCACCCCGAAGAGTACGATAAGAATTCTGCTCATGTGCCTCGTGCCTTTTTTCTTCATTCTAGCGCAGATTGAGCGATTAGGAAATCACAATCGCTACAGAACAATAGCTAGAATTATAGGCAAAGCGCCGACGGACATCAGGGTTGAGACCATAACCAGCCCCGCAACCGCGTCAGAATCCGCCTCGAACCGTTCGGCCAGCAGGTATGAGGTTACGGCAACCGGCGTACACATCTGCACCACCAGAACGCCGAACGCGACGTTATCCAGATCAAACCCTTTTGCGATTGCCCATGCCAGGGCAAAACACACGACCAGTTTCAACGCCGATAGCCAGACCGCTTGCCCTAGCTTTCTGGTGGTCAGCCGCGCAATCGCAACACCAAGCGTGATCAGCATCATCGGAATCGCCATCTGTCCCAGCAGGTCCAGCGTGTTGGTCACGAAGACAGGTGTTTGCCAGCCCTGCCACAGAAACAGCGCCCCCAGCAGAGTAGCCCAAACCATGGGTTCACGTGCTACCTTGCCGAAAGCGCCTTTTCCCGCCACCAGGTAGATCCCGTAAGTAAAGGAAAACAGGGCGGTAACGGCCAGAAATATCACCGCGAAACCCAAGCCTGCCTGCCCAAATGCGAAAATGGCCAGAGGCAGGCCCAGATTCCCCGTGTTGCCGAATATCAGCGGCGCCAGATAGGTGCGCTTTTCCAGCTTGCTGGCCCGGACAAATACGCCAAATGCGACCGCCAGCCCGACATGGCCTGTGATGGCGGCCAAAGTGAACCGGGTCAGCTCTCCGGGCGGGATCTGGGTTTGCATCAGGGCCACGAAAATCAGGCTGGGCACGGCGAGCGTCACCGCAAGGCGGGTTACAAATTGCAGCCTGTATTCAAAGCCAAGTTTGACCCAGGCAAACCCGATCCCCGCCAAGAGGAAGACCGGGGCCACGATTTCGAGTACTGTCAGTAAGAGGTTCACAGACTGTTTCCCATTATTTTAGATCAATGATTGGCATTCCTATGAGGAAACGGGTAGTAAGACCTTTGGGGGCAAACGTGATGCTAAAGACACAAGCAAAGTACCGGCTGGGCCAAGTCGTCCGCCACAAAAAACATCCCTTCCGAGGGGTGATTTTTGACGTGGACCCAGAGTTTTCAAATACCGAAGAATGGTATCAGGCCATTCCCGAAGACAGCAGGCCGATCAAGGATCAGCCGTTTTATCATCTGTTGGCGGAAAATGACCAATCCTTCTATGTTGCTTATGTTTCTGAACAAAATCTGATTGCTGACCAGTCCGGAGAACCGGTCGAGCATCCGGATATCCCCGATATGTTTGGTCCGTTTGAAAACGGCGCATATCCGTTGCATTTCCATTTGAACTAAAAATGGAAGCGCGGGTGAAACCGGGCCCGTACAGTCAATAACCAAGCGCGCACCCATCTTTTCGTGGATCGCTTGCGCCTTGCAAAACGCCGCTCTTCTGGATTCGGATCGCTTGAGCCCCGCCTAGAGGTGTTTCTGAAATCAAAACTTTGTGGCCGATTTCAGATAATTGTTGCGCAATATTGCGCGGAATTCCGCGTTCCAGTTTCAAGACAGGCCCGTCTGCAAAGGCGCGCGGTGTGTCTATGGCCTGCTGCAGCGCAAACTCATCGTCGGTTAGCAGCGAGACCAGCTTTGCATGTCCTGTGGGCTGAAAGGCACCACCCATCACGCCGAAGGGCATCAGGATTTTGCCTTTCTGTTTCAACATGCCGGGAATGATCGTGTGCATCGGACGTTTACCGCCGCCAAACTCATTCGGATGGCCTGATTGCAACGTAAATCCAGACCCACGGTTTTGCAGCAGAATGCCGAATTTCTCAGAAGCGATACCCGATCCAAAGCTATGAAAGATCGAATAGATCAGCGATACCGCCATCCTGTCCCTGTCGACCACCGTGATATAAACCGTGTCCTTGTGGATGGCTTCGGTCAGTGGGGCAGCAGCGGGCATCGCTTGGTTTGGGTTGATAAGCTCTGCCAACCGATCAGCTGTTGTCTGGTCCCAAAACCTGTCTGCGCGTGTCGTATGATCCGGATCGGCGATGAATCTGTTGCGGGCATCGTAGGCGAGTTTTGAGGCTTCGGCCTCGATATGCAGACGCTCTGCGGATAGCGGATCCATGGATCCGAGGTCAAAGTTCTTGAGGATATTCAGCAGCAAAAGGGCGGTTGCACCTTGGCCATTGGGCGGATGTTCCAGCAGGTCCAAGCCACGATAGTGCCCTGCGACCGGAACTGTAGGTGTGGCAGCGGTCGCGTCCAGATCTTCGGCTGTGTGTACCCCGCCCATGGCCGTCAGGGTCGAGATAATATCTTCAGCGACCTCGCCCGCGTAAAACGCCTCTCGTCCGTATTTGGCGATTCTGCGCAGCACTTCTGCCTGCCCGGCGGACCGGAACATGTCTCCGGTCTTTGGAACGTCTCCTTTCAGCAGATAGTGGTTCCTGGCTGCCCCCTGCAACGTGTTAGCACCCGGGCCCCAATCAAAAGCCACACGTGGGGCGACCGGCACGCCCTGGTCTGCATAGCGGATGGCGGGTTGCAGGATGGCGTCCAGCCCTAGTTTGCCCTCGGTTTCGGCCAGCTGGCAGAACGCCTCGACTGCGCCGGGAATGGTGACCGCATCCGGTGTATTGAGCGGAACTGCAGTCAGTCCCTTATCGCGCAAGCTGCCAGCGTTGGCTGCTGCCGGTGCCCGGCCAGAGCCGTTGAGGGCCCGAACCTCATCTTCTCCGGCGCGGTTGTACAAAACAAAGCAATCTCCGCCCAGGCCGGTCATTTGTGGTTCGCAAAATCCCAAAAGCACCGCCCCGGCGATGGCTGCGTCCATCGCGTTGCCACCTTGCTGTAGGATGCCAAGGGCCGCTTGGGCTGCCAGCGGGTGAGATGTGGCGCACATCCCTTCGGTCGAAAAAACTTCGGATCTGCCTGGTGCCTGAAAATCCCGCATTGCGCTGCCTTCCCGTGTGATCGCGCAGAAGGTATCGCGCGTCCGGGTATTGTCCAGTCAAATCAAAGGGGAAGTTCCTCGGCATCGTTCACTGGGTGGGGGCTGTGACATACGATGCCGAGGGAAGCTATCTGAGCTACAGTTAAGACTTTGATCTTTGTTTGCGGCGCTACAATGGTTCGAAAAGGGCCTTATTGTGACGTTTTATAGCCCTAATCCGCGTCGAGAAAACTGAATCGCAGTGACAACCGGTTGCAGCCTTCGCTACGGTCATAGCGGATTTCACTGGTCAATTGGTGGATCAGAAACCATCCAAATCCCCCCTCGGGTAGGTCTTCACGTCTTTCCCCCAGAGGTGCAGGTGCACCTTCTGGTACGCGAAAGCCGGGAAGGGGATTGCCGGTATCCGAGATGAGGATTTCCAACCAGTTCTGATGCAGGCGGCAGTGTACCTTGACGCTGGCGGGCGTGGTTCCGGCATAGGCGTGTTCAACGACATTGTTAATGGCTTCGGCCAGGGCAATTCTGACATCAGCCGCTTTGTGTGAAGGCAGCCCTTTAGACGACAGTGCCTGGCTCAACTTGGCAATGCCAGAACTTGCTTCGACCTCGGTCGCAGCGAAGCTCAAATCGAAACTGATGCCGTTACACATTAGCCTTACGCCTGTTCAGTTTCTCCTTGTGTTCAATCCGGCGCACCGGACAGTGCGTCATCCATCGTTGGGTAAAGCTTGAACACTGTGTCCATGCGCGTAAGACGAAACACCTTTTCCACAAAAGGCTGAAGACCTGCCAGATCCAGGCGTCGTTCAGCCCCGAGTTGTTTCATGGCGGCGACAATGGCGCCCAAACCGCTGGAATCGATGAATTCGACGCCGCTGAGGTCCAGAACCACACGCACAGCCCCACCTTCGGTTTCCGTGCGCATGTTTTCTTTGAACTGAATGGCCATTGCCGCATCAATCCGGTTGGATTGTACAGTAATTATTTGAATATTGTTGGTCGTAGTACTGGACAGGCCCATACGTGACGGTCCTTTAACTGAAATCGCTCGTAGAAATACGCTAGACGGGAATTCTTACCATTCGGTATCCATCGAATGACAAGAATTTAGGAGCGCCCAGATGAAGCAAGTTGTAATCGCCGGAGCAGCACGTACCCCGATGGGTGGATTTCAAGGAATGTTCGATGGTGTTTCTGCCGCCGATCTGGGCGGAGCCGCGATCCGGGCTGCGCTGCAGGGTGCCGGTGCTGATACGGTTGACGAAGTGCTGATGGGCTGCGTTCTGCCAGCCGGGCAGGGTCAGGCCCCTGCACGTCAGGCTGGGTTTGCAGCCGGTTTGGGCCAAGAGGTCCCGGCCACGACGCTCAACAAGATGTGCGGATCGGGGATGAAGGCTGCGATGATGGCCTTCGATCAGATCGCATTGGGCCATGCCAACACAATGATCGCAGGCGGGATGGAGAGTATGACGAACGCGCCCTACCTGTTGCCCAAAATGCGTGACGGTGCGCGCTTGGGGCACGCTCAGGTCGTCGACCACATGTTTCTGGACGGGCTGGAGGACGCCTACGACAAAGGTCGTCTGATGGGCACTTTCGCAGAAGACTGTGCCGAGGCGTTCCAGTTCACCCGCGAAGCGCAGGACGAGTACGCCCTGCAGTCCCTATCCAACGCGCTGGCCGCGCAGGACAGCGGCGCGTTCGACGGTGAAATCACTCCGGTAACCGTCCGCACAAGGAAAGGCGAGGTCACGCAGTCCGCGGACGAGCAGCCGAAAACCGCCCGCCCGGAAAAGATACCTTCGCTGAAACCGGCTTTTCGCAAGGGTGGAACGGTGACGGCGGCCAACGCGTCGTCGATCTCTGATGGGGCGGCAGCTCTGGTTCTGGCGTCAGCTGAAGCCGCCGAAGCGCAAGGTCTCTCGGTTCGGGCGCGCATTCTGGGTCATTCCAGCCATGCGCAGGCTCCGGGATTGTTCACGACTGCGCCAGTTCCCGCTGCGCAAAAGCTTTTGGCCAAAATCGGCTGGTCCAATGATGATGTGGATCTGTGGGAGGTAAACGAAGCCTTTGCCGTGGTGCCGATGGCATTCATGCATGAGATGGGTCTGACGCGTGACAAGGTAAATGTGAATGGTGGTGCATGCGCCCTGGGTCATCCTATCGGCGCCTCGGGGGCGCGTATCATGGTCACCCTGCTGAACGCGTTGGAAAAGCGGGATCTGAAACGCGGCGTGGCGGCGATCTGCATCGGTGGTGGAGAGGGCACTGCAATCGCGATTGAGCGCGTTTGACGCGGGGCCGATTCCACCATAGGTCCGGTGCTGTAGAACCTGTTTACAAGATCACTGACCGGACCCGCCCCCCATGACCGTTGATTACGATACGCTGACCAAGACAATCGTCGCCCTAACCGCAGGCGAGACAGATCAAGTTGCTCTGATGGCGACAATCGCCTGTGAAGTTCATCACGCCGATGATCGGTTTGACTGGACGGGGTTCTATCGCGTAACAGATCCGGGCATTTTGAAAATAGGCCCCTATCAGGGTGGTCACGGGTGTCTGGTTATTCCCTTCGGGCGCGGTGTCTGTGGTGCCGCGGCGCGGACCGGAAAGGTACAGTTGGTGGCGGATGTGCATGCGTTTCCAGGTCACATCGCCTGCGCCTCGTCTACGCAGTCCGAACTGGTGCTTCCGGTGCGCAATGCCTCGGGCGAGGTCATCGCGGTTTTTGACATCGACAGTGACCAGCCGGATGCGTTCACGGATGAGGACGCAGAAAAGCTGTCTGCCATATTGTCAAAGGCGTTTTCGGGCGAGTAAAGAGGGGCCTGACGCAAAATCGGCCCGTCTGTTAGACTGGAATGGACACTAATTGCGACTGGCCAAGGCATGATCCCGGACCAATTCACCACAGAGCGGCTTGCCGTCTGCCACTGGCAAGTGGAAGTCTCTGAAGCTGGTCGCCTTTCAGCGTTGACGGCCGAGTTGGCAGCCGTCCTGACACCAGCGGTTCTTGAGCCCCTGCCGCCTTCGATGCAGGTCGAAGAAACGCCCAGCGGGATGACCGACTGGATCGCGGCACGCAAGACCGAAAGCGATGTTCTTCTTGTTCGGCTAAGGCAAAATAATCAGCTGATCGGACTGCTGATACTGGCCTCAGAACCCGAAGATCAGGCCGCACCAACCATCCACCTTGGATATCTGTTTGCCGAACGAGCCTGGGGCTGTGGCTATGCAACCGAACTTGTGTCCGGCTTTATCGTGGCCTGCGGCACGAGCCGCGCCATTCGGGTTTTGGCCGGGGTCGAGCACAGCAATCCCGCCTCTGCCCGTGTGCTACAGAAATCGGGGTTCACGCGATCCTCAGCTCACTCCACCGACGATACCGATATGTATGTCTGCGACATTTCCTAGATCCCATCGGGATCTTACGTGGCTTGCGGATCAAGCCAACTACAGAATGTCAGGCAGAATTTCCGTGATTAGGAAATATGCCAGCCCGACCTGAGTCGCAAAGATCGCAAATAGCGACAGGGAAAACCGACCTTTTCGGGACTTGTGATTGAAAATCCAACGCCCGACCAGGGCACCGGGACTGCCGCCCAGTGCAGCCAGCCACAATAGCCTGCGTTCCGGAACCCGGCTTTTTCTGCGTCTGGCGCGCAGCTTGTCCCAGCCAAAGGCCAGCAAAGTCAGGCCGTTGATGACCCACAGGTATATAACCGCAATCCACATAGCTGACGGATAGCTAAATGCGTCGATTTTCCCAAGTGAAAAAATGCTTGGAATTTTCACCGATTCGCGGCATCGTGAAAAACACGAGGAAAATTTCACCAGATATCGGAGAGTTCGGTGAACAGCCAAGCCCCCCACAGTGCAACGCTCGGAGCCGACATTCGCGCATTGCGTAAGGCGCGTGGGTTGACGCTGACCGAGATCGCAGAGCGGTTGAACCGGTCGGTCGGATGGCTCAGCCAGGTTGAACGCGACAAGTCCGAACCGTCAATTTCAGACCTGCGTCAGATCGCGGAATGTCTGGGTGTGCCGATGTCCATGCTGTTCGCCCATTCTGCCGCCCCCGCCAATGAACAAGGCTATGTCGTGCGCGCCGGGTCGCGCCGCCCTATGGGGTCGGGCGAAGAAGGTCTGATCGAGGAACTGCTGTCACCCGATCTGACTGACGATTTTGAGATGGTGCATTCCACCTTTAAGCCGCATTCCAAGATGCAGAATCCGGCGGACCGCCCCACGCAAGAGGTTGGCTATGTGATTTCCGGTCAGTTGAATCTGACCATCGGCGCGCAAAGCTTTTCGGTTGGGCCCGGTGACAGTTTTCGGATCAAGAACGAACCCTATATTTGGGCGAACCCTCATGATGAGCCCGCTGTGGTCATCTGGGTCATCGCACCTCCGGTGTACTGATGAGTTTCGAGGCCTGGACCATATTCGCGCTGTTCTGGGTGGTGTTTGTAACCACACCGGGGCCTAACGCGGTGAACTGTATCTCGAACGGGATGAGCCTGCCCTTCACAAAAGCGATGCTGGGTGTCTTGGCGATCCTGACCCAAGCCAGCGCCTTTTTGGTTTTGTCGGCGCTTGGGGTGACGGCCTTGATCGCGGCCTCACCCACCGGATTCTTCATCGCCAAGCTGGTGGGCGCAGGGTTTCTGATCTGGCTGGGTGTCCGAGGCTGGAAGGCTGCAGCAAATCCCGCCCCTATTTCCGAACGCCCTGCACGGCATGTCTATCTGCACGCGCTGGCCGTCGCGACAATCAACCCCAAAAGCGTCGCGGGTTATCTTGCTGCATTCTCGCAATTCGTGCAGCCGGATGTGCCGATCTGGGAGCAAATGTTGGTCATCATGCCAACGGCGCTGATCATCACAACGCTCAGCTACATCGGGTTCACTCTTCTAGGTGCGCTTATGGGGCGGGCCGCGCTGGGGGCCGTGTTCAACATCTGGGTGCGCCGGGTCATGGCCACCTGTTTCATCATTTATGGCGTGTTGCTGGGCACCACCAGCGCGCCAGCAGCAAGGGGATAAGTGAAATGCATACAGGTTCCTGTCTGTGCGGCTCGGTTGCGTTCAAGATCGAAGGCGATCTTCCTGCCGCCTCGGCCTGTCATTGCGGTCAATGCCGCAAACAGTCGGGTCATGTCTGGGCCTCGACCTCGGCCCATCAAGACGACATCACCTTCACCGCCAGCGATACGCTGAGCTGGTTTCGTGCTTCCGACATCGCCCGACGGGGATTTTGCAACGCCTGCGGCTCTTACCTGTTCTGGCAGCATAAGGACGAAGACCGGATTGCCATTGCTATGGGGGCGCTGGATGCACCCACCGGACTGACCCTCGCCCGCCATATCTTTGTGGCCGACAAGGGCGACTATTACAACATCACGGACGATCTGCCTCAAGAGGCACAGTAACAGGGACTGAAAGACATGAGTGATTTTCCGACAAAAGCCCGCGTGGTTATTATCGGTGGCGGAGTGGTGGGGACATCGTCCCTGTTTCATCTGGCCAAAAAGGGCTGGACCGATTGTGTTCTGCTGGAGAAAAACGAGCTGACCGCGGGGTCGACCTGGCATGCAGCTGGCAACGTGCCGACCTTTTCGACCTCTTGGGCGATCATGAACATGCAGCGCTATTCGACCGAGCTTTATGCGCGGCTGGGTGAAGAGGTCGACTATCCGATGAACTATCACCAGTCCGGCTCAATCCGGTTGGCCCATTCGAAAGAGCGGGTGCAGGAGTTCGAGCGGGCAATGGCGATGGGCCGTTATCAGGGCATCGAGATGGAGATGTGGTCACCCGAACAGGCCAAAGAGCGTTACCCGTTCCTGGAAACTCATGACCTTGAGGGTGTTCTGTTCGACCCGACCGATGGCGATATCGACCCGGCGCAGCTGACCCAGGCACTGGCCAAGGGTGCGCGCGACATGGGGGCGAAGATCCTGCGTTTCTGCCCGGCCATGGGTGTGACCCAGAAGGAAGACAAGACCTGGATCGTGCATACTGACAAGGGCGATATCGAAGCGGACCACGTGGTCAATGCCGCCGGGTATTACGCCCAGCGTGTGGGTGAATGGTTCAAGCCCTTCGGCGGTCGCACCGTTCCGGCCATGGTGATGAGCCACCAGTACCTGCTGACCGACGAAGTGCCCGAGATCGAGGAATGGTCCAAGGCCAATGGCGGCAAAAAGCTGCCGCTGCTGCGCGACGTGGATATCTCGTATTACCTTCGGCAGGAGAAGAACGGATTCAACCTCGGCCCCTATGAGCCCAACTGCAAGGGCCACTGGATGACCGAGGATGATCCGATGCCCGAGGATTTCAGTTTCCAGCTGTGGAATGATGATCTGGACCGGATCGAAGACATCGTCACCGACGCGATGGAGCGGGTGCCGCTGATGGGGACCTCGGGTGTGGGTCGGGTGATCAACGGGCCCATCCCCTACGCGCCGGACGGGCTGCCGCTGGTTGGCCCGATGCCGGGAGTGACCAACGCGTTTGAGGCGCATACCTTTACCTTCGGCATTGCGCAGGGCGGTGGTGCCGGCAAGGTGCTGGCCGAATGGATCGTCGATGGCGCAACTGAGTGGGATATGTGGGCCGTCGATCCGCGCCGTTACACCGATTACACCGATCAGGATTACTGCAACCAGAAGGGGCTTGAGGTCTATGGCAACGAATACGCCATGCATTTCCCGCACCATGAATGGCCCGCCGCGCGCGACAAAAAGCTGTCGCCTGTCCACACCAAGGTCAAGGAATTGGGCGGCGTGATGGGGCCCTATAACGGCTGGGAACGCGCCAACTGGTTTGCGCAACCGGGCGACGATACCTCTGAAGAAGCGACCCATACCTGGGGCCGTTCGGGGCCATGGGAGAAGCGGATCAAGGAAGAGTGCGAGGCTGTCCGTGATCATTGCGGCGTATTGGACTTGCCCGGATTTTCGCGTTTCATCGTAAAAGGTGAGGGTGCCGCCGAGGCGCTGCGGTCGCTGGTCACCGGCGGTTTGCCCAAGGTGGGTCGCATCAACCTGGTCTATATCTCAGATGGTCGCGGCCGGATCCTGACCGAAATGTCCTGTATCCGCCTCGGCGATGACGAGTTCGTCATGATCACGGCCGCTACAGCGCAATGGCATGACCGCGATATCCTGACCGAGGCAATGCCCACCGGCGTCACCGTCGAAGATGTCACCACCACTCGTGACACGCTGATCGTGACAGGTCCAAAATCGCGCGACATTCTGGCGGGGCTGAGCGATGCGGACCTGTCCAGCGGCTGGCTGACCCATCAATCCGCTACCGTCGCAGGCCAGCCCGCCTTCCTGATCCGCGTCTCGTTTGCAGGAGAACTTGGCTGGGAGGTTCACGCGCTGAACGACCATATGCCGGCGATCTATGGCTCGATCCTTGACGCTGGTGCCAAACCGTTCGGGATGTACGCCCTGAACTCTCTGCGCATTGAAAAGGGTTATCGGGCTTGGAAAGGCGATCTGTCCACTGATTACTCTCTGTTGGAAGGCGGGTTGGAACGGTTCGTCAAACTTGACAAACCGCAGGACTTCCCCGGCAAGGCCGCGATCCTGAACGAAAAGCAGCAGGGCGTGAAAAAGGCGTTTGCCACCATGCTGGTCGATGCTGGTGACGCGGACGCGCCCTATATGTCCTGTATCTGGCACAACGGCGAGATCGTTGGCGAAACCACCTCGGGCGCGTGGGGGTACCGCGTTGGTCAATCCGTTGCGCTGGGCATGATCCGTCCTGAACTGGCGGTGACAGGCACCGAGCTTGAGGTTGAAATCTTCGGTGAAAAGCGGCGCGCCGTGGTACAGGACGATAAACCGCTCTGGGATCCGGAAAACGAGCGGCTGCGCGCCTGATCGCCCGAAGGAGACCTGAATGAGCACGCGTTATTCAAAACTGGGGCCCGGAGAGGGCCTCAATTACGACTGGGAAAATGACCACACATTTGTGAAGGTTTCGACCCGGGATACTGATGGCGCCTATACGCTCATGGAAGACAATCTGAAGGCCAGCTTTGCACTTGGCCTTCATCGCCATGAAACCCATGCCGAAAGCTTCTATTTTCTGGAAGGCGAAGTGGACTTCTACGTTGATGGCGACTGGCATCGCTGTGGGCCGGGCAGCACGATGCATGTGCCGCCCGGTATGCCGCATGCCTGCCGCGTTGCTGGTAAAGCAACAGCCAAGATGCTGATGATTTTCCAGCCTGCCGGTTTTGACGGCTTCCTTGCTGAGCTGGCCAAGATGACCGTGGCGGACTTCGCCGATGAGGTGAAAATGGCCGAATTGAACGCGCGGTATGACATTGTCCCGATGGGCTCTGTGCCGCCTCATCCCGATGACGAGGTTTGACCATGACACTGCCTAAAACGATGTCCGGTGTATTCCTGACCTGTCACGGCGGGCCCGAGGCGCTGGAATGGCGTGACGATATACCCGTCCCAACCCCTGCGCCGGGGCAGGTTCTGGTCCGTGTGGCCGCAGCCGGGGTGAACAACACCGATATCAACACCCGTATCGGCTGGTATTCCTCGGACGTGACCGGCGCCACAGATGCCGTGGATCAAGAGGTCGAAGCCGGAGGCTGGGGCGGCGCGTTGAACTTCCCGCGCATTCAGGGCGGCGACCTTTGCGGCATCGTCGAAATCGCGGGGCCCGAGACTGGGTTCACCTCGGGCCAGCGCGTGACCTGTCCGATCAACCTGCCACGTCCGCGACCGGGCAACCCGACAGGCTTCATCGTGCTTGGGTCCGAGATTGACGGCGCCTTTGCGCAATATTGTTTGGTGCAGGCCGATGACCTTTATGATGTCAGCGCCTCACCCCTGTCCGACATTGAAATCGCTGCCATCCCCTGCGCCTTTGGAACCGCCGAGGCTATGCTGACCCGATCCGGTGTGACTGCCGGGCAAAAGGTGCTGATCACCGGCGCATCCGGTGGCGTCGGCCTTGCCGCTGTGCAACTGGCGGCGCTGCGCGGTGCCTCGGTTTGGGGCGTGACCGGTGCGGCCAAGGCCGAAGCGGTGAAAAGCCAGGGCGCGACCGCCACGTTCAAACGGGATGCGTCGCTGCCCACCGACATGTTCGACGTGGTCATTGACGTGGTGGGCGGGCCTGCATGGGCTGATCTGATCCTGGCGCTGAAACCGGGCGGTCACTATGCCGTTGCGGGTGCGATTGCTGGCCCGATTGTTCAAGCCGATCTGCGGGATATATATCTGCGCGACATTACCATTCACGGCAGCACCCATCAGCCGTTCGAAGTCTTCGGTCGCCTGGTCGAACTGATGAATGCGGGGCGGATCAAGCCCCTGATTTCAAAAACCTATCCGCTGAAAGACATTGCGACGGCGCAAGAGGACTTTCAGTCAAAAACGTTTCCGGGAAAACTGGTTCTGGTTCCCTGAGGAGGTTCATTGATGGCAGATATAACCCTTCTGGATGGGTCTATCGGACAGGAACTGGTCAAACGCAGCGGTGATGCGCCGACGCCTTTGTGGTCGACCCGGGTGATGATGGACCATCCCGAGTTGGTCGGGGATGTGCATGCGGATTATTTCTCACGCGGTGCGACTGTGGCCACGACAAATACCTATGCTGTTCACAGGTCGCGTCTGGACCGTGTCGGCTTGGGTGATCAGCTGCCAGATCTGATCGAGGCGGCCCTGTCGCAGGCCGAGCGTGCGCGCCCCGCGGGTAGGCGCATCGCCGGGGCTTTGGGTCCGCTTCTCGCCTCTTACCGGCCGGACCTGAATCCAGAGGTCGAAGAGGCGGCAGAGAAATTCGCCGAACTGGTGACGATGATGACAGATCGCGTTGACCTGTTCCTGATCGAAACCGTGTCGTCGCTGCAAGAGGCCGAAGGCGCGTTGCGCGGGATGGAGCAGACAGACAAACCGGTCTGGCTGGCGCTGTCCGTGATGGATGATGATGGGACGCGGCTTCGGTCGGGTGAGCCATTGTCGGGAATAGCATCTTTGGTTGATCGCTTTACGCCTGAGGCCGTGCTGATCAACTGCTCGCGCCCGGAGGCGGTGCCCGCTGCGCTGAATATTATCGCCACCTTCGGGCGTCCGTTTGGGGCATATGCCAATGGCTTCACCGGGATTACCCAGGAATTTCTACAAGACGCCCCAACCGTCGATGCGCTGCAACAGCGCCACGACCTTGGGCCGGATGAATATGCTGATCAGGCGATGGGGTGGGTGGCGCAGGGTGCAACTATCATCGGCGGATGCTGCGAAGTCGGTCCCGATCACATTCAGCGACTGGCAGATCGGCTGTGCGCTGCTGGCCACAGCCTCGTCTGAAGGGGGTAAAGATGCGGCAACGACCAGATAGCTTGACCGACAAGGCGCAGACACATTTCGATGTTCTGGTCGCGCCGGGCTATGTGCTGTTGGAGCTTGCCGCATTGATTGAGGTTCTGAGGCTGGCCAACCGCGTCTGCCCCAACCCGCCCTTCAGCTTTACCTATAGGTCTCTGAAAGGTGGGCCCGTTGCCAGCAGCAGCGATGCGACGGTCCAAACGGAACCCGTATCAACCCATCCCAAGGCGGATTATCTGTTTGTGATCGGAAATTCCGACCCTGACCACCCCGATCTGTCCATCGGACGGGTTGTATCGGACTATACGTTCCGAGGCGCTCAGGTCTTTTTGCTGGCCGAAGCTGCCAGCCGCTATATTGACGAATTCGGCTCCGCAGACATGGCGACCCATTGGGAAAACGCCTCTTTCCTGAGTGAACGCGGGGCCCGGTTCGAGGCGAAGCTGTCGATAGCCACAGAACAGGGCCAGGTCGTGACCTGCGCAGGGATGGAGGCGACAACCGATGTTGCTTTGTCCGTGATCGGACGCCACATCTCGGGGCCTGCCAAGATGACGGTGGCCAATATCATGCTGCACGAAAATATCCGCGATTTTTCATCGATGCAGCCTTTCTCGGGGGCGCAACTGACAGCAACTGGGGACGCCAAGCTGGATCAATGTATCAAGCTGATGCAGGCCAATATCGAAGACCCCTTACCCATCCAGCAAATTGTCGAGGCGTTAAATCTTTCGAACCGATCGCTTGAGCGAAAATTCAAAGCTTTCTTTGGCACCAGTCCAAACGGTTTCTATCGCGAGATGCGGCTGGCGAAGGCTAACAACCTGCTGCTGAACACCACGATGAGCGTTCGGGAAATAGGTCTGGCCTGCGGCTTTCCGAACGGTTTCTCCTCGGTTTACAAAAGCTTTTTCGGGGTCACGCCCTTTGTTCTGAGACGCGAAAGACGGGCTGCGTCACATAGGTGAAAATCGCCCATAACATGACGCTTTTGGTGCATTTATTGTCGATCTTCCATGGCAACGTGCCCAAAACCTGATTCAGCGGAGACCTCAGGATGGTTGATCTTCCAAACAAAGCCCGAGTTGTCATCATCGGCGGCGGCGTCATCGGATGCTCGGTCGCCTATCATCTGACCAAGAAAGGTTGGAGTGATGTTGTGCTGCTTGAACGCAAGCAGTTGACCAGCGGCACCACATGGCATGCGGCGGGTCTGATCGCTCAGCTGCGGGCCTCGTCCAACATGACCAAACTGGCAAAATACACGCAGGAGCTTTACGGCGCGCTGGAAGAGGAAACCGGCGTGTCCACCGGGCTTAGACGCTGTGGATCGATTACCGTGGCACTGACTGAGGAACGCCGTGAAGAGATCTATCGCCTGGCTGCCATGGCACGTGCCTTTGGCGTTGAGGTCGAAGAGATTTCCAATGAGCGCGTCAAGGAAATGTATCCGCATCTGAATGTCGAAGACGTCAAGGGCGCGGTCTATCTTCCGCTGGACGGGCAGGGTGACCCGGCCAATATCGCGCTGGCCCTGGCCAAGGGCGCACGGCAACGCGGTGCCATTACCAAGGAACGGGTGAAGGTCACCGACATCACCAAACAGGGCCGTACCGTGACGGGCGTGGACTGGGTTGCCGATGACGGCAGCGCCTCGGGCCATATCGAATGTGATATGGTGGTGAACTGCGCCGGCATGTGGGGGCATGAGGTCGGCCGGATGGCCGGTGTGAACGTCCCGCTGCACGCCTGCGAACATTTCTACATCGTCACCGAAGGCATTGACGGGCTTTCGCAACTGCCGGTTCTGCGAGTGCCGGATGAATGCGCCTATTACAAGGAAGATGCCGGTAAAATCCTGCTGGGCGCGTTTGAGCCCAATGCCAAACCTTGGGCGATGAAGGGCATCCCGGACAGTTTCGAATTCGATCAGTTGCCCGAAGATTTTGATCATTTTGAGCCCATTCTAGAAGCGGCGTGTAACCGGATGCCGATGTTGGCCGAGGCGGGCATTCATACCTTTTTCAACGGCCCTGAATCCTTTACTCCGGATGACGCTTATCATCTGGGTCTCGCGCCCGAGATGGACAATGTCTGGGTCGCGGCGGGCTTCAACTCGATCGGCATTCAATCTGCGGGCGGTGCGGGCATGGCGCTGGCGGAATGGATGGATAGCGGCGAGAAACCGTTTGATCTGGGCGATGTGGATATCAGCCGGATGCAGCCGTTTCAGGGCAATAAGCAATACCTGTTTGAGCGTTCGAAAGAGACGCTGGGCCTGCTTTATGCCGACCACTACCCCTATCGCCAGAAAGCCACTGCGCGCGGTGTTCGGCGCACCCCGTTCCATCACCATCTGAAAGAGCAGGGCGCGGTGTTTGGTGAACTGGCGGGCTGGGAGCGTGCAAACTGGTACGCAAATCCGGGGCAGGAGCGCGAATACCAGTACAGTTGGAAACGTCAGAACTGGTTCGAGAACTCAGCTGCTGAACACCGCGCGGTGCGCGAGAATGTGGGCATGTACGACATGTCTTCTTTTGGCAAGATTCGCGTTGAAGGACCGGATGCCGAGGCGTTCATGAACTATATCGGGGGCGGCGATTATTCGGTGCCGAACGGCAAGATCGTCTATACCCAGTTCCTGAACCGCACCGGCGGGATCGAGGCGGATGTGACGGTGACCCGTCTGACCGAGACCGCCTATCTGGTCGTGACCCCGGCGGCGACGCGGCTGGCGGATCAGACCTGGATGATGCGCCATGTGGGTAGCTTCAACGTGGTCATAACTGATGTCACCGCTGGCGAAGGCGTTTTGGCCGTGATGGGCCCCAATGCGCGCGCTTTGCTGGAAAAGGTCTCGCCGGCGGATTTCTCGAACGCGACCAACCCCTTTGGCACCGCACAAGAGATTGAGATTGGCATGGGCCTGGCCCGCGCTCATCGGGTGACCTATGTGGGCGAGCTGGGATGGGAGATCTACATGTCCGCCGATATGGCGGGCCATGTGTTCGAAACGCTGCATGAGGCCGGTCAGGACATGGACCTGAAACTCTGTGGCATGCACATGATGGACAGTTGCCGGATCGAAAAGGGCTTTCGCCATTTTGGTCATGACATCACGTGCGAGGACAACGTCGTGGATGCCGGGCTTGGTTTTGCGGTCAAGGTGGACAAAGGCTGTGACTTTATCGGGCGCGAGGCAGTGATTGCCCGCAAGGAAAGCGGGCCGAAAAGCCGCCTGGTTCAGTTCCGCCTGACCGACCCGGAACCGCTGTTGTTCCATAATGAACCGATCGTGCGGGACGGGGAATATGTCGGCTATCTCAGCTCGGGCAATTATGGTCATACTTTGGGTGGCGCTATCGGTATGGGCTATGTGCCCTGCGAGGGTGAGAAGGCGGCGGATGTTCTGGGGTCAACCTATGAGATCGACGTGTGCGGCGTGAAGGTAATGGCCGAGGCGTCGTTGAAACCGATGTACGATCCGAAATCCGAACGCGTCAAAGTGTAATCAAATTGTCGGAGCGCTCCGGCGCTCCGGCTTTGTTCTGGTCTCACATATCAAATATCCTGATGGGCCGCTTCACAGTTTTCGCGGTTCCCAAGCATGTCTGGATTACCGTAAAGACGACCGGTACCCCCCCGGAGACCCGCAATGGCCAACGCTACACCCACACAGAATGCCGATACGCCAAAAGGCCTTGTTCTGGCGGTTACGGCTTATGTTTTGTGGGGGTTTTTGCCTTTATACATGAAGGCGATGGCCCATATCGGACCGGTTGAGATCGTAGCGCATCGGATCATCTGGTCTGTACCCGTTGCCGGACTATTGCTGATCGCACTGGGGCGGACGCGGGATCTGAAGTCAGCTTTGCGCGATCCCAAGATGCTGGGCATGGCCTGTCTGACGGCTGCATTGATATCGGTGAACTGGGCGATCTATGTCTGGGCGATTGCCAGTGGGCATGCGCTGGACGCAGCGCTGGGCTATTACATAAATCCGTTGTTCAGTATCGCGCTGGGCGCGGTGCTGCTGCGCGAACCTTTGAACCGGACGCAGCTGATTGCTGTTGGGTTGGCCGCAGCCGGGGTGGTGGTTCTTGTTGTAGAGGCCGGAAGCCTGCCTTGGGCGGCGCTGGGGCTTATGTTCAGCTGGGGGTTCTACGCCTTCTTCAAACGCTCACTCCCCATCGGGCCAAATCAGGGGTTCTTGCTGGAAGTGCTGATCCTGCTGATCCCCGCATTGGTTTATGTGACTTGGCTGGGGGTCAACGGCACGGGGCATTTCGGGCTGGTCGCAACCGACACCATGCTGCTGGCCGGGGCAGGGGTGGTGACCGCAGTGCCGTTGCTGATCTATGCCAATGGTGC
Organism: Ruegeria sp. CDSB114; assembly: GCF_059611025.1. Lineage (NCBI taxonomy): Bacteria > Pseudomonadati > Pseudomonadota > Alphaproteobacteria > Rhodobacterales > Roseobacteraceae > Ruegeria > Ruegeria sp. CDSB114. The sequence goes on from NZ_JBXWOT010000005.1 coordinate 110,281, forward strand.
CAAACTGGTGCGCCTGTCGACGATGGGCATCCTGCAATACATCGCGCCGACCATGATTTTTGTGACTGCCATCGCGGTTTTTGGAGAGCAGATTGACCGTGGCCGCATGATTGCGTTTCCGCTGATCTGGGCCGCACTTGTGGTCTATTCGATCCCGATGATCCGGCAGATACGCGCTCAGGTCTGACGCAGCAATTCGGCGGCCTTCTGCGCCCAGATCGCATAGGCTTTGGGGCTCGGATGATAGCCGTCCGGTGCGGCCAACGCCGGATCATCGGGTAAATCAATGGACAGATGGCGGATTTGCGGGAAGCCGGTCGCAATCTGTTGCAGGCCTTGGTCCAGGCGGGCTGCCTGACGCCCCAGCACCCAGGCAAGCGGTTGAGGCAAGGCGGGAAACCGACCCATCTGGGGAACGGCCGTTACAATGACACGCCGGGCTCCAAGCTGGTCGGTGATCAGGTGCATCAGACGGGATTGGTTTTCGACAAACCGCTTTTTAGTGACGCCACGGGTGACGTCATTGACGCCAAGCGCCGTAATGGCCGCATCAAATTGATCTGTCAGACCGTCAAGGCGTTTCAGCGTATCCAGCGTTGTATGCCCTGTCATAGCCTCGAGCCGCCATTCGACACTGTGGCTTTTTGCTAGCTGTGCGACCAACTGCCCGGACAAAGCCTGCGCCTGGGTGCCAGCGCCAACACCTGCTGCCGAGCTGTCGCCTGCGATTAGCAACCGCAAACGCGGGCCGCGCCCTTCACGGCCTTCGCGCGGCCCGGTCGGTTCGGGCAGGAACCGCGCCTGTCGTCGAACTGAAATCCCCTGTGCCGCCAATAGTGGCAACAGCGGTAGTCTCAGAAACTGATCAGCTCCGATCCGGGCAGGCTTGGTCAACCCAAAGCGTCCTTAAAATTGATAAAGCGAGGGTCTTTTGCCACGCGTGCCATCATCTCGGTGCGCAGGGCTGCAATAGTTTTAAGTGGGCGCATGACCACTTCGAACTTTTCGATCAAGCCTTCATCATTCAGCCGGATCAAGTCCACACCAACCGCATCCAGATCACCAACCTTGCACTGAAATTCCAGCGCCCAGTCTTTGCCGTCACCCATGATCCGACGATAGCTGAAGTCCGAGAATACCTGCCCCACATGCCCTAGCAGAGCCGCCACGGGTTCGCGCCCGGCCCAGGTGCTGTAGTAGGTCGGCGGCAGAAAACGCACGTCTTCGGCCAGAAACTCGTGAATCAGACTGTCATCGCCTTTTGTGATGACATCTTTGAGTTGTTCGATTGTTGGGTGCATTGTTTCTCCTCCGAGTTGTCGCATGATTTGCTGAACTATTCAGTTCAGGCAAGCACGACGTTGCGGGAGGTTGTCGCTTGCGATAGGCAGACCCGCATGAGCGAGACCTACGATCCCCCGAAAACACCGCTGGATGTGCTGCACGAAGATGCGCATCTGATTGTGGTGAACAAGCCCTCGGGGCTTTTGTCCGTACCGGGTCGCGGAGAGCATCTGGCCGATTGTCTGTTGACCCGTGTGCAGGCGGCGTTCCCGCAAGCCCTGCTTGTGCACAGGTTGGACCGCGACACTTCGGGCGTGATGGTTTTTGCCCAAACCCCTCATGCGCAGCGCAATCTGAGCATGCAGTTCGAACAGCGTCAAACTCGCAAGACTTATATTGCCCGCGTCTGGGGCATGGTAGAGTCAAAGTCCGGAACTGTTGATCTGCCGTTGATTGTAGACTGGCCCAACCGGCCGCTCCAAATGGTCTGCCATGAGACCGGCAAACCTGCGGTGACGGATTGGCGCGTGGTCAAACATGAAGGCAACACTACCCGCATACGCCTGTTCCCGAAAACCGGGCGCTCGCACCAGCTGCGGGTTCACATGCTGGCGCTGGGCCATCCGATTTTGGGTGATCCGTTCTATGCAAAAGGTGAGGCGCGGGCCTTCCCGCGCCTGATGTTGCATTCCGAGGAATTGCGGCTGAAGAACCCCGATGGCGGGGCGTCGATGAAGTTTCGCGCCAAGGCCGGGTTCTAGAGTCAGGCGCGGTTGGTCCAAAGCAGTTTGAGATTGCCCAGTGAAAATCGTCTGACCCGTTTCCTAGGAGCGCAGGGCTGTCGGCTGGCCATGATCTCGCGTTCGATTTCAAAGGCGCGCAGGGTATGGTCCTGGGACCAGCGTCCCAGTTGCAGTGTCATCATTACGTGATTGTCGAGGCTGGGCATCAGTAATCTCCTGTGAATTGTTGAACCAGCATCCCGCATCACTCCTGACAGCGCGTTGTCAGGGGGGTGTGCTAAGGTGTCAGCAGAGAAACCGGAGTTTGCCATGCGCCGTTCGTCCCGCCTGTTTGAAATCATCCAGATTCTGCGTGCTGCCAACGCTCCGGTTACGGCTGAGATGCTGGCGCAAAAGCTCGAAGTCTCGGTGCGCACGGTGTATCGCGACATCGCGGCACTGCAGGCCCAACGCACACCGATCGAGGGCGAAGCCGGCGTCGGGTATCTGATGCGGCGAGGCTATGACTTGCCACCGCTGAATTTCGACGCTGAAGAGGTCGAGGCGCTTTGGGTCGGTCTGTCAATGCTGGCACGGACCGGCGACAGTACCCTGCAGGAGGCCGCCAAACGCATATGCCGGAAAATAGAAGGCCTGCGCGCAAGTCCCGACTGGTTGCAGGTCGCGCCTTGGGGGGCTCCGGTTGATGATCCGGCCAAGGGCTGTATCCCGGTCGTGAATTACCGCGAAGCCATCCGGGACGAGCGCAAGCTTCGCCTCACATATGTCAGCTCGCAAGACGTTCGCTCCGAACGGGTCGTCCGTCCGGTTGCCCTGATCTATCACATCGAGTGCACGATGCTGGTTGCGTGGTGCGAATTGCGCAACGGTTTTCGCCATTTTCGGACCGATCGCGTCTGGGCCTGCGAAATGGTTGACGATCATTTCTGCGGCCAAGGGCAGCCGCTGCGGGAGATCTGGCAGGAGCAGAACCAATGGGGTTCCCCTGCCGAGGCCCATTGAACGGCGGGTATTCGCCGATATCACCTGATTGTTGCTTGAGCCTGCGGGGGGGCAGCGCGATATACTGTGCCAAATAATGGGACCCGGCAAACGGGCCTCTGAGCAGAAGGTGATATCATGACGATTTCCAAGCTTGTTGTTTCTGCTGGGCTTTGCTCGGCCTTGTTCTTGGCGGGCTGCACCGACCCCGGAACGCTGAACTTGCCCTCGGACCCCAACCAAAATACCAAACAGGGTGCGCTTTTGGGTGGGTTGGTTGGTGCCGGTGTCGGGGCCATTGCGAACGACTCGGATCCGCTTCTGGGTGCGCTGGCTGGTGGTGCAATCGGTGCAGCAGGTGGCGGCCTTATCGGCAATCAACTGGACCGCCAGGCGGCTGAGTTGCGCCAGCAGCTGGCAAATGACGGCATCACAATCGTCAACGCGGGCGACCGCCTGATTGTTACCGTCCCCAACGACATCACCTTTGACACCGACAGCTCGACCGTGCGGCCTGCATTGCGTTCTGATTTGGTCCGGGTGGGTCAGAATTTGGTGAGATATCCCAACTCGGCCGTTCAGGTCATTGGCCATACGGACAGTGATGGCGAAGCCTCTTATAATCAGGCCCTATCTGAGCGTCGGGCTAGGTCCGTGGCGGATGTTCTGCAAGCCAATGGTGTGAACGGGGCCCGTATCAGCACCATCGGATTGGGTGAGAACCGACCTGCGGCCTCGAATCTCACACCCGAAGGGAAGGCGCGGAATCGTCGGGTTGATATCGAAATCATCCCCAACGGCAACACCTGATGTGACCGGGCACCGTCTAGGTGCCCGTTATTGCACATTGACTGCGCGTCAACTGGGCTTTGGCTGGCGGTGATCAGGGGCTACCTTCTGGAAAACGCCTGAACGGAGACCTTTTATGTCCGAACCGATCCTTCTGAGCCTGTCAGGTTCACTGCGCCAAAATGCTACCAACCGAAAACTGCTTCGCGAGGCGGCGCGGCTGTTTGAGCCGGGCACTCATATCGAGGCCGATCTGAACTTGCCATTATATGACGGTGATCTTGAAGAAGGCGAAGGGGTTCCCGAGACCGTCCAGATTTTGGCGGATCAGATTGCCCGTTCGGATGCGGTCATCATTTCGACTCCGGAATATAATAAAGCGCCGTCAGGTGTGTTGAAGAATGCGCTGGACTGGGTCAGCCGCACCAAGGACAAGCCTTGGGCAGGCAAGCCGGTTGCGGTGATGTCTGCCGCTGCGGGTCGTGCCGGCGGGGAACGTGCACAGATGATACTGCGCAGCTATATGGTTCCGTTCCAGACGCGCATCTTGCAAGGGCCGGAAATTCATCTGGCCGACAGTTCGAACGAATTCGACGCGCAGGGCAAGCTGGTTAACGAACGCTATGAAAACGCCCTTCGGACCTTGATGAAGAACTTGCGGTCAGAGGCCGGTTTCTGAAACTGCCGGTTTGCTTGCCCGTATGGGGCAGGCCGCCTAATCTTGCGCTATGTCGATGGAAATTCAGACAGATGTGATGGACGCAGCCCGTGCTGGCGCGTTGCAGGTGGCGCTTGGGAATCAGGCAACTGTGAGGGGCGGCACTGCGTTGCCGCCGTTCTTTCATCACCTGTATTTCTGGACTCCGCAGCCACCCGGCCAACTTGGGCGCGACGGACATCCCAAGGTCGGGGGCCAGATCTCAGATATGGGCCTGCCCCGCAGAATGTGGGCAGGCGGGCGCTTGGAGTTTTTCGCGCCCCTGATCGCTGGTCAGTTAGCCGAACGGCGATCGCTATGTGAAAGTTCGAGTTCGAAATCAGGACGCACCGGCCCCTTGGGCTTTGTCACGTTGCGCCACGAGGTTTGGCAGGGCGGTGCGCTGCGCCTGACCGAATGGCAGGATCTGGTTTACCGCCAAGACCCCTCGGCAGATACGGTCACCCCTCCCGCACCACTGGCCAGGCAGGATGAAACCGAACATCGCGAGCTGTCCTTCGACAGCACAATGCTGTTTCGCTACTCGGCCCTGACATTTAACGGACACCGTATTCACTATGACATCGACTATGCCCGTGATGTCGAAGGATATGCCGGGCTGGTCGTGCATGGCCCGCTTTTAGCGCAGCACCTGATGTTGTTTGCGGAAGATGTGATGGGCCCATTGGCGCAGTTTTCTATCCGCGCAACCTCGGCATTGATGCATTTCGAAACTGCGAGCCTGTGCCGGAAGGGCAATACCCTGTGGGTGCGTGCGGCAGACGGGCGCCAATGTATGATTGCCGAAGCCTCAGCCTAAATGTTTCTGCATGGTAATCGAGGTCGCCCGGGTGAACCCGGGATGCGCCGTTTCCGCCGTTTTGACAAAGCCCATCCGGGCAAAGGAGGCATGGTTTTCGAACAATTCGACCCGTGTCTTCAGTTCCAGCGTCGCAAAACCTATTTCAACCGCCCGCGCGGATGCCAGATCGACCAGACGCTGTGCCAGCCCCTGACCACGTCGGGTTTCGTCCACAGCCAGTTTGCTCAGATACAGACTGTCCTGTTTGGGTGTCAGAAAGACGACCGCATCCGGGCGATTGCCTATGATCCAAACCTCGTGGTCGCGGGCCTGTTGCCGAAGCGTTTCCTCGGTCAGGCGATGCATTGACGAGGGCGGGTCTATACGCCCCTCCATGAATGCAAAGCTGTGGCGGATCAGGCGTAACACCTGTGGCAATATCGGATCGTCTGGTTGCAGGCGAACTGGGGTGTCGTCGAGGGAGGTCACAAAGAAGCCTCGGGTTGAAAATCTGCGGGGATTTCATCGCGCCCTTCAAGCACCAGTTCGGCCATGACTTCTGCCACTTTGGGCGCCATGCCAAAGCCGATCTTGAACCCTCCATTGGCGATGAATTCTCCGGCGTGCAGCGGATGTGCACCCAGCATCGGCGCACGGCTTTTGCTGCGGGGTCGGATCCCAGCCCAGCGTTCGATCACTTCGGCACCGTGCAGGACCGGAACCGCCCGCGTGGCCCGATCCAGGACATCATCCAGCGCCGCATCGGTGATGGTTGGGTCGTCATAGTCCCGTTCCGAGGTCGATCCGATGGCCAATGTGCCATCCGCATGCGGGACAATGTGAACGGCATCTGCAAACAGCTGGGAAACGTCCCCGGCATCGAACCGCAGCAAAGCCGCCTGTCCCTTGACGCCATTGCCGACCGTTTTGCCAAAGGCGTCGTTCAGTTCTAACAGGCCGGAAAGCCCGGTGGCGTGAATGATCTGCCCTTGATTGGCCGCATCGGTTTTGACCTCAACCCCCATCACCGCCAGCGCCGAAACCAGTGCAGAACATGCCCGCCTTGGGTGCATCCGGGCGCTAAGCGTGTCGTGGATCACAAAGCCAGTGGGGCTGGGAGGGCACCACGACCCGACCTCATCCATTGCAACAACGCGCCATTCGGCCCGCCCCTGCCAAAGCTCTGCGGCGGTGACCGTACGTGCATGGGCCAGATCCAGCGTGCGGCTATCTGCGATGGGCTGCAGCCTACCCAACCGGGCATATCCGGCTGAGACGCCTCCGGTCGCCTCAACCTGTTTCCAGAAAGGTTCGGCCATGATCAGGCTTTCGAATTGAAAAGCTTTCTTGGCATTCCAATTCTCGGGCACATGTGGTGCCAAAGCCCCGACCAAACCGCCGCTGGACCCTGCACCGGGCCCAAAAGGGTCAATGATCTGAACTTTTGCGCCGCGTCTTGCGCAGGCCCAGGCGATCGAAAGGCCAAAAATGCCCGCGCCTCGCACCGTCACATCGACCATTGCCATTCCCCTTTTCCTTGTTCAGTGTCGCGCCGCTTAGCTACAGGATTCCCCGATGGCAGACCAGCGCGCCGAACTGACCTGGAAAGACGGGCAGATACCTGTCTCAGACCGTTTCGACGACCCCTATTTCTCGTTGCAGAACGGGCTGGAGGAGACGCGGCATGTGTTTTTGGCGGGCAATGACCTGCCCGCGCGGTTTGCGCCGGGGTTTCACATTGCCGAGCTTGGCTTTGGCACCGGCCTGAATATGCTGACCGTCTGGGCCGAATGGGAAAAGGCTGGCCAAACGACCCCGCTGACATTCACCAGTTTCGAAGCCTATCCAATGGCGCCAGACGACATGACGCGCGCTCTGGCCGCCTTTCCTGAGTTGTCCCCTTGGGCCGACCGGTTCCTGTCCCAATGGCAGGGCGGTACCTGCGATCTGGGCACCCTGCGGCTTGAGGTTATCGAGGGCGACGCGCGGTCCACCCTGTCCGCATGGTCAGGGCAGGCGGATGCGTGGTTTCTGGATGGGTTTTCGCCTGCCAAAAACCCCGAGCTTTGGGGCGCAGAGCTGATGCAGCAGGTATCCGACCACACGGCGCCCAATGGAACCGCCGCCACCTATACCGCCGCTGGGTTCGTCCGGCGCGGGCTCCAAGACGCGGGGTTCAACGTCACCCGCGCGCCGGGCTATGGGCGCAAGCGTCACATGACGCGGGCGGTCAAGCCATGACCCAACAGAACAACACTCGCGCCGGTATCGCGCTGATGATCGCGGCGACTGTGGTTTTTGCGCTGCAGGACGGTATCTCGCGCCATCTGGCCGGGACGTACAACACCTATATGGTCGTGATGATCCGCTATTGGTTCTTCGCAGCATTTGTCGTCGCTCTGGCGCTGCGTGCGCCCGGCGGTATCGCGGCCACGGCCCGCACCAGCCAGCTTGGGCTGCAGATCCTGCGCGGGGTGCTCTTGGCGGGGGAAATCTGCGTCGCAGTCTATGCCTTCACCATCCTGGGGCTGATCGAAAGCCAAGCCGTATTTATCTGTTACCCCCTGCTGGTGGCGGCGCTCAGCGGACCCGTTCTGGGCGAGAAGGTCGGCTGGCGTCGGTGGTCGGCCATCGGCGTGGGATGTATTGGTGTTCTGATCATTTTGCAGCCCGGGGTGGGAGTGTTCAATCCGTGGGCGGTGATCCCGTTGATCTCGGCCCTGATGTTTGCCGTCTATGGCCTGCTGACCCGCTATGCGGCGCGGCGCGACACTACCGCCACCAGTTTTTTCTGGACCGGCATCGCCGGGGCGGTTGCCATGACGGCCGTGGGCGTGTGGTTTTGGGAGCCTATGCAGGGCGGTGACTGGCTTTGGATGGGCCTGCTCTGCCTGACCGGAGTTCTGGGACACTGGTTGTTGATTAAGTGCTACGAAATGGCCGAGGCCAGCGCCGTTCAGCCCTTTGCCTATTTTCACCTGATGTGGAGCGCCATTCTGGGAATCTCGGTCTTTGGTGAAAGCTTGCGACCCGCGGTTGTTGCAGGGGCCACATTGGTTATTGCCGCCGGATTGTTCACCTTATGGCGCGAACGACGCCAGAGTTGACCCGATCAGTTCCTCGGAAAATGGCACCGGCAACGCCTGCTGCCCCAACCGTGCGCGATACACAGGCAGGCTTTCGGCGACGCGCATGACATAGTTGCGGGTCTCGCTGAAGGGTATGAATTCGATCCAGTCGACGATATCGGCCTCACCCCGGCGCGGGTCGCCATTGCGTTTCATCCACGAGATCGGCCTGCCCGGTCCGGCATTATACCCCGCCGCCATCATCACCACATTGCCGTTGAATTCTGCTGCCAGCTCGGACAGGTAATTCGCCCCCAATTTGGCGTTATATCGCCAGTCCGAAGTCAGTTTTCCGGTTTGGTGGCTGCTTAGAATGCCCATGTTCCGGGCCACAACTTTCGCCGTCGCGGGCATCACCTGCATAAGCCCGCGCGCGCCCGCGCCGCTGATGACAACTGGGTCAAACTCGCTTTCGCGCCGGGCGATTGCTAGCGTCATTTCTTTGGCCATGGGCAGGCCCAGATCTGCCACGGGATGAACCGGGTAATACGCGGCGGGCAGGACAACGCCGGTGGTCGCGGCGCGCTTGGCGATCATCACCGCCAGATGTGGTTCGTTCAGTTCGATGACCAGATCGCCCAGTTGGCTTGCCTGAACGGGGTCGAGCCCCTCAACCAGATGGGTCAGGAACCGCTCGGATAGGTTTGCCTCACCTGCGCGCAACAGCAATAGCCCCGCTTCCAGAACGCTGGAATCGGCAAACTCCGCTTGTTTCCAGTGCGGTGCCCTTCGCGGGTTTGCCAGATCGCTGTCGAAGGGGCGCCCTATCCGTTCGGCGGCAAGAAGCCCGTAGAACGAGGTCTGGTGATCAGCACCCATGGCATAGGCCTCATAAGCCTTTTCCGCATCCCCCTGCGCGGCATAGGCCCGACCTAGCCAATACCCGCCGCGTCCCTTGGAAATCGGTGACTGCACCGCGCCCGAGAAGTTTTGGAAATGCCGCACAGCCGTTGCCGGATCATTCAACCGACGCAGGGCAAGGAATCCGGAAAGCCATTCAAGATCGGCATAAGCATAGCCCATGTCCGGCGTCATATGGTGTCTAGAGGCAATCTTGTATGCGCGGCTCACATCACCGTTGCGCATCTCAAGCCGTGCCAGTCGGCGACGGCCCTCGGCCCATTTGCCTGGCTCGCCCAGAGCATCCGGGCTGGATGACCGCGCCAGCATCAGATCAATCGCGCTGTCATCCAGTTCCTTTTTATCTCGCCAGACAAAGCGGTCAAAGGCAAGCCCTGCCGATCCGGCCACGGATTCGGGAACCGCCCCTACTTTGGCATCAACACCCGGCGCACGTTTTTGCAATGCAATCCGCGCTTCGGCCAGCTTGCGCTGATCGTCATTCACCAATGGCAGCATTTGTCCTGCACTGATCAGATGACCGTCCCACAGAATCCGGTCTAGCCGCGCCGCGTGGTGGGGTTTCAGCAATGTCGCGAAGTTCTCGATATAGTCTTTCTGCAGGCCCGATCCCATCGGCATCGTACGCCAGGCGGTGACGATATCCGCCTGCGCATCACCCTGCCGTCCCTTAGCCTTCAGCGCTACGGCGAAATTCAGCGCCCCTTCCGCCGTTTGCGGGGCAGTGCCGGCGTAGAATTTCAACACCCGGTCCGGGTCAGCCCCGGTAAAGGCGGGTTCGCTTTCGCGCCGTAACCATGCCAGCCCCGGCCAATCCGGCCTGCGGTTCAGAAATACCAGCACATCGCCCGAGCTTCCGAACCCCTCGCGCAGCCAATGCCATACGATGATGTCACGTGACACAGATCCGCGCGGGCCTGCCTCTTGCAGCGCGGCGTTCCAATCGCCCTTGCGCATTTCATACATGCCAGCGCGCAGATCGCCCACCGAGTCGGCTTGGGCCGGCCCGAAGGATGCCAGAATCACCGCTGTCAAAAGCGCCAGAACGCGTGTCATGCCTTGCATTTCCCAACCAACCAAGGATAGAGCCATTTAGGATAAACCTTGCGCCAGCGGGATCAACACACATTGCTAGGAATGTGATTGCCCAAGGCGCAAAAATTGCTAACCGCACAGCAAGGAGCGTGTCATGTTCAAAGGCTCGATGCCAGCCCTCGTTACCCCGTTTTCGAATGGCGAGTTGGATCTGGGCACGCTCAAACGTTTGGTGGAATGGCAAATTCAGGAAGGCTCGACCGGCTTGGTGCCGGTGGGGACCACCGGTGAAAGCCCAACCCTCAGCCATGAAGAACACGAAACGGTGGTGGCAGAAGTTGTCAGTGCCGCAGCCGGTCGTGTCCCGGTGATCGCTGGTGCGGGCTCGAACAACACGGTCGAGGCGATCCGATTCGTTCAATTTGCGCAGCAAGTCGGCGCGAATGCCGCTCTGGTGGTGACCCCGTATTACAACAAGCCGACCCAGAAGGGCCTAATTCAGCATTTCCGCACCCTACATGATTGTGCTGATATTCCGATCATCATCTACAACATTCCAGGCCGTTCCGTCATCGACATGACGCCCCAGACGATGGGTGAGCTGGCCGAATTGCCAAGGATCGTTGGGGTTAAAGACGCAACCGGAGATTTGGGGCGTGTCAGCCAACAGCGCGCCTCTTGCGGGCCTGAGTTTTGCCAACTGTCGGGCGAAGACGCCACGGCGCTGGGTTTCAATGCGCATGGTGGTGTGGGCTGTATCTCGGTCACGGCGAATGTTGCGCCCAAGCTATGTGCCGAATTCCAGCAGGCCACCCTGAAGGGGGATTATGCCAAAGCGCTGACTTATCAGGACCGCCTGATGCCTCTGCATGAGGCAATCTTTATCGAACCCGGTCTGGTCGGGGCCAAATACGCTCTCAGCAAGCTGGGCCTGTGCAGCGAAGAAGTTCGCTCGCCCCTGACCACGCTGGACGACAGCACCAAAACAGCCATCGACGCAGCCATGAACCACGCAGGTCTGCTGTAACCAGGGGTGTTCTTGGCCTGATCCGATCTTCATCTGGCCAAAAATACCTCGGGGGATGAATTGGCCTGTTAGGGCCAAGAAGGGGGCTGGCCCCCTTCTTTACCGTTTGCCGTAATACAGACCCACGACATGCTCGGCCTGCGCAAAGAACAGCCAGCGCGAAACTGCAACGCCTGCCACATGCGACAGCGCAGCCAGAAGAGCGAAGAAGTGGTTGAACGGCAGGATCAGCAGGATGACCGGCAATAGGAAGGCCAGCACAAACGAGATGACCCGCAATTTGTCCGCATGTTTCCTGCCAACCACGTGGACAAATTCGCGCAGAAGATAGTTTGTACCTGTATGTGGAGGCTCAAACGCACGCACTGCCCCGCGCTGCCCCAAACCCGTAGCGGTGCCAAGGTTTGTTCCTGAGTTCGCAAATGCCTTATCCCCTTGCCACCAGTAAAATGTCTGCGCAACGGCAGCGACCACCAACAGAGGGACGGCAAGGCTGACCTGACCGGCCAGAAGCGAGCCACCGGCAAGGCTGAAGCTCAGAAACATAATTGGTGTCAGTTTCATGTTCCAACGTGGGATTGTCTTGAGCTGGGTGTAGATCATTGAGGTGGTGAAAACTGTTGCCAGCGAAAACAACGCGCCAAGGACGCCCAGAACACCCCAACGCTGACCAAAGATGACAGCGCCCAGCGCGTAGAAGCCCATAAGAATCAAGGCGATCACTGCGCACCAACCCTCACGGCTGAGCCAGCTTGACCGCCATTGGGTGAATGCTTTCCACGCACGTTCAGGATGGCCCAGGTGAAAGGTCGAGGCCATCAGCCCACCCACCGACAGGCCAAAGGCCATGGCATAGAATACGAAGGCCACCCACCCGGTGACATCCGGCATCCCAAGGCCCAGAAAAAACAGCAGCCCAAAGCCCAGACCGGACAAGGTGGTGAAGATAATGACGGATGGGGCCGGATGCATCAGAGCTTCTCCAGTGTCTTGTCGAGCCAACCCAGAAAGCCCTTGGGCTCATCGGCTACCGGGGCCAGAAGGGGCGCGAGAATGTCGATCTGGTCCTCGATCTGATCTTTAGGGCGAGGTGGCAGGTATTTGTTGACGGGCTTGGTGCCCATTTCAGGCATCAGATCCATGCCACCACGTTCGGCGACCAATTTGCTGACATCGCTATCTGCGTCGCCCAGATCACCGAAATGGCGGGCTCCGGCGGGGCAGGTCCGCACACAGGATGGCACGCGGTCCACTTCGGGTATGTTCTCGTTATAGATGCGATCCACGCAGAGGGTGCATTTCTTCATCACGCCCTCGGCCATATCCATCTCACGCGCGCCGTAAGGGCAGGACCAGGCGCAAAGCCCGCAGCCGATACAGTCGCTTTCATTGACCAATACGATACCGTCCTCGACCCGCTTATAGCTGGCCCCAGTGGGGCAGACGGTGACGCAGGGCGCGTCCTCGCAATGGAGGCAGGATTTGGGGAAGTGGATCAGCTGGGCGTGACCCTGTTCGGGTTGGACCTCGTAGGAATGTACGCGATTCAGGAAGGTGCCGGACGGGTTGCCGCCATAAGCGTCCTGATCCGACAGGGGCGCCCCGTAGTTTTCGGTGTTCCAGCCTTTGCAGGATATCACACAGGCATGGCAGCCGACACAGGTGTCCAGGTCGATGACCAGACCCATTTTCTTGTCTGTGGATTGGGGGAGCTGGGTCATTTTCCTACCTTCCACGCCAGATCTTTTGGTCCGGTGCCGACCGGTGATTTGATCGGTTTGAATTCGGGCTGGCTTTCTGCATCCGAAGGTGGCGCCGCCTTTTCGATCCTGACCTTCAGGTCGAACCAAGCAGCCTGACCTGTAATCGGATCAGAATTGGCCCAACGCATTCCATCGCCTTTTGACGGCAGCAGTTCGTGGATCAGGTGGTTCAGTAAAAAGCCTTTGGTGGCCTCTGGTGCTTCTTCCTGCAGGGCCCAAGCACCTTTGCGTTTGCCGATGGCATTCCAAGTCCAGACAGTATTTTCATTCAGCGCGGCCATCTCCATGACCGGAACAGTAATTTCCCCGTGCGGAGACGTGACTTTGGCCCAGTCGCCGTCCTGCATCCCGTGTTCGCGCATCAGTTTGGTTGGCACATAAAGCGGGTTGCGCCCGTGTAGCTGGCGCAGCCAGGCGTTTTGGGTGCCCCATGAGTGATACATCGCCATCGGGCGCTGAGTCAGGGCATTGATGGTGAAACCTTCATTGCCCTGCTGATCGGTTTCGTACCAGATCGGCAGCGGATCCATGGTGTCCTTGAGGCGCTGGCGCAGATTTTCCGGCGGTTGCCGGTCCCCGTGGCCTTCGGCGGCCAGCTGGAACTTGCGCATCGGTTCTGAATAGAGCTGGAACAGATAGGGTTGCGGGCTGTCGTAGATTCCCATGCCCACGGCCCAATCCTGATAGGCAGCGTTCCAGGGTTTGTAGTAATCCGCCCCTTCGGGGATATGCGCGACGTAGAAGCCGCCATTTTCGATGTAGCGATTTAGCTGGTCGGGGTTGACCTCGCCACGACCTTCCTTGTCGCCATTTTCGCCTCGAAACCCGGCCAGCGGGCCGATACCGGGCTTTCGCTGATGGTTAACGATATAGTCAGCGTAGTCTTTCCACTTCGGCGTACCGTCTTCGTTGGTAAAGCCTGGCAAGCTCATGCGGTTGGCCAGTTCCACCAGCACCGACTGAAAGCCCCGCACGTCGCGGTCGGGCTCGATCACCGGCCAGCGGATTGCGTCGGCGGCGGCGTCTGCCTCGCAGATCGGGCGGTCGAGCAGCGAGATACAGTCGTGCCGTTCAAGATAGGTGGTGTCGGGCAGGATCAAGTCGGCATAGGCCACCATTTCCGAGGAATAGGCATCGGAATAGATGATGTTTGGGATGACATATTTGCCGTCTTCGGTCTTGGCGGTCAGCATCTCCATCACACCTTTGGTGTTCATGGAGGAGTTCCACGACATATTCGCCATATACATGAACAGCGTGTCGATCTTGTAGGGATCACCGGCGGCGGCGTTTGAGATTACCATATGCATCAGCCCATGGGCTGACATCGGGTTTTCCCATGTGAATGCTTTGTCGATCCGTTGGGGAGTGCCGCAGTCGTCCAGCAACAGGTCTTCGGGCCCGCGGGGGAAGCCTAGATGCGGGCCTTCCAGGGGTCTGCCGGGGCGGCGGTCGCCATGCGGGGTTGGGTGCGCCTCGACTGGCTTGGGATAGGGCGGTTTGAAGCGGAAACCGCCCGGAACTTCGACCGTGCCGAGGATGATTTGCAGCACGTGCAGCGCGCGGCAGGTCTGGAACCCGTTGGCATGGGCCGAGATGCCACGCATGGCGTGGAAGCTAACCGGGCGACCGATCATCTTAGCATGGGTTTCGCCGCGGAAATCGGTCCATTCCTGATCCAGCTCGATCGCCTCGTCAAAGGCGACACGGGCGATTTCCGCCGCGATGGCGCGAATGCGACTGGCTGGGATGCCACAGCGGTCAGCCACGGCCTCAGGGGCGTGCTTGTCGCTTAGGTATTTCTCGGCCATCAGGTGGAAAACCGGGCGATGGGTGACGCCGTCCTTTTCGTAAGTAGCCGACAAGTCCGGGCGCACGCCCGGCTTGTCAAACGCAGTGAGTTCGCCTGTGGCCCGGTCGATCACCAGCGGTTTGCCGTCACTATCGCGCAAGAACAGACCCTTCTCGGGGCCTTCGGATGCGTTCACCAGAACAGGCGCGTTAGTATAGCGGCTGAGGTAATCCAGGTCGATCTTGCCGGCCTTCATCAACACATGGATCAGCGATAGAATGAATAACCCATCGGTGCCGGGGGTGATCCCGACCCAGTCATCGGCCACAGCGTTATAGCCTGATCGGATCGGGTTCACACCGATCACCCGTGCGCCGCGTGCCTTGATCTTGCCGATGCCCATCTTGATCGGGTTGCTGTCGTGGTCTTCGGCCACGCCGAACAGCATGAACAACTTGGTGTGGTCCCAGTCGGGCTGGCCAAACTCCCAAAACGCACCGCCCATCGTATAGATGCCGCCTGCTGCCATGTTGACGGAACAGAACCCGCCATGGGCGGCATAGTTTGGGGTTCCAAAATTCTGTGCCCAGAAGCTGGTGAAGCTTTGGCTTTGGTCGCGTCCGGTAAAGAAGGCCAGCTTGTGCGGTGCGGTTTCGTGCAGCTCGTTCATCCAGCCGACGGCGGTGCTGATTGCCTCGTCCCATTCGATCTCGCGGAACTCGCCCGATCCGCGCGGGCCGACACGGCGCAGCGGTTTGCGTAGGCGCGACGGCGCGTTGACCTGCATAATGCCTGCGCTGCCCTTGGCGCACAGAACGCCTTTGTTCACCGGGTGGTCTCGGTTGCCCTCGATATAGGCGACCTTGCCGTCTTTCATGTGAACGTTGATGCCACAGCGACAGGCGCACATGTAACAGGTGGTCTGCCGGATCTCGTCCGAGACTTTGGGCGAGGTGTCAATCACTGGCTGGTTCATAGGCGCCCCTGTAGTTTGCAGACCGGTATTCCCCCGAGCATTGCCGGGAACCGGAATAAAATTTGTTTTTCACGGACTTGTCGAGACTTATATTCCGTTTTCGCCATGTTGCGCTTGAACAGCAGTCACGGCGATCATGTGAAGGATGTCCTCTGCCGTACAGCCGCGCGATAGATCATTTGCCGGCTTGGCCAGGCCTTGTAGGACTGGCCCGATTGCCTCAACCCCTCCGATGCGCTGTGCGATCTTATAGCCCAGATTGCCCGCATTCAGGCTGGGGAAGACAAAGACATTCGCTTCGCCCTTCAGTGGCGAATCCGTCGCCTTTTGTGCCGCAACCTCGGGGACAAAGGCGGCATCGAACTGCAGCTCTCCGTCGATCAGAAGGTTCGGATCTTTTTCGCGTGCGATCCGGGTTGCCTCGACGACCTTGGATACTTTTGGGTGTTCGGCGCTTCCCGAGGTGGAAAAAGACAGCATTGCCACACGCGCCGTGTTTCCAGTCAAAGCTGAATAGGATGCGGCCGATGCGCGGGCAATTTCCGCCATTTCTTCGGCGTTTGGATCCACCACCAGGCCACAATCGGCAAAGATGCGCGCGCCTTTGACCTCGTGATGATCCTGGCAGAACAGCATGAGAAAAAAACTGGATACCATTGTTGTACCCGGCGCTGTTCCGATGATCTGCAACGCCGCGCGAACTGTCTCAGAGGTGGTTTCAACCGCTCCGCCCACGGTGCCATCAGCGATACCCTGATGCACCAGCATGGCGGCAAAGGTCAGCCTGTTGGTGATCTGTTGCCCTGCCTCTTCAAGGGTCATGCCCTTGTGCTTGCGGCGATTAAAGAGCGCTTCAGCCAGTTCCGAGGAGATTGAGGAATGCGCCGGGTCAAGAATGTCTATCCGAGTGGGATCAAATCCTTCATGCGCATCCAGAAGGGCCGAAATTTTGGCCCCGTCGCCGATCAGGATGATCCGTGCAACGTCCTCTTTTACGGCCCTGACCGCACCTTCCACAACGCGGGGATCATCGCCCTCTGACAGGGCGATGATCTTGTCCGACGCGCTGGCCGTCCCGAGAATGGCGCGCAGCGGTTTCACGCGGATTATACCCCGGCCTGCGGTTCCATGTCGTCATTGCTGATGCCTGCCACCGCGACCGGTTTCTTCATTGCGTCCCGACGGAAGGGCTCGCCCAGTTCCTGGTTGATCATGGCTTCGATCAGCGTGGTGATCCCATTCTTCTGATCCTCAATGGCCTGATTCAGGGCTGCAGTCAGCTCATCCTGTGTGCGGGCCACGACACCTTTCAGGCCACAGGCCTGAGCGATACCGGCATAGGACACTTTGGTGTCCAGTTCGGTTCCGACAAAGTTGTCGTCGAACCACAGGGTCGAGTTGCGCTTTTCAGCACCCCACTGATAGTTGCGGAAAACAATCTGGGTGACTGCGGGCCATTCATCGCGGCCGATTGCGGTCAGTTCGGTTACAGCAATACCAAAGGCGCCGTCACCCGAGAATCCAACGACAGGCACATCCGGGCAACCGATCTTGGCACCCATGACAGATGGCAATCCGTATCCACAGGGGCCGAACAGCCCGGGGGCCAGATATTTGCGGCCCGCTTCAAAGGATGGGTAGGCGTTGCCGATGGCACAGTTATTGCCGATGTCGGACGAGATGATCGCCTCTTTCGGCAGGGCTGCCTGAATGGCGCGCCACGCCATGCGCGGGCTCATCCAGTCGGGCTTGGCTGCACGGGCGCGTTCGTTCCAGGTTGTGCCCGGATCGTCCTGCTCGTGGTCCATCGAAGTCAATTCCTGCGCCCAGCGTGACTTGGTTTCCGCAATCTTCGCTTTGCGTGCATCGCGTCCTTCGTCACCTGCGGTGTCCGACAGCTGTGCCAGGATATTGGTTGCAACGGTGGCTGCGTCGCCAACAATACCGACAGATACCTTCTTGGTCAGGCCAATGCGGTCGGGGTTAATGTCAACCTGAATGATCTTTGCATTCGCCGGCCAGTATTCCATACCATAGCCAGGAAGAGTCGAGAACGGGTTCAGGCGAGTGCCGAGACACAGAACCACGTCTGCTTCTTTTATCAGCTCCATACCGGCTTTCGAGCCATTGTAACCCAACGGGCCAGCAAACAGCGGGTGCGAGCCCGGGAAGGCGTCATTGTGCTGGTAGCCAACACAAACCGGGGCGTCCAGACGCTCGGCCAGTGCTTTCGAGGCTTCGATGCCGCCAGCGGACAGAACCGTGCCCGCGCCGTTCAGGATGACAGGGTTCTTGGCATCCGACAGCAGCGCGGCGGCTTCGGTAACGGCTGATGCGCCGCCAGAAGGCAGTTCAAATTCAACTACGGCAGGCAGTTCGATATCGACAACCTGAGTGAAGAAATCACGTGGAACATTGATCTGTGCCGGTGCCGAGGCGCGCTTGGCTTTGGTGATAACGCGGCTCAGAACTTCGGCCATCCGCGAAGGGTCGCGTACTTCTTCCTGGTAGCAGACGCAGTCCGCGAACATGCGCATTTGTTCCATCTCCTGGAAACCGCCCTGACCCATGGTCTTGTTTGCGGCCTGCGGGGTTACCAGCAGCAGCGGGGTGTGGTTCCAGTAGGCGGTTTTGACGGCAGTAACAAAGTTGGTGATCCCGGGTCCGTTCTGCGCGATCATCATCGACATTTTGCCGGTGGCGCGTGTGTACCCGTCAGCCATCATCCCACCCGAGCCTTCGTGTGCGCAATCCCAGAACGTAATGCCAGCTTTTCCAAAAATATCCGAGATCGGCATCATCGCCGAACCGATGATCCCAAACGCATGCTCGATCCCGTGCATCTGCAGAACTTTAACAAAGGCCTCTTCGGTGGTCATTTTCATCTGATTTGTCTCCGCGGATTTGTGGATGAAGCCGGACGATCAGCCCAGCCTTTGGGTACGGTTGTGGCCCAAGGGACGGAATGGCGTTAGGTCCAAAACGAAATGCGGATTAGGTCCAGACGCGGGCTACTGCGTTTGGATGGCATCCGCGATCAGCTTCACGCCCGGAGCGATGCGGTCGGGCGCGATGGATGAGTATCCGAGCCGGTAGAAGTTCTGTGGCCTATCCGGCCCAGCGAAAAACGGTGCACCAGGCTCGATGTGAACGCTTTGGTTTTGCAGGCTGCGCGCCAGCTGGGACATGTCGACATGTTCAGGGGCGGACATCCACATCGAAGATCCGCCCATCACACCGCGCCCCGCCACCGACAGCCCGTATTCGTCGATAGCCTTGTCCATTGCATCCCGCCGCTTGGACAGCTCTTTGGACATGCGCCGGATCTGTGCATCGTAATGTCCCAGAGACAGAAAATACGCTGCCGTGCGCTGAATGTGGCCCGGCGGGTGGCGCAGCACCAAAGAGCGCAGCGCGCGCGCCTCGCGGATAAATGGCTCGGATCCAACCATGTAACCAAGGCGCAATCCAGGGAACAGCGATTTTGAGAAGCTGCCCACATAGATGACACGTCCATCCCGGTCCATGGATTTCAGCGCGGGTGAGGGCGCCCCCAGAAACGCCATTTCGAATTCATAGTCATCCTCGACCACCATTGCGTCCAGATCCCGGGCACGGTCCAAAAGTTGGCGGCGACGGGTGATCGGCATGGTTGCGGTTGTCGGGCTCTGATGGCTGGGCGTGGTGAAGATGACATCCGTTTCATCGGGCAGCGCCTCGGGTGGCAGGCCATCCTTGTCCACGCCAATGGGTACGACCGCGCAGTCCCAATGGTTCAACAGGCTGCGCAGCGCATAGTAACAGGGGTCTTCGATGACGGCGGTGTGATTGTGAGTCAGCAGAATGCGCGACGCCAGCCAAAGTGCGTTCTGCGCCCCCAGTGTGATCAATATTTCTTCGGGGCGTGCCGAGATTCCACGGCGGGGCAGAGTGTGGCGGGCGATGAACTCGATCAGCAACGGATCGTCCTGATCGACATAGTCGCGGGTCAGCGATTCGAAATCCTTGTGCCCCAATGCCCGCACTGCACATAGCCGCCAGTTGGCATGATCGAACAGGGTTCGGTCCGCCTGACCATAGATAAAAGGATAGGTATAGTCCCGCCAATTCCAGGGCTTGGGCAACACATCCGAATCTACAAACCGGCGGGCCAGCGCCTTGTCCCAATCCACGGTCTCAGTGCCCCGTTGGATGGGCGTGTATTTAGGCGGTACTGGCGCATTTTCCGACACATAATACCCAGATCGGCCCCGGGCGGTCAGGTAGTCATTGGCCAACAGCTCGGTATAAGCCAATGTCACGGTGATCCGGCTGACACCCAGATGCGAGGCCAGTTTACGCGACGAGGGCAGCTTTTCTCCGACATGGAACCGGCCTGACAGGATGCCTTCTGCAATCATCTGCTGAATCTGGGCCTGCAAGGTGCCTTGCCCATTCAGCTCTAGAAAGAACGTATCTACTGAAATCCCCATAAGACCTTATAGAGTGGCCTTATTGATTGAGCAATCTGGACTCACTCTCTTTTCACGAATTCTGATCAGAATTTGTTGACGGTAGCTTTCAATATCTCTATATAACTAGAAAACTAGTTTACTGGAGTTGTGGATATGTGGGAAACCGCTGCAGCAGGATTTTCGGCGATGGGGTCAGAGGCGCGACTGAAAGTCCTCAAGACACTCGTTCGCGCCGGAGAGACCGGGCTCACCGTAGGTGAAATCCAGGAGAGAACCGGCATTGCCCCGTCGACGCTGGCCCATCACCTCCGGTTTCTTGCGGCCGGTGATGTTGTCGAACAGGAAAAGATCGGGCGCACCACGATCAACCGTGCCCGGTATGACCATCTCAGAAACCTCGCGCAGTTCATTCTGTCGGAATGTTGTGCGGACGAAACTGGAAAGGCGGCAAACGATGGCTGACCTTACTCAGAGCCCTCGGGCCCCGTTCAAAACCGTCTTCGACCTGATCAAAACCCCATGGGCGGTGATCGTCGCCATTCTGATCGCGGTGGCGATACTCGACCCAGGCAATCTAACGGAGGTGATAACATTTGCCGGCAAGGCACTGGCCCATACCGGCCAATATATTCTGTTTGCTGTGCTGCTGTTGTCATACCTCAAGGCCACCGGTGCCGAAGTCATGGTGGCCCGAGCCTTTGAAGGCCGCGAAACGCGGATGATCCTTTTGGCTGCCCTGTTTGGCGGGTTGGCCCCATTCTGTTCCTGTGAGGTCATCCCGTTCATTGCTGGTTTACTGGCGCTTGGGGCGCCACTGTCTGCGGTTATGGCGTTCTGGCTCAGCTCTCCGCTGATCGACCCGCCGACGCTATTGATTACGGCTGGCGCATTGGGATGGCCCTTTGCTATCGGAAAAGCCGTAGCCGCAGTGGCACTTGGCCTGTTTGGCGGTTTCGTCGTGCGCACCATGACGCGCAGTGGTGTGTTGACCCAACCTTTGCGGAACTACCAACCAACTGGATGCGGCAGTTGTGGACCTAAGCAAGAGGACAAACCGGTCTGGAAATTCTGGCATGACCCTGCGCGCCGGAATAGATTTCGTAGCGAGTTCTTTCGAAACGGCCTGTTCTTGTTGAAATGGCTGGCGCTTGCCTATGTTCTCGAGGCGTTGCTGATCAATTATGTACCCGCTGATCTGATCGCACGCGCGGTCGGAGGAGACGGCGTGTTGCCCATAATCATCGCGGCACTTGTTGGGATGCCAGCCTATCTGAACTCATACGTCGCGCCGCCGCTATTGGCAGGTCTGATGGAGCAGGGGATGAGCGCCGGGGCCGCAATGTCCTTTATGATCGCGGGTGCGGTTAGCTCGATCCCGGCCATGGCAGCGGTATGGTCGCTGGTCAGGCCGAAAGTGTTTGCGACCTATCTGGGCCTGGGGATAGTCGGCGCAGTGATCGCAGGGATCATCTTTCAGATGATCTGAAGGAAAAACCGCCCGGTGTGGACACCGGGCGGTTTTGCTTTGTCAGCTTGCTTCGCAATAACGCGGAAGTTTGAAGCGATACCTTGGTTCGCCACTTTCCACATAGACCCGCTTTTCGACACAGGCGCTTTGGCCAACGGTCTGGGAAATCGGGGCCTCGGTCGAAGTGATCGACGTCGCGGACCCGTCGGGTAAACGTACCGAGGCAATCACCCCGTTCTTGAGGTCGCCGTTGATAGCGGTGGCGGACAGAACCGGGACGGTCATGAAGGCTTCGTGTTCATGCGTGCCGTCGTCGTTCAGCAACAGCAGGGCTGCGGCAACCGCGATAACGCCTACGACACCGAACACGAGCAGGCCCCAGGTTCTTAGGAAGGCATAGATTGTCACGGCGCGGTGTGGGCCAAAAATGGCAGACAATATGTTCAGCATCAGAGTCTCGTCAAAAAAGCCCCGGCCAGTTTGACCGGGGCTGTCTGCGTATCAGAAACGCGGATCGCTTTCGTCTTCATCCTCGGCCTCGCCTTTGGGCAAGTTGAAGAAACTGTCGGCGTCGATGATCGGCTCTTCTTTCTCTTCGGGGGAGTCATCAGACAACGAGAAGGTCTCGAGACCCTCGATCGCCGTTGGAATTTTGGGCGCTGCGTCCATTTCCAGCGACTGCTCGGTCGAAACCAGCTTGCGGCGCTCATCATCGCTCATGACGCCACCTTCAGCGGCTTTCTTGGCGGCGGCTTTTTGCACGATTGCGTCCAGCTCGGACTGTTTACACAAGCCCAGAGCGACGGGGTCAATCGGTTGCATGTTCGAGATGTTCCAGTGCGTCCGCTCGCGGATCGACTGAATGGTCGGCTTGGTGGTGCCGACCAGCTTGGCAATCTGACCGTCGCTGAGTTCGGGGTGGAACTTGACCAGCCACAGGATCGAGTTCGGACGGTCCTGACGCTTGGACAGCGGGGTATAGCGCGGGCCACGACGTTTTTCCTCGCCACTGGCAGCGGGGTTGAACTTGAGCTTCAGCTTGTGCAGTGGGTTGCCCTGCGCCACGTCAATCTCTTCCTGCGTAAGCTGGTTGTTGGCGATCGGGTCGAACCCTTTGACGCCAGCGGCCACATCGCCATCGGCGATGCCCTGCACTTCCAACTCGTGCATTCCTACGAAATCCGCGATCTGCTTGAAGCTGATCGTTGTGTTGTCTACTAGCCATACGGCTGTTGCCTTGGCCATAAGCGGTTTTGCCATCAGCCCGTCTCCTATGCATACATCTTTCCCGTCGCCGGAATTCGGCGGCCCCGTGATCTTGGGGCAGGTTTCCGTTGTCGGGGAACTTGGGCTGTATATAGTCGCGGCAGGGCAAGAAGGGAAGAGGCGAATGCGCTGGCTGGTTCTATGGGTTTTTAGTGCAATGACGGCGCTGGCCGAGGGTGAAAAACCGGGCGCGTTCGACTACTACGTCCTGGCACTTAGCTGGTCGCCGAACTGGTGCGCGCGCGAAGGCGACGCGCGTGGGTCCGATCAATGCGATGTGCGGCATGATCACGGCTGGATTCTACACGGGCTTTGGCCGCAATTCCATCAGGGCTGGCCATCTTATTGCCGCACGGCCGAGGCCTCGCCGACGCGGACTATGACCCGTGAAATGGAAGATATTCAAGGCAGTTCCGGCCTTGCCTGGCATCAATGGAAGAAGCACGGCACCTGCTCGGGCCTAAGCGCTTCGGACTATTACACCTTGTCGCGGCAGGCCTATGGGTCGGTCGAGCGTCCAAAGGTGTTCCGCCAGTTGGACACATCTGTAAAACTGCCCGCATCTGTCGTGGAAGAAGCGTTTCTAAAGGTCAATCCGGGGCTGGAGCGCGACATGATCACCGTCACCTGCAAACAAGGCTATATCGAAGAGGTGCGCCTGTGCCTGTCCCGCGATCTTGAACCGGTGCCTTGTGGCCGGGATGTGATCAAGGACTGCGCGGCCAAAGACGCGCTTTTTGATCCGATTCGTTAGGGTTTGCGGTAAAGGCGAGATGGTGGGTAATCGCAACTTCTACGTTGTAGCCACCGCATCCTGTTCAATAGCCAGATCGTGCCGAGGCTAAGGCCTACCTTGCTATTCCAAAGTCCTCAGGGCCACTGCGATACCATAAAGCTAGTCGGAATTGCGTTTCGGGTTTACTTCGGAATGGAACGCGCGCATGTTTCCCTTTTGGCGTGCGGCTGCCCGCCAGAGTTTCTTTCGCGCATCGCCCGGCTCTAGATGCGCGTATTCACCGCCGGAAAACTTGGGCCAGTCCAGAGCCAGTCCAAGTTTAACCAATTCTGCGGCGACATCAGTACCATCTGGAAGCGTGCACTTGGCGACGATCCGATCGTAGGAAACCTCTTCTTTGATTTCGGCTGTGATCACCATGCCTTTGCACATCTTGATCAGCGCAAACTTGGATTTCTTGCCCCAGGGATGCTCAAGCTCGGGCGCATCGATTCCGGCAACCCTGACCTTGGTGCCGCTTATCACGATCGTGTCGCCGTCGATTACGTGGCACTTGCCTTTGAGAGTCCGTGTGGTTGGATAAGCCGAGGGCGGCTGCTTTGACGGAACCGGTCGTGCTCTGGTGATCGCCGGTCTTTTAGTTGGCTGGAAGGGCACCACCCTGGATCGTTTGCGCGATGATCCGAACAGGGTCCTCAATATATAACTCAACATATGAAAAACGCATTCTAAATCTGCTTAATCGATGCGTAGAATGTTAGGCTGGATACAGTATTTGTGTAAACTTGATATTTGAATTCGACCAAGTGTCGAAGCTCAACTACAACTCCTTCCGCGCCCTCAGCGCCGCCGTAATCGTCCCGTCATCCAGGTAGTCCAACTCGCCGCCAATCGGCACGCCCTGCGCCAGCGAGGTCAGGCGCACCTGCCCGTCCAGTTGATCGGCTATATAGTGCGCGGTGGTCTGGCCATCGACAGTGGCGTTCAGCGCCAGAATGACTTCGGTGATCCCCTCGGCTGTGACCCGATCCTTGAGGCGAGGAATGCGCAGCTCATCCGGGCCGACTCCATCTAATGCCGACAAGGTGCCACCCAGAACATGATAGCGGCCTTTGAAAACTGCGGCGCGTTCCATAGCCCAAAGGTCGGCGACGTCTTCGACGACGCACAGCTCTCCGGTCGCGCGGACTTCGCTATCGCAGATGTCGCAGATATCCGAGGTGCCTACATTGCCGCAATTCAGGCACTCACGGGCAGTGATGGCAACCTGTTGCATTGCGTCCGCAAGCGGTGTCAGCAGAAGGGCGCGTTTGCGGATCAAATGCAGCACTGCGCGACGGGCCGAACGTGGGCCGAGGCCTGGCAGTTTGGCCATCAGGTCGATCAGATTGTCGATATCGCTGTTCGAACTCACCGCGCTTGCTCCTGCATAAGGGCCGGGCAGTTGGGCCCGGCCGGTATTTCGTCAGGAGTGCCTATCAGAACGGCAGCTTGATGTCTGCGGGCAGGCCCATGCCTTCGGTCAGCTTAGCCATCTCAGCCTGCGACCGTTCAGCGGCCTTGGCCTGAGCATCTTTGATGGCGGCCAGGATCAGGTCTTCGACCACTTCCTTGTCGTCGCCGTTAAAGATTGACGGGTCGATATCGAGACCTTTCAGCTCTCCCTTGGCCGTGGCTGTTGCCTTGACCAGCCCTGCACCGGATTCGCCGACAACCATGATGGTATTCAGCTCTTCCTGCATATCCGTCATCTTGGTCTGTAGATCCTGTGCGGATTTCATCATCTTGGCCATGTCACCCAGGCCGCCGAGTCCTTTGAGCATCGGTATTCTCCTAATATCCGGTTTGACGCCTAAATACGGGCGCGGTCGGCGCGGCACAAGGGCCGAGCTGGCTCCCGCCCGTCGTCAAGACCTTTCCTCTCGTTGGGCCCGGCAGCGCGGGCAAGCCCGCGCTGCCGGGCCCAAGGCCGCTCAGGGGTATCGGCGTCAGCCGATGGCCCGCGGCGGGCGCGGGAGGTTTCCAGTTGGGTAAGATGGGACGGTTTCAGTCTTCCTCGAACGGGTCCCATTCGTCTTCGACCTCGGGCAGCGCCTCGGTTTCCACTTTGGCGGCACGTTCTTCCGGTGTTTCAATCCGCTTGATGCGTGCCTTCGGAAATTGCATGAGCACCGCCTGAACCAACGGGTGTTTCTCAGCCTCTGCTTTCAACGCCAGCTCGGCGGCGTCTCGAATCTCGGCGATGGTCGCAACCTCACCATCGGCCACAATCGACACAGCCCAGCGGTTGCCAGTCCATCGTTGCAGCGACGAACCCAGTCTCGCTGCCAGATCTGTGGGTGCGTTCTGTGTCGGGGTGAATTCGATCCGCCCCGGTTGGTAAGAAACCAGCCGCACCCCGTTTTCGACCTCGACCAGAAGTTTCACATCCCGATTGGTGCGGATCAATTCAACCACGTGGTCAAAACTCGGATACCGTGCCAGCGCCGATTGGATATCATGGGCCAGAGCGGCCGACGGCGCGCCGGCGGGGCTGCTGGTTGCGGACACGTAAGAAGATGATGCCGCTGGTACCGGAGCCTGAGAGGGCACGGCCATACCACCGCCCGGACCACCATTCGGAGGCGGTGGCGGGTTGTCCTGCAGGCGCTTGATCAGCTCTTCGGGGCTGGGCAAGTCGGCAACATGGGTCAGGCGGATAACGGCCATTTCAGCAGCCATCATGGCATTTGGCGCGGCCGATACCTCTTCCAGCGCTTTCAGCAACATCTGCCACATCCGGGTCAAAACGCGCATTGGCAGGGCCTCGGCCATTTGCTGACCACGAGCACGTTCATCAGGGGAAACCGTCGGGTCCTCGGCTGCGTCTGGCGTGATCTTCACAACCGAAACCCAGTGCGTGATTTCGGCCAGATCGCGCAGCACGGATAGCGGATCGGCCCCTTCGGCATATTGCCCGCCCAATTCAGTCAGCGCGCTTGCTGCATCCCCTCGCAGGATCATTTCCATCAAGTCCAATACCCGGCCCCGGTCGGCCAGACCCAGCATCGCGCGCACCTGATCGGCGCTGGTTTCACCGGCCCCATGGCTGATTGCCTGATCCAGCAGCGATGTTGCGTCGCGCGCCGACCCCTCGGCCGCGCGGGTGATCAGCGCCAGGGCATCATCCGCGATCTGTGCATTCTCAGCCGCTGCGATCTTATTGAGCAGGCCAATCATGTCCTCGGGTTCGATCCGGCGCAGGTCAAATCGTTGGCACCGCGACAGAACAGTCACCGGGACTTTGCGGATTTCGGTCGTGGCAAAGATGAACTTCACATGCGCAGGAGGTTCTTCCAACGTCTTGAGCAGCGCGTTGAATGCGCTGGTCGAAAGCATGTGAACCTCGTCGATAATGTAGATCTTATAGCGCGCACTGGCGGCGCGGTATCGGACCGAGTCGATGATTTCGCGGATATCATTCACGCCGGTTCGGCTGGCGGCGTCCATTTCCATCACGTCGACATGGCGACCTTCCATGATGGCGACGCAATGTTCGCACTGGCCGCAAGGCTCGGTCGTGGGCTTGCCTTCGCCATCGGGGCCAATGCAGTTCATGCCCTTGGCGATGATCCGGGCCGTGGTTGTCTTACCGGTGCCGCGGATGCCAGTCATGATGAAGGCTTGTGCAATCCGGTCGGCCTCGAACGCGTTTTTCAGCGTGCGCACCATTGCGTTCTGACCGACGAGGTCAGCAAAAGTTTCCGGGCGGTATTTCCGCGCGAGAACCTGATAGGCGGGGCTGGGCGTGTCGGTCATGTCTGCTCTGTTGGATTCGTGTCAGGTTTGCAGCGTAGAGACCCCCGCCGTCCGCGTCCACCGCGCGCGAAAAGGAATTTCGTTTTGGCAAGTTGCATCAGAGCCGGTAAATCATGAGGGGCTTTAGCCCCATGTGGTGATGCAGGAAAAGGAGCTGTGTTGGAGAGTTTTGCAATTCACCCTCTTGGATTGGGCAAAGGGCAGATCGCTCTGTGCCCACTGCCGGGTGTCACGGGCGATTATGCTGGGGATTTCGCAGTAATCCGGGATTGGGCGCCGGACCTGGTCATCTCGATGATTACTCTGGATGAGTTCCAGCATTCTGGCGGGCTGTCATTCGAGGCGGACCTGCAGTGCGAACGGATTGCCTGGGTCCACCTTCCAATCCGCGATTTCGGCGCCCCCACGCCTGAGGTTGAGGCGCTTTGGCCGCAAGCCAGCGCCGCCGCCCAACATGTCCTTGCCAGTGGCGGCAAGGTGCTGGTGCATTGCCGCGGTGGGTGCGGACGCTCGGGGATGGTTGTGATGCGGCTAATGGTGGAATGCGGCGAAGCGCCTGACCAAGCGCTTCGGCGGTTGCGTGCAGTGCGGCCCTGCGTGGTGGAAACCGAAGCGCAAAAGGACTGGGCCGGGTTGCCGGCCCGAACCCTTCCCTGAATCAGGCAGACACTTGATACGGAATACTGTCGCTGCGCGGCGGCAGGGTCGATACGTCGAGCATCGCACAGGGTGGTTCTGACAGAAAACCAGCGGATTTCTGGATGAACTCCGGCCCGAACATCATGTCGCCATAGGCGTCCAGCTTTTCTGTCGGCGTGTCTGTGCTGGTGCCGCAATAGACCCTGATCTGTTCTGATTGGGCCCGAAAACGGGCCGTGCAGCCTTCGGTGCAATGGGTCAGATCGCTGGTACCTTCGACCTCGAATGTTTTGGATGTCGCAGGCCTTGCCGTCGCCATCGCCTCGGCCATGGCGCGTGCCATTCGGGCAAGGGCGGGGCAGGGTTTCCCGGTCCTCTGACAGACGGTTGCGGTGAATTCGTGTGTTTTTGTCTTCCAGATCATAATGCGCCCTCCGCGCGCAGGACGGAGGGTGAGGATCAGGTGTGACAGCGCGCTGACGACCTGCCCGGACACCCCGCCCGAGTTTCGGTTTCGATACGATGGCAGGTCTCCTGACTTGCGGGTCGTCGCTTTGCCGACCTTCCCAGCCCTGGGGCCAGTGGTATTTCGGCATTGCTCACCGCTTACAGTTGCGGGGGCAGTCGCGGAGTTGGCCCTTTCCGGCATCGCCGGGGCAGACCGCACCGTGTTCCCTTTTCATCCCGCCCCAATTCCGGGGCAAGAACCATCACCACATCGCTAGCGGCTATGCAGACCCCGAGTCAAGCCACCTGTTGGGGTTCAAACCGGACGTTTGGTCATCTTGATGAAATCTTGACTCTGGTGGCCGAAATCGGGCCGATTGTTGAGTGAACCGAGTAGTTCAGAATTTGTCGGAAGCGCCATGCTTGATACCACGCCCTGCGTCCAGACTAAGGACTTTGACTTTGCCTCATGCTCTGCCAGCCTGTCGGCACGGCTGTATCTGCCTGCATCCGAGTCGAAGATCGCCGTGGTGATTCACAGCGCAACTGCAGTGCCGCGCGAATATTACCAGCATTTTGCCCGTTGGCTGGCCGCCGAACAGGGTATTGCCTGTCTGACCTATGACTACAGCGATTTCGGGCATTCGCTGCGCTACAAAATCAAAACCTCCGAGGTGACCATGGCGGATTGGGCCTTGGTCGACATGCCCGCCGCACGGGCTGAGATGCGCAGGCGGTTCCCGGACGCTTTGCAGTGGAGCATCGGTCATTCCCTTGGCGGCTTGCTGGGGCCGGTGCAGCCAGACATTGATCAGATCGACCGGATGATCTGTGTATGTTCGGGGCTGGTTACTCTGTCCGACCATCCCTGGCCCTATCGCGGGCTGGCGTGGTTGTTTTGGCACGGCCACGGGCGTCTGGCAGTGAATGCACTGGGGTATCTGCCGGGCAAAGCTGTGGGGATCGGTGCCGATTTGCCGGGCCCGGTCTATTGGCAATGGCGCAGCTGGTGCACGGCGCCGCAGAATTATGTGCCGCAGATCGGTGACGCTCTGCCCGAAGCGAGATGGGCGCAATCGAATACGCCGGTGGACCTGTTCGCCTTCGAGGACGACCAGATGGTGCCGCCAGACGCAGTCTGGCGGCTTGCCGATCTGTATGGGCCGAAGGCGCGGCGACATCTGCTGTCTCCGAATGAATTCGGAGCGCCTGAGATCGGTCATATTGGCGCTTTTGCCCGCAGAAACCGGGCGGTTTGGCCCCGGTTGATTGCCTGAAAACGAGGCGCCTTTTTGTCACGCTTAGTGTCTGCTGCGGGACTTTTTGTCGTGCATGACGGATCGCACCATTTTGCCAAAGGCTTTGTCACGTGCCCGTGACTGCGCGAGGGTCTCGGAATTCCTCTGATCTTCGCGCCGAAGCTTGTGCCAGCGCGCCAGCCGGTCGGGCTCAATCACGCCATTGGCAATCGCCTCCTGCACAGCACAACCGGGTTCGGCCTGGTGCTGGCAATCTGAGAACCGGCACCTTGCAGCCAATTCCAGAAGGTCGGAGAAAACCTCATCCACGCCGTCTTGGGCATCCATCAAACGCAGGGCGCGCATTCCTGGCGTATCAATCAGCCACCCCCCGTTTCGCATCGGGTGAAGCGCACGATGGGTCGTGGTGTGGCGACCCCGTGCGTCATCCTCGCGGATCCCCGCCGTTGTCCCGGCCTGACCAGTCATGGCGTTCGCCAATGTGGTTTTGCCGACACCGGATGAGCCGACCAAAGCAGCAGTTTGCCCGGCAGGGCACCAGGACAGGATCGGATCAATCTCTGACGCCTCCAGCGCGTTGACGGTTAGAACGGTCAGAAACCGAGCCAGCGAACTGGCCTGACTGGCATAGCTCTCTGGGTCAGGGCAGCTGTCGGCCTTGGTCAGGACAACAACCGGATAGCATCCGGCCTGATGCGCCAGTGCCAGATAACGTTCAAGCCGGGCCAGATTGAAATCGGCATTGCAGGAACTGACGATATACAGCACGTCCACATTCGCCGCGATCAGCTGAACCTGCGCACCGGTGCCTGCGGCCCGGCGTTGCAAGAGGCTTTTGCGCTCCAAAAGATGCCGAATGCGGTTTTGATCATCCGCAAGGACCCAATCGCCAACCGCAAATTCGCCGGTTGATCGGTCAGGGGTCAGATCAGATGTGCCGCCAAGCGCATTCAGGCCGATCAGGCGATCACGATGGACGGCGTTGATGCGATGCGGTGTGCAGGTAGGGTTCACAGCATGTTGGGCTGCAAAATGAGAGGACCATCCCAGGTCCGAAAGTGTTTTGGACATTGTTCTGCCTGTGTTCAGATACAGGAAACCATCAGGGTGGCAGGCGCGCACCCATCGGTAACGTGTTCAGGCAAGAGCGGGGGTTAGTCCCGGAAACGCTCTGCCCGAAGGGTCATTGCTACAATCATAAAGTCCCTCCTGCGGCAGTCGTTGCGCGTAAGTGAGAGGTTGGACATCGACCCAAGCGGGGCTCGTTGTGGCTGCTTCCTTCCGGATCTGACCAGGTTGGCGAGGCGCTCGCCCGCGCCAACCTCTCGAGGGTGGATATAGGCAGTTGGCCGGAAAAACACAACCCGTCAGAAGGTCAGAAGAATCCGTAAAAAGCCATTTTCGTCGGTTCCAAGGACTTGTGGATCAAATTCCTGAATGTCCTGCAGATGTCGGTGGGCATTTGGACCGGTGCGTAAGATCGCCTGCGTACCCGTGTTACTGGTGATTCTGAAGGGTTCCTGGGCCTCTTCCAGCGGATCGCTGACCAAGGTGCCTGACAGATAATCCAACAGGGCATGCTGGACCGGCAGGATGGGCAAGTCGATACGTTGCGCATTACCCGCAAATGGGAAATGCCCGCCCCCGCTGGCGCGATAATTGTTAAGCGCGACGGCAAATTGCTGATCCGGTGCAATGGGGGTGGCACCGACCAGAACCTCTGAAACACGCCGGTTTTCGGCATTGATCAAGGTGCCCATATCGTCGAAACGCGGAGGTTGTGTCAGATCAATTCTGCAGGACAGCCCGTATAGCACATCAAAGTTGTGACCCACCCGATTTTCGCAAATAAGTTCGGATGCAGATCCGGTCGAAATCTGGTTGAAAACAGCTGCGGACATCTCAAGCCAGTCCACGATTTGGTCACCGGATACAATGACACCCTGCAATTCGTTTGGAAAAACATGCAGGTCAACCACGTTACGCAGGAATATCTCGCCAGGCTTAACATCCGTATAGAATCGCGGCCCGGCCCGACCGCCGAATTTCGAAGGTGAAACCGCCGATAAAATCGGAATATCTGCCAGGTCGGTATCGGACATACACAGACGTAACGCGGCAGCCTGGGCGGCGGCGACCAGCCTCAGCCCACGGTCCTCGGCGCAAAAGCTGAAATAGCTGTGCAGATGGTGCGGGGTGCGGCCGACCGGCTGGCCCGCTCGCCTGCGGGTTTCGGCATGACCAGAGGAAAACAGATGCAACAATTCCGGATCTTCGGGCGCCAGTGATACCATTTCGTCGGGACGCCCCGCAGATATCGGTCGTAGCGCCGCCCGGGCTTCGCCAACGGTCCAGCCGCCGCGCTCTGCCGAGTGAAGTTTCAGGTCGATCACCCCCAGATGTGATCCGGCCGTTCCGGGTAAGACAACTGGTTTGCCATGCACCAGAGTGTTTTCAGAGCCGGCCTTGACGGGATAGGTCAAATGGGAATGACCAGCAATTATTGCGTCGATACCTTCGATTTCGGCCAGCGGAATAATCGCGTTTTCCATATTCCGTTGTGACCTGTCCGGTCCGAAACCGGTATGGGCCAGCGCGATGATCAGGTCGCAATTTTCGTCTTTGAGCTTTCTGACTTTGTTTGCCGCACAAGTCAGGATGTCCTGAGTGGTAAGGGTGTCGTGCAGCTTGTGCGCCTCCCATTGCGCTGTCTGAGGGGGAAGGACCGAAAATACACCAATCTTCAGGGCCATAGGTGTCGGCGCGCCAGGGATCTCTTTGTGCAAAATGACATGATCTTGCCAGATCTGTGGCCCATTCGTGCGCAAGGCATTGCTGCTGAGCACAGGGCAGGGGGCGTCAGAGATAACGTGCTGTAAGAATTGAAGCCCAAATCCGAAGTCGTGATTTCCCAGGCCAATCGCGTCATATCCCAGGCTGCCGAAGGCCTGCATCAGGATGTGCGGCGCATTGGCGGGATCGGCAGCCCAATCCCCCAACGGTGTACCCTGCAGAGCGTCTCCGTTGTCGAAGAGCAAGACGATATCTCCGTCTGCCTCAGCCTCGTTCCGCGCCTGCCGGATCAGGCTGGCCGTTCGGGTCAATCCGATCGTAGGTTCGTCTTGATCCGCGTAATAATCAAAACTGCACAGGTTCATGTGCAGATCGGTGGTCGCCAAAATCCGGATACCTACAGACTGATCAGACAAATGCGAAATTGTTTTCAATACTCTACTTTTGGCAGTTTTATGAATAACAACTTCAACAAAAAGCATAGTAAGTGCAAATTTTTTTATGCACTTGCGGTAATTTGACAGGATCGCCTCGGTTTTCGGTCGTGGAATTGTCGTTGCAACACCGAAGCTGTCATGGCAGCCCTGTGCAGGCGAACCAGAGGAATTTAAATGAAGAACGCGGAACAGGTAACGTTTGGTGGATCAGGGCTGGATCGTGCCGCACATCTTCGTGGAGACGTCGACGCGATGGCAGCAGCGCGAGCACATCCGAAAGCGAAATGCCTGTTGCTGTGGCGCGGAAAGCTGCTGGTTCAAGGAGAGGCCCTTGATCAACTCTGCTTGTTACCTGTCTTGCACGAGCTGATTGCAAATGGTCCCGGTGGGATCGTCCCAGCGCCAGTATTGCTTGGTCTCTCGGATGAAGTTCCGGTTTTTGCCTTTGATATATCCGATTGGATGCCCGAGGGCGTTGATCTGTCCGAGCTTGGGGCATTCTTTGACCGATCAGAGCAACAGCACCCGGATTTGCCTGAAGGTCAGGTTTTTGTCGAATTGCGCCGCATCATGGCGCGCCTTTCCCCACGTGATGCCGAACTTTCGGCTTCCGCCAAGGCGGTCATCGCATGGCATGAAACCCATAGGTTTTGCGCCCGTTGCGGCGCCGCCAGCGAGATGTCGCAAGCAGGATGGCAACGCAGTTGCCCGTCGTGTGGGGGGC
This sequence comes from Ruegeria sp. CDSB114, assembly GCF_059611025.1. Classification (NCBI taxonomy): domain Bacteria; kingdom Pseudomonadati; phylum Pseudomonadota; class Alphaproteobacteria; order Rhodobacterales; family Roseobacteraceae; genus Ruegeria; species Ruegeria sp. CDSB114. The sequence continues at coordinate 144,180 of NZ_JBXWOT010000005.1, forward strand.
AGCATTTCCCACGCACCGACCCGGTCGTCATCATGTTGATCACATATGGGAATTCGGTGCTGATGGGGCGATCCCCGGGATGGCCTGAAGGGATGTATTCGCTACTGGCCGGATTTGTCGAACCCGGAGAAACGCTGGAAGCGGCGGTGCGCAGAGAGGTGATGGAAGAGGCCGGTGTCCCCGTCGGGCAAGTAACCTATCTTTCCAGCCAGCCCTGGCCTTTTCCGGCGTCACTGATGTTTGGCTGTGCAGGCGAGGCATTGTCGCAAGAAATCACTATAGATCCGGTTGAAATCGAAGATGCGATATGGGTGAATAAGGCTGAAATGATGCAGGTCTTTGCTGGGGAACATCCCAGCCTTCTGCCAGCGCGCAAAGGCGCGATTGCGCATTTTCTGCTGCAAAACTGGCTTGCAGATACGCTCGACTGACAAAATACTGGGCGAATAGGCAAGAGAACGATAACCCACCATGCAATTCTCCGCACGTGAAGATATTCAGGCCCCCGTCAACGCAGTGTTCGAAATGTTTGCGGATTTCGAACGGTTCGAGCGGATGGCAATGCGCCGCGGGATCGAGGTCCGGCGTTTGTCAGGGCATATGGGCGTTGTGCCCGGTACATCCTGGGAGACCGAGTTCCGTATGCGCGGAAAGCCTCGGCGCGTGGAAATCAATATGGCCGAATGTGATCCACCGACCCATATGCGGTTCGAGGCGGCAAGCAAGGGAATGAATGGCTCAACCAGGGTCGAGTTTCTGGCCCTGTCGCAACGTAGAACCCGGCTGACCGTGGATATGTCGCTATCGGCCAAATCCCTGCCTGCACGGCTGTTGCTGCAATCGCTCAGATTGGGTCAGTCGCGGTTCCGGCGACAGTTTCAGGCCCGCCTCAGCGAATTCGCGCGGGAAATGGAAGAACGTCATCTGCACGGTTCTTGAGAATTCCGAGACAAGAGGCCCTGAATGTCTGATGTGATATTGCGCAGCGCTGTTGTGGATGACGCCAAAGGTATTTCCGAGGTCCTGCAAGAGATCGTGACCGCCGGTAAGCGCACCAAACCCAGCGATGAGAGTTTTGCCAAAGAGCATTACATCAGCCACCGCGGTAGCATCCAATGCACCGTGGCGGTGCAGGGTTCACAGGTATTGGGCTTTCAGGCGCTGAAACTGGCCTTCGAGGGAAACACTTATGGCGTAACAGCCGGTTGGGGCATCATCGGAACACATATCCGCCCGTCAGCCGCGCGCATGGGGGTCGGGCGGGCCCTGTTTCAGGAAACGCTGCTGGCGGCCCGAGCCGCAGGTCTACTTGCAATAGACGCGACCATTGGAGCGCAAAATGCCGAAGGCCTCGCCTATTACGCAGCCATGGGATTTGTCGATTACCGCTCACATGAAGGGGCGATGTGCAAGAAATACCGGCTGGGTTGAGCTAGCCGCGCGGCTGGACTGCCGGATAGACGCCCAGAATCTCGACATTGGTGGTAAAATGTTCCAGCTCTTCCAGGGCCAGTTGTACATTGCGGTCATCGGGGTGTCCGACAATATCCGCATAGAACTGGGTGGCCGTAAATGACCCGTCGACCATATAGCTTTCCAGCTTGGTCATGTTGACTCCGTTGGTGGCGAACCCGCCCATCGCCTTATACAGCGCTGCTGGGATGTTACGGACCTGAAACACAAAGCTGGTGATCATCCCGTGCGCCCCGCGCCGCGACAGGTCCGCATCGCGTGACATGATCAAAAAACGCGTGGTGTTGTCGTCGCTGTCCTCGATATGGCGGGCCAGGACGTTCAGGTTATAGATCTCTCCGGCCAACTCGCTGGCCAGCGCGGCAGAATGCAGTTCGGCAGCCTCGGAGACCTCGCGCGCGGCGCGGGCATTGTCCGGGCTGACGCGTCCGTGAATGCCGTGCTGCTTCAGGAACCCAGCGCATTGTGGCAGCAGTACCAGATGCGAATGCGCTTCGGTGATGTCGCTCAGCTTGGCACCGGGGACGGCCAACAAATTGATGTGTACGCGAACAAAAGCTTCATCGATGATATGCAATCCGCTATGGGGCAGCAGGCGGTGAATATCGGCCACCCGCCCATAGGTCGTATTTTCGACCGGAAGCATCGCCAGGTCTGCTTTGCCGGACCGAACTGATTCGATCACATCCTCAAATGTGCGGCAGGGCAGGGCCTCCATATCGGGACGAGCGTTTCGGCATGCCTCGTGGCTATAGGCACCGGGTTCTCCCTGAAATGCGATACGTTTTGTCATTTGGTCGATTCCGTGCAACAAGTTCCAGAATTGGGCGTTTAGTCGCGGTGTCTATACCTTGCCTCTTGTAAGGGGAAGCCTTAGACACCCCGCAGACAGCTGAAATGGACTCGCGATCAATGTTCGACACGATGACAGTTACCAAGGCCGCAGCAGGCCTGTTTGGCACCTTCCTGGTGCTGCTTCTGGCCAAATGGGCCGCAGAAGAGCTTTACCACGCCGATGCCCATGGCGAGACGGCTTCGTACATCATCGAAACCGAAAGCGCAGGCGAAAGCGCCAACGGTGAAGAGGTAGTATTTGAAGAGCTGCTGGCCGCCGCCGACGTTGAGAAAGGTGCCAAAGTTTTCCGCAAGTGTACCGCGTGTCACAAGCTGGAAGACGGTGCAAACGGCACAGGCCCTTATCTGTATGGTGTCGTTGACCGCCCTGTTGCAACGGCCAACGGTTTTACCGGCTACTCGGCGCCGATGCAGGCCCATGGCGGCAACTGGACACCCGAAGCCCTGGATGCCTTCCTGACCCGGCCAGCCAGCTATATCTCGGGCACATCCATGAGCTTTGCTGGCCTGAAAAAACCGCAGGACCGTGCCGATCTGATTGCCTATCTGCAGACAATCGGCAACTGATGCCAGACCGGCACATCTGAAATTCAAAGCCGCTGCCCCGTGCAGCGGCTTTTTTTGTATGAAGAAACCTTCACAATGCGCTCACGCATTCTAAACTTGAATCAGTCAACGCTGGACCTTTAGCTTCGTTCAGGCGCAAGACTATAAGAAGTGACGCAACAGGGGATGAGCCAAATGGAATCCAACCGACAGATTGTTCAGGCACGTGCATTGGATTTCAGAGGTTGGTTGACCATACCGATTACCGGCTTTTTGCTGCTTACGCTCTTGACCTCTCAACTGTTTGCCGAAGAGACCATCATCAAAAGCCACGGATTCTCGGAATTTGGCGATTTGAAATACCCTGAAGGGTTTGCCCATTTCGATTATGTAAATCCTGATGCGCCGCGCGGCGGAGAGTTGTCTTATGCAGCGCAAGGGACATTTGATAGTTTCAACCCCTACACGCGGCAGGGCCGCGCGGGTGCGCGTTCTGCGGATCAGTATGAATCCCTGATGGTCGCGTCCTATGATGAAACGGCCACTTACTACGGTCTGCTGGCAGAAAGCCTTGAATACCCGGAAAGCCAGGATTGGGTCATCTTCAACATGCGACCTGAGGCGCGGTTTTCCGATGGAACCCCGGTGACTGCCGAAGATGTTGTGTTTTCGCATAATCTGCTGCTGGAACAGGGGTTAAAATCCTATGCCGACGCCGTCCGCGAGATGATTCCGCGTGCCGAAGCGCTGGATGATCATCGGGTTAAATTCTACTTCGCACCGGATATCCCGCGCCGTGGCCTAATAAGTCAGGTTGCCGGGACATCTGTGTTTTCCAAGGCCTGGTTTGAAGCAGACCCCGAAAACCGGCGGCTCGACAAATCCCGGCTTGAGCCCGGTATCGGATCCGGACCTTATGTTTTGGACAGTTATGACATCAACCGGCGCATCGTCTACAAGCGCAACCCGGACTATTGGGGCGACCACGTTAATGTGAATGTTGGCCGCAACAACTATGACTCCATCCGGATCGAATATTTCGCGGACTCGATTGCTGCGATGGAAGGGTTCAAGGCGGGCACGTTCACACTGCGCCAGGAAAACAATTCAAAAAGCTGGGCAACGGCCTATGATTTTCCTGCCATAGCAAACGGAACAGTGGTTCGGGTAGAGCTGGAAGACGGGGATGTCCCCAACGCTTCGGGCTTTGTCATGAACCTGGACCGACCGCAATTTCAGGATCCCAAGGTGCGCGAAGCCGTCCAGTTAGGGTTCAACTTCGAATGGACGAATGAAAGCTTGCAATATGGCCTGTTTCAGCAGCGCGACTCATTCTGGCAGGGAACTCACCTAGAGGCGACGGGGCTGCCCGAGGGGCGTGAACTGGAGGTTCTGCAAAGCCTGGGCGATGCGCTGGACCCTGCGGTACTGACCGACCAACCGGTCGTTGCCCATGAATCCCGCGCCGAGCGTCAGAATGATCGTCGCAATCTGCGCGCCGCGATGAAGCTGCTGGATGAGGCCGGTTGGCAGGTGGGCGAAGACGGTATCCGCCGCAATCAAAACGGTGAAGTACTGGCCATAGAATTTCTGTCAGACCAGCCGACTCTTGATCGTATCATCCAGCCATTTGTCGCTAACCTTAGGACGATGGGCATAGATGCGACCTACAATCGTGTGGACAATGCGCAATTCACCCTGCGCCGCCGTGACCGGGATTTCGACATGATTTTCGGCGGGTACCCAAGTTCGCTGCAACCTTCGACGGGACTATACCAGCAATTCGGAACCGAGGCGGCCTCGTATTCCGTATTCAACCCGTCCGGTGCGTATGGCCCGGATATTGAACCGTTGATCGACAACATCGTGGCAGCGACCAACAGCGAAGAGTTGTTTGCCAATGTTCGCGCCCTGGACCGTGTTTTGCGGGCCAAGCGGATCATGGTGCCCACTTGGTATTTGGGCAAATACTGGGTTGCCTATTGGGACATGTATGAATACCCGGAAAACCTGCCGCCTTATTCATTGGGTGTCGAAGACCTGTGGTGGATCAACGCCGAGCAGGAAGCCCAGTTGAAATCCTCCGGCGCCTTGAGGTAATCCGCCCAAATGGGAGCATATATTCTAAGACGCCTGCTGCTGGTCATTCCCACACTGCTGGGAATCATGATCGTCAACTTCACCCTTGTGCAGTTTGTGCCAGGCGGCCCGATTGAACAGATCATCGCCCAGATGGAGGGTGGTGGAGATGTATTTGAAGGTATCGCTGGCGGTGGTGGCGATATCGAACAGCAGACCGGCGGCACAAATGACCGCTATATCGGCGGGCGTGGCTTGCCGCCTGAATTCATCGAAGAACTGGAAAAAGAATTCGGGTTCGACAAACCGCCCTTGGAACGGTTTCTGAATATGATGGGTAATTACCTGACTCTGGATTTTGGCGAGAGCTATTTCCGGTCGATCAGTGTGACCGATCTGGTGCTGGAAAAGATGCCGGTGTCTATTTCGCTAGGGCTTTGGTCGACGCTGATTGCCTATCTGGTGTCGATCCCTCTGGGTATTCGCAAGGCGATCAGGGACGGATCAAGCTTTGACACCTGGACCAGTGGCGCCATCATCGTGGCCTATGCCATCCCGGGATTTCTGTTCGCCATTTTGCTGTTGGTGCTATTTGCCGGTGGGTCCTATTGGCAGATCTTTCCGTTGCGGGGGCTTACCTCGGACAACTGGGACAGTCTGAGTGTATTTGGCAAGATTGCCGATTACTTCTGGCATATCGCGTTGCCGATCCTAGCGCTGACCATCTCGGCCTTCGCAACGCTCACCTTGCTGACCAAAAACTCGTTTCTGGACGAGATTAAAAAGCAATATGTCATGACCGCCCGCGCCAAGGGCCTGAGCGAAAGCCGGGTGCTGTACGGCCACGTGTTCCGCAATGCGATGCTGATCGTAATCGCGGGTTTTCCGGCCGTCTTCATCGGTGTTTTTTTCGGAGGGTCAATCATCATCGAAACCATCTTTTCGCTGGATGGATTGGGTCGCCTTGGGTTCGAGGCGGCGGTCGCGCGCGATTACCCGGTTATCTTTGGAACGCTGTTCATCTTTGGCCTGATGGGTTTGGTGGTCGGCATCATCAGTGATCTGATGTATGTGTTGGTTGATCCGCGCATCGACTTTGAAAAGCGGGAGGGGTAAATGGCGCTTTCCCCCCTGAATCAGCGCCGGTGGCGCAACTTCCGTCGCAATGGCCGGGCGTTCTGGTCGCTGATCATCTTCTCGATCCTGTTCGGCCTGTCGCTATTTGCTGAATTTATCGCAAATGACAAACCGATCCTGGTGAAATACCGCGGTGAGCTTTATACGCCGATCTTCAATTTCTACCCAGAGACCGAGTTTGGCGGTGATTTCCAAACCGAAGCAATCTATCGCGACCCCGAAGTGCGTTGTCTGATAGACAGTGGTGGTTTGGATCAGTGCTTTGACGATCCTGACGGTATTATCGAACAGATCGAGGCCGGATCCTTTGCCGCCGACGGGTTCGAGCGCGGCTGGGCCATCTGGCCGCTGATCCCATACTCTTTCAAAACCAGCGTTGATCGGCCGGGCGCAGCCCCACTGCCGCCCAATGGTCAGAACCTGCTTGGCACCGATGACACCAAGCGCGATGTGCTTGCACGGGTGATCTATGGGTTCCGTCTGTCCATTCTGTTCACGCTGATGGTCACAGGTGTTGCCAGCCTGATCGGTATCTTCGCAGGCGCCATTCAAGGTTTTTTCGGCGGCTGGCTGGATTTGATCTTTCAACGGATCATCGAGATTTGGTCGGCCACCCCATCGCTTTATGTGATCATCATCATGTTCGCTATTCTAGGGCGCAGTTTCTGGTTGCTGGTGTTGCTCATGATCCTGTTCAGCTGGACCGGATTGGTTGGCGTTGTTCGAGCTGAGTTCCTGCGGGCGCGAAACCTGGAATATGTCCGGGCGGCGCGGGCGTTGGGCGTCAGCAACAGGACGATCATGTTTCGCCACATGCTGCCCAATGCAATGGTCGCCACGCTGACCTTCATGCCCTTCATCGTTACCGGAACGATTGGCGGGCTGGCCTCGCTGGATTTTCTGGGCTTCGGCCTGCCGTCCTCGGCCCCGTCACTTGGCGAGCTGACCTTGCAGGCAAAACAGAACTTGCAGGCCCCTTGGCTGGCCTTTACCGCCTTTTTCACCTTTGCCATCATGCTGTCGCTTCTGGTCTTCATTTTCGAAGGCGTCCGCGATGCGTTTGATCCCAGAAAGACCTTCTCATGAGCCTGCTGGATGTAAACAACCTCAAGGTTTCGTTCCGGCAGGACGGGCAGGTCAGTGCGGCGGTCAAGGGTGTGTCCTTCACGGTGGATCGTGGGGAAACCGTGGCTTTGGTAGGGGAATCCGGGTCCGGAAAATCTGTGACCGCCTTGTCGACCGTCTCGCTGTTGGGAGACAGCGCGATTGTCGAAGGTTCGGTGAAATATGACGGGCAAGAGATGATCGGGACGTCCGAGCAACATCTGATGGATGTGCGCGGCAACGACATCAGCTTCATCTTTCAAGAACCGATGACATCGTTGAACCCGTTGCACACGATCCAGAAGCAGATGGCAGAATCGCTGGCGCTGCATCAGGGGGTGGTGGGCGACGCGGCCCGTGATCGGATTGTCGAGTTGCTGACGAAGGTTGGTATCCGGGACCCGAAGGATCGGTTGGACAGCTATCCGCACCAACTTTCGGGCGGACAACGGCAGCGCGTGATGATCGCCATGGCGCTGGCCAATAAGCCGGACATTCTGATCGCAGATGAACCGACCACGGCGCTGGACGTGACCATTCAGGCACAGATACTCGAGTTGCTGGCAGACCTGCAGAAAGCCGAAAACATGGGGATGCTGTTCATCACCCATGACCTTGGCATCGTGCGCCGGATCGCCGATCGAGTTTGCGTCATGAAGGACGGAGAGATTGTCGAAGCCGGTGCAACCGCGGACATCTTCGAGAACCCTCAGCATCCCTATACCCGGAAATTGCTGGCGGCCGAACCGTCGGGCCAACCCGATCCGGTCGCCGCGGATGCAGAAGAGGTCGCCCGCACCGATCACCTGAAAGTCTGGTTCCCGATCCAGCGCGGCTTTCTCAAGCGAACTGTCGGCCATGTTAAGGCGGTGAATGACGCCAGCCTCAGCGTGCGCGCCGGCGAAACCGTGGGGATCGTGGGCGAAAGCGGGTCGGGCAAGACCACGTTGGCGCTGGCCATCATGCGGCTGATCGCGTCCGAGGGTGGTATCACCTTTCGCGACCAGGATGTGCGCCGTTGGTCCACACGCGAATTGCGCCGGTTGCGCAAGGATATGCAGATTGTGTTTCAGGACCCGTTTGGCAGCCTGAGCCCGCGCATGACCTGTATGCAAATCATCGCCGAGGGTCTGGCAATCCACAAGGTTGATCCACACCGCGCCCCGCGCGATCTGGTGGCGGATGTGATGACGGAAGTGGGGTTGGACCCGGCGTCGATGGACCGGTATCCGCACGAGTTCTCGGGCGGGCAGCGGCAGCGTATCGCCATCGCACGTGCGATGGTGCTACGTCCCAAACTTCTGGTGCTGGATGAGCCGACAAGCGCGCTGGACATGACGGTTCAGGTGCAGATCGTAGACTTGCTGCGAGATCTGCAGCGGAAATACGGGTTGGCATATCTGTTCATCAGCCATGACCTAAAAGTTGTCCGGGCGATGTCACATAATGTCATCGTTATGCGGAACGGTGACGTGATTGAAATGGGCGCTGCCGAAGACCTGTTCGAAAACGCGCAGACAGATTACACCCGCGAATTGATTGCGGCAGCGGGCTGAAGCCCGCTCTCCGTGTTTTTCACGCGTTTGCGGTTTCCCGTGTTGCCGCTTTCGGTATCGGGCCGCGCAGTTCTTCATAGTGATCAAAGCTTAACTTTACCCAACCGGTGCCGCGCGTGGCGCTGGCCAGGGTGCGATGCAACTCATCCTCGGCCACGGCAGGGAGTTGGGCATTGAAAATCTCCCAGCCCGAAGCGTTGGGGTTGCCTTCGAATCCCAGCACTTGACCCTGTAAGGAACTGATCGTGGGGACAAGGTCGCCGACAAAATCGGATGGCAGGTGAATCTCTGCGTTCAGAATGGGTTGCAGGACCACCGGTTTGGCCTGAGGCAGCGCCTCGCGTACGGCGTTCTTGCCTGCGGTGCGGAAAGCATAATCGGAACTGTCCACATTGTGGTGTTTGCCGTCACTCAGCGTGATTTTGACATCAACAACAGGGAAGCCCTCGGGCCCCTGCTCCAGCGCGTCCTTGGCCCCGTGTTCAACTGAGGGAATATAGTTGCGCGGCACCGAACCGCCTTTCACGATCTCTTCGAACTGAAACCCTGATCCGCGCGGCATGGGCGTGACCGAGATCACGACATCTGCAAACTGACCCGCACCACCGGATTGCTTGCGGTGACGGTGGCGGTGTTCGATGGGCGCACGGATGGTTTCGCGATAGGCGGTCTCGATCGGGTCGGCCACGATTTCAATCCCGAAATCTTCGGCCAGTTTGGCGGTGATCCGGCGCATGTGCTGCGGGCCTTGAGAGCCCAGCACCGCATGGCCGGTCAGCTCATCCTGTTCCAGATGGAGACCGGGGTCGATCTCGACCAGACGGGTCAGAGCGTTCGACAGGCGCACGTCATCTCGCTCATGCGCGGGTGATACGATCTGACGTTGGGCGACTGGATGTGATGATGCCCATTCCGGCAACGGAGATTCGGATTTGCTGTCGTAAATATTGCCTGGGATCAGGTGATCGGATTTCACGGCCAGCCCGATCTGACCTGCCTCCAGCCCGGAAATCTGGGTCTTGGCGTCAAGTGTCGTCAGATTGCCGACTGTCTCACCTCCCAAAGCTTCATGCGCACGCACGCCATCTCCCAGGCCACGAAGGACGATGATCTTGCCGATATGTTTCTTCACGTCCGCGAATCCCGCAATGGCGCGGGCAGTCTCGGTGGCCTCATCGCGGTTGGCGGCAATGTTGAACTCAGGAGCTTCGTGCCGCAGGGCTTTCATCAGGCGGGTCAGGCCATTGCCATGGCTGGCCGCGCCCAGACAGGCGGGGATCAACTGGTGGTTCTGCAAAACCTGCGCGGCCAGATCGTAGATCTCGGCACTTGCGGGCTGTTTGTCTTCGATCAGCTGCTCCAACAGGTGATCGTCAAAATCCGACAGCGTCTCTAGCAGCTCGGTGCGGGCTTCTTGTTCGCGGTCCTCGACCGAGTGCGGCAGTTCGATCAGGGCCGAGGGCTGGCCTTCCTGATATTTCCAAGCCCGCTCCGAGATCAGATCGACCGCGCCGACTATTGTCTCGCCGTCGCGAATAGGGACCTGACGTAGGGCGATGTGGTGGGAGCAGTAGGTCTGTAGCGCGGCGATGATATCCCGGATACGGCCATTTGGGGCATCCATCCGATTGATGAACAGGAAACAGGGAATGCCCGCCTCTTCAACCAGCCGCAGATAGGGCGCGCACAAGACAGCCGCGTCTGGGTCCGGCGGGACAACCACAACCGCCGCATCCGAAATCGCCATGGCTGGTCCGACATAACCCAGATTGTCGCTGCCCCCGTCCACATCGATCGCGCACCAGGGCTCGTCCAAGTAAGAAAAACCGTGCAAGTGCACGGTTCCGGAGACATCGAATGTGGTGGGTCGGTTGTCGAGGCGGCTTATGGCCTCGACCAGGGTTGTCTTGCCAGATTGGCTGGGGCCGAGGACGGTGAATACGCGCATGAGTGATGTCCCTCTTTTCAGGTTGCAGTAATACCTGCACGAAAAGGGCCGACCCACACGGCTGCGTGGGCGAGGACTGACTGCGAATTCACCTGCCTCAGGGTTCGGATCGTTCCGCCCAAGTGTGAAGACAACCAGAGGCTCGCGTCAAGCCCCTGTACTGGTATCTAAGCGGCGGGCCGCACAACCGGGCCCACCTGTAAGCGATCAGATCGCCGAGCTGTGGCCTGCCTTGCTCAGGTCATAGGCGTCAAAGCTGCGGGCAATCATTCGGGTCAGCGGCCGGGCCTCGGGTGGGATGAAGAGGCCATCCTTGGTGACGTGTAGCAGATTGTTGAAGTCGGTATTGGCCCTCTGGTACATCTCGTTCAGCTCTTGGGCGGATATGTTGTGGTCACGCAGAATCTCAGCCGAATTGATCTCAAAATCACACATCAGCGCTTCGATCAGACGTGCGCGCAAAATGTCCTGCCCTTTGAACAAATGTCCGCGCGAGGTTGCAAAGCGCCCCTCGCGGATGGCTTTCGTATAGGCCGATGTTGCCGGTGCGTTCTGGGCGTAGCCCTGAGGAAACCGCGAGATCGAGCTTGCGCCCACACCGATCAGCACCTCGGCCTGATCATCCGTATAACCCTGAAAGTTCCGTTTCAGTCGCCCGGCCCTGAGCGCATGTGTCAGACCATCATCCTGCGTGGCAAAGTGGTCAATTCCGATCTCTGCGTAATCATCCCAGAGGAACAGTCGACGGGCTGTCTCGAACAGCTCCAGACGTTGCTCGGGCGTGGGCAATGCGTCCGAAGGAATCAACTGTTGCCGTTTGGCCATCCACGGCACGTGGGCGTATCCATACAGCGCAACGCGGTCGGGGTTCAGTGACAGCAGTTTCTGTACGCTTTCTGTCATCCTTGATTTGGTCTGATGCGGCAGACCGTACAGGATATCAGCGTTCAGGCTGGTAATGCCGCGGGCACGGATCATGTCCACAGCTGCGCGCGTGGTGTCATAGCTTTGGACGCGACCGATAGTTTTCTGAATCTCATCGTCGAAATCCTGCACGCCGATCGAGGCACGGTTCATGCCCGCTTCGGCCAACGCGTCCAGTCGGGCCTGGTCAATCTCGTTCGGGTCGATTTCTACCGAGAATTCAGCACCCGGGCCCAGCGGTACAACATCCAGAATGCGTGTGGCCAGATCCCGCATCAGATCGGGATTCAACAGCGTTGGTGTGCCACCGCCCCAGTGCAGACGCGACAGGGTGACGCCTTGAGGCAGGCGCGCGGCCAGCAGATCAAGCTCGGCCTTGAGGACGTCGACATAGGCGATGACCGGGTTGTCAGTTTGCGTCCCCTGTGTTCTGCAGGCACAAAACCAACACAGCCTGCGGCAGAAGGGCACGTGTATGTACAACGAGACGGAGCTGCCGGGTTTGATGCCGGTAATCCAGTCTTCGTAAAGGTTTACCCCCAAATCATTGCTGAAGTGAGGGGCTGTTGGATAGCTTGTGTAGCGCGGTACTTTCGCGTCAAATAGTCCAAGCTTTGCAAGTTGTGGTTTAACTATCATGGCGATACCGTTAGAGGACGGCACGCCTAGCAACCTTGATAGAGATCAAGTGGGAACGCGCATGACACAGATTTTCAAAATCGATCATACAAACTGTGAAGATTGTCCAATCCGCCACAGAGCAGTCTGCGCGCATTGCGATGTTCATGAGCTGGAGCTTCTTGAAGGTATTAAATATTATCGCAGCTTCGAGGCTGGGCAGACAATCATCTGGTCCGGTGATCAGATGAATTTCGTGGGCTCGGTCGTGTCGGGGATCGCTTCTTTGACTCAGACCATGGAAGATGGGCGCACGCAGATGGTTGGCCTTTTGCTGCCCAGCGATTTCGTCGGTCGTCCCGGTCGAGATTCAGCGCCTTACGACGTCGTGGCAACGACTGACATTGTCATGTGCTGTTTCCGTAAGAAGCCGTTCGAAGAACTGATGGGTGCTACTCCGCATATCGCGCATCGTTTGCTTCAGATGACATTGGATGAGCTGGACGCTGCCCGTGAATGGATGCTGGTGCTGGGGCGCAAGACTGCGCGCGAAAAAATCGCAAGCCTGTTGTCCATCATCGCGCGCCGGGATGCGTCGATTGGGCAGAACGGAAGTTCCAGCCCAATCGTTTTTGATCTTCCGCTGACGCGCGAGGCGATGGCAGACTACCTTGGCCTTACACTGGAAACCGTCAGCCGTCAGATATCCGCCTTGAAGAAAGACGAGATCATCTTGCTAGAAGGCAAGCGCCGTGTATCTGTTCCGGACATGGGCCGGTTGATGGAAGAGGCAGGCGACGATTCCGATGGCGGATATCTGGTGTGATTCACATACGGCGTGACCCGTTGTCTTAACCGTGGTTTAGTGGGACCAGTGAAACTGCGTCAGGAGTTAAGTCATGGGATTCAGCAGCCTTTTGGCCATGCTGCTTATTGGTGCCATCGCGGGATGGTTGTCCGGAAAGATCATGGAAGGCCGGGGATTCGGCTTGATTGGTAACATCATCGTTGGCGTTGTCGGGGCATTTCTGGCCGGGCTAATTTTCCCAGCCCTTGGTTTTGCCGTTGGCGGCGGTCTGGTCTCGTCAATTATTTTCGCCACCATTGGGGCAATCATTCTGCTTTTCCTGATCGGCCTTGTGAAACGCGGATAAGAGCCGCCCGCTGGGCGGCTCTGCCGTTTCAATGTGCCATGAACACCGGAACAGTCGATTGTTCCAGCATATTGCGTGTCGCGCCGCCCAGGATGGCTTCTCGGAATCGGGAATGCCCATAGGCGCCCATGACGATCATATCTGTTTCGGTATCCGTCGCATGGCGGTTCAGGATGTCCGATACACGCGACATTGTTTTGCTGAGCACGTCGATTTCGCACTTAACTCCGTGGCGCGACAGCATCTGGGACAACAACCCACCGGGGTCCGAGCGATCCGGCCCATGCGTTGGTGGGTCGATCACCACGATCCGCACCTGATCGGCCCCGATCAGGAAGGGTAGGGCGCAGCGAATTGCGCGCATGGCTTCGACGCTTTCGTTCCAGCCGACCAAGACAGTACCGGGCTTGTCAAAAGGCGTCGTGTTTTCGGGAATGACCAGAACCGGAGCGTGACCTTCGAACATGGCTGCCTCGACGATAGGCTCTGCTTCGACGCTGCGGTCTTTTCCGTAAGGTTGCGGCAAAATAACAAGGTCCGAGAACCGCGCCCGATGGGCAACGTGGCGACCAATATCGGCAATCTGGGCCACGCCGCTTTCCGCAGACCAGCGTACGCCGGAACTGTTCAGATAGGTCTCTGCATAGTGCAGGGTGTCCTCGGCCTCTGCTTTGGCGCGGGACAGGGTCTCCTGCAGAATCAGCGCGTTGGCGCCAGCATAGTAATAGCCGGTCTGACTGCGATCGACCCCCAGGCACAGGGCTTCGGCATGCGCATCCTGGGCTGTGGCCAGGGCTGCCATCTGTGCCAGCGCCGGGGCCGATTGTTCCGTTTCCGTTAGAACTGTGAGAAGGGACTTATACGCCATCTTGACCTCTTGCCTCCAGGGCCGTTCCGTCCGCGACATTCCGGCCAAATCATTTCTGTAGCCTTGTCATAATATTCGCTATTCTGTCTTGATACAGATCAAAGCAGTTTGGGCTGTCCTCGGACAAAACAACGACCAGTCAAATGGGTTCCGCGACAAAAAAGAATCGCGCGGAGCATGGCAAAGGGACGCAATATGTCAAATTACATCAAGCTGATCGTGCTTGGTCTGATCGTGCTGTTTGCAGCGATCGGGACCAATTATGCACGCGATTTGGCGTATCAGGTGCATGCAATTCTGGTGATGTTGATCGCCGCGGGATTGTTCATCTGGACGCTTAGAAACACGGATGAGCCAGATATCCTCATAGATCGTTCAGGCGAATACATGGACGATGTGGTCCGTTACGGCGTAATCGCGACGGCCTTTTGGGGCGTGGTTGGTTTTCTTGCCGGGACATTCATCGCCTTTCAGCTGGCCTATCCGGTGCTGAACTTTGAATGGGCACAAGGATATCTGAATTTTGGCCGATTGCGTCCGCTACATACATCGGCGGTTATCTTTGCCTTTGGCGGCAACGCACTAATCGCAACGTCCTTCTACGTCGTCCAGCGGACCAGCGCCGCGCGCCTGTGGGGCGGCAATCTGGCATGGTTCGTTTTCTGGGGCTACCAGCTGTTCATTGTGCTGGCTGCGACCGGGTATGTGCTGGGCGGAACCCAGTCCAAGGAATACGCCGAGCCGGAGTGGTATGTCGATCTGTGGCTGACCATCGTCTGGGTGGCCTATCTTGCCGTGTTCCTGGGAACAATCGTCAGGCGGAAAGAGCCTCATATCTATGTGGCGAACTGGTTCTACCTGGCCTTTATCGTTACGGTCGCCATGCTGCATCTGGTCAACAACATGACTATCCCTGTCAGCATCTGGGGTTCGAAATCTGTCATCGTCTGGTCAGGCGTTCAGGACGCAATGATCCAGTGGTGGTACGGCCACAACGCTGTGGGCTTTTTCCTGACAGCCGGCTTTCTGGGTATGATGTACTACTTCATCCCGAAACAGGCCGAGCGACCGGTGTTCAGCTACAAGCTGTCGATCATCCACTTCTGGGCGCTCATCTTCCTGTATATCTGGGCCGGACCGCACCACTTGCACTATACCGCGCTGCCCGACTGGGCCTCGACACTGGGCATGGTGTTCTCGATCGTGCTGTGGATGCCGTCCTGGGGTGGCATGATCAACGGCCTGATGACCCTATCGGGTGCGTGGGACAAGCTGCGTACGGACCCGGTGATCCGGATGATGGTGATTTCGGTCGGCTTCTATGGCATGTCCACTTTTGAGGGCCCGATGATGTCGATCCGAGCGGTTAACTCTTTGAGCCACTATACCGACTGGACCATTGGTCACGTGCATTCGGGTGCGCTGGGTTGGAACGGCATGATCACCTTTGGTGCGCTGTACTTCCTGGTTCCTGTCTTGTGGAAGCGTGAGCGTCTGTATTCGTTGCAAATGGTCAGCTGGCACTTCTGGCTCGCCACTATCGGCATCGTGCTCTACGCCGCGTCGATGTGGGTGACAGGTATCATGGAAGGCCTGATGTGGCGCGAAGTGGATGCCAACGGTTTCCTTGTGAACTCGTTCGCCGACACCGTGGCTGCCAAGTTCCCGATGTATGTGGTGCGAGCTCTGGGTGGGGTCATGTTCCTCGCTGGCGCGCTGATCATGTGCTACAACCTGTGGATGACTGTGCGGAAAGCGCCGGCCAAAGAGGCCAGCCTGACCGTCGCGGTCCCGGCTGAATAAGGAGGGCCGGAGCAATGGCAATTCTCGACAAACATAAGATCCTCGAGACCAACGCGACCCTCCTGCTGATCTTCAGCTTCCTGGTCGTGACCATCGGTGGCATCGTGCAGATCACCCCGCTGTTCTATCTTGAGAACACCATCGAAAAAGTGGAGGGCATGCGCCCTTACACCCCCTTGGAAATGGCGGGCCGTGACATCTATATCCGCGAAGGCTGCTATGTCTGCCACAGTCAGATGATCCGCCCGATGCGGGATGAGGTCGAGCGCTATGGCCACTACTCGCTGGCGGCTGAATCAATGTATGATCATCCGTTCCAGTGGGGGTCCAAACGCACCGGCCCTGATCTGGCCCGTGTCGGTGGTCGTTATTCTGACCAGTGGCATGTGGATCACCTGCGCAACCCGCAGTCGGTGGTGCCTGAATCTGTAATGCCGAAATACGGCTTCCTCGAGCATCGCAAGATTGACGGTAAGTATATCGGTGATGTCATGAAGGCGAATGCGCTGGTAGGCACGCCCTATACCGAAGAGATGCTGGAGAACGCCGTTGCGGATTTCCGGGCGCAGGCCGATCCCGACAGTGACTATGACGGCCTGCTGGAACGCTATGGTGACAAGGTCAGCGTGCGGAACTTCGATGGTCAGCCCGAGCTGACTGAAGCGGATGCGATGGTCGCTTATCTGCAGATGCTGGGAACGCTGGTCGATTTCTCGACCTTCACCCCAGACGCGAACCGGTAAAGGAGGGTGTGATGGAAGAATATACACTCTTACGGCAATTCGCGGATAGCTGGATGTTGCTGCTGCTCTTTGTTTTCTTTGTTGGGATCATAATCTGGGTTTTCCGCCCGGGATCCAGCAAGGAATACAAGGACACCGCGAATATCCCGTTTCGGCATGATGATGCACCAGCGCCCCTGCGGGGCGACGACAATCCCGCCACATCCAAGGAGGCGCGGCAATGAGCAAGACACCTGAAAAACAGCCGGGTGATCCGAGTACAACCGGCCACAGCTGGGATGGTATCGAAGAATTCGAAAACCCGATGCCGCGCTGGTGGTTGTGGACATTCTACGCCACCATCTTCTGGGCGGTAATCTATACGATCATGTATCCCGCATGGCCCTTGGTTCAATCCGCCACTGCTGGCGTTTTGGGCTGGTCCTCTCGCGCTCTGGTACAAGAAGAGATGATTGCGTTTGAAGAGGCGAATGCCCCTTGGAACGCCAAGCTTGTGGAAACATCGCTTGAAGATATCTCGGCAGATCCCGAACTGCAGCAATACGCGGCGAATTCCGGGGGCGCGGTGTTCCGTACCTGGTGTGCGCAATGCCACGGCTCAGGCGCGCAGGGTGCACCAGGATTCCCGAACCTGCTGGATGACGCCTGGCTGTGGGGCGGTTCGCTTGAGGATATCGAGACCACAATCGCCTATGGCATTCGCAACGAGGAAAGCGACGATGCGCGCTATTCCGAAATGCCTGCATTTGGCGAAATCCTGGAACATGACGAGATCACCCAAGTGGTTCAATACGTGATGTCCCTGACCAATGCGCAGACTGATGACGTAGCTGCGCAGGCAGGCAAGGTTGTCTTCGAAGATAACTGTTCGTCCTGTCATGGCGAGGATGGCACTGGTGACGTCTTTCAGGGCGCACCCAACCTGACCGATGCGATCTGGCTCTATGGTGGCGACGCAGAGGCATTGACTGAGACCGTGACCAATAGCCGTTTCGGTGTAATGCCTGCTTGGGAAAACCGCCTTACGGACGCGCAGATCCGCGCTGTGACGGCCTATGTCCACCAGTTGGGTGGCGGTCAGTAAGGCCAAAAGAATACCTTCGGACGGTTCGCCGCCCGAAGGTTAAGGCACCGGCTGTTCTCTCTGTTCGCGCGTTTCCTGAACAGCCGGTGCTACTATTATCAGACTACAGGCCCCCATTGGTGCAGTCCAGATGCGCCTTTTCGCGCGGGCCAGACTTTTCAATCCACCAGTGATGGTCCGGCAGCCAACTGCCGCGCGCAAGGTCGCGGCAATCTGTGCCAATGCCTTTGCCGTCAGCCTCTGTTTTGGTGGCTACCATGAAACTTCGTGCCAGTATCGCAAGCATCTGATCCCTCCTGGATTGTGTTGCCGCTGTTATCAGGATTGATCTTTAGCCTGATAAATGCGACTCAATTACCATTCCAATATGTAAGTAGGACTTACAGATGAACTGGATGGATATGCCGCCGCTTGCGGCTTTACGCGCCTTTTCTGCCTTTGCTGAGACTGGAAATGTTGTTCAGGCAGGGGCGTCGCTGAATGTCAGTCACGCAGCGATCAGCCAACAACTGCGTGCGCTTGAAAAACACCTGGATCTGGCCCTTCTGGACCGATCCGGTAAATCCATGACCCTGACGGCCGAGGGTAAGGTTCTGGCGCGTGCCCTGCATTTGGGATTTGGGGCCATAGGTGCGGCGGTCACTGACCTGAAGCGTGCAACCGAGGATCGCCCGGTCCACGTATCGCTGACGGCCTCTTTCGCAGCTTCGTGGCTTATGCCGCGCTTGCCCGCATTTCAGGCCGAGCATCCAGGCATTCACCTTGCGCTGGATCCTTCGCCCCGGTTGGTCGATCTGCGCCCGGGCGGCGTGGATCTGGCGATCAGATATGGGGCAGGGGACTGGCCCGATGTGACGGCCGAACTGCTGTTGCAAAGTCCGATCGTGATTGTCGCTGCGCCATCCCTGTTGACTGGGCGGGCACCTGTGACACCCAAAGCACTCAGCCGTCTGCCCTGGCTTGAGGAGTTCGGCACAACGGAGGCAACGCAATGGCTGGCCCGTCACGGCGTGGACCACAGCCCCGGCGCTGGCCGCATCGCCTTGCCGGGAAACCTGCTGCTTGAGGGAGTGCGCGCCGGGCAGGGTGTGACGGCCACCGTGCGGCATTTTGTCGAAGCGGATATCATTGCGGGTCGATTGGTCGAACTGTTCCGCGAACCCGACGGGCGCGGATACCATATTGTCACTGGTAATATGCCGCTTCGTCCTGGGGTGAAGATATTTATCAGGTGGCTCAGGCGGCAAGCTGGTAAGATGTGACAAAAGGTGTCTTTACGATGCGCTTTTGACCCATGTCAAAGTGGCTGCCCGTATGATCTGGAAGAAGACGCCGTAGAACAGCTACATCTGGAGCCAGCCCGTGAGCGATTCCGACCCCGCCCCCAGCCTATACGCAGCGCGCGAACCGATCTTTCCCCGCCGCGTGTCCGGCCCGTTTCGCAACCTGAAATGGTTCATCATGGCGGTCACGCTGGGGATCTACTATGTCACACCCTGGATCAGATGGGATCGCGGTCCCAGCCTTCCGGACCAGGCGGTGCTGCTGGATCTGGCCAACCGGCGCTTTTACTTTTTCTGGATCGAGATCTGGCCGCACGAGTTCTATTTCGTGGCCGGGTTGCTGATCATGGCCGGTCTGGGCCTATTTCTGTTTACATCGGCGCTGGGGCGCGTGTGGTGCGGCTATGCCTGCCCGCAGACCGTCTGGACTGATTTGTATATCTTGGTCGAGCGCTGGATCGAAGGTGATCGAAACGCCCGTCTGCGCCTGCATCGTCAGAAAAAGATGGATTTCCACAAAGCCAGGCTGCGCGTCACCAAATGGGTCGCCTGGCTGTTTATTGGTCTGGCAACGGGTGGTGCCTGGGTGTTCTATTTCGCGGATGCGCCAACGCTGGTCCGTGACCTAGTGACCGGAAATGCACATCCGGTCGCCTATACAACCATATTGATCCTGACGGGGACGACCTTTTTGTTCGGTGGGTTCGCACGCGAGCAGATCTGTATTTACGCCTGTCCCTGGCCGCGCATTCAGGCCGCGATGATGGACGAGGATACCTTGGTGGTTGGGTATCGCGAATGGCGCGGTGAACCGCGCGGCAAAGGCAAGCGGACCGCGGATTCCGATCTTGGGGACTGCATTGATTGCATGGCCTGTGTGAATGTCTGCCCTGTCGGTATCGACATCCGCGACGGTCAGCAGCTTGAATGTATCACCTGTGCGCTGTGCATCGACGCCTGCGATGACATGATGGCCAAAATTGGCAAGCCGCGTGGCTTGATCGACTACATGGCGTTGAGCGACGAATCGAGTGAACGCGCCGGTCATCCGCCCAAGAATGTCTGGAAACACATCCTGCGGCCTCGGACCATCATGTATACGGGTATGTGGTCTGCGGTTGGCTTCGCGCTTTTGTTCGCCCTGTTCATCCGGTCTGACATTGATCTGACCGTAGCGCCGGTGCGAAACCCGACATTTGTAACCCTTTCTGACGGCACTATTCGTAACACTTATGATGTACGACTGCGGAACAAACATGGCGAGGACCGCCCATTCCAACTGACCCTGTCCGGTGATCCGGCCCTGAAGATACAGATCGAGGGGGTTGAAGGTGAGACTGTCAATGTGACGGCGGATACGGCACAGTTGACCCGTGTTTACATCGTCGCATCGGGCGACACCGGGCCAGCAACTTTGGATACGACGCCGGTCCGCATCTGGGTCGAAGACCTGCAGAGCGGTGAGCGCGCCTATAAGGACACCACGTTTAACGGACGAGGGAACTGAACATGGCTGAACGTAAATTCACCGGCAAACATGCGCTGGCTGTGTTCGTTGCATCCTTTGGCGTGATCATCACGGTGAACCTGGTTCTGGCCTATAGCGCGGTGAAGACCTTTCCGGGGCTCGAGGTCAAGAATTCCTATGTCGCCAGCCAGGAATTCAACGAACGCCTAAAGGAACATCAGGCGCTGGGCTGGTTTATCCGCGCCGAGATTTCGGGCGGCTTGCTGATCC
The DNA here is from genome assembly GCF_059611025.1 of Ruegeria sp. CDSB114. Lineage (NCBI taxonomy): Bacteria > Pseudomonadati > Pseudomonadota > Alphaproteobacteria > Rhodobacterales > Roseobacteraceae > Ruegeria > Ruegeria sp. CDSB114. The sequence goes on from NZ_JBXWOT010000005.1 coordinate 165,093, forward strand.
TGCATATAACCGATCAGACGGGCGCACCGGTCAAGGTGGCTGACCTGCAGGCCGTTGTGGGCCGCGCGACCCATGTAAAAGATGATTTTGCTCCTGATTTCACATTCGACGGGACTGCATATGCGACTCCGGCATCGCTGGGTCCGGGCAACTGGAACATTCGGCTGGTTGCCAAAGATCACAGCGGGGCCGAGTTTGCACAGCGCGTGCCGCTTTATGTGAAAGGCTAGGGGATGTCTGCGCAGATGTCCTCTGGCACCGCAGCTTGCCCCGGCTGTATCGCCGCCCCGGCAGAGCCCGCAAGGCCGATCCCGCAGGATGTGCAGATCGCGCTGTCATTGCCGGGAATTCACTGCTCGGCCTGTATTGCCACGGTCGAGCGTGAATTGAATGCCCAGCCCGGCGTAGAGGACGCGCGCGTGAATCTGACCTTGAAACGCGCGATGGTCAAAGCCGCGCCCGATCTGCGGGCCGCCGATCTGATCCCAGTGCTTGAACGCGCAGGCTTTGAGGCGCACGAGCTGGACCCTGGATCCCTGTCTGCCACGCAGTCCGGCAAGGCTGGTCGCGACCTGTTGATGCGGTTGGCGGTGGCTGGTTTTGCCTCGATGAATGTAATGTTGCTGTCTGTCTCTGTCTGGTCAGGGGCAACCGATGCAACGCGGGACTTGTTCCACTGGATTTCGGCAGCGATTGCTTTGCCTGCGATCGCGTTTTCGGCGCAGCCTTTCTTTGCTAATGCCTGGAGCGCCTTGCGCGTCGGTCGCCTGAATATGGATGTGCCGATCGTGTTGGCAATCCTATTGGCATTGGCCACATCGCTGTGGGAAACCGCGCTGAGTGGTGAGCACGCCTATTTTGACGCCGCCCTGACCCTGACGTTCTTTCTGCTGGCCGGTCGCTATCTGGATTACCGTACCCGCGCCGCCGCCCGATCCGCAGCCGAGGAGTTGACCGCGTTGGAGGTTCCGCGCGCGATCAGGCTGGCCGATGGTCAAGAAGTTGAGGTGCCCGTCGCAACGCTGAGCGTGGGTGATCTGATCCTGGTACGTCCCGGAGGCAGGATGCCGGTGGATGGCGAAATCGTTTCCGGGCAATCCGAGCTCGACCGATCGCTGCTGACGGGTGAAACCTTGCCGGTATTTGCGGAAACCGGTCTGACGGTCAGTGCTGGTGAGGTAAATCTAACGGGTCCATTGACCGTACGGGCGACAGCCGTGGGTGAGGATACCTCGCTGCACCGCATGGCCGATCTTGTGGCCATCGCGGAATCTGGGCGGTCGCGTTATACTTCGCTGGCGGATAAGGCAGCCAAGCTTTATGCACAGGGCGTGCATATCCTGTCGGCGCTGAGCTTTCTGGGCTGGTATATCTATTCCGGCGATATCCGCACCGCGCTGAATATCGCAGCGGCGGTGCTGATCATCACCTGCCCTTGTGCGCTGGGTCTGGCCGTTCCGGCGGTGACGACGGCGGCCTCGGGCCGGTTGTTCCGCAAAGGGATGCTGATCAAACACGCCACAGCGTTGGAACGCCTGGCTGAGGTGGATACGGTTGTGTTCGACAAGACGGGAACGCTGACCTCGGGAACGCCGGAGCTGACCAATCTTGCGGATCATGCGCCCGGCGATCTGAAAATTGCACTGGCACTGGCCGAGGCCTCGTCGCACCCGCTCTCTGTTGCGCTGGCGCAGGCTGCCCGTCAAGCGGGGGTCACGCCTGCAAATGTCGAGGGGATCTCTGAAGTTCCCGGGTACGGCACCGAAGGCATCTTTCAGGACCATCCCGTGCGTCTGGGACGCGCCGAATGGACCGGTGGGCAAGAGGCTGAACAAACTGCGGCCTGGCTGTCGTTAGCAGGGCGGGCGCCTTCAGTGTTCTTGTTCTCCGACACATTGCGCGCCGGTGCGGCTGAGGCGGTTCAGGCGTTTCGCGATGAGGGGAAAAAGGTCATTTTGATCTCGGGCGATACGCAAGGCGCGGTTGAGACGCTGGCCGGTAAGCTGGGGATAGAGACATGGATGGCGCAGGCCCTGCCGCAGGACAAGGCAACCCATGTGCAAAGCCTGCGGGATCAAGGCTGCCACGTCCTGATGGTTGGTGACGGGCTGAACGACACGGCGGCGCTGGCCGCGGCGCATGTGTCGATTTCACCGGCCTCGGCGCTAGATGCTGCGCGCGTGGCATCCGATATCGTGCTGTTGGGTAACGACCTGTCGCCGATTGCGGGTGCCTGCGATACCGCGATTAAGGCAACGAAACGGATTCGCGAGAACTTCCGTATTGCAACCATCTATAATATCATTGCAGTGCCGCTGGCGGTTGCGGGCCTAGCCACGCCGCTGATCGCGGCATTGGCAATGTCGACCTCGTCCTTTACCGTTTCTCTGAACGCGCTGCGGCTAAGGTGATCTGAATGGAAGTTCTGGCCTATCTCATACCGATTTCCCTGCTTTTGGGAGGGGTTGGCCTGTTTGCGTTCATCTATACCGTTCGGTCGAACCAGTATGACGACCCTGAAGGCGATGCGCGCCGCATTCTAAGCGACGAATGGGACGATAAGCCCAAGCCCTGACGGCCCCCTTGAAATTGCCTCAATGCCCGGTTATGTCCGGCCCATCCGCTAGCAGAGAGAACAAAGCCAAATGGCAACTATGAATCCGATCCAGTTTATTCAGCAGGTCCGTGCCGAGGTTTCAAAGGTCGTCTGGCCAACCCGCCGCGAGGTGTTGCTGACCACGGTCATGGTGTTCATCATGGCAGCACTGACGGCTGTGTTCTTTGCGCTGGTCGATCTTGGTATTCGTGGTGGCCTGCAGCTGATTCTGGGCATGTTCGGTTAAACCGGGCCGGGCAGGTCGGAAACGTCGCTGCCCCCTTGCACAGCTTGCGATGTCAGAGTAGGTGACGCGGTACTATTCGGAATGGGCGTGCGGCGATTCGGGCTGTGCGCCGCTTTTTATTCCGGGTGACGCGACAGATTTTCAATAACGGCTTTTCCGGTACATGGAATGCAGCCGAAGGCAAACAAGGACGACAGGTTCATGGCGAAACGGTGGTACTCGGTCAGCGTTCTTTCGAATTTCGAAAAGAAGATCGCAGAGCAGATCCGCACGTCGGTGGCCGAGCAGGGCCTTGAGGATGACATTGACGAAGTTCTGGTGCCCACCGAAGAGGTGATCGAAGTGCGCCGGGGCAAGAAAGTCACAACCGAACGTCGCTTTATGCCGGGTTACGTGCTGGTACATATGGAAATGTCGGATCAAGGGTATCACCTGGTCAACTCGATCAACCGGGTCACTGGTTTTCTGGGTCCGCAAGGCCGCCCGATGCCGATGCGCGATGCCGAGGTGAACCAGATCCTCAACCGTGTCCAGGAGGGCGAAGAAGCGCCCAAGCTGATGATCTCGTTCGAAATTGGCGAGAAGGTCAAGGTGAATGACGGTCCGTTCGAAGATTTCGACGGCATGGTCGAAGGTGTGGATGACGATAACCAGAAGCTGAAGGTCTCGGTCTCGATCTTTGGTCGGGAAACCCCGGTCGAGCTGGACTTCACCCAGGTCACCAAGCAAAGCTAATTTCCAATTGGCGAAATTTGACAACGCCGCGTTGCCCTGGGCACTGCGGCGTTTCTTGTTTTGGAGCCTTCAGCCCGTTATCAGACCCTGGCAAATCAGGGCGGAACTGATCTGTCGAAATCGGGATAATCTTTGTCGTAACCAATCGGGATGGAACCCGGCCGCCTGGCATATTTGGACAACCATGCAAGGCAAGTGGGCAGGTAGATGAAATTCATACATATCACAGATATCCACCTTGTTGACCAAGACGAGCACCTGAATGGCGGCGTTCCTTCGACCCAATTTGCCCGTTGCCTTGAGGATATCGCCAAATGGCATTCGGATGCAGCGTTTTGCGTGATATCCGGCGACCTGGCCGAGTTTGGAAGGGCTGAAGCCTATCAGGTGCTCAAGTCACATCTGGACGGTTTCCAGCTTCCTTGTCACCTGATGATCGGCAACCATGATGATCGTAAGGTTTTCAGAACGGTCTTAACGGATGACCCTGTGGATTCAAATGGCTTTGTTCAGCACAGCATCGAGACCGACGCGGGAAAGTTTATCTTTCTGGATACGACAAAAGACGGTGCGGATATGCATGAAGGCCAGCTGTGCACCTTGCGCTTGAATTGGCTGAAAGAACAGCTGATCTCGGCGGGGGATAAGCCCTGCTATTTGTTCATGCACCACCCGCCTTTTGACATCGGCATTCCCTATGTGGACGACATCCGCCTGGTCGAAGCCGAAGTGTTTTTTGAAACACTCGGTCACGGGCGTTACATTCGCCACGTCTTCTATGGGCATGTCCATCGCATGACCTATGTGAACTGGCGTGGCATCCCGTTCACCAGCCTGCCCAGCCTCAATCACCAAATCCCTCTGACTGCCGACAGTGTTGACGGGGAATTCTGTGATGAACCGCCAGCCTATGGTGTTGTGCAGATCGCGGACGACCAGATGACTGTGCACTATAACACCTTTCTGCAGCGCAATCCGCTTCATCAGACCTGAGATATGGAACTTGGCCTGATTGTTCTGGTTCTGATTTCGGCGGCGACACATCCGCTGCGGGATCTGTTGTTGAAAGACACGGCGCATCCGGTGTCCTGTTATGTCGGTGTGGCGCTGACCTGGGTCATTCTTGCGGCGCTTCACGCTCGACTGGTCGGCCAACCCCTGACCGTCAGCCGCGAGGTCTGGCCTCTGGTGCTGGTTTCTTCCCTGGGGTTGAGTTTTTATTACTATGGCACGCTTTCAGCCCTGCGCCGGGGCAACCTTTCGGTGTATTATCCGATTATCCGGTCCTCGCCGATTGCCATCGTTGCCTTTAGCTGGCTTGCGCTGGATCAGCAGTATTCGTGGCTCATCCTTGTAGGGATTTCGCTGGTCCTGATGGGCAGCCTGATGATCCAGAAATCTCCGGGCGGATTGCTGCATGATCACAAGGCTTTTGCGCTGGCTGTCATGGCGATGCTGGGCTCGGCCGCCTATTCGCTGAGCGACGCAAACGCTATGCAAAAAACAACGCCCGCGCCTTTCCTGTTCTACTGCTATATCCTGGTGACATCGACCCTTGCCGGCATTCGGGCCTGGGAAGATCGCCATATGTCGACCCCATTTCTAGGCGTGGTACGAGGCTGGACACTCGCCCCGTGGCGGATCGTATTCGCGGGGGTTGCGTCCTATCTATCCTATCTTTTTATCCTGAAAGCTTTCCAGTTAGGCGCCGAGGCGGCACCTGTCAGCGCGGTTCGGCAGGCCTCGATTCCGGTATCCGTAGTCCTTGCCGCGCTCGTCCTGAAAGAGCCGCGCTTTCTTCACCGCATCGGCTGGGCCAGCCTGATCGCGCTTGGGATATTGGCAATCACACAGTCCTGATTAGCCTTTGCGCGACAACTGGCAAGCAAGGCAGAGGTGCATCAGGTTTTCTACATCACTCGGCGAGGTGGCGAAGCGCCCAAGCTGATGATCTCATTCGAAATCGGCGAGAAGGTAACGGCCTACTCTGGTCCATTCGTGGATTTTGACGGGATTGTCGAGGGCGTGGATGACCAGAGGCAGGAGGCAAAATTTATTCGGTGGATTTTGAGGGGCCGCATTGCCCTAGCCAGTGCGGCATCTTGGATGGCTGAACGTTTACATTGATGATCTGGGTTGGTACAAAACTGCCCTATTGATTTGACCGAATGTTTTTTTCGAAAAGTGACCACAAGGCGTTTTTCATGCGTGCGTTCATCTATTTTGTTTTCTTGATTTTGGCTGCGTGTACCGCTGATGTTTTGTCACCCGAAGTGTTGTCCTCGAAAGTAGCGCGCGCATCGTCCGCAGAGCTGTGTTCCGCATATCGGCTCCCAAGTACGACATTGCGGGGGAAACTGATGATCGAAGCAGAGCTGGCTGCTCGAAAAGTAAACCAATGTGGTTATAGCAATTATGGTCAGTACAGCCTGTCTACAGCTGGGACCAAATCCTACGAGCGACCGTTTTCATCCGAGGCAGCAGGGGGTGACTATGATTGTGATGACTTTCCGAATGGCGCAGCAGCGCAAAGGTTCTTCTTAGCGTCTGGTGGACCTCTATCTGATCCACATAATTTGGATCTTGATGGCGATGGTCTCGCGTGTGAGTGGGGTGCTCAGATCAGGAAAGTATCTTCGTACCGCCGACCGGTTGCCAGCGTTAGGCGCGTGACCTCACGATGCTACACGGGTCCAAGAGGCGGAACCTACACAATCACGGCGAGTGGAAACAAGAACTATGGCGGCTGCTAAGTTGCTCTGATAGCTCGCAAGGTTGTGCATGTAGCGGGTGCAATCTCATTGGGCGATGACAGATGCTGGTTTGCTGTTGCTTAGCTTTGGAGCGAGGGTCGGTTTGGGTTCGATGTGGCTGCTTCAGGCCGTGATTCAAACCCTTGCCAATACTTCCGTTCCCCTGTACATGCCGCCTCTATCGTCTTTGGGCGAGATTCTCTCGTGGGAGATTACCGGGATCGCGATCCCGGATCGGACCACGCAACATAATCTGGGTGAAACGCGTTTCACCTTAGTTGAAAGGAAAACCAAATGGCCAAGAAGCTTGCTGGTACAATGAAACTGCAGGTTCCTGCAGGTCAGGCGAACCCGTCGCCGCCAGTTGGTCCGGCGCTGGGTCAGCGCGGCATCAACATCATGGAATTCTGCAAGGCGTTCAACGCCAAGACCGCAGACATGGAGCAAGGCGCGCCTTGCCCGACCGTGATCACCTATTATCAGGACAAGTCCTTCACCATGGACATCAAGACGCCACCTGCGTCTTATTACCTGAAAAAAGCAGCTGGCCTGAAGCCGGTTGGCAAGCGTAACCGTCCCCGTGGCGCGGAAAACCCAGGTCGTGAGACCGTGGCATCCGTGACCTCGAAGCAGGTTCGTGAAATCGCCGAAGCCAAAATGAAAGATCTCAACGCCAACGACGTCGAAGGCGCAATGCAGATCATCCTGGGCTCGGCCCGCTCTATGGGCATCGAGGTGAAGTAAGATGGCAAAACTCGGTAAACGTACCCGCGCTGCGCGCGAAGCTGTCGCTGGCAAGGAAAACCTGTCGGTCGAAGAAGCAGTTGCCCTGGTCAAAGCCAACGCAACTTCGAAATTCGATGAGACCATCGAAATCGCTCTGAACCTGGGCGTTGACACCCGTCACGCGGACCAGATGGTTCGTGGCGTTGTTGGCCTGCCGAATGGCACCGGTAAAACAATGCGCGTTGCTGTATTCGCTCGTGGCCCCAAGGCTGACGAAGCGAAAGAAGCAGGGGCGGATATCATTGGTGCAGAAGATCTGATGGAAACCATTCAGGGCGGCACCATTGAATTCGATCGTTGCATAGCAACCCCGGACATGATGCCCATCGTTGGTCGTCTTGGTAAAGTTCTGGGCCCCCGCAACCTGATGCCGAACCCCAAGGTTGGCACTGTGACCATGGACGTGAAAGCGGCCGTAGAAGCAGCCAAAGGCGGCGAAGTTCAGTTCAAAGCTGAAAAAGGCGGCGTTGTGCACGCTGGCGTTGGCAAAGCGTCCTTCGACGAAGCCAAACTGGCAGAAAACGTTCGTGCATTTGTGACCGCTGTTGCCAAAGCCAAGCCAACAGGCGCCAAAGGCACTTACATGAAGAAAATCGCGCTGAGCTCGACCATGGGCCCAGGCGTGACTCTGGATGTGGCTGCTGCTGCGGGCGAATAAGTCCCTAGCTTACAGCTAAAATGATTGGACCCGAACGGTGAAGGCTGTTCGGGTCTTTCTTTTTCAGCCTCACTCATACACGGCTTGCAGGCGCAGGTTCAGGCGGTCTCTGCGAAAGCTCTCGTATTCGCTGCAGGATCTGTCCAATCGCCATAAGTCCAGCCAATCCATCACCAGACGTGCGCGCATGCACATATCCAGAACGTCCATCTGAATTGGATGGCGATATTTGCGAAAGAACATGTCTTTGTTTGTTTTCAGGATGCCGCTTTGATCAACCTGATCCTCAGTGCCATCGCGAAAGATATCGGATTTCAGAAAGTCGACGATATCGTAAACTGCCAGCTTTTCGCGTGCTTCGGTAAAATCCAGACCGATCATCTCACCTTGCCCGACGATCAGGTTTTGGCTGTGAAAATCTCCGTGCGCATGGATCAGCAGGTCAGGGATGCCCTTTAGCTGTGAGGCCTCATGGGTCAGATGCTGGACCATCTTCTGCCCCCAAGGCTGCACTGTATCCGGGACAAGGCCTAGCAAAGCCTGAAGCCTGTCGATCATCCAGCTGGGGCGGAAACTATAGGGTTTGCCGGGCTGAAAGCTGTGCAGGTCGTTCAGCCACGATCCGGCACGGCGATAGATGCGGCCGATCTGGTCGTCATCCGGGCTGTTATGGATCAGATCCGCAGCGGTGGGGCGGTCAATAAACTGCGTCACAAAAAACGCCTCACCCGGTGACATATAGACTGGATCGACAACACCGGCGCTTTCGTATTGCGCAAAGTGGTCGGTCAGCTTTCTGAGCATATCAAACTCATCGCGCAGACGGCCGGTATCAGGCGACAGTAGATCCACCTTGAGGGCATAATCCCGACCCGCACGCTGGACCCTGAGCACTATACGCGAGCCCGCAAAATCATGAGAACGATAGACGCATTCGAAACCCGCCGGTCCATCCTCTGGCGTTTGATCCAGGAACTCCTGAACAAAGTCGCGCGCGCGTTCGTATTCGTCTGTGGTGAGGGTCAGCATTCAGGGATGGATACCTAAGAAGAAAGGGGCTTAGCCAGACTGGACCTCAGCGCATGGAACATGTCAATCTAGGACACTGTTCCAATGCCGGCTGCGCTGCTCGATCATTTCCGGTTTCGGCCTAATTTACCCCTTGGAAACCCGGCGTAACTGCCATAAAGAGAGCTGCGAAGTAAAGCGTGCGATTCGTCGTGCGCTTTATTTTGTTTCGTCCAAGACGGTGGGTGGTGTCATCTGGCCCCTTAATTCCCTGCCTGAGACGGGTAAGACCAAAGAATTCTGAGGGCTTCGATCCTCGGGCGAATTTTGGCTAATCCCGTAACAACGGACCTGAACGCCGGAGCGTAAGCTGCGGCAAATATGAGCCGGGGTGAGATATCACCCCTAACTTGGAGAAAACTGTGGATAGAGCCCAGAAAGAGAAAGTGGTCGACGAGCTCGGCCAAATCTTCGAAAGCTCTGGCGTCGTAGTGGTTGCACACTACGCCGGTCTGACAGTTGCCGAGATGCAGGACCTTCGCGCACGTGCTCGTGACGCGGGTGGTGCCGTGCGTGTTGCCAAGAACAGGCTCGCCAAAATCGCCCTCGACGGAAAGCCATGTGAAAGCATTGCCGACCTGCTGACGGGGATGACCGTTCTGACCTATTCTGAGGACCCTGTGGCAGCAGCCAAAGTGGCCCAGGACTACGCCAAAGAGAACCAAAAGTTCGAAATTCTTGGCGGTGCAATGGGTGAGAACGCTCTGGATCGTGCCGGCGTCGAAGCCGTGTCCAAAATGCCTTCGCGCGAGGAGCTTATTGCTACTATCGCGGGCATGCTGGGCGCACCTGCTTCGAACATCGCTGGCGCAATTGGCGCACCTGCAAGCAACATCGCAAGCATCCTTTCCACCATCGAAGAGAAGGCGGAAGCTGCGTAAGCGGTTGGCACTGAATGATCTGCGTAGGGTAGTCACCCTGACGTTGGAACACACACTGTAAACGGAAAGAGCTGATAAAATGGCTGATCTGAAAGCACTCGCAGAAAGCATCGTGGGTCTGACCCTGCTGGAAGCACAAGAACTGAAAACCATCCTCAAAGACGAATATGGCATCGAGCCCGCAGCTGGCGGCGCGGTTGTCATGGCAGCCGGTGGCGACGCCGGTGGCGCAGCTGAGGAAGAAAAAACCGAATTCGACGTCGTTCTGAAGAACGCCGGCGCTTCGAAAATCAACGTGATCAAAGAAGTTCGCGGCATCACCGGTCTGGGCCTGAAAGAAGCCAAAGAGCTGGTCGAAGCTGGCGGCAAGATCAAAGAAGCTGTGTCGAAAGACGAAGCCGAAGACATCAAAGGCAAGCTGGAAGCAGCTGGCGCCGAGGTCGAACTGGCCTAAGTCAGTCTTTTGGTGCATCGCAGATGCACCGGAAATTTGGCTGGTCCCGGAGAAATCCGGGTCCAGCCGAACCTGTCTTAGAAAGGACCTCATGGATTGGGGTGTTTTCTAAGACGCGGTTCATGGATCGGGAGGCTGCCATTCGGGACGGTGGCCACGAATTGATCCGGACGTGTTGTCTCTAATGTGCAAGGCACCGGGGCCCGACGGTGTCTTTGTCCGCTGAGAACATCGAAAGGTGACATCTGACATGGCTCAATCGTTCCTTGGCCAGAAACGTCTTCGGAAATATTACGGCAAAATCCGCGAAGTGCTGGAGATGCCGAACCTCATTGAGGTGCAAAAATCTTCTTATGATCTATTCCTGCGCTCCGGCGATGCAGATGTGCCGACAGACGGCGAAGGCATCAAAGGCGTGTTCCAGTCGGTTTTCCCGATCAAGGATTTCAACGAAACCTCCGTTCTGGAGTTCGTGAAATACGATTTGGAAAAACCCAAATACGACGTCGAAGAGTGCATGCAGCGCGACATGACCTACAGCGCGCCGCTGAAAGTCACTCTGCGTCTGATCGTGTTTGATGTCGACGAGGACACTGGCGCCAAGTCGGTCAAAGACATCAAGGAACAGGACGTGTTCATGGGGGATATGCCCCTGATGACACCAAACGGGACGTTCATTGTGAACGGTACCGAGCGTGTGATCGTGTCCCAGATGCACCGTTCGCCCGGTGTGTTCTTTGACCACGACAAGGGCAAGACCCATTCCTCGGGCAAGCTGTTGTTTGCCTGCCGCATCATCCCGTATCGCGGCAGCTGGCTGGACTTTGAGTTCGACGCCAAGGACATCGTGTTCGCCCGTATCGACCGTCGCCGCAAACTGCCTGTGACAACCCTGCTGTATGCGCTGGGTCTGGATCAAGAAGCGATCATGGACGCCTATTACAACACGGTGTCGTACAAGCTAGACAAGAAGAAGGGCTGGATTGCACCGTTCTTCCCCGAGCGTGCACGCGGTACGCGTCCGACCTATGACCTGATCGACGCCAAATCCGGTGAAGTGATTGCCGAAGCGGGCAAGAAAGTCACCCCGCGCGCGGTCAAGAAGCTGATCGATGAAGGCAACGTCACCGAGCTGTTGGTTCCGTTCGATCACATCGTCGGGAAGTTTGTCGCCAAGGACATCATCAACGAAGAAACCGGCGCGATCTATGTCGAAGCTGGTGATGAGCTGACGCTGGAATACGACAAAGACGGCGAGCTGATCGGAGGCACCGCGAAAGAGCTGATCGACGCGGGCGTCACTGATATTCCGGTTCTGGATATCGACAACATCAATGTCGGCCCCTACATGCGTAACACCATGGCGGCAGACAAGAACATGGGCCGCGACACAGCGCTGATGGACATCTATCGCGTCATGCGCCCGGGTGAGCCGCCCACCGTCGAAGCGGCCTCGGCGCTGTTCGAAACGCTGTTCTTTGACAGCGAGCGCTATGACCTGTCCGCCGTTGGCCGTGTAAAGATGAACATGCGTCTGGCTCTGGATGCGCCCGATACGCTGCGCACCCTGCGCCGCGAAGACATCGTGGCCTGCATCAAGGCTCTGGTTGAACTGCGTGACGGCAAAGGGGACATCGACGATATCGACCACCTCGGCAACCGTCGTGTGCGTTCGGTCGGCGAACTGATGGAAAACCAGTACCGCGTTGGCCTGCTGCGCATGGAGCGCGCGATCAAAGAGCGTATGTCGTCGGTCGAGATCGACACCGTCATGCCGCAGGACCTGATCAATGCGAAACCGGCTGCTGCTGCTGTCCGCGAATTCTTCGGCTCGTCGCAGCTGTCGCAGTTCATGGACCAGACCAACCCGCTGTCGGAAGTCACCCACAAACGCCGTCTCTCGGCGCTTGGCCCCGGTGGTCTGACACGCGAGCGTGCGGGCTTTGAGGTGCGCGACGTTCATCCGACACACTATGGACGGATGTGCCCGATTGAAACGCCGGAAGGCCCGAACATCGGTCTGATCAACTCGCTGGCCACCTTTGCCCGTGTGAACAAGTATGGCTTCATCGAAACACCGTACCGCGTCGTCAAAGACGCTGAGGTGACCGATGAGGTTCACTACATGTCCGCGACCGAGGAAATGCGTCACACAGTGGCACAGGCGAACGCGACACTGGATACGGATGGCAAGTTCATCAACGACCTGGTTTCGACCCGCCAGTCAGGTGACTACACTCTGGCCCCGCGCGAGAATGTGGACCTGATCGACGTCAGCCCAAAACAGCTGGTATCGGTTGCTGCATCGCTGATCCCGTTCCTTGAAAATGACGATGCTAACCGCGCTCTGATGGGCTCGAACATGCAACGTCAGGCGGTTCCGCTGCTGCGGGCCGAGGCACCGCTGATTGGTACCGGAATCGAGGAAAAGGTTGCGATTGACTCAGGTGCTGCGATTCAGGCGAAACGCGCCGGTATCATCGACCAGGTCGATGCCCAGCGTATCGTGATCCGCGCGACTGAGGATCTGGAACTGGGCGACGCTGGCGTTGACATCTATCGTCTGCGCAAATTCCAGCGTTCGAACCAGAACACCTGCATCAACCAGCGTCCGCTGATCAAAGTGGGTGACACCGTCCAGAAGGGCGAGGTCATTGCCGATGGTCCGTCGACCGATATGGGTGAACTGGCCCTGGGTAAGAACGTGGTCGTCGCGTTCATGCCGTGGAACGGTTACAACTACGAAGACTCGATTCTGATCTCGGAACGTATTGCGCGTGACGACGTCTTTACCTCGGTCCATATCGAGGAATTTGAAGTCGCCGCCCGTGACACCAAGCTGGGTCCGGAAGAGATCACCCGCGATATTCCGAATGTCGGTGAAGAAGCGCTGCGTAACCTCGACGAGGCGGGCATCGTTTACATCGGCGCGGATGTTGAACCGGGCGATATCCTGGTCGGCAAGATCACTCCGAAGGGCGAAAGCCCGATGACCCCGGAAGAAAAGCTGCTGCGCGCCATCTTTGGCGAAAAAGCATCTGACGTGCGCGACACTTCGCTGCGCGTGAAGCCGGGCGATTACGGTACGGTCGTTGAGGTTCGCGTCTTCAACCGTCACGGCGTTGAAAAAGACGAGCGTGCGCTGCAGATCGAGCGGGAAGAAGTCGAACGTCTGGCCCGTGACCGGGACGATGAGCTGGCGATCCTGGACCGCAACATCTATGCGCGCCTGCAAGGCCTGATCATGGGTAAAACCGCGGTCAAAGGCCCGAAAGGCGTCAAACCAGGGTCGGTGATCACCGAGGACCTGTTGGAAACCCTGACCCGTGGTCAGTGGTGGCAGCTGGCGCTGGAAGATGAGCAGGACGCACAGATCGTTGAGGCTCTGAATGAGCAGTACGAAGTGCAAAAGCGTGCTCTGGACGCCCGTTTCGAGGACAAGGTCGAGAAGGTTCGTCGTGGCGACGACCTGCCGCCGGGTGTGATGAAGATGGTCAAAGTTTTCATCGCCGTGAAGCGCAAGCTGCAGCCGGGCGATAAGATGGCCGGTCGTCACGGGAACAAAGGTGTGATTTCCAAGGTTGTTCCGATGGAAGACATGCCGTTCCTGGCCGATGGTACGCCGGTTGACTTCTGTCTGAACCCGCTGGGTGTTCCTTCGCGTATGAACGTTGGTCAGATCCTTGAAACCCACATGGGTTGGGCCGCGCGCGGTCTGGGTCTGAACATCGACGACGCCCTGGGTGAATATCGCCGCTCTGGCGACCTGACCCCGGTTCGCGAAGCAATGAAGCTGGCCTATGGCGACGATGTCTATGAAGAAGGCATCACTGGCATGGACGAGGGTCACCTGATCGAGGCTGCGGGCAACGTGACCCGTGGTGTTCCGATCGCGACTCCGGTCTTTGATGGCGCCAAAGAGGCAGACGTCAATGACGCTCTGGTGCGCGCGGGCTTCTCGCAAAGCGGTCAGTCGGTTCTGTTCGACGGTCGTACGGGTGAGCAGTTTGCACGTCCGGTGACCGTGGGCATCAAGTACCTGCTGAAACTGCACCACCTTGTGGATGACAAAATCCACGCGCGTTCAACCGGGCCGTACAGCCTGGTTACCCAGCAGCCGCTGGGTGGTAAGGCGCAGTTCGGTGGTCAGCGCTTTGGTGAGATGGAAGTCTGGGCTCTGGAAGCTTATGGCGCCGCCTACACCCTGCAGGAAATGCTCACCGTGAAATCGGATGACGTCGCCGGCCGGACCAAAGTGTACGAGTCGATCGTCAAGGGCGAGGATAACTTTGAAGCGGGCGTACCGGAATCGTTTAACGTTCTGGTGAAAGAAGTCCGTGGCCTCGGCCTGAATATGGAACTCCTGGATGCGGAGGAAGAGTAGGGGCGGCAACGCCCCAAACTCATCCCATCCCAATTTGTAAGGACGCAAAATGAACCAGGAAATTACCAATAACCCGTTCAACCCGCTGACGCCGCCTAAGGTCTTTGACGAGATCAAGGTCTCATTGGCCAGCCCGGAACGGATCCTCTCTTGGTCTTATGGCGAGATCAAGAAACCCGAAACCATCAACTACCGGACGTTCAAACCCGAACGTGACGGTCTGTTCTGCGCGCGTATCTTTGGCCCGATCAAAGATTACGAATGTCTGTGCGGTAAATATAAGCGGATGAAATATCGCGGCGTTGTCTGCGAGAAATGCGGTGTGGAAGTCACCCTGCAGAAAGTCCGCCGCGAGCGTATGGGTCATATCGAGCTGGCCGCGCCCGTCGCACACATTTGGTTCCTGAAATCGCTGCCGTCCCGCATCGGTCTGATGCTGGACATGACGCTGCGCGATCTGGAACGCGTTCTGTACTTTGAAAACTATGTCGTCATCGAGCCCGGTCTGACCGACCTCTCCTATGGTCAGATGCTGACCGAAGAAGAGTTCATGGACGCGCAGGATGCCTATGGCATGGACGCGTTCACCGCGAACATCGGTGCCGAAGCTATCCGTGAGATGCTGGCCCAGATCGATCTGGAAGCCGAAGCCGAACAGCTGCGTGCTGATCTGGCCGAAGCAACTGGTGAGCTGAAGCCCAAGAAGATCATCAAGCGTCTGAAGGTTGTTGAATCCTTCCTCGAGTCGGGCAACCGGCCTGAGTGGATGGTGATGACCGTGATCCCGGTGATTCCGCCGGAACTGCGTCCGCTGGTTCCACTGGATGGTGGTCGTTTTGCGACTTCGGATCTGAACGATCTGTATCGCCGCGTCATCAACCGGAACAACCGTCTGAAGCGTCTGATCGAACTGCGCGCACCTGACATCATTGTCCGCAACGAAAAGCGGATGCTGCAGGAATCCGTCGATGCTCTGTTCGACAATGGCCGTCGTGGCCGCGTGATCACCGGCGCCAATAAGCGTCCGCTGAAATCGCTGTCGGACATGCTGAAGGGTAAGCAGGGTCGCTTCCGTCAAAACCTTCTGGGTAAGCGCGTCGACTTCTCGGGCCGTTCGGTCATCGTGACCGGTCCGGAACTCAAGCTGCACCAGTGTGGTCTGCCCAAGAAGATGGCGCTGGAACTGTTCAAGCCGTTCATCTACTCGCGCCTTGAAGCCAAGGGTCTGTCTTCGACCGTGAAACAGGCGAAGAAACTGGTCGAGAAAGAGCGTCCCGAAGTGTGGGATATCCTCGACGAGGTGATCCGCGAACACCCTGTCATGCTGAACCGTGCGCCGACACTGCACCGTCTTGGCATTCAGGCGTTTGAACCGGTTCTGATCGAGGGTAAAGCGATCCAGCTGCACCCGTTGGTCTGTTCGGCCTTTAACGCCGACTTCGACGGTGACCAGATGGCCGTTCACGTCCCGCTGAGCCTTGAGGCCCAGCTGGAAGCCCGCGTTCTGATGATGTCGACGAACAACGTTCTGTCGCCAGCAAACGGCGCGCCGATCATCGTTCCGTCGCAGGATATGATCCTGGGTCTGTACTATGTGACCCTGGAACGCGAAGGTATGCCGGGCGAAGGCAAGGTCTTTGGCTCGATCGACGAAGTTCAGCACGCGCTGGACGCTGGTGAAGTGCATATGCACACCAAGATCACCGCGCGGATCAGCCAGATCGACAGCGAAGGCAACGAAGTTCAACAGCGGTTTGAAACCACTCCGGGCCGAGTGCGCCTGGGTGCTCTGCTGCCGATGAACAACAAGGCGCCGTTCGAACTGGTCAACCGCCTGCTGCGGAAGAAAGAAGTGCAGCAGGTGATCGACACCGTCTACCGTTACTGCGGTCAGAAAGAGTCGGTCATCTTCTGTGACCAGATCATGTCGATGGGCTTCAAGGAAGCGTTCCGCGCCGGTATCTCGTTCGGTAAGGACGACATGGTGATCCCGGATGACAAATGGGGCATCGTCGATGAAACCCGTAGTCAGGTGAAGGATTTTGAACAGCAGTACATGGACGGCCTGATCACTCAGGGTGAAAAGTACAACAAAGTTGTTGATGCCTGGTCGAAGTGTAACGATCGTGTAACCGAAGCGATGATGAGCACGATCTCATCTTCGGATCGGGCAGAGGACGGGTCTGAAAAGGAACCGAACTCGGTCTACATGATGGCCCACTCGGGCGCGCGTGGCTCGGTCACTCAGATGAAACAGCTGGGCGGTATGCGCGGCCTGATGGCCAAGCCGAACGGTGACATCATCGAGACGCCGATCATCTCGAACTTCAAGGAAGGTCTGACCGTTCTTGAATACTTCAACTCGACCCACGGCGCCCGTAAGGGTCTGTCGGATACTGCTCTGAAAACGGCGAACTCGGGTTACCTGACCCGTCGTCTAGTGGACGTGGCACAGGACTGCATCGTGCGTGAGCTCGATTGTGGAACCGAGCGTGCGATCACTGCGGAAGCCGCGGTAAACGACGGTGAAGTTGTTGCTTCGCTAGCCGAACGTGTGCTGGGCCGTGTCTCTGCCGATGACGTTCTGCGTCCCGGTACCGATGAGGTTCTGGTCGCTGCGGGTCAGCTGATCGACGAACGCATGGCTGATATCATTGATGAGGCCGCTGTTGCGTCGATGCGCATCCGTTCACCTCTGACCTGTGAGTCCGAGGAAGGCGTCTGTGCAACCTGCTACGGTCGTGACCTTGCACGCGGTACTATGGTCAACACGGGTGAGGCTGTCGGCATCATCGCCGCCCAGTCCATCGGTGAACCCGGTACGCAGCTGACAATGCGGACCTTCCACATCGGTGGTGTTGCGCAAGGTGGTCAGCAGTCGTTCCAGGAAGCCAGCCACGACGGTGTCGTTTCGTTCGAGAACCCGCAGATCCTGGTCAATTCCGCGGGCGAAAGCCTGGTCATGGGCCGGAACATGAAGATGGTGATCAAAGACGAACATGGCGAAGAGCGTGCCAACCACAAGTTGGGTTATGGCTCGAAGCTGTTCGTCAAGGATGGCACCAAGGTGAACCGTGGCGACAAGCTGTTCGAATGGGATCCTTACACCCTGCCGATCATCGCCGAAAAGTCCGGTACCGCGAAATATGTTGATCTGGTTTCGGGCATTGCTGTCCGCGACGTGACCGACGATGCAACCGGTATGACCCAGAAGATCGTGATCGACTGGCGCGCGGCCCCCAAAGGCAGCGACCTCAAGCCTGAGATCATTCTGGTTGGCGAAGATGGCGAACCAGTCCGTAACGATGCGGGCAACCCGGTTCACTATCCGATGTCGGTGGACGCGATCCTGTCGATCGAAGACGGTCAGCAGATCGAAGCTGGTGAAGTTGTCGCGCGTATCCCGCGTGAAGGTGCCAAGACCAAGGACATCACCGGTGGTCTGCCGCGTGTTGCCGAACTGTTCGAAGCCCGTCGCCCGAAAGATCACGCGATCATCGCAGAAGCCGATGGTTACGTGCGCTTTGGTCGCGACTACAAGAACAAGCGTCGCATCAGCATCGAACCGGCTGACGAGTCCATGGAGACCATCGAGTATATGGTGCCCAAGGGTAAGCACATCCCGGTTGCAGAAGGTGACTTCATCCAGAAGGGTGAATACCTGATGGACGGTAACCCGGCCCCGCATGACATCCTGTCCATCATGGGTGTCGAAGCGCTGGCGGATTACATGATCGACGAAGTGCAGGATGTTTATCGTCTGCAGGGCGTGAAGATCAACGACAAGCACATCGAAGTGATCGTGCGCCAGATGCTGCAGAAGTGGGAGATCCTGGATTCAGGTGACACCACCCTGCTGAAAGGTGAACATGTCGACAAGCAGGAGTTCGACGCGGCCAACGAGAAGACCCTCGCCCGCGGTGGACGTCCGGCTCAGGGCGAGCCGATCCTCTTGGGGATCACCAAAGCCTCGCTGCAGACGCGTTCGTTCATCTCGGCGGCGTCGTTCCAGGAAACCACACGGGTTCTGACCGAGGCTTCGGTTCAGGGCAAGAAAGACAAGCTGGTTGGCCTGAAAGAGAACGTGATCGTCGGTCGTCTAATCCCTGCCGGTACCGGTGGCGCAACGCAAAGCGTACAGCGCGTCGCGCAGTCGCGTGACAACGTTGTCATCGAAGCCCGCCGGGAAGAGGCCGAAGCCGCCGCTGCTCTGGCTGCGCCGATGATGGATGACGATATGGTCGGCGACGAGCTGGATGTTCTGGTGGAAACACCGGAAAGCCGCGAATAAGCGATCCTAAATTCCAAAGATCAGGCCCCGCGATTTCGCGGGGCCTTTTCATTTCAGGCTCGGGTGGGGCGCTGCATGAAGCGCCATTGGAAATGTCATGCTAGCAGAGCATTGGTGGGCGGAGCCATATTGACATCTCTTTCTTGAACGCCGCCAAATGCACTTCGTGGCCAAATGCGGAGTTCAAAAAGAGTGACGCCGAATTTCAGGGGTGCTTTGCTGATGATGGGCAGCATGGCTGCCTTCACCATCAATGACACTTTGATCAAGGCCGCCGGAGCCCAGATACCGCTGTTTCAGATGGTTGCCATCCGCGGGGTTTTGGCGACCATTCTGGTGTATCTTCTGGCACGGTACTATGGGGCGTTGCATCTGAACTTTCCGCGTCATGACAAGTGGTTGGTCGCGGCACGTTGTCTCGCCGAATTGTTGGCGACAATTTTCTTTTTGGTCGCGCTGCTTCATATGCCGTTGGCAAACGTGACGGCCATTCTGCTGGCCTTGCCATTAACCGTAACACTTGGAGCCGCGTTGTTTTTTCAAGAGTATATCGGTTGGCGTCGGATTCTTGCCATCGTTTTCGGGTTCGCCGGTATGTTGCTGATCGTTCGCCCGGGCACGGATGGTTTCAGCATCTACGCGATATATGCTTTGATCGCAGTTGCTTCGGTAACTGCCCGGGATTTGATTACGCGACGCATGTCGGTGCATGTGCCATCACTTGCAGTAACGCTGGCAACAACCGCGACGATTACATTGACGGCGGTTCTTGTCACCTCTGTCTCGGGCTGGGTTCCGGTTCCGGCAGCCGCCGGTTCGATGGTAGCGTGTGCTGCGGTCTTTGTTCTGACGGGATATTTGTTCAGCGTCATTGTCATGCGCGCTGGTGAGATCGGCTTTATCGCGCCGTTTCGTTATTCCAGTCTGATCTGGGCGTTGGGTTTGGGCTGGGCCGTATTTGGGGACTGGCCCGACAGGATTACGATGGCGGGCGCGGCCTTAGTGGTTGGGGCAGGAATGTTCATGCTGTTCCGTGAAAGGACGCATCAATCTGCCGAATGAATGCGGCGAACGGCGTCCTGGTCGATGGCGAACCGTGCGATGAATTCGCCTTCCTGTTCAGAGGTTAGGGGGGACAGCTCGGTCTTGCTGTTTCGCGCATGCGGAGAATCGTTGAACTGGTTAAGCGTGCGGACCCACATAGGTGCATCCGGATAGCTGATAACGGGCATGAAATTTCCGATCCGGTGATGTGCGAAATTCATGATCGTCAAGTCACTCCCCCCGGCGGAGTACATTGCAAAGCCCACCCCCAGCAAAGGTTGATACACCTGTGCCGCCCTGATGCCATCTGCACCGAAACGGGCCAGGAACCCCTGATTGTAGTCAATCGCAACGGTTCTGTGGTTCCGCATTAAGCCCTGACCCTCATCTGCGGCGATGCGCAAGCGCTCAACGAAATCGACCGAAACCGCATCGTCATCATCGTGGCGGAACTGGATGCAGGGGGCGTCCGGTTTGGTGCGTGCTGAATTCAGGATTTCTTTCATGACCCTGCGATGACGCTTTGGTTCGCGTGCGATGATCTGTACCTGAGGCATGCCCGCTGTTAAGTCGTAAAGACGTTCGCGTGCCGGGTTTGGCAGGCATTCACCGATCACGATGAGAAACTGAAAATCCTCGTCGGTTTGCTCTTTTATACAGGGCAGGCTAGTAGTTTCAAATAGGCGAAACCGCTCTTCCAGCCGGTCAGGTTGATACAGATAGGAGCGCCGGTCCTCGATCGTTTCGTGTTCGATCTGAAAGCCGCCATGGGCGGGATAGGAAAAACGACACAGGCCAAGTATTTGCATGATTCATCCGTGGTCCAGATCAATGGGCTGACTATGCCTGCACGGACCTGTTCCTGCAACGGGCGGTAAGACTGGATGAGCTTTGGTTCCAGCGCGAAACGGCCTGATGTGGAACGGATCAGCTGTACTGTTGACACTGGGTCCGACTCCCCCTATTACGCGCCACATCTCGGTACCGGGGGCCGCCCCAAAACCGATTTCAGTAATGAACTGGTCAAGGCCCGAACTCTTTTATCGTTCGCGCCCTCTGATAACAAACCGCGACGTTCACCTCGGAATGGGAACGCTCGCGGGTTTTGCGCTTGTGGACGCACGAGTGCAGCGAATTTAACCGCACGCATCACGCGTGCATGTCATGTGTGTTGCAAAACGGGGATATAACCGGAATGCCAACGATCCAACAGCTGATCCGCAAGCCGCGGCAGCCGAAAGTAAAACGCTCGAAGTCCATGCACCTGGAGCAGTGCCCGCAGAAACGCGGCGTCTGCACACGTGTTTACACAACCACACCGAAAAAGCCGAACTCGGCGATGCGTAAGGTTGCCAAGGTGCGCCTGACCAACGGGTTCGAGGTGATCTCGTACATCCCCGGTGAAAGCCACAACCTGCAGGAACACTCGGTTGTTCTGATCCGTGGCGGCCGTGTAAAAGACCTTCCCGGTGTCCGTTACCACATCCTGCGTGGTGTTTTGGATACCCAAGGCGTCAAAGACCGTAAGCAACGTCGTTCGAAGTACGGCGCGAAGCGTCCCAAATAAGAAGGAGAGGCTGATATGTCACGTCGTCACGCCGCCGAAAAACGCGAAGTCCTGCCTGACGCCAAATTTGGCGACAAGGTACTGACCAAATTCATGAACAACCTGATGATCGACGGTAAAAAGTCGGTTGCAGAGCGCATCGTCTACAACGCATTTGACCGCGTTGAAGGCAAGATCAAGCGCGCACCTGTCGAAGTGTTCCACGAAGCACTCGACAACATCAAACCGTCGGTCGAGGTTCGCTCGCGCCGGGTTGGTGGTGCAACTTATCAGGTTCCGGTCGAAGTGCGCCCTGAGCGCCGCGAAGCACTGGCCATCCGCTGGCTGATCACTGCTGCGCGTGGCCGTAACGAAAACACCATGGAAGAACGCCTCGCCGGCGAACTGCTGGACGCCGTACAGTCCCGCGGTACCGCCGTTAAGAAGCGTGAAGACACCCACAAGATGGCCGAGGCGAACAAAGCCTTCAGCCACTACCGTTGGTAATTCCAGAGGCTTATTGAAATGGCACGCGAATATACACTCAACCATTACCGTAACTTCGGTATCATGGCGCATATCGATGCAGGTAAGACGACCTGCTCGGAACGCATCCTGTACTACACCGGCAAATCCCACAACATCGGTGAGGTGCACGACGGTGCAGCCACCATGGACTGGATGGAGCAGGAGCAGGAACGCGGGATCACCATCACCTCGGCTGCGACGACCACTTTCTGGGAACGCACCGAAGACGGTGAAACCGCTGACTCGCCCAAGCACCGCCTGAACATCATCGACACCCCCGGCCACGTTGACTTCACCATCGAAGTTGAACGCTCGCTGGCGGTTCTCGACGGTGCAGTCTGCGTTCTTGACGCAAACGCCGGTGTTGAACCTCAGACCGAAACCGTGTGGCGTCAGGCTGACCGCTACAAGGTTCCGCGGATGGTGTTCGTCAACAAGATGGACAAGATCGGCGCGGACTTCTTCAACTGCGTTGCAATGATCGAAGACCGTACCGGCGCACGCGCTGTTCCGGTTGGTATTCCGATCGGCGCAGAGACCGAATTGGAAGGCCTGATCGACCTGGTCACCATGGAAGAATGGCTGTGGCAGGGCGAAGACCTAGGCGCAAGCTGGGTCAAAGCACCGATCCGCGACAGCCTGAAGGACATGGCTGACGAATGGCGCGGTAAAATGGTCGAAGCGGCCGTCGAAATGGACGACGACGCGATGATGGAATACCTGGAAGGCAATGAGCCCGACGTTCCAACCCTGCGCGCCCTGCTGCGCAAAGGTACTCTGGAAATCGCGTTTGTTCCGGTTCTGGGTGGTTCGGCGTTCAAAAACAAAGGTGTTCAGCCACTGCTGAACGCTGTGATCGACTATTTGCCCAGCCCGCTGGACGTTGTCGATTACATGGGCTTCAAACCCGGTGACGAAGAAGAAACCCGTAACATCGCCCGCCGTGCGGATGATGATATGGCGTTCTCGGGTCTGGCGTTCAAAATCATGAACGACCCCTTTGTTGGCTCGCTGACCTTTACCCGCATCTACTCGGGCACTCTGTCCAAGGGCGACACGCTTCTGAACTCGACCAAGGGTAAGAAAGAGCGTATCGGCCGGATGATGATGATGCACTCGAACGAACGTGAGGAAATCACCGAAGCGTTCGCGGGCGACATCATTGCGCTGGCAGGTCTGAAAGACACCACCACGGGCGACACTCTGTGTTCGACCGGCGATCCGGTGGTTCTGGAAACCATGACCTTCCCCGATCCGGTGATCGAGATCGCGGTTGAGCCGAAAACCAAGGCTGACCAGGAAAAAATGAGCCAGGGTCTGGGCCGTTTGGCCGCCGAAGACCCGTCCTTCCGTGTGGAAACTGATCTGGAATCGGGTCAGACCATCATGAAGGGCATGGGCGAACTTCACCTGGACATCCTGATTGACCGTCTCAAGCGTGAATTCAAGGTTGAAGCGAATATTGGTGCGCCGCAGGTGGCCTATCGCGAAACCATCGGTCACGAAGCCGAGATCGTTTACACCCACAAGAAACAGTCGGGTGGTTCGGGTCAGTTCGCTGAGGTGAAGATGATCATCACCCCAACAGAGCCGGGCGAAGGTTATTCGTTCGAATCTCGTGTTGTTGGTGGTTCGGTGCCCAAGGAATACATCCCGGGCGTTGAAAAAGGCATCAGATCCGTCATGGATAGCGGCCCGCTGGCTGGCTTCCCTGTGATCGACTTCAAGGTTGCCCTGATCGAAGGTAAATACCACGACGTGGACTCTTCGGTTCTCGCCTTTGAGATCGCGGCGCGTATGGGTATGCGTGAAGGCATGCGCAAAGCGGGTGCGAAACTGCTTGAGCCGATCATGAAGGTCGAAGTGATCACTCCGGAAGAATATACCGGCGGTATCATTGGTGACCTGACATCGCGTCGGGGACAGGTTTCTGGGCAGGAAAACCGTGGCAACGCCATCGCGATTGACGCGTTTGTGCCGCTGGCCAACATGTTCGGCTACATCAACACCTTGCGTTCGATGTCGTCTGGCCGTGCCCAGTTCACCATGCAGTTCGACCACTACGATCCGGTTCCGCAGAACATCTCGGACGAGATCCAGGCGAAATACGCATAAGCGAAAATTTGAGGGAGCTCGATTAGCGGGCTCCCTTCATTACCGATAAAGGAGGCCATCATGGCAAAGGAAAAGTTTGAGCGTAATAAGCCGCACGTCAACATTGGCACGATTGGGCACGTTGACCACGGCAAGAC